>CAMKDV010000001.1 GCA_946411385.1 uncultured Bacteroidales bacterium
GTATTTACAATGGGTCAGACCATGTTCCAGCCTGCAAAATGACCTATACGCCTAATAATTGCCCATTATCGGCAAATTGATCTTTGACATTACTGATTTTAGGTTTAGCGAAAATCAACCAACTGAGCAAACACATATTTCTCTTTGTTCATATGCAGATGTTGTGAAATCGACTGCAAAATTACAAATTCAAATCCGTTCGCGCAAATTATCACTACAAATTCCTAAAATTCAGTTATTTCAAAGAACGTTTTGCAATTTTAATGGGACAGCAATGATGATACCCCTAAAACGTAATGAACACATGAATCAGTTAAAGAAAATATATATTCTTGAGTCTGTCTTCGACACGGCAGTACTTCATGATGGAGGAGAGGCAATGGAGAAACAATTGTCTCCAATATGTCAAGCAAACGGAGTGGAGTTGAAAAGATTGGTATTTTACTCTTTGAGAGAGTTTCTCGCTGAACAGAAAAATATACAGGATTCATCAAATGCTGATGAGGCCATTGCTATTCATCTAATATGTCACGGAGCCGATAATTCCTTTGTAAATGGATTGGTTTATAAGATTGAACCGGATTATATCCCCATGGCTAAGCAATTGAATCTTAGTGCAAGCATAATTTGTCATAGTTGGGAAGCATTGCGTGCAAGTTTGCAACAAATCAATGAAAAATGCAATGGAAATCTATTCGTTTCTATGTGTGTATGTTATGGAGCAAATATTTTCAAAGAATGTAAAGTCCCATTTGCCAAATATACCATCGCCAGCGAGAATGTCCTTTATCTAAATGATATAAAGCAGCCTTTTATAGACATATATCAACAACTTATTGCCTCGAACGCCATAGAGCCCGTAAAAGCACTTATAGAGGCAGACAACCAGAAACACATAAGTCGAAGTCAGTTGTCCGTATATGACGGTATTGTAAAAATTTTATAGACTTCAAACTGTTTGGTTGAAATTTGTTTGCATCGCGGAAGACGAAATGGAATAAATTGACACCATTCGAAGCGTAAAATGGGCAATAATTGTTACAAAATACAAAAAAATGAAAGAATTTGGCATATACATTTGTATATGTCATTTTTTTTTTGTAACTTTGTAGGCGAATTTTTTGCGCGCATATGTATAGTGCGCGTAATAAGCGATTATGAAACACACAACAATAAATGATTGCAAGATTATAGACTTGCGGAAGATACATGACCCAAGGGGGAATCTGACACCGATTGAGGGTGGAGTAGATGTGCCATTTGATATCAAGCGAATATACTATCTGTATGATGTTCCGGGGGGCGAGAGTCGTGGAGCGCATGCACATAAAGAGTTGCAGCAGTTGATCATTGCAGCAAGCGGAAGTTTTACGGTGACATTAGACGATGGGACAAACAAAAAGTCATTCAACCTCAATAGGTCATACTATGGGCTGTTGGTAGTACCTGGTATATGGCGTGATTTGGATGATTTCTCGAGCGGAGCGGTGTTGCTATGTTTGGCGAGTGAACATTATGCTGCGGATGATTATATCAGAGATTATAACGAATTCTTAAAATATAAGAAGGGATGACTATTTGTATAGCCGGAAAAAATAATATCGCGATTGATGTGTGCAAGTATGTGGTAGAATACTATCCGCAAGCGAAGGTGTATGCGTTGATCAATAGAAACGAGCCGGGTGAAGATAACTGGCAACGTTCGTTCTTGAAGTATATCAAGAGCGAGCAGCGTGTTGAGTTGTCAACAATGGAGCAGATGTATGAGATAGAGGATTTGGTGTTTATGTCCGTGGAGTTTGATAGGATTATTCGTCCGCATTTGTTCAAGACAAAACGATTGTACAATATTCATTTCTCGTTGCTTCCGGCATATAAGGGCGTTTATCCTTCCGTTTGGCCTATATTAAATGGAGAAGAATATGCCGGGGTGACGTTGCATAAGATGGATCAAGGTATAGACACCGGAGATATCATCGCACAAAAACGGTTTAAGTTATCACCGAAAGAAACATCGTTCAGTCTATACACCAAATTGATCGATGAAGGAACGAAACTCGTTGTAAAACATATAGACAAACTGATCGCTATGCGATTCAAGGCTCATCCGCAACCTGCTAATGGATCGACATATTATTCGAAGAAAAGTATTGATTATTCAAATCTAACGATAGATCTGAATGTGACAGCAGCGCAGTTAGATCGGCAGATACGAGCATTTTATTTTCCTGCATATCAAGTAGCGCAGGTATATGGCAAATCGATAGATGGGACAAAGATAACAAGCGTAAAGTCGAAGGCAAAGCCAGGAACTATATTGGAGGAAAATGACCAGATGATGAAACTGGCAACTATCGATTATAACATCCTTTTATACAAGGCATAGATATGAACACGAACAAGACAAAAGAGCAATATCCATTAGCATCCTTTTGCATGGTTGCATACAATGAGGAGAAGTTTATAGCAGAGGCTGTCAAAGCGGCGTTTGCGCAGGACTATCCGAATATGGAGATTATCCTGAGCGATGACTGTTCTTCTGATAGGACATACGAGATTATGAAGGAGATGGCCGCTGCATATAAAGGTCCGCATAAGGTTATTCTAAATAGAAATAATCCGAATCTTGGTCCGCGTGAAAACTTCAACAAGGTGCTATATGAATTGGCTCATGGAGAGTATCTATTTATAGCCGCAGGAGATGATATATCCCGCAAGGATAGAGTTAGCATCTGTGTGGATTTGATGGAGAAACATCAAGAAGTAATGTCGATGAGTGTTGCATCAAAGCATATAGATGAAGAAGGAAATGAAATTCCACTAGGAGATTGGAACCGGATAAGCACGGGACAGTATTCGATATATACTCTCGCAGATTACATATCATACGATTTTTATCTGTTTTCCGGTGATTCTAGAGTACTAAGGCGTAAAGTCATAGAAGCATTCCCACCATTGCAATTCTCTTATGCAGAGGATACCATGTTATTTGTCCGTAGTTTTATGTTAGGTAATGTTGCATACCTACGTGAGCCTTTAGTTTGCTATCGGCAACGTCAGAATAGCATCATGTGGAAATCTCGAAAGAAAAAGAAAACGAAAGACGATATCCGTAGATTTAAGGAGACTAGTTATAAACAACTAAAGGCAGATTTTGATTTAGCAGTAAAAAATGATTATTTAACCTCTGCCGAAGCACCGTTTGTAGAGTGGAAAATCGAACAGTTGGCAAGTTGGCTTCGTCCAAAGAGAAAAACAATATGGTGGAGATGTGCGCATAGACTATCAAAGTATTCAAGTGCGCTATTCAATAAGATTTTAAACTATTTGGAATAATGGATTCTAATCCTAAAATATTAGTTACTTCTCCGCTGCTGCCGGATTTGAAGGAATTCAATCAATATCTAGAGCAGATATGGGAAAGTAAGTGGATCACGAACAATGGTTCGTTCCATAAGCAATTGGAGAAAGCTTTGGCAGAGTATCTGGGAGTGGAGTATATATCGGTGTTCACGAATGGAACATTGCCGCTGATCACTGCGCTACAAGCGTTGGGATTGACTAAAGGCGAGGTGATAACTACTCCATATTCGTTCGTGGCAACATCTCACTCGATTTGGTGGAACCAGTTGACACCGGTGTTTGTGGATATTGAGGAAGATACATGCGGAATGGATCCTGCAAAGATAGTAGCGGCTATCACACCGAATACGGTGGCTATCATGCCGGTGCACTGCTATGGCAAGCCTTGTAAGACCAAGGAGATTGATGCCATCGCAAAAAAGCATGGACTGAAAGTGATCTATGATGCTGCGCATGCATTTGGCGTTAAAGTGAACGATGAATCGATACTCAATGCCGGAGATATCAGTACGCTGAGTTTCCATGCCACGAAGGTATATAACACTATCGAAGGTGGCGCATTGGTATGCCACAGTGCGGAGATGAAGCACCAGATAGATAACCTCAAGAACTTTGGATTCCGAGGAGAGGTGACAGTTGAGGCTCCGGGTATCAACGGAAAGATGGACGAGGTGCGTGCAGCCTATGGACTGCTGAACCTCCAACAAGTGGATGCGGCTATCGAGGCTCGTCAGAAAGTGGCGAATGCATATCGGGATTCTTTGCGCAACGTAAAAGGCATCCGGTTCTTTGACGATATGGCAGGAGTGCGGCATAACTATAGCTATTTCCCAATCTTTGTTGATGCAGAGCAGTATGGAATGACGCGTGATGATCTCTATGAGAAGATGAAGTCGCAAGGCATCTTTGGACGCCGCTATTTCTATCCCCTCATCACTGCTTTTGATCCGTATAAGGATTATCCATCAGCTGCGGCATCCAATCTACCTGTAGCAAACAAGGTGGCAGATCAGGTGATTTGCCTTCCGATGCATCACGAGTTAACGGATGATGATGTGAAACGCATCCTCAGCGTCATAGTTAATAGATAAACAATGGCAGTTATTTCAAAACATATTGCATCGTTAGCAGAATCGCAGAGTTTGGCGATGGCGCGACGGGTGAATCAGATGCGGCAGCAGGGAGTGGATACCGTGAGTATGACGTTGGGTGAGCCTGATTTTGATACTCCGATGCATATTAAGCAAGTGGCACAACAGGCCATTGCGGATAACTATTCGCACTATGGACCGGTGAATGGTATGCCTTCGTTGCGAGAGGCAATCAGTAAGCAGATGGGTTATAGTCCGGATGAGATTATCGTGTCGGTGGGAGCTAAGCAGTCGATATGCAATGCGGTGATGGCATTGGTGGATGAAGGAGATGAGGTGATTATTCCGACTCCGTGTTGGGTGAGCTATAGCGAGATGGTAAAGATAGCCGGAGGAACGAATGTGTTTGTGAAGACAACTGCTGATGCGGATTATAAACTTACGGCAGCGCAATTGCGTGCCGCTATTACGGAACGAACTAAGCTGCTGATCCTTTGTTCCCCTAATAATCCTACCGGTTCGGTTTATACGAAAGAGGAAATGGCAGAACTGGTTGAGGTACTGAAAGAGCATCCAACTATCTATGTGATCTCTGACGAGGTATATGATGCTATCGTCTTTGACGCGCAGGACAAATTAGGGAATGAGTTGTTGAGTGAGTTAGGGAATCGGGTAGTGCGTGTGAATGGTGTCAGCAAGCGCTATGCGATGACGGGTTATCGTATCGGTTGGATGGCATGTCATAACAGGGAGATACTGAAAGCCTGTTCGATTTTGCAAGGGCAGTATCTGACTTGTGCTTGCATGGTGGCACAGAAAGCAGCGGAGGCAGCATTAATTGGTCCGCAGCAATGCGTGGAAGAGATGCGGAAAGAGTATGCGAAGCGTAGAGAATTGATCATATCGTTGATGAGTGAGATTCCTAATATCTGTTGCGTCACACCGGTAGGAGCGTTCTATGTATTCCCGGATGTGTCGAGTTATTATGGCAAACAATCTGGAGATAAGACGATAACCAACTCGGATGATATGGTGAACTACCTGTTGGACGAGGCACATGTGGCTTGCGTTGCCGGTTCGGCATACGGAGAAGATACGTGCATCCGGTTGTCATTTGCGACCAATGAAGCGAATATAAGAGAAGCATTGAAACGAATTAAAACAGCATTATTGAAATTGCAATGAGCAATAAAAAGAAAATAGTTGTTCTCCCGGGTGCAATTTGGCAAGTACCGATTGTGAAGAAGATAGGGGAGATGGGGTATGAATCTATCGTAGTGAATCCTGCGGTTGATTCTCCTGCATTCAAGTTTGCGGATAAGACGATACAGTCGGATATCTTTGCCAAGCAGAACTATTTAGAAGATATCAAAAGGATGCAGGTTAATGCGGTGTTATCAGATGAGTGCGATATAGCCACCAAACTGATTGCCGAATTGGCTGACGAACTGCATTTGCCATCACAAGGTGTAGTTATGGCGGAGCTTTACACCAATAAGGTGCGTATGCGTGAGTTCTTATGCGACCATAATTTACCATGTCCGGCATTCCAAATATGTTATTCATTAGAAGAGGCATTGACGTTCTATCGCAATCTGAATAAACAGATGATCATTAAACCGATTGACAGTAACAGTAGTCATGGAGTATTCACGATACATAACGAGGACGAGCTGAAAGCGCATTTTGAGGAAGCACAATCATTCTCACGTGAGGATAAGGCTGTTATTTGTGAGCAGTATATCAATGGTACGGAATTCACGATAGATGGCATCAAGACACCGCATGGGCATACTTGTTTGGCTATCTCGGAGAAGAAACACTATGCATACAACGAGAATATCGCGTATGAGTTGTTTTTCTCACATGATAATCCAAACTTCGATTATGACTTGTTGCGCAGAACGAATGATCAGTATGTGAATCTCAGTGGACTACCGTTTGGTTTAACTCATGCGGAATATAAGTTCCAAGAAGGACAGTTCTATTTGATAGAGATAGGTGCACGAGGAGGGGGAAACCTTATTTCGGCAGAGATTGTGCCGTGTATGTCCGGCTATGACAACTACGAAGCATTGATTAAAATGGCACTCGGAGAGAAGGATATTAAAGAGCCGACTATAGCAACGGAACTAAAAAACCGCTGCGCTGTGTTAGAATTCTTCGATGCTCCGGGTAAAGGTGGAGTGGTGAAGGCGATAGAGGGAGAAGAACTGCTAAAGAACAATCCGAACGTGCTGTCGTATAAGTTCAACTTTATGGTTGGCGATACGATTCAGCAAGCAGTCTGCGATACGGCACGTATTGGTTTTTATATCGCGTATGCCGATTCGCGTGAGGAGTTGAAGCAACTAATGCACGCAATTAAAAACGAAGTGAAATTTATCATATAATCATGGAAGATATAAAATCAAAAATTATTGACTTCATCCGTCGCAATCGTGTATGCACGACGGAAGTGGCTGACTGCTTGGGTAAGGCAGGAGCATTGGAAGGAGTGATGCCTATCAATCGTGGACATTTCAAGGTAGGTAATGTGAAATGGGTGTATGCTTACAAAGAGTCGAACTGGGATGTGCATGAGCAGATTATCTCAACGCAAGAGAATGATGTAGTGTTCATCGAAGCCTTCGATTGTGGCAAACGTGCAATCATTGGCGAGTTGGTAAGTAAGTATATTTTGCTCTATCGTCAGGCATCGGCTATCCTCTGCAATGCTCCGTTTCGAGATGCTGCGGCTTTGATCCGTGAGAACTATCCTATTTGGTGCAAGGGATTCACTCCGGTTGGCTGCTTTAATACGAAGCCGGAGCATGATTTGGATGCTGAAATCAAGGCAACACATAAAGCGATGTATGATGGCGCGATTGCCGTATGCGATGATTGCGGAGTAGTTATTATCCCGAAGGAATGCCATACGGAGGAGTTCTACCAGAAATTGGTTCATATCGAGGAACAAGAAGATATCTGGTTCAACCGTTTGGATCACTATAAGGAGAATACTTTCGAAATTGTATGTCTGAAAAATTATTTGAAGGAACAATGAAAGTTTTGATATTTGGAGCGACTGGAGGTATTGGAAAGTGGGTAGTAGATTATCTACTTAATACCGTTCATTTTCCTAAGGCGGATTTATATCTAGCAAGTCGGCATAATATACCTTATTTCGAGAAGAATAACCTCCAGCATTTTTGTGTAGATATATCTGATGCAAATTCGTTTAATATTCTCCCGCAACATATTGATGCAGTTATCGATTTAGCTGGAGCCATGCCTGCAAGAATGGAGGGGTATCAACCCCGAACATATATAGATATTAATATCATAGGAACATTAAATGTGTTGGAGTATTGCAAGAAGGCAGGTGTAGATAGAATATTATTTACTCAAAGCTTTGGAGATATCAAGCAACAATCCGAAGAAACAATAGTTTTAAAGAGTGATGCTCCAAGAGTATTTGACATGAACGATGATCATACAGTTTATGTGCTATCTAAGAATTTTGCGGTTGATTTGATTGAGCATTACCATCAGATGTATGGAATAAAAAGTTTTATATTCCGGTTACCCACAGTACATTCATATTCACCAGACATATATTTCTATCATAACGGAATAAAAAAACCGATAGGTTATCGATATTTAATCCAGAAGGCTTTGGCAGGAGAAACGTTGGAAGTTTGGGGGGATCCGAGCAGAAAGAAGGATATGGTATATGTCAAAGATTTAGCACAAATGTTATTCCTTGCATTATCAACAAATGTAGAATCCGGAGTCTATAACGTGGGAACAGGAGTGGGAACTACATTGCAAGAGCAGATAGAAGGTATGTTAGAGGTGTTCTCTCCCACAGGATTAAAAAACAATATAGTCTTTTGTCCGGAGAAACCAAATGCTCCAGCATATATAATGGACATATCTGAAGCAGAGCGAGATCTTGGATATAAACCAAAATTCTTGTATAGAGATATGTTAGAAGATATTAAACAAGAAATGCAGATAAAAAGATTTAATTATGATAATTGATCCTACTTCATATACGTCCAATTTAATTGGTAATAATTTTGCAGTATACAAGCATTGTCGTGTGATGGATACCCAATTAGGTGATGGTTCTACTATAGGGGACTACACAACAGTCCGAGAGAGTTCTATTGGAGATCACTCATCTATACAACGCTATTGCGATATTTGGAGACTTAATATGGGCAGGTATTCCTGCATTGGAAGAGTGTCTACAGTCCAAGCCACATCAATAGGTTCTTTTTGTGCATTATCATGGAATTTACACATAGGTGGAGATAATCATGATTATAAGCTTTTATCAACGCATCCATTTTTTCACGATACTTCATGGGGAATCTCGGATGATAAGGAATACCATAAAGAGTATCATGAATGGGAATATAGGCAACCATGCAGCATAGGAAACGATGTGTGGATGGGGAATGATGTATGTGTCAATCGAAATGTACACATTGGGGATGGATGTGTAATAGGTGCAGGATGTGTAATAACAAAAGATATTGAGCCATATTCCATAGTGGTAGGTGTTCCTGGAACAGTTGTAAAAAAACGATTCTCAGATGATATTATCGAACGTCTATTAAAGTTGCAATGGTGGAATTTCGATGTGGAAATTCTAAGAAAACACATAGATTTATTCAAAGAGCCATTGGATGTAGAAGTGCTAGATAAGTTAGAAGAGATTAAATCAAGGATCTAAAATGGACAAGTCAAAGCCATTAGTTGCCATTAGGTGCATCACCTATAATCAAGCTCCATACATTAAACAATGTTTGGAAGGGTTTGTGATGCAAAAAGCATCGTTTGAGTTTGTCGCGATTGTGCATGATGATTGTTCGACGGATGGAACAACTGAAATTTTAAGAGAATACGCAAAAAAATTTCCAAATATTATTAAGCCGATTTATGAGAAAGAAAATCAATGGAGTAAACCCGGTAATCCATTACGCAAAATTATAGGAGATGCAGTAGAAGCAACGGAATCAAAGTATGTGGCAATATGTGAGGGAGATGATTATTGGACGGATCCATTGAAGCTACAAAAGCAAGTTGATTATTTGGAAACGCATCCGGAATATGATATGGTGTGCACCCGTTTTCAACAATTATATCAAGAAAATGAGAAAATAGAGGATGTGGATCTATACGATAGCATAATTTCTGATCAATCGGAGGGCATGGAATTGAAGCAAGAACATTTTATGTACGCAGCATTGCCTCATCCATGCACAGTAATGTACCGAATAGGTACTATGGAAGATAATCCAATTTTGCCGAAACTAAAATACAGATTTGATATCCCCAACTATTGGTGCTACATGTATTATCATAGAGTGTGGCTAATGAATATCAAAACCGCAGTCTATCGAAAGCATGCAGGAAGTTTAACAGATGCAGGAGCGAACTTTAGAAGAAAAATATATGAAGCGTATGCGAATATATATCAATATAAGCCTGAAGATGATTTGTTGAGGCAACTATGCGCCACTACATTCCGTAATTTCAGCATTCTACCAGCAGCACACCAAAACGAGTATGGGATAAAAGATACGATAAGAGATTTGAAAATATATCGTTCATATAAGGCGAGTATAAAGGAGTTGCTAAACGTATCTTATCGTATAATCAAAGCGAGGGTAAGAGTGAAAATACTAAATCCATTAAAGAATGTCAAATCAAAATAGAAACATATCCGTTGATTTAGTAAAGATCATTGCCATGATAATGGTAGTGCGAATGCATATTGGTTTGATTGGAACAATTCAATTTGCTCCGTTTAGCGGTGTATTTGGTATGATTTGTCCTGCAGTTCCTTTGTTCTTTATGGTCAGCGGCTATTTGATGCAGTGTAAAATGCCGGATTATAAATATTTAGGAAGAAAGATACTCAATATCCTCAAATATGTGTATATTATAATCCCTATCAGTTGTGTCGCTACATGGCTAATAGAAGGACATCCAAGAGTACATAGTCTCTATCTGTGGATATTAGGAGGTGGTAACTTATGGCATTTTTGGTATTTGGCATCTATCATAATGGTGTTTATAGTAGCGCCATATTTGTGTAAATGGGTGGCATCAGAAAAAGCGCATACATTATTGGCTTTATTATTGCTAATATGCACTATCGTTACAATCGGTAATGTTTATTGGCACTTTGAAGAGCATTATGTACGACAAACGTTCCGATTATATTATTGGATCTTCTTCTTTATATTGGGAGCTTATATCAAACAATATGGGCATAGCGAACATATTAATTGGTTATGGGTGCTGATAATGATGGGAAGTGCGGTTGTGTTTATCAGACCATCGTTATCGCAGTTATTTGATAATCTATATGGATCGTTTGTCTGTGTGGCATATGCATATTGTATTTTCTGTGCTTGTTTGAATACAAACATCAAAGAGTCGAAAGTAATCAGAGAACTAGCCACATTGTTTTTGCCGGTTTATACTTTTCATCCGTTTGTGGTGAAATTTGTGGCGAACTATATATACGTTGAGAATCCTCCTACATTCGCAGGGCCGATATATTTTATAATAGTTTTGGGAATAACGTTAGCGATTTCGTTTGCGCTGATGAAGATCCCATATGTTAATCGAATATTTAGAATATGAAAAATGCAAAAATAATAGTATGCTGCCATAAGCAGGATGTGATGGCAAAGCAGGAACCATACTTGCCAGTGCATGTGGGTAAGGCATTGTCAAAGGCTGAGTTAGGTATTCAGACCGATAACGAGGGAGAGAACATCTCCGAAAAGAACCGTAGTTATTGCGAACTGACAGGCTTATATTGGGCTTGGAAGAACCTAAAGAACGTGGATGTGATCGGACTTTGCCATTATCGTCGTTACTTTGATTTCCATAAGCAATGCGATAGCGTGATGCCGGAAACAGCATATAAGACAGAGGATTTTGAGAAAGTGGACTTGTCTGTGCCACAAGATGTGATAGATGGATTGCGGGATGGAGAGGTATATGTGGCAAAACCCCGTTTCTATCGTGAGTCGTTGTTCTCGGATTATTGCAGGGCACATATTTCTGATGACATCCGGACGCTGGAGGACTATATTATGACTACGCAGACAGAGGATATTAAATGGGCTTGGTATGAGTATATGCACCGCAATTGCCAGTTACGTCATTATAACATGTTCCTTATGACGTGGCATGATTTTGATGCGTATTGCTCATGGTTGTTCCCTTTGTTAGCAGAGATGGAGAAAAGGATTGATATCACTCATTACTCGCCTGTACAGGGACGGATATTCGGGTACATGGCCGAGCGGCTGATGAACGTGTGGCTGATGGCTCATAAGTTTCGGCTAAATGAACGTCCTGTGATTTGGTTTAATGACTATCCGGGGAATGCGTCGAGGAGTCATTTGAAGTACTACCGGAATCTGCTGCGGAGTAAGTTGGCGTTGGCGATAACTCGTGGTGAATATAAAAACTTTAAGAAGAGTTTTAATGTTTGATGTTTGATGTATGATGTGCTGATGCACAATGTGTGATGTTTGATGTTTAATGTATGATGAAAGAAGAAAGAATATTGATTTCCGTGGTGATTCCATCGTACAATCGTGCGGATACGGTGGGGCAGACGATAAACAGCATCCTTGCGCAGAAGGTGGATGCGGATGTGGAGATTGTAATCGGCGATGATTGCAGTACGGATAATGCGCGAGAGGTGTTGATGCGACACAAAGAGCAACATCCGGATGTCATCAAACTGCTTTTCCATGAGCAGAACATAGGTTTGGGTGCGAACTGGGCAACGTGCGTGAAGGCATGTAAGGGCAAGTATATCTGCAACTGCGATAATGATGATTATTGGCATAATGAGCATAAGTTGCAGATACAGCTTGATTATATGGAGAGCCATCAGGAATGCAATATATGCATAACTAATCATCGGACGCAAAATCGGACAACCGGGGAGATAAAGGAGGTAGAGGTAACGCTGGATCATGAACATATTCAAGACCAGATGTGGCATGGTGGGCATTTTTGTAATGCAACAATTATGTACCGCGCGGACTTCATGAAAGCACATTTGGATTTGGATGAGTTTATCAAGCGTCGATTCACGTTACAAGATTGGCCCGCATGGGTGATACTTACGGCTTATACAGATATTGATGTGTTACCGGAATCAACAGCAACTTTTGGTATAGAGACGGTAAGTATTACACGACCGGATTCGGTGGAGAAATATGCGAAGCGATTAGCAGGAGATCAAGAAATTTGTCGCTATATAGGAGAGTTGTTTCCTGAGAAGTATCATTTTGATGAGCGAGATTGGGAACTTTATGCCAATGGCAGGTTATGTGCGAAAGCATTTGATGTGGATGATTATGAGTCTGCGAAGAAATATGGGAAAGAGTGCAGTGGAATAGGGCGCTTTAAAAAAGTGTGCTCACAGTATAGAGGACTTTTCAAAACATTTCGCATTTTGCGGGAAATGAGTCGCGCGCTAAAGGAATAGTAAAGTTGAATGATGAAATGACTTGAAATAAATATTTGATTGTAGATGAACAATATAAATCAGACATATAATCCCGGGCTGATGATGCCGTCTCCGCCGCCACCGAGGTTGATGAGTAGAAGAGCACGGTGGGGAAAACAATTGATGGCCGGTAAGGCAATCTGGCTCAGATCGTTGCCGGATTGGTTTGCTACCTATGCCGTGGCTGCGTATGCTGTGGCATTAGTAGGGGTTAACTTGGTATATTCAAGCTATGCTACAGAATGGTATTTCTGGCTGTTTGGTATCGTGTGGGTAGCAGGTTTTTTCTATTTGAGCGTGAAATTCTCCCGCGAATGGAGTGAGAGAAGTGTGAGAAAATCTAAAACCTTTGAGCGAAAATTATATGGAACGGGATTGGCGCTTCGATTATGTTATGTGGTATTTATCTATAATTTTTACATCCAAATGACCGGTGCCCCACATGAGTATGCGACGGCGGATTCGACACAATATATCGAAACAGCCCAATGGCTGGCAGAGGGCCTGGAAGACGGGTCTTTTGGAGAGATAGTATCATATTTAGCTTCTTCATCATTTGGCGATTTAGGCTTTCCGTTGTATTTACTACCCATGGTGAGATTATTTGAGGGAGATACGGCAGTATTTTTTATATTAGTAGTTAATGCATTGTTTGGCGCACACATTTCGGTACTGATTTATCGCCTCGCCTCAAGAACAATGGGCGAAACTATTGCTCGAATGGCAGCAATATTCACCATGTTGCATCCGGTATTGATATGCTATGTCGGTATTACGCTGAAAGAGACGTTCATGACATGGCTGTTTATGTTATTCATTGATTTGGCAGATCGATTGTTGATTGGAAAAAGATACTCTTTTGCAACGATACTTCCCGTTGTGTTGACTGGTTTTGTGCTATTCATGTTTCGAACCGTAATAGGTATGGTGGCCTTTCTTGCGGTATTCTTTGCGCTATTGATGATTGACACAAAGCTTGTTGGCATGGGAAAGAAAATTGTAGTGGGTATAGCTATGGCAGGAGTTGTTTTGCTCGTTGCATCGGATAATATTATGCGTGAAATCGATCAAATACGAAATAGCGATGTTAGGCATGTGCAATCCTATGCAATGACAAACCGATTCGGATCAGGAAAAGGCGGAACTATAAGCGGAAACAAATTTGCCAACTATGCCGGAGCGGCGGTGTTTGCTCCGATGATTTTTACCATTCCATTCCCGACCATGGTGAATATAGGATTTCAGGAAGATATGCGACTGATTCATGGAGGAAACTGGATGCGCAACGTGATGTCCGGGTTTGTGATATTGGCGATGTTTATGCTACTATTAACAGGTGATTGGCGGAAATATACATTACCATTAGCTGCGCTATTAGGATATATGGTGGTGTTGGTGTTCTCGCAGTTTGCTCACTCACTGCGATTCCATATACCGACGATGCCATTGGAGATGATGTTTGCGGCGTATGCTATCGTGAATATGCGCAAGAAGCATCAGACGTGGTATCTGATGTGGTGCTTGTTCATGCTTGTAACGTGTTTTGGATGGAACTGGATGAAACTGAAAGGGCGCGGATTGTAATCGCGGCACGCGATTCAATCCGATGTATGGCGTATCAAAGATACGATGTATGAATGTATGGATGAGTGATGTGTGAATGTATGATGTATAAATAAAAAGCGGAGATAGTATGAGAAGTTTTTGGATGTTTTTATATTATGGTTTTGCACGGCATCTGCCGAAGTCGAATAGAGGATTGTTAGGACAGTTTGGCAAGCGGTTGCGATATCGTTGTGCGAAGCATCTGTTTGCAGAATGCAAAGGGTATGTGAATCTGGAGCAAGGGGCGTACATAGGGAATGGACGGAACTTCCACATTTATGGAGATTGTGGCATAGGAAAGGACTTTACATGCCACAACCGTATTGTTACTATTCACGGATCACTGATGATGGGGGAAGATGTACTCTTCCAAGGCGGCGGACATAGCTTCTCTAATCCCGATGTACCTCTCGGTTCAGAGGGGCGACTTCCGGATACGCCGTTGGAGATAATGGAAGATGTGTGGATTGGTGCTCGCGCTATCGTGCTGCCGGGATGTAAGAAGATTGGAGCACATTCGATTATTGGTGCAGGAGCTGTGGTGACGAAAGATGTGCCAGATTATGCGATTGTTGGAGGTAATCCGGCTCGCATACTGAAGATGCGTAAGTGAAAAGTGAACAGTTAATAGTTAATAATATGATTAAGAATATGAGGATACTTATAACAGGCGGGGCTGGATTTATCGGCAGCAACCTATGTGAGTGGTTTGTGAATAACGGTTACGATGTGGTGTGCTTGGATAATCTGAGCACGGGGTTTATGCATAACATCGAGCCGTTGACGGAGAAGCCGAACTTCCGATTTATCAAGGGTGACATACGTGACCTGAACACTTGCCGCGAGGCTGTGAAGGGGTGCGAGGTAGTGCTGCATGAAGCGGCATTGGGCTCGGTGCCACGAAGCATCAATGATCCTATAACAACCAACTCCACTAACATCAGCGGATTCCTGAACATGCTGGTGGCTGCGCGGGATGAGAAAGTGAAGCGGTTTGTGTATGCAGCATCCAGTTCGACGTACGGCGACAGCAAGGAGTTGCCGAAGATTGAACATAACATAGGTCGTCCACTATCGCCATACGCGATTACAAAATTCGTGAACGAGTTGTATGCGAATGTATTCACGTCGCTGTACGGGATAGAGACGATTGGACTTAGGTACTTCAACGTGTTTGGCCGTAGGCAAGACCCGAATGGGGCATATGCAGCGGTGATACCGTTGTGGGTGAAGGCGCTTATCAACCATGAGAGTCCGTTCATCAATGGCGATGGCAGCTATTCGCGTGACTTCACATATATCGACAATGTGATACAAGCGAACTACCTGGCTGCTACGGTGTCGCACGACGAGATAGTGAAGCGTGCGTCGCTATATAACATGAATCTGCCACAGAATGCACCGGTGGATCTGGTGTTCAACGTGGCGTATGGAGGCAACACGACGCTGAATGATCTGTTCCGGTGTTTGCGGGAGAATCTGGCGAAGTATGATCCGGCTATTACGGAGGTGGAACCGGTGTATCGCGAGAATCGGGCAGGAGATATTCCGCATAGCCAGGCATCCATCATCAAGGCGCAGAGGATACTTGGGTACCAGCCACGCTACAGTGCAACCGAGGGTTTCGCTGAAGCGTGTCAGTGGTATTATCAAAATCTCCGTTAGCGAGATTTTGATGTTTGTAGTTTGTAGTTTGTGGTTTGTAATTTGTAGTTTGTAGTTTATGACAAAACAGGAATTTGAAGATAAATGCGTAAATTTCTCGATAAAGATAAATAAATTGAGAAAATATCTTCGTGAGGAGCAGCATGAATATAATAACTCAGATCAAATTCAGCGTTCCGGCACTAGTATAGGTGCAAATTATTGTGAAGCCTGCGATGCGGAAAGTACCGCTGATTTTATACATAGACTAGGCATAGTACAAAAAGAAGCTCATGAGACTATCTATTGGCTGAAAGTGTTGTATGGTTCCGAATTTATAACAAAGGAACAATATGATGAGTTAATGACAGATGTCGGAGAATTATATCGATCTATCACGAATAGTTTGAAAACGACAAAGAATAAAATAACAAATGACAAATAACAAATCACAAATAAAGAAGGTGCTCTTTGTAGCATCAGGAAACAAGAGAGTGGGGGCTGTCAGCTCGTTCGTGCAATCGCAGTATGACTCGCTGGAGAAGGAAGGCCTTGAGATGAGGCTGTTTCCGGTTGTGGGGCATGGCGCATGGGCGCACCTGCAAGCGGCATGGCAGTTACGGAAGATGGTGCGGAGAGAAAAGCCGGATGTGATTCATGCTCATTACTCGGTATGTGGACATGTGGCTACAATAGCATGCCTTGGGTTGTTGCATAAACCGAAAATCGTAGTTTCTATTTTGGGCTCGTTCCCCACTCGAAATAGAAAGTGGAAGTTGGTGCGGTATTGTATGCAGCACTTGTGGGATGCAACCATTGTAAAGTCCAACCGTACGGCGAATCAGTTGGCACTTCCGGTCCACATCATTCCTAACGGCGTGAATCTGGATGTGTTCCATCCGATGGAGCATGCCGATGCACGTCAGAGGGTTGGTTTTGAGGTAAATGACAAATCACAAATGACAAATCACAAATATATCATCTGGTGCAGCAATCCAACGAGACCCGAGAAGAACTGGGCGCTTGCAGAACAATCCGTCGCTGCTGTTAATCAGCATATGTCATTGAATAATAAATCACAAACCACAAATCACAAACCACAAATATCACTCGTTCCGGTTTTTGATAAAACACCCGACGAAGTGATGATCTACATGAACGCTGCGGATTGTCTGTTGCTGACATCCGACTCGGAGGGTAGTCCGAATGTGATAAAAGAGGCGATGGCTTGCAATTGTCCTATCGTTACAACCAACGTAGGTGATGTGAATGAACGATTGGACGGACTTGATGGGTGTTACGTAGTGGACGATCATGATTGTCGTTTCACCGATATGCAAAAGGCTGCAGAACTGACGTCAGAGGCTATTTCTATGGCACTCGCTTTTAGCAAGCGTACTGATGGATATAATCGCATATTGCAAGATCGATTGGAGATATCTCAAATAGCTCAACGTGTAAAAGAGTTATATGAGTGTGTATAATAGCGAATATTAAATTGTGAAAAGAGGATAGAATATGATAAAGAGTAAGTTGGCATTATTCCTATTAGGGAAGAAGGAAGGGTTTGATATGGGGAAGTTGGTGAAGTTTGTTCACAGGAGTCAGTATTGGACAAAAGAGCAGTGGACGGAATATCATAATGCTCAGATAGCAGTATTAATAGAACATGCCTATGAACATAGTCCGTTCTATAAGAGATGGTTTGATACTGCAGGTCTGACCCCAGAGGATATACGGACTGTAGATGATTTAGTGAAGATACCAATTGTGCGAAAGAACGATTTGATTGCACATGGTGTGGAGTTTCGTGCAGATAATGCAGGAGATTATGCGATGATTCATCATCATACCGGCGGAACAACAGGAACGCCCTGTGCATATGATATGGATAGATACTCCTGGGCGCTGAATTGGGCATTAAAGATGCGAACATTCGAGTGGGGAGGATATCATTATGGCGCGGACACTTTAGGCGTGATGGCCGGTGGATCGTTAATTCCTGGTAAGAGGGGGGGATGGAAGAATCGATTATGGCGGTATGTGAACAACTATTATTCGATACCAATTTCGCATCTGACGGAGGATTTGTTAGAACAGCACTATAGCTATCTAAAAAATTATCATGTGCGTTTTATGAGAGGGTATCCGAGCGCGTTGATGATTTTAGCCGAATATGTGTGTGACCATCATGGAACGTTACCTATGCAAGCAGTGTTTACGACGGCTGAGATGTTGCTGCCTCATCAGCGGAAGATAATGGAAGAGGTGTTCCAATGTAAGCTGTTCGATACATATGGCTGCGGAGATGGAATGGGGAATGCAACTGAATGTGAAATGCATGGCGAACTACATGTGTGCGAGGAATGCAGTATCATGCAGATAGTGGATAAGAACGGTAAGGAAGTGAAGGATGGAGAAGAAGGCGAGATAGTATTGACAGCATTATACAACTATGGATTCCCGTTTATTCGTTATGCACCGGGTGATAGAGCAGTTAAGTCAGAACGAAAATGTGCGTGTGGAAGAGAAACGAAAATGATACGTGTGTTGAACGGACGCAGTTCTGATAATTTTAAGTTGGCAAACGGGAAAATATTAAATGCGTTCTCATTGCCTATTGAGGAATTGACTGAAGAGATTAGACAATTCCAAGTGGTGCAAGAAGCAAAAGATAGGGTGTCTTTGCTGATAATACCTAAAGGCACCATATCGAAGGAGCGTATTAAGGGGCTGCAAGCTTTGCTTGAGTATCATTGTGGCGAGGGAATTACGGTAGATGTTCAGGTGGTTGATTATATCGAACTTCCGGTGTCTGGGAAACGAAGATTTGTAGTGTCAAAAGTAAAATGATTATTATGGCAAAGAATCATAGAACAATAGGCAATGTGCTACGGGGCGTATGGATAGTGAATAGTGAAAAGTGAATAGTGAATAGTATGTTTCACAGTGAATAGTGAAGAGTGACTGGATAGTGAATAGTGAATAATGAATAGTGAAGAGTTATGAAGGAATCAATATTGGCAAATAAGGCAATGGACTTTGCAGTGAAGATTGTGGAACTGCATAAGGAGTTGGTGCACAAGAAGAAAGAATTCCAGATTGCAGACCAAATAAAGAGATCCGGTACGGCTATTGGGGCACTAATCTGCGAAGCAAACTTTGCTGAGAGTCCGGCTGACTTTGTGCACAAAATGAGGATTGCGCTCAAAGAGTGCCACGAGACAGACTATTGGCTGACATTACTAAACAAGACTAAGTACATCTCGAAAGAGAAGTTTGACGAACTAATTGGCAATAATACCGAATTAAAGCGAATGCTTGTTGCAAGTGTTAATACTGCACAAGCCAAGAACGATAAGTGAATAATGAATAGTTATAAGAGAAGAGTTATGGCGAATAATAAGAGAACTGTAGGAAACGTAATGAGAGGTGTGTGGGTGAGGTTTTGTTTGGGAATAGCAAGACATATATTCCCAGCGCAAGCAAGAAACCTTTGGTACAAGATGGCAGGAGTGAAGATAGGCAAGGGTAGTAAGATAGGTGCGACGGTGGATGTTGATCATTCAGCACCGGAACTCATAACGATAGGGAAGAACGTGTGGGTGACGAGAGGCGTGATGCTGCTATGTCATCAGCGAGATCTATCTGAATACGAAGTAGGCAAACCCGTGATGGATTGCGAACTCAAGTATGCGCCTATCGTGATAAAAGATGGAGCGCACGTGGGGATTGGGGCAATCATCATGCCGGGAGTGACGATAGGTGAAGGGGCTGTAATCGGAGCGGGAGCGGTAGTGACGAGGGATGTGCCGGATTATTGTGTTGCGGCAGGAGTACCAGCTCGCGTAATCAAGAATTTTGTGGAGGTTAAGGAAAACAAAAACCAAAACGACACTGCTTTGCAGAAATAAACCACAAAAATATCTTATCAGGTAACCCAAAAAGGTAAAGAAAAATCAATCGAATAACATGACCTTATAATGGAATAGAAGTATGGGAATGTTTATTAACACAGGTAAAGAGGAATTTGAGATCGAGCGGAAAGGCGAGTACGTAGATATGAGTATGCTTATCAGTTTCGTCAATAGCAGAATAGGAATGCCGGATAAGTTCCTATGCGTGACTCGTGCTCGAAGGTTCGGCAAATCGTTGGCAGCAAAGATGCTGAATGCATACTACGACGAGAGCGTGGATTCACTTGTGTTGTTTGCCAATCTGAAGATAGCCAAGGAGTCTTCGTTCGAAGAGCATCTGAATAAATATCCTGTTATATACCTTGATGTGAGTGGATACACGAGTGATGTAGATGCGGATCCGAAGCGTGTTGTGAATATAATGAAAGATGCGTTGAGTGATGATTTGATAGAGACCTATCCGGAGGCGTCTATCAACCCTGACACTCCATTGCACGTTCAACTTAAGCGAGTTGTGGACTATACACATAAGCCGTTTATCATGATTATTGACGAATGGGATGCGGTGCTTCGTGAGATAAAGAACGATGCGGTGAAGAAGAAGTACGTGAGATGGTTGCGTACGTTATTCAAGAATGCTCACACGAATAAGATCTTTGCCGGGGTGTACATGACGGGTATTCTGCCCATCAAGCAATACAATACAGAGTCCACGCTGAATAACTTTGAAGAATTCACAATGACCAATCCCGGAGATCTGGGAGGGTATTTATCATACGTCGTGAGTTGCCAGAAGGAAAGGGGTTTGCGGATATTGTGCTGATGCCAAGACGGAATGTGGACAGACCGGCAGTGGTGATTGAGTTGAAGTGGAATAAGTCCGCAGAGTCGGGGCTTGCGCAGATTAAGGAGAAACGATATGCGGAGGCGCTGCGTGAGTATGTTGGAGATGTGGTGCTGGTAGGCGTGAATTATGATAAGGATGCGAAGGAACATGAATGCGTGATAGAACGGATGGAATATGAACCGAATCATCCGTATGCGAAGTTGAGTACGCGTCAACGCAAGATTGTGGAGTGGATTAAAGAGCATCCGAAGACGACGTATGATGAGATGGCTGATCAGTTTGGAGTTAGTCGTCAAACGATATACAAGGATATCAAGAAGTTGAAGGAAGGACTCATAACCAGTGAAGGGAAAACATTCTGCGTTACATGGAGGGTACTTGACTAACTTTAGTATACTTTTTGTAATACCTTAGTAAACTTTTAAGGGCTCATTAGTAAAAATCAGAATACTGAAAATTGAAGAGTATGAGAATCTGGATAGATGTAACAAACACGCCGCACGTGAATGTGCTGATGCCGATATACAGGCACCTGAAAGCAAGTGGACATGAGTTGATTATCACCGCTCGGGATTTTTCGGAAACCATACCGTTGCTGCGGAAGAACGGAATAGAACCGATTGTGCTGGGTTCGCACCATGGGAAGAGTAGGCTGCGAAAGACCTTTGGACTCCTCGGACGCTATTGGCAGTTGTTGACGCGTGTTCCGAAATTTGATGTGGCTTTCTCGCTTGGAGGGAGTTATACAGCACCTATCGCTTGGCTGAGAGGAAAGAAATCCATCACTTTCTCCGATAATGATTTTACAACCCATAAGTTCATTACGTACTTGTTTAGTTCGTACTTTATCTTTCCTTCTTATTTGAAATATGAAGGGGCGAAGAAGCGATTCCACCTGCGCGATGAACAGATTAAAACGTTTGATGGATTCAAGGAAGATATATACATTGCGGACTATAAGGTGGATGAGCATTTCCTGGACCAACTGCCATTTAAGGACTTTATTACTATTCGTCCGGAGAACCTGAAAGCGGCTTATGTACCTAAAGATGCGGTGACGATTGTACCAGAACTCTTTGAGGTGTTCAAGGATCAAAACATCCTGTTCCTGCCACGGTATGAGGAAGAGAAGAAAATGGCAGAAGGCTATCCGAATATCTGGTATCCGGCTGGGCCTTTGAACGGATTGGATGTATGCTATTATACGAAGGCAATGTTAACCGGTGCCGGGACATTTGCCCGTGAAGCGGCTTTGCTGGGTGTTCCGGCGGTGTCTTTCTTTCCGCGAAATGAGTTCCTGACGGTGGATGTGGTGCTCCAGGAGCAGGGTAAGGAGTTTAAGTCGCGTTCGGCTGAGGAGATTAGGGAGTATGTGATGAAAGCGGTTAGCGGTGAGGGGTTAGCGGTTAGTGATTCTTCTGCGGGGAAGCGGACGTTGGGAGATTCGAGCAGGAGCAAAAAAGTGTTGGCTGAAGTGCTGGATATATTTGACGGTATATTGGAGGAAGTTGGATGAGTTTATATTTGGAGATAGAAAATCAACAGCGATAACTCAAAGACATAATATAACTTAATTATTAATAATGTTGTTTCTATTAAATGTTTCTATGCAGATAGATACGATTCTGTATCTGCAGAACATCAATGATAATATTGATGCAGTACGACGTATTGTGGATGTTTCAAATGCTACTATTGCCAATGAAATAAGTGCTGTGAATACAATGCTTGTCGCTTTTACAATAGTATTTGGTGGTGTCGGCGTATTATTGGGAGTTTATATTTCATGGCTTCAAAGGAAAGTAAGCAGAATGAGCGATAACATAGCTGAGAAAGAACAAAAGATTATTAGCTTGGCGAAGACTGTTGAGGAAACTGACAAAAAAATTCATAGTGACATCAAGGGGTTATATTATGAATTACGAGATGAAGAAACGATGGCATTATTACATCGCTTAGTCGAAGAACCTCTGGATATCTCAAATTTATCCCATTTGCTTTTTGCTCGTTCTTTAAATGCGGAAGGTTATGCAGTATTAAAACAAGCATATACAAAACTAAAGTCTCTTGGCCCCGAAATTGATGAAGAGAGGATTATTGAGCCAAGTTTTAGACAGCAATATATTATTATATTCTTCCAACATTATTTGCGAGAATCTATATTAGATGAAGATTTAAGGTCTGATATAACAAAGGAATATGGACGTAGTATGGGATGTGCCTTCAAACGTGATATCATAAAATCAACGGAAGATTTTTGTATGGCATTGTCGGATAGAAAGGCACAGTTTGATAAAGTTTCATTATTGGTAGACTATTTAAAGGCACTTAATCAATCTAAATATAATACTTTAGTAGAATTGAAGAATATTTTTCAAGATAAATTGGACTCAGATTTATTGGTAGAAGCAATTGACAAATGTACTACGGATAAAGTATATTTAGCTTTGTTTGGAGTGGAGGCTCCTAATGAATCTGACGTGCCCGAGCGATGAAACCTCTTCATTTTCCATTTCTGTCGCAAACCATGCTCACAGACAAGATCGATTGCGCAAAGTTTCTGACGTGGTTCATTGAGAACTATCCTAATTCCGCACAGGAGACGCGGAAAGGTGATGCGGAGTTGTGGGAGAGGTTTAGGTGAGACGGCAGAGCCGATGTATGGATGTATAGATGTATGGATGTGTGAATGTATGGCGTATCGGAGATACGATGTATGAATGTATGATGGCTGCGCCAACGCTAAAGGACGCGGCAAGTGGCTATAGGATTCTGGGTTGTCCAAAATTGCCAAAAATGAGCCTAATAGTTGGCAAAGCTTCGAAAAAATGAAGATTTTTATTGAAAAGTGTAGAAAAAACTTGCATATTTCGATTGAAAAGTGTAATTTTGTAGAAAATTTCCGAAAAATTAGGAAGAATTTTTGAAATATTTCTTTAATTTTTGGTAAAATTTACTGAATATGGCAAGAAAGGAGCTATTCAAATCACTAATCGCATTGAATCAGGCTGAGTTGCCGTTTGAACGGATAGAACGTGAGACAGTGCTGCCGGATAAACCGGAACTGATAATAACGATTCCCGGTGTGCGACGTGCCGGTAAGTCATCGCTGCTGATGTTAGCGGTGAATAAACTATTGGCATCGGGAGTGAAGCGCGAACAAATACTATGGGTGAACTTCGACGATGAGCGTATCGTAGGGATGCCGACAGAAGAGTTGGACGAAGTACTGCAAGCCTATCGGGAGATGTATCCGGAGATGAACCTGAAAGACGTGTATATGTTCTATGACGAGATACAGAACATTGCCGGTTGGGATCTGTTTGTGCTGCGTGTGTTCAAGTCGTACTGCGAGCATGTGTACGTGACGGGAAGTAATGCGAAGTTGCTATCGTCGGAGATATCCACGGCTCTGCGCGGTTGGACACTGGATTACGAGATGTTGCCGTTGAGCTTTCAGGAATTATGCCACTTCAAGGGGATAGATGCCCATAGTTACTTGGAGAGCGACAAAGCGCGACGATATGCCGCGATGGAGGAGTACATACATGGTGGTGCATTTCCGAAAGTGGTGCTGACAAGCGATAAGTCGCTGAAACTGCGTTTGCTGCAAGGGTACTTCAATACGATGCTGTTCCGGGATTTGGCAGAGCGTCATAAGATTAAGAACATAGAGGCATTGCGGTACTTTCTAAAGCGTGTGATGCTCAACATGACGAAGACGACATCGATCAATGCAATCGTTCACGATATGCGTTCCAGCGGCGTGACGGTAAACAAAGATGACCTATATGACTGGGCAGATTGGGCGGTGGAGGCGTATATGTTTGTGCGGTATCCGAAATACAGCACGTCGTTGGTAAAAGAGAATCAGTCGCTGCGGAAATACTACATGATTGACACGGGAATGCGTCAGGCCGTACTGATGCCTCAATCGGAGGACAAGGGTAAGCTGCTGGAGAATATTGTGGCGCTGGAACTGTTCCGCCGTAGGGGTGCGGACAAGAAGATATTCTACTGGCAAGCCGGACACGAGTGCGACTTTGTTGTGCAACGTAATGAGCGTGTGGAAGAGGTGATACAAGTGACGTGGGGCATGGAGGACGAGGATACGCTGAGGCGCGAGATAGATGGGGCGAAGGAAGCAGCGCGAGGAACGCGATGCGATAAACTGACAATCGTGACGCGCGACAGGAAAGAGACGATAGAAGAGGATGGATACCGGATCGAGGTTGTGGGGGTAGAAGAGTGGCTGATGCAGGAGTCTTGGAGTCAGGACGCGGCAAAGCCGCTATAGGATTCTTGGTTGTCCAAAATTACCCAAAATACCCCCAAAAATCTGCCAAATATCGTATAAGTATCTGGAATTTAACGATAGGTATCCGAAAATTAGCGGTCTTCGCAGTTGCATTTGAGCGGGTCGAGCCAGGTGAGGGTGATGCCGAACTTGAGGCCGACGGAGAGCGGGGTGATGCTCTGGATGAACTTGGAGTTGACCATGCCGCCATAGGTGTATTGGCGCGACCGGTTGTCGAAATAAACGAGCTCGGGCATGTTGCCAGCGGCGTCCAGCTGCGGACGGATATTGCTGAAGCAGTTGTAGCTGAAATAGACACCGGCGTAGAAGCCGATGCGCTTGGTATACTGATAATGTGCAGCAAAATCGGCAAAGACAAACATGTTGAGCGGGTAGGTGTTACCGAACGAGCCTTTGTAACCGCCCATAAAGAAATGGCTGAAACCGTGCTGCGGGAGATCAGGATCGATATGCAGATTGAGATCGGGCCAATCGGAACTGGTGTCCAGTTCGCCATCGCCTTTGAAATGTGAGCCCACAACAATATTCATACCCAAGCCAACCGATCCGCGGAGCATCCAGCGGTCGGTAAGGCTGACGCGTCCGGTGACGCCCACCGGCACTTCGAACATATACAGCTGCTCGCTCTCGTGGAAATTATAGTAATCACAGTTGAGCCAGTAGTACATGGCGTTATCTTCAGAATAAAGATAGGTTCGATTGGAGAAATTGCCACGCATACCTGCCGTAGCGAGATTGAACCCGACACCGGCTGTGACACCTACGTACTTATGGAAGAAGAAGGTATAGGTGCCTTGGATCTGCGTACCGGCTCCAAGCGTGGCACGAAGTCCCGGGGTGTTCTTACCCTCCTCGGTAAGAGTAGGGAGCAGGGCGTGCAAGCCTCCACCGGCCGTGATGGTGACAACATGCAAAGGAATGAAATTTGTCTTGTTGACAAACGTGGTATGGAGGGTATCAGCAATAGGGCCTGCATGACACCACAAGGAGCCTCCGAAAAGCCCCACCAGACAAGCTATGATGAACCTAAATTTACGCATATTCACACAAATCGCCTACAAAGTTACAAAAATCTTCTGATATTTGCAAATATTTGGGGCAAAAAATTTGCATATTTGAAAAAATTTTTGTAACTTTGTAAGCGTTTTAGAAAAACAGGTCACTTTGTGCGTCATTTTTTGAGTAAAAACAGTCCGCAAGACGGACAGCAGAAAAATGCCGACAGATGACAAGCAGAATGAATGATATGAAACGGAAGATAGGATTATTGATCTTGATGGCATGGATGAGTATGCCGTCGTGGTCGTTTACGGTAGTGCTGGATGCGGGTCACGGAGGTGACGATCCCGGTGCGATAGGCAGGATAGCGCGCGAGAAGGACTTGAACCTGAAAGCAGTGCTTCAGCTGGGCGAGATGATCAAAGAGGCGTACCCCGAAGTGGATGTAATATACACCCGCAAGACGGATGTATTTATCCCTCTGCGTACGCGCGCGGATATCGCTAACAAAAACAAGGCAGACCTATTCATATCCATCCACTCGAATGCGTCGGACAACAGGAACGCCATGGGAGCGGAGACATTCATGTTAGGAACAGAGCGGATGGAGGACAACCTGGACATAGCGATGCGCGAGAATGCCGTAATCAAGCTGGAGGCTGATTATCAGAGCTCGTACGAAGGTTTTGACCCGAACAGCGTAGACTCGTACATCATGTTCGATCTGCTGCAGTCGGACTACATGAACCAGTCGCTGCAGTTTGCAACGCTGGTGCAGAAGCAGTTCGTAGACAGTCTGAAACGCGGTGACCGTGGCGTGCGTCAGGCAGCGTTTCTGGTGCTGCTGCGTGCGGCATGTCCATCAGTGCTGGTGGAGATGGGCTTTATAAGCAACCGTGACGAGGAGCGATTTTTGGCAAGCGATGCCGGACGATTGGGCATCACGCGCTCGATATTCCGTGCGTTTGCACAGTTCTACCGTCCCGGCAAGGCTGTTCCGACATTGGCATCGGACAGCATCGTAGTGCCGGTAACGCCGGAACAGATAACACAGACGATAGGCAAAGCGGCTCCCGTAATAACATACAAGATACAGATATTCAGCACGAAGAAGGTGGTGCCGAAGAATGATGGCGCGTTCCGCGGACTGAAAGGCTGCACGTACGTGAAAGACGGGGTATGGCTGAAATACATGTACGGCAAGTATGCCACGTATGCCGAGGCAAAGAAAGCGCAAGCGACGATCAAACAGAAATTTCCGGACTGCGTGATAGTGGCATTTGAAGACGATGAGCAGATACCGGTGAAGAAGGCTATTGAGAAACAGAAGAGATTGTAGATTTTAGATTTTAGATTTTAGATTTGACATTTTAGATTTGTGATTTGAAATTTTGATAATATGAAGATTTCGAGAGAAGTACGAGTAGGTGTGTTGGCATTGATATGCCTGTTTTTGTTGTATTTCGGATTTAAGTTTCTGAAAGGCACGAACATATTCAATCCCACACATTCGTATACAGGGCGTTTTACGGAACTGAAAGGCCTCGTGGAGCAAGCACCTGTGTATGTGCGCGGATACAAGGTAGGACAGGTGGAAACGGTGGACTACGACTTCGGGTTGGACACGGCATTCACGGTGATGGTATCGCTGAACAAAGACATATGCGTGACGGAAGGCAGCAGGATGGTACTGGTGCCGGACGGGCTGATCAGCGGCATGGCCATAGAGCTGGTGATCCCCGCGGGCAAAGAGCTGGCAGAAATACCTGCGCACAGCGAACTACCTACAAGCATACAGACCTCGCTGATGGAAGAGATACAATCGCAGCTGCTTGCAACGCTGGACAGCACACTGAACTCCATCCGAGAACTGGCAGAACAGGTGAACGGCCAGCTGGACGGCGACAAGGTAAAGACGATACTGGCCAACGTAGAGGTAGTGACCGAGTCGCTGAAAGGCTCGTCGCGTGACCTGCAGCAGCTGCTGCATGGCGACATGCCACGACTGGTGAACGAGGTGGACAGTATATTGGGCGACATACAGAAACTGGCATCCAACGTATCGGATGCCGACATAGCTGCGCTGGTGGTGAAAGCCGACTCAACGATGGCAGAACTGAATGCACTGGTAGTGAGCGCCAACGATACGCACGGAACAGTAGGCATGCTGCTGCATGACAAGCAGCTGTACGACAACCTGAACAGCGCCGTGCAGACAGCCGACAGCCTGATGAACGAGCTGCGGGAAGAGCCGAACTCCATCATCTGGGGAAAGAAGAAAAGCAGACAGTTGCGCAGAGAAGCTCGTAAGAACAACAAGTAGACAAGAACAAAGAAACAGACCATAGGTATGGCAAAACATATATTTGTAACCGGTGGAGTAGCATCGTCGTTAGGCAAGGGCATACTTGCCGCCTCGCTGGGCAAGCTGCTGCAAGCCAGAGGATTTCGCGTGACGAACCAGAAAATGGATCCGTACATCAACGTGGATCCGGGTACGCTGAATCCATACGAGCACGGCGAGTGCTTCGTGACGGTGGACGGCCATGAAGCCGATCTGGATCTTGGGCACTACGAGCGATTCCTGAACGTACAGACGCACAAGGTGAACAACATCACCACCGGACGCATCTATCTGTCGGTGATCGAGAAAGAGCGCAGGGGAGACTTCCTGGGCAAGACGATACAGATAATCCCGCATATCACGGATGAGATCAAGCGCAACATCCTGGCGCTGGGACAAAGCGGCGAATATGACTTCGTGATCACGGAGATAGGCGGCACGGTGGGCGACATAGAATCGCTGCCGTACATCGAAGCGGTACGCCAGATGAAATGGGAAATGGGGCAGGACTGCCTGGCTATTCATCTGACGTACGTGCCGTATTTAGCTGCTGCGCAGGAGCTGAAGACCAAACCTACGCAGCATTCGGTAAAAGCATTGCAGCAGAGCGGGGTACAGCCCGACGTGCTGGTGCTGCGCACGGAACATCCTATACCCGATGCAATGAAAGCGAAGGTGGGACTATTCTGCAACGTAAGCCCGGAAGCCGTGGTGCAATGCGTGGATGCTCCGTCGATATACGAGGTGCCGCTGAACATCAAAGACGAGCGGCTGGATGAGATCGTTCTGCAGAAGATGGGCTATGACCTGAAGCATGTAGCCGCTCCCGACTTAAAGCAGTGGAACGATTTTCTGCAGCTACGCAAGACAGCGACGAAAGAAGTACGGATAGCCCTGGTAGGCAAGTACGTGCAGCTGCATGACGCCTATATGTCGATACGCGAGAGCCTATCCCATGCCTCAACCTACCAACATCTGAAACTACAGCTGACGGAAATATTGTCGGACGAAGTAACGCCGGAGAATGTAGCAGAACGCCTTCGCGGCTATCAGGGCATCGTGATTGCACCGGGCTTTGGCGGACGAGGCATAAGCGGCAAGCTGGCAGCTATACGCTATGCGCGGGAGAACAAGGTGCCTTGCCTGGGAATATGCCTGGGTATGCAATGTATGGCGATAGAGTTCGCCAGAAACGTGCTGGGCTATGCGGATGCCAATAGCAGCGAGTTTGACACGCAGACGAAGCACAATGTAGTGGACATGATGGAGGAGCAGAAGACGCTGATCAACAAGGGCGCTTCGATGCGGTTGGGTGCATACTCGTGCAGCCTGAAAGAGGGGGCGAAGGTGCGTGCCATATACGGCAAAGAGCAGATAAGCGAAAGGCACAGGCATCGCTATGAATTCAACAATGCGTACGCGAAAGATTACGAGAAGCACGGCATGATGTGCGTAGGACTGAACGAGAAAGCCAACCTGGTGGAGATCATCGAGCTGAAAGACCATCCGTGGTTCATAGGTGTACAGTTCCATCCGGAGTTCTCGGGCACGGTACTGAAACCTCATCCGCTATTCATGGACTTCATAAAAGCCGCTGATGCGCAAGTAAAAAATCAAGCATGATACTATCAGGAAAAGACATAGCCATCAACATCCGTCAAGCGATGCGTGAGGAGATCAGTTCGCTGGTGCAGACGTACGGCCGTGCGCCGAGTCTGGCGGTGATACAGGTGGGTGACAACCCTGCCTCGACCATCTATGTACGCAACAAGATCAAGGCTGCAGAGTTCTGCGGGATACGATCCGTACAGATAGCACTGCCGGTGACGACGACGGAGAAAGAGCTACAGAAGCGTATAGCCGCATTGAATGCGGATGAGCTGATAGACGGCATATTGGTGCAACTGCCCTTGCCGGAACATTGCAACGAAGAGCGAATTATCCGCGCCATATTGCCGGAAAAGGACGTAGACGGTTTTCATCCCGTCAACGCAGCAGCACTATGGCTGCACCGGCCGCTGGTGATGCGCCATGAGGCTACGATCTATTCGCCCGTACAGGATTACGGCTGCACGATAGCGTGTACGCCGAAAGGCATACTGTCGTTGCTGGCTGCCACGGGCGTGAACCTGGACGGCAAGCGGGCAGTAGTGGTAGGACGATCGGATATAGTAGGCAAACCCCTTGCCAAACTGCTGCTGGACAGGCAATGCACCGTAACGATAGCGCATAGCCACACGATCGATCTGCCGGCAGTATGCAAGGATGCAGATATACTGATAGCTGCCGTAGGCAAGCCGAAGCTGATCACAGCAGAGTGCGTGAAAGAAGGGGCGATCGTGATAGACGTAGGTATATCCAGGATGCCGGACGGCACACTATCGGGTGACGTGGATTTTGAAGCATGCAAGCAGAAAGCAGCGTTCATCACGCCCGTGCCCGGAGGCGTAGGGCCGATGACGGTAACGATGCTGATGCAGAACACCGTAGAATGCTTCATCCGCAGGATGCAGAAAGAACAGTAATAACAAAAAGGAATATAACAACACATTATGGCAGAATATTGGAATACAGTAATTACGCCCCGCGATAAGCTGCTGGCTATCGATTGGAAAGAAGTATGGCGGTATCGGGACATGTACGTGCTGTTTGTAGAGCGATCGTTTAAGACGGCTTACAAGCAGACGGTACTGGGGCCGTTGTGGTTTCTGATCACGCCGGTGCTGTCGGTAATCGTATATGTGGCGGTGTTTGGCGGTGTGGCACATATCTCGACCGACGGAACACCGCCAATCCTGTTCTATCTGTTAGGTATATCCGTATGGGGATACTTTGCGGCATGCCTGACAGGTACGAGCAACTCGTTTGTAACGAATGCCGACATCTTCGGCAAGGTATATTTCCCGAGGATCATCATGCCGCTGGTGGCCGTGACGACGCAGCTGCTATACTTCTGCATACAGCTGCTGATCTTCATTGCGGCATACATCTATTACGTGGCGATCGGTACGGATCTGACCATCCACTGGCAGGTAATACTATTCCCCTTCCTGATCATTCTGCTTGCCTTCATGGCAGTAGGAACGGGCATGATCGTATCGTCGATGACCACGAAATACAGGGACCTGCAGATCATCTTTGCCAAAGTGATTTCGCTATGGGTATATATCACGCCGGTGATCTATCCGCTATCGATGGTGACCAACCCGAAGCTGCATTTTGCTATGTCGCTCAACCCCGTGACGCCTGTGATTGAGGCTATCAAATACAGTCTGCTGGGCGTAGGACAGTTCTCGTGGGGATGGCTGGCATACAGCGCAGGATTCACGGTGGTGATCATGGTGATCGGACTGGCTATATTCAACAAAGTACAAAAATCGTTCATGGATACCGTATAATGGAAGCAACTGATTTATCATATTGGACTACAGTGATTGAGCCCAAGACGACGAAAGTGTCGCTGGGTTGGAGAGACATGTGGAAAAAGAAGTATCTGGTATGGCTGTTTGTCAAGCGGGACATCACCGTACAGTTCAAGCAGACCGTGTTCGGCATGGGCTGGTACTTCATCTCGCCGCTGTTCTCCGTAGTGATGTACATGATCGTATTCGGCCGCATAGCCGGTATACCAACCGATGACGTGCCGCAACCGGTATTCTACCTGTCTGGTATATGCCTGTGGGAATATTTCTCGAACTGCCTGACGGATGTGTCGACGACGTTTGCCAAGAACTCCGGCTTGTTTGGCAAGGTATATTTCCCCAGACTGGTGGCACCCGTATCGCAGGTGTTCTCGCGTCTGTTCCGCTTTGCAATACAGCTGATGATGTTCGTGATCATGTACCTGTATTTTGTGCTGGTGAAAGATGTGCACCTGGTGCCGAACGTATATCTGCTGCTATTCCCGATCATCGTGATGATACTGGCAGCACTGGCATGCGGCTTGGGACTGATCGTGACGAGCCTTACGACCAAATACAAGGACCTGAACAATGTGTTCTCGGTATTCGTGTCGCTATGGATGTACGCCACACCGATTGTATATCCGCTGAGCTACGTGGAGAATCCTACGCTGCATAAATTGATGATACTCAACCCCGTGACAGCACCGATAGAGGCATTCAAGTACGGCGCTTTCGGGGCAGGTGAGTTCTCGTGGAGCGCACTGGGCTACAGCGCAGCATGTGCATTGGCGCTGATGGTGATCGGCTCATGGATGTACGAGCGCAAACAGAAACAGTTTATCGACACGATTTGATGCCAAAGGGTTCAACGACATCGTATCGTGTTCTGAGTGCAGAGCAGATTGACCGCAAGCTGTGGTCAGGATTGCTTGGTAAGAGTCGTACCGCCACATGGTTTCAATCACAGGAGGCGTACGACTTTTTTGCATCCCTACAGGAGATGATGACGCCATTTGCGTTCGGGGTGGAAGCCTCACCCCAACCCTCTCCTGAAGGGAAGGGAGAACTTCGCGGAGTATGCATAGGGTATGTAACGAAAGAAAGGAGCAGGATAAAGCAATATTTTACCCGCAGAGCCGTGATCATAGGCGGTCCATGTCTGGCGGACGATTGCACGACGGAGGAAGTACATGTGTTGATGGAGGCAGTGCGCAGGTTTAACGAGGATCGGTCGATATATATCGAGACGCGCAACTTCACCGATTACTCGGCATGGCGTGAGGCGTTTGAAGCAGCAGGGTTTGCATACCAGCCTCATTATGACCTGCATACCGATTGCTCGGACAGGGAGAAGATGATTGCGCGTGTGGCAGAGAGCACGAGGCGACAGGTAAAAAAGGCGATAGCAGAGGGCGTGCAGATCGTGGAGGCACAGACCGACGAAGAGATAGAAGCCTTCTACCGGCTGCTGCATGACCTGTATCGGACTAAAGTGCGCAAGCCCTTGTTCCCGATAGCGTTCTTTACGCGATTTGTGCATCAAGGTAGAGGTGTGCTGTTGCTTGCCAAACGGACAGGGGAAGATAACAAAGATGAAATAATAGGAGGCATGCTGTGCGCCATTCTTCCCGCGCGCGTACTATATGAATGGTATGTAGTGGGCGGGGCAGTGGTGACCTGGGCGGCGATGGATTATGCCAACAGCAATGGTTTGCCGCTATTCGACCTGATGGGTGCGGGTGTGCCTGGCAAGCCGTACGGCGTGAGGGATTTCAAGCTGCGCTTTGGCGGACAACTGCACGACTATGGCCGATATCTGCACGTGAACAACCATTGGCTTTATGCCCTCGGAAAGATGTATATGGAGGCTATTCCGCCGAAAAAAATGAAGATTTAGAGCCGAAAGAAACATTTTTATTGAAAAACACTTGCATTTTTGCAATAATTTTTGTAACTTTGTAAGCGATTTGTGTGAAGTAACATAAACCAACACTAAATAATCATGATTGAACATTTGATTCCTGCGTGGATGTTAATCCCGTTTGTAGTGATGCTGCTATGCATCGCTATCTTGCCTCTTGTACCTCATGTAGGTGAGTGGTGGGAAGAGAACATACACAAGTTGTATGTCTCGCTGATTCTTGGCGTGCCGGTAGGTATCTGGTTGTGCGTCAATGGCATGAGCCATGATCTGATACACCAGATGATCTACGACTATGTGCCGTTTATCTTGCTGCTGATGGCATTGTTTGTAACCACCGGCGGCATTTGTATCCGTGGTGACTTGAAGGCAACGCCTATGACGAACACCATCATCATGGCTATCGGCTGGGTGCTGGCGTCGTTTATGGGTACGACGGGCGCTGCAATGCTTCTGATCCGTTTGCTGCTTGAGACCATCAAACAGCGTAAGTACAAGGTACACACTGTATTGTTCTTTATCGCTATTGTAGCCAACTGCGGCGGTCTGCTTTCTCCGCTGGGTGATCCTCCGTTGTTCCTGCTGTTCCAGAAAGGAACGCCGTTCATGTGGTGGATGCAGAACATGCTGCCCGAGTGGGCTGTAACAGGAATATTGCTGCTGGGCGTTTACTTCGTTGTGGACATGTATTTCTACCGCAAAGAGCCGACAGTAAACATCATGGCTGATGTGCGTGAGGCAAAGAAACTGACGGCAACCGGTCTGATCAATATCGTTTGGCTGCTGTGCGTTGTATGCTCCACGATGTTCATCAACTCGACGTACATCCCTGCTATGGGCGAGCACGATGCTCCGTGGTACTTGAAACTGTTGCGTGAGTGGGTATTCATCTTCATCATTGCCATGAGTTGGCTCACTACCGCCAAGAAGACCCGCGAGGACAATAGCTACAGCTGGACTCCGATCCTGGAGGTGGCTTGCGTATTCCTGGGCATCTTTGCAACGATGACTCCTGCGTTGATGTTCCTGCAGCAGAATCCGCTGCCGGTTTCTGAGCCATGGCAGTTCGTATATTGCACGGGTGCGCTGAGTGCATTCCTCGACAACGCTCCGACCGCTATGGTATTCCATGCTACGGCAACTACTATTGACGTGCCGGGCGTAGAACTGGTAGCAGGTATAGCTCCGGAATTTATGAAAGCCATCTCGATGGGTGCAGTATTCTTCGGTGCACTGACCTATATCGGCAACGGACCTAACTTCATGGTTAAGTCGATTGCAGAGCAGAGCGGTATTGACATGCCGTCGTTCTTCGGCTACATGATCAAGTTCTCGCTGATTGTTTGCTTGCCGATCTATATCATCGTTCAGCTGATATTTATCTAAAAGCGCTGTGCTGTGAGAAGTGTGCACGCTTCGCTGTGTGAAGTGAGAAAGCTACGCTAAAAGATAAAAGAGTTAGCGCGCGGTGGACAAGGAGAACACGCTTATCCGACATGTTCGGATAGGCGTGATTTCTTTTATACACCAGCTGAGGGTGGAGCCGGTAGTGATGACATCATCCACCAAGAGAATATGTTTGCGATGCCAACGTTCGGGCATGGTGACTGCAAAGGCATCTTTGACATTCTGCTTGCGTTCGGAATCAGAGAGGAGAGATTGTTTGTGGGTGTTGACGACACGGAGCAGGTTAGTGGCATCAACAGGAATATGCAGAATTTCCGCCAATCCGCGGCAGATATATTCGCTCTGGTTGTATCCGCGCTCACGCAAACGCTTCGGGTGAAGGGGAACTGGAACAAGCAGATCGATATCATCAAAGAAACCCGTGTCCAGCCATTCCATAGCGGCTTGACGGCCAAGGAAGGCAGCCAGGAACGGCTGTTCGGAATATTTGGCACGATGAATAAGCGTGGCAACCTGATCGCTATATTGCAGCCAGGCTCCGGCTCGTACAAAGCGATTGCGCAATTGCATCGTGTGAAAAGGCTGAAACTGCTGAAAGTACTGCTCGACTTTGTTACCGCGCATCAGGGCATGTTCGGTGCGTGGCAACTGCTGCAAGCAAGAGTCACATACAGCGCCTAACGTATCTACCCCGCGTTGGCACATAGGGCACAACGTGGGGTAGAATAATTCCTGAAGGCAGGTTAGCATGCTATTTGTGATTTGTGATTTGTGATTGATCATTTGTGGCTCGACGCCTCTTGACAATCTGCTTGATAACAATATAGAGCACTGCTACACCGAAGAGGGCGATGAGAATGATGCTCAGTTCGTGGCTGTAAGTGCTGATAAGATCGGCTTGACCGTGCGCCACATAGCCTAAAACAGCCAGCACCACATTCCAGATGAACGCTCCGAGGAAGGTGTAGAACAGGAAATAGCCGAAATGCATCTTAGCCAGACCTGCAGGGATGCTGATGAGCTGGCGTATGCCCGGGATGAAACGTCCGACAAAGGTGGATACCTTGCCATGGTCGTTGAAGTACTGCTCGGCTTTCTGTACTTTTTCGCTGCTGAGCAGACAGAGGTGACCGAGTTTGCTATCGGCAAAGCGATAGATAACCAATCGTCCGAGCCACATGGATAGCAGATAATTGATGATAGCTCCCAACATGGCGCCCACCGTACCGGCCAAGACGATGAGCAAGACATCGATGGGGTAGTTGCCGGTAGCGCAGAGCACGCTATCCGGATTACCTGCCACATAGGCTGCCGGTGGGATAACCACTTCAGAAGGGAAGGGAATGAACGATGATTCGATTGTCATCAGCGCCACGATGGATGTGTAGTTCATGTGGGTGGTGTACCACGCAGTGATTGTATCAACTAACGACATAGGCAATTATCTTCTGTTACGCTTCCAAGCGGGTTCCTGCTCGGCATCGGAGAGGGCATCATCGTCATCAAAATCGATGAAGTCCATGATGCCGCTTGCGGGTCTGGGCTGAGGTTGAGGCGTTTCGGGCTCTTCTTTTGGCTCATCCTTTTGTCCGTCAGCGGGCTGCTCGTCAGCAGGTGTATCTTCCGGTTGCTTATCTTCGGGCTTGTCGTCATTGACGGGATAGAAGCGGTCGATAGCGCTCTCAATCGATTCGGGGCGCTCGAGCTGCTTGGGCTCCTCATCCTTCGGTGCCTTGGTAATATCAACGGTAACGGCATTGATGCCGGGAATGTCGCTGACGCTATAGCCTGTGGCGATAATGGTAACGCGCACATCCTCACCGAGGCTATCGTCGTAGCTGGCACCCCATTGCACCTCGACCTCTTCACCTACATGCTCGGTGAACTTGGTGATCTGGTCGAACTCGTTCATGCGGATGGCATGTTCGTGCGAGCAGTAGAACTGCAGAAGCACGCGCGATGCGCCACGCACATCGTTGGTATTGACGAGCGGCGACTCCAAGGCATTCTTGATGGCGCGCGTAATACGCTCCTCACCGCTGGCCTGACCCACATTCATGATGGCTACGCCACCGCTTTTGAGGGTGTTGTAGACATCGGCAAAGTCGGTATTGATATATCCCGGCACGGTGATGATCTCGGCGATAGACTTGGCAGCATTGCTTACCACATCGTCGGACTTGTCAAAGGCGTTGGGCAGGTCAAGGTCGGGGAAGATCTTGCAGAGTTTCTCGTTGTTGATGACGAGCAAGGCATCGACATGCTCCGCCAGTTCGGCTACGCCTACCATCGCTTTGCGGATCTTGGGCTTGCCCTCGAAAGCAAACGGGATAGTAACGATACCTACGGTAAGGATATCCAAATCTTTGGCTACCTCGGCAACGATAGGCGAGGCACCTGTACCTGTACCGCCACCCATACCGGCCGTAATGAAGAGCATCTTGGTGCCATCATCCAGGGCTTCGCGGATGCGGTCGCGGTTCTCGTTAGCCAGTTCGCGTGCACGGTCAGGACGACCACCGGCTCCCAGTCCAGGACCCAGTTGCAGCTTGGAAGGCACAGCGGACTGCCCCAAGGCTACCTTGTCGGTATTGCAAACGAGGAACGTCACGTCCTTGATTCCTAACTTGTACATGTGGTTGACTGCGTTGCCGCCGCCACCGCCTACACCCATCACTTTAATAATGCTCTCGGGTTCGAGATCGATAGGTAATTCGATTATATCTGCCATAGTATTATGATTATTATCCATTTGTGTAAACCGTCCTGAGGATATCGCTATTCATCGTCACCGCCAAAGAGGGTGGCGATGCTATTCTTGAACTTGCCCATGAAAGTGGCATCTTTCTTTATCTCCTCATCAGGATGCTCCTCAAGGAACATCTGTCCGATGAGCAGCGTGCCGATGAGCGGCGTATAGGTAGGCTGATAGTACTCATCATCCGTATCGTGCGCCAACCACTCGGCATGGGTGCCGTAATCGATAGGAACAGAGGTCTTCTTGCGGAGGTAGGGTACTATACCTTTCAGCATCGATGCACCACCGGTCAGGTAGATCTTTTCTACGCGGAAGTCGGCTTTCTCCACCTCGCCAAGCAGGGGCAGCATGATCTCGTCAATACGGCTGGCAATGATCATGCTCAGGTTGCCGAAGGTAACGATGATCGGTTCTTCACCTTCGCGCGCAGCCTGTACGCGCACACCTTTGTCCAGATCTTCCTTCTTTAGACTAAGGGTGCCGTACTTGCGCTTGAGTCCTTCCGCTTTGTCAGAGGCGATGCCTAAGGTCTCGATGTCGTGGCTGACATGATAACCGCCAAGAGGAATAACCTTGGTAAGGACGAAGCGCTCGTTGCGATAGATGGTAAGGGTGGTAGTCTGTGCGCCCATGTTGATGACGGCACAGCCCTGTTCGCGTTCCTCATTGGTAGTGAGCGCGCTGATGTCGGCATCGGGTATGACGATGCGCTGGTAGACGACGATAGGTGTCCGCTGGAGCGAATCATCAATCTTTTGGTTGAACTCCTTGCGCATGACAAAAGCCGTGGCTTCGAGCGTGATATCCTTGCCGTACTGCCCTTTGGGGCGCTCGTCAAACTCATTGTCATCCACTATCCATTTGTCGGGCAGCACGGTGACGACACCTACAGTAGGTGTATGCAGCTCAATCTTATCCTTGCACTCGAGCAGCATCTCGTTGAGCATCTTATCCTTGATCTCGCTCTTACGCTGCAGCCTGTGGGCCTGTACGCGTACCGACTGTAGCGAGCGTCCACCCACACATACAAAGATGTTTTTCAGTTCACCGCGTCCCACACGGTTGGTAAGCTTCTTGAGGGTCTCATTGAGCATGAAGCCCACATCGCTCGTGTTGGTGGGAATACCTTTCTCAATGCTCTGATGTTTGTTGGAGAACTCGCTGCCGAGGATGTGGAACGTCTTGTGACGGTCATCCCAGTCAGCGGCAATGGCCCTCACGCCCGAACTGCCGATATTGATTGCTACGATCGGCTGTAGCAGCATCTCTTGTTTGCGTATCATCGTTAATAATTCTTTACTTGTTGATTTTCAATTTCCCTCTAACTCTAAACTCTCAACTCCTCTCATTTCCTCCCTATGATCTGATTGGCATAGCGCAGGTCGATTTGCTTGTATTCAGGCCATCCTACCTTGTCAAAGCCTTCCTCATAGAGTTTCTTGAGGTTAGCCATCTTCTGCTCGGCATTCGACAGGTCGCCCAGGATGATGACGTACTTGTGCTCCGAATCGACCAACTCAATCATCTTGGGGTTGCTGACGCGGATGGTATGGATCTTGTCACGCCAATAGCGGTTGCGGCTAAGCATATAGACGAAGTCGTACATCTCGCCGAGTGCTTGTTGGCGACCAATGCGTCCGCTGACCACCATGACGGGGGTGTTGACCGAAGCGCGTACGGGCATGACGGTACGGTCCATATCCACAAAATAGTGTTCATCTCCGTCGATGCGCATTAGCGGTACGCGCTGACGCACGGCTATGCGCACCTCACCGGTGCTCAGCTCATGACATTCAGCTTCGCGAAGCATAGGGTGGGTCTGCAAGCAATGCTCTATCTCCTGACAGCTGATTTTCGACAGCGGCTGACCTATCTGCCATAGTCCTGCCTGACGGAGCACGCCTTGCAATTCCTGTGCGGTAACATACTGCCGCTCGGTGCTATCCTTGATGCTGACGGATATTTGGGAGCAGATAGGATCAGCCACACGATGCGATGCCAACACTCCTGCCAGCATCACTACCGCCACCATCGAGGCAGCCAGCAATATGTTCACTATCTTGCGTTTGATTACCATTCTTTCCGTCGTTTGATAGGCTGTTTTATTTTTGTAATATCTCCGCTATGGTAGGCACCAGCCTGTCGATATCTCCTGCACCGATGGTCAGCACTGCTACGGGCTGATGCTGCCGCGCATGTTCGGCGATACGGGCGAGCAGTTCGTCTTTGCTCATCAGGTGCTTGTCCGGGCAGGTGATCTTGCCGAGCAACATCTGCGAGTCCACACCTGCTATCGGCAGTTCGCGAGCGGGGTAGATGGGCAGCAGGATTACTTCGTCCAGCGTGGAAAGCACCCAGGCAAACCCATCGGCAAAGTCGCGCGTACGGGTGTAGAGGTGCGGTTGGAAGATGCCTATCAGGTGCCGCTCGGGATAGAGCTTGCGCACCGATGCAACGGATGCGGCTATCTCCTGCGGATGATGGGCATAATCGTCGATATAGACGGTCTGCGGCGTCTGCACATGGATGTTGAAACGCCGGTGTACTCCGGCAAACGATTGCAGTCCGCGACGGATTGTTTCTTCCGGCACTGCGCAGAGCAAGGCTATGGCAGCCGCTGCCACACTGTTCTCGATGTTCACCCATACCGGTACGCCCAGCTTGAGCCCACGCATCACGCCGCTTGGGTGATGTAGGTCGAAGACTATGCTGCCGTCGCTTACAACGATATTCGCTGCATAGTAATCAGCCCGCGTGTCCTCGGCAGAGTAGGTAAGCAGGTGCGCTTTGCCCGTGATATGCAGCTTGTCGTGCAGACCATATTTGAGCACGATGGTATCCGAAACGAGATTGCAGTACTGCTCAAAACTCTCGCGATACGCCTCGGGTGTACCATAGATATCCAGATGATCGGGGTCGACGCTCGTCACTACGGTCATGTGGGGACGCAGGTGATGAAAACTGCGGTCGAACTCATCCGCCTCTACCACTACATACGGGCTGGAGGAGTCCAGTAGCAGGTTGGTGTGGTAGTTCTCACTGATGCCTCCGAGGAACGCGTTCACGCCACCGCTCTCGGCCAACAGATGTGCCAGCATCGTGCTGGTGGTAGTCTTGCCATGCGTACCGGCTACGCACAGCGCTTTCCTTGCGGCTGTGATCATGCCCAACGCTTCCGCGCGCTTGTGGATATGTGCTCCGTGATTGTTCAGGTACTGCCAAAGAGCCGTCTGTTGCGGCACGGCAGGAGTCCATACCACCGGCAAGTTTTCCGGCGGGAATGGAAGCAGCTCGGGATTGTCCTCGTAGAAGATGCTGATGCCCTCTTCGCTGAGAGCGTGCGTCAGTTCAGATGGCGTGCGGTCGTAACCGGCAACGGTATACCCCTCATGCCGGTAATACCGCGCCAAAGCGCTCATACCTATGCCGCCTATACCCAAGAAAAATATCTGTTTATCCGTGTTGCTCATACCTAATTAAGCCAATCTTCTGCTCCGGATCGGCTCACTCATCCATTTTGACTACAAAGATACAAAAAAAAAATGATATTTGCAAGTATTTGGCGAAAAAAAATATACAAAAACGGTTTTACTCCCGTTGTTGACCCATAAACGGACCGTAAACGGACTGTAGATGGGCTGGAAACGGGCTGTTAACGGACTGTATATGGGCCGCGAATGAGCCTTTTGGTCCAGCGGAAGGCATGGAAGGTGAGGCGCGTGAGGGCAAACCAGCGTTTCTTGTTGCGTGGATCGGCATGGCTGGCAAAACGGCGTGCATTGGCATAATCGCCGCGCTGGTATGCCATGGCGAGAAGAATGTCGTGGCGATGGCGGTCGTCCTTGCGCTCATCGTAAGGCAGACCGAGCTGATTGTACAGGTAGCGGTTCATCACCTTCTCTTGCAGATATTTGTCCACGACAGTCTGATATTCCAGCGGCTTGGACATCGAGCCGGCATAGCTGCGATAGACGACGGTAGGGGTATCGATGAAATGAAAATCACAATGGCGGGCAAGCAGTACTGCCGTAGGAAAATCCTGGATGGGGAATCGCAGCCGGACATAGGCATTGAGGTCGACATAATGGTCGAGCATCGACCTGCGTATCATGGTGGCGCTGAAGAGGATAGGGTAGCTGCGATGGAGCAGATAGTCGAGCTGATTGGCATCAGGTGGAATATGTGCATGCGAGCGATGCTGCGTGCCGGTAGCCACATCGAGTATCCATCGGTCGGCATGCACGAGTCCGCATGCGTCGTGCGAATCGAGATAATCCGCCAGCAGCTGCAGATGGCGGGTATCGCACCAATAATCGTCATCATCGCAGAAAGCGAGATAGCGTCCGCGGGCAAGCAGACAGGTGGAAGCCCAGTTGGCACCGAAACCGATATTCTCAGGCTGGAAATTGAGAACGATGGTATCGGGATAGCGAGCCTGATAATCGCGGAGCAAGTCGCGCGAAGCATCAGTAGAGCCGTTGTCGCCAATGATGACCTCAAAGGGGAACGTACAATCCTGCGCCAAGACAGCATCAAGCGCTTGGCCGATATAATGCCCGCGGTTGAAACTGGTCATGATGACCGAGACATATGGCGTATTGACATCCGTCATGGTATGGCAGCTGACAGGAATAGTACTCAGTATCGTTTGCGTGTGCAAAGGTACAAAAAAAATATGATATATGCAAATTTTTATAAAAAAACAAGTGAAAATGCATTTTTTTCTTCAAAAAATTTGCAAATATGAAAAAAAAGTAGTATCTTTGCAGTCGGTTTTGCGTTAAATGCAGAATTGGCGGGATATAGTTCAGCCCGGTTAGAATGCCTGCTTTGGGAGCAGGAGGTCGTGAGTTCGAATCTCGCTATCCCGACAAGAACGCGTGGCGAGCCACGAATTCTCCGCAACCGAATGGTTGCAGCCCCGATGAGAAAGGATTCTTTCGAAATCGGAAAAGCGGAGGCAATTGCGCGCTTATATGGCGCAGAGCGTCATCCGGAAGCACAATTTGCCGAACGCGCGGGGTATTAGCTCATCTGGCTAGAGCGCGACACTGGCAGTGTCGAGGTGAGCGGTTCGAGTCCGCTATACTCCACAGAAGAAATGGTCGCATCTCGGTGCGACCATTTTGGAATAAACACATGAAACTATTAACCTCTAAATAATTTATACTTATGGAAAAACCGTATGTTCTCGGAATTGACATGGGTGGTACAGGTACCAAGTTCGGTATAGTAGATGCCCGCGGAAATGTACTCAGTTCGTCATCAATCCCCACACCCGCTTATCCTGATATCAATGATTATTGCGATGCGCTGTGCGCAGAGCTGAAGAAGATTGTGGATGCTTTCGGCGGTATTGAAAATGTGCGTGGCGTAGGTGCCGGCACGCCTAACGGCAACTATTACACGGGCTGCATCGAATTTGCGCCCAACCTGCCGTGGAAAGGCGTGGTGCCGTTTGCCAAACTGATCCAAGAGCGTATGGGCGTTCCCTGCCGCATCACGAACGATGCTAACGCAGCCGCTATGGGTGAGATGACCTACGGTGCTGCCCGAGGCATGAAGAACTTCATCGAGATCACGTTGGGCACGGGCGTAGGCTCGGGAATTGTGATTGACGGAAAGATCGTGTACGGCCATGACGGATTTGCCGGTGAGCTGGGTCACACCAAGATCGTTCACGGACCTGAAGGCCGTCAGTGTGGCTGCGGTCAGCGCGGATGTATCGAGGCGTACGCTTCGGCTACGGGTGTTGCCCGTTCGGCAAAAGAGATCATCGAGAACTCGACGAAAGAGACGAGTCTGCGCAAACTGGAGAACATCACCTCGTACGACGTATACAAAGCAGCCGAGGCAGGTGACGAAGTGGCCAAAGAGATTTTCGACTTCACCGGCGAGATGCTGGGCAAGAAGTTGGCAGACTTCGTGGCTTTCTCCGCTCCGGAGGCCATCATATTGTTTGGCGGCCTAACCAAATCCGGCCACTGGATCATGGATCCTATTGAGAAAGCGATGAACGAGAACGTGATGCCGTTGTGGAAAGGCAAAGTGAAAGTGCTCATATCGACGCTCAAGGACTCGGATGCGGCTATCCTGGGTGCCAGCTCGCTGGCATGGGACATAGAGGCTCAGGCTCCTATGCGTAGTTAATTTTACGTTTTCTTGACATCTTTGTGTTTTTGGTTCGGTCATTATGCCCCACATAACTCCCTCACAAGAAAACGCAAATCTGTCGAAGAAAAGCGCAAAATATATATGTTGAGTTTACTCTATCAGTTTCCGAGCTGGATGCAACGAATGTACCGTGGTGTCACATGGCGACGCCACGGTACGCGTGTTGTGTACCTTACCTTTGACGACGGAGTGATACCGGAAGTGACTCCCGCCATACTGGATATATTGCGTGAAGAGCAGGTCAAAGCCACCTTCTTTGTAGTAGGCGATAACGTGCGCAAGTATCCGGATATCTACCGCAGAGTGATAGCAGAAGGTCATAGGGTAGGCAACCATACGATGCATCATACCAAAGGCACCAAGGTGTCGCTCACGGAGTACATGGCGGATGTGGCGGCTTGCGAGCAGACCTTGGCGGAATACATCGGGGAGCATGACGGATTGCTGGGCGGAGTAGGGAAGAAACTGTTCCGTCCGCCATACGGCAAGATGAGCTTTGCGCAGAAACGTGCCGTACTGGAAGCGGGGTACGAGATTATCCTGTGGGATGTTCTGACCCATGATTATAACCCGCGTTTCTCTTCGGAGAAGATGTTGCGTATCGTTCAGACCTACACACGTGACGGGAGCATCATCAATTTCCACGACTCGATAAAATCCGGCGAACGGACTATAGCTGCTCTGCCGATGGTTATTCGCGCGCTGAAAGAACAAGGCTATCAGATGGAGGTGCTATGAAACTGAAAGCATTCGATTGGTCGTTTCTGATAGCCGGATGGCTGGTGCAGATCATTGTGTTTGTGCTTGCTCCGGCTCATCCGCTGTCGCTGGTGAGCGGTCTGCTGGGCATCACGTCAGTGATACTTTGTTCGCAGGGAAATATCCTGACCTTTTTCTTCGGCTTCGGGCAGATCATCACCTATACCTATCTGTGCGTACTCGAACGCTTCTATGCCGGCATAGCGATGAACGCTTTCTATTTCGTATCGCAGATCTACGGCATCTACGCGTGGCGCAAGCTGCTCCGTCATGACGATGGTAACAAAGCGCAGGTCATCACGCCGCGCAACATTCCGCTGCCCAGGTTCGCGATGATTGTTATAGTCATGGCAGCCGTGGCAGCCGTGAGCGGATGGCTGTTGTCGCGCTATACGGATGACACGCAGCCCTACATGGATGCGCTGACAACGGTGATCTCGGTGGTGGCACAGGTGATGCTGGTGATAGCTATACGCCAACAGTGGTGGCTGTGGCTGGTAGTGGATGTGCTGTTTGTGGTGATGTGGATCATTGCGGGCAACGGCTGCATGGTGGCGCAGTACGTCTTCTGGTGCGCCAACTGCATCTACGGCCTGTTGCGCTGGAGGCGTCTGATTCAAGGCTAACTCCCCTTACATGCTATCATGCCCGTATGTCGGGCAAAAAATAGCGCCACCTTGGTCAGTGGCGCTCCAGTTCGATGACCTCAAGGTCATCTATTTTTTGTCCGTCGATGGTGAAGCGAAGCAATGTTTGTACGGTCTGCCACCCGCTCTTGCCGGCTGCTCCGGGATTGAGGGTGAGAAACCGGTAATGCGAGTCGTACTGCACCTTGAGGATGTGGCTATGGCCGCATACAAATAGGTCAATACCGTCACGCAGCAAGTCGCCTTCACCGTTTTTGGCTTTCAGGCTCTTTTCAAACCACGGAATGAGCCATGGATTGTACTTGCCGGGATAACCGCCTATGTGAGTCATCAGTACATTGACTTGCTCCACGCGAAAGCGGTAGAACTCTGACAGACTGTAGCGCACCTCGCCGCCGTCGATGTTGCCGAATACGGCGCGCGTGGGGCGAAACTCGCGCAAAGCACGAAGCACTTCTGCCGAGCCGATATCACCGGCATGCCAGATCTCATCGCACGAATCAAAATGCTCGAAGATGCGCTTGTCGAGCAAGGCGTGGGTGTCGCTTATGAGGCCGATCTTGGTCATAATTACGAATTAAAAATTACGAAATAATCGTGCCCCTTAGGGCTAAGAATTATAATTGTGTCAGGTGACGGATAAGCGGGATGGTGAGCAGGATGCCGGCTATGGCGGTGGTGAGGAAACATATCACGTCGCGCGAATCGATAATACCTCGTCCGAGGCTGGTGTAATGATCTTGCAGCAGCACCCAGTATAGCACAAAACAAACTACTGCTCCCATCAGGAAAGCTACGATCTGGTTGGTGGTAGAGGCAGCACACAGAAGGCTGATACCCAGCAGCGCAGCTGCAAGGAGCAGCAGACCGACCATCGAACCAATGTAGGCTCCCACATCCACGTTGCCTACCGGTTCGGCTATCGATGAGACGATAGCCAGATGGACGAAACAGGGCAGGAGCGCCACGGTAACGACTGTGAGCGCCGCCAGATACTTCATCGTAACGATACGCGCCAGGGAGATGGGTTGAGCACGCAGGATATCCCAGGTGCCTGACTGACGCTCCTCAGCAAACAAGCGCATCGTCAGGGCAGGGCAGACCAGGATAAGCAGCCACGGTGCAATAGCAAACAGCCCGTCGGCATTGGCATAGCCTGAGTCGATGATGTTCCATTCACCGGGAAGGACCCACAGAAACAGGCTGATGCCAAGCACGTACAAGCAGATAACGATATAGGCTATCGGCGTGGAGAAATAATATGAAAGTTCCTTTCTATACATCAGGACGGACTCAGCCAAGATTGGCTGATCAACTTAATGTTTTACTTCCATGTTCGGATTAACCGGGGTCTTGGGGAAGAATATCCAGAAGCATACAGCCACTACCAATGCGTAGGCGGCAAAGATGTACCAGAACGTCTGCCAACCGAGCCACTGGTGAATAGCAGCATCGTGGATGGACTGCAGTACCTGCACATCCACAATCTGATCCCAAGCAATCTTACCGGCTTCGTCGCGAATAATGCCCAGTGCTGCAAAATCGATTTGCGGAACGAACTTGTTGAACACTGCCTGAGCGGTCAGCGTACCGATGGTAGCGCCAAAACCATTGGTCATCATCATGAACAGTCCCTGTGCGCTGGAACGCATCGAGGTGTCGGTTTCCTGGTCAACATACAATGCACCCGAGATGTTGAAGAAGTCGAAAGCAAAGCCATAAACGATGCAGCTGAGCACGAATAGCCATACGCCCGTACCGGGATTACCCATGCCGAAGAAGGCGAAACGCAGTACCCATGCCATCATAGCCATGAGCATCACATTCTTGATGCCGAAACGCTTGAGGAAGAACGGGATAGCCAAGATGCACAGTGCCTCGCATATCTGCGATATACTGATCAGAATGTTCGAATATTGTACGCCGAACGCGTTGCTCCAGTCCTTGAAGTACTCAAAGCTGCCGAGGAAGGGATTGGCATAACCGTTGGTGATCTGTAAGCTGAAACCCAACAGCATGGAGAAGATGAAGAATAACGCCATCTTTTTCTGCTTGAACAGCGCAAAAGCTTTCAATCCGAGAGCTTCTGACATCGATTCGTGTACGGCACTACCTTTCAGTTCGCACTTGGGCAATGTGAGCGCATACGCAGCCATCACGAGGCTTAAACCGCCAGAGAGCAGGAACTGGTTGGGAGTAGCTTCCCAGTGCAGCAAGCTCACGCACCACATGGATGCAATGAAGCCCACCGTACCGAACACACGGATAGGCGGGAAATCCTTTACAGTGTCCATTCCGTTCTTAATCAGTGCATTGAATGCCACGGAGTTGGTCAGGGCGATGGTAGGCATAAAGAATGCCACACTGATGGTGTACAAGGCAAACAGCGTGCCGAACTGCACAGCTTCACCCGCTCCGATAGCGTACCAACCGGCTGCAATCATGAACGCACCTGCCAGCAGATGGCAAAGGCTTTGCAACTTCTGCGCCTCAATCCAGCGGTCGGCTACTATACCCATCAGCGTAGGCATCAGCAGACTGACGATACCCTGGATGGAGTAGAACCAGCCGATATGAGAAGCCAGACCGACATTGGCGAGGTAGCGCCCCATGGCGGTAAGATAAGCGCCCCATACAGCGAACTCGAGGAAGTTAAAGATGATTAGTTGAATCTTGGTCTTCATAATATGATGATTTAGTTGGTTACATTTCCCATTGCTCCAGCGATTGCGTGAGCTGGTCGAAGGTCTGTGCTTTCGCACGCGCGCGTACCTCTTCAATCTGACGGTTGACAGCCTGATCGTAGGTGTCGGCGGTTACGTTACGAATCACGCCCAGAGCCACCGGCAGCGGACTTTGGCTGTCGGCATCCGCCACATCGGTGAAGCGTTCCTGCCCCATGAGCGCCAACAGACGGTGCAGCGTGGGATCAGGCTGCTGTGCGTCGTGAACAAGTACGCGCTCGTCATCAGCCGGCACGACGATGATGTGTGGAATGAACGTCTGCGGATCAATCTCGATAGCCAGACCTTTGTCCTTGTTGGTGCCAAAGATCATCTTCTCGCCATGCTTGAGCACGATGGAATGTTCGGCACGAAGTTCGCGATTGGCTATCCACTCGTGTGTGCCGTTGTTGAATATCACGCAGTTGACCAGACATTCAATCACCGAAGCACCTTTATGCTTGTGCGCCTGTACCATACAATCGACGGTGGTAGGCATGTCCACATCCAGCGTGCGAGCAAAGAATGTGCCACCTGCGCCGAGCACCAGCTGAGCAGGAATAAACGGCCGCTCTACCGTACCGAACGGCGACGATTTGCTTATGAAGCCTTTCGGTGAAGTGGGGGAGTACTGACCTTTGGTCAGACCGTAGATGCGGTTGTTGAACATACAGATGTTCAGGTCGACATTACGGCGTATCTCGTGGATGAAATGATTGCCGCCGATAGCCAGACAGTCGCCGTCACCCGACATCTGCCAAACGGTCAGTTCGGGATGCGAGGTCTTGACGCCGGTAGCCACTGCTCCACCGCGACCGTGGATCGTATTGAAGCCGTAGGTATTCAGGTAGTGCGGCATACGGCTGGAGCAGCCGATGCCGGAGATGACTACTGTCTGATGAGGCGGTACACCTATTTCTGCCATCGCTTTCTGCAAAGCGGCACAGATAGCATGATCACCACAGCCCGGACAGAAGCGTACATATTGATCGGATTTGAAATCTTGAGGAACCATATATGTCTTAATTCTTAAATTACAAATTAAAAATTACAAATTACAAATTATTGACATAGTCAATAATCTGCTCCACCTGGAACGGTTGAGCCGTCATCTGGTTGTATTGCAGCAATGTGACTTCAGGCACTTGCGAGCGCAGATAAGCAGCCAGTTGTCCGGAGTTGAGTTCACATACCACTACGCGCTTGTATGAGCGTATGATGTCGCCCACATTGCGCTGCAGAGGATAGATATAGTTGAGTTGCAGCAAGGCGCAGTTCAACTGATTGGCAGCAGCCTTCAGGTGTCCTTCCGTCGATCCCCAGCCTACGAGCAGTGTGTCGCTATCGGCATTGCATTGCACCTGTGCATCGGGTATGCGGTCAGCCACCTGATCCACCTTGGCCTGACGGGCAAGCACCATCTTCTGGTGGTTCTCGGGATTGGTGGAGATTGAACCTTTTTCGCTGTCACGCTCCAAGCCGATATTTCTGTAGGTGAATCCTTCCATGCCGGGCGTAGCCATGTAGCGCACGCCGTTCTCATCACGAAGAGCGGGATTATATTTGCCTTTGAGTTCTTCGGGCACGCCTTGTGGCTTGATCTCAGGCAGCTCGGCCATCTGCGGGATGCGCCACAAGCCTGTGCCGTTAGCCAGATAGGTGTCGGTCATGAGGATGACAGGCGTCATGTTTTCCAGTGCAATCTTGCATGCCTCGTAGGCATACCGGAAGCAGTTGGCAGGAGTAGAGGCGGCTATCACCACCAGCGGGCACTCGCCGTTACGACCGTACAGTGCCTGGAGCAGGTCGGTCTGCTCGGTCTTGGTGGGCAGACCCGTACTCGGACCACCTCTCTGCACGTCAATCACTACCAGCGGCAGCTCTGCCATCACGGCCAGACCGATACCTTCGGATTTGAGTGACAAACCCGGACCGGAAGTGGAGGTGCAAGCCAGGTCACCTGCAAACGATGCGCCGATAGCCGTGCATACACCCGCTATCTCGTCCTCTGCCTGAACCACCATCACGTTCATGTCCTTCCTCCCTGCCAGCTCGTGCATGATATCCGTAGCCGGCGTGATAGGATAGGAGCCGAGGAACAACCGCTTGCCGGCTTTCTCGGCAGCGGCAATCAGTCCCCATGCCGTGGCTTTGTTGCCGGCAATGGAGGTGTAGGTGCCATGCTCCTGCTCGGTGGCTGCCATGAGGCGTATCTGGTTGATGCTCAGCGCGAGGTTCTGGCCGTAGTTGTAGCCGTCGGTCAGCACTTTCACATTCGGGGCAATCAGTGCAGGTTTCTTGGCAAACTTGCCCTCCAGGAAGTGGATAGCTTTGTCGATCGGCCGGTCGAACAGCCAGCACACGATGCCTAAAGCAAACATGTTACGCGACTTGAGCATCGCCTTGTTGTCCATGCCGCTGTCCTTCAGTGCCTCTTTTGTCAGGGCGGTCACGGCTACGGGGACAACCTGTACCGACTCCGGCAGACCCAGTTCGGTAAACGGATTGTCCGTGGTGTACAGGGCTTTCTCCAGATCTTTGTCGGTGAACGAGTCGGTATCCACAATCACTACCGCATCCCGTTTGAACAGCGCATCCTGCTCGTTATAGGTAGCACCTTTCTGGTTGAACTTCGATCCGAGGGCACAAACCTTGAGTGCTGCCGCATTCATGGCTACGATCACATCGGCTTTGTCGCCGGGCGTGAATACGCCTTTGCCTACGTTCACCTGGAATCCGCTCACGCCGCCAAGCGTTCCTTGCGGAGCACGGATCTCGGCGGGGAAATCGGGTAGAGTGCTGATCTCATTGCCAAGGATGGCCGATAGCGATGAAAACAGCGAACCTGTCAATTGCATGCCGTCGCCTGAGTCACCACAAAAGCGTACGACAATATTCTCTTTTTCCATATTCTGTTAGAATAGTTATGAAATGTATATGATTTTTGTTAGTTATTGCGTCTTTTTCTTTCAATTTTTACCCGTTTTACCGGAATATGCTACAAAGTTACAAAAATATTTGCAAATTTCCAAATTTTTTTGTAACTTTGTGCTCAATTATGAAAAATATCCGAAATTTTTGCATCATTGCACACATAGATCACGGTAAATCGACCCTTGCAGACCGTATGTTGGAGTTGACTCACACGGTTGACGTGCGTGATATGGAAAACCAGGTTCTCGACGACATGGATCTGGAAAAAGAGCGTGGTATCACCATCAAGAGTCATGCCATCCAGATGGCGTACAAGGGCTACACCCTGAACCTGATCGATACTCCGGGGCACGTCGATTTCTCCTACGAGGTAAGCCGCTCTATTGCCGCTTGCGAAGGCGCGTTGCTCGTGGTGGATGCCTCCCAGGGCGTTCAGGCGCAGACTATCTCTAATCTGTATATGGCGCTGGAGCATGACCTGGAGATCATTCCGGTCATGAACAAATGCGATATGGAGTCAGCCATGCCGGAGATGGTGGAGGATGAGATTGTCGATCTCTTGGGCTGCAAGCGCGAGGAGATCTTGCGCTGTTCGGCCAAGACCGGCGATGGCGTGGAGGCTATCCTCGATGCTATCATCGAGCGCATTCCTGCCCCTCAGGGCGATCCCGATGCTCCGCTGCAGTGCCTGGTGTTTGATTCCGTATTCAATTCCTTCCGTGGCATCATAGGCTATTACAAGGTAGTCAACGGTACGATGCGTACCGGTGAAAAGGTACGTTTCTTCAATACAGGCAAAGAATATGACGCTGATGAGATAGGTGTGCTCAAGTTGGATATGCAGCCTACGAAGGAGATAAGCGCCGGTAATGTGGGGTATATCATTTCGGGCATCAAGAATTCGTCCGAGGTGCGCGTGGGCGATACCATAACACACGTCGCGCGCCCGTGCGATAAAGCTATCGAGGGCTTCGAGGAAGTTAAGCCGATGGTGTTTGCGGGCGTCTATCCCATTGAGGCGGAGGACTATGAGAACCTGCGTGCATCCCTGGAAAAACTCCAGCTCAACGATGCCTCGCTCAGCTTCACGCCCGAGTCGTCCGTGGCGCTCGGCTTTGGTTTCCGGTGCGGTTTTCTGGGATTGTTGCACATGGAGATCATCCAGGAGCGGCTCGACCGTGAGTTCGATATGGATGTCATCACTACGGTGCCTAACGTCAGCTACAACGTCTATCTCAAAGGTGGCGCCATGAAGGAGGTACACAACCCTGCCGGCATGCCCGACCTCACCGAGATTGACCATATAGAGGAGCCCTATATCCGTGCGTCCATCATCACCACGGCTAATTTCATCGGGCCTATCATGACCCTGTGTCTGGATAAGCGCGGCGAATTGGTCAAGCAGGAATATATCTCCGGCAACCGTATGGAGCTGCTCTTCGACATGCCGCTGGGCGAGATCGTCATCGACTTCTATGACAAGCTCAAGAGTATCAGCAAGGGCTATGCCTCATTCGACTGGCATCACAACGGCTTCCGACCCTCTAACCTCGTCAAACTGGATATACTGCTCAACGGCGAGCAGGTGGATGCCCTGTCCACGCTCACCCATCGGGATAATGCAGTGGATTTCGGCCGCCGTATGTGCGAGAAACTCAAGGAGTTGCTACCGCGTCAGCAGTTCGATATCGCCATCCAGGCTGCTATCGGCGCCAAGATCATCGCGCGTGAAACGGTCAAGCAGGTGCGCAAAGATGTGCTTGCCAAGTGCTATGGCGGTGATGTCAGCCGTAAGCGCAAACTGCTGGAGAAACAGAAGCGAGGCAAGAAACGTATGAAGCAGATTGGTAATGTCGAGGTGCCGCAGAAAGCCTTCCTCGCAGTACTCAAGCTGGATTGATCGCCAAACGGAGTAGGAGTGTAGAACATACCATCAAAATTATAATTATGGTACAAAAAGACAGAAAAGAACGAATCATCTACAAAGCGTTGGAACTCTACCTGATCAACGGGTACGAGAATGTCAGTATCACGGATTTGCAGAGCGCGTTGGATATGGGGCGCGGTACGATGTACTACTATTTCAAGAACAAGGATGAGATCTTTGTCGAGATAGTCAACCGCTTCTTTCTTCAGCCCAAGCAGAATATGCTGCACCTGCCCGATGATGTGCGTGTCCCGCAAATGATTGAAGCGTTGTTGCGCTATTTCAGGTTTCTTGAGGATAATCTGATGGAGCTGGAGGACAAGAATATCAATACCTCCAATGTGATCATGCTCCTCTATACGGCGTACCATCGTTTCCCTGACCTCTACCGCCGTGCCAACAGGCTGTATGCGTCCGAGAAAGAGAAATGGATACGTGCCTTGCGCAATTCGATCATTGCAGGTGAGGTGCGGCGCGATATACCGGTGGAAACGGTGGCGACCCTCTTCACCCATGTCAAGGACGGCTATGATGCCGGTCAGACAGGCAAGCAGATGGATTTCTCCATCATCCCAAAGCAATACAACTACTTGTACGAACTGATTCAGGTCAAATAGTTATACATGCCACAACCACGAAGCAACGGTTCAACTAATCAATACAATGCCATGCAAGATAAATACTTATATCTTCTTTCTGAAAAGTTTCCGAACACCAATGCCGTTCTTACGGAGATCATCAATCTGCGTTCTATCCTCTCTCTGCCCAAGGGTACCGAGCATTTCGTCAGCGACCTCCATGGCGCTTCTACAGCCTTCATCCACATGGTGAAGAATGCTTCCGGAGTCATACGCCGTAAGGTGGATGATGCATTCGGCGATACCATCAGCGAGAAGGAGAAGCGTGCCTTGTGCGCATTGATATATTATCCCGACGAGCGATTGCAGCAGCCTGACGAGCCGTACGAAGAGGGCAGGACGTTTGCATCGAGAGAAGAATTTCTGTATGTGCGGTTGAGCCAGGTGGTGGAGATCATGCGCCGTGTTACGGTCAAGTATACGCGCTCCAAGGTCAGGAAGATGATTCCCTCGCAGTTCGCCTATATCATCGAGGAGCTGCTTTACGAATCAGATATTGAGGGAGGCAGACAGTCCTACTATCATTCTATCTTGCAGGCTATTATCGATACCGGTTGTGCGGAACAGGTCATCGTGGCGATATGCTACCTAATTCATAGTCTGGTGATTGATACCTTCCATATCGTAGGCGACATCTTCGACCGTGGTCCTGGAGCGCAGAAGATCATGGATGTGCTCTCTACTATCCGCGACTATGATATCCAGTGGGGCAACCATGATATCGAGTGGATGGGAGCTGCTGCCGGCAATGCTGCGCTGATAGCTACCGTCCTGCGCGTGTCTATCCGCTATGCCAATATCGAGACGCTCGAGGAGGGATATGGCATCAACCTGCTGCCGCTCGCCAGCTTTGCCATGCAGACCTACGGCGATGACCCGTGTACCATCTGGCAGACCAAAGATTTTGAGAATAATCCACGCCTCACGCGTTCAGCTGTGTTGATGGCTAAGATGCACAAGGCTATCTCTATCATTCAGTTCAAGCTCGAGGGGCAAATTATCCGCCGCCATCCTGAATACCTGATGGACGACCGCTTGCTGCTCGACAAGATCAATCCCGATGGTACCATCACGGTCGATGGCATCACCTATCCGCTCACCGATAGTTCACTCCCCACCGTCAATCCTGCCGACCCCTACGCCCTTAGCGTGGAGGAGGAGGAACTGATGAGCCAGCTGGCACGCTCGTTCCGCAAGTCAGAGAAGCTGCAGAAACATCTGCGTATGCTCTATCGTCATGGCTCGCTCTTCCTTGTGCATAACGGCTTCTTGCTCTATCATGCCGCGATCCCTCTCAACGACGATGGCTCGTTCACCGAGGTCGAAGTCCTTGGCAAGCGCGTCAAAGGCCGTGCGCTCATGGAGCGCATCGATGAGGTCGTCCGCCTGGCATATTTCGGCCAGGGCAAGATCAAGGACGATGCGCTGGATTATATGTGGTATTTGTGGACAGGTCCCTTGTCGCCTCTCTACAATAAGGACAAGATGACCACTTTCGAGCGCTATTTCATCGCCGACAAAGCTATCTGGCATGAGAAGAACGGCGCCTACTATGCTTTGGCTAACGACGAGCATGTGTGCGAGCGTATTCTCCGTGAGTTTGGCATGGATTCCGAAGAGAGCCGCATCATCAACGGGCATATCCCCGTGCGTACTATCAAGGGCGAGACGCCTATGCGTGCCGGTGGCAAACGCTTCGTTATCGATGGCGGATTCAGCAAGCCCTATCAGGAGAAGACCGGCATTGCCGGCTATACGCTTATCTACAACAGCTTCTGCATCCAGCTCGTCGAGCATGAGGAGTTCGAGAGTAGGGAACAGGCTATCCGTTCCGGCTCCGATATCCACAACCGCATCCAGCTTACCGATTTCTCCTCCAAGCGCATGCTTATTCGCGATACCGATATGGGCAAACAGCTCCTCGACCAGATTGCCGACCTCGAACTGCTCCTCGACGCCTACCGCACCGGCCGCATCAAAGAGCAGCTGTAAGGCTTTGTGGGTAGGTCGTAAGGCTTGGCTGGTTGTAGGTTTTTGGGCGTTTGTTGATTGCTGTACGGCTCCTTCAGGTCGCATAAATGCGCAAATCTTCGGTTTTTTTCAACTTTTTCCCCGAATTATTTGCAAATATCAAAAAAAAGTTGTATCTTTGCACCCGCTTTCGCGGTAGTAGCTCAGTTGGTAGAGCATCAGCTTCCCAAGCTGAGGGTCACGGGTTCGAGTCCCGCTTACCGCTCTGAAGATGGCATATCCATCCGACGAGACATGAGGAGTTCTTCGGAACTCCTCTTGTCTTATTATACATATTGATTCGAGGCGAATTGCCCAAACGATTGCCGGCTATCGCTAACGGCTTTACCGTTTAATGTTGCCCTTCCTGACTGAGTACATGCCGTACAAAATTCGGGAACTGCTTGATAGGCTTTTTGCAGCCGAGTTGTGCACGCCATGCGTTATACAGGGGCATGTAGCGAGGATGCGAGGGATTGTTGATGATCTCCGGTGCGCTGCTACAGGTCTCGCGCCATTTGCTCCGCTGCAACTTTTCTGCCTCTGTGAGCGGCGCTGTCGTGTAGTTGCGCCAGTGCTGATTGAACATCTCGTTCGGTCCGTATCCCACTACCTCGCCGGTAAGCGGGTCACGAAATTCTTTGTATTTGGTGCAGGTGAAATGATCCACACCTTGTACGCGCTTCTTGCTGATTGCGCCTTTTGAATACTTGAGGCCATCGATGGTCTTAATATGAGCCATAGTGTATAAATTAATGAGTTAATAATTTAGTGAGTTTATCCAAAGCTTCCGCTCGGGAAAGGGGATGTAATAGGGTAATCCATACTTGCACTACTGTGTTACCCCTGTTAATAATTAACAAATATTCAACAAATATACAACAAATAACTAACGTTTTTTGCGTTCCCGAATATGATTCGGGGCTAATTGACGAAGAAAAATTTGCATGAGACAGTTGAGACACTTGAGACAGTTGAGATACTTGAGTAGGGCTTGGCGGGCGACCAAAATGCTGATATACAGGCGATAACAACAAAGTGTCTCAACTGTCTCAAGAATCTCATGCAATTTTTTGATACACTCCATACTTGATTTTCTGAATCTGCCCATGCTGTTGCCATTCATCGTTCCAGCGTAAGGCTGTAGCCCGTGAGATGCCTTGTGAGAGTGCTTCGGCGACGAGGGTTTTGGATTCGAACTCATTGGGGAGGAGGGAGAGGAGGATCTGCTTCTGGTCAAGGGGTTTGACGGAAGGCAGCTCGACTTTTTGCGTACCGCGGATGAGTTGGTAGGCTTGTGCCATGTGGAGGATAAGCTTGTTGCCGATGAGTTCGGCGGTGGCGTAGTCGGCATCGGAGCAGATGAGCCGGATATCATCCGGCACAACGGACGACGTTTCTCGCTCATGGAAATCGCGAGCACAGAACACCCGTAGGGCTGTGAGGATCATGGCGATGCGCTCGATCTGCACCGCCATGCGGAGGATGACGGAGTGGAAGTCATCACCAAGCATGCGGATGAGTGTGGGGTAGGCAGACTGAAGATGCTGCCCGAGGCGTTCGCGCTGGGTATCGGTAAGGCGGAACTCGCGAGGTTGGGAGGCGAAGAGCGTCTTGCATAGCTGATAGACCTGCTGTGCAGCGGTAGTAATGACAGCGTTCGACGACTCGTCGGGTTGTACGTAGCGGCTGTTGAAGGCTTGGTGCTCATTCACGATGAGCGTGAGCAACCGGCTGAAGTAACCGTTCTCGATGCTCGGCACAAGTGCGCGGTACTGGCTGAACGTTCCGGTAAGCACCATCGATACTTGCGGACATTCTATGACCGAGGCTTCCTTGCAGCGGCTACGGCTGATGGGTTCATGCTCGGCAGCCTTACGGAGCGCGGTGTTGTAGTTGGCAGTACACGAGCGCCAGATATCGGTGATGACCGATCCTTCGCTCTCGTGGATATACCCGCGACCTTTTTGCTTAGCCAGCGTCTGGTAGAAAGCCGGGTAGGTGGCATCGCCCGGGATGATGAGCGGTAGGGCTTGGTGGATGGGTTTGACCAGTTCGAGAGCGATGTTGGCTATACCTTTGCCTGAGGCGGCAGAGCCAACGATAAAGAGCTGGAGGTTAGGGTAGTAGCGTTTGGCGGCTACGCCATACTTGACGTACAGGTTAGGCATGACGCTTGAGCACGCGGTAAGCGCAGAGAGGAGGAGCATGTCTTTCTCGACAGGCGTCTGTGCGAGCGAGAGGACGGATTGCAATAGTTGAGGCAGGTTGTTTACATCCATGTTTTCCACGATGTGGAGGTTAGCCTGTTCCTCCGAATGAAGGTTCTGAATGTCAGTCATAATGTTAAATTGTTAAACTGTTAAGCTGTTAAACTGTTAAATTGTTAAGCTGTTAAACTGTTAAACTGTTAAGTTGTTAAACTGTTAAATTGTTAGGGCAAAAAGCCCCAATGATTCCGAGTTTTTCGAAATCGACTGCAAAGATACAAAAAAAAGTGTCCGCATCAAAGGACACTTTTGTCACTTCGTGTCACGTGACGTCATGTGACACTTTTTTTGTGCATTTTTATGTGATTTTTTCAAAAAAAGTGGATTTTTTTTGAAAAAAATGCTTCCCGAGGAGTAGTAAATCTTACTTGCTACTTTTTCTTCTGTTACATTCTCGGCAGAGCATTTGGCAGTTGGAGGCAATAGTACGACCGCCTTCCACCCAGGGCGTGATATGATCGGCTTCCATGACTTCGATGTCGAAAGGCTTGCTGCAGATAGCACACTTACCGCCCTGACGCTCATAAACCTCACGGCGCGTATTGGCATCAAAGGCGCGGATACCGAGGTGGTGAATGTCGCCGTCAAGAATGTAGGCAAAGATGCCGGATTTCTTTTGTACATCGGAGTCTGCCATGAGTTTTGCCATCTGTTCTCCGATGGCGGTTGCCGTAAGTTTGGTGTCGCGGTGCTTGTTATATAGCAATCCCCATTCCACGCCTTTCATTTCTTTCTTGTATTTGCGTCCGAAGAGTTTGTCCACCCAATGAATGACATCCTGAAAATACTGCCATAGTTCATCGGCATCGGTGTCGTGCTGATGATCCGCCATGTACTGACGAAGCGACTTGCCTTGCGCGTCACCTATCCATTGGAGTGCGGTCTCGAAATAGTCCTGTCGAATGGGCGAACCGGACATAAAATCCGAGGCGATACGATAGGCTACACAGCCTGTTTTGGAGAAACGGCGCTTGGCTTGCGTGGTCCAACTGCCCGCATAGATGGCGTTAAGGATCTCTTGGTCGGTCAGTTTCTCTCCGGCTATATTGATGCGCTGGAACCATTTGATTTTCTCCTCGTCGGTACCCTCGCAGATATAGACTTGGAGCTTGTAGTCCAGAATACGGTTCTGCTGCTCTTGGGTCATATTGTTGAAGCCGAGTAAGTTGTCCTCAAACTCCATCATATACTCGCCGGCAATGAACGAGCAGATAGAAATTGTGCGCTGCTGACCATCCAACACTTCGTAGTCTATACCATCTGCGCCGTCTGTTTTTACCCAATACATGACGTTGAGCGGAAAGTTCTGCCAAACGGTGTCCATGACCGCGTTGCGTTTCTTTTCGTCATAGACGAACTCCCGCTGATATTTCGGACGAATATTAAGGCGCCCACCGTATCCGACGATGCCTTCTTCTTGAATACTCAAATCATTGTACCCGGCGCACAACTCGCGCACGCGTACTTCATGTAAATCTATTTTCATGGTTTTTGTGGTTTTTTATTGCGAATAAATATTCTTGCATAAGTATTCTTTCCGTTTATAAGTGGGCGCGCATCCTTTTCTCCTAAAAAAGGAATGCCAACTATTTCCGGATTGTAGCCTGCAGAGGCACTCATGCCTAAGATCTCAAATTGATTTGGGCTATATTTATGTAAAAATGTTATCGGGACACCAATAATTCCTTCAAAGTCGCAAGGAATTTCAGTAACTCTATCAACATTGATTGCGTTATAATTATCATATGAAGGATATTCAGACTCGTTATAATATTTATATAAGTCTATTGTTTCATGCCGTACTTTATGATCCAAATTTGTAAACCAAACTACTTGTGCTACAAAAGCGTATTTTTTCCCATTCTCAATTTTATGATATTTTTCGTATGAATCTGGAACTTGAAACCAGCGATTTGCTCCGTTCATCGTTAGTCCAAGCCATAATCTATTATCTTTGATAAGTGGAAATATTTCTTTATACGAAATTGCATTTTGGTTACCAATAATCAAGAATTTCTTCTCGTATTTCATAAGAAGTGCGATATATTCGCGGAATAAAGAGAAAGGTGGATTTGTTACTACAATATCCGCTTCTTTGAGTAATTCTATACACTCCGAACTGTCGAAAGAACCATTTCCTTTGAGTAAAGAAAGTGCATTTTTATCGTTTTGGATGAGCCACTGAACATCAGCAAGGTTCACTGCTCCATCATTATTGTAATCCTGTACTTCTGTGATTTCAACTTTGTAGGCTATCTTTTTAGGCTCCGTTTCATCTATCTCAAACAACAAAGGCAGTTCGTCACCGGCTATGGGTGAGCCGTTGTAGCAGGTTGCAATGAGTTTCTTGAGCCCTAATAGATTGAAATTAAGTGCAAAATACTTGAAGAAATTACTTTCATACGGATCGTCACAGTTACAAAATACCACCTTATCCTTAAAATAAGGTTTATAGTACTTGAGTTCTTTCGCAATATCATCAAGTTGCGTATAGAACTCATCTTTTTTTGCACTTCTAGCTGCTTCTAAATCTGCCTTTGCCATAGATTGATAGCGATTTTGCATTGCCATCAATCACTCAGGCAGAAAAGAAAAGTGAGTATATCTACTCGCGTTCACGGGAGGTCCGGAAAGAAAACCCGCACTTCATCATAGATATACCCACACTGAAATACATCAGTGCTTTATGATGAAGTTGGGAAGTTCCGTGACTTCCGTGAACATGGCTTTTCTAATTCTGTTAAGAAATTAGTTTTCCGGACCTTTTTCTTGAACGCGAATAATAGCCAATGCTGTTAATATGTTATTTTATCAGCGCAACGCTTTGCGCTGTTCTCCGGTTTCACGTCATGGATGGGACGGTATGTTTATTTTGCCATCAGTTAACTATTTGTGGTAACTGAGGAAGGCTTGCAATGTCCATGGCAGAAAGCGTTAGCTCCTGTCATTTCAATCCATTTGGATGGAGTCATGACAAAACGGTTAAGCCCTGCTTCCGTTCTAAACGTGTCGAATTGCACACGGTTAAAATTCGGATTGTGCAAACTCTCCCAAAGCCCGAGAAACTGTAATATATCTGATTTGAGTTTGCCCATGAGAGACGCTTTCTTTGTTCAATTCGACTGCAAAGTTACAAAAAATATTTCATATTTGCAAACGTCTTACGCACTTTTTCGTGCGAAAGGGGCAAAAATCTTTACTTTTTCTTGCGCTTGAGGCTTTTGCCGAGGGAGTTGGGATTGACGTACCAGCCGAACATGCGCGTCAGCTGATCGCAGAAATCGTTGAGGTGGTGCGATTGGTAGTAGTCACGGAACGCGTCGTCGTAGCGGCAGCGGTCAAGGATATAGTCGCGCACCTGTGTATATTTGTTCTGCTCAGGGCAGGTGAGAGTAGTATCGGGGAAAAGCACTTGCTCGCTCTGCCTGCGGTGTGGCTGCTCCGGGAACGAATCCAATGCAGTGGACGCCAATTGGTCGGTAACGAATGCCGTCCAACGCGTCATCCATTTGCGGAAGAGTTTTTGTGAGTCAATCGGGAGCTCTTTCAAGCCGTCTTCGAGGAAACGATAATCGGTCTCATGCTTACGGATCAGCGCTCTGACTTCCTCCAGCTGCTGCTCTGCATCGGGCGTGACAGCCACTTGCTGCCGAGCGACATTCCACAACCATCCCCAATAACGGCGCATAATATCCTCGACATCTTCGCCATTAAAGAGGAAAGTAGGATGTACATCGAGCTTGGGCCACTCAGCGAGAAGATTAGCCACTATAGGGTCACTCCAGTCCCTATCAAGAAACTGCTGACGATATGCCTCCATATCGCCGGCATCAAAGAGCCATTGCGCAAACGGCATTTTCCACGGCGATGCTTCCCAAATATGTTCGCCAAACTCTTCCACGACAAGCCCTTGCATGTAGGCGTTAAGCATCCTCATGGCGATGCTTAGCTGGCGTTGGTTCGGACATATATCATAGATGTCTTTCTCGCTGACATTTAATTGTATGTACGCATCGTTGAGCTGATTGAGTTCTGCTCGCAGGTATCCCCAATCATCGGCTATAACTTCTTGCTCATAGCGTTTGAAGATCAAGTCCCGGTTCTGCTCGTTCTCTATATCAAGCGGAATATTGCGTCGCTCGCCCTCGTCGCTATTGATAAGCAGCACAAGCAGGTAGGCAGCACCCAGGAAGCCGCCAATCAGAATAGGCTCATCCGCCTCGGAATAACTATACACCAAATGATGCGCCTCATACCGCATCCGGTCGTTGAAAATATAGTTGTCTAACAGTTTAGCCATAGTCCGCTACAAAGATACGAAAGTCAGAATAACGTCAGGATATTGTTTTCAGCCGGGAGAGGATGTCATTGCCAAGTACGGACTTGAGGCGGATGTGATCCAATACGGCCAGGACAAACGAGTTGCTCTCAAACTTGCCGCGAACGTTCTCAAAATCAAGGCTGTTCTGCTCATCGTCGCCATCGGCGCCAAAACCGGTGTGGGCATTCAGACTGAACTCTTTTTTCGCATCGTTATATACCATTCGATCCAGACCTACTACCGACTCCTGCCATTCCACAACGGCACGGATGATGTCGTCAAACTCCACTTGATCGACCGTCTTGCCCCATACCTGCTCCAGCTTGTCGAGTGCCCACGTCCATTCGTAGGAGTAGTAGCGCTCGTGCATGATGGTGAAACGCTGATGCACCTGATCCAGGCTCGTGATGCTTCCGTCCTGAATAGCATCGAGCAGAGCCATTATCTCCGATTTCGGTGCAATCAGACCCGAACAATCAATCCACTCGCCCAAACCGATGCGGCTGTCGGGCTGCAAGAGCTGACGGATATCCTCGATGCTATGCCACTCATGTTTGCTCAATCGCGAGATGAGCGAGTTGCCAAGGAACTTCTTTATTCCAATGGTATACAGATTGATACCTTTGTGCAACGAGGAATTGCGAATCTTGCAGTTCTGGTAGGAATAGACCTCCGTACCTTCACCCGACAAGCGCATCAACTCGTTGAGCACCTCACGGCCATGATACATCTTCTGTATCGTATACGGCGAGAGCAGGTTATAGTTGATCAGGTCGAGCTTGTGCGGGTCTTTGCGGTTATCACGTTTCGGCCATTTCTGTGCATCACGTATCGTGCCTACCGAGCGCAGGTTGACAGCCGGAACGATATAACTCTCCGTGGCGTTCTCGATCAGGTAGGAGAAAGGCAGCGCCGATGTGTCGGAGTGCTTGGTATGGCGTCCCATCACCAGCGTGAAAGCACCTACCTTAGCCGGCCATAGCAGGTACGAATCCGAGGTAGTCTTGGCGCCACGCTCCGCCATGCCCTGGTGGATAGGTCCGAGCTTGTACATGTGGTTCGACTGGTTGCTGCCCGAACCGGCATTCAGAAACGAGAACATGCCCGCAATGAGCAAAGTAGATTTGTGATGCGTCACCGTATACGGTCCGGCAAAGATAGCCGTAGCCTCGCCATGAAAACCCTGACAATTGCTAAAGAACAGCGAATCCAGGGCAGAGTAGTGCTTGCCCATCTCGCAGCCCTGACCAACGAAACACTTGCTAACCAGCGTGCTATCCGTGATAGATACGCCCGAACAGATGATAAAATCGTTGCACTTGACGCCCGAACCGATCTTCACCGGAGCAGACGCATTGGAGTTGATAGAGCCGTTCTTGAGCACGGATGCACCGCCTATCTGCGCGTTGCTGCCGATGCGTACGTTCTTGAGGCTTCCGCAGTTGATGATGCGTACGTTGTTGCCTATGTAGCCCATATCAGAGCGTTGCGTCTCGGCATAATCGTCAATCATCTTCGTCAGCGCGGCAATCACCTCCGGACGATGGCGGTACAAAGTAAGGATGTACGCCATGTGAGCCGACAGATGGTCGAAGATAGGTATCTCCCGTCCGCCACCTTCGTTCATCACCGGTACACGCACGCCGTTGCCGAACGTACTGGTACCATCCACAACGATGGAATTGACATTCTCTATGCAGGTGTCGTTGCCTACATGGTAGTTGGCCATATAGTTGTGCACATTGTAGATGTGGACGTTATCGCCAAAAGTGCAGTTATGAATAGCAGCGCGATACAATCCGCTATGCACAGTGAAGCCGCCGGGAAGGGTATACTCCGTCTCCAGTCGGCCTATACGTACTTTGCCTGAAAAAGCTACTTCACGAATATACTCGGGGTGAAAAGGCTCTGCTACTTCTATCAGCGACCAATCACGAGCCTTGCAGCCTTGCGATTGCAGCTGCATTATTTCGGTTTGGGTCAGTTGTCTCATTTTAATCAATTGGGGTTATGCGCTATATTAACGGCGCAGATATTCAGTAAAAATGTATGGATAAGGATGCTCGGCATCGGCAGGATGCTCCTCGGCGGCAGTCTGCTGCCAGATAGCGGGATCGATGACAGGGAAGAACGTATCTGCATCTTCCCAAGCGTGAGCAATATGGGTGATATACAGTTTGTCAGCCAACGGCATCATCTGCCTGTACACCATGCCTCCACCAATGACGAACGCTTCCTCATCCTTTTGCACAGCCTCTACGGCTTCCGGGATGGAATGGACGATCTCACAGCCCGGTTCGGCAAAAGCGGGATTGTCGGTGATGACGATGTTCCGGCGATTGGGTAGGGGATGCTTGGGCAGCGACAGATAGGTGCGCTCACCCATGATAACAGTGTGCCCCGACGTGATTTGCTTGAAGTGCTTGAGGTCGTTAGGCATGTGGCACAATAGGTCGCCCTTCTTTCCGATGGCATAATTCTCTGCTATAGCTACGATGATGGATAACATAGATAGTATTGACGATTGACAGATTGACGATTTACGATTGATTGACAATTTACAAATAACAAATGACAAATAACAAATGACAAATTTCACACCGCCACCACTCCGGCTATATGCGGGTGGGGATCATAACCAAGCAGCTCAAAATCTTCGTACCGGAACGAGAAGATATCTTTCACTTCGGGATTGATGTGCATCGTGGGCAACTTGCGCGGTTCGCGTGTCAGTTGCAAGCGCACCTGATCCAGATGGTTGAGGTAGATATGTGCGTCACCAAAGGTGTGAACAAAATCACCTGCTTCCAGTCCCGTCACCTGCGCCATCATCATCAGTAGCAGCGCATAGGAGGCTATGTTGAACGGCACGCCGAGGAAGATATCCGCACTGCGCTGATAGAGCTGCAGCGACAGCTTGCCATCCGCCACATAGAACTGAAACAATGTATGGCACGGCGGCAAAGCCATTGTATCCACCTCCGCCACGTTCCACGCGCTGACAATCAATCGCCGCGAGTCAGGCGAACGCTTGATCATGTTCACCAGGTTGGTTATCTGGTCGATGGTGCCACCCTTGTAGTCGGGCCATGAGCGCCACTGATGACCGTATACAGGTCCCAGATCGCCGTTCTCGTCAGCCCATTCGTTCCAGATGCGTACGCCATGCTCCTGCAGGTAGCGCACGTTGGTATCGCCCTGCAAGAACCACAGCAGTTCGTAGATGATGGATTTGAGATGAAGCTTCTTGGTAGTCAGCAGCGGAAAACCGTCTGCCATATGAAAGCGCATCTGATGGCCGAACACGCTGATGGTACCCGTGCCGGTACGGTCGGTTTTCTTCACGCCCTCATCCAGTACGCGGCGGCAAAGATCGAGATATTGTTTCATTGCTATTGACTATTTTACAATTTACAATTTACGATTTATTGACGATTGTGTTCAATTGTGCAATTGTTTCAATAGTACAATCAATTGTCAATCGTCAATCGCTCAATTGTCAATTAGTACAACTTATACGTGGTACGCAAGACCTTGAACTCGGTACGACGGTTGATCTGATTGCATATCTCCTGCTGTTCGGCCGTCAGCGTGAGGATAAACTCCTCGTTAAGCGCTTGCTCCACAGGGATGAACGCATATTTCTGATGCAGTGCGGCATCCGCCACGACGGGCTTCTCCTCGCCATAGCCTACAGGCGTCAGACGCTCACGCTCAATGCCATGTGAGATCAGGTAGTTGACCACACTCTGCGCACGTTTGGCCGACAGCTCCTTGTTGGCGGCATCGTTACCCACATAGTCGGTATGTGCCGACAGCTCGATGGTGATGTTGGGATTGTCGTTGAGAAGCTTTACCAGACTTGCCAGACCCGTCTCCGAGGCAGGTGTCAGGTCCCACTTGCCGAACTCATAGAAGATATTATCCATCGTCACCGGTTTGCTGACAGGCGTCAGGGTGAAATTGACGGTATAAGTCTTGCTGTCTTTCAGCCCGAAGGTCTCCAGCGATTGTTTCTCATTCAGATAGCCGCGAGCCGTACCCAGCATCACAAATTTGGCATCGCGTTGAATCTTGATCTTGTACGTGCCGTCACGCCTTACCTGCAGACGCGTGTTCGTGCCGTTATTGCCCACCAGACGGATCGTAGCATCGCTGACAGGATCACCGTTGTTGTCCGTCACCATTCCCTCCACGATAAACTCCATCTCGGGCAGGATGAACTGATAGATCTGGTCGTAGCCTTTCTTCTGTCCACGGTTGGACGAGAAGAAACCGTTCTCCGTCTCGCCCTCGAAGGTAATGCCGAAATCATCGTTGTTCGTATTGAACGGCGCACCCATATTATATACCGCCCAACCCATACCGCTCAGGCTGTCGGCTGCTGTGGTGTCACGCACGGCTTTGAACAGATCCAAGCCTCCGTAGCCGGGATGTCCGGTCGATGCAAAATACAGATCGCCGTTGGCGCGGATAGTAGGGTAGAGTTCCTCACCGCTGGTGTTGATCTGCGGACCCATATTCATCGGTACCGACCATTCCGAGCCGTTCATCTCAACAAACCATATATCTTTGCCTCCATAGCCTCCCGGCGCATCCGAAACGAAATAGAGGGTATCTTCGGTTGCGCACAGCGCAGGATGGCCCACGGTGATGCTACTGTCCTTGAACAGGATTACTTCCTGCGGTTCGCTCCACTCACCCGATGCGCGTGTGGAGGTGAAGATCTTGGCTCCGAGATCCTGTCCGTTGATGGGTTTGGAATAGGTGAAGTACATCGTCTTGCCATCGCGTGTGAAGCAGCATACGCCCAGTTCAGCCGGTGCGGCTTTGCCGGAAGAGGTGCTGTCGGCAGCCGATTCGTTGCTACTGCTCTCGCTGTCGTATAGGCCTTCAGCCAGTTCTATCTCTTCCCATTTGCCGGAAGCATTCTTCCTTGCCGAGTACAAGCGGAACAGTTGTCCGCCAGTGACCGGACTGCCCCGTACACCTTTCTTCTGCTTGCCTTTGCCGCGCTCCTGACGGTTGGATGTGAACATCAATGCATCCGCATTGTTGCCGATGAATTGCGGCGCGAAGCTGGAGCAACGCTTGGCTATGAAGTCCTTCGCCAGCGTCACCTTGTAGCGCGACGGCGTTTTCTTCCACTCCGCTGCGTTACGGCAAGCATACACACCCGCCTTGGCATGGTAGTTGGCGCTATCGTATTCAAGGTAGGTGAGGAAGGCTTTTTCGGCATCCTTGTACTTGCCCTGATACATCAGCACCTCACCATAACGCAGGTAGGCAATCGAATCGGGATACTTGTATTTGATGGCAGAAGCATAGGCGCTGACAGCCTTGCCGTCGTTCAGGATGCGATAACACTCGCCCTGGTTGAACGATACATGCGCCTTCAGTTCGCGCTGCTTCTTGGCATCGATATTACGCTGGCATTGCTTGTAAATCTGTGCCGCATCGTAATATTCGCCAATAGCGAACTTCTTGTCCGCCTTTTTCACGCGCTGCTGTATACCACAGCCGGTAAGCAGCAGCATTGCTGCGAGGATATATGCTAGTCTTCTAGTCATCTAGTCGTCTAGTCAAATTAGCTCATGGATGATGAGTCCCGAGCGCAGCTTGGGCTCAAACCATGTGGTCTTGGGTGGCATGATGTTACCGCTGTCGGCAATGTCGATGATCTGCTGCATCGTCACAGGGTAGAGCGCCAGAGCCATCTTCATCTCACCACTGTCCACGCGGCGCTGCAGCTCTTCCAACCCGCGTATACCTCCCACAAAATCAATGCGTTTGTCGGTACGCAGATCCTTGATGCCGAGCAGATCATCGAGGATAAGCCGGCTGCTGACCGTCACATCCAGTACGCCGATGGGATCATCTGTATACGTGTCGGGATGGGCTGTCAGCTTGTACCAATGGTCACCCATATACAACCCGAAAGTATGCAATGCCTCAGGATGATAGATGGCAGTACCTTTGTCCTCCACGGTGAAGTGCTCGCCAAGCTTGGCGAGGAATTCCTCCTTGCTCATGCCGTTCAGGTCACGCACCACGCGGTTGTAATCCATCACATGCAGCTGCGTAGCAGGGAAACATACGGCAAGGAAATAGTTATATTCCTCGTTGCCGGTATGATTCGGGTTCTGCATCTTCTTCTCATGCCCAACCAGCGCAGCGGCAGCCGAACGGTGATGACCGTCTGCTATATACATAGCAGGTATCTCAGCCACAATGCTCGTGATGGCAGCTATCTGCTCTGGTTTGCTCACTACCCAGAACGTATGGCGGAAACCGTCCAGGTCGGATACAAAATCATACTCCGGCTCATGGCTTGTCACCTCGGCTACGATAGCATCGAGGTCGGCACGGTCGGGGTAGGCGAAGAATACGGGCTCAATGTTTGCATTGTTGATGCGCACATGTTTCATACGGTCTTCCTCTTTGTCCTTGCGCGTCAGCTCATGCTTCTTGATGCGGCCTTCCATATAATCTTCCACCCAAGCCGCCACCACCAGTCCGTACTGCGTACGGTTGTCCATGGTCTGGGCATAGATGTAGTATTGCTCCTTATCATCCTGAACGAGCCATCCGTTCTTGCGGAACAGACGGAAATGCTCTACTGCACTGTCGTACACGCGCGGATCATGCTCATCCGTGCCTTCCGGGAAATTGATTTCCGGCTTGATGATATGATAGAGCGACATGTCGTTACCTGCAGCTTCCCGACGTGCTTCTTCCGAGTCCAGCACATCATACGGACGGCTGCTTACTTGCTTGGCAAGCAGACGCGGCGGACGAATACCGCGAAAAGGTTTGATACGCATAGAGTATTGAATTATTTGCTGTTAGCGGGTTTACTTGCAGCAGGCATTTGGCAGGAGCCATTGAAGAGCGCGTTCGGCTCTACGATAAGCGTCTGCGTGATCACTTCGCCTTTGATCTTGCCTGTCGAACGCAGCGCAAGCGTCTGACTGTTCGTAATCTTGCCGTCCAACATACCCATGATCTCGGCGTTCTGACAACTTACCGTACCTTTAATAAGACCTTTCTCGCCAATTACCACTTTTCCTGCACATTGCATCTCACCTTCCACCGTGCCGTCGATGCGGATATCACCGTCGGCAATGATGGTACCGATAATCTTACTGCCCGACGTGATGGCGTTGTACATCGTGCCGGACTGCTGTGACTGATTTGCCATAGTTCTATGTCTGAATAAATGAAACATTATTTTATTTTTCTACTATTGCGGAAAACCATATTCCCCAATGACGGTACAAAGTTACTAAAAAAAAAGCATATTTGCAAATTTTGCAACCACTTTTTGCAATTTTTGTGTCAATTTATCTCAAATATACCTTCCATACGCCAAAGTATTTGCAAATATCAAAAAAAAATAGTACCTTTGCGCGTTTAAAATTCATTTCCGATGAAAGCCCTGTATACAATATTGCTTTTAGTCTGCTCGAACGTGTTCATGACCCTGGCATGGTACGGACACCTGAAGATGGCAGAAGTCAAATGGTTTCAGCATCTGCCATTGATAGGCGTTATTCTGTTCAGTTGGGGAATAGCGTTCTTTGAGTACTGCCTGCAAGTTCCTGCCAATAGGATGGGATTTCTCGGTAACGGCGGACCGTTCAACCTCATGCAGCTCAAGATCATACAGGAGGTCATCACGCTTGCCGTGTTCATCCTCTTCTCCGCCTTTGCATTTCACATGCATCTCAAGTGGAACCATGTAGCGGCATGTATTTGCATGATCCTGGCTGTCTATTTCGTATTTAGAGGGTAGTGGATGATTGCTGATTGCTTATTGCTGATTGCTGAGCGCTGATTGCTTATTTCTTCTTGCCTCCTTCCGCCTTCCGGATGGCTTGCGGCTTTTGTTCCAGCAGAGGCAGCGCCAGATGATCGAAGGTCTCTTCAAAATCCCAGTTGGCTCTCAGCGACAACTTTTTCGGGAAATAGTATACAGGTTCGGGTTGCCTCTTGGTAGCCCAATCGCCTGTGGTCCATTGGCCGTTACCGTCCAAGTCGATATACAGCCGCACATAGAACGATTTGGCTTCCAGATAGGTAAAGGTCGTACCATCCGGCTGAGCCGCTTCCTCACGGATAACACGGTCTTTATCATCCAGCACCTGTATGCGTGCCAAGGGAGAGTAGTGCGTCAAATGGATGGTAAGCGAGGCATACTCCTCTTTCGGACGCAAATGGTATTCCGCCTTGAACGGATTGTTGGTGATGCCATAGATGTCGTGCATCGCTCCGGAATCGATCGACAGCACATAGCTGTGCTCCGGCTCTATCGCTGCCTTTATGGCAAAACGCATACCGATGCTATCCAGCCGTGCGAACTTGAACGCCATAGGGATAAGCAAGGTGTCCTTTTTCTCCATCAGATGGATGCTGTCCTTTTCTATATCAATCAGCGGCGTGGAGGCATACCACTCGATGGTACGATAGATGTCAAACTTGTTCGACGCATTGCTCTTTATCTCCACTTTCCGGTTGGCATTCTTCCGCTCCAGTGCCTCGATGGCTTTTGCCGTCATCCTCGGATGGCGGTAGATGACCGAAACTGTATCGGTAGTCGACACAAGGTTGTAGAGCGAATCTGACATCTTGTAGGTCATCAGGAAATTCAGTGTATCCATCCGGATAGCCATGGAGTCGGTCAGCCAATAGATCAGTGTATCCTTGGTAGGATTGGCCTGGCAGAGCATATATTGCGTGAAATCCACCCACGCCGAGTCCTGATGCAAACTGTCAGGCTGCAACGCGACAATTCTTGGCAGACTGTCTTGCGGGGCAGAGAAGAGCAAAGTAAAATAGTGCTGCTCCTTGTCGCGCAAGCCGCGAACGAAATAATGTCGCTGTTTGTTCTCGCTAAACAGCTTGAGCAAAATCGTGTCCGGCACATGATACCACTCGCCGCTGCTGTCGCATGCCAGGGTAGGGGAGAAGGTCTCGTCGGTGAAAGCCAATGCTTCGGATGGCTGGTACCGATAGTCCTTACTCATGTCGCGCAAGGCATAGACGCGATAGGTGCCACCCCGCAGATTCAGGATGCCGAATTGTCCGGTCGAGTCGGTCTTGGCGATGCGCTTGAAGGCCTCGGTAGAGAAAGCCGAATCATTCAGATCGCTATGTACACCCACCATCACGCCCTGCACGGGATTGAGGTTCTCGGCGTTGATAACCTTACCGAAGAGCGCCAGCGTGTCAATATGGTCACCCGTCGCGAATGAAAACGAATAGTTACCCAATGGCACTTTCTCGTTGTTGTCGCAGATAGCCCTGCCGAAATCTACCGTATAAGTGGTGCTGTCTTCCAGCTGTTCTTCAAAGGTCACAATCACCCGTTTGCCTATCGCCTTGACGATAGGAGGCGTCTGTTGCGGAGGAGAGATAAGCACATTCTCGCCCACATTATCCAGCTGCACATATTCGTCGAACTGCAGCACGATGGTCTTCTCGTAGAAGTTGCACGTACCGTTGAGCGGCGTCTCTTTCAGAAGCGTTGGAGGAATAGTGTCTTTCGGTCCGCCTTGTGGTCCGGAGCCACGATTGGCGCATCCTGCCGCTATCAGCAGCAAGCCCATCATACCACTATAAACCAATCGGCGAACCATTTTCTCTTATCTCTTATTTGTTATCGCGCGTGAAAGCTTTCAAAGCATGCTCAATCTCCTCATCGTCGCGAATCACTTTCTCGATGCGTCCTCGCTGGAAATAGTAGCGCTCGATGATCTCCTCCTCCAGCATCTTCTTCACCTCATCCTTGTTGCGCTCGATGGCTTCCCTAAATGACGGTTTGAGTTTGGGTTCGATGGCTTGCAGCGCGGCTATCACGGTGCTGTCCAGATCTTCGTTCTTGGCCATACCGAGCATCTCGGCAAAATACTTGCTCGTCTCGGTCTCGTAGGTGAAGCCTTTCTCGTCCAGGAAGTTGCACAAGTCCTCAATATCCTCATCCGTCACCTTGAACTCCATTACAGGAGCAATGGTAGGATGCTCTGCGCGGTACTTGGTGGCAAAATCAAAGAACAGTTGACGCGTGTACAAGGTATAGCAAATATCCACTTTCCTCATAGTGTCGGGCAGCACTACATCCGGCAATATGCCACCTGTAGTATCTCGCTTGGCTTTGCCTTCGTGCTTCGAGTAGTCGATGGCCTGTATGCAACGCCCCGACGGCAGATAATACCGCGCCGTAGTGACCTTGATATATCCGTCGTAGGCTACCGAACGTACGCTCTGCACCAGTCCTTTGCCAAAAGTGCGCTCACCCACCAGCGTGGCGCGTTTCATATCTTGCAGACTACCGGCCACGATCTCCGAGGCCGACGCACTGTTCTTATTCACGAGTAACACAAGCGGCATATCGGGGTAGAGTGGATCTTGCGTAGTGCAATAGATGCGCTCGGCACGTTTGGCTTTGCCGCGGGTGGATACCACAGTTTCACCTTTCTTTACAAACAGATTGACAATCTGCACCGCCTCGTCGATGATACCTCCGCCATTGTCGCGAAGGTCAAACACCAGCGCTTTGGCGCCATGGCTCTTTACCAACTCTTCCAATGCACGCTGAACATCCTTGGACGAATGCTCCGTAAATTCGGCAAAATCGATGTATGCTACGCTATCGTTGAGCATACCGTAGTACCGCACTGCCGGCAGCTTGATCTCTTCGCGCTCGAATGCAAATGTCAGAGGTTTGTCCTCACCCAGACGCTCCACCTTCACCGTAACCGTAGAGTGGGGCGTACCGCGCAAGGCATCGCTCACCTCTGATACATTCTTGTCCGCCATCTTCTTGCCGTCGATCTCCAGGATGCGGTCACCTGCACGCAGCCCTGCGCGAGCAGCCGGCATATCCTCGTACGGCTCGGAGATGATGGCGTACTTCTGCTTTTTGCCTTTCGCGCTTGTCGTGTCCTCGCGCTGCTGGATGATGGCGCCTATGCCGCCGTACTTGCCGGTGGTAAGCATCTTCAGCTCGCGGTCTTTCGACTTGGGGTAATACACTGTGTACGGGTCCACCTGACGAAGCATCTGGTTGATAGCCGTTTCCGACATCTTCTCATACGGCAGCGTGTCCACATAGTTGATATCCAGTTGCCTGAGCACATCGTTATATACCGCGATAGCCTGCTCCACACGGGCAGACTTGCTCTGCGCAAAAGCAGTTACCACCCACAGCAAGGCGGCTAAAACAAATACTATTCGTTTGTTCATATCCTTATTTGGCTATATAGGCGTCAGCCGACAATCCATGTCCCTGCAGGTCGCGCACGAGCGACGAACTGATGTATGACAGTTCGGGCTTGCTGAACAGCAATACGGTGTCCAGTCCGCCTATGGCACGGTTGGCATCCGCCATCTGACGCTCGTACTCATAATCGGTCACCGATCGTACACCACGCAGCAGGGCTGTCGCACCGATCTTCTTGGCAAAAGTCACGGTCAGCGTGTCATAAGCCTCTACATGCACGCGCGGCTCGTGCGCATATAACGCGCGTATCTTTTGTAATAGTGCTTCCGCATCCGGCAGCGGCTTGTCGGCATTCAGGCCTACGCCAATAGTTATCTCGTCAAACAGGTTCAATCCGCGGGCAACGATATCGGCATGCCCTACGGTGAAGGGATGAAAACTCCCGGCAAAAAGTGCGTGTGTCATATAGTTGTTGTTTATTGTTGCTTTTGTTTGTTGGCTATATTATAGTTCTCCACAGGCTTGGCGTACATCTCGTGCATCTTCTGCATCAGGAAAGCGTCATCCTTGTGGGGCAGGTGGATCTTCTGGAGTTGCCCTTGCAGGTACTGCTCAAACGCCTCGCCTCGCTCATAGATTTCGTATCCAAGATGTATATGCCTGTCGATGATGCTGCATACGGCTTGTATCTGCTCGTTCCTGGCTTGTGTGCGCAGTTCGGGATGCTTCTCCAGCAGTTCGTCTATCTCGGGATTGATACTGGGCGTCAGACGGTACACCACGCGTCCTTTCTGTCCTTCTATACCCACTTGCATGCTCACGAGGTCATCCTTGCGGCTCTTGCGCCAGTTGGGATTATCCCTTACCAGCTGCATCTCACGCGCCTTCAGGTAGTCGCACGGGTCATATTCGTAATTGATGGATACCGGACATATATTCAGCAGTTTGATCGCTTCAAAGAAATCTTCCGTACCTAAGGTAAGCATCTTCAATACCGCAGGTTGCGTGAGGTCATTTCCGTCTTTGGCGCGTCCCTGACGCTGGGCCAGCCAGATGGATTTGCCTTTCCGGCGCAGCATGGCCAGGTACTCCGACAGCAGTTGGGCATTCTGCAGCTGCTCACGTGGCGACACATTGCGGATCACCACAAAGCAGCGCAGCGACCGAACCAATGGTTCTATCCACCATTTGCCGAACAGGTTGTTGCCTATGCCTATGTACGGACGAATCAGATAGCGCTTGCGAAGCATCTCGCTCAGCCATGCGGAGTCCATGCAGATATCCCGATGGTTAGTCAGGAAGAACGCTCCGTGAAGGATATCCTCTTCGATGCGTTTCCTCTCACCCAGGTACGCCAATTCAACGGAAGTCGTGGTCTTGCATGCCAGGTAGCGCAAGTAGGGGAAAACCGTAATCCAGTCCAGTACGAACTGCAGTCCTTCCGTATGATAAGCTCTGATCTGCCGGTATTTGTCTATCTGTTTCATCCTATTGCTATTTATTCCAGCGCTTTATCCAGCGCTGCGCACGATGCCTCACGATAAGCCACCATCAAGCCGCCTGTACCCAGCAGCGTGCCGCCGAAATACCGCACTACTACCACCAGCACCTGATCCAGGTTCCTGGCATCAATGCTGCGAAGTATCGGCAGCCCTGCCGTTCCATGCGGTTCGCCGTCATCCTTGGTCCGCCACAGGTTTTCGCCAAGCCTGTATGCATAGCATACATGCCGGGCATCGTGGTACTTTTTCTTGTACCAGACTATGCGTTTCTTGGCTTCCTCCTCGTCCGTTATGGGCTCGGCAAAAGCCAGGAACTTGCTGCCACGGTCCTTGTAGATGCCTTCTGCGGCTTTCGGTATGTTGATGCGCTCGGCCATTACAGCAATGCGTAATTGATCACTTCTTCGATATCTTTCACGTAGTGGAAGGTCAGTCCCTTTACATACATCTCGGGTATCTCCTCCACATCTTTCCTATTGTCCTCACACAGGATGATATCTGTTATGCCTGACCGTTTGGCAGCAAGTATCTTCTCTTTCACGCCTCCGATAGGTAGCACTTTTCCCCGAAGCGTCATCTCGCCCGTCATGGCTATACGCGGACGCACTTTGCGCTTGGTGAAGGCACTGACCATCGCTGTAGTCATCGTAATACCGGCCGACGGACCGTCTTTCGGTATGGCACCTTCCGGCACATGCAGATGTACGCTGTGGGTCTCAATCTCTTTCATCGGTATGCCGAACTCATCGGCATGAGCCTTGATATATCCTAATGCAATCTGTGCTGACTCTTTCATCACATCGCCCAGATTACCAGTAAGGGTGAGGGTAGGTGTCTTGCTCTTGCTCAGACTCGTCTCGATAAACAAGATCTCACCGCCTACGCTGGTCCAAGCCAAGCCGGTCACGACACCTACATATTTATTCGTCTCCCACATGTCGCGGTTGAAGCGCGGTTTGCCCAGATAGGTCTGTACATCGGCTTCACTAACCGACTTGTTGTACTCCTCCTCCAAAGCAATCTTCGTCACCACCTTTCTGCAGATCGTAGCTATCTGTCGCTCCAGGCTGCGCACACCCGACTCGCGGGTATAATGGTCAATCACGTAACCTATCACGGTTTTCTTTAGCCGCATGTCGGTGCTCTTCAAGCCGTTGCTCTTCAGGCATTTAGGCACAAGATGCCGCTTGGCGATCTCCTCTTTCTCCTCTTGCAGATAACCCGTCATCTCGATCAGTTCCATTCGGTCGAGCAGGGGACGGGGAATGGTGTCAAGCGTGTTGGCTGTAGCCACAAACAGCACTTTGCTCAGGTCGTAATCCACATCCAGGAAATTGTCGTGGAAAGTGCTGTTCTGCTCAGGATCAAGCACTTCCAGTAGCGCACTCGTCGGATCGCCCTTGTAGTCCATGCCCACCTTATCGATCTCGTCCAGCACGAATACGGGATTGCTGCTCTGCACTTTCTTCAGGCTGCTGATGATGCGTCCCGGCATCGCGCCTATATAGGTACGGCGATGACCGCGAATCTCCGCTTCATCGTGCAATCCGCCCAGCGATACGCGGGCATATTTTCTTCCCAGAGCCGTAGCAATACTTTTGCCCAGACTGGTTTTGCCCACACCCGGAGGACCGTACAGACATAGGATAGGAGCCTTTGTGTCAGGCGATTTGGCACCTTTCGTCTGCTTCAGCACAGCCAGGTATTCTATGATACGCTCTTTCACTTTCTCCATGCCGTAGTGGTCCTTGTCCAGCACCTCTTTGGCGTGACGGATGTCGTAGTTATCTTCCGTACACTCGTTCCAAGGCAGGTCAAGCATCGTCTCAGCATAGTTGATTTCCGTCTGATAATCAGAAGAGTGGGGGTGCATCCGCTCAATCTTCTTCATCGTCTCCTCAAAGGCTTTCTGGGCATATTCAGGCCAGTTCTTGCCTTTGGCTCGCTCGCGCAACTCGTTGGTACGCTTGCTGTCATCGTCCGTCTCACCCAGTTCTTTCTGGATGGCTTCCAGTTGCCTGTGCAGGTAATATTCCCTTTGCTCCTCACCCATGCTTTGTGCCGCTTTCTGCTGAATATCAGCACGCGTCTTGATCATCTCCACCTCTTTGATGAGGTAGGCAAGCAGGTTCTCTCCGCGCGAGCGCAGACTGTCAATAGCCAGCAGCTCTTGCTTCTGATCCATGGGTATATGGAAGTTCACGCAGATATAATTGATGATCACAAGCGGCGTAGTCACGCTTTTCAGGGGCGTGATGGCCTCTTGCGGCAGGTTGGTAGCATTATCAAGGATGAAAAGCGCATTATCCTTGATCGTGGCGCAAAGTGCCTGAAACTCTTTGTCCCGGCGCGACGGACTCGTCTCTTTCCGTACGTTCACACGCGCTTTCATGTGCGGTGTGACGGAAACGATCTCTTCGATCTCCACCTTGGCTATTCCTTCCATGAACGCCATCACCGAACCGTCGGGCGAGTCAAACACCCGCATCACCCGTGCAGCCGTGCCAATAGGGTAGATATCACTCGATTTCGGGTCCTGTATGTCCTTGTCACGCTGCGAGAATACGCCTATCAGCCTCTCATTTTTGTAAGCCTGCTCAACCAGCCGCATCGATTTCGGACGCGAGATAGTTATCGGCAGCAATACGCCCGGATACAACACCATATTTTTCAGCGGTAATACCTGCAAGATATCACCGTTGTTCAATTTCCATTCAGCGGGAGCGTCTGCTCCGTCCGTAATAGGAATTATCTGTTCCTCACCATCCTCATCCGCAAAAACCATGCTGAGCATCAATTCGTCATCGTAGTCTGCTATCATATCATCTGTTTCGTGTAGTAGTCTCGAAATTTTGTAGTCTCGATTTTTATTTGAAGATTTTATCGTCTTTGGTGCGCTTTAACCAACGCACGCTGTTTCAACTCTTGTGCGCTCGTATTTGTGCGCACGAAATATATTGTACAAAAATTATGCCACACTTCATTCTTGATTGCATCTTCTGACAAAATGTCAGCAATAGTTGTCGAATCTGAGATAACAATCCGTATCATTTGTCAGCCGTATTTGTCGATATGCAGCCTGAATAAGATAGACTTCATTTGTCGAAATGTTCCCTAAATAGGATAGACTTCTCTATGTGCTATTTTACATAATACAAATTAGAAAGAAAAAGGGCTCTATGGAATAAGTACATAAAATAGGACGCTCAACAGCCTATTATCGGACCATTATCGGACCAATAACGTATCCTACCCATACCTATAATATACAAAGTATATTATCCCGTGATTTTGAATTTCTCGTCATGTACAAATATCCTGGCCATGAACGATTATTCTTGAGTTTGGCGCGATTTTTGTGGTATATACAAATGGTTATACAGAAACATGGCAGAATTTTCATCATACATAGTTGTATATGGTGCCCGTGAGCACAATCTGAAAAATATCAACGCACGCATCCCGCGTTATGCGCTGTCGGTCATCACGGGCCTGAGCGGAAGCGGTAAATCGTCGCTGGCGTTTGATACGATCTATGCAGAAGGCCAACGGCGCTATATGGAGACGTTTTCTGCGTACGCGCGCTCATACATAGGCAACATGCAACGCCCGGATGTAGACAAGATCACAGGCCTCTCACCCGTCATCAGCATCGATCAACGCACCACCATCCGCAATCCGCGCTCTACAGTTGGTACGGTTACGGAAATATATGATTTTCTGCGACTTCTGTTTGCCCGCGCTGCGGATGCGTATTCCTACGCTACCGGCGAAAAGATGGTTCAATATACCGATGAACAGATTATCTCGCTTATCTACGAACATTTTGCCGGTAAGAAGATACTTCTGCTTGCCCCGATGGTTCAGAACCGCAAAGGCCATTACAAAGAGCTGTTTGAGCAGATCCGAAGCAAGGGATATATCCATGCCCGTGTGGATGGCGAACTGCTGGAAGTGACCCAAGGAATGCGGCTCGACCGGTACAAAAATCATACCATCGAGGTGGTCATCGACCGACTGAAACTGCCACAACAAGGTGAAGATTCCGACCTAACCAACCGCTTGAAGCAATCGCTGGAAAAAGCTATGCAACAAGGCAATGGCATGATTCTTGTTTGTGAATACGACGGCTCACAGCCACGCTTCATGTCGCGTAGCCTGATGTGTCCTACCACGGGTATCAGCTATCGCGATCCCGCTCCGCACACGTTCTCGTTCAATTCGCCGCAAGGCTGGTGTCCCCAATGTAAAGGATTGGGACATATCAAAGCCTCGGAAGCGGATACGCCCCCACCCGACGAACTCGATGATATTCTGCACGATGAGACCAACTGGTATACCCGAATGCTCTCCTATCTTGACCAGAATGCCGATGAGGATACTGACAAGCAGCCAGAACAGGAGATCGTTTGTCCGGCGTGTGGAGGCAAACGTCTGAACAAAGAGGCGCTATCCTATCGTATTGGCGACAAGAATATCGCTGCCTTATCCGATATGGATATCAATGAGTTGCTTGCGTATGTCATTGACTTGCAGGCGCATCCTGATGTCCTTTCCCCGCGTCAGCAGGCGATAGCAATGCCTATACTCCGCGAGATTGAGACGCGCCTTCGTTTTATGCAACAGGTAGGTCTGACCTATCTGTCCCTTTCCCGCCCATCCGATTCCTTGTCCGGCGGCGAGAGTCAGCGCATCCGTCTGGCTACGCAGATAGGCTCCAAACTGGTAAATGTCCTATACATTCTGGATGAACCGTCAATAGGACTGCATCAGCGTGACAATCAGCGTCTTATCGATTCGCTCAAGCAACTCCGTGACATGGGCAATACGGTGATTGTGGTGGAACATGACGAGCAGATGATGCGTGAGGCGGATTATATTCTGGATATAGGTCCGAAAGCCGGGCGTCTGGGAGGTGAACTTCTCTTTCAGGGCACGCCTGCCGAACTCATGAAAACCGACACTATCACCGCCCAATATCTGCGTGGTGACAAGGCGGTTACGCTCTCTAACAGCGAAGCGTTCTCACAGCGCAGCGCTCTCACAGCCAAAGGCGGTCTCACAGCCGCAGGCGATCTATCCTGGCTGACACTCACAGGCTGCCGCGGCAACAACCTCAAGGATGTTACCTTGCGTTTGCCGCTGGGCAAGATGGTGTGCATTACAGGCGTATCGGGTTCGGGTAAGTCCACGCTAATCAACAGAACACTATACCCCATCCTCTCGCAACATTTCTATCGCAGTCTGACTGCTCCGATGGCGTACGACAGCGTGGAAGGCATCGAGCATATCGACAAGGTTATCAATGTGGACCAGAGTCCTATTGGCCGCACACCGCGCTCGAACCCTGCCACCTATACGAATGTCTTCACGGACATACGCGAACTCTTCGCATCGCTGCCCGAATCAAAGATTCGGGGATGGAAACAGAGCCGATTCTCGTTCAATGCCAAAGGTGGACGCTGTGAAGAGTGTTCCGGCAACGGCTACAAGACGCTTCGCATGAACTTCATGCCCGACATTTACACGCCTTGCGATGTGTGCGGCGGAGCACGGTACAATCGCCAGACGCTGGAAGTGCGCTTTAAGGGCAAGACCATCAGCGATGTGCTGAACATGACCGTCAATCAGGCAGTGGAATTCTTTGAGGCACAGCCGTACATCCTACGCAAGATCAAATCGCTGCAAGATGTAGGTCTCGGATATATCAAACTCGGTCAGCCGTCCACAACGCTCTCCGGCGGTGAAAGCCAGCGCGTGAAGCTTGCTACCGAACTGGCGCGTCCGTCTACCGGCAAGACCGTCTATATCCTGGACGAGCCTACCACCGGTTTGCATTTCGAGGATGTGCGTGTACTGATGGGCGTTCTACGCCGGTTGGTGGACAAAGGCAATACCGTCATCATCATCGAGCATAACCTGGATGTGATCCGTGCGTGCGATTACATCATCGATCTTGGTCCCGAAGGCGGCAACGCCGGCGGCACCATCGTAGCGCAAGGTACGGTACAGCAGCTCAAGCAGCACAAGGATACTTCTATCACCGCGCAGTACTTGTAATAACCTCCGCTCAGTATTTGTAATCAGAAACTATGGCAAATCAGAAAATGATACATGTAGCTATCGTAGGCGCATCGGGCGCTGTGGGGCAGGAATTGTTGAAGCTGCTCGAAGAGCGCCGCTTTCCGTGCGGCAGTTTGCGCCTGTTCGGATCGGCACGCAGTGCCGGTACTTCCTATCCGTTTATGGGCAAAAATATCGTAGTGGAAGAGCTCACGCCCGACACCTCTTTTGCCGGTATCGACATCGTTTTTGCCTCTGCGGGAGCGTCTGTCTCACGCACTTATGCCGAGCAGATCACACGCCACGGAGCCATCCTCATCGACAACTCTTCCGCCTTCCGCATGGATGCCGACATCCCGCTGGTTGTGCCCGAAGTGAATGCCGAAGATGCGTTACTCGCCACAAAGGAGAATAGTCGCCGCATTATTGCCAACCCCAACTGCACAACCATCATCATGGCAGTGGTGCTGGCAGCCGTGGAAAAACTGTCGCATATCGAGCGTGTGCATGTGGCTACCTACCAGTCGGCTTCGGGTGCAGGTGCGGCTGCGATGATGGAGCTCCAGGAGCAGCACAAACAGATTGTGGAAGGTCAGTCTGTCACCCATAACAAGTTCGCATATCAGCTGGCGTACAATGTTATTCCGCATATCGATATCTTCACCGACAACGATTATACCAAGGAGGAGATGAAGATGTACAACGAGACGCGCAAGATCATGCACTCCGACATCCGCGTCAGTGCCACCTGCGTGCGTGTACCTACGCTTCGTGCTCACTCCGAAGCCGTATGGGTGCAGACCTCTGAACCGCTGCCTATTGAGCGTATAAAAGATGCTATTGCCCATGCGGATGGCTGCGAACTGATTGATAATCTCTCACTATGCGGCCATCCGGCTGAGGACGGACTACCCTACCCCATGCCTCTTTTCCGCAGCGGCTTGGACAAAGTGGCTGTAGGACGGCTGCGCAAAGATCTGGCGGATGACAACGCTTTCACCTTCTTCTGCGTAGGCGACCAGATCCGCAAAGGTGCCGCACTCAATGCCATCCAGATCGCCGAATATCTGATAAATCATCAATCGTAAATTGTCAATCAATCGTCAATTGTCAATCGTAAATGGTAAATGACCCAATGACAAATATCGAGATCATGGCTCCTGTGGGCTCGTACGAGAGTCTGGCGGCTGCCATACAGGCGGGAGCCAATAGTGTATATTTCGGCATCGAGCACCTGAATATGCGTGCCCGCTCGGCTGCCAACTTCACCACCGATGACCTGCACAGGATTGTGGAGATCTGCCGTGAAGCCGGCGTGAAGACCTATCTGACGGTCAATACGGTTATCTATCCCGAAGATATACCGATGATGCAGACCATCGTCAATCATGCCCGTCAAGCCCGCGTGGATGCCATCATCGCCTCGGATATAGCCGTCATGCAGTATGCGTGCAGTCAGGGCGTGGAAGTGCACCTGTCCACCCAACTCAATATCGCCAATACCGAGGCACTGAAGTTCTATGCGCAGTTTGCCGATGTAGTCGTTCTGGCGCGCGAACTGAACCTTGACCAGGTAGCGGCTATCCACAAAGACATTCTGGAGCAGGATATCCGCGGCCGTCATGGCGAGCCTATCCGGATAGAAATGTTCTGCCACGGAGCCTTGTGCATGGCCGTCAGCGGCAAGTGTTATCTGTCGCTGCAGAACATGAACGCCTCCGCCAACCGCGGTGCATGTGCGCAGGTCTGCCGCAGAGCCTATACGGTGCACGACAAAGCGTCGGATATCGAACTGGATATCGACAACGAGTACATCATGTCGCCCAAAGACCTCAAAACTATCCATTTCCTCAACAAGATGCTTGATGCCGGCGTGCGTGTACTCAAGATCGAAGGTCGTGCACGCGGTGCGGAATATGTCCATACCGTTGTCAGCTGCTATCGCGAAGCCATCGAGGCATGGCAAAATGGCGAGTACAACACTCCCTGCATCGAACAGAAAATCAGCGACTGGAACAGCCGTCTGGCTACGGTCTTCAACCGCGGTTTTTGGAACGGTTATTATCTCGGTCAGCGTCTGGGCGAGTGGACGCACAACTATGGCAGCAAAGCCACCCGCAAGAAAGTATATGCCGGCAAGTGCACCAACTACTTCAAGAACATCGGCGTGGCAGAGTTCCTGCTCGAGGCCATTCCTACCCTCAATGATGGCGATGAACTGCTGGTAACGGGTCATACTACAGGCGTATATGAGACCATTGCCGAACATATTCATATTACCCGCAACGGTCAGAATATCGAAGTACAGCAGGTACCGCAAGGCACCTTGTTCGCCATCCGCACCGCTGTTCCGCTCCACCGCGGCGATCAGCTCTACCTCTGGAAACAGGTATAACCATCAATTATCAATTCATCAATCCATCAATAAAAAAAGAGACTGCCACATTGTGTGACAGTCTCTTTTCGCTTTTCTACTGATTGGATTTAGATGTTTCCTCGTTCGGTTTTTTCTTTCCGGACGTCGAACGTCTCTTCTTTGGAGCGGGCTTCTCTGCCGTTTCCTCCTGAGTAGCTGGTGCTGCTTTGGCCGCTGCCTCTTGGCTTTCTGCCTTGGGCTTTGGGCTCTCGGCTTTCGGCTCTTCACTCTTACCTCTTACCTCTTCGCTCTTACCTTTTACCTCTTCGCTCTTACCTTTCTGCTTCGGGCTCTTGGCTTGTTTGGTAGTGCGTGCGGTCTTCTGCGTCTTCTTCGGCTTATCGGCATTCTCGGGCTTATCAGCCTTCTCTGTCGTTTCTGCCGGTTTTACGCTCTCAGCCGGTACGGTCTGCTGCTGAGGTTGGGCAGGCTGCTGAGCTTTCTTTTTCGGAGTGCGTTTGGCTTTGGGCTTCTGCTCCGTCTGAACTTCAGCAATCGTCTCCTTAGGAGTTTCCACCTTTTGCTCCATCTTCTGCTCAATCTTCTTTTCCGCCTTCTTTGTAGCTTTCTTTGGTGCAGGCTGTTCTGCTTTAGGCTGCTGCTGTTGTTGCTTGGGCTGCTGTTGCGGTTTTTGCTGCTGTTGTTGTTTCTGAGGTTGCTGCTGCTTTTGCGGCTGTTGTTGCGGTTGCGGATTGGCGTCGGCACGCAGTGCGCGCTCAATCTTGTCCGAAACTATTTGCTCCTCTTCGGGATGTGCCAGCTGCTTGCCGTGAGCATCCATAAAGCGTACCTCCATCATGCCCAGGCTCTGGTTCTCGCGCAGCACAATGCCGTACTTGAGCCACCATTGCATCTTCAGGCTCCACAAGCCTTTGCAGGCGTAGGCATAGACGAACGGATGCACGTGCAGCCGGATGCCTTTGCCGTAGTGGCGGAACATGTGTTCCATCTGTTGTTCGAGTTGTTCGGTAAAGTTGATCGAGCTTTGTATGCGTCCTTTGCCGTGGCATGTCGGGCAGACTTCCGTCACGTCCATCTCCACTGCCGGACGAACTCTTTGTCTCGTGATCTGCATCAGCCCGAACTTGCTGAGAGGCAGAATGTTGTGGCGTGCTCTATCGCGACTCATCAGTTGTCGCATGTAGTCGTAGAGCTGTTGTTGGTGGTCCTTGGAATCCATGTCGATAAAGTCGACGATGATGATTCCACCGATGTCCCTTAGTCGCAGTTGGTGAACAAGTTCCTCGGCTGCGAGCATGTTGTAGTGGAAAGCGTTCTCCTCCTGATCGTCATACACCTTCTTCGAGCCGCTGTTCACGTCGATAGAGAACAGTGCCTCGGTCTTGTCGATGATCAGGTAGCCGCCGTTCTTGAATCCTACGGTGCGTCCCAAGCCCGTCTTCATCTGTCGCGTGATGTCGAACTTGTCGAAGATAGGCTGCTCGCCTGTGTAGAGTTTGACCAGTTTGGCGCTCTCGGGAGCTATCAGCTCCACATATTGGCGCACCTCGTCGTATACCTCGCGGTCGTTCACCTGTATGCTGTTGAACTTGGGCGAGAACAGGTCACGGATGATGCCCGTTGTTCTGCCTACTTCCTCGCATATGAGGCTTACAGGCTGTTTGGTTTGCAGCAGTCGGAGCGCATCTTCCCATTTGCGTACCAGTACGTTCAGTTCGGAATCGATATCTTCCATCTGTGCGCCTTCTGCTACGGTGCGTACTATCACGCCATAGCCTTGCGGACGCACTTGCTGAACCAGTTTGCGCAAACGGTTGCGTTCACTGTCGCGGCGGATCTTGTTGCTTACCATCACCTTCTCACCCATCGGGATCAGTACCATGTTCCTTCCGGCAAGCGATATCTCGGCGGTAAGGCGCGGACCTTTGGTGTTGATTGGTTCTTTTATCACCTGTACGAGCAGCGTATCTCCTACGTGGAGGTAGTCGGCTATCTGACCGTCCTTACCGCACTCGGGTTGTTTCTCAATGCTGCGCATCGAGGGAATCCTGCGGCGGTCGCTCACCGTACGGGTGACAAACTTGTTTAGTGTAAGGAAACTCGAACCTAAATCCAGATAGTGTAGAAAAGCTTCTTTCTCATAACCTACGTCTACGAATACCGCATTCAGTGCCGGCATGACCTTCTTCACGCGTCCGTAGTAGATGTTGCCCACTGCAAACGTATCTTCATTGCGTTTTTCGCGGTTCACCTCTTGCAGACGATCGTCTTCGGTCAGGGCGATGGCGATCTCGTCAGGACGTACGTCAATAATCAGTTCGCTTTTCATATCAGTACATCAATTATTGTTTGGGATTATTCCCTTGACTGCCACGCTTGGCAGCCTTTTTTTACTTGGCAAAGCCCTGCTACATGAGTAGCAGGGCTGCACAACTGCTCGTCATTTACTTATGCTTATGACGATTCTTGCGTAAGCGTTTTTTGCGCTTGTGAGTAGACATCTTATGTCTCTTATGCTTCTTTCCGTTAGGCATAGTACAACAAATTTTTAATTACTTCAACATTGCGGTATATTCCTTGCTTGGCTTAAAAGCGGGAATCTTATGCTCAGGAACAACGATCGAAACGTTCTTCGTGATGTTACGAGCCACTTTCTCTGCGCGGGTCTTCGTGATGAAGCTACCGAAGCCACGGAGATAAACATTCTCACCTGCAGCTACGTTCTTCTTTACAAGCTCCATGCCACTCTCTACGATGTTAAGGATGGTAGCTTTGTCATAGCCAGTCTCATGTGCAATTGCACTAATCAATTCAGCTTTTGTCATAATTTTAGATTTTTATTATATTTTTATTATTATATTTCTGCTCCTTGCGACGGAAATCTACCCCTGTTTTGAGCATCATGATGCGTCAAATAAGGAGGGATTTGGTCCGAAAACGCGAAATCGAGTACAAAGTTACAAAAAATTATTTGATTTTCAAAGAAAAAGTGAAAAAAAATTCATTCTTTGGCATTTTTTTTGTAACTTTGCACCAATAAATAGCAAAATAGGGCATAAAATGTCACATAACCCACTTTTTTATACATCATTATATCGCTGGTACGACGTTCATCATCGCGTTTTGCCATGGCGTGAGACCGATGATCCGTACAAAATTTGGCTTTCCGAGGTCATTTTGCAGCAAACGCGTGTCAGTCAGGGCATGGATTATTACCATCGCTTCGTCGATGCTTTTCCTACGGTGGCCGATTTGGCTGCTGCCGACGAGGATGAAGTGTTGCGTCTGTGGCAGGGTTTGGGCTACTACTCGCGTGCGCGCAACCTGAATAAGGCGGCGAAGCTTGTCGCTGAGCGCTATCAGCCAAGTATGGCTGATCAGCCCGCTTTCCCAGCTACCTTCGACGAGCTGCGCGCTTTGCCCGGCGTGGGTGACTACACGGCCGGTGCTATTGCCTCCTTTGCTTACGACTTGCCCTACCCTGCGCTGGACGGTAATGTCTATCGCGTGCTCGCGCGCCTCAGTGATTGCGAGATACCTTTCGACACCTCTGCCGGCAAACGGCATTTTCATCAGTTGGCTCAGGAACTGCTCGATAGAGAGCATCCACGCCTCTTCAATTCCGCCATCATGGAGTTCGGTGCGCTACATTGCCTGCCCGCAGCGCCTGATTGCGAGGCTTGTCCGCTGCAGGTCTTCTGTAGTGCCTACAGTGCCGGAACGGTCAGTTTGCTGCCCGTACGCAAACCCAGACCTAAATTGCGCGACCGCTGGTTTGCATATACTATATGTATCACGCCTACGCGCGCAACGCTTATCCGCCAGCGTACCGACAAGGATATCTGGCACCACCTGTACGAGTTCCCGCTCACCGAACTGCCGACCGAAGCCGAATGGCAATCCTTTTCTCCATCATCCGGCAGCGAAGCTGTCAGTTTCACCCACATCCTCAGCCATCAGCGCTTGCATGCGCGGTTCTTCATCGTGCCTGTAAACAGTCTTCCCACATTACCCGATTCGCTCGCGGTAACATGGGAAGATCTTGACCGGTATGCCTTGTCGCGCCTCACGCTCAAAGCGCTGGAAGCAATTCATCAATCTATCAATTAATCAATTCATCAATCATCAATCAGCCATTCATGGTTGATTATACCAGCTTCTTATAGCGTATACGCTTGGGTGTGAGCGCGTCCTCGCCGAGGCGCATCTTCTTGTTGGCCTCGTAGTCGCTGTAGTCGCCCTCGAACCAGAACACCTTGCTGTCGCCCTCAAAGGCGAGGATATGCGTGCATATACGGTCAAGGAACCAGCGGTCGTGGCTGATCACTACGGCACAGCCTGCGAAGTTCTCCAAGCCTTCTTCCAATGCACGGAGAGTATTGACATCTATATCGTTCGTAGGCTCATCAAGCAGCAGCACGTTGGCTTCGCTCTTGAGCGTCAGGGCAAGATGCAAGCGGTTGCGCTCACCGCCCGACAGTACGCCGCACTTCTTCTCCTGGTCCGCTCCGGTGAAATTGAAGCGGCTCAGATAGGCGCGTGCGTTCACTTCCTTGCCGCCCACGCGGATAAATTCCGTACCGTTGGCGATGGTCTCATATACGGTCTTATCGGGGTCGATGTTCGAATGCACCTGGTCTACATAGCCCACTTTCACGGTTTCGCCTACTGCAAAGATGCCTTTGTCGGGCTGCTCCATGCCCATGATCATGCGGAACAACGTAGTCTTGCCTGCTCCGTTAGGTCCTATCACGCCTACGATGCCGTTAGGCGGCAGCATGAAGTTCAGATCTTCCATCAGCAGCTTCTCTCCAAACGCTTTGCTCACATGCTCGGCATTGATCACCTTGTTGCCCAAGCGCGGACCGTTGGGTATGAATATCTCCAGCTTTTCCTCCCGCTCTTTCTGCTCCTCGTTCAGCATCCTATCGTACGCTCCCAGACGGGCTTTCGACTTGGCTTGACGTGCTTTGGGCGCCATCCTTACCCACTCCAGCTCACGCTCCAGGGTCTTTCTGCGCTTCGAGGCTTGCTTCTCCTCCATAGCCATGCGGGTCGTCTTCTGCTCCAGCCAGGATGAGTAGTTGCCTTTCCATGGTATACCCTCGCCGCGGTCCAGCTCGAGTATCCATCCGGCTACGTTATCGAGGAAATAGCGGTCGTGCGTGATACATATCACCGTGCCGGCATATTGGTGCAAGTGCTGCTCCAGCCAGTCGATACTCTCGGCATCCAGGTGGTTGGTAGGCTCGTCCAGCAGCAGTACGTCGGGTTGCTGCAATAGCAGCCGGCATAGGGCTACGCGGCGGCGCTCACCGCCCGAGAGGTTCTGCACGTTGGCATCGTCAGGCGGACAACGCAGCGCATCCATCGCGCGGTCCAGACGCTGGTCGATATTCCACGCATCGGCGGCATCCAGCTTGTCTTGCAGTTCGGCCTGGCGCGCCAGCAGCTTGTCGAAATCGGCATCAGGCTCGGCAAAAGACATGTTGATCTCGTCATATTCGCGCAGCATGTCCATGATAGGCTGCACGCCTTCCTGCACGCACTCGCGTACCGTCTTCGTCGGGTCCAGCTTGGGGTCCTGCTCCAGATAGCCCACAGTATATCCGGGCGAGAAAACCACCTCACCCTGATAGTTCTTGTCTATACCTGCGATGATCTTCAGCAGCGTGGATTTGCCGGCACCGTTCAAACCGATGATACCGATCTTTGCTCCGTAAAAGAAACTGAGGTAGATGTTGTTCAGAATACGTTTCTGATTCTGCTGGATGGTCTTGCTCACGCCTACCATCGAGAAAATGATCTTCTTGTCGTCTGCCATAACTTGTTGTTTTCGTGATTAGCAGGCAGTCTGTTTGGGCTTGACCGCCTACCGTTTTCCACTACAAAAATTGTGCCAAATACGCGATTTATTCCGTATTACCGTTCCTCGAAGGTGCCGTCGGTATAGAATACCACGATTTTTGCCACTTGTTTTCGCGTTGCTTCCGTCGGCTGTTCTGCGCCTGCGGCTTTCGGAGCCATCGGGGGATTATCCACGGTAGTATCGGCGTTTTGCTCTACGTCCATAGGACGCATGTCGCCAAACAATGCCGTCTGCGTCACGCCGCCGTTAGGCCTGTACATCGTGCCTGTACCCAGTATCAGCCAGTCGGCACTGATGGTGCGGAAGCGGTTGAGGATCTTGGTCATGATCTCCAGGCTGGCATTGTTTCTGCCGCCCAAGATATTGGAGATAGTGCCTGCCGATACGCCTATTTCCGCTGCAAACTGCCGCGCTGTAAGGCCTTCAGATTCGATGATTTTCACTAATCGTTCACGTTCGTTCATAAATATCGCATTCTAAACGGGTTATTTTTCCTGATTTGTGCTATGCAAATCCCTTATTTTCAGCGTGTAGCGTGACGTGTAACACCTATAAAACGCTCAATTTTCATCGTTGAAACCGTAAAAGGACTTTCATTCACAAATCGACTACAAAGTTACGAAAATATTTTCACATTTGCAAATATTTCGACAAGAAAATTTTACAGGTGTCATTTTTCACATCTGCAAATATCAAAACGATGCGACGGATTTATCATCAAAATGCAAATGCCTGCAAATCAGCTTATAACAATTTACGCCCGCACATTAAGTAATCCGTGTAAGTGCTCTCATTATCAACGCATAAGTATTTCACAATCCACGCAAACCATCCATCCTGCATAGTATCGGTCAAATCAGCATTTTTCTGCAATATATTACTTTAGATAAAATAATATATTTACTGATATACAAGCATTTATATTTGCATGCGCGTATTCCGTGGAACAAAAATTGCTGGTGTTTTCGTATCTTTCTGTGCGTTTGCTTGTGTGTATGCAATTGTGGTGCTTGCTGCCTTTGTTTGTGAACTTTCAGGGCGTTTCGTTTGTGAAGTTTTCTTCCGTGTGCGTTGCGTCTGTGAATGGTGTTACCGCTTTTTTGGCTTTTTTCCACTACCCTGCTTCTGTCATACATGAAACACTCTCCCCTACTTCATCTGTAGGAGAGAGCGTCTGTTTTGGGTATTTTTGTTCGTCTACGAATTTTTGGATAATTTTTGGCAATTTTGGACTCTAGGTGTTCCCCGACAAACGGGGAAAACCGCCACGGGGAAAGGGGCAATAGTAATTTTTGATATTTTTTAGTAATTTTGGACAAAGAAAGAAAATTCCCCGTTTTAGCAAAAATTCGCATTTTTGCGTATCTTTCCCCGTTTCCTGAAAAATATTCAATTCTCAGCGCGATAAATTCACCGCCGAAAATCGTGCATCTTTCTATTATTTACCTGATTTTATGCAATATTTCGTCAATTGTGCCACATGTTTGCCAACCTACGAAATCTTGCGCAGCGTGGCAATTGGCGCAGGTATCATCCACAAAGATGGTTTGACCGGGATCAGCATGAATAGCACGGTCCACATCCACAAAAATCTTCTCATCGGGCTTGGCGCATTGCATCCGGAATGAGAGGAAAACATCTTCGAACAGTTCTTCTATAGGTTCGCGATATAGCGATAGTGTGTGCTCCCAGTGCAACTCATCGGTATTGGACATCAGGTAGGTATGATAGCCTTTATTGCGCAGCTGGCGGATCTGCAGCCATGTACTATCGGGAATGCCGGCGTGGATAGTGTTCCATGCATCGATGATCTGCTGTTCGGTTGCTGCTGTACGGCAATGCTCCAGAACAGAAGCAACGAAGTTTTGCTTACTGATCTCACCTATTTCAAATCGGGATCGAAGAGTGTCACGGCTCTCGTTACCAAGCCCAAGCACATTGCTGATATCCTCATCAGACATCAAGCGCCGGAAGGCTTGCAAACAGCCAACCCTATTGTGCTGCATGAGCACACCGCCAAAGTCGAAGATGATATGTTTGCCGCTCTTCGTCACAATACCCGATTGATGTAGTAGAACGATGAATCGGGATGGGTGGTGTCGGGGTCGAGGGTGAGGATGATATCGTGCAGGATGCGCTCGGGATGGACTACCCCGCTCTCCCAGAAATCGTTGGCGCCGGAGGGCAGACAGCGTTTGCGGAAATTGTACAAGCGTCCGGTCTGATACGCCTTGAAGAGCGCATACTGGCTGTTCTGCTCAAGCAGCGCTTCTCTGGACGGCACATTGCATCCGAGCCATACATCGGCATCGGCAAACGTGACGAGCGCCTGTTCGAAAGTGAGAGGGATAGACTGCTGGCGCGGATCGTCGGCAAAAGCGTAGTCGGCACCCGCATCGCGGAACAAAGCACCCATATACGTGCCGCCGGCAGGGACATACCAGGTGCCGCGGAAATCCAAGCCGCTTACGACGGATTGATGATTGATGGATTGATGAATTGATGAATTGGTGAGGGCATTGTAGGCGCTGTCAATGCGGGCAAAGAGGCTGTCGGCGGTGGGGAGGCAACCGAGGAAGACAGCCACGAAACGTATCCACTCGGCACGAGCCAGAGGAGTAGCCTCACGCCACTCGTTGTTGTACAACACATTGATACCCACATCGGTCAGGCGCTGGGCAGAGAGGTCGGACGGCGCATAGGTGGAATAGAGAATAGCCTGTGCTCCAGACTGCAGGATGCGTTCGGCATCGGGTTGCATAGCATCGCCCAGATGGTGGCACGAGGCAGGCAGCGGATGATAGCACACCTCGGGATTGCACATGCCCACAAGGCGATCCATCATACCCAATTCTGCCAGCATGCCGATGTGCGTCGCTGACGACGCGCCAATCCGCCTAAGCGGGGCGCGTAGAAGTGAAAATTGAAAGGTGAAAGGTGAAAGGAGCGATGGATCGTCAAGCGTGTCGGGCAGGAGGAGATAGGTGGCCATGACGCTATCGCGCTGCCAGGGAGCAAAGACGCGCACACGGGTAAGACCGAGCGTGTCGTCGATCTGGAAACCCGTGGCGTACCTATTGCCCGGACGCGGCTGATCGGCGCGCTGGACGGCGGGTGAGCACGCAGTCAGAAAGACCGCGATGCTCATAGATATTAGAACGCTAACGCTGTGAGACCGCTGGCGTTGTTGGACCGCTGCGCTGTTAGACATAAAACTATTTGCACGCATAAGCGTAGCCAGCCTCAAGGGCACGGATATTGGTCTGGACGATAGCCTCAGACTTACGCGCAAAGACCTTCTGCAGTGCCTCTTTGACTATCTCCAATTCGATGCCGAGCATAGGGATAGCTGCACCGAGCAGCACCATGTTGGCAGCCTGTACGGGCGCATTGACCTCTTTAACCAGGGCATCGGTGTCGAGCAGTATATGCCGCGGCAACGCCTTGACGGCAGCATGTACCTCGCCAATCTCGGGATAGTCGGGGATATTGAGGAAAGGTACGGAAGAGGTGATGACACATCCATCCGGAGCGAGCCAAGGCACGTAGCGCAATGCCTCCAGCGGTTCGAGCGAGAGGATAAGATCAGCCTTGCCTTGCGGGATAAGATCGGAATGGATAGGCTCGGTAGAGATACGCAGATGGCTCTGCACCTCACCTCCGCGCTGACTCATGCCGTGCACTTCTGCCTGCTTGAGGTACCATCCTTCGGTCAGCGCCGCCTGACCAATAACTGTGGCGATCGACAGGATGCCTTGTCCGCCTACGCCGGCGAGAATTATATCGTTTTTCATATTTACAATTTACATATTTACAATTTACAATTTGTCAGCCAAGAATGGCTGACGCATAATTACTTGCGGGCTTTGCGCTTGAGGGTCTGGATGCATTCGCGACGGGCGATGATGACGGACGTGCCGTGGTAGTTGGTTTCCTCGCGGATGACGGCTTTCATCTCGTCCATATTCTTGGCGAGCGGCACCACGACGCGCACATGCTCCTCGGGTATACCCATCGCCATACAGATACGCTCCAGTTTGCCTGTACCGGCAGAGTCCTGACCACCGGTCATGCCGGTAGTGAGGTTGTCGGAGATGAGAATGACCACATCGGCATTGCAGTTGGCGCAATCGAGCAGACCGGTCATGCCGGAATGGGTGAAGGTAGAGTCGCCAATGACAGCATAGGCGGGATACTGCCCTGCATCGGCAGCACCCTTAGCCATGGTGACGGACGCACCCATCTCCACGCAGGAATGGATGGCATGGAAGGGCGAGAGAGCACCCAGCGTATAGCAACCTATATCGCCAAAGATACGCGGCGCATCATACTCGCGTGCCACCTCGTTGAGGGCAGTATACATATCGCGGTGACCGCATCCCTGGCACATCGAGGGAGGACGGCCGGGCAAAACAAGTTTTGCCATTTGTGATTTGTCATTTGACATTTCACATTTGCCATTTGACATTTCTGATTTGCCATTTTGGAAGCAATCCGGGGAGAGTTCGCCCATGCGGGGCAGATCGTCGGTGAGGCGGCCACGGATGGTTATCTCGGACGGCACAAGTCCACGAAGCAGTTCTTCAACAACCGGCTGACCCTCTTCGGCAACAAGAATATCGCGCACACCATCATTCACCATCTGACGGATGAGCGCCAGCGGAAGCGGATATTGGGTGATCTTGAGTATGGAAGCACCATCGGCAACGGCAGCCTCCTCGACATAGTTGAGCGCTATGCCGCACGCCACGATAGCACGTGTAGGATCGGTGCCGCGGGTATACTGATTATGCCCCGACTGCTCGCTTGCCAGCGTGAAGAGCGGCTGGGCTTTGAGCAGGTCGGCATAGTTGCGTTTGGCAAACGCCGGCAGGAGGATGAAGTGCTTGGGATCGGCGGGCATAGACAGCTCGTTCTGCCTGGCAGGCTCATCGGCAGTATTGACCACAGCACGGCTATGCGCCATACGGGTGGTGACGCGCAGCAGGACGGGCACGTGCATCTTCTCTGACAGGTCGAAGCCATACTGCACCATGTTGTACGCCTCCTGCTGATTGGACGGCTCCAGGCAGGGGATAAGCGCGAACTTGGCATAGAAACGCGAGTCCTGCTCGTTCTGGGAAGAGTGCATCGACGGATCATCCGCCGCCACAACCACCAGACCGCCGTTGACGCCCGTGATGGCAGAATTGACGAACGCATCCGCGCACACATTCATGCCCACATGCTTCATGCATACCAGTGCACGCTTGCCCATATAGGACATGCCCAGAGCTGCCTCCATGGCCGTCTTCTCATTGGTAGCCCATTGGCAGAAAATGCCCCGAGGACACTTATTCTCAGAAAGTTGGATATACTCGGTAATCTCCGTAGAGGGAGTACCCGGATAGGCATACACACCGCTCAAACCGGCATCAATAGCGCCCTGAGCAATAGCCTCATCACCTAAAAGAATGTGTTTCATGGATAATTACGGCAATTGGTTTTGCATAGTTTTGCCAATCGCGGTACAAAGGTACAAAAAATTTTTGAATTTTGCAAGTATTTTGGCAAAAAAATACATTCGAGACGATTTTTCTTCGAAGAAATTTGCAAATTTCATTTTTTTTTCGTAACTTTGTAGCGAATTTTTGTGCACCTGATTTTTTGAGGTCAGAAAGAGATGACAAGTAGTGAGTTCACAGAGTCGGAAGTTGCGATGATCGAACAGGAGTTTGCATCGCTGTTGGACGCGTACGCGCACACCAGCCATCGCCAGCACGTAGAGCGCATCGAGCAGGCTTTCAGGTTTGCTTACAAGGCGCACTACGGCGTGCGACGGTTGAGCGGTGAGCCGTACATCATGCACCCGTTGGCTGTAGCCAAGATAGTGGTGAGTGAGATAGGCTTGGGCAGCACCTCCATCAGTTCGGCACTGCTGCACGATGTGGTAGAAGATACTGACTACACGGTAGAGGACATCGAGAACCTGTTCGGCGCCAAGATAGCGCAGATCGTAGACGGGCTGACAAAGATATCGGGCGGCGTATTCGGAGAGAAAGCCTCGGAGCAGGCGGAGAACTTCCGCAAGCTGCTGCTGACGATGAGCGACGACATACGCGTGGTGCTGATCAAGATAGCCGACCGGCTGCACAACATGCGCACCTTAGGCGCACAACCCAAGGAGAAGCAGTACAAGATAGCCGGCGAGACGCAGTACATCTACGCTCCGCTGGCGCACCGCCTGGGCTTGGGCTCGATAAAGAGCGAACTGGAGAACCTGGCGTTCAAATTCGAGCGGCCGAACGAATATGCCGAGTTGGCAGAAAAGATCAAGGCTGACAGCATGACGCGCATGGACAGCTTTGAGAAATTCGCTGCTCCTATCCGCGAGAAGCTGCAGATGTTAGGCTACGATTTTGACCTGACGGCACGTATCAAGTCGCCCTACTCTATCTGGGTGAAAATGAACACGAAGCACGTGCCGTTTGAGGAGGTATACGACCTGCTGGCGGTACGCATCGTATTCACTCCTAACCAGCAGTTCAGCGAGAAAGACCAGTGCTGGATGATCTACTCCGCCATCACGGAGATTTATCGTCCGCATCCGGGACGCATACGCGACTGGATATCTACGCCAAAAGCCAACGGCTACGAGGCACTGCATGTGACGGTGATGGGCAAAGGCGGAGAATGGGTGGAGATACAGATACGCACCCGCAGGATGCACGAGTTGGCAGAACAGGGATTGGCAGCACACTGGAAATACAAGACCGGTGTGATGGAAGATACGGAGCTGGACAAGTGGATTAAGGATATCAAAGAAGTGCTGGCAAGCGATTCGCCGGATGCGATGGCATTCCTGGACACCTTCAAGCTCAACCTGTTTGCCAAAGAGGTGTTCGTATTCACGCCCAGCGGCGACATACAGACGTTGCCTCAGGGCGCCACGGTGCTTGATCTGGCTTACCAGCTTCACTCCGAACTGGGGGAGCACTGCATAGGCGCCAAGGTGAACCACAGCCTGCAGAGCAGCGACTATGTACTGCATGCCGGCGATCAGGTGGAGGTACTGACGGCACAGCAGCAGGAGCCGCGACAGGAATGGCTGGAATATGCTGTGACCGCCAAAGCCAAGCAGGCATTGAACACCTATTTCCGCAAGCAGGAAAGGCTGAAAGAGATGCTGGGCGAGCGCCGGTTGACGGATGCCATGGAGGCGCTGCTCATACCCGAGAAGCAGTACGATGCAGCCATCGAGAAACTGCTGCAGCACTACCATCTGACGAAACGTCAGGAGCTGTTCCGTCAGATAGGAGCCGATGCCATCAAGCTGGAAGGATTGAAGGACATACTGATGCCGAAGTCAAGTTTCTTCGCGCGCATAAACCCATTCGGCCGTCCAAGCAAGACGGACACACCTACAGTGGTGGCGCCGGAGAAGGACGAGGTGGTGATGGATACGAAGAAAGACAAGCAACCCCACTCGCTCGTGCTGACCGACGAGAACCTGAAGGATGTGATACTGGAGCCATGCTGCAATCCTATACCCGGAGACGACGTGATAGGATTCAAGGACACGAACGGCAAGATGCATATCCACTACCTGAACTGCCCGAATGCCGAGCGGCTCAAATCGAGCTACGGTAAGGCTATATGGTCGGTGACGTGGGATACGCACAGGATGAGCCAGTACAAGGAGAAGCTGCAGATAGAAGGCATCGACCAACTGGGACTGCTGGTAGAACTGCTCAGGGTGATATCCGACCACTTCCATATCAACCTGCACGACCTGCACGTGACGACAAACAACGGCATCTTCAATGCGTATGTGGAGCTCTATGTGTACGACAAGCAGGAACTGGAAGAACTGATTACCACGCTGAAGAAGATGCACAACGTGCAATCCGTAAAACGAATATTCACAGAAAAAACAACACAAGATAAAACAAAATAAGACATGAAGAAATTATTTGTAAGTATGGCCATGGCGCTGACAGCCGTAGCCATGATGGCGCAACAAGCCGTGATTACTTTCGAGCGCCACGAGCATGATTTTGGGAAGATTAACGAAGCTGACGGCAAAGTGACGACAATCTTTACATTCAAGAACGAAGGCATGGAGCCTCTGGTACTGTCGAACGTACGCGCATCCTGCGGATGCACCACTCCTAAGTGGCCGCGCCAACCGATTGAGCCGGGACAGACAGGCGAGATTACCGTGACCTATAACCCCAACGGACGTCCTGGACGATTCACCAAGACCGTGACCATCACCTCGAACGCCACAGAGCCTACGACCCGCGTGACGATCAAAGGTGAAGTAATACCCAAACCTGCCAAGCCGGTGGACAAATATCCGGTGAAGATGGGTGAGCTGAGCCTGAAGAACAAAGAGATCGTATTCGGCAAAGTGAACGACCAGGAAGCCAAGACGCAGGAGATCGAGTACACCAACCAGACGGATCACGAGATTACCGTAGAGATCCTTGCCGCCAAAGGTCAGGAGAAATACTTGGACGCTATCGTGACGCTGGCTAACGTGAAGCCGAACGAGACCGGTAAGATCCAGGTGGCTCTGACGCCGCAGGACGGACATATCTACGGTCCGTTTGAAGGTTCGTTCCTGATCGTAGTGAACGGCAAGAACGAGCAGACCGACGAGTTCAAGATCATCGTTCGCGGTGACGTAGAGGAAGACTTCAGCAAGCTGACTGCTGACGACAAGCGCAATGCTCCTATCCTGGATATAGCCGCTACGGTGAACATGGGCAAGATAGCAGCAGGCAAGGTAGCCAAACGCCAGATCAACCTGACGAACGTAGGCAACAACCCGCTGAAGATACGCCGCGTGATGGAGAACGCCAAGGACATCCATGCTACGGTAAGCAAGACCGAGCTGAAGAACGGCAAAACCGCACAGCTGAAGATCGAGATCCCGACCGCAGGCATGCAACCCGGCGCATACAGCCGCCAGCTGACGATCATCACCAACGATCCGGAGAAACCGCGCTTCAACGTGACGGTGAACTGGACCGTAGAGTGAAAGGTGAAAGGTGAAAGGAGCACTAAACTCTAAACACTAAACACTAGACAAAAGACAATGGAACATCCGGAGAACGATAAGGCATACAAAGGCTTGCAGGTGAACGACGGCGTCGTACCGCTGCCATCGGTGAACCCCTACGCCACGTTTCGCAGGAAGAAACGCACACTGAGCGTAGAGGATTATGTACGCGGCATACGGGAAGGCAACATCACCATCCTCGGTCAAGCCGTGACGCTGGTAGAAAGCAGTCTGCCTGCCGATCAGGCGATGGCGCAGAAAGTGATTGAAGCCTGCCTGCCGTTCTCGGGAAACTCCATCCGCGTAGGCATCACGGGTGTGCCGGGAGCAGGCAAGTCGACCTTCATCGAAGCCTTGGGTACGCAGCTGTGCAAGCAAGGCAACCATCTGGCAGTACTGGCTATCGATCCCTCATCAGAGCGGACGAAAGGCAGCATACTGGGCGACAAGACAAGGATGAACGAGCTGTCGACCTCCGCCAACGCGTTCATCCGCCCCAGCCCGTCAGCAGGATCGCTTGGCGGCGTAGCGCGCAAGACACGGGAGACGATCGTGCTATGCGAGGCAGCAGGGTTTGACACCATACTGGTGGAGACCGTAGGTGTAGGCCAGTCGGAGACGGCTGCACACTCGATGGTGGACTTCTTCCTCTTGCTGCAAGTGACCGGCACAGGCGACGAACTGCAGGGCATCAAACGAGGCATCATGGAGATGTCGGACGGCATAGCCATCAATAAATGTGACGGCTCGAACATAGAGAAAGCCATGGCGGCGAAGGTAAGTTTCAAGAACGCCCTGGCACTGTTCCCGCCCACAGAAAGCGGATGGAAACCGTATGCAGAGACATGCTCGTCGGTAGAAGGTACAGGCATCATGCAGGTATGGAAGATGATAACGGACTATATAGCGTTCACACAGAAGAACGGCTACTTCGACTACCATCGCAGCCAGCAGGCCAAATACTGGATGTACGAGACGATCCACCAGTCGCTGCTGGACGGATTCTTCCACCATCCCGAGATAGAAGAACTGATACCCCGATACGAGCAGCGCATCCTGAACAACGAGATAAGCAGTTTCATCGCCGCTCATGAGCTATTGGACAAATATCACACGCTGAAAGACAAGTAATGGCACAAAACACAGGAAATACGAAACGAGGCAAGCAAAGCGAGTTATCCAAGCCCGGAGCCAACGAGTACGGCAAGTTGCCGCCACAAGCTCCCGAGCTGGAAGAGGCTGTGCTGGGCGCCATCATGATTGAGAAGGACGCCTACCCCACTATAGCCGACCTGCTGCAACCGCGCTCGTTCTATGACGATCAGCACAGACTCATCTATGAAGCCATCCAGAAACTGGCGGCTCAGGATCAGCCTATCGATGCGCTGACCGTAGCCGAGAGGCTGAAACAGGACGGGACCTTCGCGGAGGCAGGAGGCATAGTGAAGCTGGCCGACCTGACGAACAAAGTGGCATCCACGGCTCACCTGAAGTACCACGCGCAAATTGTAGCCCAGAAAGCTACGGCACGCGAGATGATAGCCCTGGCCAGCAAGATAAGCGAGCAGGCGTACGATGAGACGCAGGATGTGAAGGACATGATGGATTATGCCGAGTCGGGCATCTTCGAGATATCACAACGGCAGATGAAGCGCGACGTGACGCAGATAGATCCTGTGATTACGGAAGCATTCGAGCGCATCAAGAAAGCCGGATTGAACGAAGGCAATATCTCGGGCACACCATCGGGCTTCACCGACCTGGACAAGATGACCAGCGGATGGCAGAAATCCGACCTGGTGATCCTTGCCGCCCGTCCGGCTATGGGTAAGACGGCGTTTGTGCTGTCGATGATACGCAACATGGCGGTGGATTATCATCGTCCGGTAGCGATGTTCTCGCTGGAGATGTCGAACGTTCAGCTGGTGAACCGACTGATTATGAACGTATGCGAGATGGAGGGTGACAAGATCAAGAACGGCAAGCTCACGCAGCAGGAATGGCAGCAGCTGGATACGCGTATCACAGCATTGCGAGGAGCACCTATCTATGTGGACGACACGCCATCACTATCCGTATTCGAGCTGCGTAGCAAGGCGCGCAAACTGAAAAGGGAGCATAACATCGAGCTGATCATCATCGACTACTTGCAGCTGATGAACGCTTCGGGCATGAACTTCGGCAGCAGGGAGCAGGAGGTAAGTATCATATCGCGTAACCTGAAAGCGCTTGCCAAAGAGCTGGACATACCCATCATCGCCCTATCGCAGCTCAACCGTAACCTGGAGCAACGCGGTACAGGTAAGAACGATAACGCCGTGGACGGCAAACAACCGCAGCTGTCCGACCTGCGTGAGTCGGGAGCCATCGAGCAGGATGCAGACATGGTTCTGTTCATCCACAGGCCGGAGTATTTCCACATCTACACCGATGCCAACGGCAACGACTTGAGAGGCATGGCAAAGATTATCATAGCCAAGCATCGTAACGGCGCGACGGGCGATATCATGCTGCAGTTCAGGCAGCAGTATGCCAAATTCCAGAACCCGACGGGCGAATCGAGCGACCTGCCCATAGCCGCACCGGCAGCCGGAACAATCAAGTCGAAGATGAACAATATGAACAACACGAACATAGCCAACGACGAAGGAGCACGGCTGGATGAGCCCGTTCCCGATCCGTTCTAACCCAATTGAATAAAAACAAACAACTATACATGAAACGAACAGTAATCATTGACGCTCTGCGTAGCGAAATAGTAGATGTACCCGTGCACGTATGCGGATGGGTGCGCTCGCGCAGAGGAAACAAGAACGTGTCGTTCATTGCCTTGAACGACGGTTCTACCATCAAGAACATTCAGATTGTGGCTGACCTGACGAAGTTCAGTGAGGATGAACTCAAGCCCGTGACGACCGGCGCATGTATCGGCGCTACCGGCATGCTGGTCAAGAGTCAGGGGGCAGGTCAGGCAGTGGAGATACAACTGACCGAGCTGGAAGTGTTCGGCACAGCCGATCCCGAGCAGTACCCGCTGCAGAAGAAAGGACTGAGCATGGAATACCTGCGTACGATAGCACATCTTCGTCCGCGTACGAACACATTTGGAGCCGTATTCCGCATCCGCCACAATATGGCGATGGCTATCCATACCTACTTCCATGAGCATGGCTACTTCTACTTCCATACCCCGCTCATCACCGCCTCGGATTGCGAGGGTGCAGGACAGATGTTCCAGGTAACGACTAAGAACCTCTACAACCTGAAAAAAGATGAGAACGGGCAGATAGATTACTCCGACGACTTCTTCGGCAAACAAGCAGCACTCACCGTAAGCGGACAGTTGGAAGGCGAGTTGGGCGCAATGGCGCTGGGCAAGATATATACCTTCGGTCCGACGTTCCGCGCAGAGAACTCGAATACTCCGCGTCACCTGGCAGAGTTCTGGATGATTGAGCCGGAAGTGGCGTTCATCGACAAGGATGACCTGATGGACATCGAGGAGGACTTTATCAAGTTCTGTGTACGCTGGGCACTGGACCATTGTATGGACGATCTGGAGTTCCTCAACCAGTATGTGGACAAGGGACTGATAGAGCGTCTGCGTTCGGTGATCGACACGGAGTTTGTACGTCTACCCTACACCGAGGGCATCAACATCCTGCAAGAGGCCGTGAAGAACGGCAAGAAGTTCGAGTTCCCGTGCAACTGGGGCGATGATCTGGGTTCGGAGCACGAGCGCTACCTGGTAGAGCAACATTTCGGCAAGCCGGTAATTATGACCGACTATCCGAAGGATATCAAGGCCTTCTACATGAAGATTAACGAGGACGGCAAGACCGTACAAGGTACCGATGTGCTGTTCCCGCAGATAGGCGAGATCATAGGCGGCTCTGTGCGTGAGGCAGACATGCAGAAACTGCAATCGGAGATAGACCGCCGGCATATCCCGATGAAAGATATGTGGTGGTATCTGGATACGCGCCGTTTCGGTGCTGCTCCGCATGCAGGTTTCGGCCTGGGCTTCGAGCGGCTCATGCTGTTCGTGACCGGCATGCAGAACATCCGCGACGTGATTCCGTTCCCGCGTACGCCGAAGAATGCAGAGTTCTAAGTGCGGAACAAGACAATGCAGTCTTTATTAACCTATAGGCAAATAATAAAAAAATATAAGTACATGAAAAAATCACTATTCTTCCTGCTCGCTCTACTGGCTGCCACGTGCAGCATAGCGGCTCAGTCAAATGTCTCGGGGCATGTCACCCTGAAAGACAAGGAGCCCGTAGTAGGTGTAAACATCATGGTGCAGGGTACGACCTTAAGTACAGTAACGGATGTCCAGGGACACTTCGAACTGCAAGTTGAACCTGGCGTGAAGCTCGAGATCCGCTACAAAGATTATCCGGTGAGCACCGTGGTGGGAGAACCAGAGATGCAGATCATTCTGCAAGCAGGTGTTTTTACGGCTATTCGACAAGCCAAGTTGCAGCAACAACCTGCCAATTCGTCCACGCGCCTTGTAGGTAAGCTGGTTACGGAAGAAGGCGGCCCGATTGTAGGTTTTGCTACCGTCAGTCTGGGCAACCAAAACCTATCCACGACGACTAACGAGCGCGGCGAGTTCTCACTATCCTATCTGGAGGCTATCGATGAAGAGGTAATCATCGAGGCAGAAGGATTTATTGCAAGCATCGAGATGGTTCAACTGATTGAAGGACAGACAGTAGACATGGGCGACATAGTCATGACAGCCGATATCGCCCGTGAGGCACAGGAAGAAGTGCTGCTCAACCTGTCCGAAGCCGACCTGAACGATGATGAGGGCAAATCGCAATCCATCTCGTCAGCATCGAGCGCCAGTCAGGATGTATTCAACACGACCACCAGTTTTGCATGGTCGACAGGCCGTTACCGCAACCGTGGCTACGAGAACTACTACGAGACGAACTACATCAACGGATTGGCATTCAATACGGCAGAGCGTGGTACGTTCAACTTCTCGGCTATGGGCGGCTTGAACGACGCATCGCGTAACAAGGAGGTAGTGAACAGCATCGAGGCATCGAACTTCACTTTCGGCGGCATAGGCAATGCCACAAACTACCTGATGGATGCATCGCGTTATGCACAAGGATGGAAAGTAGGCGTAGCCGGAACGAACCGTCAGTACAAAGGCCGCGTGAACGCTACCTACGCTACCGGACCGATGGCTAACGGATGGTCAATCATTGCGCAGATCGTTTGGCGCTACTCGCCCTACATCAATCAGAAAGGCATCATAGGTGAAGGTATAGCCTACAACTCGGGCGGCTACTTCTTCTCCGCACAGAAAGACTGGCAGAACGGCCATCGCTTGTCGCTGATCACTTTCGGTGCTCCCACCGAGCGCGGTCAGTCAGGCGCCGTGACGCAGGAGGTATACGACCTGACCGGAAGCATCAACTATAACCCCTATTGGGGCTACTGCAACGGCAAAATGCGTAACTCGCGTATCGTGAAAGCCTTCGACCCGACGGCTATCGCCTCGTACGAGTGGCAGATCGATGCTCAGCAGAAACTGAAAGCTGCCGTAGGCTACCATTACGCATTGTATTCGAACTCGGCTCTGTCGTTCTACAACGCACCTGACCCGCGTCCGGATTACTACCGTAACCTGCCGTCGTTCCTGTATGACGGACAGCTGGATGCCAACGGACAACTGATCGTGAAGGACAACACCGGCATGATGAATCCGCTCGGCCTGCCCGGACCGGACGGCTCGCTGGTGGAGCAGACATACAACGGACATGTGGTAGGCCGTACGATGGACATGGCTACCTATCAGACGCTTACCGACATGTGGAAGTCGCGCGATGACAAGACAACTCAAGTGGACTGGGATGCACTGTATGCATCGAACTACGCCAAGAATGCCAAAGATCCCAACGGATCGGCATCGTACATTGTAGAGCGTCGCCACAACAACCTGCAAGAGGCTATCATGAACATCAATTACTCCACTTCGAAGTACAACCACCTGAAGATCACTGCCGGACTGGATGCCAAGTATGCACAAGGCATTCACTACAAGACGGTGGACGACCTGCTGGGCGGTAACCAATGGATAGATGTTGACGCGTTTGCAGAGCGCGATATCAAAGATCTGGCAACGAACATCGGTCTGTCGCAGGTAGGTATAGAGAATGTGAAGCAGAACGATATTTTCCACCACAACCTGGCAAAGAAACAGGGCGACCGCTTCGGATACGACTACCGCATGAATATGGTGCAAGCCAACATCTGGGCGCAGAACGAGTGGACATTCAATGAGTTTGACCTCTACTACGCACTGAAAGTGGCTTACTCGTCCATGCAACGCTCGATGACGATGGTCAACGGTCGTGCCTGGTATTTGGCAACCATCAATTATAAGGAGGCAGAGAGATATCTGGGCTTGAATGCTAACGAGATCCAGTCAGGCAAAGAATTGCCGATCTATAAAGGTCAGACGCATACCTTTGTCGATCCTGCGTTCAAGCTGGGCTTCACGTACAAGATCAACGGTAGGAACCGCATCAAGTTCAATGCACTGGCACAGACGGCTGCTCCCCTGTCGCGTGACGCATACGTATCCGTACGTGTACACGACCGCGTGATCGATCCTATCTATACGCACGACAAAGCCACGAACCTGGCTGAGTATTACGCTGCATCGCAGAAGATTGTCGGCGGTGACCTGACGTACGAATTCAACTACCAGCCTATCCGCGGCCGTATTACTGCCTACTATACGCAGTTCTGGAACGGCTCGGAGATGAACGGCTACTATGACGATCAGACCCGCACCTTCGTCAATCAGACGCTTACGGGCATCAACCGTGCTCACCGCGGTATAGAAGCTGCTGCTGCAGTCAAGCTGGGCAAATATTTCACCCTGACCGGTGCAGTGAACGCAGCCGACTACCGTTACACCTCGAATGCGATGGCAATAACCTCAGCCGAAAACGGTATGGCTTTCGGAGAAAAGGCCGACAAATCGCCTATCCTGGAGCTCACCGACTCGATCTACATGAACGGTTTGCGCGTAGCTAACGGTCCGCAGCTGACGGCATCACTCAAGCTGTCGTTCTTCCACTCGAAGATGTGGTTTGCCGACATCACCTGCACCTACTACGACTGGAACTATCTGGATATAGCTCCGTCGCGCCGCATGAAGAGTCTGTACTCGGATGCATATATCATTGACGGTGTGGAATACAATGCCAACGGTTCGTACAAGGATGTAGGCGCATTGTCGGGCAACGTGGACAAGTTCGGCACACCTATCCTGAATTATCCGTACAACCTGATGGCTTCGCAAGAGTCGCTTGTCAGCTCCAATGTATGGCATCGCTTCGTTATCGACGCCAGTGTAGGAAAACTGATCTATCTGCCTAACCGTCAGCAGTTGTCGATCAACCTGTCGGTAACCAACCTGACCAACAACACGCATCTGAAGACCGGCGGCTACCAGCAAGCCCGTCTACCGCGTGCTACCAAGCAGGGCGAACCCAATGGAGCCAACTCCACCCTGACAACGAATGCATGGAAATTCCCGTCGAAGTACTACTACGCTTGGGGAACGAACTTCTATCTGAGTCTGACCTACAAGTTCTAAAGATATAAACGGCTTAACAAGATTACTGACAATAAATTCATACGAATATGAAAGCATATCAATATATCAGCATCGCAGCAGTAACCATAGGTTTGGCTGCTTGCCATTACGACGTTAATCCAGAGAGCCTGTATCTGTCAGAACAGCAAGTGGCAGACGAAGTGGCAGACGGCACGCTGTACACGCTCAACGACTTTCTGGATGCGTACATGACAGAGGAAGGCAACTACCTGTCCGATACCTCGCTATACCGCACCCGTTCCACCAACGGCGACGGCACCTATCTGTTCTCTATTGATACGCTGCCTTCTACCGGCAAGGGTATCTACATCCGCGGCCGCGTAACGACCGATGATTACGGAGGCAACTTCTACAAAGCACTGGTTATCCAGCAGATTGTGAACGGAGAGCAGCAGAACCTTCGTCTGAGCGTTGACCTTGGTTCGGTATCCGGCATGTTCCCTCGCGGACAAGAGGTGCTCATCAAGTGCAACGGACTGGCTATCGGCCGCTATGCCAACCAGCCGCAATTGTGCGTTCCGTCGTACAACAACAACACGAATGCCCAGAACTACGAGCAGAAAGTAGGTTGGGCTCCTGGACGTATACCTGCTCCCATCTGCCGTACGCACTTTAAGCGTATCGGTTTGCCCGATGCAAGCAAGTTGCAGTACGACACACTGACTATCGCTCAGTGTATAGCCAACTACAGCGACATCAAGGCTGCCCGTAAGGTGGACGGCAAACTGGTGGTGGTAAACAATATCTGGTTCGACGGTTTGTACAACGACACCAAAGGTAGAGATACATGCCACCACTACAAGAACACCGCCTACAAAGCTGATCATCCGGATGAGGCAGAATCGTATGGTGTACCTAAACAGGACGGTAACTCCGCCGTATTTGGTCCCACAACCGGTAACATCGGCTATCCGCAAGGACGCTGTATTACGGATGGTAAAGACTGGACACTTGTTTCCACCTCGGAATATGCCAAGTATGCCTATTTCTATCTGCCATACGAGCTCGTATCGAATGCTGCGGGTAACGATGCCATCGTCTATGGCACCTACAAAGGTTCCGTACGCGGCATCCTGGGCTACTATATGGATAATGCCGGTTACTCTCCGGATCAGTCCAAATGGTCGATCACCATTTGCGATCTGAGCGACCTGAATCTGCATTCTGACGGTTCGTTGGCAAGTAAAGGCGGCAAGGAAGCCGGTGCGGAGTGGACACCTGAAGAATGGGTTGAATAATACGGAAACGATGACCTATCTGGATATAATCATACTGCTACCTGTCGTGTATGGCATCGTGCGCGGCATCATGCGAGGTCTGGTGCGCGAGGTGTTTGCCCTCGTAGGTATCATCCTGGGTGTTGTTGTGGCGCGTATCTATGCCGATAGCGTAACAGTATGGTTAGGTCAGATCATCACGATAGAGGCCACTTTGCTCAAGCCCGTAGCTGCATTCATCATCTTCATCGTAGTAGCCGTCGTATGCAATGTGCTGGCAATGCTGCTCACCAAACTGATGAAGTTCATCTCGCTGGGTTGGCTCAACCGGCTGATAGGCGGCGTGTTCGGCGCAGTGAAGTGGATACTTATACTCACAGTGATCGTTGCTTTTGTGGACATCCTGGATGGTGTGCTGCATTTCATCCGGCCCGAACTAAAAGAGAATTCGCCCGTATGGACCTATGCTCTACAGCTCGCTTCCACGCTGAAAGCAATGATCTTTCCTGCATCATAAATAATCGTACAAATCTAATAATCAAACACAATGGAAAAATATACTCCTCAACAAGCCCTTGATTTTATCTATGCGTCCGGTCATACGCAAGGATTGCCTAGCCGCTACGAGGCACAGGCTATGCTGCCGGATATCAATGCTCACTTCAAAATCGGCATCCGCCAGTCAAGCATCAAAGTGATCAACGGGCAGAAAGTGACGGCATTCATTACGCCTAAATATGTAAGTATCGAAGATATGCTGAACTATCTGCGCTCGCGTATGGATGGTGTCGACACGGAAGAGGTGACTGAGAATGTGGAAGAAGAAGATAAGGAAACCAATCCTATCGTTCGCATCTTGCGTCATGCCGTTTTCCATGTGCATCCGTCGGCTACCGGCACGCTGGAAGAAGCCATCATCAAGGCTATCAACCGTTGCATATCCTCGCGTACGCTGGAGCCGAGCAAGGAGAAACTGAGCGTACATATAGCCGGTACCTCTGATGATGTAACGTATGGCTTCGTAATGAAGGAGAGGCCGAAAGCGGAAGCGTTCACCATCCCATTCTGCATCCTGCGTGATGCCAACAGTATGGGCGGCTCGGCCGTGACCTACACCGGCCATCTGCTCACGCCGCTTCATGCCCACGACATCGCATCCATTGGCCAATGCCTGACCGAAGTGATAAAGTACATCAAAGAGTAACGGCGATTCGATACATAACACATAGTAATGGATAACAACAAGTACATAGTCTCTGCACGCAAGTACAGGCCAAGCACGTTCGAGAGCGTAGTAGGACAAAAAGCACTGACCGAGACGCTTCGCAACACCATCCGTCAGGACAAGCTGGCGCATGCCTATCTGTTCTGCGGTCCGCGAGGTGTGGGCAAGACAACATGCGCGCGCATCTTTGCCAAGACAATCAACTGTCTAAATCCTACATCCACCCACGATGCATGCAACGAATGCGAGTCCTGCACGGCATTCAACCAGCAGCGGTCGTTCAACATCCACGAACTGGACGCAGCCTCCAACAACAGCGTGGATGATATCCGCAACCTGATCGAGCAGGTACGCATCCCGCCGCAGATAGGCAAGTACAGTGTGTATATCATCGACGAGGTACACATGCTCAGTTCGGGCGCATTCAATGCCCTATTGAAGACGCTTGAAGAGCCGCCTTCGTATGCTGTGTTCATCCTGGCTACGACCGAGAAGCACAAAGTACCTGCCACCATCCTGAGCCGTTGTCAGATATATGATTTCCAGCGCATCACGGTGGCTGACATCATCCATTACTTGCAATATGTGGCGTCACAGGAAGGTATCTCCGCAACGGAAGACGCACTGAACGTAGTAGCGCAGAAAGCCGACGGAGGTATGCGTGACGCACTCAGCATCTTCGACCAACTGGTAGCTTTCTGTGGCAATACGCTTACCTACGAGCGGGCCATCGAGGTACTGAATGTACTGGATACCGAGTATTACTTCCGCATGACCGACCTGCTGCTGCACGGTCAGGTTCATCAAGCTTTGCTGCTGTTCAACGAAGTGCTGGAGAAAGGTTTTGATGCGGGCAATTTCATGAGCGGCTTCGCGCAACATCTGCGCGATGTGCTTGTATCCCATGATGCAGCTACCATCGCACTGATCGAGACGTCCGACTCTATCCGCCAGCATTACAAGCAGCAGGCTGCTACTACTCCAGCCACCTGGATATTCAAGGCGCTAAGCGCCATCGTGGATGCCGAGGCAGCTTATCGCGTAAGCAAAAACAAACGGCTAAGCGTCGAACTTATGCTCATCAAGCTGGCTGCCATCAGCAATCAGCAACCGGCGCCGCAGGTAGCACAAACCGTACCTGCTCCCACGCAAGCGGTTCAGCAGCCCGTAGCCCAAGCTGCCCGTCCGGCAGCACAGCCTGTAGCACAAGCCACGCCAAAGAATGAACCGCAGGTAAAGCCGCAAGCGGCTGCACAGTCAGCACCGCAAGGTATGCCTACCATACCTCAAATGCCGAACTTGCCTACCATACCTACGTTCAATACGGCTGCTCCGTCATCGGCATCACAACCGTCCGGCGCACAACAGCCAACAGCCGCTGCTCCGGTAGCACAACAGCGTAACACCCCTTTTACGGCAGACCAACTTAACGGCGCGTGGGTTGGCCTGAAAGCGAAGTTCAAGAAAGAACAGCGCCTCATAGCGATGCTCGATGCGCATCGCCCCACTTTGCTGGATGATCATACGGCTCTTGTCACCTTCGTCAACCCATGGCAGGAAGAGGAGTTCAAGCATTTTAGCCGACAGATACTTGCGGAGTTGCATAATGCCCTACAGAACGACCTGCTTCAGCTGCGCACCGTGGTGTCAGAAGAAGTGATGGCTACCAAAGCTTACACAGCTGAGGAGAAATACAAACTCCTGCTGGAGATGAACCCATACCTCGGGGAGTTCAAGAAACGATTCAACATGTTATTGGAATAATATACATATGGTAATGAAACATATCTACTCTACTCTTTTATCCATCACCCTTATCCTGGCTGCCGTCATGCCTGTCTCGGCACGAACGACGCGCTTTGCCGTGCTTACCGATACGCATGTCTCTGCACCTACCATCGTATACGATACCTTGCAGAGTGACGACACGCTGGCAATACTGGACGAGCCCGTTCTGGTGCCGCGCACGATAGTGGGAGAAGCCCAACAGGCATTGGCATTGTGCACCGAAGACATGTCGGGGCAGGAATTATCGTTCATTCTGCACGCCGGCGATATGACGGAGAATGGTGACTCACTCTCGCTACGTTGTGTACGCGCACTACTGGACAGCACGCATATACCCTATTATGTGACCTGCGGCAATCACGAGACGACCTGGAGCCGTTCGGCCTTGATGGATCTGCGCGCCGTGTTCGATTCGGTTCGCTTTGCACAGAATATCAATGGTATGTTGTTCCTTGGCATGAACAGCGGACCTATCCTTCGAATGTCCGATGGTCATATCTCGCCGGCAGATACGCTTTGGGCACGCCAATGGCTGGATTCGCTGGGCATGCAGCCTACCTTCGTCATCACGCACTATCCGCTGCAGAACGGCGATGTGGACAACTGGTATGATCTGACCAATATCCTCCGCCAATACAACACGCAGGTGATCATCAGCGGCCATCATCATCGCAACAAACATCTGATGGCAGACGGTATAGACAATATCGTATGCCGCACGTCGCTGCCGGATGATGATATCAGCACCTATACGATCGTGGAGGTAACCGACGACAGCATCCGATTCATGGAGCGCAGCCTGTATGTCAGCCGCGATACCACGACACAGCCCGCTACGCTTCAGCTGCGTCAAGCATCCACCCGCCAATGGGCATCACTACCTCTGAAGCGTCGTACGTTTGCCATGCCCGACACGACCTTGTTGCCATCTTATGCAGTGAATGACAGCGACACGCTGGTGGCTCCGATATGGAAGCGCACAATGCCTGTCAGCTTCTATGCCTCGCCTGTGGAGAACTACGGACGTATCTATATAGGTGATGACAACGGCACGTTCTATGCCTTTGACAAGGATAACGGCAAGATTCTCTGGCGCTACAAGACCACACGCCGCATCGTAGGTACGGCTGCCGTGCAGGACGGTCGAGTAGTATTCGGTAGTGCCAACGGATATATCTATTGCTTGAGCGTGGAGCAAGGCCGTCTGCTCTGGCGCGTACGTACGCCCAAGCCTGTGACAGGCTCTGTGACGATTGACGGACCAAACGTGTATGTAGGCAGTTCGGACAGCTGCCTGTATGCCATCAAGCTGATGACCGGCGCTCCGCTGTGGACATACAAGGGATTCGGCGACTATTGCATAGCCAAGCCGCTGGTATACAAGAACAAATTGTACGTAGGAGCTTGGGATGGCTATTTCTATGCCTTCGACAAGCGCAAAGGCAAACTGCTGTGGCGCTGGAACAACGGCAAGACCAACCGCAAACTATCTCCGGCAGCCGTATGGCCGTGTGCGGATAACAAGCGCGTCTATATCGTAGCGCCTGACCGTTACCTTACAGCCTTGAATGTCGACTCGGGAACAGTCAGCATGCGCACCAACCGCTGGCAGGTACGCGAGTCACTCGGCATGCAGGATACGCTGCTGTTTGCCAAGACGATGCGCGACACCATCATAGCCATCAACCTCAAAGCCGACACCCTGCTATGGGCTACCGATGCCGGATTTGGGTATGAACATGCTCCCACCCAGCTGATTGCCAGAGATACCGTACTGTTTGTCACGACCAAGAACGGTCTGATAACAGCCTTGCATACGCAGACCGGCGAGATACTCTGGCAGCACAAGATAGGCAACAGTCTGCTCAGTACGCCCTGTGCGCTATCGGCAACCGATGTGGTAGTAGCATCGTCCGACGGTACGATTGCACGTATCGGCAAACGGGAGCCTATCCTGCCGGATACGACGCTCATGCCGATCGACTCGTTATCGGCTATCCCCGTTGATGCGCAAGCACAACCTTTTGACCCGAACACGCTACCTGTGGATGAAGACTAAGGTCATGAAGATAGCTTTCACCACCATATTGCCTCAGGAAGGACTGACACGATTGTCGGCTCACGCGCTGTATGTGCCTGTATCTGAGGCGGATATACTGGTGAGCACTTTCGACAAGCCCGTCACGCGGGAGATGATCCTTTCCGCTCCTCATCTGCGCTTGATAGCCAACTTCGGCGTCGGCTACAACAACATTGACCTGGATGCCTGTCGCGAACGTGGCATCCGCGTCACGAACACGCCACAACCTGTCATCGAGCCTACAGCCGAACTGGCTTTTGCCCTGATGATTGACGTAGCGCGACGGGTGAGCGAGTTCGACCGTGCCATCCGTAACGGTACAGGCGAGCCAATGGCTGTAATGAACAACCTCAGTCACTCTTTGTACGGCAAGACCTTAGGCATTTTAGGCATGGGGCGTATCGGTCAAGCCCTTGCCCGCAGGGCGGTTGCAGCCGGTATGAGTGTCATCTACCACAACCGTCATCGCCTGCCGGAAGACATAGAGAGCCGCTACAATGCCACTTACGTTAATCTTCAGAACGTACTACAGGACAGCGACTACCTGTCACTCAACCTACCCTACACACCCGAGGTGCATCACATCATAGGCGCGCAGGAACTGGGCATGATGAAGCGCTCGGCATACCTCATCAATACCGCACGCGGAGCACATATCGACGAAGCGGCACTCGTTCATGCCTTGCAGAACGGCATCATAGCCGGAGCAGCCATGGATGTGTACGAGCACGAACCGCATATCACGGATGAGTTACTGAAACTCAACAATGTGGTGCTCTCGCCCCACACCGGCACAGGCACGTGGGAAGGACGCCTGGCGATGTGCGAGAACGTCGCGGACAACATCCTCGCTTTCTGCAGGGAGGAATATGATAAAATGAATATAGTATTATGATTATCACAATTATAATATTGTGCATACTTAAGCATATACGCTCCAAAAGAACCAAACAACAAACAGCAAATAAATAATTATCTTCATATCAACATGAAAAAAATAATTCTTTTGTCTGTAGCAGCCATGATAATGGTTAGCTGCGGAATGATGAAAAGCAGTTCGGCCGGTACTACGGCTCAAACCACTCAGGCAAGTGCCACAACCACCGCTCCCGCATCGGCTACCTCTGCCGGTCAGGGTGCAGGTAATGCCCTGCTCGCGCTGTACAACCAGTACAAAGCCGACGGCAACAAGTATGACTACCAGAACATGCAGAACATCCTGAACACCGTAACGCTGGTGGCCAACTGCGAGGGACTGAAAAACAACTACAAGGACAAAACGTACCTCAGCGACTTCGGCAAAGGTATGATTGCCAGTTCGCTCGGATTGGTAACGCAGAACAACGTGGAGAGCGTGACCAACAGTCTGGTGGAGATGGTGAAGAGCAGCGAGACCGTTCAGAATGCCAAGACGCAAACGCAGAACACAGCCAGCACAGCAGCCGGTTATGCCAATACTGCCGCACAGTATGCCGGCGCGTTGAGCACCCTGCTCGGAGCATTCGCAGGCAAATAACCTACAAAAACGAAACGGATGAACATTATTGACCGCTTTCTGAAGTATGTATCGTTCTGCACGACCAGCGACGAGCATACCAACATGACACCATCTACGCCCGGGCAGATGGAGTTTGCGCGTTATCTGGCAGACGAACTGAAAACCATCGGTTTGCAGGACGTGACGCTGGACAGCAACGGGTACATCATAGCAACCTTGCCCGCCAACGTAGAGGATGAGGCTCAAGTTCCCATCATAGGCTTCATTGCCCACATGGATACATCGCCCGATGCCAGTGGCAAACATGTAAAGCCAAGAATAGTATCGGCTTACGATGGGGAAAACATCGTGCTGAACAAGGCGGAGAACATCATTCTGGACACGGCCAAGTATCCCGAGATTTTGCACTATGTCGGTCAGGATATCATCGTCACCGATGGCAAGACGCTGCTTGGTGCTGACGACAAAGCCGGTATAGCCGAGATCGTGACAGCCATGGAGTACCTGATTGCCCATCCCGAGATCAAGCATGGCAAGTTGCGCGTCGGCTTCACGCCCGATGAGGAGATAGGTCATGGTGCCGATCACTTCGATGTCAAGGCTTTCGGTGCAGATTTTGCCTATACGATGGACGGTGGAGCCATTGGTGAACTGGAGTACGAGAACTTCAATGCAGCCTATTGCTCCATCAAAGTGCATGGCGTGAATGTGCATCCGGGAGCAGCGTACCATAAGATGATCAATTCGATGCGTATCGCCTTCCAGATTGCCGTTATGCTGCCGCGTTGGGAGACGCCCGAGCATACGCAAGGCTACGAAGGTTTCTACCATCTGGTAGGCATGCAGGGTACCGTGGAGGAAACGACGCTGTCGTATATCATCCGCGATCATGACCGCACACGTTTCGAGAGCCGCAAACGCGAGCTGGAGCATCTGGTACGCAAGGTCAACCGTGAGTACGGCGAGGGTACGGTGGAGATCCTGATGCGCGATCAGTATTACAATATGCGCGAGAAGATTGAGCCGGTCATGCATGTGGTGGAGCGCGTCGAGAAAGCGATGCAGGAGGTAGGCATCACGCCGATAATCAAGCCTATACGTGGCGGGACAGACGGAGCAAGGCTGTCCTTTGAGGGACTACCCTGCCCGAACATCTTTGCCGGGGGCGAGAACTTCCACAGCCGGTTTGAATACCTGCCTGTACCGTCCATGCAGAAAGCTTCGGAGCTGATCGTCCGCATTGCTCAAGTTCAATAATAAGCCCGTGATGCTATAACTGTCATAATTTCAGATTGCTATGCACTACTCTCTTCGTGAAGTATTTGCGCCGAAACTGTTCACTACCTTCCGCAAGTATAGCCGCGCTCAGTTCGGTCAGGATGCTCTGGCAGGTATCATCGTAGGCATCGTGGCTATCCCGCTGGCGATAGCTTTCGGTATATCCTCCGGCGTCGGTCCTACGGAGGGACTGATCACTGCCATCATCGCCGGACTGATTATCTCCATGTTTGGCGGCAGCAAAGTGCAGATTGGTGGTCCTACGGGAGCGTTCATCGTCATCATCTACGGCATCATACAGCAGTACGGACTCACCGGACTGATGATTGCTACCATCATGGCAGGTATACTGCTCATACTCATGGGACTGGCACATCTGGGTTCGGTTATCAAGTTTGTGCCATACCCCGTGATTGTGGGGTTCACAGCCGGTATAGCCGTGACGATCTTCTCCACGCAGATGAATGATTTCTTCGGTCTCGGGCTGAGCAACGTACCGGCTAACTTCGTGGACAAGTGGGTATACTATTTCCACCATTTCCAAGTACACTGGTGGGCGTTTGCCGTCGGCATGTTCTCGCTGGCTATATGTATCGTGATGCCCAAACTGACGAAGCGCATCCCGGGGTCGCTGGCTGCGATTGTGTTTGCTACGTTCGGCGTCTGGCTGCTCAAGGAATATGCTCCCGAGTCATGGGGAATAGCATCGCTGCAGACCATCAGCGACCTGTACCAGCTGCCTCATGGCATCCCTGCTCCGCATCTGCCCTCGCTGGAGCTGGCGGAAGGCGAATCGTTCTTCACGCTCGTGCAGAAACTCTTCCCGTCGGCATTCACTATCGCCATGTTGGGCGCTATCGAGTCCTTGCTGTCGGCGATGGTGGCAGATGGTGTGATTGGCGACAAGCATAATTCCAACACCGAACTGATTGCGCAGGGCATTGCCAATGTAGTTGTCCCCTTCTTCGGCGGCATCCCCGCTACGGGCGCTATTGCCCGCACCATGACCAATATCAACAACGGCGGCCGCACTCCCGTAGCCGGCATCATCCATGCTGTCGTGCTGCTCCTCGTATTGCTCTTCCTGGGGCAGCTGGTAGGCATGATACCGATGGCATGTCTGGCTGCCGTGCTCATCATGGTCAGCTACTCCATGTCCGGATGGAAGACCATATACGGCCTGATCAAGCATCCCAACCGCGATCTGTATGTGCTGCTTATCACGTTCTTCCTGACGGTGATATTCGACCTGACGGTAGCTATAGAGGTAGGTATACTGCTGGCGCTGGTGCTGTTCCTGATGCGTACGAGCGAGCAGACGCAGATACGTACCCTGCACAACGAGATCGACCCGAACGAGGATACCGATATCCAGCTCAATCTCGAACATCTCACCATCCCGCAAGGCGTAGAAGTGTATGAGATTGACGGTCCGTACTTCTTCGGCATAGCCAACCGCTTCGACGACATCATGACGCACGTCTCCGGCGAGAAATATCCCATCCGTATCATCCGCATGCGTAAGGTGCCGTTCGTGGATTCCACGGCGATGCACAACCTGGGCATGCTTATCCAACGCTCGCATAACGAGGGCATCACCATCATCCTCTCGGGCGTCAAGACACACGTGCTCCATCAGCTGCAGACAGGTGGCATAGAGCAACTGATGAATCCGGACAATATCTGTCCGAATATACACGTCGCTCTCCATCGTGCCGAACATCTGTTGGCGGAACAAGGGAAAACAACAAAATAGAACACTAAAAAAACATAATACAATGAAAACAACACCGTATACCGACGTGCATATCGCACTCGGAGCCAAGATGGCAGAGTTTGCCGGATTTAACATGCCCATCCAGTACCCCACCGGCATCAATCAGGAACATATCATCGTACGCACGGGCGTGGGCGTATTTGATGTAAGCCACATGGGTGAGTTCTGGGTGAAAGGTGAGAAAGCCCTGGATTTCTTGCAGTACATCACCACGAACGACGTAAGCAAACTGGAGGCAGGCAAGGCACAATATACCTGCATGCCCAACGGCAAAGGCGGCATCGTGGATGACCTGATTATTTACAAGTATTCTACCACCAAGTACCTCATGGTAGTCAATGCCGGCAATATCGACAAAGACTGGGCTTGGGTGAACGAGCAGAACACCTTCGGCGTAAACCTGGAGAACGCTTCTGACCGCTATGCGCAGCTGGCCGTGCAAGGCCCGAAAGCCACCGAAATGCTTCAACTGCTCACCGATGCCGACTTGAGTGCTATCCCCTACTATTCGTTCCGTGAATGGTCGTTTGCCGGAGTACAAGGCGTTATTCTGAGCAACACGGGCTATACGGGTGCCGGCGGATTTGAGCTGTATTTCCCGAAAGAATATGCCATGCAAATCTGGGATGCGCTGTTCGAGGTAGGCAAGCCGTTCGGTTTGGCACCTATCGGTCTGGGCGCACGCGACAGTCTGCGTCTGGAGAAATGGTACTGCCTCTATGGGCATGACATCGACGACACCACCTCGCCGCTGGAGGCAGGACTGGGTTGGATCACCAAACTCAATGCCAAGGATTTCATCGACAAAGAGTTCCTGATGAAGCAGAAAGCCGAGGGCGTGAAACGCAAACTGGTACATTTCGAGTGCATCGAAAGAGCTATCCCGCGTAACGGCTACGAGATTTGTGACAAGGACGGCAACGTCATCGGTAATGTCACCTCGGGCATCATGCTGCCTACGACGAAAGTGGGAATAGGTATGGGCTACGTCACAACCGAGCAAGCAGCCAAGGACAACACCATCTACATCAAGATTCGCGAGAAACTCCAACCTGCAAAGATTGTGTAATGCGTATGCTACGCTTGTGTTACGTTTGTGTAATACTGACACAAAAGCAACAGCCTGTCGATCATCTCGACAGGCTGTTTGCTTTATAACTCTTAACTCTTAGCTCTTACCTTTTAACTCTTAACTCCCTTCTGCTCCTCCACGCTGCGGTGGGCGGCGGATTCGAGGCGGCGGATCTCGCGTTGGATATTGGCGGGAATCTTCTCGCCTTCACGCTCGACGCACTCGTGGCATTTCATCTCCTTGGAGTACATACGGCCTACGCAGTAGTTGGAGCGGTTGCAGCCGGCATGATAGTGGGGGTTCTGTTTGACATGATTGACGAAATCGGGGTCCTTGATGAGGACATGGGCAAACTGGAAGAGTTCGAAGCCTTCGTCCATGATCTGCTGGCAGTTATCGCCCGACTGCACGCCACCAACATAGATGAGCGGCACATCCTTTATTGCCTCCTGGAAACGTTTAGCCTGGGGCATGAAGTACAGTTCCTTGAAGGGAACGGTAGGCGTCATGATGTCGCCCACAAAGGGGATATTGAGGGCAGCCTTGAGCCACCAGAGCGACTTCATAGGCATGTAATGCGCCAGCGTATGGATAGGCATAGCGCCACCGAGGATAGTCATCGGCGAGCGGCTGACCGTACCACCGGAGAGGACGATGCCATGTACATGATGCTTGGCGATCTCCTGCGCGACGCGTATACCTTCGTTGATATCCGAGCCGTGCCAGCAGTCGTCCCACATATTGGTTTTGACAACAACCGCCATATCGTCCTTAGCATGGAGCATGACCTCGTCAAGAACCTCATTCATGAAGCGTACGCGGTTCTCGAAGCAGCCGCCGTACTCATCGTGACGATGGTTGGTACGCGGGCTGATGAACTGCGAGATGAGGTAAGCATGGCCGGCATGGATCTCAACGCAATCGAAGCCTGCCTCGCGGCAAAAATCAACCGCCTCGCCGAACTTCTTTACCAGCGCCTTTATCTCGCTCACTTTCAAGCGGCGATGGATAGTGGGGCTATAGAGGTTGAAGCCATTGGAAGCACTCACCGGCATGCAATGGCAGGTGGAGAAATGCGTCATATTGCCGCAATGGCCTAACTGGATGCTGGCTTTGGCGCCCTCGGCATGGACGGCATCGGTAAGCTTCTTCAGTCCCGGCAGAGCTTCGGGACGGACGTACAGCTGTCCGTCGAACGAGACGCCGCTGAGGTCGACAGCACAATAAGCGACAGTAGTCATACCTACTCCGCCATGCGCTACGCTGACATGATAATCGTGCAACATTTGTGACGGCACATTGCCGGTACACATATTCTCGAAGGCTGCAGAGCGGATGAATCGGTTGCGCAGGGTGATAGGTCCTAACTGAAAAGGTGTGAAAAGTTTGTTCATTTCTATAGTGTGTAATTATTTTGTTTCTAAATGGTTGTTTATTTTCGTTTACTCATGTCGGTGGCGGATAAAGAAGTCGACGATGATGATCCGCTTCGATAGTGGAGTGCGTAGTTTCTGCGCCAAACTCCGATTCTCTTTCCGTTTGGCGGCAAACGACCGCCTCATCCGCCAATAATCCCTGCGTGCGCGCAGGATGGCGAGGAACTGCTGTGGTTTGCCTATCATCAATTCATGAAGTGCTGCCACGTAATCCAGCACCCACCTGCATATAGACACTCTCGCCAACTGAACTGCCGGCATATTCTTGTATAGCATCAGCAGGTTGTTGCGGAAATTGAGATAGGTCTTCTTGGGATTGTCGTAAGCAAGCGCTCCGCCTCCCAGATGATAGACCTCGCTCTGCGGCACGCAGACGATGCGATAACCGCGACTATTTAAGCGCCAACAGAAATCAATCTCCTCCATATGGGCAAAGAACGCTGCGTCCAGTCCGCCTACCTGCTTGTATACCTCTGTCCGTACAAACAGTGCCGCTCCGCTTGCCCAGAAGATGTCGGCTATAGTATCATACTGGTGCCGGTCGTCCGCCACATAGTTCATGATGCGACCACGGCAGAAAGGATAGCCCAGCCGGTCGATATATCCTCCGGCTGCTCCGGCATGCTCGAACGTAACCGGCTCGTCGGGATGCTGCTGATGGTTCTTCAGTGACGGATACGAGAGAATTTTAGGCTGTGCAGCGGCTACATCCGGATGCGACTGCATATAGTCCAGAACAGGCTGCAGCCAGCCTTCCGTCACCATCACGTCAGAGTTCAGCAGCACCGTAAACGTGCTGTCCAGCGTTGCGATGGCACGATTGTAGCCGTCAGCAAAACCGTAGTTGGTATCAAACGCTATGATGCGCAGATGTGCCTGCCCGGCTTGTGGTGTGCCTTCGATGGAGTGCAGGTATGCCAACGAATCGTCGGTCGAACCGTTGTCTACTACCACCACTTCCGTGTCCGGCATAGTAGTGTGTGCCAATACCGACGGCAGAAACTCCCGCATCACGGCAGTTCCGTTCCAATTCAATATGACTACACTACATAGCATTTGTTATTTGTTATTTGTTATTTGTTATTTGTCATCTGTTATTTCGTCATTGGCCGTTTTGGGCTGCCGGGGTCTGGAGTATTTCCAGCGGTTGTGCGTCCATAGCCAGAGGTGTGGCTGCTCGCGGATATTGGCTTCCAGCATACGGGCATACTGCTCGGTAACGGACAGACCGTCTTTCTGCTCGATGGGCATGAAAGTCATCGTGTAGTATCCGCGTTTGGGCGAGCGGATATATCCATATAGGCAGGGGTATCCGAATTTGCGGCTAAGCACCTCGCTACCGTTGAGGAACGCCGTTTCCTGATTGAGAAAAGTAGTCCAAACGTGCGCATTGCGCGGCGAGGGTTTCTGATCGGCCAGCATGCCGTACATGGGTTTGATATGGCTACCTTTGAGTTGTACCATTCGCCGTAGCAGCAAGTCTTTCTCCACACATTCGCCTCCGCGACGGCTGCGTATGTCGAGCATCAGGCGGTCGAAATACTTGTTCTTGAGTCGCCTGTAGACGTTACATTCCTGTATGCCTTCCGCCTGGTGCCTGCGTCCGAAATCCGCCACCCACTCCCATGTGCCCAGATGAGCCAGCATGGTGATAGCTCCGCCATGGTTCATACAAGCATCCGCCAGCACCTGTTCGTTGGGGTACACCATGCGTTCGCGCATCTCGGCATCCGACATGCCGTAGCCGTAGATGCTCTCGACAAAGAGGTCGGCAAACTGATGATAGAATCGTCGTTCTATCTGCTTGCGTTCCTGTTCGGATTTTTCGGGAAAAGACAGCCGCAAGTTCTTCTCGACGATCTTCCTTCTGTAGCGCGCAATATAATACAATAGCGGATAAATCAGCGCATCCGCCATTGCATGATGTACGCACAAAGGTATATGGCTGATCAGCGACAGTCCTACCCGGCGTCTGCCTTCCGGCTTGGTGTCCGATATTGTGCCTTCCTTATTCGTCATCCTCCTCGTAGATGCCGTGCTCTACGCCATACTGATACTCAGCATCTTGTATGAGCTGCACCTGTACGCCCGTTACGGGTACTTTATCCAACTTGGCTTGTTCCAGCACATAGTTAAGCTGCTCCGTTTCATCCACGTAGCCTTCCTTGTACTCAATATCTTCCTCATCGGGATGTTCCTCTGCCAAGCCTACCTTCACCAGGTAGTCATCCATCACGTCCAGCACGTAGAGGATATCATCCTCTGTCAGTCCGTACAGCTCTTCTTCCGGCACGTTGGCAATAATGTAATCAAGCAACTCGCGCTCTTGATCGTCAATCAATTCATTTACCATTTCGATAGTTGTTTTATGGTCAGTTACTATTCTTTGTCGGCCATCTACAGCGTTGCCGTCATAAAGCAGTACAGCAGTAGGAACGGCACTGCCAGCAGTAGGCTGTCAAAACGGTCCAATACACCTCCATGTCCGGGCAGGAACTTGCCGGAATCTTTTACGCCTACTGAACGTTTCAGCAGACTTTCCATCAGATCACCCAGCGTGCCGCCTATTACAGCCACCAAGCCGAATCCGGCAGCAATCATGTTCAGTTTCGTGGTCGAGCACTCACCAAACACGCCGTTCAGCCATCCGCAATGTGCCAGCAGCAATGCGGTAGCTATCGTAAACAATGCTCCGCCTATCAGGCCTTCCCAGCTCTTCTTCGGGCTGATATAGGGTGCCATCTTATGATTGCCGTTCTTGCGTTGGGCGGTAAGCGAACCTACGCAATAGGCTGCCGTGTCGTTCATCCATAGCAGTACAAATACTGCCAGCAGCAGCCATTTGTCCATCGAGAGAAGTGCAATCATGCACGCAAACGGTATTGCCACCATTGCTTGCCCGCTTAGCAGGTTGCCCCAGTGTTTGGCAGGTTGAGCCTGTTCGGACAGCAGCAGTTCGCTCAGCAGCGCGCCCATCACCATCGATACGTACAGCGCAGCCAGACCGAACACAATCAGTACGGCTATCTCCATATTGCTGAAATAACCTGAGAACGGACTGCTGAATGTTGCGCATAGCACGAGAGAGGTAACAAACAGCACGATGTTGAGCAGCATCCCGAACCAGCGTATATGCCTGTCGTCTTGCAGCAACAGGTGCCACTCGCGTACAGCCAGCGTACTCACCACCAGAAACACTCCGGCAAAAGCCAAAGGATGAACGAGGATAGCAGCTACCACTACTGCTACGTAGATTGCTCCGAAAAGCGTACGTTGTACTAAATTGCTCATACCTAATTATTTTTTTAGAATCCGAAGCTCAATCCCATCACGGCTGTGATGTTCTTTCCTTGCAGGTATACGGGCGAGAACTTGTTCAGGTAATATGCTTGCAGTTCCGCACCCGAGAGGTCGCGACTGGTACCGTCGCTATTCCAGCCGCGGTCTTCGCTCGCCACGCGCGCCGATGATGGTGCAAAGGCTCGCGCGTTGTTGTAGACGATATCCACGTGCGCATAGCAGTTGTTGAATACCTCATATACAGCCTTGAAAGCCACCTCATCGTTACGCCACGTTTTCTCGTTGAACGGCTTCTGGGCAATGGCAGTACCGATACTCTTGCGCACATAATCGTACACGTTGTATTTGGTGTCCTGGGTGTACGACAGTTTCAAGCTCAGTTTGCTTACCGGACGATATGCCAGCTGCAGCCATATCGACTGCGCATTATCGCCCATGTAGTGCCCCATCTGATACGAATTGGAGCGATAGTTCACTACGCCTATCGAATGCGTATAGCAAGCTATATACGACCGCATAAACTCGCCGCTCAGGCTCAATCCCCGTACAGGCCAGCCGCTCCAGTGGAATCCTACCAGGTACGATATAGGGTTCTTCTCAGCGTTCGATTTTTTCAATCGTGCCAGTTTGAACTCATCCAGATAGAACGTACCGTACAGCCGCAGATGATCCACCGGACGAACCGTGATGGACGCAAATACCTGCGAGTTCTGGTTCTCGATACCCATTCCTTTGGTCAGCAGGTGGTCGAGCGACTTGTAAAAAGCAATCGGGATAAAATACGCTGCCTGTACGTTGCGCTCGGCATATACGATTGAGTTGCCGAACGAGAAATGGATATACTTGATTGGCTTGAAGGTAAACATGTTTGCCGCCATGAACTTGTTCATCGGGCGGTAGTGTATACGCGTCTCACCTTCGCGATAGTTCTCCACGTAGTAGTAAGTCGAGTCCACCACGTTGCTCACGAGCCAGGCATGGAAGTAGTCGAACTGGAACCATTTGCACGGCGTCAGTTGCAGCGTCAGCATCGGTACAGCCGGGTTGTGGGCAGACAGGATGTTTGAGCTCAGCTGCGCATCACCCCATTGTATCCGCTCACGCTCCACGGCTATCCTGCCCCACCACGCGTACAGAGCTATACCTCCGCGCGAGTCAGAGAAGTCGCCGCCGAAGTTCGATTCCTTGTATTGCACACCGGGCAGGTTGTTCAGATAACCCGGTTGCGACAAACGTGCGCCGTAGATCTTGTCGTACGACGTGGGGAAATAGCTGTCTTTCAGCAATCCCGTTCCTTTCCACGAGTTGTCGCGCAGCGAACCCCAAATGCTCAGATGGTGAGCTATATCCATCTGCACGTCAACGCCGTACCAGCGTTTGGTAATAACGCCTTTTTTCGATACGCACAGATCCATACCTAATATCGGCCGCACTCTCAGTTTGAAGATTTTGTCCTTCGTCAGTATATGCAGCGACGGATCTGCCAGCGACAGATTGGATACCGCTGTCTTCCATTGCGTCACGTGCCGATGGCCGTATGTAACATACGTTGGCAACGTATCCATCTCCAAGGCATAATCTTGCATATAGAACTGCAAGTCTTCCTTCTGACGGCGCGACAGCAGACTGTCTTTTGCCTGTGCCACCTGCAGCAAGTCGGCTATCTGTTTGCGCGTAAACGGACGGATAGCTTCTGTGATGTCAATCACGCCATCCGTAGCCAGTTCGTCCAGATAGTCATAGATCTGCGTATATTCCAACGCTTCCGGCACGACTTGAGCTTGCATCGCCGATGCAACCATCATCAATCCTACAACCAGATACCTGCGCATGGCTTTCACCTTTCACCTTTCATTTATCACTTTTTCTTCGGTGTATAACGATTATTCAGTGCCTCAACCACCTCGGCGGTAATGTCGTAGCCGTCAACCGATACGAGGATGTTGTCCTTGGCGTTGTTCGAGAAGATCATTTGATAGCGTCCGTCGGCATTCAGCTGGCGCAGATAGCTCAGGATGGTGTCTGCCAGTTGTGCCTGAAGCTCCTGATTCTCCTGAAGGATCTCCTGAGTCAGTTGTGCCTCACGGTTCTCCAGGTCTTGCTGCTTTTTCATGATGCGTTGTTGCTCGCTCTCGGCTCGTTCACGGCTCAGGAATGCGTTGTTCTCCAGTTTGCGCTGGAAATCAGCCATCTCATTCTGCAGCGTACGGGCTTTCTGGTTCAGCTCCAGACGGGCATTCTCCTGGCGCGTCATCAGCTTGTCCTGTGCCTCCAGAGCAAATGTGTAGCCCAACAGGATGGAGTCCAGGTTGATGTACGCTACGGGCATTCCGCCGTTCTCAACTGCTACGGGAGTCACAGCCGTTTCTTTCGGCGCGGACTTGCCATTAAAGATGATTACAAACAAAGCTACGATAGCAGCTACTAAAATTACGTCAATACAAATTTGGATTTTATTCATTGTTTATTGTTGTTTTATTTGGCAGCCTGTATCGGCCACCGGAGTTTTATTTACAAATCTTTCACATTCAGCCGCAATGGATTGCCCCGTTGTGCTTGTCTGTCTTGCGATCGGGTGCAGCCTACCCCGCGCTCCCTCATCGCCTTGCTCTGCCCCACATCCTCGCTGTGGAACGTGCCGTTCTTTTTCACGATGATCCTCACGCACATCAATGCGATGGCCAGCCCTACCGCAATGATTGCGGCAATCACCGATACGCCTATGGATATGTCCATCATCATCCTTGTCATTTTTTTTAATCAAACAGCGTCGGGCTGTCCTTGTCAAATCGCTTGAGGATCGTCCGTATCAGCGTCTGGCGAATCATATCCGATCTATTCGACATCTTATACCGCTCACAATAGCGCGTTATCGTTCGTAACTCACTATCATTCAACATCACCGTCACACGATGCGTGCGAGGTTGTTTCTTGAACTTACCCGATGATGAAGGACGTTGCTGCATGTCGATCTATGTCTGTTTGTTCTTTTGCTTAAAACAATATGCCTATCGTCAGCATCCCCGATAGCGCAGTCACGCCGCTTTCCGTCGCAAACCATTGTCCGGCAGTTGCATATTGCTCGTGCGGAAAACGTGCCAGCTGCTGCACCTCGAATTGGTAGCCTACGTGCAGCGAGCCTGTTCGGCTGAAATTCAGCCTGTAGGCAACCGACAAACCCGCATTCACGCCACCAAGGAAATTGCCTATTCCTATTCCGTAACCGGCTGACGCACCTATCATCGGGGTATGTTTGCCCGTCATCAGCGGCAGCTCCATCACTACGTCTATCGGCAGCACCGAATAGGTCTTACCCGCCTGAATCAATGCTCTGTACCCTACTGCACCGCCAAGGAATATACGCCTGTTGGCTATGTTGTTTGCTCCTATCATGAAGTCTGCCGCTACCGATATGCCCGACCTGTCGTTCATATACATGTAGCCGCTCGCTACGCGAAAACCCATCGAGGTCTTCTTTACGTTCGACACACTGCGTGATGCCGTTTCTTTTTCCTCTTCTTTCGGCTGGTTGTCCTGTACGGCGGTTATCTCCTCAATATCCGCGCGCGGAAACTGAAAACGAGCGCCGGACGCATCTTTCACGATTACCACCTCATCGTTCTGCATCACTATCTCGCCCACGACTACACGCCCTGAACGAAATACCACACGTTGCGGCACTTGATCCTCGGCAACAGCAGCCATTGTGAACAAGCACAACAGCACCAGACATACCAACCGTAACATATATTTCATAAGTACACAATTTCGCGACTACAAAGTTACTAATTTTTTTTCATATTTGCAAGAAAATTCACAAAAAAATCATATATTTGCCGATTTTCTTGCAAATGTCCGATTTTTTTTGTACCTTTGTGCCGAATTTTAGTGATTTCTATGCTTCGACGCGTCACCCGATATATCTCCCGCCACGCTTTGCTCCGACCTAAAGCAAAAGTCTTGGTGTGCGTCAGTGGCGGCGCCGATTCCATGGCGCTTCTCGATGTGTTGCGCCGTGGCGGATACGAGTGCGTCGTGGCGCATTGCAATTTCCATTTGCGCGGTGAGGACAGCAATGCCGATGAATCGTTTGTGCGTTCGTTCTGCGATGAGGCGGGCATCCCGTGTTTCGTCCGGGAGTTCGATACGACCTCCGTTGCCCACGATCGCTCACAAAGCATCGAGGTTGCGGCGCGCGAACTGCGCTACTCATGGTTTGCCATCTTGGCGCGCGAACAAGGATGTGAGGCTATTGCCGTGGCGCATCATCAGAACGATCAGGCTGAAACGGTCATTCTCAACCTGTTGCGCGGCTCCGGCTTGCGTGGATTGGCTGCTATGCGCCCCACGTCGCCTAATCCCGTCGTGCCCGACAGTCCTCACGTCATTCGTCCGCTGCTATGCACCACCCACGACTATATCGTTCATTATCTGCGCGATATACGTCACTTGTCGTGGCGTGAAGATGCCACCAACGCCGATACATCTATCCCGCGTAATGCCATCCGGCAGTGGCTCGCCTCACGCAGCAAGGGTGAGATTGAGAACATCTGCCACACGGCGGATCTCATGCAGGGCTATGCCGACCGTCAGGACGGACGCTCTTCACGTGCGCGCGATTTAGTGGAATTGTACGAGCAGCTCCGTCCCTATCAGCCCAATCAGGTCGAAGCCATCTACGATGCCATGCAGCGTGGCGAGAGCGGCAAACGCTTTCAGATGGACGGTGCCACACTCATCATCCGCAAACATTCTTACATCATCCAAACCGACTGATTATGTTACATTTTGGAATCATTGGCAATCCTCTCGGCCACTCGCAAAGTAAGGTATATTTCGACCGCCGTTTCGCAGCGGAAGCTATTGATGCGTCGTTTACCGAATATCCACTCAACCGGATAGAAGAGGTTCGTCCCCTACTCAACCTTCTGGACGGCATGAACGTCACCTCGCCCTTCAAGCAGCAGATCATCCCTTATCTTGACGGACTTGATCCTGTAGCTCAGGCCATAGGGGCGGTAAATGTGGTATGTCATGGCATAGGCTATAATACCGACTGGTATGGCATTGTCCATACTTTCCGTCCGGCTCTGCTGCCTGACGACCGTCATGCGTTGGTGCTCGGTACGGGCGGAGCAGCCCGAGCCGTGGGCTACGGCTTGCAGCAACTAGGGCTGTCGGTAAGGTATGTAAGTCGTGATCCGAACAGGGGTGACCTTACTTACTCTGGCCTTAACGCGGATATTATGAATGAATGTACCGTGATTGCCAATGCTACGCCGCTTGGCATGTCGCCGCATCTGGATGAAGCGCCTGCTATACCCTACGAGCTTGTCACGCCACGTCACCTGCTATTTGATTGCATCTATAATCCATCCGAGACCCTTTTCCTCCGCCTTGCCCGTCAGCACGGCTCCCGCACCCTCAACGGCCGTCAGATGTTTCTCACCCAAGCCGCCCACGCCTATCGCTTATACCTCGGCAACTGATGTCTCACTTGCAAAATTCGGCCACTTTTATCGAGGTTTCCAAAATCCGGTGTTCTGTGCCCGCGTTCTTTGAACGAGGGTCGATTGCCGAACGCGAGTGCAAAGGTACAAAAAAATCTGACCTTTGCAAATGTTCCCTCGAAAAAATCAACACCCACATGTTTTTTTATATGCATATCCGCCACTCATCCCTACGCAATCCCTCTGAAATAGCACCTTGCAACAGACTTGTATTGGGTGATTATTGCGTGATTATTGGGTAGTTATTGCGTGATTGCCTCTATAGGGGAACATACAACTGTGTGTTGCCTCTGGTAATAATCAACAAATATCTAACCGATATATAACGAATAACTAACGTTTTGTGAGTCTGTATTATATACGTAGTATATAATACTATGGGTGTGTTATTTGTCCAAAATTACCCAAAAATATCTCAAAATGGCACTGATGTGGTAAAATTGCAAGTAGACACATAAAAAAATTGCACTGGCGAAAGTGGCAAGATTGGCAAAACTTTTGCCATTTCAGCCATTTTTGCCATGCAAAAATTTGCATGAGATTCTTGAGACAGTTGAGACAGTTGGGTGTCAACTTTTTTAGGACATTTCACGAGTGCCAGTGCAAATTTTTATGTCCTTGGATGCGTACGGCGGTAATTCCACCAGTAGGCGATGCGCTGGAAGAAGTTGATGTCTTCGTTATATACACCATCCGGTGCTTCAATTTCAGCTATGATGTTCCGGATAGGATCCGTTATTGTCCACCACCAATACCTCCATAACGGTTGTTGTGAACAATAACAATACGGATGATCGTACTCTTTTGTCAGTTCGCAGTACTTATCGATGATGTCCATCATCTTTGCAATTTGTTTCCATGATCCATATACTACGAATTCCGATTTTTGGTTGGGACCATGATAAAATTCACCTCTGTAAATCATATCTTACTAATTTTAAATGTTAAACGGTTTTCTTTCCATCGCCTGACGAATGAACCAGACGGCATAAGGAACAAATTTGTATCCACACTCAGGATTGTACCGATGCCAAGCTTCCATCAATCCTGTTTCTCCTTTGGTCAGAAGTTCCTCCATCGGAGCCGGGTTGCCGCCGCGCAACCGACTCAACGAAAGGATGAAACTGCTGTTTGACCTGTTCGTCCGTAAGATTTTTCATTCCGGACTCAATGTTTTTTAGTGTTAAATAGCTATGCATAATAAATCGCGCTTATTATATATAATACGAACGAGAGGTGATATTGTTTTTGCTAACGGATAATGGAATGCAACTCTTCTTTGAGCAGATTGAGGCAATCGGCATCCCGTTCGCAGACGGTTGCAAACGCATCGAGAAACTCCAGCGGATAGTTTGCTTTGAGATACGCGGCTTGGTAGGCAAGCCAAGTATAGCAGACGGAATGAGCCTTTAGGAAAGAAAAGCGCGAATCATGTATGGATTGCCAAATATGTTCGAGGGATTGTTCGTCATAGCCGTTTTGGCGACCGCCGGACAAGAACTTCGTTTTCAAGACATCCAAGACAGGCTGCTTCATGCGAACGAATGCCCAACGGAGCATATTGCTTTCTTCCTGTGAGAAATTGGCTATGCGTTGCGCCAATAGCATTGTTTGTTCCTGATAAACAATTAGTCCGTAGGTCTCTTCGAGACACTCTTCTACGACGGAAATCTCATTCTTTCGATGCTTGCAGGCAATAAATTGCGGAATACGTCCTATTGTAGGCGGGCGATGCAGGGCATTCAACGCCAGGAGTTCGTTGAAGGTTTCCGGGACAAGTTCACACAAGTATTTGCGCATGTCTTCCGATTCGAATTGGAAAACGCCAGCCGTGCGTCCTTCTTGGAATAGACGGATTGTTCGTTCGTCATCTTGTGGGATAGCTTTCAGATCAAGGTCTATACCTCGTGTCTGCTTTATGTTGTGCAGACAGCGTTTGATCATCGTCAGAACAACAAGTCCCAGAATGTTCGTCGTTCCCGGATGTGAATGTCCGTATGTCTGCTTTACATAATCTTTCACTTTTTCGCATTCGCAATCTTCCACATCGATATCAATAACAGGCAACACGCTTGTATCGGAATAAAAGCGTTCGAAAAGCAGACCATATTTCAGTGGGTCTATATCAGTTATCTTGAGGCAATATAATACGAGCGTCCCAGCTGCCGAACTGCGCCCGGGACCAACCATGATGTCCATTTTGCGTGCAAAATTCACATAGTCTGCAACCATCAGAAGATAGGGGATTGTGTTTTCATTGGCGCAAAGAGTTTGGAGTTCGGTTTCTGCGCGTTGGACGAAAGCGGGTGTTTGGGTGAACGATGCACCATAACGCTCTATTGCGCCTTGCAATACTTGTTGACGTAACTCTTCTTTTAACGAAGAGGATGAATCTAATAAGTGATTGATTTTCATATAACAATTGTTTTTAATTAATGTGGAATACCTTTCTTTTCAAAATACATAGCAGTAGCCATGTTGGTGGGTTTGAGGCGACTCAAAAAGGCCAAACGCTGTTTGAAATCCTCTTTCTCAATGGCGAGTTGTACCGCGTCGCAAGAGGTGACTTTAGACAGAGGCAGATTGAGAAGATACTGAGCTCTTACATAGCCAATCTCAAGGCGCTTTTGAAGGCGAATACACGCTTCTTGGGGATTGTTGGAAATGCGAATGAGGTGAATAAACTCCTCCAGATTATCTGCCACAACTCGTGTGCATTCCAGTTCGTCAAGATGCCGCTTAACTGCTCGTATTTCAGCATCGACATGCCCCATCATATACCACGCGGAGGTATGAAGCAAGCGCACATTGCGAAAGAGGATGGATTTGTTGACGGGCGCTTCGAAGTCCCGCAAGCCTTCTTCCGAATCTTCGGGTTCTTTCAGGTAGTTCTTAGGCGGTTCGGTAAACGTGCGTTTGTACGTATCGACGTAGTGCTGAAGAAAGGCGGCTCGTTCAGGAGTGTCTGCCTGCCCGATCTCTTGCTCAACACTCTCAATCGGGCTAAAACCGAAATTCTCCAGGAAGGAGATTTCGGAGTAGTTTGGCATGTCAAGCGCGGCTTGCCCGGAAGCCGTGAAGTCCAATAGATTAGGTCTCATAGTTTCTTCATTTTGAATGCAATGTTTGGCATTGCGTGAAACATTAGTGGTTTGAATCATGTTCATAATAAATGTCGAAATAGTTACTTACGATGGAAGCGACTTGCGCTTCTGCTTGTTTGTCGGCATATCGCCATCCGCTTTCGCAAACGGCATAGTCAGCCAACTGAGCTTTGATAGCCAGGTGGTTGGAGGTGAGATAGTCCATGACCAGTTCTTGCAGTTTGCCACAGATATTCTGCTGCCAATCGGCAGGCGGGTTGACGAGGCAGTCCTGCATGGACTCTAAGTTAGGGAGTGCGAATTGAATTTTGATTTGATTTTCCATATTAGCAAAAATTTAACGTTATACTACCTATATACGAAGGAGAAACGTTAGCGTTTTTGCTAATTGGGTTTAGGGCATAAATGAAAAAGCCTTGTATTCAAATGGATACAGGGCTTTTGGCGGGTTTAGGAACGAGATGGTTTATTTGCAAATTTCTGCAAAATCCATATATCTGCGCTGTAGGAAGGCTATACGTTCCGGGTCGCTGATTTGTGACTCCATCTGTTGACAAATTTGCGAATAGTTGTACCATTTTGGCTGGATGGAATTGTTGTGCAAGTTATTCACTAACGGCATGAATAGCTTCTTGTATAGAGCCTCATAATCATCATACATTTTGCGTTCTTCCTCGTAAGCCTTGCTTGGACAATAAATAGCATTAGCAAATAAGATTTTAACCTTGGTCGTATCCGCTATTTGGAGTCCTGTATACTTATTATTATCGTTAAAATCTTTTAATGCTTTTGCATTGTTGCGCAGGGCATCTAAGGCAACGAGGTGGCAAAACGATTGTTTTAGACCTTCATTATATTGCGTATTGTCAGTAAATACTTCTTTCATTTTTTCGGCAACATCAGCCCAATTGCAATCATCAAAGTATTTTTTGGGGCGTGTGTATGAAACAGGTATCTCCATTTTTTTATGTTGTTGTTTTTCTGTGTATTCAAGGAATTTGGATTCAATAAAAAGAACGATGCGTTTATCATCATTGCTCTTTCCATCTAATACGATATCCATATTAGCAGGAAAGGTATTCGTGTTAAGTGGGTGCAACTGTATTTCAAAATACACTTTCGTATAGGTTACATTATCTAAAACAAACGGATGTTGTTCGTCAATCCAACTGAAGAAATTATAGCCTAACATCGAAGACGAGTGCACTGCTCGTGCCTTGGATTGTAATTCACTACCTGAACCATGTTCGAACATCAGAAGATGTTCCTCGATCATTTTGTTACCATACACATTGTCGAGGAAATTGCACAAATACCCGTTTGCGTCAACAGACGCCGTACTAATACCATTTCGAAGTGCTACTTTAAGATTTTCCATACTAATAATAAATTAATTGTTATATGGTATAAATACGAATAAGAAACGTTAGCGTTTTTGCTAATCGAAAATTAAACAATTGTTTCTACACCTTTTTTCAATCCAAATCAGTTCAAAACCGTTATTAGGACATTTTTTCTTGAGATTCTCAATCTTTTTGGTGCGCAAGTAATGCTCCGTGATGTAATTATTTATGATAAGCAGAATAGGTTCTTGATTGATAACTGTCGGCCTGCATGGAGGTACAGGAAGACCTAATATTTTCTTAACATCATATACTTTTTTATAATGATCCAGCAAATATTCATCATACTTTTTAATAAAGTACAGATATTTCTTCATCTGCTCAAGTACTTCCATATTGCCACTAAGGCGGTCGTCTCCTATTATCTTCAATTCAACAAACGAAACTTTACCATTCTCATCGCAGCACACGATGTCAATACGTTGTTTGTCATCTTTATAATAAGCAAATTCAGAATCCAAATGTACCTCTGAATACTTATGCATGATAAGATCAGCTTGATAGTACTTCTCAGAGAGGTCTTCCGTATTACCTGTCTCTAGATACTTTTTTTGCGAGTACACTTCTCTAACTCTTTTTTTGATACCCTTTAAATCTGATTCTAAGAATTTTTCAGATCGCGAATAGTCCGTTTTACCCGCACCAAGATATTTATTATGCGTGGTAAAAACTAAACTACCTTTATTATAGTCAATTTTTGCCAAGCAGCCTCCCTGATAATATACATTGAGATAGTTATCCTTGCGAACTTCAATGTACAATTCTTTATCTCTTTTCAATTCCAGGAATAGTGGGGACGATTTCAAAGCCTCAAAAATTGGAGCTTTAGGGTTTAAGTTAGAAAAGTTATTCATGATTATTAGTTTTTGTTTCTCGTGCAAGTTGTTGATAGTATTTGGTTTCTTTTACGCGCTTGGCTGACCAGTTTCGCATGTATGTGTGCTCCTTACGCACCAAGGCAACAAGGCGTTTGCTCTCTTGTTCGGCGGCTTTCTCGCGTTCCACTTCGGCGCGTTCTTCCACATTGATGGGCGCAGGAGTCGCGGGCTCAATGTTCAAATGGATTTCAAGAACATCAAAGATGCGCAGAAGTGTTCTGTAGGTGGGCGAGGTTTGCCCACTTTCGATATGTGAGTAATTAGGTGCAGCAATGCCTACGAGCATCGCCACATCTTTGGCTACAAGACCACGTTTAAGGCGCACCTCACGAATGAGGGCACCGATATTTTGTCGTTCTTCCTCATTTTCAAAAACAAGACGCGGCACGAATCCCTCGCGCTTACAATGTTTCATGACATACGCGATGATATCTATGCGATCGGCAGACTTGATGTCGTCATAAAAAAGATGCTCTATGCGCGTTACCATCCAATCATAGGTGTGTTTTCCTTTCTCCGGGGGCAACAAGAACGAGCAGAACAATTCGTCCGCCATCGTAAAGACCTGAACGATATTTTCGTTAACAATTTGAATTTTTACTTCCATACTGCATCATTTTACAAGTGCAGTTTTGTTGCCGCAATTGCGAATTTGAATTTATTTAATTATCTCCCAGTGACCACCTTTGTCGGGACCAACACGACGAATGATATGGGACATCTTTTCTATATCACGGCGGATGGTCATTACAGAAACGTTCAATTTATCAGCCATAATGCCGGTTGTAACGAAGGGAGATTCTTTAACCAGCCGTAAAATTTCCCGCTGTCTTTCCGATAATTTTTCTGTAACATTTTCTGTAACATTTCCGGCGTTTTCTGTAACACTACCGACATCTGCACGAGGTTGTACGGCATATTCGGCAGGCGGATTGATTACCAAATAGCGGCTTTTTAGATCCCATTGCTCGCCTAACAGCAAGTTCCGGAAAAAGCGCTCCAGATAGACAGGCTCATAATTGATGCCTTGCACTACATTCTTGTAGTTGGCACGCACCAAAGCATTGCGGAAATACCATGAATGAGCCGCAAACATATCATTATTTACCTTATATCCTATCGAGCGAAGATATTGAATGGCAAACACAGCAGTGGTGCGTGTGTTGCCCTCTCTGAAAGCATGGATCTGCCAGACATCCGAAACGAACTTGGCTATATGCTCGATGATCTCATCCGAAGATAAACCGCTATAGTCAAACGTTTTCTCTCTGCTAATCTCATAATCCAAAGCGGTACGGATATCTTCGAAGTTCAAGTAGTTAACTGTGCCACCGCGAAGGACAAACTCGCTCTTGGTAATATCATAATCACGGATTTGACCTGCGTGCTTGAACACTCCGGCAAAAATGCGCCGATGGAGAGAAAGGTAGCCGTTAACAGTAAAATCCAGAGTCCTGGATGACAGAATCTTACCTATATTTCCCGTCACAAGATCAGCTTCCTGTTTGTCGTCGTCATCCGGTTCACGATTCGTCTTGTTGACATAGTATTCTTTTACCAACCGCTGCACCTCATCGATGGTGATCTCACCCTCAATGTTTCGTCTGACAGTTTGCTTCAGGTAGTCCGACGTTTCAAGTCCGTCAACTTGCTGCAAACCGATAGCGGTGCGCCATATTTGCGCACGCTCTTGCTTTCCCGGCTCGCCTTGACGGATATACTCCTCAAAATCCGGTTGATATGTCGGTAACTCATTCATAAACGGTCTGCAAAGTTACGAAAAAAAAATGACAAATGCAAATGTTTTTGCGAAAAAGGAAGAGAAAAGTGAGAAATTTGGCGTAAACATGCGGAAGTGGACATTTTGTCATGGAAGATGGACATAATGGCACAACAGATGGACATAATGGCAGAAAAACGGGAGTGGCACGCAATTTGCACGTATACAAGTGAAACGCAACTACGCAAAATACGCCAACAACGTACACTACGCACAAACGCAAGATACGAAGCAACGTAAACTACGCAAACTACGTTAAACAAAATGTTTAACTTAAAATTAGGAGGATTGATTATGAAACCTGCAATGTATCGTAGAAACAGTTGGCTGCCGACGGGAGGCTGGTTCCCGACCGTATTTGACGAGTTCCTGAACTCGGATATGCTGAACAGCGTGAACAACGTGGCACCATCCGTAAACGTGAAAGAGAATGAGCATGGCTATATCGTAGAGTTGGCCGCTCCGGGCATGAAGAAAGAGTACTGCCGCGTGCACGTAGATGATGAGCACAACCTGTGCGTCGCCATCGAGAACAAGTTCGAGCACAAGGATGAAGACAAACACTCGCACTATCTGCGCCGCGAGTTCGCCTATACCAACTTCGAGCAGAAATATACGCTGCCGGACAATGTGGACGAGTCGGCTATCAGCGCGAAAGTGGAGGATGGTATCCTGAGCATTGAGCTGCCGAAGACCAAGCGCGAAGAAGGCAAGACGAGTAGGCAGATAGCGATCTCATAGCGCGTTTGGCGCTTGCAGAAAATATGGCGGTGGGTCAAAAACAGACCCACCGCTTTATTTTTTTGTTAGTCAAAAATTACCCAAAATAATCCAAAAATTTCTTTTATAAGTCCAAAAAATCCCAAAAAATCCAAAAGTACGGAGTGAAACAATTGAAAAGTTCGGAGTGCAAAATCAAAAAAGTTCGGAGTGAAAACGCAGAAAACTTCGGAGTGGCTTGCAAATGTCAAATAAAAGCAGTACTTTTGCGGTGGATTTGTATAGTGGATTATACGAAATATAGTCGAATTTGTATTTTCCACTATACAAAATTGCAGTATTTTTGAATAGTCAACCATACATAAAAAAACAGATATGCAACGGTTATTTCAACTTCAAGAGCAGTTATTGAACTTGACGCCAATGAAGATTGTGCGGCAGTGTGCGTCTACAATCAATTGGGATCAGCAGTTGATTGCTATACGCGGCGCGCGAGGTGTAGGAAAGTCCACCATCATTCGTCAGTACATTCGGAATCATTACGCGAAGAATGATCAAACAGCATTGTATTGTTCATTGGATGCCAATTATTTTGTGGATCATTCTATTTTGGACTTGGTAGAGCAGTTCTACCGGACGGGGGGTAAACATTTGTTCTTGGACGAGATTCACAAGTATTTGAATTGGGGACGGGAGATCAAAGAGATTAACGATTATTACCCGGATCTAAGAGTTGTGATTAGCGGAAGTTCGTTGCTGGAACTTACAAAAGGCGAAGCGGATTTGTCGAGACGGTGTATGAACTATGACATTTCCGGACTTAGTTTTCGGGAGTATTTGCAGTTCTATGAAGGCATCGACCTGCCGACATGTTCGTTAGATGACTTCAAGGACTTACACGCGTTCGTCGAGCAAATCCATGAGAAATGCAAGCCTATGGCACACTTCGACAAGTACCTTAGATATGGCTATTATCCGTATTACAAAAACAATCCGGTAGAGTACTACGCGCTGATTAACAATGCAGTTCGGTACGTGATAGAAGAAGAGTTACCACGGATTTGTAAGGTAGAGCTGGAAAATACGAGGAAGATTCGGGCGCTGATGAACATCTTGGCTGCCAGTGAACCGTACGAAGTGGATATATCGAAGATGTCGGTGCAGAGTGCGCTGCAACGGCCTACGGTTTTGTCGTATCTTAAGTTTTTGAACGATGCCAAGTTGCTGAATCTTCTTTACAACGATTTGCTGAATGTCAAGAAGATGCAAAAACCGGATAAGATCTATATTGAAAATACCAATATGCTCTATGCTCTCGCTACTCACCCGATAAAGGAAGGTACATTACGCGAGACTTTTGCCGTGAACCAACTGGGTGTTGGACACGAGGTGGAATATGGCAAGAAGAAAGGCGACTTTAAGGTGGACGGCAAATATACGTTTGAAGTAGGCGGTCCGAGCAAGGACTTCATGCAGATAGCCGGAGTGCCGGACTCTTATATACTTGCAGACGATATTGACTATCCTTACGGCAATAAACTGCCATTGTGGATTGTAGGCTTTTTGTATTAATTTATCTTCGCTTCAGATATGATGAGACTGATAGATATATTTGATTTGGACGGGACGTTGCTCAATACGATAGATGATCTGGGTTATGCGTGCAACTATGCTTTGGAGCGGACGGGGTATCCGACGCATCCGATAGAGGCCTATCCCGCCAAGGTGGGTAACGGCATCAACAACCTGATACGCCGTGCGCTGCCGGAGACGGAACGGACGGAAGAGAACATACTGCGTGTACGCGAACATTTTGTTCCCTACTACAACCGGCATAACTGCGATTATACGCATCCGTACGACGGCATACCTGCCGTAATAGATGCACTCAAGAAACGAGGACATCTGCTTGCCGTAGCGAGTAACAAATATCAGGCGGCTACGGAGAAGATAGTCAATCACTTCTTTCCGGGAGCGTTTGACGCCATATTAGGTGAAAGGGAGGGCGTGGAGCGCAAGCCCGATCCACAGATCGTGTATGACATTTTAGTGCAGCTGGACGGCGGTGCTGACGAAGAAAAGCAAGTGACCTATTACGGGGACAGCCTGGTGGACAGGGAGACAGCTTTGCGTGCCGGTGTGCCTTTCGTAGCGTGCTCGTGGGGATTTGTGGCGCGGGAGCGGCTGGTAGAGGAAGGCATAGCGGTGATAGTGGACCGACCGGAAGAGATATTGAGATTGCGCTCAAGGCGATAAACATAAATTACTATACACCGAGATGAAACGATACAAAGCTGTTTTTCTGGATTGGGATGATACGATAGGCGATTGGGCAAATGCGGAGCATCACGCCATGCAAGACCTGTACAAACAGTATCCCGTGCATGAACTGCATGCCACTTTTGACGATTATCTGAATGCCTACAAGCCATACAACCTGATGCTTTGGGGGCAGTACGGGCGAGGGGAGATAACGAAAGACTATCTGCACCTGGAGCGATTTTTGCATCCGCTGAAGCCCGCTGAAGGCGCGATGATAGACGGCAGGGACAAGGTGGAACTGGCGCACGAGATGGGCGATAGGTTTCTACAGCTGACCAACCGCTATTTCTCCGTACTACCGGATGCCGGAAGGGTGGTAAGACTGCTGGCGGAGAGATATCCGCTGACCATCATCAGCAACGGATTCAAGGAGGTGCAATACTACAAGTTTGCCCACTCGGGACTGGAAGATTGCTTCACGCATATACTGATCAGCGAGGAGGTAGGCATCAACAAACCGCAGCCCGGTATTTTTGACATCGCCTTGACCAAGAACGGCATCTCAGCCGCTGAGGCTGTGATGATTGGCGACAGTTATACCTCCGATATCGCCGGTGCCAAAGCCGCCGGCATCGACCAGATATGGCTGCACGAATCCCCCGCCGCCGAATCCCCCGCCGAACCATCCGATGAATCCGCCACCTACATCGTTTCCCGCCTTGCTGATGTGCTGAATATTTTGTAGCAGTCCTATATGGCCTAATATCCACCGTTTTCGTTAAATATCTCATTTTTTTGCTCTTTTCAGCAAAAATCTTCACTATACATTTGCATATTTCAATTATTTTTTGTATCTTTGCACTCGCAATAAAAATTGCGACCGTCATGTCTAAGACGTTAAATTGGATGACATAGGCGCAAGTGTGCGCCACAATAAAGCGTAATAGACCAACTTGAGACCCTGGAACTTCGACAATTTCACGGAATCATTAACAATTCAAGTACGGTTTATGCACGCTCGCGTTCATACCAGCGTGAGTTTTCCGTGCGTAAATTTGAATTGTTAAGGTAGTCGAAGACCTCAGGATCTCAAATGAAGCAGCGAAAGCGCACGCTTTTACTTTTGATATAGATTTACTTTAGTATAAACCGCCTTTTAGGCAAGAAGTTGCGCCCGACACGAATCAGGGGAAAGACAATGAAAACAAAACTATTAACCATTGGGCTTGCCATCAAGACGATGCTTGTTATCACATCTGCCCTCATTCTCTTATGCTGTAATGGTCCACTATCGCAAACTCCTGACGAAGATACCACGATGCTATGGCCCGCTGCCGACAGTACAGGTTTCTGGGGCTTCATCAACGAAAAAGGCGAAATGGTCATCCCTGCCAAATACGACAGGACCTACGGTTTCTCCGGAGGAGTGGCAAAAGTCATCATTGACGAAGACGGCCAGCCCATGCCGGCTTACGTCGGGTATCAGGCCAACCTTATCGGATCCAAACAAGCGTTCATTAACACGAAAGGGAAAATAGTCTACACTCTTCCGGACAACTTGGTTTTCAATGACCATTATTTCTACTATGGATGCTGCAGGTTTGGTGACGAACACATCCAAGGAATGATAGATTCCAAGTTTAATTATATCATCACTTTTGACACGAAGAACAATGGCATTAGGTTGGGAATCATGACCAAAGACGGCTTGGCGTCATCTGCAGTTGGCTACTTCGATAAATCCGGACATGTTGTCATCTCAAGATACATCAACAGCGTTGATGGAGAGATGTACTATTACTTATACGATTTCTGCGACGGTGTTGCCGTAGTTAACAAATGGTGGTATGATAACGCAGGATCATATAACCGTTATGGCGCTATTAATACTAAAGGCGAACTGGTAATTGATACCATTTATCGGAGCCTCCAGTCCGTCGGCAATGGCAGGTTGTTATATAAGTTGGATAATGGCGATTCCGATTGTTGGGGACTGATGGATACCCAAGGTAATATAATCACAAAACCATTCTTGAATGATAATATCTTTTTCTATGGTGACGGAGGTCTCATGCCGGTTAAGGGAGACGGAGGATATGGCTATATAGACATAAACGGTGACCTGCAGATTCCCTATCAATACATTGCTGCTACACCGTTTTGCGAAGGAAAAGCATGGGTCCTTATTTCAGACGGATATTGGCAGTTGATTAACCTGAAGAAAGAGGTTCTTTTGACTTTGGATTCAGGCTGGGATATGCCTTGCACTATCTTCCCTGCAAATGGTGCACACAATGGGCTTTGTCTGATTCGCAACGATAAAGAGCAAAGCCGTTACAGATACACATACAGTTACATCAATATGCAAGGCAAAGTGGTGTATAGTTGGGTGGTGGACGAAAGTAGCCTACACAGCGGTGCACCGGAAATCCACAACCAACCCGAATCGTCCGAAGAAGACAGAATGCTTCAGATGTTCGAGGGAACGAAGTATTATCCTTTGGCCTCACAATGCGTGCAACGCAAACGGGAGCGCACGACTGCAACCGACAAGTAGCCTGTGCTTGAAAAGTTCCGGACGTGTTGTGTTTTGTGCCCTGTGTCTTGTGTTTTGTGTTTTGTGTTTTGTGTCCTGTGTTCTGTATCCTATTTCCTATGTCCTGTGTCCTGTGTTCGCGAGTTTTGCGAGCGAATTTATAATCCCCACCGAGGCAAACCCCTTCCATTTGCCTCGGTGTCTCTTCTTCCGCCTTCCTCTCATCACTCCCAAGCCTATATTCATACATGCCAAACACCACCCAAACTCAAGTTTTGAGTGGGTGATTAGTGAGAGATTAGTGTGTGATAAGTGGGATGTTACGCTTACTTTTCTGATGTGCAACTCGAAGATTATCAGTCTTGCCTTGCTGATATTTTCATCATTTTATACAACAAAAACCGTGCCAAACTCAATTTATTTCTTTTTGCCCGGCAAATAGCCATTCCTCTTTGCAAAAATTTCTTTTTGTTTTGCAAATACGATTTTTTTTGTAGAAAATTTGCAAATGTGCATTTTTTTTTGTATATTTGCAGGCTTTTTTATGCGCACACGCCTATATGGCGCACGCAAACATACACACAAAAGCGCAAGAAAAACAAGAAAAATGACGATATTGGCATTAGACAGTTCGACGGAAGTTTGTTCGGCTGCCTTGCTGCACGACGGCAAGGTGGTGGCCGAGCGGCTGAACGCATCAGGCAGCAATCATGCTGCTCTGTTGCCGTTGTATGTAGAGCAGTTGCAGGCAATAGCCCGTGAGCAGGGCTTGAAGATAGAAGCCGTGGCGTTGAGTGACGGTCCGGGATCGTATACTGGACTGAGAATAGGCGCATCGCTGGCAAAAGGGTTGTGCTACGGGATGGATATACCGCTGTATACGGTGCCGACGCTCACCGTAATGACTGTTGCAGCAATCAGCCATCAGCCATCAGCCATCAGTGAGGAAGATGCGCTGATATGCCCGATGATAGATGCGCGGCGGATGGAGGTATATACGGCGGTGTATGCAGCGGTTAGAGGTAAGGCGTTAGAGGTTAGAGGTGTGATGCCGCTGGAGGCAAAGATCATCAATGAGACGAGTTTTGCGGAGCTACTGAGAGAACATACCGTATACTTCTGCGGCAACGGAGCGGAGAAATGCAAGGCGGTGATCAAGCATCCGAACGCCCGATGGATAGACGGCATCGTGCCGACCGGAGCGATGGCGGGATGGAGCTGCACGGATAAGACGGATATTGCTGATGTGCGGGTAATAAAAGGCAAGGATATAGCCTACTACGAGCCAAACTACCTGAAGGAGTTTGTGGCGGCGCCGGCGCACATTAAGGGGTTAAATTAAAAATTAAAAATTAAAAATTAAAAATTACGAATTACGAATTAAGAATAAGGGTGAAAGGGGATAAATGAGGAAAGGAATATACATAGCAACAGTGGCGGTGGTAGCGATGTTGTGTTCGTGCAGTACGCAGAAGAACACGGGAGCATCGCGGTTCTATCATCGTACGACAACCAAGTACAATATCTACTTCAACGGCAATACCGCTTACGCGGAAGGATTAAAGATGATAGCCGAAGCGCACGAGGATAACTACGGCGAGGTGATACCCTTGTACCCCGTATCGGACCACAAAGCCGCGGAGGCGAGCAAGGCGAAGATGGACGTGACGATAGAGAAATGCCGCAAGTGCATCAAACTGCACTCCATCAAAGTGAAGCCGAAGCCCGATCCCAAACGGACGAAAGATCCCAAATACAAGGAATGGCTCAAGCAGGGCGAGTTCAACGACGAACTCGCCAAAGCATGGGTGCTGTTGGGACAGGCAGAGTTTCACAAGGGAGATTTTCTGGGAGCGGTAGGTACGTTCAACTACGTGATCCGCCATTATGAATACGATCCCGACGTGGTGGCACAATGCGGTCTATGGGTGGCAAGAGCTTACGCGGAGATGGGATGGCTATATGAGGCGGAGGATGTGCTGAGCAAGGTGCAGGCGGACAACCTCAAACGCAAGCACGCATCGTTGTATGCTGCAACCGTAGCGGATATCAAGTTGAAGACGAAGCAGTACAAAGAAGCTATACCGTTTGTAAAGATAGCCATGCCCGATGAGGACCGCAAGACCAGCCGTGCACGCTTTGCATTCGTGCTGGGGCAGTTGTACGAACACGAGGGTAAGAACGCTGACGCCTACGAGGCGTACAAGAAATGTACGAAGCTCTATCCGCCGGTGGAGATGGATTTCAATGCACGGATCAGAATGGCACTGGTGTCGGACAATCCCAAGCGCTCGATAAAGCAGCTGAGCAACATGGCTCGCAACTACAAGTACCGCGAGCAACTGGATGTGATATACGGTGCGATAGGTGACCTGTACATGGCGAAAGGCGATACGACGAAAGCACTGGAGTACTACAACTTAGGCATCGAGAAGAGCGAGAAAAACGGCATAGACAAGGCCGCCGTGCTGCTCAAAGCGGGTGACATCTATTATCGGCTGCGCGATTATACCCACGCAGCGCCGTGCTATACGGAAGCCGCGACAATACTGCCGGCTGAGTCGGACGGTTACCAACGTATTCGTGTGCGTGCGGAAGTGCTGGAGGAGCTGAGCGCGGAATATGGGATGGTAGTGCTGCAAGACAGTCTGCAACACCTGAGCACACTGAGCGAGGACGAGCAGCGCAAGATAGCCGAGCAGATCATAGAAGACCTGCGGAAAGCCGAAGCGGAGGACTCCGCCAAGGCGGCACAGCGGGAGCGCGAGAACAGAGACCAGGGATTGCAGAGCGTGAACACGAGTAACATGCTTGGCGGCGGAGCGGCAACTACGGGCGAATGGTACTTCTACAATGCACAGCTGCTGCGCAACGGCAAACAGGAGTTCAACCGCCGATGGGGTAACCGTGTGCTGGAAGACAACTGGCGCCGTAGAAGCAAAGCTGCCTCGGGCGATTGGGCACCACCCACCGCCGAGAGCGATGAGCCTACCGATGACGAGATGACCCAGACGGGCGACAGCATAGCTGCCGACAGTACAGCCGTAAGCAAGCCTGCACCGGTGACGGATATCTACCAGCCGGAGTATTACCTGCAGCAGATACCCCGTACGCCGGAAGATTTCCAGCAGAGTGACTCGCTGATAGCGGATGCGCTATTCAAGATGATATTCATCTACCAGGACAAGCTGTGCGACACACTGCAAGCCAACGAGACGTTCGAGACGTTCTGCCGGCGATTTGCTCAAGACAAACGATGCGTGGAACTATACTACATGCGCTACCTGGATGCCATCAAGCACGATGATAGCGAGGCTGCCGAGCAGAACAGGCAGACGATCATGACGCTATATCCCGACAGCAAGCAGGCGAAGATAGTGGCCGACCCGCAATATTTCGCCCGCCTGAGGCAGATGGCGGTAGAACAGGACTCACTGTACGAGCAGACCTACGAGGCCTTCCGCAAGGGACAGTTTGCCACGGTGAAGCAGAACACCCAACATGCCGAGCAGAACTATCCGCTATCGCCACTGATGCCACGGTTCCTATTCCTGAACGCCGTAGCCAAAGCGCGTACCGAAGGGCAGGCATCGTTTGCGGAAGCGCTGAAAGATATGATAACACGTTATCCGGACTCGGAGCTGGCCACGATGAGCAAAGATATGCTCGCGATGATGGGGCAAGGCATGGAGAGCCAGACGGGCGGAGCGGTATCCACATTGGCAGACAAACGCGAAGAGCTGCAGAACGAGGAGGAGCAGAGCTATGCGGAGAAGACCTTCAGCGCAGAGAGAGACGAGCCTTCGTATGTATTGCTACTACTGCCGAAACAGACGGAGACCCTCTTGAAGAAGCAGAAAGAGGAAGAGGAGCGGCGCATACAAGACGAGCTGAACAACCTGCAGTATGAGGTGGCGCTATTCAACTTCACGCGCTTCTTGATCCGTGATTTTGACCTGACGACGCTGCCGGCTTATCCCGCAGCTCCGGCGCTGCGCGTGAGCGGACTGGATAACATGGATGAGGCACAATGGTACATCGGACTGCTGATGGAGAGCGAGGAGATAAAAGCCATCATCGCCGACAAACAGATCCGCATCATACCTATCACGGAAACAAACAATGCGCTGATAGGTAACGGGAAGACGATGGAGGAGTATGAGGAGTTTATTGAAAGGTGAAAGGAGAGAGGAAATTAAAAATTACGAATTACGAATTGAAAAGTGAAAGGTGAGAAGTGAAAGGATTATGAAGAATATAAAAAAAATATGGATGCTCGTTCTGCTGTGCGGAGGGAGTATGATGATGCAAGCCGGTGGTGTGAAGTACATCACGACGAATGATTTCAAGATCCAAGTGTTTGACTACATGGTGGAGAGTGACTGGTGTTACAAAGGTGACATGCCCTGCGTGATAGACTTCTATACCACCTGGTGCGGACCATGCAAGCGGCTGGCACCGATCATGGAAGAGCTGAGCGAGAAATACGACGGCAAGGTGCTGTTCTACAAGGCAGATACCGAGCGCGAGCGTGAACTGGCGATGGTATTTCAGATATCGAGCATCCCGCAAGTGTTGTACATCCCCGTAGAGGGCAAACCGATGTTGCTGAAAGGCTTGTATCCGAAAGAGAACATCGTGGAGATCATCGAGGAGTTTCTGCTTGGGAACAAAAAAGACTAACGGATAATCATGCAAGTAGAACTCGTATTACTGATATTATCGCTCTTGTTCTTTACGAGTATCTTCACAGACAAGATTGGCTACAAGTTCGGCGTTCCGGCGCTGCTGCTGTTCCTGGCGGTAGGTATGCTGTTCGGTCCGGACGGCATAGGTGCGCTATTCAATGAGGACGGAGTGGGGTATATCATCAACACCGGTTCAGCCGAAGCGCTGAGTACGATAGCGCTGTGTATCATCCTTTTCTCCGGCGGCATGGATACCAAGCTGACGGAGATCCGTCCGGTACTATATCCGGGTGTGACGCTTGCCACACTGGGCGTGCTGATTACGGCTGCGGTGACGGGTATGATCATCTTCCACTTCTTCAGTTGGATGAGTGCGTTCAAGCACGTATCGCTCGGTATGGCGCTGCTGATAGCCGCTACGATGTCGTCGACCGACTCGGCATCAGTCTTCTCCATCCTGCGCACCAACGGCATAGGTCTGAAGCATAACCTGCGACCGCTGCTGGAGCTGGAGTCGGGCGCGAACGATCCGATGGCTTATGTGCTCACCACAACGCTTATAGGCGTAGTGACGACCAAAGCGGCTATCTCGGGACTGGAGATAGTACAGACGGTAGTGATCCAACTGGTGATGGGCGTAGTGATAGGATTCTTCTTCGGCAAGGGACTGGTGGAGATAATGCGCAGGACGAAACTAAGCAATGAGTCGCTATACCCGATCATGGTGCTGACGGCTTGTATCTTCATCTTCAGCGTGACGTATTACATGAAGGGCAATGCCTATCTGGCGGTATATGTAGGCGGCTTGATCATAGGCAACAGCAAGTTCACCCGCAAGCATCAGACCAAATCGTTCTTCGACGGATTGACCTGGCTATCGCAGCTGGTGATGTTCCTGATGCTGGGACTGATGGTGCGTCCGCACGAGCTGTTCAGATGGGAAGTGCTGTTTGCCGGACTGATAATAAGCATCGTGATGGTATGTGTATCCCGTCCGATAGCGGTATATCTGTGCATGATACCGTTCAAAGAATATGTGAACAAGGACAAGCTTTTCCTTAGTTGGGTGGGGCTGAAAGGTGCGGTACCGATCATCTTTGCCGTGATATGCAAGTCGGAAGGCGTGGAGCATGCTGATCTGCTATTCAACATCATCTTCCTTTGCACGCTGGTGTCGCTGCTGACGCAAGGCACGAGCCTGTCGAGCATGGCGAAGAAACTGAAAGTATCTACCGAGCCGGTCAAGTTGAAGCGGCTGGAACATTTCGATATCGAGTTGCCGGAAGAGATACAATCGTCCGCCACGGAGATTGAAGTGACAGCTGACACTATAACCAACGGCAATCATCTGCGCGAGATCAGTCTGCCGCCGCAGACGTTGGTGATCATGGTGCGCAGGGGTGAGGACTTCTTCGTTCCAACCGGACAAAGCGAACTGGAGCAAGGTGACCAGCTGTTGGTACTGACGGACAACGACGTGGAGATGGCTAACCGCTACAAAGAAGAGCAAGAGGAAGAGGAGAACCGTTTCCCCACACGCGAACTGGTAGCCAACACGAGAGCGTATATCATCAAGATGTGGAAGAAGATAAAGGAAAACAAATAGCAAAAACCTTCGATATGAAGAAAACGATATTTTTGACGGGTGCAACGGGCACGATGGGCTTTGCCGGTATGCAGGAGATATTGCGTTATCCCGAGCGCTATGAGTTGCGTATACTGGCCCGTCCAAGCAAGAAGAACAAGGAGCTGCTTGAGCCAATCTTGGCGCAGAAACCTGCTCTGCACGTGATATGGGGCGACCTGACCAAGTACGACGATGTGCTCCGGGGTGTGACGGGTGCCGATATAGTGCTGCATGTAGGCGGCATGGTATCACCGCAGGCGGACTACCGACCCAAAGCTACGCTGCGCACTAATATCACCGCAGCCGAATATGTGCGTGATGCGGTACTGGCGCAACCCGAGGACAAGCAGCCGAAAGTAGTATACATAGGCAGCGTGGCACAGATGGGTGACCGCCGCGAACCGCTGCACTGGGGCAGGACGGGTGATCCGATATGCGTATCGGCGTACGACCATTACGGTCTGACCAAAGTTATGGCAGAACGTATCTTGACGAACTCGGGCATCAAGCAATGGGCAAGCTTGAGGCAGTCAGGTATATTGTATCCGGCTATTCTGAAGAACTATGACCCGATCATGTTCCACGTGCCGATACGCGGCGTGCTGGAGTGGGCTACGGTAGAGGACAGCGGACGGCTGCTGGAAGGTGTATGCCGCGACGAAGTGCCGGAAACGTTCTGGAAGAACTATTACAATATCGGTTCGGGAGAGGAGTACAGGCTGTCGAACTACGAGTTTGAATGTCTGCTGTTGGATGCGATAGGTTGTCCGAAGCCCGAGCAGATCTTCGAAGCCAAATGGTTCACCACGCGCAATTTTCATGGCATGTGGTACTTGGACAGCGACAAGCTGAACGAGCTTGTGCCGTTCCGCGCCAATATTCCGGTGAAAGAATATTTCGCCATGATGGCCAAGTCGCCAAGCGTGCCGAAAGGTATCAGCATTGCACGCATAACCAAGGCTGCCAAACTGGTGCCGCATATCGTCAAGCTGGCCATGCGCGCCATGGCATACAGCCAAGAGCACGGCACGCAGTTCTGGATCAAAGAGAGTCAGTCGGCAGACGCCAAGCGCCAGGCCAAGGCCATGCAGCGCATCCATGCCTACTACGGCAGCCTGGAGGCATACAAGGCTATTCCCGATTGGAAACATACCGACCTTAGCCATAACAGCCGCGAAGCCGTTATCCTGGACCACGGCTACGATGAGAGCAAACCGATGGAGGCTCTGACGCTGAAAGACCTGCAACACGCTGCGGTTTTCCGCGGAGGCAAACTGCTGACGGAAAAAGTGAGCGCTGAGGGATTGGAACTATGGGATGCGCCTGTGAAATGGCAGTCAGCCAGCGGTGAGGTGTTCGAAGCTACACCGCGGCTCATCTTGCTTGGCGGACATTGGGCACCGGGAGATATGCCGTACCCATACAAAGGCGCAGAAGGTGAGCGGCCATGGCATTGGGACAAGGTCGCCAAAGAAAACCCGTTCTTGGCGCAGATATGGACGCCACTGCACGAAGCCGATGAGGACAACATATACGGTAGTGATATTTTTGACGGTTGGGAGAAGTAGATTATGGTGCTGAATTATATTTGGATAGGACTGATACTGATAGCAGTGCTCGTAGGTTGCGTGCAATGCTTCGTGTTCGGCGACGCGTCGGTATTCACGGCTATACTGGATTCGACCTTTGGCAGCGCGAAGACAGGATTTGAGATCTCGATAGGTCTGACGGGCGTGCTGTCGCTCTGGATGGGCATCATGAAGATAGGCGAACAGGCGGGCGTAGTAAGCCAGCTGTCGCGTGGGGTGAGTCCGTTCTTCACGCGCATCTTCCCCGACCTGCCCAAGGGCCATCCGGCTTTCGGCTCGATGCTGATGAACATCAGTGCCACGATGTTAGGTATAGACAATGCTGCCACACCGCTTGGCTTGCAGGCACTGCGCGAAATGCAGGAGACCAATCCGGACAAGAACCGTGCGTCGAACCCGATGATCATGTTCCTCGTGCTCGTCACGAGCGGACTGACGCTGGTGCCGGTAAGCATCATGACCTACCGTGCGCAACTGGGGGCAGCCAATCCGGCAGATGTGTTTCTGCCGATATTGCTGGCAACATTCTTTGCTGCCATCACGGGGTTGATATCTGTGGCGATTATCCAGCACATCAAATTATGGGACAAAGTGATCATCGGCACGCTGGGCGGCATGACGCTATTCGTGGGGCTGGTGATAGCTGCAGCTATGTATTTCCCTCAGGAAGCAGTGAGCAAATGGTCGGCAGTGCTGGCTGCCATATTGCTGCTGGGTGTTATATGTTGGTTTATCATAGCCGGCATGGTGAAGAAAGTGAATGTGTACGATGCATTCATCGATGGAGCCAAGGGCGGTTTTGGTACGGCCATAGGCATCGTGCCGTACCTCGTTGCTATGCTTGTGGCGATAGGAATGTTCCGAGCCAGTGGAGCAATGGATCTGTTGGTGAGCGGTATGGCATGGTGTTTCGCGGCATGCGGTATAAACACGGATTTCGTTCCGGCTTTGCCAACGGCCTTTATGCGTCCGTTGTCGGGATCGGGAGCACGCGGACTGATGGTGGATGCCATGGTTCAGTACGGAGCTGACTCGTTTGTAGGCAGACTGGTAAGCATCCTACAGGGTTCGACGGATACGACCTTCTATATTCTGGCGGTATATTTCGGCAGCGTAAATATCAAGGACACCCGCTATGCGTTGGCGTGCGGATTGCTGGCAGATTTTGCCGGCATCGTGGCGGCCATACTGCTGGCATACCTGTTCTTCCATTAACAGCGTGAGGCAAAGCATAAGATATGATAAACTTCGTATATGATAACTCCCTCGGCGAACAGCGTATACCGCTCATCGATCAAGAGCAACCAATGCTCCGCCGATGGCTGCAGAAAGTAGCAGCCGGATTTGGGTTTGCCATAGGCGAACTGACCTATATCTTCTGCTCGGACGAGAAAGAACTGGAGGTGAACCGTGCGTACTTAAGCCATGACTTCTTTACGGATGTCATCACCTTTGACTACACCACGCCGCATTGTATCAACGGGGATATCTTCATCTCGTGGGACATGATACAAGCCAATGCCGCCGAGGTAGGCACGACTGCCGAGAACGAACTGCTGCGCATATTGGCACACGGACTGCTGCACCTCACAGGACAGGCAGACAAGACACCCGAGACCAAAGCCGTCATGACGGACAAAGAGAACAAGGCACTGAGCCTGATTCAACGATAGATAAAACAGTTTTTTATTATATGAAACATTTTTCGGAATACAAACAATTGGATTTGGCTGCTGTGAGCCGTGAGGTATTGCAGCAGTGGGAGAAGGAAGATCTTTTCCATCAGAGTATCAACATCCGCAAAGGACATAAGCCGTTCCTGTTCTTCGAGGGGCCGCCTTCTGCCAATGGCATGCCGGGTATTCACCATGTGCTGGCACGCACCATCAAAGATACCTTCTGCCGCTACAAGACGATGCAAGGCTATCAGGTGGAGCGCAAAGCCGGATGGGATACCCACGGGCTGCCCGTAGAACTGGGCGTGGAGAAGAAGCTGGGCATCACCAAAGAGGATATAGGCAAGAAGATCAGCGTGGACGAATACAATGCCGCTTGCCGGGAAGAGGTCATGAAGTATACTGCCGAGTGGACCAATCTGACCAAGCAGATGGGATATTGGGTAGACCTGGAGCATCCGTATATTACGTACGACAACAAGTATATCGAGACGCTGTGGTATCTACTGAAGGAGCTGTACAAGAAAGGCTATCTGTACAAGGGTTACACCATTCAGCCCTATTCGCCGATGGCAGGTACGGGACTCAGTTCGCACGAGTTGAACCAACCCGGCTGCTACAAGGATGTGAAGGACACCACCTGTACGGCCCAATTTGCCATGGTTGGCGAATGTCCGCTGGTGAAGACCGACAAGCCGGTATTTTTCCTGGCATGGACCACCACGCCGTGGACGCTTCCGTCGAACACCGCGTTGTGCGTAGGTCCGAAGATCGATTATGTGGCTGTTAGTGGCAAGAACCCCTATACTGAGCAAGAGGCAGTATATATCCTGGCAGAAGCGCGTCTGGCTGCGTACGCCAAAGAGTTGGGCGAAGAACCTGAGGTGATTGCGCGGATGAAAGGTGCCGATCTGGTAGGTTTGCACTACGCGCAGCTCTTCCCGTGGGTGAAGCCCGTGGAGTACAACAAAGAGATGAAGCAGCTGACCGACCGTTCGGCAGACGCTTTCCGCGTGATCAGCGGCGACTATGTGACCACCGAGGACGGTACGGGTATCGTACATATAGCTCCCACCTTCGGTGCGGATGACAAACGCGTGGCTGAGGCTGCCGGTGTACCGGCGCTGTACATGATCACGGCTAACGGCGAGACGCGACCGATGGTAGATTTTACGGGCAAGTACTGGCTGTGTGAAGACTTGCTGCCGGCGTTTGTAGAGGGCTATGTGAACACGGAGCTCTACGGCGTGTGGGCAGGTCAGTTCGTCAAGAACGCTTACGACAAAGCCAACTTCTGGACCAACGGCAAGTACGACGAACAGAAAGCGCTGAAAGCCGAGAATATCGACATCCGTCTGTGCATGCTCATGAAGCAGGAAGGTTCGGTATTCAAGATTGAGAAACATGTGCACAACTATCCCCACTGCTGGCGTACCGACACGCCTATCGTGTACTATCCGCTGGATTCATGGTTCATCCGCTCGACGGCAGCTCGCGATGAGATGATAGCGCTGAACAAGACTATCAACTGGCAACCAGAATCTACCGGCACAGGCCGTTTCGGCAAATGGCTGGAGAACCTCAACGACTGGAATCTGAGCCGTTCGCGTTACTGGGGCACACCGCTGCCCATCTGGCGTACAGAGAACGGACAGGAAGAGATATGCATCGGTTCGATAGAAGAACTGTTTGCCGAGATTGACAAATCCGTCAAGGCGGGAGTGATGAAAGCCAATCCGTGGCCGAACTTCAAGGTGGGCGACTATAGTGCCGACAACTATGCTCCGGCAGTGATCGACCTGCATCGTCCTTATGTTGACAGCATTGTGCTTGTATCACCTTCAGGACAGCCCATGTACCGCGAGCTCGACCTTATCGATGTATGGTTCGACTCGGGTTCTATGCCTTATGCACAGAACCACTATCCATTCGAGAACCAAGACAAGCCGCGTACCGCAGACTTCATCTCCGAAGGTGTGGACCAGACGCGCGGATGGTTCTTCACGCTACATGCCATCCACACGATGATTGAGGGTCAGGTGGCATTCCGCAATGTGATCAGCAACGGTCTGGTTCTCGACAAAGTCGGCAACAAGATGTCCAAACGCTTGGGCAATGCCGTTGATCCGTTCGGAGCGATGGATACTTTCGGCGCCGACGCCGTGCGTTGGTATATGCTGACAAATAGTGCGCCGTGGGACAACTTGAAGTTTGATCCCGAGGGCGTGGGCGAAATACGTAGGAAGTTCTTCGGAACACTGTACAACACCTACGCTTTCTTTGCGCTATATGCAAATGTGGATAATTGGAGTGCGGAAACGGAACAAACGGAAAAATCTGCCTTCACGGAGATTGACCGCTGGATACTGAGTAAACTGAATTCGCTCATCCGGGAGGTGACGGAAGCCTACGAGGCGTACGAGCCTACGAAAGCCGGAAGGGCTATCTCGGACTTCGTACAGGACGACCTTAGCAACTGGTATGTGCGATTGAACCGCAAGCGTTTCTGGGGCGGTGAGATGGATGCCGACAAGCAGGCGGCTTACGAAACGCTGTATACATGTCTGAAGACCGTAGCGCTGCTGATGGCGCCCAATGCACCGTTCTATGCCGACCGCCTCTACCGCGACCTGACCGGCACCAGTGTGCATCTGGCCGATTGGCCGAAAGCCGATGAAGCGATGATTGACAAAGAGCTGGAACGCTCGATGTACCTGGCAAGCCAAGCTACATCCATGATTCTTGCGCTCCGGAAGAAAGCCGAGAAGAACGTACGCCAGCCGCTGCAGAAAGCCGTTATTCCCGTGCAGGATGCCGAAACGCTCAAGGCCCTAGAGCATGTGGCTGACCTCATCCGCGCAGAGGTAAACGTCAAGGAACTTGTCATCGTACCTGCCGACAAGTCGGAAATCAAACTTGTCAAGAAAATCAAACCGAACTTCAAGGTACTCGGCAAGAAAGTAGGTGCACAGATGAAAGCCGTAGCCGCCGAGATAGCCGCCATGACGCAGGACCAGATAGCGCAGATGGAAGAAGAAGGCAACTATCAACTCTCTACGGTCAACTATCAACTCATCGCCGAGGATGTGGATATCCTGACCGAAGATATGCCGGGATGGCTCGTGTTGAACAACGGCGTACTGACCATCGCCCTGGATATCGAGCTGACACAGGAACTGATAGAGGAGGGTATAGCACGCGAACTGATCAACCGTCTGCAGAACCTGCGTAAATCCTCCGGTCTGGAAATCACTGACCGCATACAAGTTGCTATTCTCAAGAATGATGCCATCAACGCTGCTGTAGAGCATTGCAAGGAGTATATCGCTTCGCAGGTATTGGCTAACAGCATCATTCTGGTGGATACGCTGGCTGACGGCACCATCGTTGAAGATATGAATATTACCGTAAAAATAACGAAAGCATAAACTATCAACCGATATGAAAAAGTTTTATTATTTGGCCATCTGCGCCATTGTGGCAATCACGATGAACAGTTGCTTCGGCGGTGGCGGAAGCACTGAAGAACCCAAGTTCAAACTGACCGACTTGCAAGCCAGATGGGCGCAAATCGGCACGCAGTGTTATGTCAATTTCACTACCGAGCGTTCGGACGAGTACCCGTACTACCTTGGCTATGAGTGGGACGAGGCGGAAGAAGTGTACGAATCAGACTTGCTTAGCAGCCGTGAGCAACTCGGTCACCCGGGCAATGGATGGTTCAAGTACGACTTCAAGACCACGGACGGCAATCTGACTGAGATCCACCTGATGGACAACGAGGGGGCTGAGATACCGAAGATATATATCGTATCCAAACTGACGGATACGAGCCTGGAGTACTACGAGAAAGAGCGCCCGAGCAATAAGTTCGCTTTTGAGAAAATGGTTTATCTGCCGGATTAAGCAGATGTGTAATCAACCCTATTAAACTTCTTCTGTTATGAAAACCGCACTGAAGATCATAGGCTGGTCGCTGCTGGGCATCGTGCTGACAGTGATAGTGGCAGTGAGCATAGCGATGTATGTGGTGTTCACGCCAGCCCGATTGACACCTATTGCTCGACAAGCAGCTGCAGAGTTCATCACTTGTCCGTACGAGATAGGCGAAGTGGATTTGACTTTCTTCTCCACCTTCCCGCGTTTCGGACTGCGTGCTGACGGACTGCTGCTCATCAATCCGAAAGAGGGTGCGCAGAACGATACCGTCGTGGAAGCCAAACATCTGGTAGCAACGGTGGATGTGATGGAGTTTTTGAACCACAGCAACCTCCATGTGCATGAACTCACCCTAAGCGGAGCGAGCGTCAACTTTTTCATTGCGCCGGATGGATCGAACAACCTGGAGGTGTTCGTCAGCAAGCCCGATACTGTGGAGGAGGAAGAAACGGAGTTCTCGCTGCCGTTCAAGGCGTTGCGTGTTGAGGGGCTGCGGCTGGAAGCAAAGGGTATCACCTTTGTGGATGCCAAAGATACTATCGATGCCTCGTTGGGCGAAACTGAGATAAGCGCTAAAGCCGAGAGCTGGGACGACATGCTTCTCACACTGGATGCTACGGATGTATGTGCCGCCCTCAAAGGCGAGACCTACGCCGACAGGCTGCATCTGGAACTGCTCACCGCACTGGCGATGAACCTGGAGAAGATGCATTTCGATGTGGAGAGTCTGCGCTTGGCTATCAACGACTTCAACCTGCAGATGGCGGGTGAGGTAACGTTGGGCGATGATATCGACATGGACGTGCGCCTCAAGACCGACACATGGCAGATAGAACCACTGCTGGCACTCGTGCCGAAATCGTTCACAAAGTCTATTGCCGACTACAACCTGAGCGGAGCCATTGCTTTAGATGTTACAGCCAAAGGCGCATTGGGCGAGAAGAAGATGCCCGATGTGACCATCCACAAAGTACATGCCGACATCTGGCAATCGACCATCGATATGGATGGTGCGATTAGCGATATAGCCACCGATATGCTGATTGATGCCAACCTGTTATTGAAAGCCAACCTGCCGGACTTCAAAGCATTTCTGCCAAAAGATATGACGCTGAAAGGCATGGCAACCGGTACGGCTCAGACGAAGATCCGCCTGTCGGACCTGAGCAATATGCGGCTGGAGAAAGGCAAGACCTCAGCCGACCTGACCCTGACCGACATCCATTATGCGATGAACTCGATGGTAGCCGACCTGGGCAAGACACACGCCACGATCCAACTGCCCAACGCTGCACCCTCCAAGCCTAAAGTCAACTGGGCACGCATCGACATTCAAACCGACAAGGTGGATTTCTCGATGGATACACCGCTCACTGCTGACTTGCAAAAATCTGCCATACGGCTGGAAGCCGGCAACGTGTTGTCGAAAGATCCTGTTTTGTATGCTGCCGTAGGATTGCAGTCCGACAAACCGGTAGTCGTACAGATGGACTCGATGGGCGGTACAATCGACGCACCCGACTTGTCAGCGTATGCCGAGTATAACACCAAGGATACCACCGTCATGCCGGTGCTGCAAGCCAAGCTCAGATGCAAGGCGTTGGACGGATTCTTCAAGGACATTTCGGCAGATCTGAAAGCCACCCAACTGGAGGCGGCTGTCAGCGGCGGACGCAAGGATAAGTCTGCTCCGCGGTTGAAAGCGAAGATCAATACCGGAGCGCTCAATGCGCAGATGGGTGACGAACTGTCAGCCAAGGTGGGTACACTTGACCTGGAGGCTGCTGCGCGCTACAACGCCAAAGGGCAGAATGTACTGCTGCAATGGAACCCGAAGCTGAACATCAACCTGAAGAAAGGAGAAGTGCTCATGCCTCAGCGACTGCCCGAACCGGTATTTATTCCTTCCATCGAGTTCAGTTACTCCAACCGCGATATGGATATCAACAATTCGCGCATCGAACTTGGCCGTTCGGATCTGAACCTGAAAGGACATGTGCATAACATAGGCAAATGGTTCCGTCATGACACTATTTTGGAAGGCGATCTGGAACTTGTATCCGACCATTGCGATGTCAACCAACTTATGGCATGGTTCAGTGCTGACAGCGGCAGCGAAGAGACTGCATCGGAAAGCAATCAGCAGGCAGCAGTCAGTGACCAGCCAACGGCCAATGGCCAGGAGCCAACGGCCAAAGAGGAGTCTGAACCTTTCCTCGTACCAACGGATGTCAATCTTGCCCTTCACACCCACATGCGTGACGTGGATGTGTTCAACCAGAACGCCAAAGACCTGAAGGGTGGTATCTATGTCAACGATGGCATCCTTATTCTGGATGAGGTCGGTTTTGTCTGCCGCGCAGCCAAATTGCAGCTCACAGCTATGTATCGTACTCCGCGACGCAATCATCTCTATCTGGGCATGGACTACCATATGATTGATGTGGATATCGACGAATTGCTCAGCATGATTCCCGATCTGGAAGAGATGATGCCTATGCTCAGCAGCTTCAAGGGAGCGGCGGAGTTCCATCTGGCTGCCGAAACATATCTCAATAGCCAATACAAGCCGAAGATGAGTACCTTGCGCGGTGCGGCATCGCTGACGGGCAAAGATCTGGTAGTGCTGGATGGCGAGACCTTCTCGCAGATAAGCAAACTGCTGCTGTTCAACAAGAAGACAGAGAACAAGATCGATTCTATCAATGCCGAGATCACAATCTACAAGAACGATATCGACGTCTATCCGCTATGCGTGCAGATGGACAACTATATGGTGGCTCTGGGCGGAAGGCATAATACGAACATGAGTTTCGATTATGATATCAACGTGCTCAGCCCGATCTATCTGGGCGTGAATGTCAGCGGTACGATGGATAATCTGAATATCAAACTCGCCAAATGCAAGTTTGCACAGGACTTCAAGCCGCACTGGTATCAGAAAGCCGACACGCAATCGAAAGAGTTGCGCGAACGCATCAAGAAGTCGATGGAAAAAAATGTTAGAATAAAATCAAAATGAAAAAATCAATTATTTTAAGTACAATCGCAATGGCTATGCTTGCATGTACATCAACCAACCCACTGCTTGAGCAGCCTGCCACGCCGTTTGGTGTGCCGGCGTTCGACCAAGTGAAGATTGAACATTACCTCCCTGCTTTCGAGGAGGCTATCCGTCAGAACAAAGCCGAGATTGACGCTATCGTCAACGACGGACAAGCGGCTACGTTTGAGAATACGATCGTTGCTCTTGACCGTAGCGGTCTGCTGCTGGACCGCGTGACGGGTGTGTTCTTCAATGTGTTGGAAGCCGACGGCAACGATGAGATGGATGCCATTGCCGAGCAAGTCAGCCCGATGCTGTCCGAACTGTCGTCATACATCATTCTGAACGATGCTCTGTTCGAGCGCGTCAAAGCTGTATATGACCGGCGCGACCAGTTGGATCTCACGCCCGAGCAGATGCGTCTGCTTACCGAGACCTACAAGAGCTTTGCCGACAACGGTGCCAACCTGCCTGCCGACAAGAAAGAGCGTCTGAAAGCCATCAACGAGGAACTGGGACTGCTGTCGTTGCAGTTTGGCAGGAACGTGGTGGCTGAGACCAACAGCGATGATGTCAAGCGCTTCATCACTGACGAGAATGAGTTGAAAGGTCTGCCTGAGAGCGCCAAAGCCGCTGCAGCTGAAGAAGCTGCCGCAGCCGGTCATCCGGGCGAGTGGCTGTTCACGCCCAAGCGTACATCGTTTACGCCGGTACTGCAGTATTGCGAGAACCGCGAGCTGCGCAAACAGCTGCTCATGGATTATACTACCCGTGGCAATCACGAGAACACCAATGACAACAAAGCGGTCATCATCCGTGAGATGGAGTTGCGTATAGAGAAAGCTAAGCTGTTCGGTTTTGACAATCCTGCCGATTATATCCTCCAGGACTGCATGGCAAAAAACCATCAGACCGTCGACGCTTTCCTACAGTCTGTTTGGGCTCCGTCGCTGGCGGCAGCCAAGCGTGAGGCAGCCGAACTGCAGAAGTTGCTTGACCAGGACATGCCGGGCGAGAAACTTCAGCCCTGGGATTGGTGGTATTATGCCGAGAAACTGCGCAAGGCCAAATATGCGCTGGACGAAGAAGAACTCAAGCCGTATTTCGAACTGAGCAATGTGCGTCGCGGTGCTTTTGGCGTGGCTACGAAGCTGTATGGCTTACAGTTTGAGCCGCTGCAAGGAATGCCGGTATACAATCCCGAAGTGGAGGTATTCAAGGTAACGGAAGCTGATGGTACGCTGGTAGGTATTCTTTATACAGATTATTTCCCGCGTGCAGGCAAGCGCCCGGGCGCATGGATGAACCAAATCTTGCCGCAGTATATTGATGCCGAAGGTGTCGACCATCGTCCGGTAATCATCAATGTGGGTAACTTCAACAAGCCTACCGCAGGCAATCCTTCCCTGTTGTCGATGGATGATGTGGAGACACTGTTCCATGAGTTCGGTCACGCCCTGCACGGCCTGATGAGCAAGGCGCACTACAAGAGCCTGAGCGGTACGAATACTCCGCGCGACTTCGTCGAACTGCCCAGCCAGTTTATGGAGAACTATGCTTATGAGCCTGAGGTGCTGAAGACCTACGCTTTCCATTATCAGACAGGTGAGGTTATTCCTGACGAACTCATCGCCAAGATTAATGCTGCCGGTAAGTTCAACCAGGGCTTCGTTACCACTGAACTGCTGTCGGCTTCTATCCTCGATATGGATTTCCACGAGCTGACTACGGCAGAAGGACTGGATGTCAACGCCTTTGAGGCAGCAAGCCTGGAGAAGATGAATATGATTGACGAGATCATTGTGCGCTATCGTCCTACTTTCTACAACCATATCTTCACCACGGGCTACGAGGCCGGTTACTACAGCTATACTTGGTCGGCCGTGCTTGATGCCGACGCATTTGCAGCCTTCAAGGAGACGGGCAACCTGTTTGAACCTACTACCGCTGCACGCTTCCGTCATCTGCTGGAGCAGGGCGGTACGCGCGATGCACAGGAGCTGTATATCGAGTTCCGAGGCAAAGAGGCTGATCCGCAACATCTGCTTCGTCGCAAAGGCTTCATTGATTAACAGACCTTGAAGTATTTTCTGCGCCATATAACCCAAATGTCTCTGTTGCCGGCAGTATTGCTGGCAATGGGGGCATTGGCGTTGTGGGTGCCGGACTACCGGTCTGCGCCTGAACGGTGGCACGAACTGCTGCTTACCCAGTTGGTGCTTATCGCCAACGCTATTATGCTTTCCGCCTTGCTCTATCAAGGCAAGGCTTCACGCTCGTTCACGGCACTGCCTGTACCCTTGATGATTTTTACCGTAGCAGCCTTGCCACAATTGCGCAGCGGATGGTTGCTGCAATTGTGGATAGGCGTATTGCTGCTTTTCCTCTTCACGATGCAGCAGTTGGCGGACAATCAGCCTCCCAACGGGTATGTCTTCTTTTTCTCGCTGGTGTTGTGCATCCTCTCGCTATGGTTGCCTGACGCGCTGTGGTGTATCGTCTATCTGTGGGCTGTGGTGCTGATGATGGGCGCGTTCTCGTTGCGCACTATCATGGCTTCTGCTATTGCTATGGCGGTCTTTGTCTTCTATTACCGGATAGCCGGCTTTTTCGGCTGGTCGATGGAGTGGGGATGTTCTTCGCTGCTGTCCCGCTCGTGGCTGGCAACCGTCATGCCTCTCCATGACACGATAGCCATTGCCTTCGTACTTGTAGCTACCTTCGCCATCACCTTTGCTGCTTTCCGTCGCAGCTTGTACGGTTTTATCAGCACCCGAATGCTGCTTTACCATTGCGTGATGCTTTATCTGATTGTCACCCCGCTGGTGTTGTTATGCCGCCCTGACGGCGGAGGTATCCATGCTTTGCTGGCTATTGCCACTCCGGCAGTGACGAGCATCTATCTGCTACAAAAAGAAAGTGAATCACGCGGAATCACTTTCATTCTGTATATCATTGGGGCGCTGGCTTTGTATGCGCCGACAAATCTTTTCTTCTAACTTATTTGTATCAGTTTGTATCCCTTGCCATGCACGCTCTGGATGGCTACTTGTGTACCGTTCAGGTAGTTGCGCAGGTGGTTGATATATACGCTCAGACTCCGGCTGGCAAAATATGTATCGCGCGACCATAGCGTACGCAGAATATAGTTGCGCTCCACCAGTTCGTTTTTTCTCCGGCACAAGATAAGCAGCACGTCATTCTCGCGGGCTGTCAGACGGTGGCTGCCCAGCGTCTGGCTGAGCGAATCGAAACGGATGCCGTTGCCCAGGTCAAACTCCACCTCTTGATTGCGCTGCTTGATGATACACCGCCGCTGGATAGCTTTTATCTTGTATACAAGGATGTCTATCGGGCAGGGTTTGGTCAGGTACTCGTCGCAGCCCAACTGATAGGCGCGGATGATATCTTCCGTTGCCTTGCGTTCGGTCAGGAAGATGAAGGGAATCTCACTACCCGAACCGCGTATCTCGTCCAGCAGTTCCAGACCGTTCATCTTGGGCATGTTGATGTCCGACAGGCAGAGGTCAAAATGCTCCTGACGGAACATCTCCAAGGCAGTCTCACCGTCCGTACAATATTCCACTTCGTATCCCAGCCGGCGCAGGTACTCTGCCAGCAGGCCTCCCAGACTCAGATCATCCTCACATAGGAGAATGCGTGTGCGTATCTCTTTCTCTTCTATCATAAGCGTCGGTTTTGTCCCAGTGTTTAGGGCAAATGTCGTATATATTTTTTAATAGTTTTTGCTGTTTTCTATACATTTTTTAACACAACAATTTCCGTGCCAAACTTTTTTAATAATTCAATTGCATGTTTTTTTCAAAAAAATGCCTTCATCTATTGGAAATATGAAAAAAAAGTTGTAACTTTGTATCGTTTTTCTTTCGTAGGTATGAAACGCATATTAGTTATCCTTACCGGCGGCACTATTTGTATGGTGCGTCATCCGCAGAGCGGCGCGTTGTGTCCAGCGGATGTTGAGACCTTCAAAGCCTATGTGCCGGAGATCTTTGCCGGAGATATCCGGGTGGAGATGTTGCCGTTCAACCCGCTGATCGATTCGTCGGACATCAGTCCCGAGAACTGGGTAAAGATGGCAACTACCGTGGCTGACCACTACGCCAATTATGACGGTTTTGTCATTCTCCACGGCACGGATACGATGTCCTATTCCGCTTCGGCACTTTCGTTTATGCTGGAGAACCTGGCTAAGCCTGTGGTATTTACCGGAGCACAATTGCCGGTAGGTGTATTGCGCTCGGATGCGAAAGAGAACCTGCTTACCGCCATCGAGATTGCTGCGGCTACGAATGCTGCCGGCAAGGCTATGGTGCCCGAGGTGACGGTATTTTTTGAGGATAGCCTGTTCCGCGCCAACCGCACTACCAAAAAGAATGCCGAGCGGTTTGAGGCGTTCGACTCGTTCAACTATCCCTCGCTGGCCAAGGCGGGCGTACATATCCAGTACCGTACCAACTGTATCCGCTATCCGCACGACAATTTCCCCTTGTTCACCCATCTGCATACCTGTACCGATGTGGCGGTGCTCAAGCTCTTCCCGGGTATCAACGAGACGGTCGTGCGTGCCGTGCTCGATACGCCTAACCTGCGCGGTTTGGTGCTGGAAACCTACGGCTCGGGCAATGCTCCTTCGGCACACTGGCTCTACCAAGCGCTCAAGCAGGCTACGGACAAAGGTATCATCATCGTCAACAAAACGCAATGCTCCATGGGATCGGTGGACATGGGGCAGTACGAAGTGGCGCAAAACCTGCTGAAAGCAGGCGTGCTGTCGGGGTATGATATTACCACGGAAGCATTGCTCACCAAGATGATGACTCTGTTTGGCGAGAACCCCGACAATCCCGAAAAAGTCAAACATCTGCTCCAAACGCCTATTGCCGGCGAGATGACTATACCCTATCAAGGATAAATAAACAAACAATAAAATATAACTAACAATCATTGCATCAGATTCATTCAGGGAGTTTGCGCTTTGGCGCATTCTGAGAATTAAACCTGTTGTCCGACGGCAAGACGTTCTTGCCTAAAGACTACGAACCTGGGCAGGTAATGCTGCTAAGGGAAATGAAAAAACTACAACAATGTATCAGCCATTCATGGCTGATGATCCTTCTCCTCATCGTAGGCGGACATGCTTCCGCTCAGTCAGACAACGACACGCTCACTATCCTCATGCGTACCATGGAGGATATACAGGTCACTGCCGAGCGTGTGCAACAAACTACCGCCACCCATCAGACGCTCAAGGCGGAAGAGCTGCAAATAGAGAACATAGGCCAGAACCTGCCGTTCCTGCTGCTCAACATCCCCGCCTTGCAAGTCACTACCGACGATGGTCTGGGTGTCGGTTACACCTATTTCCGTATACGCGGTACCGACCACACGCGCATCAACATGACCGTTAATGATGTGCCGCTCAACGACAGCGAGAGCCAGACCGTCTTCTGGGTGAACATGACCGACATGGTTTCGTCGCTCAGTTCGGTGGATGTCCAGCGCGGTGTGGGCACCTCCACCAACGGCGTTTCATCGTTTGGCGCCAGCCTGAATATGCAGACGCGTCAGGAGGAACGCAGCCACGTGGAGCTGGCGTTCAACGGAGGTATGTACAACACTTTCCGCGAGATGATCAGCGCCCATGTCATCCTTCCCAGTAATATGCGCGTGAATGCGCGATTCTCCAAGGTGAACTCCGACGGCTTCCTCTACCGCGCCAAGTCTGACCTCTACTCCTACTATGCCGATTTCGGCTATGAAGGGGAGCGCTCGTCACTGTTTATCCGCTTCTTTGGCGGGCAGGAACATACCGGTATGGGCTGGGACGGTGTGGATTATAATACCGCCTACGGCATCAACGGCGCTGACAGGCGCTACAACCCTTCGGGCGAATATATCGACAAGGACGGCAACCTCTGCTACTACGCCAACCAGACCGACAACTATACCCAGCAACATGCACAGATTGAGTTCAACCATCGCGTGAATGCCAACTGGCGGCTGAGCGCCACGGCGCATTATACCTACGGCGGAGGCTACTACGAGCAGTACGAGGATAAGGCACTGAAGTATTTCGGTCTGATGCCGTACTACGATAATGCCGGCAACAAAGTGAAAAAGACCGACGGCATCTACCGCAAGCAGCTGGCCAACCATTATGCCGGAGCTATCTTCACCGCCAAGTATACCAGCGAGGCGGTACAGGCACAGCTGGGTGCTGCAGCATCGCATTATATAGGCAACCATTTCGGTAATCTGCTCTGGGTGAGCGATTCGCTCTATTCGCAGCAGTTGCCGTATGCGTACGAGTATTACCGGTCGAAAAGCCATAAGACCGATGCCAACATCTTCGGCAAGGTCAACTGGAACATCATCCATCGCGCCAAAGAGAAGCTGTCGCTCTACGGCGATTTGCAGTACCGCTTCATCCGCTATCAGATGAACGGCATCAATGCCGATGCACTGAAGGAACATGCCGATGACAAGAACCTCATCGAACTGCCGCTGCTCGTGCATTATCATTTCTTTAACCCCAAAGCCGGCCTGACTTATCAGAACAATGGTCACATGCTCTATGGCTCCTTTGCCGTGGCGAATCGTGACCCGAGCCGCGACAATTTCACGGAGAATGTGCTTTATGACAAGAGCACGAAGACCTACAGCGGCACGATGCCTAAGGCTGAGACGCTCTACGACTACGAGTTGGGATATACCTATTCGCATCCGCGATTCAGCGTGGGAGCTAACTTCTACTTCATGGACTATACCAACCAGCTCGTGCTCACCGGCCGCATCAACGATGTGGGCAAGCAGACTACCACCAATGTCAAAGACTCCTATCGGATGGGCGTGGAACTGACGGCCGGCGTGCAGATCGCCCCGTGGATGCGATGGGACGGCAACTGTGTGCTATCGCGCAACAAGATCCTCAACTATACCGAGACCATCACGCGCTACGATGCCAACTGGGAATGGGTAGGCGAGGAGCAGGTCTTCTTCCCGCAGACGACTATCGCTTTCTCGCCATCGGTCACGGCAATGTCGCTCTTCACGTTCAATATAGCAGGCTTCAACGCTACCATCAACACACAGGTCACCGGCAAGCAGTACTTGGATAATACGCAGAACGAGACCGCTGCTCTACGCGCCTATACTACCACCAACATCGGCCTGAAATACCACATGCCCATCCGCCAATGGGTGGCTGCCAAGAAAGAGCGTGAGGCAAAAGGCTATGTGCCCAATGTCACCCTCGTTTGCCAGATCAATAATGTCTTCAACGCCAAATATGCCTCCAACGGTGGCTCCGACTGCTCCTATTTCCAGGACGGTAAAGCATGCTGGCCGTGGTACTATGCCCAAGCCGGCATCAATGTGCATGCAGGGTTCCGAGTCCTATTCTAATATTTTGGAGCATTTTGGCCAAACAAGGAATTTTTAGATAATATTGGAAATTTTGGACTAAAAAAGAAATGAAGCGGTGCGTCAGTTTTGACGCACCGCCTTGTTGCGGAGGATGGGATCGAACCACCGACCTTCAGGTTATGAGCCTGACGAGCTACCACTGCTCTACTCCGCGATATATCATTCATCACGCAACTTGTCATCTGCTCCTCATTTCATCATCCACATTTGGCAACACAAGTGCACTTTTTGACTCGTTGCTTGACGAAAGCGAGTGCAAAGGTACAACATTATTTTGAAATATGCAAATTTTTTTGCTTTTTTTTGAAAATAATTGCTTTTTTTCTTGCATTTGTCATTTTTATTTTGTATCTTTGTATGCTTTTTTCGCGTTATTACGTCCGAAAGTCTGTTTTCGGGCGATGCTTTTAGGCGTTATTGACGCAGTAAAAACGAAAAAAATAAACAAAATATAAAAGACATTATGCAAAACAAAGGAATTGTAAGGACACTTGCTGTATTGCTCTTCTTGGTTTGTGCTTTCTACCTGTCGTTTTCGTTTGTGATCCGTCACTACGACAAGCAGGCTAAGGAGTACGCTGCCGGCGATGCAGTAAGGGAGTACTACTATTTGGACTCAATTGCTCCGCAGAAGGTGTGGTTTGGCTACACGTTGAAAGAGTGCCGCGAGAAAGAGATCAACCTGGGTCTGGACTTGAAGGGCGGTATGAACGTTACGATGGAGGTTAGCGTGCCGGATATTCTCCGTGCGCTCAGCGGTTATAATACCTCCGAGAACTTCAACCGCGCTATGGCGCTCGCACAAGAGAAACAAAAATCCAGTGGCGATGATTTCGTTACGCTGTTCCTCGCTTCGTTCCATGAGGTAGATCCTAATGCCAAGTTGGCTTCGATCTTCTCCACGTTCGAATTGAAGGACAAGGTTACCACCAGCTCGACGAACGAAGAGGTGGAGCGTGTTATCCGCGAAGAGGTGGAAGGCGCTATCAACAACTCGTTCAACGTGTTGCGTACGCGTATCGACCGTTTTGGTGTTGTACAACCCAATATTCAAAAACTTTCTACTTCGGGTCGTATCCTGATCGAGCTTCCGGGTATCAAGGAGCCGGAGCGTGTGCGTAAGCTGCTCCAAGGTTCGGCTAACCTCGAGTTCTGGGAGACCTACGACTTTGCCGAGATCCTTCCCATGATCTCGCAGATCGACCGCGAGTTCGGTGAGGCTAACCTCGCTACCGCTGAGGCTACCGAGCAGAAGGAAGAAGTAAAGGAAGAAAAGAAAGCTGAGAGCGTTGACGATATCGCTGAGGCTATTGCTGCCAACGACAGCGCCGAAGCTATGGCTAAAGAGCAGGCTGAAGCTATCGAGAACTACAAGCAGGCTCACCCGCTGTTCTATGTGCTCAATCCGTCTGTTAATCAGGCTGGTCAGGCTTATCGCGGACCGGTAGTTGGTACGGTGCACTATACCGATACCGCCAAGGTGATGGCTATGCTTACCTCGATGCAGGCTAAGCAGGTTCTGCCCCGCGAGTTACGCTTCCGCTGGACGGTGAAGGCTATTGACGAGGCGAACTCGCTCTATCAGCTCGTTGCTCTGAAAGCCCAGCGTGACGGTCGTCCGTCGCTCGAAGGTGACGTTATCACCGACGCACGTGCCGACTTCTCGCAGATAAGCGCCTATGCCAATGTATCCATGTCGATGAACGCTGAGGGCGCCAAGGCTTGGCAGCGTATCACGAAGGATAATATCGGCAAATCGGTGGCTATCGTATTGGACGGCTTCGTTTATTCGTTCCCGACCGTACAGAACGAGATTGCAGGCGGCAACTCGCAGATCACGGGTAATTTCACCGTAGAGGAAGCCAAGGACTTGGCTAACACCCTCAAATCCGGTAAGATGCCGGCTCCGGCTCGCATCATCCAAGAGGATGTAGTTGGTCCGTCGCTGGGTAAGGAAGCTATCACGAGCGGCCTCTGGTCGTTTGCTATCGGCTTTGTCCTGATCCTTCTGTACATGATCTTCTACTATGGTCTGATTCCGGGTCTTATTGCCGACTTCGCATTGCTCTGCAACGTCTTCCTGTTGGTAGGTATCTTGTCGTCGTTCTCGGCTGTACTGACGTTGCCGGGTATAGCAGGTATCGTGCTGACCATGGGTTGCGCCGTCGATGGTAACGTGCTTATCTACGAGCGTATACGTGAGGAACTCAAGGCCGGCAAGAATATGCGTAAGGCTATCGAGGACGGTTTCAAGGGCGCTATCTCCGCTATCGTGGACGCCAATGTCACCTCGTTGCTCACGGGTATCATCCTCGCCGTGTTCGGTACCGGTCCTATCAAGGGCTTCGCCGTTACCTATATCATCGGTATTATCTCGTCGTTCCTGACCGCTGTGTTCATCACACGTCTGTTGCTCGAGGACTACTCGAAGCGCGAGACTGCCAAGGAGCTGCCGTTCACATCGGTTATCACCAAGAACTGGTTCCAGAACATGCATTTCGATTTCGTAGCTGCTCGCCGCTGGGCTTATCCGTTGGCAGGTGCTATCGTTATCTTTGCCTTGCTCGGCTTGGAGCCGCACATCTTCGGCAAGCTGAACCTTGGTATCGACTTCTCCGGTGGACGTAACTATGTCGTTCGCTTCGACCAGCCTATCAATACCCAGGATGTTGAGAAATCGCTGACCGCTGTCTTCTCGGCTGAGAACAAGGAGGGTGAGAACCTGACGGTACGTGTTATCACCTTCGGTGAGACCAACGACCAGATCCGTATCTCCACGAACTTCCGTATCCACGACAACTCGGAGACGCTGGACGACGAGATTGAGCAACTCATCTACGAGGGCACGAAGGGCTTCTTTGCCAACGATCTGACGTTCGCAGAGTTCCAGTCCACTCAGGTGAACGAGAACGTAGGTATCATGCAATCGCAGAAGGTTGGTCCGGCTATCGCCGACGATATCACTACTTCGGCTGTATGGGCTGTGCTCGCTGCATTGGTAGTTATCTTCCTCTACATCTTGATCCGTTTCCGCAACTTTGCTTACTCGGTAGGCGCCCTGGTTGCGTTGTTCCACGATACGGTAATCATCCTCGGCTTGTATGCTATTCTGTGGAAGATCATGCCGTTCTCTATGGAGATCGACCAGGCGTTCATCGCTGCCATCCTGACGGTTATCGGTTATTCGATCAACGATACGGTGGTTATCTTCGACCGCGTTCGTGAGTACAACAACCTCTACCCGAAGCGTGAGCGCGAGCGCAACATCAACGAGGCATTGAATGCCACGCTGTCACGTACGTTCTCGACCTCTATGTCGACGTTCATCGTGCTGTTGGCTATCTTCCTCTTCGGTGGTGAGAGCATCCGTGGCTTCGTATTTGCCTTGCTGATGGGTGTGGTTATCGGTACGTTCTCTTCGCTGTTCGTGGCTTCGCCTATCGCTTACGACATCCGTCGTGCCATGGCCAACCGCAAAGCAAAAAGCGGCAAGTAATTCTCCGGCTTAACAAGCTACATAAATTAAAAAGAAAGCGGCTCATCCGAGTCGCTTTCTTGTTTATGGCGCATTCGGCCACTTTTATCGAGGTTTTATCGAGGTTTTAACGAGGTTTTAACAGGGTTTTATCGAGGTCATCCTAGACCATTGTCAGGGTTTTATCAGGGTTTTGTCACATTTTTAACAGGGTTTTAACGAAGCGCAATCCGATGCGACCGCGTTGCCGAACGCGCATCACTCCCGTTAATGGACCGATAATGACCCGTAATTGGACCGTAAACGGACCGTGAATGGGCTGTAAATGGAGTGGAAACGGAAGAGAAATGAACCTACTATGAGTTGCTGAATTCAGTTGCCAAAATACCATTTCGCTCGCAATAAATAAAACATTGAATTGGACAAATTCAAAGAAAAACACATGGCACTTTTGGCACTCTGGCACTCTTTTTGAGAAAGTAAACTGATATGCTTGTATAAAACGAATGAAGATAGAAAAGATATACATGACGGATGTTCGGATCAATCCGGATCCATTCAAAGAAAAAAGCATGGCACTCTGGCACTTTGCAGGTAAGTGGGAAAAAATGAGGTAGTTACGCGGGAGCAAGCGTCAAAAAGAGTGCCAGAGTGTCAGTACAAAATTTTGAATAAGAATAGAGAAAGGTAAGAAAAAAGCATGAGACTTGTTCTTAGCCATAAAGGGCACGATTATTTCCCTTTGGCGCCATAAAGGGAACAAGTCATGGGAAATATCATCTAACTCTTATGCGAGCCCAAACGAGTTGGTTTATGCTAAAAACGCAACAAATTGCGATTTTTCTTCGGGAAAAGTTGCAAATGTGCATTTTTTTTCGTAACTTTGCAAATGATTTTATGTATGTAACAGAAATGGATGATTATTTAATCTTATACCACTCACTTATTACGCAAGCGGAGCACGAAGTGATCGAGTTCAAGACTGCCGAGAATCAGTATGATAAGGATAAACTCGGTAAGTATTTCTCTGCGTTGAGTAATGAGGCTAATCTGCGCAATATTGAGTTTGCGTGGATAGTGATGGGAGTGGACAATAATCGGAAGCCGGTAGGAACATCATTCTTGATGGATGAAGACAAGCAGCAATTGCTCAAACATGACATAGCAGTCAATACGACTAATGGCCTGACTTTTCGTGAAATTGTTCCAATAGAAGTGGAAGAAAACCGGGTGTTGCTATTTAAGATTCCTGCAGCACCTAAGAACAATGTGGTCAAGTGGAAGGGGATTGCTTACGGACGCAGTGGAGAGAGTTTGGAACCGTTATCGCAAGATAAGTTCGATGAGATTCGAAATCAGCGACCTATAGACGATTGGTCAGCGCATATAGTTGAAAATGCGACAATCAAGGGTGATTTGGATGAATTAGCGTTGGCTAAGGCGCGTATCATGTATAAGAAAGTGCATGACCGGACACCCGCGGATTTGATTGACGGATGGACGGTTGAAGAGTTTTTGACACATAGCGGTTTGATGAATAATGGGAAGGTAACGCGTGCAGCGATGCTCCTATTGGGGAATAATGAATCAGCATATAAGTTATCACCGGCTGTTCCGCAGATTACATGGACGTTACTTAACGAAGTAGGACGGAAGATTGACTATCAGCATTTTACTATTCCATATATCATTACGGTAGATGAGATACTTGGTAAGATTCGCAATTTGACCATGCGTGAGATGCCGGGCGGCACGCTATTTCCGGAAAAGTTAATGCAGTATGATGATTTTGTTATCCGTGAAGTCTTACATAATGCGATAGCACATCAAGATTATACACTATGCCAGCGCATCAATTTTATGGAAGCACCTGACTACCTGTATTATTCCAATGCCGGAACATTCTTTCCCGGTACGATAGAAGATGCGTTGGAGGTGAATAAGCAGCAGAGATTCTATCGTAACGAAAGTTTGTGCAAAGGAATGGTGAACTTCAATATGATTGATACCGTTAGTAGCGGTATTCAAACTATTTTCTACAAGCAGATGGAGCGTCATTTCCCAATGCCGGACTATGAGATCAATGGCAATGTGCCGGAGGTGAATGTAAAGATCTACGGGCGCGTTATTGACGAGCGGTATGTTGAATTGCTTAAACGCGAGACGACGTTGTCGCTTAAAGAGTGCCTGTGGCTGGATGCGGTTCAGAAGAAGCGTCCAATCACGGAAGAGGCATTGAATATATTAAGAAATAAAAAGTTGATTGAAGGGCGCAAACCAAATTTTATCATATCGCAGGTGGTTGCTCAAAAGACGAAGCAAGTGCCGGAATATACAAAGCAAAAGGGATTGGACAAGAAGAAGCTTTTGGCAATGCTTCAGCAGGTTGTTGAGAATGCCGGGGAGTCGGGGATTAAGTTGAATGACATCTATGAGTATATGGATGTGACTTTGCCAGTGGGGAAAAATATAGAGGAAAAGAAACGGCAACTGCGATATTTGCTAAATCTACTGAAAGATGAGGGTATTGTTTCCCGCGATGGAATGAGATGGATATTTGTGGAGGAGGCAAATTAGAGAAAATTTGTCGCTTTTTTGTCGCTTTTTTGTCGCTTTTTTGTCGCTTTTGGGGTATTTTTGAGGTAAATTTGTCGATTTTTTGTCGCTTTCTTGCGGTTTTTTGTCGTTTTTTAGACTATTTTTGACCATTTTGTACTAATTAATTATTGTTTCTTCTCTCTTCGTTCAATTCCTGCTAAAAAATGCAACAAATTGCGATTTTTCTTCGGGAAAAGTTGCAAATGTGCATTTTTTTTCGTAACTTTGTAGGCGAAAAGGTTTTAAATAATAAAAACCTCATAACATAGCACATAGCGTTTAGGCGTATATCTTCAGTAGCAAGTCGGCGAAACTTCAGGAAACAAATGGATATATGTCCCTGCTATCCGTGTCTTTGCATGGGTGGGCAGGGTATTGTTTCCGAGTTCGCCGACTTTGCTACTTACCTTGCTTGCCTGTGCTTTTTTCAACCGGATAGCCTTGTGCTGTTCGGTTGTTTTTTGTTGAATATAGAAAAACACAATGGCTAAACATCAAGAAGATAATACTCTGACCATCAATTTGCGGAAGCTATAATAAGAATATCGAAATACCCATGATAGATTCATCTTTTTTATATAAAAAACTCGTTGACAAGTCAACCTTGTACCAAGGATTCAGTATCCCGGTTAAGTATCAGCCGCTGTTCCTGCAATTATGCGAGGGTATGCTCGTGCATGGTGAGTCTATGATGGTAAAGATTCTTATTGACGGCGAGTTGTTTGATGCTGAATGGAAAAATCAAGCGTTCGACCAAAACAAGTATGCAGGACATGCTGATGTTATGCAGTTTCGCTATTCTGAGAAATCTCCCATTGCCAACAAACTTCGTCAAATTTTCCAAACTACGTACAATTTTGTGCAAGGTGCAATCAACGATCCAGATCGTCCCAAGAAACAAACAATCCGTATTCCGGAGGAGTTGCAAGAGTACATTGTCATTTCGGCAACTTCTCAACCGGATGTATTTGCTTTTGATTGTGTAACAAATGCCGATCAAGTAGAGGTGCAGAAAGAGATTGAAACTATCTCGGAGGAAACATTTGAGGAATGGAGCGGTCCAAAACAGGACAAAACATCGGGTTATACTTATTCGTCTTCGTTGCGCAAAGTCCGCAAGTTAGATCATAGCATTGGCGAGTCACTCAAACGCCTGTATGAGTATCGTTGTCAAGTTACCGGAGAAAAAGTGGGCGATCAATACGCCGTTGAGGTAGTCGAGGCGCATCATATCAATCCGTTTACAATCAGTATGAACAACGATACGGATAATATAATTATCCTATCTCCATCATTCCATCGTATCGTTCACAAGGCAAAGCCGGTCTTCAATTACGATAATCTGAGCTTTGTCTTCCAAAATGGCGTGATTGAAAAGGTTAAATTAAACAAGCATTTAGGTGGAGTACAGTGATTATCTCTCTAATCATATTATTCAGCATCATCGTTCTCGCGGCTATAGTAGTTTATCTGTATCGTCAACAGATAAAGGATTTTCACGCCAAGAAGCAAGCGAAGCGTGAGCAAGAGCGCCAAGAGCGAGAAGCGGAGAAAGCTCGATTAGAGGCAGAAAGATTACAACGCGAAGCGGAAGAGAAAGAACGTAAACGTAGGCAGAAAGAAGATGCAGATGCGGTATTACAAGGATTTCTGAAAAATAATCCATATATCGCTGTTTCTGACTGGGAGATTGTCAAGCAACAGATATTAGAATTATGTCCATTCTATCAGATTGCACCGAATTTAGTGCCACATCATAATCGCGAATTTCGAGAACAGCAAAAGATTGAGCACAAAGAGTATTTCGATAAGCTTTACACATTCCCATTGGATGAGCAACAACGTGAGGCAATCGTTACGCTAGGCGAGAATGTGTTGGTTATAGCAGCCGCAGGTAGTGGAAAAACAGCGACAATCGTTGCTAAGACGCACTATTTGGTTGAAAAAATGCATGTTGACCCACGCAACATTCTTGTAATTACATATACTCGCAAAGCCGCAGAAGAGTTGCAAACGCGTGTAGGTCTTGCCGGTGTAGAGTGTACCACTTTTCACAAGCATGCAATTGATACCATCTCGCGTATAGAAGGTGAGAAGCCTACTATATGTGAAAGCAAGACACTCAATACTATTTTCGATTCTCTTATTCACAAGAATAGCGTATTTGAATCTTCGTTCTTCCTTTTCCAAACAGTTCAGAAGACATTACTTCGGTATGATTACGAATACACCAGTTACAAAGATTATCTCAAAGCACTTTTAGAATATGGTAAGATGTCCCCATATCGGGATATGGATGGCAAACTATGTTATGTGAAGAGTCGTCAAGAAATGGAAATAATGGTAATCCTTACTGAATTAGGGTTAGATGTCCGTTACGAGGAGAAATATCCATATCCTACTTCTTCTCAAAGATTTCGGCAGTATAAGCCTGATTTTACAATTCATTACAAAGAAGATGGCATAGATAAAGCTATATACCTTGAGCATTTCGCATTAGATAAGTTCGGAAGAGTACCGGTATGGTTTGGTGAAGGAAAACGAGGTGGATGGGTAAAAGCAGACAAAGATTATAATGAAGGGGTGCAATGGAAAGTGCAAATCCACGCATTAAATAGAACAAAACTAATCTATACGACTAGTGCAGATTTTCATAATGGAATAACTTCGGCTAAAGAAGCAATAATAAAGTTGCTGGAACAAAATCATATTCCATACACTCCGCTTACTATAGAGCAAAAGACAAAGAAGTTAGCAGTTCCATTGAATCGTTCTATAGAAAGCATAGTTAAACTCATAAGTGGTTTCATCGCATTATTGAAAGCTAATGGTCGTAATGTGCAAGATTTACTAAGATCCATTTCAGATGTTGATTCCAATAAAGAAAGAAACACATTCTTATTACGACACTTAGTTGAGCCACTTTATGATGCTTATGAGCAAAAACTAAAAGCGAATAAAGAGTTCGATTTTACGGATTGCTTATTGCACGCAGCTGATTTATTAGAGAAGCAACAAATATACAATTACGACTATATTCTTGTTGACGAGTTCCAAGATATGTCCATGGATAAGTATCGCTATTTATCCGCACTACGGCGCAAAATTCCTCGTACGCGCATCTTCTGTGTAGGAGATGATTGGCAATCAATTTATCGCTTTTCAGGAAGTGACATCAGCTTGTTCTCTCAATTCGAGAATTTCAATGGTCCAACCGAAGAAATTAAGATTGAAGCAACACATCGTTTTGGAGAACCGTTGTTGCAAAGATCTTCAGATTTTGTGCAGCGCAATCCTGCACAAAAGAAAAAGAAACTTCGTCCAGATGAGGGTAAGGTTACCTATCTGGCTTTTGCCGGTTATGAGGATGAAACGACAGAACGCGCAATCATAGAAAGACAAGTAGCACGTCTCCCGCAAGAAGCACGTATATATATTGTTTCCCGCTATCGATACGATATAGGTTCTGTATTTCCTGAAGTCGCAAGTAGAGTGGCAGACGAGAATAGTCGGGCAATAGATTTGCAAGTGGCAGGGCGACATGTAGTAGCTCTAACTGCTCATTCGTGCAAAGGATTGGAAGCTGATTATGTCTTCCTGATAAACTGCAATAGTGGATATGATGATTATGGATTCCCTTCACAGGTGGCTGATGATCCAATCCTCGAATATGTTCTTAGTCGTACTGACTCTTTTGATCATGCAGAAGAACGACGCGTTTTCTATGTGGCAATTACTCGTGCCAAACGTGCTTCTTATGTCCTTTTTGATAAGAAGTATCCTTCACTTTTCGTAACAGAATTAGGTGGTATAAAGACAGAGAATGAAGGTAGTGGTAGAGTTTGTCCGCGTTGTGGAGCAGGCAGATTGATGTATGCAAAAGATGGTTATGCAAGTAACGGACATTTCTATACTGTATTGCGTTGCACCAATAAGGAATGTGACAATAAGAATGAAATGATTTTCTTTAATCCGGAGAAGGAACCTTATGAAATGCTCACCTTTGAGCAATTCTTAAATCTCAAACATGTTACTTCTGCAGAGAGTGCACATATCAGAGTTGGCGCATCACCTGATTTTGTGAATCCTGTTTTGCTTATTCCATGTGCTGCAGAATCGCCTCAAGGTATAGCGGTTACTTTAGACCCTCGTTTGGATAAATACGACTTGGGAAAGTTCTACACTCAACACCAACAACAAGACAACCTTATGGTATGCATTCAACACCACGATGGATTAGAACGATATTTGTTAACGACAAGATAATCAAATAAAATTTAGTTTGTGTATATAAGGATAATAGGTTTCTATATTGAAATATTTATTAATAAACAACAAAAATAACATACAACCATGATTGAAAATAATAATGAACCATCACATGGATTACTCAAGTTCTTGCTTGCATTGGTCTTGTTAGCATTGATTGTTGCGTTTGTTTCGGTATTAGCAAGCATCCCATCTTGCCATAAGACTGATAAAGAAAAAGCATCTGAAACATTGGCGATAAAAGAGTCGGATAAGGTATCATCTTCTCAAATAGCCTCTGATGATCAACTCATCGTATCTGAAAAAGAGTGGAAAAAACTCAAAAAAGATGTGCGAGAATTACAAAAAGAATTAAAAAAGTTGCAAGATGAGATTAACCAACTGCATAGCGAAGTGCGACAACCAAAATCTCCTTCTGCTCACTCGGCTACTACTCAACCTGCTACACAATCGACTACTCTATCGTCAATAGCAACGATATCTACAAATGATATTACGCTTTCGAATTATTCACACGATTGGATTCAGTCGGATGCAACAGTTGCGCTCAAAAACAACACAAACAAAACTATAACCTTTGTCGCAGGTCGTATATATTATTATGACATGAGTGGCAACATGCTCGATTATCAAGACTTTACAAAAAATGTGACTATTGAACCCGGTTTAGTCAAGAGTTTTAAGCTTAAGGGATATGGACATATGGAAAAATATGCTTATTACAAGAGCGAAGTTTCTATTTCTAACCCCGGTCGCAAATACAAAGTAAAATTCGAACTGAAATCGTATAAGTCGAAGTAAGATTCAATTAACGAATAAGACAATATAACACCCGCGAAACGCGTATTCACTATATTATCATCATTTATCATGCATGGCGAAATGCTGACATATGGGCTAAAGCGAGGAACGGAAAACGAGCTCTTGCATATCGGCAGCGTTCATAATGGATTAGGCTGCGGTTGCGTATGTCCGCATTGCAAGCATAAATTGATTGCGAGAAACAAAGGAACCAAAAGAATTCCACATTTCGCGCATGCCAGAGGAGCCGAGGATTGTGGTAAAGGTCGAATGACCGCCCTTCATATGTTAGCGCAACAGATTATAGAATCCGGTAAGAAAGTAATGCTTCCAGATTACAAGGGCGACTATTATCAAAAGACTACAGAACTAATAGAATTTGACGAGGTAACACTCGAAAAAAGCACTAAATTAGATGATAAATTATATAGGCCAGATTGTGTCGGTATAAAGTACGACGATAATAATGGGGAGCATAGGTTATGGATAGAGATATTAGTAACTCATGAAGTAGATGCCAATAAGACAGATAGCATACGCAAAAAGAAACAGCCTTGCATTGAGATTGATTTGTCTGGTATGCTTGGTACAGAATATACAAAGGAAAGTGTTACACAAAGATTGGTTGAGGGAAAGGAAGATCGAGTGTGGATTTGTTGTCCCTACTATGATAAGAAAAATGAAGAAAATAAGCTAAAAGCACTCCAAGAGGAAGAAGAGAACAGGAGAGAGGCCGAAGAATTGATGAAAAAACTAATGGAAGAAGAAAACACGAAACTGGACGAAGAGTATAGAAAAAGAATAGAAGCTTTGAGTAAACTGAAGGAATCCGGATCACAACATCAATCAGAAACATTAAATCGCCAGAATAACATTGCGACTACTTCGACATATCGTGATAAACATGAACCGCAATTTCGACCACCTGTAATTCCGATGGAGAAAATGGATGGAATAATTCAAGCAGTTCATGGAAAATCCATAAATCCGGCGAATGAAAATTACTCAGCTGAACTGGCTGAAAGATTCAAGAAATTGTGGGAAATGAATCAAAAATAATAATACGATAACCCATGAAACGATTACTTATCATTCTTGCTGCGGCTATAGTGGCTGCGGGAGCAATGGCAGAGGGGAGATCAACGGCTGTAAATATCAAAGGAGATTTGAGCCCGTACAAATATGCATACGTCATTCCGACAAGCAATGTAGTATCCAGTTCTGGTGCTTCATTCGCTATGCCTATTGCAGGAGCGCCCGTGGCTGGAGTCTTCGGTAATAAGTCAACAACCGTAAATCCATCCGAAATAATTAGCGGATTCTTGATAAAGATGGGATATAGCATTTTGCCATCAGTTGTACCTGAACTGGCAGAAGAAACCATAATCGTGTCGTATGGACAAATTGGAACAACGCCGGATCTATTTGGAATCTCATGCAAAATAATAATCCAAATAAGTAGCGGAAAGACGCACGAAATACTTGCTTCTTTTGAATCCGAAGGACAAAGAGAGGTAGAGTCTGATGCAATAACGGAAGCAATATATAATGCATTGGATATATTCTATTATTCCGTAAATCCAAAACTGAAAGTGATAATTCAAAGTCTGTACAGAAATGGGATGTATGTTGCCATATCCAATTTAACTCCTAATCCTGTACATCAAATTTTACTAAAGTTTACATATTATTTGGAAGGCGAGCTGGTGCATACACAACAAACAAAAATTAATATCGATTTAAATCCGGGGATCACTGTAAAAACATATATTTCACGCGACAAACCGGCACGCTCCAATATGATGGATGTCTTTTTAGAGGTAATCAGCTATGAGTAGCCCTTTATAAATAACCTGTCGACATCTGGACTTGTTCTTAGCCCTAAAGGGCATGATTATTTCCTTTTTGTGTACAAACTGCAAAAAAGGAACAAGTCAACACATAAACAAATGATATAAAACTAAATACAATACACCAATGAAACGATTACTTATCATTCTTGCTGCGGCTGTGATGGCTGTGGGAGCAATGGCGCAGGTTGTGGAGAGTGCTCCACGACTGGTATGCATAGGCAATACATACTACTACGGAAAAAATGCCATGAGCCAACGGCAGATGCTCGACTGGTATGCACAGCAGAACTGCCAAGCGGCATACGACCAATTTGCGAAAGGACGAAAAATGGCCATAGCCGGTTGGAGCTGTCTGGGGGTAGGCGTAGCAATGGATCTGACTGCCGGAGCATGTTATTTGGCTGCCGTGGGGATGAGTAGTAGCAGGTCCAACAAAGCTCCAGCAAAAGTAATCAGCTACTCGAGCAATGAGCCTGTACTATTCACACTTCTTGCCATGGGAGCCACGGCTTTTGAGATAGCCAGTATACCGCTGTTAGTGATTGGATACAAGCGCATGCATACTTCTGCTGATGTATATAACGTAGCATGCACAACAGCCCAAACTCAGCCGTATTGGACCATCCAAGCCTCCGAGCAAGGAATCGGACTTGCACTGAATTTCTAAACAAAGCATTCTGAATACAACTCAATGAAACGTCAAGTGCGAATAACAGCTGTTCGGCAGGTGGTTCACGATGATCTGATTGCCAGATTCGAGAATCCTATCGAACATGCGTGCGACATACGGGAAGGACAGCAATGGATAAGCATCAACGGAGAATGTCCGGAAGGGCTATGCAAGGCTGCATGGGAGAGTATGCGCGAGTACGTGGAATCACTCGCCAGAGGTAAAGGCAACTTCTACGACGGATGGATGAAAAATCCCATGAGCGCCATGATCAGTTGCAATGATGGTTTTCGGCCGTTCAGTTTCTATATTGAAGCAATAGAGAATGACCCGGAAACAGAAAAAACAATACACGATGTTGCACACAAAAAGGAACAAGTCAACATACAAACAACTGATATAAAACTAAATACAATACACCCATGAAACGATTACTTATCATTCTTGCTGCGGCTATAGTGGCTGCGGGAGCAATGGCGGAAGATAGGCTTGATCCGATTTTTGACAGTATAATTGCTGCGGCTGAAGCCGAAAATCAAACCGAGGTATACGATGAGGATGCCTATACTCAAGAACTGATCAAGGCGTATGGCGGCGATAAGAATGAACAATTCTAGAAAATACAAAAGCAAGCCAAGGAATATGAACAGCGAGCCGCTGTAGCTAACGCACGACGTACCACCAACCGCTGGTTGACATTTGTGCTATCGCTCATGATGGCTCTTTTCCCAACCTGCGTCATCGTTGTGCGTGCCATTAAAGGTGAGTTTAAAACTGCCACCTCAGCGGCAATATGGCACACCGTTGGGCTATTGCTATTGTACGGCATTATACTTTTCGGACTCAACTATGCATGGCTATGGACAATGATCACAGGGGAGACAAAGATAATGGGACTCGTGATTGGTCTGTTCCTGTTAGGGTTCGTGATTTTTGCGATTCACACGCTTCGCAAATCCAATAAGAAAAGCTAAAATCAAACACACAAATGACAGATATACAATCAATCATAAAATAAGAAAAAATGAATACCATATTATCAATCATGCCGATACTCTTAGAGAGTAGTTTGGCAGAGATCTTTACGCCGGAAGAATGGGCGATGCTTGGGGGCGGAATAGTGCTTTGGATAGTGATAGCACTTTTGGGCGCGCTGTATGCGTTTTTTATCCGCATATACATTGCCTACAAGATGGCCAAGAACCGTCATCGTGATCCGCTGCCCTGGGTACTACTGTCGTTCTTCGTATCTCCATTGCTGACATGGATCATCCTAATCTGCTTGGGCGACGCGTTCGGCAAACCGCGCTAACGGATGCCGCTTGGCGGCATAAAGCGCGCGGTTGCCTCCGCTCTTCGAAAAAGCGTCACTACGCTCGACGCTTTTTCGAAATGGAAGAATAACCCATAAATAGTACAGCACATGAAAAAAAGCATAGGCATACTACTGGCAGCAGCGCTGTTGTATTCTGCAGCAGGATGGGCATGCACGTCGGTAATAGTGAGCGGCAAGGCTACGAGCAGCGGTCGTCCGCTGATGCTCAAGCACAGGGATACGGATGACCAGAAGAACAGCGTGCGCTATTTTGAGGGTGAGAAATATGCCTTCATCGGGCTGGTGAACTCCACGTCGCCGGACAACGAGGTATGGACGGGCACGAACGAAGCGGGGTTCAGCATCATGAACACGGCATCGTACAACTTCCGCGAGGACAGTCTGGACATACAGATGGACAGGGAAGGTGAGCTGATGTACAAGGCGCTGGCTATATGCGTGACCGTGGCAGATTTTGAGACGCTGCTGGACACCTGCACAAAGCCGATGGGTGTGGAAGCGAACTTCGGCGTGATAGATGCTCACGGCGGTGCGGCTTACTACGAAGTGAATAATTTCAGATGGATAAAATATGACGTGAACGAGATAGACTGCGGTTATCGGGTAGTGACGAACTTCTGCGAGGCAGGGCGCAGGGAAGATTACCAGGGATGGGACCGATACGTGATAGCCTCGGAGGTGATGGCGGCAGAATTTACGGCGGACATAGACCACACTTTCTTCTTTGAGCGGCTATCGCGCAACACTACCGAGCGCAACGGTCACCGCATACCGAGAGACATCACCTCGGCATCGATAGTGATAGAGGGTGTGACACCGGGCACCGACCCGCTGCAAACAGTGATGTGGACTATATTGGGCAACCCTCTGCATCACACGGAAGTGCCGCTGATGGTAAAGGATCGCCCAACATATTTCGGAGATTTATAATGCCTCGATAGTGGCTTTGAGCCACTGCCAAGTCTTGGCGGTAGAAGATATACTGAGGCGCTCTTTAGGCGAATGTACATCGTACATTTGCGGGCCTATGCTGACCATATCCATATACGGATACTTGGTGAGGAACAATCCGCACTCGAGTCCGGCATGGATAGCAAGCACCTTAGGCTCGGCATGGAAGAGCTGCTTGTAGGTACCGACGATGGTATCCAACAGCGGGAAATGCACATTAGGTGCCCAACCCGGATAGCCGTCGCCATGCGTTACTTCGTCACAAGCCACTGCCAGCGCATATTCCACATGACGCTTTATCTGATGTTTCTTGGCCTCCACGGATGAGCGCTGGGAAGTATTGATCTCTATATACGGACGGCCGTCAGCTTCCTGCTTGGTATGGACGGAAGCGAGATTGGTAGAGGTCTCAACCAGGTCGGGAATGTCGCTGCACATCTCAATCATGCCATGCGGGCAGCAGGTGAGGGCTGCAAGCAGCTTGGCCAAGTCGGGAAGGCTCATCACCTGCTCGGGCAGCGAAGTAGTCTCCATCGAGCAATGGATATTGGGATTGGCCTGGCTATAGACAGCCTCGACCTGAACAGCTTTGTCGTTGAAGAGAATACGCAGACGCTCACGATCGGCAAAAGGTACGCAGATGATTGCTTCCGCCTCACGGGCGATAGCGTTGCGCAGGTTGCCACCGTGGATGGTAGAAAGATACAGATCCGTCGAATCGAACATCTCGGTGAGGAAATATGCCAGGATCTTGTTGGCATTGGCGCGTCCCTTGTTGATATCCTCGCCCGAGTGTCCGCCGGGCAGTCCGTCGACACGCACCTTCAGGCCTAACCATTGTCCTTCAGGCAACGATTGCGGCTGATAGTGCATCTTAGCCAGCGTATCAATACCACCGGCACAGCCTATGCAAATATGTCCGTCGTCCTCGTTATCGAGATTGATGAGCCGCTGCCCGTGGAGCAGACCGTCCTGCAAGCGGTTGGCACCCGTGAGACCTGTCTCCTCATCCACGGTGAACAATGCCTCCATAGCGGGATGACGGAGCTCGGACGATGTGAGCGCCGCAAGCGCCATGGCCATACCGATGCCGTCGTCAGCACCGAGGGTAGTGCCGTGAGCATGCATCCAGTCGCCATCGACGGAAGTGAGGATAGGATCGTGCATGAAATCGATATTGACGGACGCATCTTTCTCGCACACCATATCCTGATGCGCTTGAAGGATGATACCCGGATGCGACTCGTAGCCCGGGGTAGCGGGAACGCGCATGACAACATTCATGGCGTCGTCCACTTCACACTCAATGTTATGCTCGGCAGCAAACGATTGCAACCAGCGGCTGATCTGCTCCTCGTGCTTGGAAGGACGAGGTATCTGATTGATTTGAGCGAAGATGTCAAATACTTCTTTGGGTTGGATGGTATTCATATAGGTGGGGATTAAATCAGCCAAGCATGGCTGATACATTATTATTCGTGGAGTGTTTCCGGCGCGATGGTGCGGAGGAAGGTTTCGGGGTAAGCAGGACGGTTGGGCATCTCGGGATTGCCAAAGGCATTACGCAGGAACTGACCGTTCTCGGTCTTGCGCTCCTGACCGTCGATATACTTCGTGATGAGGTAAATATACAGGTCTTTCCACGCAGCGGTAGACTCCTGCGCCTGATTGCAGGAATAGGAGGTGAGGAACTTAGCCATCTTATCCTTGTCCATCATAGCCACCTCGGCATCTATACCGAGCACCTGGGCGTTGAACTTCTCTTCCCACGTCTGTTGCACCACGCGTATCTCAGGAAGGATGCGCTCGTATTTCTCGTAGGCCTTGTTGGCTACCAGATTGTATGTCCACCAAGCGGATGTAGGCGAGTAGGTATACAGATCGCCATTGCCCTTGCGGAAACATTCCGGCACCTCGGTGATGCGGCTGAACATAGGCACATACAGGTTGGTAGCTGCATCGTCCACACCGAACCAGAAGATGCCACCTGCCTTGGCACTCTCGTAACCACGCATCTGCGATACGAACGACCAGGCTGTTTGCTGCGTGGCGGTAGGACGCTGATACCAGTAGGCTACACTATCCAACTCATATTTGAGGGAACCATAACGCAGTTTGCTATGCCACGGACCTGAAGCCGTACCTTTGGTGATATCGAGCGGCGTACCCTCATACTGATCACGCATGCAGTCCTTTATTTCCTGCACGCTTACCTTATGATTAGGCTTAATATACAGCGGCATTGCTTCACCGGCATCCTTGCCGCCGGTAGCGAGGAAAGTCTGACCGGTAACATAGGGCAAATACTTATCCATATCAGTACTGAAATGGCGATAGAAACTCCACACACGCGCTTCACATGCCAACAAACCCGAGAAATCGAATGGGTTATACACCTTCTGGAAAGAGAACTCGTCGTCCTTGCCAGAGAAAAGTCCTTTCTTACGCGCAAAAGAGATGACATCGGCTGAATAGATGATGTTGCCCATATCCACATAGCCGGTCTTCTTTGCGAGTTTAGCCGCAGCCTTGGTAGGTGCAGGCACACCCTGTATACGCGCCTGATTGGCGTGAGCGGCTATGCAATCGTCAGGAATACGCACGGCTACCCACACAGCACCTTTCTCGCCCGGACCTTTGCCAATAAGATCCATCATCCATATTTCGTTAGGATCGCCAAAAGAGAAGGTCTCGCCCTCGCTGGCATAACCATACTCGCGTACAAGCGAAGTAACGAGCATGATAGCCTCACGAGCAGTCTTGCAGCGCTCCAGAGCTATATAGATAAGACTGCCATAGTCGATGCCTACGGTATCCCAGAGCTGCTCCAAGCCACCCCATGTAGTTTCACCTACGGTAAGTTGGTGCTCGTTGGTATTGCCTACCACATTATAGGTATGCGCTACCTCGGGGATAGAGCAGAGCGGTTTGCCGTTGTCCCAGTTTATCACTTCACGCATCGAACCGGTAAGATGATCGGCAGCCGGCGAGAAATGCAAGTAACCGTAGAAAGAGTAGGAGTCAGCTGCGTAGGAGATGATGGTGCTACCGTCAGCCGAAGCATCTTTGCCTACAAGAAAATTGGTGCAGGCAAAGCCGGCAGTCCATGCGGCGAGAAAAACGCCGAGAGAGAGAATCTTTTTCATATTGTATAGTGTTGTTTATTCGGGTTTGTTCAACCAAGATTGGTTGAAACATTTATTGAATACCTATGTATTTGTGGGTTTGGAGCGACAAGCGCCATTGGGGATGGTGGAGGATGTATTCTATCACCTCGGCGGTATTTTTGCAGGAGCAAGGCTGCAGATAATAGTGACCGGCATGAATAGCATCCAACCAATGTGCTACATCCTGCCCCTCGTATACCACTTTCACTTCATCGACTTGCTGCAGCACTACATTGCTGTTCTGCTTGGGCGAAACGGTTATCCAATCGATGCCCGAAGGTAGCGGTTGTGTGCCATTGGTTTCGATAGCTATACACTGATGATGCGCATGCAGGGCATCAAGCAACTGCTCATCCACCTGCAGGGAAGGTTCGCCGCCGGTAAGAACAATGATCGTGTGCACGTCGGAGGCATAGCCGAACACGGCAGAAGCAATCTCTTCAGCAGTCATCAGTGTGAAAGACTGATGCTCGGTATCGCAAAACGAACAACGAAGATTACACCCGGCAAAGCGCACGAACACAGCTGCCGTGCCGGTATGAAATCCCTCGCCCTGAAGCGAATGAAAGATCTCGTTGATGCGGTATGTATGCTTACTCGTCTCGCTCATAGATAGCAATGTTGCCTTCGCTCTCCTGCGCGCTTACCTTATAGCAGTTCTGCACATGATCGCATATCCATCGCGCTATGTTCTCGGCAGAAGGATTGACATCGAGAATGTCGTTGAGATACTTATGGTCGAAAGTATCCTTTACCACCCGCTTGATATGCGTGAAGTCAGTAACCATTCCATCGGAATTGAGTTCCTTGGCTTTGCAATACACAGTGATAATCCAGTTATGACCATGGAGGTTCTCACATTTGCTCTCATAACTGAGTGTCAGATTATGTGCAGCAGAGATGGTCAGCGTCTTTTGGATGTAATACATATATATTATATTTTTTCTTTTAAAAACCTTATGTTAATAATAGGATGTTGATATGTAGATAACTATCTGAACAACCTAATACTCACAATTTTTTGGATGATACAAATAACTTATTTTTGTAGACGGCTGTTGAAAATATGTATAGTGTTAACAGGCGTGTACATGTTGTTGAAAGTAATTGACCGGTCAGTAAAAAGTTATTTATAGTGGTGTGTTGATAAGTATGTTAATTATTTACTGTTTAAGTGGTTATTCCACTCCGAGTTGTTTGGCAACTTGATGGATATAGACGACTGCAGCATCATGGTCGTTGGGAATGATGCCATCGAGAATAGCATCCTTGACGGCTTGCTTGAGCGTACCTACCATGGCGCATGGCTCGAGATTGAACATCTTCATTATCTCCTCACCCATGACAGGTGGCTGGAAGTTGCGTATACGGTCGCGTTCTTCCAGTTCGACCATCTTGCGTACGACAAGTTCGTAATTGTCATGAAAGCGCTTCACCTTCATCTCGTTGCGCGAAGTGATGTCGGCATTGCAGAGGAGCATCAGATCATCTATATCATCTCCGGCCTCGAACAGCAGACGGCGTACGGCACTATCGGTAACTGTTTCCTCGATGAGATTGATAGGACGCATGTGCAGGTCAACCATCTTTTGAACATAGTCCATCTTCTCGTTGAGCGGCAGTTTCATGGCCTTGAAGATCTTAGGTATCATCTTGGCGCCGACATAGTTGTGGTTGTAGAAGGTCCAACCTACGCGCGGTTCATATTTCTTGGTGCGTGGTTTGCCTATGTCGTGAAGCAGTGCTGCCCAGCGGAGCCAAAGCCATTTATCCATTTTGTCATTTACTATTTCCTCATTTGAGCGTTGCATTTCGGCAACGTTGTCAAGCACCTTGAGGGTGTGGTAGAAGATATCCTTGTGTGCGCGGCCGTTAACTGTTTCTACGCCTTTGAGGGCAGAAAGTTCGGGGAAGATGAGCGGCAGCAGACCGGTCTTGTCGAGCAAGAGCCATCCGTCGGACGGACGGCGGGAGAGCATGATCTTGTTCAGCTCGTCGGCTATACGCTCACGCGTGATGATATTGATACGCTCCTTGTTGCGAACGATGGCATCGAACGTTTCGGGATAGAGGTTGAAGCCGAGTTGCGTAGCAAAGCGTATAGCCCGCATCATGCGCAGCGGATCATCGCTGAAAGTGATGTCGGGGTCAAGTGGCGTACGGATGATACAACGGTCCAGATCGCCCATGCCGTCAAACGGGTCAAGCAGTTCGCCATAACGGTCATGATTGAGGCAGATAGCCATGGCGTTGATGGTAAAATCGCGGCGGTTCTGGTCTTCCTCCAGCGTGCCGTCTTCCACGATAGGATTGCGTGAGTCATGCCGGTAGCTCTCGCGCCGTGCTCCGACGAACTCCACCTCCGTATCACCTTTCTTGACTTGCGCCGTGCCGTAGGTGCGGAACACACTGAGGTGCGCACCTTTGCCAAGCTGTTTGGCCACGGCCTCGGCAAGCAAGATGCCCCATCTGGGTGCTGCGGCCTCACCATCTTTCGTGTCAAGAAAGGAAGACGGTTTGCCTACAACCACCACATCGATATCTTTGCTTTCGCGGTGGAGGATAAGATCGCGCACCCATCCGCCTACCACATAACATTCGATACCCAGCTTATCGGCTTCGCGGCCGACAAGTTCCAAGACTGGCAGATGTATTTTTTTATCGGTTACGTACATGGGCAATTCAAATTTTTGAATTTATTTTGAGCAGATTTTTGTTTTATCGTGAAGGAGTTATGTGGTGCATAATGACCGAGCGAAAAACACAAAGATGCCAAAATAAAACAAAAATTATCTGTTAGCGTACATATCTTCGTAATACTTTTCGTACTCGCCGGATGTGATGTTGTCCACCCATTCCTGGTTATCCAAATACCAGCGGACGGTTTTCTCTATACCTTCCTCAAACTGCAGGGTAGGTTCCCAGCCCAGTTCTTTCTGCAGTTTGCGTGAGTCGATAGCGTAGCGCATATCATGACCGGCGCGGTCGGTGACGAAAGTGATGAGGTTCATATCCTCGTCCTCTTTGCGTCCGAGCAGACGGTCCACGGTGCGGATGACCACTTTGATGATATCGATATTCTTCCACTCGTTGAATCCGCCGATGTTGTATGTTTCGGCAATAGTACCTTTATGGAAGATAAGGTCGATGGCACGAGCGTGATCCTCCACATAGAGCCAGTCGCGCACATTCTCGCCCTTGCCATAGACAGGCAGAGCTTTCTTGTGGCGGATATTATTGATAAAGAGCGGAATAAGTTTCTCAGGGAACTGGTACGGACCATAGTTGTTGGAGCAGTTGGTAACGATGGTAGGCATGCCGTAAGTATCGTGGAAAGCGCGTACAAAATGATCGCTACTTGCTTTGGATGCGCTGTACGGCGAGTGAGGATTGTACTTGGTCGTTTCCACGAAGAAGTTCTCACCGTAGGTCTCGTGTCCCTCAGCGGAAGCTTTGGTTGTGAACGGCGACGGCAATCCTTCAGGGTGGGTCAGTTCCAAAGCACCGTACACCTCATCGGTGGAGATATGATAGAAGCGTTTGCCTTCATATTTTTCCGGCAGACTCTCCCAATACAGTTTGGCAGCCTGGAGCATACTGAGCGTACCCATCACATTGGTGCGGGCAAAAGTAAACGGATCTTTGATCGAACGGTCCACATGGCTCTCGGCAGCCAGATGGATAACACCGGTAACATGCTCCTCTTGCATCAGAGCATAGATGGTATCAAAATCACAAATATCGGCACGAACAAAGCGGTAGTTGGGTTTGTTCTCAATATCCTTGAGGTTGTTCAGGTTACCCGCATAGGTCAGTTTGTCGACATTGATGATGCGATAATCAGGGTACTTGTTTACAAACAGGCGTACCACATGACTTCCGATAAATCCGGCTCCACCGGTGATGATGATTGATTTCATATTTATTATTTCAAATTTTTGATTTCTTATCCTTACGGAACGATTACTTCAAATTTATAGCACATATCTCACTTGTTTGAAGTGATATTTGCGTAGGTTGTCCTGTTGGTCCCGGAGAACTATCTCTCCCGTAGGCAGTATATCTTCTATGCGTGCCATGAATTGTCCGTCGGCTGTGGAGGGAGCATTCATGGTGGGTTGTGTGCTTACTTCGCGTTCTACGAACGGCCAATAGCCTTCACGGCGGTAGAGATGCTCCATATAGTACTGTCTGCGCGCTTCGGGCGAGTACAACTGCCACATATCCAGATAGACCATGAAGGTCTTCATCACATTATCGATATGCGTTTCTCTGCCGGTTATTTGCATCAGGCTGACGGGATTAGGCGCGTTGCCTATCCATTGCTGCTGATTGATATTGATACCTATACCCGCAATGCTATGTTGTATGGTTGACCCGCTCAGGCTGTTCTCCACCAGTATGCCGGCAAGTTTCTTGTCGCCATAGTAGATGTCGTTCGGCCATTTGATGGTCAGCAGTTGTTTCTGTTCTTCACTGAGCCGGTCTTTCATCGCCAAATGGGTGAGCATGGCTGCTATAATGTTGAGTTCGAACTGCTCAGAGGGCTGTATGTCCGGTTGGCGCAACAGATAACTCAGCAGCAGATTCTTTCCTCTTTCCGACTCCCAACCGTTGCCTGTCTGTCCACGGCCTGCCGTCTGAAATCCCGTATATACCACAGGTATCTTTTCGCTCAAGCACTCGGCATACCCGGGTTCCTCTCCACGCAATATCCTTGCCATCAGGCTGTTGGTGCTATCTGTTTGCTCTATATACATCTTACCCGTCTTTCACCTTTCTTATCTCACATTCGTTCGAACGATTATTTCACCTTTCACTTTTCACTTTTCAACTACTCCTTCCCTTTCGTCTGATACAGATCCAACAGGTAGTCGCCTATCACTTTTTGTATCTGTTTGGCTTTGCCGTTACCGAAACTTATCATCACGGCAAATACCCATGTCTTGCCGTTGGGCAGCTCGATATATCCGGCGAAATTCTTTGTAGCGGCAATAGTGCCGGATTTGGCATGTACGCGTCCGTCCAGTTCCGTTCCGCCCAGCAGGGTACGCAGCGTACCTGTCTGACCGCTTACGGGGAGTGAGGCATAGAAAGCATCCTTGTTGGGTGAACGGTACATATAAGTGAGCAGTTGTACTAATGTCTCTGCGCTGATAGCATCTTGCGGCGCCAGACCGCAGCCGTCCACAATGCGTGTACTGCGCGTATCTACACCGCGACGATACCAGAAATCCTTCTCGAAGTCAGCCGAGTTATGGATGGTGCAAGGTAAGGTATATCGTGCTCCGAAAGTGCGGAAAACGGACTCGGCGTACATGTTGTTGGAGTGGATATTGGTCTCGATGATGATGTCGCGCAAGGTAGGCGAAAGCCATGTGTACAGCAGCGTTCGTTTGACGCCGTCGGCTTCGGAGATATAGGTAGGCCAGGCAGTGGTGGTTATTCCGTTTTCCTCCAATTTGTCGCTGAAATGCTGTACGAGGAGCAGTCCCGGATTAGGCAGGTCGCCTTGCACGCCGAACGAACCTTGGTTACTCGGTACGCTGCCCGTGAGATAGCGGGTATAGTTGTATGCCTCGCCGTGCACAAAAGCGCCATCGTGGGTGATGCTGGTGCAGCGTATATGGTTTTCAAACTGCACGCCCGGCACTTCCGGAACGGTATATTGCACCTCAGCCACGCTTCCCACCGCGCCTGAACGAAGAATGATGTTCATCGTGTTGTCCATGTACGAAAGGGCATAGATGCCGGGAGCATAGTAGTTGCCTATGTCCTCCCATATCCATCCGGGATTGACTGCGTCGGCATCGAAATAACTGAGGTCGGCTATCACACATCCGCGTATGGCGCGTATGCCGGCATCTTTGACGGCTTTGACCCATTTGTTGAGGAAAGCGCGGTCGCCCACTTTCTGCGAACCGAGCGTAGGATCGCCTGTACCGCGTACATACAAGTCGCCGTGCAAAATGCCGTTGTCGATGTAGCCGCTATACTCGATGTAGGTGCTGAAACGATAGTCCTCACCCAATGTCTCCAGCGCCGTAGCGGTAGGTAATAGTTTCATCACCGATGCCGGAGGAGCCACATTCTTCGGGCGGTAACTGTCGATAATATCGCCCGTCTCCAGGTCTTGGACAAGCAATGTGATATTGGCGGTAGCGGTTACGGGATTGCGCTCGAAGATATCTACGCTTCCTTTTGCCCCGACCAATGTCTCCTGTTCGGTCTTCGCCCATAATGGCAAACACGCCACCATCAGCAACGCAAAGAAAAGTATATGTCGTACTTTGTAAGTCATTTAATTTTTAGTAATGCTATTGGACACTCAATAATTCGTAGTGTCGTACTTTGAATGTTTCAGTCATTGTTAAAATCCCTACAAAGTTACAAAAAATATTTGATATTTGCAAATATTTTGTCATATTTGCCATAATCTTCACCTTTTCTTCGAAAAAATTTGCATATTTGAATATTTTTTTGTAACTTTGCACCTTGAAATACAAAACAGCGGGCATGGCTCATCCTAATCTGTATATTATATCAGGACCGAACGGTGCAGGCAAAACGACGGCATCTTATAATTTGCTACCAGACCTTTTCCGCTGTACGAATTTTGTCAATGCTGATGAGATTGCTCGGGGATTATCGCCGTTTGCTCCCGAACAAGTGGCAGTTCAGGCGGGGAGAATAATGTTGCAACGCATCGATGATCTTCTGCAGCAACGGGTAGATTTTGCTATAGAAACAACGCTCGCCACTCGTTCGTACATACGACTTGTGAAGCGTGCACAGGCAGCAGGGTATAAGGTGCATCTTATTTTCTTCTATCTGGAAACCGAACAACAAGCCATCGAACGCGTAGCACAGCGAGTAAGAAACGGCGGACATTCCATTCAGGAAGAAGATATACGCCGACGGTTTAAACGGGGAATATATAACTTGATAAACTTGTACATGCCGGTTTGCAACGGAATATATGTAGTCAATAACAATTCTGTTCCGGCTATATTGGTAGCACAAAAAACACCGCGAATGCGAACGCTGCATATCTATATCCAAACAATGTGGAAAAGATTGCTAACCATCGCCAATGAACAGGCATCGGTAAATGAGCAGCTGTCAAGTAAATGAATAGGTATTTGTCCTATGAATAAACAGATGTTCAGATAATTAATAAGTATTTGGTAACTAAATAACAGCGATATGAGTGAAAGAGAATTTGATGCAAAACTTCGTCAAGGCTTGATAGATACAGCCAAACAAGTTGTGGAAGAGCATCGCCGCAACAACCAACCACTCATTCTCAGTGAGGATGGCGTCGTGCAATACGTTGATCCATACACCGTAGCGCTATAAGTGACCATATAGTTTCGTCGCTTGCCGACGTAAAACAGCAAGAACATAAGGCGCAAGTGTGCGCCCAAATAAAGCGTTATAAGCCAAACTTGAGTTTTGAAATCTGAACAACTTCAAAGACTTAATGTGAATCAAGCAAAAGCTATTGACGCTCGCGCCTCTGGCGTGGGCTTTTGCGTAGAATTTGATTCACAGGTAAGTTCAGAACCTCAAAACTCAAATGAAGCGGACGAAAGTTCACGCTCTTTTTATGTATTCGTGCAAAATTAACAATAAATCAAATAAATATGAAAAAGTTTACTTTGTTATGTATTGCTCTATTGAGCCTTACTATGCTTCGTGCCAATGTTATTTCCGGCACATGTGGCGACAACCTGACATGGCAGTACGACACCGATGGTCACTCGCTTGTTATCTCCGGATCGGGAGATATGTACGATTATGATGAGTACGGATTACCTTGTCCATGGAAAACTGTGGCAGAAGCAATTACTTCCGTTTCATTGCCTAATGGTCTAACACATGTCGGTTCACACACTTTTGAATGGTGCTATAACGTGAAAGCCATTGATTTTCCGTCCACTTTGACATCGATAGGATATTATTCATTTCGATCTACAGGTTTAACATCCATTATTATTCCTAATAGCGTTACAGAAATGGAAAGTGGTGCATTTGCTGAAAACAGTTATTTACAATCGGTCGTACTACCTAATAATATTCAGAATTTGGAGAGTTATGTCTTTGGCTATTGTAATCAATTGAAATCCATTACAATTCCCGCATCCATAACAACAATTGGATCGGATGCTTTAAATTATTGCGAGGATGTGTATTTGGAATCCTCTACACCAGCAACAATTACAAATAGTACATTTAAGTCGAATGTTGTTTTGCATGTTCCTTGTAATAGTGTAAATGCTTATCAGAATGCTCCTATTTGGCAATTCTTAACCATTATGGGGAATATGGATTACGAGTTTAATCTTTCTGCTAACGAAGGCGGTAGTGCCCGTATCACGAATAGTGTTTGCGCTGCCAATACCATAGTTATTGAGGCAACAGCTGATGCTGGCTACCGTTTCACAGGCTGGAGTGATGGCAATACCGATAATCCGCGTGCCATTGTACTGACTGCCGACAAGACTGTTACTGCGCAATTCGAACAGTCCACGACATATTTCCATGTGAGTCTTTTCGGTATATCGTACATGGAGTATAATGACGGCTCATCTAATGGTCCAAATTGGTCGGGCGAGGTGCTGGAAGGTTCGTATATACGCTTTGAAGCAATAACCAATTGTGGCACATTTACGGGTTGGAGTGATGGTTCGGAGTATACTTACCGAAATATTCAAATCACTAGCGACACAACCATCACAGCCAACTATACAGGCATTGAAACGTACCAAGTCAGTATCACGGCCGGTGAACATGGTCATTTGAGTAACGAAATTGTTGGTGAGGTCAGTTCGTGTGCCAATAGTTTTGAAACAAGAGCTATTCCTGATGAGGGCTATCACTTCGTTGAATGGAGCGACGGTTACGAAAGTCGTTACAGGTGGTTCAATATTTATTCGGACATAGCGGTTTATGCCATCTTTGCCAAAGGTGAATATGGCGGCAAATTAGGCGAAACACTTTACTGGTCATACGAATCTGACAAACAGCAAATCACCGTTTCAGGTAATGGTGAAATGACCGAACATGGTTATGGTTATATAGGGTATTTTGAGGAGATAGATATTCAAAGTACAATAGATAAACTCGTTATAGGAGAAGGAGCAACCAATATCAGTAAAAGCATTTTCAAATCACTACGCAAGTTGACATCGGCTGAATTAGCTGCCAGTATTGTACGGATTGACGAAAGTGCATTTGAGGACTGTCGTAGTCTGGCAAGTATATCATTCTCCACTCCGTCTTCATTGATTTATATCGGTGACTGGGCGTTTTATAACTGCCATGAATTGCAAAGCCTCTCTATTCCGGAAGGCGTAACAGAGATTGGTAAAGCCGCGTTCTATGGTTGTTCTTACTTGCAAGAAGTATCTCTTCCTACTTCCATTCAATCCATCGGCGATAATGCTTTTGCATTATGCTCACGAATGCAAAAAATGCACGTACACGCAGTCCTTCCGCCAACGATTGCTACTAAAACATTCGAGCAAGTTAGTCATTTGATGCCTGTATTTGTCCCGCAGAATAGCGTTAATGCCTACAAAGCCGACCCGCTATGGGGTGAGATGAACATCATAGGTGCGGATGAAGAGTTGGATAGTGTGGATAATGTATCAACAACCGCCTCTGCCACCAAGCAACTCATCAACTATCAACTTTACTTGCTTCATGGTGACCACATTTACGATGCCAATGGTCGACAAGTGAAGTAAGTAATTAGATTGAAATGTACTAATAATATTCAAATATCCGCCACTCAACCCGATGCAAACCCTTATTTCAAAGGACTTGCATCGGAGTTGTATTGGGTGGTTATTGCGTGATTATTGGGTAGTTATTGTGTGATTGCCTTCACCAACCGCCAAACGAACCGAAATGATTGGTAGTGTAAAACACCTAACCAAGGGCGTATCAGAGGCTCATCGGAGGAATAACGTATCCTACCCATACTTATAATATACTATGTATATTATCCCGTGATTTTGAATTTTTCTGTTTCCTTTGTGCGAATAATTCCCCATTATTCAAATTGCAGATAGGGCATGAGGCGGCGTAATTCGTCTGCGGTGAAGATGCCTGACAGATCCTCTATGCCATTCAAGCGGATTTTACGGCGGCGTTGATCGTATACCTGTTCTGCTTGTCGGTAGGATATATACGGATGGCGATAGAGGCGTTTGACGGATGACTGATTGACCGGCAGCTGAACGATGAGCGAAGTATCTACGGTGAGATGCGGCAGCAGACTATCCGTGCGGTCGGAAGGAATCTCCGCTATCTCATACAGTTGATTAACAGAATAGTAACCGCCCAACTGATTGCGGTACTGAATGATGCGTATAGCGGTGTACAGCCCAATACCACGAATGAACTGCAGGGAAGAAGTATCGGCTGAGTTGAGTTCGATAATGGTGTCACATTTAGGGTGCGAAACGGAGGTAGAAGTGATCACTCCCGATGAAGGACCGTGAATGGACCGATAATGACCCGATAATGAGTCGATAATGGTAGTATCAATTTGCACAAACGGTTGGATGGATGCAAAGAGCGAGTCATTCATGCCGTAGAGGCTTTTCAGATCATCTGCCTTACGGAAAATCTTCCCTGCCTCGCGATAGCGGATAAGGTTCTTTGCCATCCACGGACGCAGACCTACCGATACAAGCAAACTGCTGTCGGCAGTGTTCGGATCGAAGGGCTGCATGACGATTTCAACGGAAGAATGGCGGTGCGAAGAATAGCGTTGCTTCCGTTCGGCATCTTCTACGGAGTCAACGTACATTTCGAATGCCCGTTCATACTCCGGAAGCATTATGAATGCTTCTTCGTCAGGTTGGCTCAACCGGCTGCGCGTCAGATAGACGCACAAATGAACTCCTGCCACCACGGCAAGTGTCACGCACAGTCCTATCCATTGTTTGGCCGTCATCCTTTCACAACGGATTGCACTTCGCTATCGGAAAAGACGGAGGTGATAGTCATACCGGGCTGAAGTTCGGCAGCCTGTTTGACCACTTTGCCGTTGCTCAATGTGAGCGAGTAGCCTTTGCGGAAGATCTGTTCGGGCGAACACAAACTGATCTTCTGCTCTATCATCTTCAGTTTGTTCCGTTCGCTTTGGCAAGTAGCGCTAATCGTGTACTGCAGCATCATCTGCATCTTTTCTATTTCTTGTCTGCGCGTGCTCACCATTCGTGTGGCTACCAACGCCAAGCGTCGGCGTAGGTCTTCCAGTTTAAGCAGTTCGTCTGCATTATGGCTGATGATGGCCTCTGCGACAGCCGTAGGTGTTTTGAGCGCCAGATGTACCACTATATCAACGATGCTCACATCGCGCGTATGTCCTATGCCCGACAGGATAGGCAGCGGGAACTGTGCACAATGGGCAGCCAGGGCATAATCGTCGAAGCAGGTAAGATCGGTGGACGAACCTCCTCCGCGGATGATGACCACAATGTCAAAATCTTCCTCTTGCGCAGCAATGGCGTTGAGCGCGGCGATAATGGAGCGTGGCGCTTGCTCGCCTTGCATGATGGCAGGAAAAAGTTGCGTGGAGTAGAGCAAACGGTATTCGTTGTTGCTTAACTGATGGCAGAAATCGCCATAACCGGCTGCACCTTCTGCCGAGACAACGGCTATACGACGGATGATGGTAGGCAGAGGAAGGGACTTGTTCATCTCCAGCACACCTTCTTTCTCCAGCCGCTCGAGAGTGAGCTGCCGCTGACGAGCCAAGTCGCCCAAGGTAAAACGGGGATCGATGTTATGAATGTTCAGGCTCAGCCCGTATACAGGATGAAAACTGACACTGACCTCTACCAGTACCTGCATGCCGGCTTCGGGAATCTTGCCGGTCTCCTGAAGAAAATACGCTTTGATGAGTTGCCAGGTGTTGCTCCAACAGGTAGCGCGCATCTTGGCGGCAAAAAGGCCGTTTGGCGCTTTTTCGACCAACTCGAGGTAGCAATGGCCTTTCTCCGACAGTTGGGCAATCTCGGCATTAACCCAATAGGTGGCGGCAAAACGATCGTGCAACTCGTTTTCAATTAACGAGCAAAACTCTGTCAATGAATAGGACTGCTCCATAGTTTAGCGCTTGAAAGAGAAATATTTCTGTCCGAAGAAACTGATGGCTATGGTAATCATCGTGATGAACATCTTGGATGGCGTAGGATACCAGCCGAAACCTTCTACCAGAAGTTTCAATCCGAAATAGTTGACAGCCAGATTAACCGCCACAATCAGTATGTACCGCGCGAGTTGTCTTGCACCGTGCAAGGTGGATTGGGTGAAAGTGACATACTTGTTCAGCCAGAAGCCCGTGAGCAGGGTGATAGGAAAGACAATGCACAGCGAAGCGATGTGCGGAGTAAGCACCTGGGTATATTGGAAAGAGAAGAGCGAGATATTGAGCGTGACCAGGTCATGACCGATGATGAAGTTGTAGGTGATGAAATACAATACCCAGTCCAGCACCATGTTGCCTCCGCCGCAGGCGGCATACCGAAAAAGTTCCCTCGGAATATACTTTTGAAAGGGAAAATAAACAAAATCGATGATTTTTGTGATTATTTGCGGCAATTTTAGCATAATAGTTTGCAAATATGAAATATTTTTTGTATCTTTGTGCGTTGTAATGTGAAAAACGGTACAAAGTTACTACAAATTTTTCGAATTAGCAAATTTTTTGTGTAATTTTTGTACTTTTGTGTAATCAAACACCCTGAATATGGACTATCACCCGGAAAATGCAAGAAGTTCGCGCCAAAAAATCTCTTGGGCAGCATTTCCTTACGGATTTGAGTATAGCCCGACGGATAGCTGACACAATCACGTTAGCTGATGTTCCCGTATTGGAAATAGGTCCGGGAATGGGTGTGCTTACACAGTTTCTTCTCCGTAATCCGAATATCCGTCTGACTGCCGTCGAGCTCGATCATGAGTCCGTCCTGTATCTGCGTGAGTGGTACCCTGAACTGCAGCTGGTGGAAGGCGACTTCCTGAAGATGGATCTGCGGACGCTTTATCCGGAAGGACCTTTCTGCATCATAGGCAATTATCCGTACAACATATCCAGCCAGATCTTCTTCAAGGTGCTGGAGTACAAGGATCGTATACCGATGTGCAGTGGGATGTTGCAAAAGGAAGTGGCACAACGACTGGCTTCAGGACCTGGCAACAAAGCCTATGGCATACTGAGTGTGCTGCTGCAGGCATATTACGACATAGAGTATCTCTTTACGGTAGGTCCGGAGGTGTTCAATCCTCCGCCAAAGGTCGATTCGGCAGTCATACGCCTCACGCGCAACAACCGCGAGAAGCTGGACTGCGACGAACACCTCTTCAAGACCGTCGTGAAGACTGCCTTCAACCAACGACGAAAACAGATGCGCAATTCTCTTCAGCAGTTGGTAGGAAAGGGACATCCCGTCCTACAAGAGAATATCTTCACCAAGCGCCCTGAACAACTGCACATGGATGAGTTTGTAGAACTAACCAACCGAATTGCCCAGGCAATCGCTAAATGACACTACGACAATGGCAGAACTCAAAATATTCTATAAAGACAACGAGAAAATCAAGGTAGCCCGTTCTATCACGGCGCTGCGACAGCTGGATAAGAAAGATATCATCTGGATTGATCTGCTTGATGTTTCCGACAAGACGGAGGATACCTTGGAGGGTTTCCTGAAGATTGAGATTCAGGAAGACGAAGAGATGGAAGAGATCGAGATGTCGTCACGATACATCCAGACGGACGACAGCATCGTGGCTAACTCCAACTTCCTGCATACCAACTTCGATGTGGAGCCTGTGAACTTCATCCTGAAGAACGGCATCCTCGTTACGTCGCATGATAATGAGCTGGGTTCGTTCAACGAAACGGTGAAGCGCATGTTCGTCAATACGCGTAATTTCCCGACAGGTTTTCATGTGCTGGTGGCATTGATGGAAACCCGAGTGGAGAAAGATGCCGACATGATTGAGGATACGACTGATCTGATTACGGAACTATCTACCACCATCAATGCTTCGGATCATGTAGATCAGGACATCCTGATACAAATCAAGAACTTGCAGGAAAAAGTGACAATCCTCCGTCAGAACATCATGGACAAACAGCGCGTGATAAGCAACTTCCTCAAGTGTGATTTCTTCCCCGATGAGTTGCAACCTCGTCTGACGATGATCATCAAGGATATCAACTCCTTGTTCGAATATACGAAGTTCGGTTTTGACCGTCTGGACTACCTCCAGGATACCTTCCTCGGTCTGGTAAACATTGAGCAGAACAAGATAATCAAGATCTTCACGGTGGTGAATGTTATCTTCCTTCCGCCTACGCTCATCGCCAGCATGTACGGAATGAACTTCAAGGTGATGCCCGAACTGGAGTGGCTGTACGGTTATCCGTTCTCTATAGGACTGATGGTCGTATTTACCTTACTCGTTCTCGGCATCTTCAAACTGAAAAAATGGCTCTAACCGCTAATCCCTTCCGCTTATGAAACGAATAATCCTTCTTCTGGCATTGGCTATAGGCATCTCTTCAGCATCGTACGGCATCAGTGACCGTCTGGGCTCCTTGCAGCGCGATACGCTGCTGGGCGTGCCATGCATGGTGTATCTGCCCGTATACTATGCCCAACGCACTCAGGATACTTTCCCTTGCCTGTATCTGCAACACGGCATGTTCGGTTCGGAGGACGACTGGACACGACAAGGTTATCTGCTTTTTAACATGGATTCGTTGCTGCAAGCCGGAGTGGTGAAAGAGATGGTGGTAATCATGCCGGACAATTTTCTGGGCAGTATGACGCCCGGAGTGCGTGACTCGCTGATGGCGGCACCGAACATAGCACCGAATGACACCGTTTTCTTTGATACGACGAACGGCTCGGCGCATTGGAAGAAACTGACCCGTGAGCGGGAACAGGGCTACGAGATGTCAGGTTACTGGGAGGAAAATTTCCCGCTGTTCAAGCAGGAGGCAGAAAGCAAGTACCGCATCTCCACCTTGCCCGAGCATACGGCGATAGCAGGATTGTCGATGGGCGGTTTCCACACGATGCATGTATCGCATTTTCTGACAGGACAATTCCGCTATATAGCCTTGTTCTCGCCGGTTATTCTGCCGCGTACGGCTCCCGACCTGGAAGGTGATGTGCCTACCGTGGAAGATTCGCCCTATCACACCTCCGGCTTTGACTTGCAGATAGAATATGAATCGCTTGCCTATGCCCATTGGATGACGGATATGCGGCAGATGATGGCTAATCCGCCGCTGTACTGGATAGGTATAGGCCGGGATGATTTTCTGTATGTGCAACTGCAAGACTACAGGCGTTGGCTGGAAACGAACAATTTCGAATATACCTATTACGAAAGCAATGGCGGACATACATGGGAAAACTGGCGGGACTACCTCTGCCGATTCCTGCCGAAACTATTCAAGGAATAAGCAGTTGACCCGTTCGAGAAGAAGCACTTGATTCTTTCTTTGAAAAACATAAAGCATATGAAGAAATATTTTACTCTATTATCAATCATTTTGTTCAGCCTTTCTGTCCTGGCGCAGGAAGTAGATTTTCCGAACAAGAAGCAACTGCTCAAGGGTAGTTACGAGGCTGTGGAAAAAGATGTAGTGAAGCATCTGGAGAAGAGTCCTGACGATGTGATGTACCTCTATGCCGCCGTTCAGCTGTTCAATACGCCCGAATATGAGGGGCGCGACATTGAGCGTGCCTATCAGTATGCCTGCAAGGCAAAGGACAAGTATATGCGTCTTAGTCCCGACGAGCAGGACAAACTGGAGAAGAAAGGTCTGACCAAAGAGGTACTGAACACAACGCTTATGGAAGTGTGCACAGCGGCTCTGGAAGCAGCCAAGGCGGTGAACACGGATGAGGCGTATGTGGCTTTTCTGCATACCTATACACGTAGTGTACCATCCTTGAAGCGCCAGGCAGAAGCACGCAGGAACACCCTCGCATTCGAAAGTGCTGCCGAGCGTAATACGGTCGGATCGTACGAATTCTTTATCCAGCAGCACCCCGATGCCAAAGAGGTGGCAGAAGCTACCAAACGGCGCAATGCCCTGGCTTTTGAGCAAGCCAAGAGCCGCAACAACGTTACGGCTTTGCAGGAGTTCATCCGGCAATATCCCGATGCCGAGCAGGTAGAGGCTGCGCAGCAGGCAATATATGATCTGGACTATCGTGATGTGGAGCGGATGGGTGACGAAGCTTCGTTGGAAAAATATACGAAAGAGCACCCCGAGAGTCCGCGAGGAAGAGCAGCCCTCGTCGAAAGAGCAAGAAAAGAGTACGCCGAACTCATCCGCAAAGGCGACTGGCGCGAACTGAAGACGCGTGTTCAGGAAGAAAAGATGAGCGATATTGACCAACGTGTGCTCTACTATGCGCTGATGATTATTGCGCGCAATCGAATGAGTGTACCGGCTGCCGCTTTCGGATTCGAGAATGCTCCCGGAGAAGATATGAAAGACACATGCTGGATGGTGCTCCACGATGTGTCGCTCAGTACGGGCAAGTCGGAAGATGTGCAGGCACTCTATCAGCAGTACCCCAACAGCCGTATGGCTGAACTGCAGAACTTCGATGAGGCACTCATTCGCAAGAGTGAGACCCTGACCACCACAGGATTGTCACCCAAGCAGTTCATCAAGCAGTATGCTCCCTATGCTGCGGCGTTCCAGTGGATGATGCGTGAGGTCAATCCCTCCTTGCAGCGCAAAGACTGGAGCATGGCTCTCGAAACGGTGGAGCAGTATGAGAGCGCTTTCGGCAATGACGAATCCTATCAGAACATCCTCCGCATCTTGCGCGAAGCAAAAGATGATGATCTGATTGCTGAGGCCTTTCCCGCAGAGATCAATACGCCCAACAACGAATATTCGCCCGTCATGACGGCCGACGGCAATACGCTCTATTTCGTCAGCACCGGACGAAAGGAGAACATCGGATTGGAGGATATCTTCTATTCCACTCGTCTGTCGGATGGTTCGTGGACACCTTCTGTTCTGGTGCCCGGACTCAACACGCCCGATTTCAACGAAGCAATGCAGTCCGTTTCTGCTGACGGAACGAAGCTGATCTTCTTCCGTAGCGGTACGCTCTATACTACCACCAAGAAGGCTGACGGTTGGGCAGAACCGAAACCTTTGCCCTCCACCATCAATATGGCTACATGGCAGAGCGATGCGATGATTACCAGCGATGGACGCGCCTTGCTGTTCTCTTCGGAGAAGCAGGTGGAGAACGAGTTGAAACCTTCCGTGAACATCTTCGTATCCCTGATGGACGAAGATGGAGAATGGGGCGAGCCTATCGATCTTGGACCGATGATCAATACGCCCGGTTTGGAACGCAAGCCGTTCCTGCATCCGGATATGCACACGCTGTACTTCAGTTCCGAAGGTCATGGAGCGATAGGTGCATTGGACGTGTTCAAGACTACGCGTCTGCGTGACGACAGCTGGACAGAATGGTCCACGCCGGTCAACCTGGGTGTACAGATCAACTCCACCGCACAGGACTGGGGCTACAAGATTACTACCGATGGTACGCGGGCATATTACTCCAACGGATTGGATCTGTTCATGCTCGATCTGCCGGAGAATATGCGTCCGAATGCCGTGGCTACTATCTCCGGACGGGTGCATAATGACAAAGGCGAAGCCGTTAGCGTTACCATCCGTTGGGAAAATCTGGAGACCCACGAAGCTATCGGACAATCGCAAACCGATCCATCCAATGGTTCATTCTATCTCGTTCTTCCGCTTAGCAAGAACTACGGTTATTATATCGATGATGACCGTTATTTCCCGATATCCAGCAATATAGACCTGCGTGAGGTGACAGAAAACGTGGAGATCCACCGCGATATCCTCCTTACCTCGTACAAGCAGATGATTGAGGAAGGTGTGGCTGTGCAGGTAAATAACCTATTCTTCCCGGTCAACGAATATGAGCTGCTGCCGGAGTCAGAGAGCGAATTGGTGCGTGTCGCACAGATAATCAAATTGCGTAACGTGCGTGTCGAGATTAGCGGTCATACCGATTCATCGGGCGACCCGAAGAAGAATCAGGTTCTGTCGCGTCAGCGTGCAGAGTCGGTGCGTACCTTCCTGATCCAGCAAGGCTGCAAAGCCGACATGCTTACCGCCAAAGGTTTCGGTGCTACCCAACCTATCGCCGACAATACGACGGACGAAGGCAAGCAGCAGAACCGACGCGTAGAGCTGCGATTCAAATAAGCCCAATGATCTGACCTTATACATCTAAAGAATAAGGCAAGCAAAACAAACCAAATAAAAAACGCCCCGAGGGACGTTTTTTATTTGCCATGTGGTATTTATCATGTACCGCTTAGCTGTTGACGATGGCGCGAGCCATAGCGTCTTTGTAGTACTTCTGGTTAACGAATACGTCTTCCTTATACGGATTGATCTTGCGTACGCGTGCCTGATACATAATGTACGCGAAGGCAATGATGTTGGTGATGAGTGCCAGCGAGCTGATGACGAGCATGGCTGTCGGGTTGGCTGCGGTGGCACCCTCAGCAACAACGGTCGTGTGAGCAACAACTTCTTCACCCAGACCGGAAGCGGCATAAACGGCATTGACCGTTTCAATACCATTGACATACTGCGTCGGCAGAACTGCCCAGGGGAAGAACTGCTTACCGTTGAAGAACGTCTCTTGGAAGAGCGGGAACACTTGTGCAAACATACACCAGATAGCCAGCGTGTTGGCACGGTTCTGAATCCAGCCGCCACGGTTCCAGCAGATAGCTGCAATCGTCGGAGCAAGCAGCAGAGCTACACCGCAGTACCAGCTGTGAGTAGGCAAGCAGTTGTAGGTGTAAGCGAAGTTCCAGATGTCATATACCACGATGAACACCCATGTCATGTCTGCCCAGATCATATCCTTGCGGTCTTTGCTGGGGAAGACGTTCCACCAGGCGGTCATACAGAAGATGTTGAACAGACCTGCAACGCCGTTGAATACGTTGTGCCAACCGCCATAGAGCCATACGCCCTCGCTTGACAACCACCATTTGTTCCAACCGAAGATAGCCGACTCGAAATCCGAGGCTACCGCAATCAGAATGTTAATAGCCACGATGATGAACGGGAACGGTTTGAACCAGCGTTTGGCACCGATGCCCCACTCGTACTTGATCATCATGAAACCGATACAACCTGTCAGCGCTGCGTACAGTTTGGCGTAGTGGAACCAGCCGTTCATGTACACGTGTGTCTGATTGTTCACTGCCCATTCAGCGCCCATGCGTGCGCCAATAGCGATGGCAATGAAATACACGGTCAGAGCCAGCGGAATGGCGAAGAATGTGATAGCACCGCCAAGTTTGGTACGACGGGCAAACTCATTCCACAGAATCAAACCGCCTAGAACAACGATGAGCATCACCCATTGTATGAGAGCGTGCTCTCCATAGACTTGAAAAAACATAAGATTTTAGAATTTGTGATTTGTAATTGGTTATTTGTTATTTATATTTGCGCAACTTTGCGTTCTTTCATGTAGCAATATCCAGCCCAAACGAGTGTCACAAGTACGGACATAGGTACTCCTACTGTCAGCATCTCCTTGAGCATCACCATTCCTCCGCCTTCTGTAGCAAGTGCGGTAAAGAACGGGTACGTCCATGTTACTTCGCCGTTGATGACATGATCGACAATCAGCATCAGCGATCCTCCCCAGAGCATCTGCTCCAAGGTCTTCAGGTTACGACCGACAAACGAGTCGGTTTGTTTGGTTGTTTTGCGGTAGATGCTTGTTGCTACCGCTTGCGTTAATGGTACAATAAAACAAGCCATATCTATTTACGATTTACAAATTTACAATTTACGATTTACAATTTTTCTCACTTCTCACAGCGAAGCGTTCTCATCTCTCACTTCTATCTCTTTTATTTCTACTTCATTGCCGCGGAGAAGCCACGTCTGTTCGCTGCCACAGTGCGGACAAATCTTGCCGTGTGCTACGGTGGGGTAGTCTTTGCCACAACCGTCGCAGTGCGTCACGGCAGGGATAGGTTCGATCCTGAGTTCACAGCCGCGGAGCATCTCCTCTTTGTCTGCCGCCCAACGCCAGCAGTCGGTCAGGTATTCCGGCACGATGGTCGATACCTCGCCGATGTTCATCACCACCGCCGATACTTTCTTCACGCCGTTCTCCTCTGCCGTCTTCTTGACGTCACGGATGATATAAAACACTATCCCCAGTTCGTGCACAATTTAACAGCTTAACAGTTTAACGTTTTAACCCTTTAACAATTATTTTCCCTGCACGTTTGATCATATACGGCAAAATGCCGTCGAACTTGTTCTCCGAGGTGCGCATGATGCTGGCTTCGGGGTGCTCACGGTGCAGATGGATAGCGTCGAAAGCGCACTTGGTGGTACATATGCCGCAACCTATACATCTATTCTCATCCACTACCGACGCGCCGCAACTCAGGCATCGTGCCGTTTCTTTCTTCACCTGCTCTTCGGTCAGTGTGCCGTGGTACTCGTCGAAGTTCGATTTGGTAGGAATCACTCCCGGATCTTGACGGCTACCGTTGTCGTATTGCTCTACGAGGATATCCTGTTTGTTCAGTTCGATGAAGTCGCGACGGTTGCGGCCGATAGTCATGTGCCCGCCTTGCACGAAGCGATGCAGACTCTCGGCAGCTTCTTTGCCCGTAGCGATGGCATCGATGGCGAACTTTGGTCCGGTGAATACATCACCGCCCACGAAGATATCCGGTTCGGCTGTTTGAAGCGTCAGTTTGTCCGCTACGGGATATACGCCGCGGAAGAACTCCACTTTCGTATCTTTCAACAGATCTTTCAGTACCACGGTCTGCCCGATGGCAAAGATTACCATATCGGCATCCAAGGTGATGGTCTCGTTCTCGTCAAATGTCGGTGCAAACTTATGATCCTTGTCGAAAACCGAGATGCATTTCTTGAAGGTTATACTACCAACATTTTTAATTTTTAATTTGTCATTTTTAATTTCTTTAGGTCCCCATCCCGGATTGATCACAACGCCATCCTCACGGGCTTCCATGCGCTCTTCGAGCGAGGCGGGCATGATATCTTCCGTCTCCAGCGATAGCATCGTTACTTCGCTTGCTCCGCTTCGCTTCGCCACGCGTGCCGCGTCGATAGCCACGTTGCCGCCGCCGACAACTACCACTTTTCTTCCTTTCACTTTTCCTTTTTCACCTTTCACCTCTTCTTGCCCGCAGTTGGCATCATGTAGGAAGTCGATAGCCGTGGTGCAGCCTTCCAGATCTTGGCCTTCTATGCCCGGCAGTCGACCGCCCTGGCAGCCGATAGCCACGTAGAAGCCTTTGTATCCCTGCTTGCGGAGTTCGGCAATCGTGATATCTTTGCCTACCTCTACGCCGCACTTGATCTCCACGCCAATCTCGCGCATAATGTCAATCTCTGCGTCGATGACGGCTTTATCGAGTTTGTACGACGGGATGCCGTAACGCAGCATACCACCGGGTTTCTCGTTGCGCTCGAATACCGTAGGTTTGTAGCCCATCGTGGCCAAATAATATGCGCAGCTTAGTCCGGAAGGACCGCCACCGATGATGGCGATCTTCTCTTCCCAGCGATCCTGTACATTCGAGCAGATGTTCACTTCCGGAATGAATCGTGTCTCGGCATGCAGGTCACGCTCTGCGATAAATTTCTTCACGGCATCGATGGCTACGGCACGGTCGATCGTTCCACGCGTACAAGCGTCCTCGCAACGGCGGTTGCATATACGTCCGCACACTGCCGGGAAAGGATTCTCGCGCTTGATCAGTTCCAGTGCCTCGGTGTACTTGCCTTCTGCGGCTTTCTTCAGATAGCCTTGCACGGCTATATGTGCCGGACAAGCGGTCTTGCAGGGTGCTGTACCTGTCGGGTAACAGTTGATGCGGTTCTTGTCGCGGTAGTCTTCACTCCACTTGTCTTCGCCCCACTTGGTGGCATCGGGCAACTCTTGTTTGGGATAGGTCTGCGGACCATGTTTAGTGCAGAGTTTTTGTCCGAGCCTTACTGCACCAGCCGGACAATATTCCACGCATCGCCCACACGCTACGCAGTTCTTCGGATCAACCTCTGCCACATAAGCGCTGCGGCTCATGTTAGGTGTGTTGAACAGTTGCGAGGTGCGCAATGCGTTACATATCTTCACATTGCAGTTGCAGATAGCGAATATTTTCCCTTCTCCGTCGATGTTCGTCACCTGGTGTACAAAGCCGTGGTCTTCAGCTTTCTTGAGGATAGCCATTGCTTCGTCGTAGGTGATGTCGTGTCCACGACCGGTCTCGCGCAAGTAGTCAGCCATATCGCCTACGCCTATACACCAGTCGCGGTAGTCATCCGCACAACCTTCTTCCAGTTTCTTTCTGCCGTAACGGCACGAACAGATACCTACGCCTATGTGTCCCTCATATTTCTTCAGCCAATATGAGATATGCTCAATATCGATGGACTGGTTTTCCATCGAGATGGCTTTCTCCACGGGAATGACGTGCATGCCTATGCCCGAACCGCCCATCGGAACCATCGGTGTGATCTTCTCCAGCGGTAAGAACGTCATTCGCTCGAAGAACATCGCCAGCTCCGGATGTTTGTCCATCAGTTCGACGTTCATGTTCGTATATTCGGCACTGCCGGGCACGAACATCGGAACCCAATACACCCTATCTTCACGATTGAACGTAGTGCCTGCATCCGGACCTTGACCGTTGGTGTAATGATCGCCGTAATCATATTCCAACATGCCGAAATACGCCAGTTTGTCGAGCAGTTCGTCGAGCGTTTGGTCGTCAGGCGTGTAATGTTTCTCGGCATTCATGGCGTGCAGTTGGGCGTAGGTATGGTGTTTGCGCACTTTGAAGAAGTTGCCCGGCAGCATGTCGAGCAGCAAGTCCAGCGACGCCTCGCGTGTCACGGCATCCATCTCATCTTCGAAGATGCATGCCAAGCCCCAATATTCCGGGGCATCGGTGGTCATCTTCACCTTACCGGGTACGCGGTCAGTGACGTGCCGAACGAACTTCAACAGTTTCGGATTCGGATTCTTGTCGCCCCTGTGTTTCGGAACGAACTTATCGGACATCTGTGGCATGATATCAAATAAAAATTAAAAATTACGAATTAAAAATTACGAATTTTGCCATTGGCGAACCTCGTCAAGGAGCCAGTTAGCGAATGCTTCGACGTTTTCGCCGGTCTTGGCGCAGATAGGTATCACTTGTGCTTTTGGGTTGCGCATGTGGATATATTCATTGCACTTCTCCAGGTCAAAATCGAAGTACGGCATCACGTCCATCTTGTTGATAACCACCATATCGCACACGCTGAACATCAGCGGATATTTGAGCGGCTTGTCATGTCCTTCCGGCACGGAAAGGATCATTGCATTTTTCACTGCTCCTGTGTCAAATTCCGCCGGACACACCAGATTCCCCACATTCTCCAGGATGATGAGGTCATAATTATCCTCTCTTCCCTTTAGGGAGGAGTCGGAGGTGGGTTTCAGACCCGCCAGCCCTTGAGCTGTCATCTCCGCATCCAGATGGCACATCCCGCCGGTGTGCAGTTGTATCGAGTCCACGCCGGTAGCTGCCTTTATCTTGATGGCATCCACATCGCTATCGATATCCGCTTCCATGACGGCTATGCGAATCTTGTCTTTGAGCAGATTGATGGTTTGAATGAGCGTGGTGGTTTTTCCGCTACCGGGAGCGGACATCAGGTTAAGCAGATACACCCCTTTGCGTTTCAACTCCCCGCGCAACGCCTCCGCTGCACGGTCATTGTCTTCGAACACGCTCTTCTTTATCTCGATGATTTTAACAGAATCCATATTGTGTTTTTCGGTATTTAGTACAGTAAAATGTTCTCCCAACATTCGTCCTTGCGCCTGTTTGCCGCGACGCGACACCAAACGCACTTGCAAAGGTACGAAAAATATTTGACATTTGCAAATTATTATTGAAAATAATTGTGCAATAGTCCATTTAAATCATTTTTTTACTCAAAAAGCCCCTTTTGCGACAGATAAGTCGTCTGTTTTGCAGCAGAATTCAAGTATCATTTTCACAAAGCCAGCTAATTAAAAACTACAATTTTCCCCCAAAAATCAACTTCACGGGATAATATATATAAATATATATTATAGGTATGGGTAGGATACGGTATTCCTCCGATGAGCCTCTGTTGCGCCCTCGTTGCGCCTCCTATGAGGACACCAAAAGGAGCCAAAATTCTTTTGTTTGTCCAAAATTACCAAAAATTACCCAAAATATCCCAAATTACCCAAAATACCCGGAAAAGGCATAAAAATTGTATATAGAGAGCACATTTTTCGTAGAAAAAGTAGATTTTTGCATTTTTAGGGCGAAATGTTTGGAAAAGTCGGAAAAATTTTGTAAATTTGTAGCGGAAAATTGTGCATAGATATGAAAAAGTCTATTATTTTGTGCATGCTACTGGTATGTGGCATGTATGGTTGGTGCGCGCAGCGCATCACCTTCACGGTGGAAGGACCGGAAGAGACGTACAACCAGATTCGCATTGTGAACGAGACAGCCACTGCCGAGTTCCGCTGTAGGATATCCCGTCTGAAAGCTGATGGCGAACCGGGCGACGTGTACGGCGTGTACACCATCAAAGCTACAGGCGACACGGACACCAAGACCAGCAAAGTGCGCAACGGTGAGCAGTTTGTGCTGGATATGCCGAAGGATTTTCCGACGGAAGTAAGCTATGCCATCGAGTACGTGGATCTGCCGCTGTTTGATATGGTGGTCATCCATATCACTGAGAAAGATGAGTTTGACCCACTAAACTAGAGAGATGACTATTCATCCGCATATCAAAGCATCGCTCACGAAAGAGCGTTACTCGGCGCAAGACGCACAAGCGCTGGCACATATCATATCGTTTGGTCCGGTAGTGTTCCAGACTGCGCGGCTGATGATCAAGTACGGCATCTTTGCCATGCTGGACGAGCATCAGGAAGGATTGACGCAGAAAGAGATAGAACAGAAGACCGGATTGAGCGCCTATGCTTGTAAGTGTCTGTTGGAAGCTTCGCTGACGACGGGAAGCGTGTATCTTCGCGAAGCGGAAAGCAATCAGCAATCAGCAGCCAGTAATCAGCAACCAGCAATCAGCGATCAGCAATCAGCAGCCAATGAAGACAGGTATATGCTGTCGAAAGTAGGATGGTTCCTACTGAATGATCCGCTGATACACGTGGATATGGACTTCAACCACGACGTGAACTACGAGGGTTGGTTCGTATTGGACAAAGCGCTGGAGGAAGGCCGTCCGGCAGGTCTGGAGCATTTCGGCAGTTGGCCAACGATATATGAAGGACTGTCGCAATTGCCTGAACAGGTGCAGAAAAGCTGGTTCGGATTTGACCACTACTATAGCGACAACTCGTTTGACGAAGCCTTGGCGCTCATCTTCAAGGACGGCAAGAAACATGTATTGGACGTAGGCGGTAACACAGGAAGGTTTGCGCTGCGCTGCGTGGGCTACTCGCCGGAAGCCGAAGTGACGATATGCGACCTGCCGCAACAGATAGGTCTGATGCGCGAGGCGACGAAAGGCAAAGAAGGTGCGGAGAGGATTCATGGGGTAGGAATGAACCTATTGGACCCGACGAGCGCGTTTCCCACGGACAAGCGGTACGACGTGATATGGATGTCGCAATTCTTAGATTGCTTTAGCGAAGAGCAGATAGTGAGCATCCTGAGCCGTGCAGCCAAGATCATGGACAAAGATAACCGGCTGCTGATCATGGAGACCCTGTGGGACCGGCAGAAATATCTGGCAGCAGCGTTTGCGCTGACGCAGATAAGCCTGTACTTCACGGCACTCGCCAACGGCAACAGCAAGATGTACAATACGGACGACATGCTTCGCCTGGTGAAAGAAGCCGGGCTGGAAGTAGAGGCTATGCACGACAATTTAGGAATGGGAGGACACACGATACTGGTCTGCAAGAAAAACAAATGATTTGATGATAATACGATTAGAAGACATACACGATATCCTATACGCCGGCAAAGCGCTTAAGATTGACAAGAAGACGATGGCTCGTGTGGAAGCGTGCTACGATTTTCTGGAGCGGTTTGCCAATGACAGGATCATCTACGGGATCAACACGGGCTTTGGTCCGATGGCACAATGGCGCGTGGAAGATGACCATCTGACGGAGCTGCAATACAACATCATCCGTTCGCATTCGACAGGAGCGGGCGAACCGCTGGATGACAACGACGTGCTGGCAGCGATGATAGCCCGTGTGGGGTCGTTCCTACAAGCCCGGAGCGGCATACATCCCGACTGGATACGGCTGCTGCAAGCGTTCATCAACAAGCGCATCATTCCGTTCATACCGAGGCACGGCAGCGTAGGCGCAAGCGGCGACCTGGTGCAACTGGCACATATAGCACTATGTATGATAGGAGAAGGCAAGGTGCACTACAAGGGTGAGTGGCGGCCGAGTGCAGAAGTGCTTAAAGCCGAGAGCCTGAAGCCGGCAAGCATCCATATACGCGAAGGACTGAGTGCGACCAACGGCACAAGCGTGATGACGGGTATAGCGGCAGTGAACCACCTGCATGCAGCGCGATTGTTGACAGTAGCCATCGCGGCAGCGGTGTGGATGAACGAGATAGCGGAGAGCTACGACGATCTGATGTCGGAAGAGCTGAATGCGTGCCGCCGGCATGAGGGACAGCAATACGTAGCCATGAAGATGCGCGAGATGGCAGAAGGCAGCAAACGTCTGCAGAAACGCGAGCACGCCCTGTACGACGGAGGACACAAGGAGCACGTATTTGCCAAGAAAGTGCAGGCGTACTATTCGCTGCGGTGCATACCGCAGATATATGGTCCGATATGCGATACGCTGAGCGTGGCAGCACAGGTGATTGAAGAGGAACTGAACTCGGCAAGCGATAACCCGATAGTGGATTACGAAGCCAAGAACGTGTTCCACGGCGGCAATTTCCACGGCGACTACATCTCGCTGGAGGAAGATAAAGTGAAGATAGCGCTTACCCGCCTGACGATGACGATGGAAAGGCAGCTGAACTACCTGTTCCACGACCGGATAAACGATGCTATCCTACCGCCATTCCTGAACAAAGGCGTGTTAGGTCTGAACTACGGAATGCAGGCTTGCCAGTTTACCGCTACGTCGACCACGGCAGAGTGTCAAACGCTATCGATGCCGAACTATGTTCACAGCATACCGAACAACAACGACAATCAGGATATCGTATCGATGGGCACGAACAGTGCGCTGCTGTGCAGGCAAGTGATAGACAACTGCTATCAGGTGGAAGCTATCCTACTGATGGCACTGTCGCAGGCAACGGATATCTTAGGCTGCAAGGACGAGCTGGCACAGACGACGCAGAACCTGTACGAGCAAGTGCGCTCATGCACGGATTGCCGCGTAGAGGACAAGCCGTTCTACGAAGATATACAGAGGATAGTGGATATGCTCAAAAATTTGGCAGATTTTGAATAATGAACAGACGAGTAGTAATAACAGGAACAGGCATCTGGAGCTGTCTGGGAACGAACAAAGAGGAAGTGACGGCATCGTTGCGCGCCGGCAAGTCGGGTATAGGCATCGATCCTGAGCGTTTGCCGATGGGATTTCATTCAGGACTGACGGGTATAGTAGAAAAACCCAACCTGAAGCCCTATTTGGACAGGAGGATGCGCAATTCGCTGTCGGACGAGACGGAATATGCGTACATGGCTTCGCGTGAGGCGCTGGAGCAGGCAAGGATAGATGAGGCGTATCTGCAAGAGAACGAGGTAGGAATACTGTTCGGCAACGATTCAACGGGGAAGGCAGTAGTAGAGACCGCCAAGCGGATGGAAGAGATGAAAGACTCGTTTCTGCTGGGTGCGGGAGCTATCTTCCAATCGATGAACTCGACGGTAACGATGAACCTGAGCACGATCTTCCACCTACGCGGCGTGAACTTCACGATATCGGCAGCCTGCTCGTCGGGCGCACACTCGATAGGCATGGCGTACCTGCTGATCAAGCAAGGCTTACAAGACATAGTTCTGGCGGGTGGAGCACAGGAGGTTAACCCGATAGCGATGGCCTCGTTTGACGGGCTGAACGCTTTCAGCAAACGGATGGACGAGCCTCAGAAAGCTTCGCGTCCGTTTGACAAGAACAGAGACGGACTCATCCCCAGCGGCGGTGCGGCAGCACTGGTGATGGAGGAATATGAGCATGCCATAGCGCGGGGTGCAACGATCATCGCCGAGGTAATAGGCTACGGATTCTCGTCGAACGGTGTGGGTATCTCGCAGCCGGCATCGGAAGGATCGGTACGTGCCATGCAGCGCGCCTTGGACGACGCCGGCGTGACAGCAGACGACATAGACTACATCAACGCCCATGCCACCTCCACGCCCTTGGGCGATAGAGCCGAGGCAGAAGCGCTGACCAAACTGTTCGCCGGAAAGAAAGCCCTGATATCGTCCACAAAAGGAATGACGGGACACGAATGCTGGATGGCAGGCGCCAGCGAGGCGGTGTACTGCACGCTGATGATGCAGAACGGATTCATCGCGCCCAACATCAACCTGGAGGAGCTTGACGAAGCCGCAGCGGGACTGAACATTGCCACGAAGACTGTGGAGAAACAGATGGATATCGTGCTGTCGAACTCGTTCGGGTTCGGAGGAACGAATGCGGCGATAGTACTTAAGAAAGTTTAGAGTTGAGTGTTTAGAGTTTAGAGATTAGAGTTAAGAGATTAGAGTTTAGAGATTAAAGTTGAAAAAATTGAAAAAACAGATATGAAAAGAGAAGAAATTGACGCAAAAGTTAAAGAGTTTCTTGTATCGGAATTTGAGATTGAGGAGTCGCTGATCAAGCCGGAAGCCCGTCTGCGCGAGGATATCGGCATAGACAGCCTTGACTTCGTGGACATCATCGTTATAGTAGACAGAACATTCGGTTTCCGTATCGTGCCTGAAGAGCTGAAAACGGTGGTAACATTGAAAGATTTCTGCGACTACATCGAGCGTAAGACGAACTGATGCAACGGTCGCAGCAATGGACAGGAAGGACGGACGGTAAGCCGTGGATGCACAGCAGTCTGGTATGGCTGATGCGCTTTCTGCCTATACAGTTCTTTTACGGGGTGATGGATATAGTGGTAGTGTTCTACCTGCTGTTTGCCAAGCCCCGCCGTCAGGCTGCTTGCCACTATTGGCAACTGATTCACGGCAAGAGTAAGGCAGCCAGCTGGTGGCATACCTACTTGCATTTCCGCACTTTTGGCAAGGCTATCGTTGACCGGTTTGCCTCGTACGCCGGCAAGAAATTCCGCTACACGCTGGAAGGCAATGAGGCGGTAGAGGAAGCTATGCGTCACAACAACGGATGTATACTTTTGGCTTCGCACATAGGCAACTATGAGATGGCAGGTTACGCTCTGCAACCGACCCGACCGATGTATGCCGTGATGTTCGGCGGCGAGAAAGAGCACGTACTGAAAAACAGACAACGACTGTTAGAGCAAAACGGTATACACATATTGACGCAAGACGATGAGATGGGCTACATCTATGCCATCAACAACGTGCTGAACAACGGCGATATGCTTACAGTGTTTGCCGACAGGCATTTCGGTTCGGACAAGTCGATCTTACAGCCCGTATTAGGCAAAGAAGCCTCATTGCCGAAAGGACCGTTCGTCATTGCACAGCTTTATCCGGAAGCCACGGTGGTATGCACGTTTGTGATAAAAGAGAGTACGCACGGATATAGAGTGGTGGTTCGCAGGCTGGAAGGCAAGACCGCCAAGGATTATGCTACCGCTTATGCCCAGATTGTGACGGAGATAGTGACGCGCTACCCGTATCAGTGGTATAACTTCTACGAATTTTGGGAAAAAGACTAAAACATAGTGTATTGTACGTTCGCGATGTGCTCTACAGCACCGCAGGCTGGTCTGGTTTTGTTCTGCTGGCTTCGCTGTACCTGTTTCCGATGGCAATGATCGACCGCTTGCGTACGCGCGACAGGGAACAACGCCGGGCACTTTTTCGCGCGCGCATGCGACGCGTCGCGCTCGTACCTCTATATCTTATCCACGGCACGCGGCTGACGATGGACAACCCGCTGCAAGAGCGGTTTGAGAAACAGGCCATCGTCATTTGCAACCACACGTCGGTATTCGACCTGCTGATACTGATATCCATCGTACCGAAGATGAGCGTGCTGATGAAAGCCGCTTTCCGCAAGAATTGGATATTTGCTAATGTGGCAAAGTTTGCCGGCTATCATTTTGTGGACGATACGGAAGCGCTCTATCAGCAGGTGGAGGAAGATATACGAATGGGTTACTCTATCCTGATTTTTCCCGAAGGTACACGCACCACGGACGGTCAGTTAGGTCCTTTCCGCAAAGGAGCATTCACGATAGCGCGGTATTTCGGCGTGGATATATTGCCGGTAGTGCTGCACGGAATGTACACGCTGCTGCCCAAGCGGCATTTTGTGGCGCATCCGTCGGAGATAACGCTGGAGGTACATGCCCGCGTACGCCCTGAGAGCAAGTTTGCCCAACAATCGGTACTGAAACAGATGCGTCAGATGGAAGCGCTCTACCGCGAGTGTCTGACAAGCAAACCAAGCGTTTGCATCATTGGCGGAGGCATGGGCGGACTATTCACAGGCGCATTGCTGGCTACAGCCGGAAGGAAAGTGACGGTAGTGGAAAAGAACGGCATCATCGGCGGCGGACTGCAATCGTTCAAGCGAGGTAATACATGGTTCAATACGGGCATGCATAACTTCGGCGGTTGGAGCGAGGAGTGGGCGCTATCGCACCTGTTGCAGTTTGTAGGCGCCAAAGAGGGATTGAAGGTGAAAGCCGTGGATGAAGATGCGCAAGAGATCGTCTGGACCGATCCGAAGCATTCCTATCGTCTGCCCCGCGGCAGAGAAGCGATGGAGGCATATCTGGGCGGATTGTTCCCGAAAGAGAAAGAAGGATTGCACAAGTATCTGGATGCGCTATACGCCATTGCCAACTCGTTTGATCACTACTATATGCGTCGTCCGGAACCTCATCCGGAGGTGACAGCTTATGCCGAGATGCACGTGGAAGAGCTGATGCGGATGTTTATTGCGGACGAGGAACTGATACGCGTGCTGAGCTACATGGCACCGCTATGCGGACACGCGATAAAAGATGTGCCAGTATCGGTACATTCGATGCTGTCGGTGCTGTACATGGATGGCGAATACCGCTTCGAAGATAATGCGCTGCAGATGGCAGAAGCCTTGCAGCAGAGCATCGAACGGCACGGCGGGTACGTGCTGACACATGCCGAGGTAGAGAAAGTGGAGGTGAGCGATGCACATGTGCATGGCATCGTGCTGAAAGACGGGCGGCGGATAGAAGCGGAGCAATACGTGGCAGCCATCGCACCAAAAGAGCTGTTCAGTCTGACAACGGAGGATGTTGTGCGGAAAGTGTCACGCAAACGGGCAGAGAGTTTTACTCCCGACTCATCGGCGCTATCCATCTATCTGAAGCTCAAGCCGGAAACATTCCCGTTTGTGAACAGTACCATTCTGCTGCCTAACCTTGAGAAAGACGACACGCTGCCGCCTTATATACTGCTGACCACACCGCCCGTAAGCGAGCAAGGCGAGTGGGCGCACACGATGGAGATACTGGTTCCGACACACATCGCGCGGTTTGAAGCGTGGAGCGAGAAGCCGATGCACCATCGTGGTGAGGATTATGAGGCACTCAAACGCCGGATGGCAGAGGAGGTGATTGCACATATCGATGCTTATTATCCGATAAAAGATGCTATCGAATATATGGAGATAGCCACTCCACTGACGATACGCGACTATTACCACAACCCCAGCGGCGCCATCTTCTCGCAACAAGGACTGTACATGCCTTTGCGCACCAGGACAGACAACCTGTATCTGACGGGACAGTCGGTGCTTTATCACGGCATGTGCGGTGTTCCCTTGACCGCCATCCTCACGGCAGAAGCGGTAACAGGCGAAGATCTACTCACCGGGATTCGTGAAACCCACACCAGCAAATGACAGCCATCATAGCCGATCATATTATCTCGCCATTAGGCCATGGCACAGCCGCCAATATGGCAGCCGTTCAGGAGGGACATTCCGCTTTACGGATGTACCACGATGCTCCGTTGGAGCCGTATTGCGCATCGCTGTTGCCGGAGATGCCGATTATGGACGGGTTGACGCGTTTTGAGACGCTATGCGTGGAGGCTATCCGCAAGGCAAGCGAACATTATGCCCAGCTGCCGGCTGACCGACAGACGGTAATCATCCTGTCGACAACCAAAGGTAACGTGGAACATCTGGCAACGGGCGATGACCCCTTGCTGACCACTTCGGCGCAAAAGATAGCGGACCGTTGTGGCAACAGGAATACGCCGATAGTAGTGAGCAACGCCTGCATATCCGGAGTGTGTGCGCTTATCACCGCTATGCGGCTGTTGGAGGCAGGCATGTATAAACATGCCGTGGTGGTAGGATGCGATGTGCTGTCGCCATTCATTATCTCGGGCTTTCAGTCGTTCAAGGCACTATCCGACGAACCTTGCCGCCCGTTTGACAAGAACCGTACGGGACTGAACCTGGGTGAGGCTGCGGCGTGTATGCTGCTTACGGCAGATGAGCAGCTTGCCATGAATGCTTATGGCACGATAGTCAGCGGCGCTATACATAATGATGCCAACCATATATCCGGTCCGAGCCGTACAGGCGAAGGCAGTCTGCGATGCCTAAGTGATGTGCTGGGCGAGAAAGACAAATTGGCGTTCGTCAATGTGCACGGCACGGCTACCGCCTACAACGATGAGATGGAATCCATCGCGCTGAACAGGGCAGGACTGGAGGAAGTACCTGTTAACGGGTTGAAAGGATTTTTCGGTCACACATTGGGTGCGGCGGGACTGCTGGAGACAATACTGTCGCTACATGCCTTGGAGAAAGGACTGATTCTTCCTACCCGAGGCTACAGCGAGCAAGGGACAAGCTACTCGGTAAACATTTCGTCCGCTATGCGGCACACCGACAAACGGGAGTTCATCAAAGTGCTGTCAGGTTTCGGTGGATGCAATGCGGCTATCCGCGTGAGGTTAGGAGTGCCGACAGAGGTGATGCCGCAGCAAGAAGAAGTGACCGTAAAGCCGATGGCAGAGGTGCGGCTGACGCCTAAGGGAATATGGCTCAACGGCCAACAACTGCCGACGACTGAGACCGGCGAAGCATTGCTGACCGAACTTTACCGGACATATATAAAGGATTATCCGAAATACTTCAAGATGGATACGCTTTCCCGCTTGGGGTTTGTAGCCGCCGAGATATTGCTGCAAAGCATTGGTGAAGAGCGTTTTGCGGCGCGTGAGGATAGAGCCATCGTGCTGGGTAACCGTAGCGCCAGCCTGAAGAACGATACCGACTACCAGGCAACTATCCTGCCTGACAACTACTATCCGTCGCCATCGCTATTCGTATATACGCTGCCGAACATCGTAACGGGCGAGATAGCCATCCGCAACAAGTATTACGGCGAGAGTTCGTTTTACGTACTGGAACATGAAGCCGACCTGCTGCCGTTAGCGCAACTGGCGATGCAGCAACGGAACACCCGATCGGTGCTGGCAGGATGGGTGGAATGCTCCACCAAAGACAACTGGGAAGCACACCTTGTGCTACTGACCAAATAGAATAATAACGACAAAGATATGGACAAAACATTACTCAAACAACAGATCATCGAGGCGCTTAACCTCGAAGACATCACACCGGCCGACATCCAGGACGATGCCCCATTGTTCGGTGAGGGCTTGGGACTGGACAGCATTGACGCGCTTGAACTGTTCGTGCTACTCGACAAGCAGTACGGCATCAAACTGCAGAACAAGGAAGAAGGCAAACAGGTATTCCGTTCAGTAGATACGATGGCGGAATATATTGATGCCCACCGCACCAAATAAATATGCGTATAGCTATAACCGGCATAGGAATAGTGTCTGCCTTGGGCATAGGCAAAGAGGCGACCTTGGATGCTTTGCTGCGCGAGCAGAGCGGCATTGCTGCGCCGGTTATTCTGGCTACGAAGCATAGGGAATGTCCTGTGGGAGAAGTGCGGCTAAGCGATGATGATCTGAAAGAGCGATTAGGCCTAACCAAGGATGCACTTCTTCCCCGCACGTCGCTCCTGGGATTGGCGGCAGCACGCGAAGCGCTGGCAGATGCCAAAGTGAGCGATACACAGGCCGTACCGTTCATCAACGGCACGACGGTAGGTGGCATGGATATGACCGAGCAACGCTGGCGCGAACGCGAGATGTATGCCGAGACGATCGTGACGCATCATACAGCCGGCGCCAGCACCGAAGCGATAGCCGGACAGATAGGACCGTTTGCCTTGCAGCAGACTATCTCTACAGCCTGCTCCAGTGCGCTGAATGCCGTGATGACCGGCTGCAATATGTTGCGTATCGGCAGATGTACGCAAGTACTGGCGGGTGGTGCAGAGAGTCTGTCGCTTTTCCACTTCAACGGTTTTCGGGCGCTGCAGATCCTTTCCGATGATGTGTGCCGTCCGTTTGCCGCTACGCGCAAGGGCTTGAACCTCGGCGAGGGTGCTGCATACGTGGTGCTGGAATCGGAAGAGTCGGCTGTTAGTCGCGGTGCAACCATCTATGGCTACATAGCGGGCTACGGCAATGCGTGCGATGCCTATCATCAGACGGCATCGTCGGACAACGGCGAAGGTGCTTTCCGCGCAATGCAACAGGCTTTGCTCATGGCGCATGTGCAGCCTTCGGCTGTCGATTATATCAATGCGCACGGTACGGCTACGCCCAACAACGACAGTACCGAATATGCCGCGATGGAGCGGTTGTTCGGAAAGCAGTTGCCCGCCTACAGTTCAACCAAAGCATTCACGGGACATGCCACCTCGGCTGCGGGAAGCATCGAACTGGTGATATCGTTGCTGGCTATGCAACATGGTTTTGTGCCGGCAAGCATGCACATTGATGCGCCTATGCCGGACACGACAAATCCCGTACAACACACGCTTCGCAAAGATCTGCGGTTCGTGCTCTGTAACTCGTTCGGTTTTGGCGGAAATGACAGCAGCATGCTGCTAAGCAAGAGTGCTGCGGAACTAAGCCGGACGGACGGAGTAAAACCTGTGCCGACGCTGGCAGATGTGTGCCTGAGTGAGGCAGTTGATTACAAGCAATACATATCCCCGATGCAAGCGCGTCGCCTTACGCCGGCGTTGCGGCAACTGGTAGTAGCAGCCCGTCAAGCGTTGGAGCAGGCACATATTGAGATGCCCGATGCCATCATCACGGCAACGGATCTGGGGTGTATATGCTATTCCGTGGGGCTGCTTAACCAACTGACTGACGAGGGAGAGGACAGCCTCAGTCCCACATTGTTTATGCAATCGACGCATAATACTCCCTCTTCACTTATCGCTATTCTGCTTCACGCCCATGGATATAACTGCACCTACTCACATGGTGCACAATCGTACGATCAGGCTATGGATGATGCGCGCCGGCAGATCAGTCTCGGGCTGATCGGTACTGCCCTTGTCCTGGCTTTTGATGAAGAGGATGTCACATGGCAGGCATTGATGCAACAGGCGGGTAAACAATACGCACCCATCATCCGTGCTACGGTGCTGGGTGCGTAATGGGGTAGGTCAGCCATTCATGGCTGACACATTTATTTAACTTTCTCTATTTCCGGATCCACCAGTATTCGTCCGCAGAACTCGCAGACGATAATTTTCTTGTGCATACGGATATCCAGTTGGCGCTGTGCAGGGATCTTGCTATGGCAACCACCGCACGAGTCACGCTCTACCGTAACAACAGCCAAGCCGTTGCGGGCATTCTTGCGGATACGCTTGAAAGCGGTAAGCAGACGGTCGTCAAGCATTCGCTCCAGATCGGTGGTCTTGAGGATGAGCGTCTCGGTCTGCTCTTTGGTCTCGGCAAGGATAGAATCCAGGTCGGCGCGTTTGTTCGACAGATCCACGGTGCGCTCCTCAATATCGGAGGTCGTCTTGATCTTCTCCTGTTGAAGCTGCTCCAATGCTGCGGTGTGCTCTTTGATGCGCTTCTGGCAAAGTTCGATATCGAGGGTCTGGTACTCAATCTCCTTGGAGAGGTTGTCGTACTCGCGATTGTTGCGCACGTTATCTTGCTGCTCTTTGTAGCGCGAGATAGAGGCATTATCGTTCTCAATCTGCACACGACGGTCGGAAATCTTCGTCTCGAGGTCCTTGATGTCGTTCTCGATATTGGTCAGACGGGTCTTCAGACCTTCCACTTCGTCCGACATATCTTTCACCTCCTGGGGCAGTTCGCCTGCCAGCGTACGAAGTTCGTCGATCTTCGAGTTCACTTGCTGCAACTCATACAGCACTTTCAGTTTTTTCTCAATAGAGAGTTCTTTTTCTTCCTTTTTCATATCTTTGTTCTTTTCGTTAATTCGATGGGATCGGCCATGAATGGTCGATGCATTTTAAGCAACATGTACCGGCGAAGCATCGCTCTGGGCAAAGCGTACGGGCAGCTTGTCTTGCAGCATCTCGGCAAAGATCTCTCGCGTGAACTGCTCGGATATCCAATGATCGATATCCACTGCCACTATCTGTCCGGCTGCGGCTTGCATTTCGTGGTACTTCATGTCGGCGCTAAGATAGGTGTCTGCTCCCGCGGCTATGGCTTCTTGCATGAACTCCGCTCCGGCTCCTCCGCATAGCGCCACGCGGCGGATAAGTTCGGTCCGGCCTGTCGTGTAGCGCACGTAGGTGGCACCAAACACCTCTCGAACATGTTCCAGCCACGCTTGTAAGGGCATCGCTGCCGGCAGCTCGCCTATCACGCCGAGACCCACGCGGCAGTTATCCGCCTGCGGTACGAGGATCTTGTACTCGCTGATACCTATCTTCTCCGCCATCTTGCCGGACACGCCGTGCAAGGCATTATCCAAGCTAGTGTGAGCGGAATAGATGGCTATATCGTGCTTTACAGCCAGGGCTACGCATCGCTCTTGCGGTGTGCTGCCCGTCAGATGTTTGAGCCCATGAAACAACAAAGGATGGTGTGAGATGATCAGTTCACAACCTTCCTTTATCGCTTCGCGGACTACCTGTTCGGATACATCCACAGTCAGCAACACAGAGCTAATCTCTCTGCTGCTATCGCCCACCTGCAGTCCGGAATTATCCCACGCCTCTTGCTGTCCCCTCGGAGCTACAGATTCTATGATATCAATTATTTCCCGTAGTAACAAGTATGTTAATGGGGTTTTGCTTGTGCTTAGCCTCGTTTGGTACCGACGCCCGTCTTCACGCTTGTGGCAGCGGATTTGGTAGTCTTCACGTTCGCTTTCTGTGCTACCTGCTTCTCGGCTTTCTTATCCTCTTTAGCTTCTACGGCTTCTTTGCCTTCCTCGTCCTCCTGGATGGTGAAGTCGGTAAATCCGGCAGCAATGAGCAGGTTGTACCATCCTACCAGTTTGCGGATGTCGGACGGATAGACGCGGTCACGGTCGAAGTCAGGCAGCACTTCGCCGAGGAAATTTCTGAGTGCGTCGTTATCGGCTTTCTTGGCATCCAGCTCTACGGCTTTGAAGCTGTACTTTTTGCCTACGGCATTCAGTACTTCGCTCAGCGATACATCTTCGCCGGTGGTATACATGGATATCTCCGCCAGAGAAGAAATTTTGTCACGCGAATATGTCGGCATTCGTTTGCCGTCGATAAGCGACTCCACAATCAGCATGTTCGTGCCACGGCTGACCAACTTGTACAAACCCGGCTTACCCGAGATAGCAAGAATATTCTTTAGCATAACTTTTTTATTGTTTTCGTTGATTTATGCTGAAATCTTTCAATTTCCAACTTTCAATTTTCAGTTTCCGCTTGCAAAGATACAAAAAAATTTGCAAATATGCAAATAATTTCGTAACTTTGTGCACTTTTTGCCGAAAATTGTGGGAATATGCGTCTAAAGAGTAATGTTAACATAAAAAACAAACGTGCAACGTTCGAGTACGAGATACTTGAGCGCTATGTGGCAGGTCTGCAACTTTTCGGTACGGAGATTAAATCTATCCGCGAGTCAAAAGCCAGTCTGGCGGACTCGTACTGTCAGTTTGTAGGCAACGAGCTTTTTGCCAAACAGATGCATATTGCGCACTATCAGTTCGGCAGTTATGCCAATCATGACGTGCTGCGCGACCGCAAACTGCTGCTTACCAAGCGCGAACTGCGCAAGCTGCAGAAGCAGACCAAGGACAACGGCAAGACCATCATTCCGCTGCGGCTGTTTATCAACGACAAGGGCTTGGCGAAGATGGAGATAGCCCTATGCCAAGGCAAACATGCGTACGACAAGCGCCAGTCGTTGCGCGAAGCAGACGACCGACGCGAAGTAGCACAAATGATGAAAAACTTTGTGCCGAAAGAGTAATTCCCCGGATTGTTATTTATTGAGCGTAGGGTAAGCTATGCGGTGATGATGGATGGCTATCAGCTTCTCCGTGAATACTTCGCGGATAGCTTCCACGTCGCGGAACGAGAGTGGCGTATCGGCAAACTGACCGTCCTGTATCTGCGCGTCAATCATCTGGTTAACCATCGCCGCGATGGATTCTTCCGTATATTCCTTGAGGCTTCTGCTGCGCGCCTCCACGGCATCCGCCATCATCAGGATAGCCGTTTCCTTGGTGGACGGTTTGGGTCCCGGATAGCGGAACAGCTGTTCGTCAATATTCTTGTCCGGATGGGCATTCACCTCCGAGTTATAGAAGTATCGCACGAGTGACGTACCATGGTGCGAACCGATGAACTGTGTGATCACTTGCGGCAGACGATGCTTGTCTGCCAGTTGCAATCCGTTCGTCACATGCTCTATCACGGTGCGGGCTGCATCCGTATTGCTCATCTTGAGCAGAGGATTGTCGCCGCTCTGTTGGTTCTCGGTGTAGTTCTGCGGCGCCAGCATCTTGCCTATGTCATGATAGAGCGCACCAGTACGTACGAGCAAGACATTGGCATCAATCTTCTTGGCAGCCTCGGTGGCAAGATTGCTTACCTGCAAGGTGTGCTGGAATGTGCCGGGAGCTTGCTCGGCAAACTGGTGCATCAAGTCGGAATTGACGTTCGACAGCTCCAGTAGCGTCACGTCCGATACCAATCCGAACAGCCTCTCCACCAGATAGATCAGGCCATACACGCAGATGATCAATCCTACGTTGGCTACGATGAACATATACACTCTCAGCTGCAGATGGGTATAGGTCCCGTCAGTAGCAAGGGTGAAAGCGGTATAGGCAAAAGCATAGGTCAAGCCTGTCAGCAAGGCGGTATGGGCAAGATGTGCGCGTTGCGTCATCTTACGCAGCGAGCATAGCACTACCATGCCTACCGACAACTGGATGAACAGGAAGGCGAACGGCGTAGGTACTGCCAGCGAGATGATAAGCATCGTGATGAGATACAGAGTCAGCGCTGTTCGCGAATCGTAGAACACCGTTGTCAGGATGCCCAGCCAGGCGTAAGGAACAAGGAACAAATACAGATCATCCGTCGTGAAACGCAAGATAAGAAACGATGTGCTGATCATCAGCGCCATCTGCAGCGTGAAAAACAAGGTGACACGCAACTGTTCGAACAGCGAATGACGATAAATAGCCAGAAAGGCGGCAAACAACGCCAACAGCAGAACAATCAACGCCACGTAGCCTATCTGCATATATACCGACTGCTGACGGGTAATGTTCCTCTCGGAATATGCGCGGCTGAGGGAGGTAAGTATCTGGTAGGTCTGGGTTGTGACGATCTCGCCGCGGTCGATGATCCGCTCACCGGCCTGCACCATCCCGAAGGTGAGCGAGACGGACTCTATGGCGCTCTTGTACAGCAGCGCGTTGGTAGCTGAGTCAGGCACGATGTTCGGGTCGCATTGTTCGCCATAGCGCTCATAGGCCGACTTGGGCGTCAGCAGTTCATCGAACGCTATCGTCTTGGCTACATGCTTGTCGGTGAGAAGGGATATGCGGTTATAGCCGTCACGTTGCAGCTGTTCATAATCGTTCAGCGACAGCACAAACAGTCCCTGCGGCAGATTATGCGTCTTGATGTAGCACGGCGTGATGCTCCTCACAGCTTCCTGTTGCTCGCGCAGCACGTCGGCGTCCGTCTTGTAGATAGGAAAATCGAACTCCGCCGTCACCAGATCATAGCCCCACGGTTTGCCTACCTCAAAATGGTAGTTGAAGGCGTTATTGTAGCGCGGAAAGAGGTATATCACCACTGCCGCCAACAGCACGTACACACTGATCTGCAATACAAACGTTACGTTACGTGAAAGTTTCATATCCGTCTTGATTCAAAGAATTTCTGTATTATCTGCCTGCACTCATCCTCCAAAACGCCCGTTGTTACCGTACATTTAGGATGCAATGCTTTGGGTGCAAACAGGCTGTAGCCCCGCTTCTCGTCGGTTGTGCCGTACACTACGCGCGACACTTGTGCCCAGCCTATGGCGCCGGCGCACATCACGCACGGCTCAACCGTCACATACAGCGTACATCCCTGCAGGTACTTGCCGTTTAGTGTCTCTGCTGCGGCTGTGATGGCCTGCATCTCGGCATGTGCCGTCACGTCATGAAGCGTCTGCGTCAGGTTGTGGCCGCGACCGATGATCTGACCGCCTGCTACCACCACGCAGCCTATCGGCACTTCACCCTGCTGCAACGCTTGCTCCGCCTCATATAGCGCCATGCGCATATATCGCTCATCTTCTGTCATATACGATCCTTGAATGTGGTGATAAACCGTTCGGTCTCATCGGGATTTTCCTCAAACAGATTGCCGATGACTCCGATATCTGCTCCGGCATCAAAAGCTGCCGCCATTTGCTCGGTTGTGCGGATGCCTCCGCCTACTATCAGCGGCACATGCAGCTTGCTGCGCACTGCCGTGATGATCGACGGTTTCACCGGACATTTGGCGCCGCTACCTGCTTCCAGGTACACCAGTTTTTTCCCCATCAGCTCAGCGGCTATGGCGGTGCGCACTATTTCATCCTCATCGTCTTGCGCAATAGCCTTGCAGCCCGTCACCCGCTCTACCGCGCTCTGCCTGCCGCCGTCCAACAGGATATATCCCATCGGTATCGTTTCTATCCCTGATGCCGCGACGGCCTCTGCCGCTGCTATCTGAGGCTCGATCAGGAATAGCGGATCACGGCTGTTCATCAGTGTGAGGAAGAGCAGGGCATCTGCCTTGGGCGTGAACTGCCGCACATTGCCCGGGAACAGTACCACCGGCGCTTTTGTCTTCGTTCTTACTGCCTCCACCACCGCTTCTGTGCTTGCAGCAGTCGACCCGCCCACAAAGATCATACTGAACCCGTCACATCGTGTGTTCCTGTCGAATTTTTCCGGGTCAATCAGCCGAACCAGCATCTTTCTGCCCGCCTTCCTACGCTGCGATATGGAGTCAAGAATAGTCATTTTCTTAGTCAAGAGTACCAAAATGCGCTGCAAAGTTACAAAAAAAAATGCACATTTGCAAATTTCCCTCAAAAAAAATCAACATCCACATGTTTTTTTGTATGTGTATCCGCCACTCATCCCTATGCAATCCCTTTGAAATAGCACCTTGCAACAGACTTGTATTGGGTGATTATTGCGTGATTATTGGGTAGTTATTGTGTGATTGCCTCTATAGGGGAGCATACAACCGGGTGTTGCCTCTGGTAATAATCAACAAATATTCAACCGATATACAACGAATCACTAACGTTTTTTGCATCGGTATTATATACTTTGTATATAATACTATGGGCTTGCTGTGTCTGCGCGATCAAAAAAATGCAAAAATTTGCATGAGATTCTTGAGACAGTTGAGACAGTTGGGTGTCTACTTTTTCAGGATAGATGTCAACTTTTTTAGGACTAGTGTAAACATTTTCAGGATATTTCATGGCAGAATAGCGGGAAGTGTCTCAAGAGTCTCAACTGTCTCATGTCATTTTTTATACATTATAACGAAATACTAATCTTGTTTATGGAATTAGATGTTTCCACTTGAGATTAAGAAGCGGTTTGAGGTTTTTGTTTCCTAACAATTTTACAGTTTAACATTTTAACAACTATAATTATGGCTCAAAGCCGCGCAACGGATGGCGCACGACATCGAGCGCGTGTGTTACCATCCGGAGGAGTACGGCGAGGAAGACCGTGAGCAAGCACAAATCTGGCAGCAGAAATATGCGGAATATATGGCGACGATTCCGAAAGGCTGTACGCAGCACTATAAGTTCTACGGCTGGATGTACACGCAAATATATAGAGGGATGAGGAGGGAAGCGTGGTTGTGATGCCGAATTATTTAATAGCCTCAACTACAATGACGAAAGAGTGCCGGATTGACACTCTTTCGTCACAACATAGATACGAGTAATGATCAGAAAATGCGTTGCCCCGTGAGAGTATAGAGTTGGTTGCCATGTAAGATAAAAAGTTGCCCGTTGAGGAACATTTTTTCGTGTTGATTTTTGATATCTTCCATGTTCTGCAAGTCTGTTGTGACGGATGCTTCCGGGTTAGACGGAATGATCGGTGGAGTCGGGATGATCTCATAGCCCCCTTCTTCCAGTTCTCCTGAGTAACCAAGGGTAGCAAACGCACCGGTATAGACGTGTATAGGCGTACTGCTTTCATCGAGCGAAGAGAGGACGTAGTTATAGCGGGAAGCGGCATCGAGGCCGGTGATATTAAACGAAAGGGTGGTTGGCAGTTGGGGGCTATTACCGGAATCACCGTCTGTAGTTTGCTCGTGCCGTTGTGGTGCATTGAACGTTATTCCAAGCAATTGCCCTGTCGGACCAAGCGTCAAGTGACAGAAGACCGCACCGCTTTTGTAGATATCAATCTGGTACGAACCGGCGGCACTATCAGTAGGCCATGTCATGACCGCACTGGTCTGAGCCGGATCAACCGTCACTTTGTCAAGAGTCGTTTCAACAGCAGCCGTATGGAAACTGCCGGAAACGGTACTGATCGTCTGTCCGTTCACGTCTTCTCCGGAAATAGCGTACCAATAGTCCGTATTCGCCTGCAAGCCGTTGAGCGTATAGAAAAATAGCCTGTCCGTATATTCGGTATCTTCCGCTTTAGTACGTGCCGGAGCATGCGGGATAAAATGCAGACCGGTCACTACGCCGTTACGATCAAAGGTGATATAAAACGCCTCTTCCGTCCGTGTACTGTCAGAATAGACATGCAGGATATACGTCTCTGCATTCGGTACCGATGTCCATTGGAAGATAGCACTATGGGTATTCGGCACTACCGGGAAAAGGTCACCGCCTTCATGATTTTGCACAAGACGCACTCCTTTACCTACATAGCGGTTGTCTTGATAAAAATTCGGTGTCAACGGAATATAGTAATATGCGCCGTTTGTACCATTGGGCGTGGAAGTCCAGTAACGGGCAGTATTTTCCTGATATACAGCTGTGCAGTATTCACTCTGCCAGTCCATTGACCGCTCATACGTAATCGGCAGAAATACCGCTCCTGCCATTTCCATGAACATCCACTCATCTGCGGTGTAGTTATTGGGAGCCGCAGTGTAGTCTGTGCTATTGGAAGGCTTGAAATGCAAGTCGGCAGGTATCACCCAGTTGTCGGGTAACAGGATAGAGCCATTCACGCCACTCACGGTGCCGTTGGCATAAAGCGATGCAGCATTTTCGCGTCCTCTGAAAAGGTAGTCCCACTCATCTTTGGTCATCGTACGCCAAAGATTGGCTTTCTTACCTCCGTTGGAGATAGCATTTCTTCCCCAGTCGGTGAATGAGCCGTAGTTGCTATTGGTAGAGGTGCTAGCAGTAGGGTTATTGCCTGTTCCCCAGCCAAAAAGATCGAGCCAGCCTTTGTAAGTCCACACCCAACCTTCGGTTGAGTATTGGTAATGACGGATACGTCCGTTTGCTGTACCCACAAAGTCCCACTGGTTCTCGGCAAATCGCCATGTGGACGTACTGGGTTGGTACTGAAGGTTGCCACGCGAGAAAGCTACCGTGTCCGTCGCGCTGATGGCGAACCTGCCACGCAATGCGCCTTCTGTTGCGTACATGCTGCTTGCCATCCAAATCAGGCAAACAAGAATAATTGATACTTTCGTTTTCATGATCGTATATTATTTCAGTTGATTTCCTTGAATCGTGTATTCTGCGTCACATCGACGGATGATGATTTGTCCGTTGCGCAGCACCTTTGTACATCGTACATCGCCACTTTGTATCTCGTCTACGTTGGTCGGTGTGTTGGCCCCAAGTGTAGCAAACGAGCCGGAGGCATTGAAGAGCTCGGTGTCGTTTTCATCCGAGGCTGTTATTGTGAACCAATAATCGGTGTTCTCATCCAAACCGTTGTAACGGAACGAGAAGGAAGCAGCGGTGTTCATCGCCCGACGTACAGGTGCGTGCTTGGAGAAGTCGATCTCAACGAGCTGTCCCATGGAGTTGAACGTCAGCGTACAAATCTTCTCCGTACGCTCTTCATTCGCCCAGATGATGAGCGTGTAGTAACTGGCACCTTCCACGGCCGGCCATGTGAACTGCACGCTGTGCTCGTCGGGTTGTGCCTCTACCTCCGGCTCTTTTTCCGGCAACTCCAGAAGTGTGCTGTCCACTTGGATGTTAAAGCCGTTCCAGATGCTATTGGCACGATAGACCTCCGCAAGCGAGTCACATGGTACTAAAAGCACCGTTTGCGCTTGATTGAAAAGATTGAACGAATTGTTCTGTGCCGCCGGAACAGACATCATTGGTGCCACAATGGTATCTATAGACGGTGTGTTGTCATTGTAACCGGACATAAATCCTCCGAAAACCTCCTTTTCCAATATGCTGATGCTTTTTGGGAGAATCAGTTTGTTTTTGTTCACAGCTCTCAGCGAACCCGACCGCAAAGTGGTCACTTGATCCGGAATAATAATATCGTCTCCGTCATGCTTGGGCGGATAGAGCGCCAGAGCCGTCGTGTCTGCCGAATAAAGCACACCGTCTATAGCTCGGAAATACGCGTTCGCTTTCGGCATTCGTACATACCATATATTAGGACACTGACCGAAAGCGTACTCTCCGATTGTTTGGAGATTACTGCCGATCTCCAACATCTCCAGTTTCGCGCAGTTGCGGAACTGACCTTTTCCAATGATGCGGTTGTTAACAATCGCTTTCCTCAGTTCCCAGGAAGCGGCAAACACTTCTGTACCTACCGTATCCACGGAGGCAGGAATGGTTATTTGCTCCATCTGGTAAGAATTGAAAAATGCCTCGTCATCTATCTTTTCCAGTGAGTCAGGCAACACATAGGCACGATTATCATAGAATGCCCCTAAACTATTGCCATGAAAGGCATATTTGCCGATGGTTTTCACACTCGGCATTTGCATATCATACATAGAGGATGCGCAAAACGCCTCATAGGCTATATGTTGCACACTTTGCGGAAGCGTGCAGGAGATCTGCAATGCCGACGGACAATAGACCACCGTGTCCATATTAATAGTGAAAAGCATGCCATTCCATGAGGTGTAGTGCTGATTCCCTTGTGCCACCGTGATACTCTTTATTCTGCCGCCACTGATAGCGCCGAACTCAATATGTTCCAAAGAGGCTGGAAAGGAGAGCGTTTTGATATCTGCGTTAATGGTGAAATAGAGAGCAAGGAACCCAATATATTTGACACCTTCCGGTATAGTCAGTTTTGTAATATTTTCACATCCATAAAAAGCGCGGTTGCAGATAGCCTGAATGCCCAAAGGTATTGTATAGGCTCCTTTATATTTCATCGGCATCAACACAAACATGCTATCGTTGTATATCGGCTCTTGGAGTGCGTCTAATATATAGAATGCCCACGAACTAACTGATTTCACCGAATTAGCAAGTTGTACGCGCTGCAAGTTAGGCATCTGTTCGAACGAACGCTGCTCGATATACGTCACGCCTTCCGGCACGCGGAACTCAAACAGACCTGCTTTCCAAAACGCCTCAAAAGGAATCTCTGTGATCGTACTGTCCGGAATGATACACGAAGTAAGATTCGTGCATCTAAGGAATGCATTTTTACCTAAATTCCGCAGGGTGTGAGGCAATACAATGGATGTCAGTTGATTGCAGTCGGCAAAGGCATCGTCTGCCATACTCGCAACTGCGTAATTCACGCCCTCGTACGTCACAGTGTCATTAATTACGATGTCACCAATAGCGGTAGTTTTACTCTGTACCGCTATTTGGGCCGTCATAGATGTAGTGTCCAGCGTGTAATAAACGCTGTCAACGAAAACCCGTTGTGCGTACATGCTGCTTGCCATCCAAATCAGGCAAACAAGAATAATTGATACTTTCGTTTTCATGATCGTATATTATTTCAGTTGATTTCCTTGAATGCTGTACTCTGCGTCACCACGACGGATGATGATTTGTCCGTTGCGCAACACCTTTGTACATGGTATATCGTCACTTTGTATCTCGTCTATGTCGGTCGGTGTGTTGGCCCCAAGTGTAGCAAACGAGCCGGAGGCATTGAAGAGTTCGGTGTCGTTTTCATCGGAGGCTGTCATCGTGAACCAATAGTCGGTGCCCTCACTCAAACCGTTGTAACGGAACGAGAAGGAAGCAGCGGTGTTCATCGCCCGACGTACAGGTGCGTGCTTGGAGAAGTCGATCTCAACGAGCTGTCCCATGGAGTTGAACGTCAGCGTACAAATCTTCTCCGTACGCTCTTCATTCGCCCAGATGATGAGCGTGTAGTAACTGGCACCTTCCACGGCCGGCCATGTGAAGTTAACTGCTGTTTCTGTCGTCTCGGTTGTAACATGATCAAGTCCTTGATTCTGTTGAATGCGGAAACGTCCCCAAACCTCATCGGCAGTGTATTCCTCTATGCTTTGTGAAGGAACAATTAATATCGCCGTGTCGGGCACTCCGCTGAATGCACTGCTCTGCGCCAACGGAGGAACAACGGCATTGCAAGTTATTTCAGTCAGTCGGTTATCTCCCTTGAATGCATCAGTATCAATCATGGAAACCTTTCTGCCGAACGTTACTTTCTGCAAAGCCGTACATCCTTCGAATGCTCTGCTCTTGATCTGACGAACTTCGTCAGGAATGAACAATTCCTTGAGGTTTAGCAAACGCAAAAACGCATTTTCACCGATTGATACCAGCGATGCGGGAAAGTCGAGCGAATCAATTGCACAATCCTGAAATGCTCCTTTACCAATGCTGGTCAACGATTTCGGGAAATGCACCTCTTTCAGGGATGAGCACTGGCGGAACGCAAAGTCGGATATGCCGGTTATACCTTCAGGAATAGTAACTGAAGTCAAAGAGCGACAGTTATCGAATGCATCCTCCCCGATAGACTGCACACTTTGCGGTATATTGATGTTTGATAACGATTTACAATTATAGAATGCAAAATTTTCAATAGTCGTTATTCCTTCCGGCAAAGTGACAGATTTGAGTGAACTACATTCGTAGCACATAAAACTTGGGATGTTTGATACATTCTCAGGAACAATAAGAGATGTCAATGATGCAGCTCTGTCAAATGCAGACGGTCCGATATATTTGAGTGACTGCGGCAACTCAATGTGCTTCAGGCTGCACCCGTTAAACGCCCGCTGTTCGATTGTATCCACGCTATTGGGCAATATAACCGTATCCAACGGTGCATTACAGAATAAATAGGAACCTATATATTCCACATTCTCGCCAAATATGACCTTTGTGAAATGACTCATGGGCCTAGCTCCGCTAATGCAATGCTTAGCTTTCCACATGGCTACAGCGTTTGGTCCACTCGCTCCGGCGAATGCATTATCTCCGAGAGAAACAAGAGATTCAGGGAAAACAACGGTATCACTAATAGCACTACAACCATCAAAGGCATGAACTCCTATCGTCTCAAGGCTGTCGGATAAGACCAGACGCTGCAGTGAATTGCAGTCACGAAAAGCATTCAATTCAATAGTTCGGACATTTTTCCCCATATGGAATTCCTTCAAACCGGTACATTTCCTGAACGCATAGAAGCCTATTGACATTACGCTATCAGGCAAGGTAACTGATTGTAAATTATAGCAATACTCGAACGAACGAGGAGAAATGCGCGTTATACCTTCCGGGAACACAACACTCTTGACGTAAGGCCTTTTGTCTTCACCGAACTGGAAGTTGGACATTTCTCCACGTCCGGTTATAACAACGATGCTGTCATTGGTGTCAAGCCTCCATGATAACTCAGTACCACATACGCCGTTATACACCGTCGCGTACATGCACGTACATCTTAATACAAGAGCGAAAAAGAGATTCAATACAATGGTTAAAAAGTGGTGTTTTGTTTTCATATTGCAGAAATTTTAAATATGTTCATAATTTTATTATCGAAAGATTTGCAAATGTCAAAAAATTATTGTACTTTTGCACTTCGAAAAAACACTGCAAAATTACAACAATTTTTTCAAATATGCAAATTTTGCAGTTGTACGAGGTATGTTTTATGCGTTTTGCATATTATTGTAAATGTGTAAATTATAAAAAAGAATGAAAAATAAAGTTGTACGACGCGTTTTATGTTCGCTTCTGAGTGTGTTTTTTTGCCTTCAAGGATGTCATTTGGGGTCACAAAACGACCAAAATCGGCTTCAAGAAGCGGAAGAAATTTATCGTCAAGGAACATCCTCCAATAGTAGCAGCCAGTACGAATCTTCTACCGTCTATTTGAAGCAAGCCGAGGATGAACTGTTGAGTATTCGGCAATCAGATGTCAGTATACAGGAATGGAATAGAAGGAACGAGTTATTAGGACTGACATGGTTTCATCTGGGCAACACGTCGGAGAGTGAGATGTTGTATGACATTGCGCAAGCGTATTACCGCAAAGCTATACCGATGTTAGATCCGGATAGTAACACGGTATATTTAGCATGCGCCTATCGCGACATTGCGCGTACGATTGCTATTGTCGGTGGAGAGCAAGATAGTGTACTTTGGTATTTCAGCCAAGCGGAGCACTACGCCGAAGAGGCGCAAAATGAACTGCTGAAGCTTGATGTTGATGCTTATCGTTACCAACTCTGTTATCCGGATAGTATATCTTCACGCTTGGCAGTATGCAAACGAATGGCAGAAACATATCATATCCCCACGCGTTATGCTGAAATAGTGGAACTATTCCTGGTGCAACATGCTACGGACTCTGCAGCTTATTATTTGGACCAACTGCAGCCCACCGACTCGGCATATACGTATTGGTTTGAACAGACATACGCGTATCTGCATTGTCAGATCTTGCAACAACAGGGCAAGACTGCTCAAGCTTACGATGAACTGCTCAATTTGTACGACCGCAAGATAGAAGAGTTGCAACGTGACGCTGGTGCGCGCACTTATGCGTTATCCTTACATTATGATGTTGCTCGCGAACAGCAATTGGCTGAAAGCGAACGAGATAAGGCACGAGGCCAACGAACGATATCGGTGATTTTAATTTTGCTATTGGCCGTATTAGTCGTTTTGTTTGTGGTCATTTGGCGCTTTTGGCAGCAACGCAGGCGTGAACAAGCCAGTAAGTTAGAGACACTCCGTGACAAATATGTGCAGCAGTTGCAGTTGGCTCTCGATCGGTTGCAACAGAAGGTTAGCCTGACGCGTGAGATGGAGCTGCAACGCATGCGAGGCAATGAAGTGGAGTTCCCGAAATGGCTGCAAACCTACCGCGACGAGAAACTAGTGATGAACAAAGAAAGCTTGAACGAACTGATTGTTTCTATTGACAAAGCTTTGGATGGTGCCATTAGCCGTTTGCGTGCAGATTATCCCGAACTGACCGAATCCGATATGCAGTTTGCTATACTCAGCATCATCGGTGCGTCGGATAATGATATGTCAATTGTACTAAATGTACAGAAACAAACGATTTACCACAGAAGGCAAATCGTTCGCAAGCATGTCAATCCGGAGATAAATGACATTGATGTTTGGTTGCGGAAATACGTGCTAAGTATATAGCGTGCTACGATTAGAGTAATCTACTGCCAGCAGAAGGATTCGATCAGGTGGTGGATGTTTGCACGAAACATCTTCCACCTGTCGGTTATGTTTTTTGTATTATGCCTTTCTTTTTCGCGAAAACGTTCGAACGATATGTTTCGCACAAACAGCTTTTCGCTGTGTGTGTGGATAAGACTAATCATCTTTGTTCTTGCTCCGCCGTTTAATGCCTCGGAGTGGCGGACGATGGGGCTATTTGTCATTTACAATCAAGTCCAAGCCTTGATTGCGATAAAAAACAAATACTCTATCGCTGGAGATAAGCGGCATTTTTAGGATGTTTGAATGCCGCAAAGATACAATAATTACTGGGATTATGCAAGTTTTGAGCCTGCAAAATGACCCATAGAGCAATTTTAAACGTCGATTTTAGTATTCAAAGGTTTCAACCGCGCCTAAGCCCTTATAACAAAAGGCATGCAGGCATGTTGCAGCCTGCATTTTGACCCATAGACCTTATTTTCTACTCTTTTACCCCATCAGTTCCGACCCGGTGAGGAAGATAGGAGAGGTCATCTTAATCCTAATTTCTTTAACCGACTACTAATAGAACCGGTATTGCGTTGGAAGATGATTGATAGATCTTTAATTTGAAATCCTTGCCCGTAAAGGCGTTTCAACTCTTTATCCTCGTTTTCAGACCATTTCGCATATGCATTTGCGTGTAATTCCTTTTGTTCCTGCATGTGCGATTTGGTTGGGGTTAGTTGTACTGGAGGTTCTGATTCCGTCTCTTCTTTTTTGCCAGTAATTGTTTCAACAAAGATTGCTCCGTACTTGGATTGTTTGTTTTCTCCAACTCCGTAAATTGTGCCAAAAGCTGCAATGGTCTGTGGTTTGTAAGTGGCGAGTTCGTGGAGCGTTTTGTCTGAGAAAATGATATATGGTGGGAGATGTTCCTCACGGGCAATCTGTATGCGTAATTGACGCAAGCGTTCGAAGAGTTCTTTATCCTCAACGAGTGCCGGTTTGGTTGTAGGAATGGACGATAGTTCCGCTATTTGCATATTCGTCAAAGCAGAAGTTTTTGTGCGTTTGCTCTTGACATGCAAGTCCTCTTTGACAACTTTGGAAAGCTGTACGGTTTTTCCTTTAAAGAGTACGGATTTGCCTAATGCCGTTACATGGATATGCCGATTTTCTTTGTAATCTAATTCAATCAACCCCATTTGAAGCATTTGTAGAAGGTAGTCATGCCACTCACGAAAAGAAAACTCTTGACCAACGCCGAACGTGGGAAATTGTGAATAACCATGTGCCAGAACCTCTCTTGTAGCATTACCGCGCAGGATATCAATAGTGGTAGTAAATCCCACTTGTTCGTTAGTCCGTGTAATGGCAGATAGAGCCATCTGAGCATAACGTGTGCCATCGAATTGTTCCGGTGGATTATTGCATACATCGCAGTTACCGCACTGACATTCAGACACTTCACCAAAATAATTTAGCAGGATTCGTCTGCGACACACTAGCGCTTCGGCATATTCTTGCATTCTTTTCAACCGCTCTTCGTTAATTGCTCTTTGTCCGGATTCTTGTGCAAACCGTTTGAGTAGAATGATGTCTTGCAGGTTATAGAAAAGAATCGTTTCGCATGGTAGTCCGTCTCGTCCGCCACGACCTATTTCCTGGTAATAGTTTTCAATACTTTTTGGCAAGTTATAATGGATGACAAAACGCACGTTGCTTTTGTCAATGCCCATTCCGAACGCGATAGTGGCGCACACCACTTGCATTCGGTCGTTAACAAAATCATCCTGCACGCGGTTGCGCTCCTCAGAACTGAGTGTGGCATGATAAGCTGCAGCAGAGATTCCGTATCGTTGTAGTTTCGCAACTAATTCTTCGGTCGTTTTGCGCGCCAGACAGTAGATGATTCCGCTCTCATGCTGATGGAGACGGATTAGTGCCAAAATATGTTTCAGTTTGTCAGCAGCAGAATAACCTCTGCACACTTGCAAACTCAAGTTTGGACGGTTGAAAGAACTGATATACTGCTGTGCATCCGTAATATTCAATTGTTGCAGAATATCTTCTTTTGTTACTTTGTCCGCTGTGGCAGTTAGTGCTATGACAGGTACGTCAGGAAATGTTGAACGAATATCAGCCAGTTGGGTGTATTCCGGTCGGAAATCGTGCCCCCATTGAGAGATACAATGCGCCTCATCGATAGCAAATAGAGCAATCTGAATACGCGAGAGAAAGCGTTTCTGCTCCACAACAAAGCGTTCCGGCGATATATATAGCAGTTTCAACTGACCATGCAGGCAAAGATTAATAATTGCCCGGTTATCGGCTTCGGTGTTATTGCTATTGATAGCTGCTGCAGCGATGCCATTAGCGCGTAACGCATCCACTTGGTCTTTCATTAACGAAATAAGCGGAGAGATCACGATCCCGACTCCCTGACGCATCAGAGCCGGGATTTGGTAGCAAAGGGACTTACCTCCACCGGTAGGCATCAACACCAACGCATTGCCTCCAGCCATCACATGCTCAATAATTTCCTGTTGTAATGGCCGGAATGAATCATATCCGAAATATTTCTTTAGTATTTGTAGCATTTGTGTATTATTAATATCTGCTACTTAAAGTTTTCTTATTTTGCGGACTCCGTTATTACCAACCACTTTTTTACTTGCTCAATACACCAAGGCAACTGGTCGCGAACTTGTTGTACCCAGAAACGCATTACATCCCATCCTTCACGCATTAGCGCTTGATTGCGTAACTGATCATTGTAACTAAGTTCTCCCGTCCATGCTTGATGATACATTGCGCCATCTACCTCTATATCCAAATTCTTCCCATTATGGAAAAGAGCCAAGTCAAGATAGTACTTATCCACATGATATTGTGCTGTTACAGGAATACCTGCATCAGAAAGAGCTTTTTGTAGAATATGCTCCCACTCCGATTGTTCTGTGGGGGCATTCTCTCCGCTACTATATTCTGCAAAATGCTCCAAATAGCTAACACCACATTGCTTGCAGTATTTTTTATCTCCGACGGTTACGAGTAATGATCTTGCGCGTGTGATAGCCACATTGAATAAGTTGCCTGTAGATTTAAGGAACATAAGACTTTGTGGATTTGTTCCTTCAGAAACAACCGGTGAGAAGATGATAACATCTCTTTCATCCCCTTGAAACTTATGAACTGTATCTATCAGTATTTGGTTGTGCAACTCCAAATGATTACGTAGTTCGGCATCTTGCTCTAACGCCTTAGTGATCATGTCGGCTTGTAAATGGAATGGAGTTGTAACACCTATACTTCCCTCAAACTCAAGTTCCATTGACAAACGCCGAAGAACTCTTATCACACATTCCGCTTCTTTTAGATTGTATGCACCTCCTGCTTCCGGTCGAATAGTCTTACCCTTAACGTCCATCCATCGCATACCTAAAATAGGCTTAGCGTCATTAGGATTATTAGGGGATTGCAAACGACGGTAATCCGTGGCAATACGAAGTGTGTTTTCGTAAAACTCCTGATTCGAGAACTGAATAATATCAAGGAAACTGCGATGATGGTCACGTAGTTGTATTATATTTTCAGCTTCAGTCATACCCTCTGCCAAATCATACATAGAACTGCTACGATAAGACCATCTTGCTTCTATTTCGTTGCTTAAAATAAGAGATAAATCTGTTTGTTTGCTCAATAAACAAATATGATTTAGTTGCTGTTTATCTCCAATAACTGCTACACGTTTAGCACGCATAAGCAAGGGAATCATAGACGCAATATCACATTGACTTGCTTCGTCAATTATCAGCAAATCATAAAGAGCTTCTTTAAACGGCAGTCTTCTGCGTGCACTAAGCGATGTGATAGCGCTTATTGGTAACATAGACTTAAGTGCAGGAGTATATGAATCTACATGGTCATGTTCAAGTAAACTTAAGTAGTTATGCAGTTCTCCTCTATTCTTAGCATTAAAAATGCCGATATGTTCATCTAACCACGCATCCCATGCCGCTTTTGCTTTCGCTTGCAATTCTACATGTTCTCCTATCATGGCAGCATCCATCTGTTCAAGAGATGCCGATTCGCATATCTCTTTTAGCAGGTCACCGTAAGTGGCGATTAAAGTCAAGTCATCCATCAGCAATTTGAATGTATTGTCAAATTGCATCCATTCACGATCTGACATGGTAGCGACAAGAGAAAGACCGGGGCGGTACTTCTCCATAAACGAATTTACCGTATTAATCGTATTCTGAACGTTTCCTGTAATTCTATTTCTCCACCTTTTTCGGAATATCTTATCAAATAAGCGATGAGGTCCTTCTTGCAAGGCTGTTCGAAGACGAACAAACTCCTCGTAAGCATTCTTTACTTCGTTTATCTCTTTTTCGCTTAGTACGCTTATCAGATGTTGATACTTGTCTCTGATAGCGCAAACCGTTTGCTCAACTTCGTCAAGTCTATTTCGGGCTTCTACAATCTTTTGCTTCTGTATCAGTTTTGCATTGTAACTTGAATAGACACGACTATATGCGTTTAGGGAATTGGGGAATGATTTGCCTTTTGCTCTTGCCTTCTCCCATCGCTGGGCATAATCAGATATACATTGTTTTGCACTCTTTTCGTATCGAAGTACAATCGGAAGTTCTTTATTTAGAGAGTTAACTCTTTTAACGACGACATCGACAGCATTGTTGTTCTTGCTGGTGAACAATACGTTTTGTCCCGCTATCGCGGCATTCATAATCAAGTTGGCTACTACCTGAGTTTTGCCGGTTCCCGGAGGACCTGCAATCAACGTAATGTCAGCACTCAAGGCGGATCGGACAGCTTTTTCCTGCTCATTATTTAGAGGTAGAATTTCTAATATGTCTTTTTCGAAAGCAGGGTTCTTATCGAATTGTTTGTTGATGAACTTCCATAAAATAGAACGCCTTATATCCAAATCGCCATATTCTCCCAGACGTGCTAATTCATTGCTGAGTCCGACGGTATAAGGAGTTGGCTCTTTTGCGAACAGAATAGCTCGATTCAAAATACCATCGCTATTAGTAATACGCATGGGCCCCTTTTGAAGATCATCTATATTTAATATATCTAACCAATCCCAATCCGGCCGAATTGTTCTGAGTAAGTTAACTTTTTCCGCTAAGTCAGAGAAGGCTGCATGTCCTTCTGTGAAGCCTAACTCAGCCTCAAGTTCACGTAGTTCATATATATTCTCTGTTTTCTCGTTTGTAGAGTATTTGTCGATGATGTCCTTATTAATCAGTAATTCATCATCTATTGAGAATCCTTCAGGTTTACCATGTGTACCATCACTATATGTGACAGGAATAATAAAAAGCGGAGAGAGAAAATGCTTTACTTTTAGGACTGGATAACCAATCAACAAATCCATTTCTTTCTCTTGATTGCCCCGTAAAAATGCGCCGATTTCTGGTTTCTTTAATGTATAGTCGTTTATCCAAGGTAAAGTGATGAAAGATTGTTCGTCTTTCATGGATGCTCGGAAGGTAGTGTTGCTTTCTAAAGCAATACAACTGATATAGTATTTACAGAGTCCTTTTAAGGTCATATTTCCTCTATTCCTAAACTCTTCAAATAGTTGTATGTGCTGTCGTAATATTCTGGGAGGCGAGTTTGGTCCTCGTAGAGTCCCTCGGCATTTCGTTTGTCGTTACCTTTTGGAACGCAAATTATCATACCCTGTCTTGCACGGGTGAGAAGGACACGATAACCATTGAGCATGTAATTACGTGTTTCTGCGTTTGTCTCGTCGGTCCAATTCTTGCTTCCGTTGAATTTCTTAAATTCCCATCCATTGGGCGAATAACGCATATCAGGGTCCCACAGAACACATGTGTAATCTAACTCCAAGCCTTGCACTTCAATCTCTGTTGCTGCTTCTTCCAAATAATTAGACGAGCGCACATCGGTTTTATCTTCTAAGAACCAGTGCACGGTATTAACGTCACCGCTTGTTTTGTCAATGGGACGTATTGCCTGAGGTCGATAGCGTGCAGATGTTTTTGAGATTAGAACGCCTGTTCTTAAAGAACCGATGGCTTTAGAACGTAACCATTCACGAGCCGTATAGATGTCTCGTGTAAGTAATATGGGATAATTCCGTGCCATAATATCTTTGTACAATGAAGCTGCTTTTGGATCGAGAGCTAGCAAACAATGTACAAAATCTGAAACTTGTTCTGCACGGAAGGAGCGCATGCTAACTGCCAGATGTAACTCAGGACGGAAGGTTACGTTTGTATTCTCTTGCAATAATTCATTCACGCGCCCTTCTGCATATTCAGGAGCAGTTAGTTTATCGGAGATATATACTTTCCAATGTTTATATTGCGTGTTCAGAGCTTCTATCCATTCTGCTATACCTGCTTCTCCGGTGTGGATCTCTTGCCCTCCACCAACTAAACAAACTATGACAGCCCAATCTTTGCGCTGGTCGAGTGACCAAATTAAGAATGCAGCTTCCGATACCGGGAAATTAGGGACTTTCAATTTGTTGCCATACGTACCACCTTTTTTCAGATATTCGGCGAGTTTCTTATGCGTCCATGAGCGTTGTGCTTCATCAAAGATAGCCACATGCTCAACTTCTCCATACCCCGATTTTTCTTTTTCAACAGCAGCGTTGGGATCTATCTCTAATATGCCATTCTCTACAGGGTTCTTGATCTTTTTCAACATATTGTCCCTGTATCGGTGGATGATTTGTATAAAAGTACTTACTTCACGGCGTGAATCCGTGATGTTTTTATTGTTTCTATCGCGGTCATCTCTGGCTAATGCTTCTGTCAGTACAGCAACAAGAGGGCCATTCCCAGAAAGATATACTGCACCATTTTCTTCGTCAATCGCACCATCTTTGTATGTCTGATTGATAGCTACCTGTAATCCAACTAAAGTTTTACCGGCTCCAGGAACTCCTGTGACGAAGCAGATACTTTTTTCATGATTGCGTTTGCTGTGTTCAATGACTGAAAGAACGTAGTTGGTAGTTGCATCAGTAGCTGCGTCATCTGCTTCGTGACGAGTGATGTCTTTAACAGAGTGGTTCTGGTATAACGTCCGTGCGGCTTCGACTATGGTAGGAGTAGGTTTGTAGGGACTAATCAGCCAACGAGAGCCCCACTCATTTGGTATTATTTTTTGTCCGCCGTCATGCTCCAGTACAGAAGATATGATCTGCTGCAAATTACTCTCCCCCGTAATAAAAGGGTTGTAAATATCGCAGTCATAAACAGAATATTGAATAGTAGAAGTATGCCCTTGAAAGTTTGTCGGTACTAAGATGGGGACAATTCTTCTGGTGGCACTGTATTCATGAAAGTTCTTTAGGTCAAGTGCGTAATCTAATACTTGCTCTATATCTGCTTGTTCGCAGGTTTTCTTGCCGACTTTGAATTCTAAACAAAAAATTAGCCCTCGCAGCAGTAATACTACATCGATGCGTTTACCCAATCGAGGTATGTCATATTCAAATATGATATGCGCGTTCTCATCTTTCCAAGGGAGCAACACACGCTGCAAAACCTCAATTTCTTCCTCCCATGCTTCGTCTGTGGTGTCGTATGCTCCACCATGGTATTTAGTCCGAATGGCGTAATAAATAGATGGGGCATCCGTCTGAAGAAATTCAGAGAATGTAGAATAATATAAACAACGATTGGACATGTTTTCTTATTGGTGTTTTGTCTCTCAGTCATCTGTCGGTTGTGTCCCGCTCATTGCTCGGTGGATGACGAATTCTGAACACGCGTATTCAAAATCTATTTTTCGTCCTTCTCTTTCTTTTGTTGTTCTAGTTCCTTGACGGTGCGTTCAACAACTTGTTCGAGTTGGTAGGTTGCGACACCGAGGGGTTTCTGAATGTCTTGTAACGACCACTCGACAATCGTGCTTTTAGCTGTTTTGCAGATTACTAAACCTACGGAAGGATTATCTCCTTCTCCACGCAATAGTTTGTCCGCAGCCGTTACGTAGAAATTCAGTTTGCCTGCAAATTCGGGCATGAACTTAACCGCCTTCAATTCAATGATGACGTAACGTTTCTGTGGAATATGATAGAAGATGAGGTCCGGGAAGAATGTGGATTCATCATCAATACGCAGTTCCATCTGCCTACCCACATAGGCAAAGCCTTGTCCGAGTTCCAGAAGGAAATTAGTAATATTCTTGACAAGCGCTTCTTCTAAATCTTCCTCATTATGGTCCTGCTTGAGCGAGAGAAATTCGAAATGGTATGGGTCTTTGAAGAGTTGTTGTGTCAGTTGGATTTGTTCGGCAGGCAGAGTGTTGTCAAAGTTGGAAAGCGCTGCACCCTGTGCTTGGTATAGTTGAGCTGCAATCTGATCCTCCAGTTTACTACGACTCCAGCCTTCGTTGGCTACCTTGTTGATATAGAAAAGTGCCTCATCGAGAGAGTGGCAATGTTCGATAATTTCCACATGATGATACCAAGGAACACGCCCAAAAATATCGGGAATTTCTAAAAGGTCGGCAGCCTGCTGACCTTTTTCGTCCGCAATTAGGTCGGCAGCTTGCTGACCTTTTGTAACTAGCTCATTATAAAAGTTATACCAGCGCTTCATATACTTCACATTCGTATATGAAAAGCCCGTAGAATCAGGGAAAGTCTCACGCATATCGAGGGCGAATTGTTTCACCACGCCTGCACCCCAACGAGACTCAGCGCGCAACATTACAAGATCGCGTCCGATACTCCAATAGAACTCCAGCATCTCTGAGTTCACCTTGACGATTGCACGCGCTTGACTCTCGCGGAAGCGTTTCTTGACATCGGATAACCATTGTACGTAGTCAGCATCAGCGACGATGCCATCGCGGGTTACAAATGCCGGTTTGCTCTTTTCTATATTAGCCATATCTTAGTATTAGTTTTTATCGTTTTACTTGTGCGACACGTCGCACATTTTAGTTTCTAATTTTACTCTTTGCGAATCATTCTAATGTGCATTCAAGAAATAATCGTTCGCAACGAAAGTGAAGATAAGAACAGGACCATCACGGGACCATCTCCCAATGACCTTACTTTCAGAACATTTTTACGATTCTTTCTGTTCTCTTTTCCACTCTTTTGTTGTTCTGTCTAATCTTACGTTCCCTATTTGCACCTTGCAGTATTCAATTCGTTCTCTATCCATTGTCGAGCCATAGTCGTATTCCACTGTACCTTATATATACTATGTATATATCCCGTGATTTTACAATCTCGCAGTCTGAGAGGGAGGATATGTTTAATATGGCGGAGGGCATATATTACATCTTTTTGAGGAGCAAGTCGGTGGTGATTTCCATCTTATTGAACGCGAACCACTTTTGTCCTAAGTCCTTGATTGATGCGCCGAAATGATAGACCTCGTCGTCGATGCATAAGAACCGGTCGTGAGCATCCTGGAACGGCAGGACATCAATCGGGGCGTATTGCGCGTTATGGCGGTCGATATCCAGCCGTAACTGCTTGGTGAAGAACTTGGTGTAGATCTTGGCAGTTACACCTGCTGCGCGTTTGTCAAGAAGCGTTAGGACGGTTTCGTCGATATACTTATCGATGAGGACGATGCGTTGTTTGGCGCTTTTGACCAAGCCGCAAACGAAAGCATACGAATCGTAGATCTGCCCGTTGAAGAACAATCCCTGCGTAGGTTTGGCCTCGCCATTATCCAAGCGGCGGAAGACTTCTTCGAGTTTCTTGTCATTCTCAGATAGATGGGAAACAATCTCTTCTTGATGCGCGCCAAGTGCCAATTGATTATGTTCTATAACCTCCAGCCGTTGGAACATTTGGGCATTCGATGCCCAAAAATGCCGTGATGCCGTAAAGGCACGCATGATCTGGATGTTGGTGCTGATGGCTAATGGTGTGCGGAGAACACTACTGAGCATGGCAACGCCGTTTTCAGTGAAGGCGTAGGGGAGTTTGCGTGCGCCCATCTTTATTGAATTGGATATCGCAATTTGCGATTTCCATTTCTCTTCATCATCCAAGGTTGCAAATTGTGACCTTGAAGAATCAATATTGGATATCGCAAATTGCGATTTCCAATTTTCAAACTCCTCTTTGGAGAGTTGGAACATAAAGTCGTCAGGGAAACGTTCGATATTACGTTTCACTTGCTCATTAAGACGTCCTGTCTCTACCCCATACAGCCGTGCCAAATCACGGTCAAGCATGACCTGCTTGCCACGGATGACATGAATGAGATCTTCGATCTGCTCCAATGGTTGCAAAGTTCCAGTTTCAACTTTCGCTATGTCGTTGTGTTTTGCCATGACGTGTCATCTTCCATTCGCGTACAAAGATACTAAAAATAAATGATATATGCAAATTTTTTCGTAAGTTTTTTGTGTTTTGATCACCGAGTTGGCGCATTTTTGAACACCGAGTTGGCAGATTTTTAATCACCGAGTTGGCATAATTTTGCCCCATAAACCGAAAGGACGATTAGAGTAATCTACTGCCAGCAGAAGGATTCGATGAGGTGGTGGATATCGGCACGAAGGACCTCATTGACGGGAGCAAGGGAGTCGGCGTTGGGGATGGTATTGTAGTACAATGCTCCGCGGAAAAAATGGTGGACGGAATCCGTCAGGAAGAACTGCGCAGGTGAGGCGGTATTGCCTTCCAGGTCATAATATACTCCCCAGACCCTATGCCGGGCATCGGTATATCCCTGCTCGGGGATAGCGTCCGCCTTGATAGCATGATCGAACACAAAGCGTACGGCATCGTCGGTCAATTGCCGCAAGTTGCCTTCCAGAGGCTTGTAGCTGCAATGGATACGCGCATTGAGCGTAGGATAGACTATATCCACCCAATACGGTTCGGCATTTTCCAGGCGGGTATCGGCATACGCCAGCGACGACTGCTCATACGAATACGGATAGCCGGCTAAGGCGACACGCTCATACGAGTAAGCGGGTATCTCGATACGATAATATCCGAACGGACGAGGTACAGACGGACGGGAGCAACCCACCAAAACGATGGCTGCTACCGCAAAAAATATGAACCTGACTACGCGCATCCTATCCAAATAACACCACAAAGATACAACATTTTCTTGAAAAATGCAAATAATTCGAGATATTTACTCTTTTTTTGCACATATATTTGCATATTTGAAAAAAAAATCGTAACTTTGTATGTGAAAAAATATATTTCAACGAACTATCATGATAGATAAGTTAGCCCCCGAGCGCAATTTTTGCGTCATCATGGCCGGCGGCGTAGGCAGTCGTTTTTGGCCCGAGAGCCGGAACAGTCGTCCGAAACAGTTCTTGGACTTCTTCGGTACAGGTCGTAGTCTGTTGCAGATGACCGTGGACCGGTTCAGGCAGATAGTGCCTGTGGAGAACATCCTGATCGTGACCAACGTTCAGTATCGCAATATGATGCTGGAGCAGTTGCCTGATTTCAAGCCCTCGCAGATCCTATGCGAACCAGCTCGCCGGAACACAGCCCCTTGCGTGGCTTATGCCATCTCGCACATCTCGGGCATGGTAGGATGGAAATTAGGCGTAAAGAGCATAGCGGATGTTGACTGGAACGATCCTGCCAGCCACGCCAACATCATCGTAGCCCCCAGCGATCATCTGATATTGCGCGAAGACAAGTTCATGGATACCTTGAAAGTCGGACTGAATTTCATAGCCGAACATGACAGTCTGCTCACGCTGGGTATGCGGCCTACGCGTCCGGAGACAGGCTACGGCTACATACAGCTGGATAACGCCAGGAACAAACGCGAGAATGCCGTGCTGCCGGTCAAGACGTTTACCGAGAAGCCGAACGCCGAACTGGCGAAAGTATTCTACGAGAGCGGTGAGTTCCTATGGAACTCCGGCATCTTCCTCTGGAACTTGCGCACCATCCGCAAGGCTTTCCGCCAGCACCAGCCAATCATAGCCGATGTGTTCAAGAAGGGTGACGAACTGATGAACACGCCGGCGGAAGAGGCGTTCATTCAGGAGATGTTCCCCACCTGTCCGAATATCAGTTTGGACTATGGCATCATGGAGAAAGCATCGGATGTGCGGGTTATCTATGCCGACTTCGGTTGGAGCGACCTGGGTACATGGGGCTCGCTGTACGACCTGAGCGAGAAAGATGCCAACCGGAACGTCACACTGCACGGCAAAACCCTGTTCTACGACAGCCATAGCAATGTGGTAACCTTGCCACAAGGGCATCTCGCCGTGATAGAGGGATTGGAAGACATGATCGTTACCCAAAACGATAATGTGCTGCTGATCTGCCGGAAGAAAAACGAGCAGATGATACGCCAGTTCGTAGCAGACGCCGAAAAGGCTTTTGACGGAAAGTATACGTAAGCAACAAAATAAATCCACACAATATGAGTTACCTGAATTTCGACAAGACCTTACTCGTCAATTTGGAGCGAAGCCTCAGCAAAGAGCTTCTGCTCACAAATAGGGCGGGTACGTATTGCGCCTCCACGCTCGTAGGGTGTAATACGCGCAAGTACCATGGACAGTTGATCGTACCCGTGGGAGAGCACAACTATGTACTGCTCTCCTCGCTGGACGAGACGATCATCCAGCATGGTGCTGCCTTCAACCTCGGATTGCATGAGTACGGTGAGAACCAGTTCTCGCCCAACGGACACAAGTACATCCGCGAGTTTGATTGCATCACTATCAGTAAGACCACCTACCGCGTGGGCGGTGTTGTTCTCACCAAGGAACACATGCTCGTCAGCTTCGAGCCGCGCATCCTGATCCGTTATACCCTGCTGGACTCGGGTACGGCTACCACGATGCGTTTCAAGCCGTTCCTCGCTTTCCGCGACATCAACGAGCTGACGCAGGCCAACAATGTAGCCAATCCGTCGATGGAAGAGATAGCCAACGGACGGTCGTGCCAGCTCTACGACAGCCTGCCCAGGTTGTACATGCAATTCAACAAGCAGGTACAATACGTTCACGACCCGCATTGGTACGAAGGCATCCGCTACCGCAAGGAGAAAGAGCGCGGATTTGAGTACAAAGAGGACCAGATGGTGCCCGGCTATTTCGAGGTACAGATGCGCAAAGGCGAGTCGATCATCTTCTCTGCCGGCGTGAGCGAGCTGCGTCCTGCCGGACTCAAACAGCTATGGGAGAAAGAAACGGAGCGCCGTATAGCCAAGAACGATATGTACTCGTGGCTCAAGAACTCCGCTTCACAGTTCTACAAACGTGAGGGCGACAAGTGTTACCTGCTGCCCGGCTATCCATGGTACAAAGCCAACGCGCGAAGTGAGTTCTTCGCCCTATGCGCTTGCACGATGGGCATCAACCGGCCCGAATACTGGGATGTGATCATGAACAAGACCGCCGTTCCCGAGGTGCGCGCTTTCCTTGACGGCCAACGCGACGGACTGCATCTGGAGGGCATGGACGAGGCTGACGCGCTGCTGTGGTTCGTGTATGCCGTACAGGAGTATACCAAGTATGCCGACATCAAGGAGGTAGCAGCTCAGTACGGCGAACTGGTTCACGACATCATCGGCTTCTACCGCAAGCAGCAACATCCGCGTGCCATACTGCACCATAACGGTCTGCTATGGGTGGACGGCACGCAGATACCTGCCACTTGGATGAACGCCATGGAGGACGGACGGCCTATCACCCCGCGTACAGGCTATGTGGTTGAGATCAATGCCTATTGGTACAACGCCATGTGTTTTGATACCGAACTGCTCCGCGCTGCCGGCAAAGATCATCTGGCAGAACTGATGGAGTATCAGTCAGAACTTACGCGCGACGCTTTTGTCCGCACGTTCTGGAACGGATTGTACCTGAACGACTATGTGGTAGACAACTATCAGGACAAGGAGGTGCGTCCGAATCAGATATGGGCAGTATCGCTGCCGTATTCTCCGCTGGACAAAAGGCAGCAGAAAGCAGTAGTGGATATCTGCACCAAAGAGCTGTACACGCCCAAGGGATTGCGTACGCTCTCGCCCAAGAGCGGCAACTACCGTCCGGTATATATCGGTGGTCAGTTGGAGCGCGACCGCAACTTCCACAACGGTCCTGTATGGCCGTCCACGCTGTCGGCATACGGCAAGGCTTACCTGCGCGTCTATCAGCACAGCGGCGAGAGCTTCATGCGCCGCCTGCTCGTAGGCTTTGAGGCGGAGATGAGCGAACTATGTATTGGCACGCTCAACGAGCTCTACGATGGCAACCCGCCCTACAAAGGCCACGGCGGCATGAGTTATGCGCCCAGCGTAGCGGCTGTGCTATCCGTCTACAACGAACTGCTCGCACTGGAAGCTTCGGCAAACAATGAACAAGAAAACGCACAAAAATAGGAGGACTACAGAATGAAAGCATTAATGTTTGGTTGGGAGTTTCCCCCTCATATCCTCGGTGGATTAGGTACAGCCAGTTACGGTCTGACCCGAGGCATGGCACAACAGCCTGATATGCAGATCACCTTCGTCATCCCGCGTCCGTGGGGCGACGAGGATCAGTCGTTCCTGCGCATCATCGGAGCCAACAGCGTTCCTGTGGTGTGGAAAGATGTGGATTACAACTACGTACGCCAGCGCATGGAGGGCAAGATGTCGCCCGAAGAGTTCTACCATCTGCGCAATGGCATTCATTACGATTATACCCGTATCGGCACGGACGACCTCGGATGTATAGGTTTCTCCGGTCGTTATCCCGACAACCTGCTGGAGGAGATCAGCAACTACGAGGCAGTAGCTTCCGTGCTGGCACACTCGCTGGATTTTGATATCATCCACTCTCACGACTGGTTGACCTATCCTGCCGGCGTCTTTGCCAAGCATATCAGCGGCAAACCGCTGGTTATCCACGTGCATGCTACCGATTTCGACCGCTCTCGCGGTAATGTCAATCCTACCGTGTTCGCTATCGAGAAGCGTGGTATGGAGGAGGCTGACCACATCATGTGCGTAAGTAACCTGACGCGCCAGACGGTTATCGAGAAATATGGTATTCCTGCTTACAAGGTTTCCACGGTACACAATGCCGTAGAGCCGCTGCCTAACCCCGAAGAGTTCGTCAAGCATGCCCGCAAGGACAAACTGGTGACTTTCCTCGGACGAATCACGATGCAGAAAGGTCCTGAGTTCTTCGTGGAGGCTGCTGCCCGCGTACTTGCCAAGACCGACGGCGTTCGTTTCGTCATGGCAGGTTCGGGCGACAAGATGCAGGAGATGATTGACCTGGTGGCCAAGCGAGGCATAGCCGACAAGTTCCATTTCCCGGGCTTCATGCGCGGCAAACAGGTACAGGAGATGCTTTGCGAGAGCGATGTATACATCATGCCATCCGTTTCCGAGCCGTTCGGTATATCCCCGCTGGAAGCGATGCAGGTAGGTTGCCCGTCTATCATCAGTCATCAGTCGGGTTGCGCAGAGATCCTGACGCACGCCATCAAGACCGACTACTGGGATATCGACGCCATGGCCGACGCTATCTACGCTATCGTCAAGTACCCGGCTATGTACAAGTCGCTCAGCGAACTGGGTAAGGAAGAGGTGAATAACATCAAGTGGTATGACGCCGGACTGAAGGTGCGTCGCATCTATGATGGTGTAATCAACCACACGCTGTAAATCACAAATCACAAATTACAAATCACGAATTAAATATATTGCCTTATGAAAAATATATGTTTTTGCTTCCAGATGCACGCACCTTTCCGTATGAAACGCTATCGTTTCTTCGATATTGGTGCTGACCACTACTATTACGAGGACATGCAGACCGAGGATCAGGTGCAATACCTCGCCTCCACCTCGTATCTGCCTCTCTGCCAGACTATCTCCGAGATGATTCGTCTCAGTCATGGCAAGTTCCGCTGCGGCATTGCCGTCTCGGGCGTGATGCTGGAGATGTTCGAGCAGTTTGTTCCGGAGATGATCGACAGCCTCAAAGCCTTGGCTGCCACCAAGTGTGTGGAGTTTGTGGCTGTACCGTATGCCTACTCGCTTGCGTCGGCTTACGATGCCAACGAGTTTGCTGCACAACTCAAGCAGCACGGCGACAAGATCAACGAAGTGCTGGGCGTCAAATCCACCGCGCTGTTCAACACCGAGTTGCTCTTCGACGACGAGATTGCCCTGCTTGCCCAGAAACTGGGTTACAAGACCTGCATGACCGAGGGATCGAAACATCTGCTGTCATGGCAGTCGCCTAACTATGTGTACGCATCGGCTGCAGCTCCCAAGGTGAAACTGTTGCTGCGCAACACCGGCGTTTCCGACTCGCTCGCTTTCCTCTTCTCCGACACCTCATGGCCGGGCTATCCGATGGATGCAGAGAAGTTCACGCAGCAGATCGTTGACCTGCCGAAAGATGAAGACCTGATGAATATCTGGCTGGGTGCAGAGACCTTCGGCATCCGTCAGCAGGCTGCTACGGGTATCTTCGAGTTCCTCAAGGCTATCCCGTATTATGCGCTGGAGAAAGAGATAGGTTTCCTCACGCCGTCAGAGGCAGGCAAGAAACCGTCCGTACAATCGCTGGCAGTGCCGTTCCCCAACACCTGGTGCGGCGAAGCCAAGGATCTGGCAGCCTTCAATGGCAACGACCTGCAACAAGAGGCGCTGAACAAACTCTACGCCGTAGCTGAACGCGTACGCCTATGCCAGGACAAGAACCTCAAGCGCGACTGGCTGCATCTGCAGGTGGCGGACAACTTCATGTACATGAACCACATCAACGCCGGTAATACCCACTACGAGTCGGCTTACGATGCGTTCATCAACTACATGAACATCCTTTCCGACTTCCTCCAGCGCGTCGAGGAGCAGTATCCGACCACCATCGAGAACGAGGAGCTGAACGGACTGCTCAAGACCATCAACAACCAGAACCGCGAGATTGAAGAGCTCCAGGAAGAGATAACCAAACTGCGTAGCCGTAAGGAAAAGAAAGCTGAATGAGCAAAAGGCTGATTGTTTGTATCGGTTTCGTACTGTCAGCCCTCGTGGCTACAGCTAAGGAGAGAATGCCAGTGCCCGATTTTCGGGCATGGCATTTCTCTCCTGTGCTCATCTCGCCTGATACGATATACTGCCTGCCTGATACCCTCCGCACCAATTATCCGATGCAGACGGTTATCAACGATTACAGCATCGCTGCTGCCTACAACGGCAATCTCGTATCACCCATCCAGCCGAAGATCTTCTTCGACCGCAGGCAACCGACCGACAACATCTTCGTCGACGCCTATACTCCTTATATTATTACGCCCGCGCAGACGCGATTCTTCCGTACCAATCTGCCTTTCTCCGTCATCTCCTACCGCAAGGGGTTCAAGACCTACCGCGAGGAGAACGATCTGGAACTGCTCCTCACAGGTAATATCCGCGAAGACCTGAACGTAGGCGCAACCATCAACTACCTCAACTCCGTCGGGCATTACGACTCGCAGGAAGGCAAGGTAGTCAACGGCAACGCGTTTCTCTCCTATAGCGGGGCCAACTATGCCATCCACGGGTCATTTAACTTCAGCAGCCTGTCCAATTTTGAGAACGGCGGACTGGCTAACCCGAGTGACCTGGGCGGAGCACTCAACCCTGAGGATCTGGATGTCAACCTATCGGCAATGTCTGGCATCCGCTATCTGGCGGGATATGTCAATCATTCGTATACTTTCCGCACGCAGGACAGTCTGCCCTTGTTCACTATCCGCCATGCGTTCGACCTGCAGTCGTCCACCAAACGCTACCTGGAGAAATCTGCCAACCAAGGCTTCTATACTAACAACTACAAGCTCGATTCCACTCGTGCCTACACCCGCGATACTGCCGACCTGCTTACCATCAACAACACGCTGGATGTCACTTTCCACGAGGAGTTCAACCGGCTGTTGCGTTTCGGTTTTGATGTCTATGCCCGCAACGAATGCCAGCGCTATACCATGCAGGACGATACGCTCGGCACGTCCTACAAGTGGCTCAACAACACCTTCATCGGAGGCGCACTCTATATGCGTCAACCCAAGTATATCCGCTATGGCTTCGACGGCGAAGTATGTCTTATAGGCTATAAGATTGGCGAGTTCCAGGTGAACGGACATGTGGATGGCGGTGTGCGTATAGGCAAAGACAGCCTCACCCTGGCTGCCAAGGCGTATATACGCAACCAGACGCCGTCCTACTACCTGCAGCACTATTCGTCCAACCATTTTGCGTGGGAGAACACCTTCGCCAAGACCTACCGCTTCTATGTGGGTGGACAGATTGCTTATCCCACGCAGTGGATCAAGCCTTCGCTTGATTTCAGTTTTGAGAACATCACTCGCGCCATCTGGTTCGATGCTAACGGTCTGCCGCAGCAGCACAGCGGCAATGTGCAGATCCTCGCCGCCAACGCGCATCTGGATATCACCACGCCGTGGATCAACCTTGAGAACAATGTCGTTTGGCAGCACAGTTCGGATAGCATCATACCGCTGCCAACCATCGCGCTGTACAGCAACCTCTATTATCACGGCGTGTGGTTCCGCGCCATGGAAGCGCAGGTAGGCGTCAACCTCCGCTACCACACGTCCTACTATGCGCCGCTCCTCTGTCCGGCTACCTCACAGTTCTGCGTGCAACGCAATCAGATGGTGGGCAACTATCCCGTCATCAATGTGTACGCTAATTTCTATGTCCGTCTGCTGCGGCTACGGTTCTTTGCCGAGTACCAGCATCTCAACGGACATTTCATGGACCCGAAATATTACTCTATGCCCGCCTATCCGCTCAACCCGCCGGTGTTCCGAGCCGGACTGGCATGGCATTTCTATAAATAACAGTTATGGAATATACAACCCGACTACGCGATATCATCTCCTACGCCGGACAGGAAACAGTCCGGTTGGGTAATCCCGAAGTTACACCCGAACACATGATGCTCGGTATCTTGCGCATGGCGGAAGGTACGGCATATGAACTGCTCATGAGGGCCGGCGTGGATGCGCAACGCCTCCGTACCCAACTCGAAGAACATCTGCGGCAAGACAATCCGGAGAAGATTGACAGCAGTTCGCTGCATCTTTCATCCGCGGCTGAGCGTATCATCCGGCTTATTGCCATGGAGATGAACCGCTACGGCGCTGAGGTGGCAGGTTCGGCACATCTGCTGCTTGCTATCCTGCGTGAGCGGATCAACTTTACTGCCCTCACTCTCGAAGCCGATTATAATGTCACCTACGCTACCATCGAGCAACTTTTCCCCTGCCCTGAGAAAGTGACCACTGAGGGCGATACGACCGACCAACAGGACGATGATGACGAGCCGTCCAAAGCCAACAAAAAAACCAAATCCGACACGCCGTTCCTCGATAAGTACGGACGCAACCTGACCCGATTGGCTAAACAGGGACAGCTCGATCCTGTTGTAGGACGCGAACAGGAGATAACACGGGTAATACGTATCCTGGCGCGCCGTAGGAAGAATAATCCTATTCTCCTTGGCGAACCCGGAGTGGGTAAGTCCGCTATCGTCGAAGGGCTGGCACAGATGCTCGTCCAGAGCGACACGCCGCAGCTACATGACCGGCAGATCATCGCACTCGATCTCGCCGTACTCGTGGCAGGCACGATGTACCGCGGACAGTTTGAGGAGCGGATGAAAAATGTCCTCTCCGAACTGCGCAAACATCCCGAGATCATCATCTTCATCGACGAGATACACACCGTCATGGGCGCAGGTAATGCGTCCGGTTCGCTCGATGCTGCCGGTATACTCAAACCCGCACTGGCGCGGGGAGAAGTGCAGTGCATCGGCGCTACCACCATGGAAGAATACCGCAAGTCCATCGAGAAAGATGGAGCCTTGGAGCGGCGGTTCCAGAAAGTTGTCGTGCCTCCTGCCACTGCCGAGCAGACGCGCGACATCCTCCGCCGCTTGGCACCTTTCTACAGCGATTATCATCACGTCCAATATACCGACGAAGCCCTGGAAGCCTGCGTCACCCTGGCGGAGCGCTATATCACCGACCGCGCTTTCCCCGATAAAGCTATCGACGTGCTCGATGAAGCCGGTGCACTCAAATCCGCCAACTCACAAACCCCTAACCCCGTAACCGATAATCCCGTAACCCCTAACCCCTTAACCGTCACCGACGCGGACATCGCCGAAGTGGTCAGCGTCATGTCCGGCGTGCCCGTACAGCGAGTAGCTACTGCCGAAGGCGAACGCCTGCGCAAACTCGATACGATCCTCCGTGAACGCGTCATAGGCCAGGACGAAGCCGTGACGCAGGTAGTGAAAGCTATCCGCCGGTCGCGGCTGGGACTGGCTGACCCGCAACGGCCTATAGGTTCGTTCTTCTTCCTCGGACCCACAGGCGTAGGCAAGACCTATCTGGCGCAATGCCTCGCGGAGGAGATGTTCGGACAGAAAGATGCGCTGCTGCGGTTCGACATGTCTGAATATGGCGAGAAACATACCGCCTCGCTGCTCGTTGGTGCACCTCCGGGATATGTGGCGCACGAGGAAGGCGGACGCCTCACCGAAGCTGTGCGGCGCAAACCATACTCGATCATCCTCTTCGACGAGATAGAGAAAGCTCATCCGGATATCTTCAATGTGCTGTTGCAGGTGTTGGACGAAGGCCGACTGACCGACCGTCAGGGACATACAGTCGACTTCCGCAACACCATCATCATCCTCACCTCCAACGTGGGTACACGCCAACTCGCGGAGCAAGGGGCAGGTATAGGCTTCGAAGCATCCTTGCCCGATGCCAAGACCACACAGTCGATGCTCACCAAAGCCCTGAACCGCACCTTCCCGCCAGAGTTCGTCAACCGTCTGGATGCTGTCGTCTTCTTCCGCTCGCTGCAGCCCGACGCCTTGGCAAAGATTGTGGATATCGAACTCAGCGGTCTGCTCGCCCGTACCGCCCTGATGGGTTATAAGGTGACTGTCACCAAGAAAGTGAAAGAGCAGATCATCCGTGACGGTTCCGACCCGCGTTATGGCGCACGGCCGCTCCGCCGGGCTATCCAGACGCATGTGGAAGATGTCCTGACCGATATCCTCCTCAACCATCCCGCCGATGTTGAGATTGAGGTGTAGTGCCCTACAGTTCTCTGCTATAGCCCGCTACACCCCACTGACCGCCATACAAAAAACCAAGCCACACCCATTCCGGTGTGGCTCATCTTTTATTGCAGTTTCTCAGGGATATCATCGCCCTCTTCCAGACCAAGTTTCTGCCTTACTTGCGTCTTGCGCTGGTAGATGGTTTGCAGACTTTGCCTGGTGAGCATATTGATCTCCTTGGTCGAGAAATCGGCTCGCAACAGGCAGCATAGTTGCACTTCTTTCTCATTGAGCACATCGGCATAACGCTGCAGCAGGCGTGTATAGAACCCGTCATACACCAGGTCAATCGTCTGATAGATACTTGGCCAGTCGATCAAGGCATCGGCGGCATGTTCGTTCAACGCCATCAGCCGTGCCAGCAACTGTTGGTTGGCATCCGTAGGCGTACCGGCTATGGTCTTGATGATGCCCAACTGCTGCAACATCAGTTTGCGCACGCTCTCCTTATCGTCCGGCTTGTCGGCTGCGGCCAGCATGTTGCGCAAGGTCTCTATCTCCTCTTCTTTTTCGATCAGCATCCGTTTGCGCCGGCGGACTATATATACCGCCAGCAGCCATGCTCCTATAGCGATGAATACCAGGGCAATGATCAGCATTGCCTGACGCTGACGACTGATGGTCAGGTACAGATTGCGCTCACGCAGGTCGCGGATCGATCGTTCCTTGGCTTCCGCCACGCGAAAACGCACATAGTCCTTCTCCGACCAGTGGTTATGATATTGTACCAGCGGGAAAAAATGATACGCTCCCTTTTGCGCATACTCCAACACTTGTCGGTGCGCTAAGAATGCCGCTTCTGTAGCCGGGTCAAACTCCGAAGACTCTTTGTATTTCGCAAACAACTCTTCCGCCTCGCGCATATACCGGTCGGCACGCTGTTTGTCGCCCTTGTTGAGCCATAGGTGTGAAAGGGAATAGAGGCTTTCGACCAGCAGCCAGTTGTCGGCCTGACGGTATTGTGCTGCCAACTGCTCCTGCATGCGTATAGCACGGTCGGTCTGCCCGATTTCACCTAACAGGTCGGCATAATTACGGCGAACGACGTTCACAACAAACGCCGAGTCGGCAGCATTGGCAATAGCTTTTTCGAAGCATTGCTCCATCTTATCGTATTCACCAAGTGAGAAATAAACGATAGCCAGGGCGTTATATACGCGCTCCACCTCGTCCAGATGGATGGCTTTGCCGTCGTCGATGCTGATGAGCTTCTCGGTGTAGTCGCGCACTCTTTCGTAATCATAATCGCGCATGGCGAGTTCTGCGGAAACGCGCAGCACAACGACCTGCCAGAGATGATCGCCGGTGAGCGCAGCCACCTCGTCGGCATAGGTCTGCTGGCGGCGGAGGACTTGTTGTGCATTGTCTTTGTCGCCGTTCCACCAGTAGTACATCGCTTCTTCCAGGCCGGACAACATCATCGCCCGTGCATCGCCGTGCTCTTCGAGCCACTGATGCCGGAAATAATCAGCCGCCCAGCAGATCATGGAGTCCTCGGAAAGTGACTGCATGGAGTTGGCATGCAGATCGCAGGTGACGAACCAGTATTTAGCCAGATGTGCGTCGTCCAGGCGTTCGGGACGCTCCACCTGTCGTAGCAGCAGCTCGGTTGAGTCGCGGTTGGTATACAGCAGCGCCTCCGCCATGTCGATGCGCTGCCTGTCACGCCTGATGCTGCAACTTGCCAAGAGCAGCGGTGCCGCGAGGGCCAGAAGTATGATTTTGTGTTTCATTATTTCTTTATGAGTGTACGTAATTCGCGAAACCGGTCATATAAGCCGAGAAGAAGTCCTGCGATGCCGATAGCAACGCCAATTATGCATGCCCAGCAACCACAATACAGCACCTTCATCATACATAAATATGAAAAGGAGAAGACAAGGACAAGCAATAGCTTGAGTGCCCAGAAAAAGTATTTGGTCAGTTGTTTCCCTGTATTGTTCATAATATTTCACTATATAAATTTCAGTTGGTATGAATTTGTCAATGATTCAAAGGGTACAAAATGTTTGTTTGGATGCTGTTGTTTCGCTATGTTGTCTATGTTCGGCAACTCGCATTGTCTTGAAACGCGTAGTTCACATAGTCACAAAGTCACACATCTTTGTCGGTTCTGCAATCACTCTCGCGACACTCAACATTTCTATTACTGGTTGTGGGATAACATGAAGTGTTGTTTTTGTTGTTCTATATCCCTGCGTAATTCTTCTTGAGTAGGCAGATAAGTGATAATTGAGCGAGATTTTGTACTCACTGAGTCCCAAATGTTTGGAAAGGCGCACTGTTACACTATCATTCCGTTTGATAAATACATAAAGATTTCTCGATCGCGTTCAGAAAGAGAACTGACTATTACACTATTATCTATTTGGAAATGCTTCATAAATAATCTACATAAATAAGCAAGGAAATAACACGACTCATACAAAGGAAATTCAATGTTCTCTTCTTGACAATTAAATTGCAGAAGCCCATTATATGTGGGATGAGAATGCATACTTAGATAGTTATATAGCAATGAATGAATTTCTATCTTACTACCATATAAATACTTCCAGGCTTTATCATAAGTTAATTTTTCTGCTATATATTTGGTTCCTTTTCTATTGACAGTAAACACAGCACGGCTATTTAAGCATTCCTCGAACTTCCCCGAAGGGTTAGATAAGCACTCCTTTATTAACTTGTTATTTCTTAGAATCGTCAAGATATCTTCATATTCTTTTTTCGCCTTTGCTCTTTCTTTCTTATACTCTGGACCAGAATCTTTTAACAAGTTCGTTTTGCTTCCAAGAATCCAAGACTTCCAGATTATCTCACGTTGATTTTGGTCGTCTGTATAGTGGAACAAGTAATAAAACATAGCCAGGTGCTCATAAACAGATCGAGTTAACGGCATTGTCTTGTACTCATCAACTAATTTACACTCTTTTTCATGACGTTTTGTAGTTATTCCCTCGGACGATATTTTATGATTACTAATATGGAAAATCGTTGCTCTTTGTAAGAACGCAAATGCAACTTTATTTTGTTCATCATGTAGCGACTTTGACAAATTGTCTATTGTATAATATATAATCTTTTCCGCTATTTTTGTCACAAGATTAGATAACTCAAATACTATTTCGCGCTTTTGCCCATCGGGCATATCTACACATACCGGAGAAGCGGCATATGCCATGCCGGATAATAAATTATCACCAAATATTGGAATAACAAGTTCAGTCATGCCATTTCCAAGATCACGCGTGAATAGTTTATTTTCTGTTCCACCAACGTTATTCATGATTTAATGATGGTGTGCCCTAATCAATCTTGATTACTGCATACGTTAATATAAACATGGCACTCTTGGCTCTTTACCTTGTATATACGCATTGGCAATAGCTCGTCCTATAGCAGTAACTGAAAAGAAACGTGGTAATTTATCCCACCATTGCCTCACGACATACAAAGTTGGATATTTATCCCATTCTTCCATTAATTTCGACACTAGTTGTTCATTATTTGATTCATCTTTTCTTGTTATATTAATTACTTTATTTATCACCTCTATTTGTGCTTCATTCAATGGCATATGTGTCGTGTCGGTATCAATAACATGGTCATGAATATATATATCGCCTATATTGTTAGATATCTTTAACTTTACATAACCAGGTTTTAATGGATGTGGAACAAAACAATCTAAAGAGATGCCACATTGTTCAAACTGTTTTTTGATAGTCGCATATTCTTCAGAATCTTCTTTTATGCCCGAAATGAGATGCTTAGAAAAAATCGCAGGAGCAAATTCTTTCATTTTCTTGAAAGATCCGATACCTTTTGTACTTAATCTAATCACAGATAACAAATCTAAATGCTCTAACCAGTTCTCACCATTTGGTAGTTTTTTGTTGTCTATGACCTTTTCATAAAGCTCATTAAAGACGGACAATCCTTCATAAAAATCATCCGAGTTAGGACAGAAACTGCTAACGGCATAAAATGTTGATAACCCGCATATAGCGTCGTCAGAAATTTGGTCAACAATCTCAATAGCCTTGGAAATCCCTAAACGCCGCTCTCTATCTTCCCCCTGTTCTATTCTATGTAATAACAATTCCGCTAACATGTCATAGTCCGCCTTCCTTTCTGAAGCTGCTGCTGTTATTTGTGCTTTTCGAAGAAGTATTTGGAATGACGGGTCAGCAAAGAAACTCATAGATTTGTCATATGCCAACAACTTTGGCATAACTTTTTCTTCCAATTGATGAACCCTATTAACGGCTACCATTTGAGCTTCCTCTGTCAATTCTTGCTTCGCGATTGCATATTCTTCTTTCCAAATGCTACGGGCACGTGCTTCATCAATACCATTAACTATAGTATAATTGTTAATGACACCTGCTTGCATTTGGGTAGAATTATCCCCTGCGCTTTGATTTTGTTTAGTGAGTTCCATTATTGATTTGACCTATCTGCTGTTGTTTGGCATTTTCTTTTGCCTTCTGCTTTTGTTTAATCATGTTATTAACACCTATCTGATAACCGGAAAATCCTCCAATTATCAAGCCTGCAATTCCACTAAGAACGGCTGTTCCTATTCCGCTAAAAATCCATTCCATGTTTTTATATTTTTACTTTTCTTTATCTATCTCTTTCAACAATCAGTCTGTTCTGCAAAAGACAATAATAATTCTAGCGTCTCATATCATATAATAACACCTTCTTGATTAAGGCGTGTACGCACGTCGGACCATGGACGTTCGAGGTGCGTCTTGATTTCATGGAACATACGCAATACTACATCTGCATCAACATTTGCCCATGCTGCCTTGCGTGTTGTTTTACGCAACACATATATTTGATCTATACGAGAATAAGCAGGATCAACACCGAATGCGACATCGTAAGTCTCTGTTACGGACACAAACATTGAATACGGGTTACCACTTTTAACTTTCTCCGCAGTAGCAATAATTCCATCAAGCATGGTTTTGTCTATGAATGTCTTTGCCTCAATTGCAATTGCAGGAACTTGCAGATTGACTGTTTTTGCTCCATTTACGGTAAGAACAAACTTTCTATATATGGCGAAGTCCTGGTCTTTCTCATTGACAGCCATATCAGGGTTTGTAACAAATTCGTCAAATGATTTTGCTTTGAAATAAAGATTGGAATATGCTTTAACGCTACCACTTTCCAATTGATCTTGTGCATTGAGTTTCGTTTGATACTCCTTCACAAAATCTTTGAATAGTAAGTACAAGAATTCCTCTAATACAGTAGGGCGGAATTTCCCTTGTGAGGAATACAGATTGTCCAAATTGTTATTATGAATGAAGTTGTAATAATCATTCAACAGGTGTACTCGCTTCTTAATAATAGCATCGGTAAATCCGACTAATTTAAGATTCTCTTCTATATATGTGACATACTTATCAGCTATTTGCATTAACTGACTTATCTTTTGCCCGTCATCATACTTTTTAAGAATGTTTGATGCATGACAAAGTTGAGGATACTTCTCCCGATATTCACGGATAATATCAACGCTGCTCTTTTTCATTTTTCTATGGTATTTAATTGTTTTACGACACATTCTGCTATTGCTTTGGCCAATAATACCGGCACGGCATTTCCGATTTGCTGATACTGGCTCAACCCTTTTTCCCATGACATTTTAGTACGCATTCCCTCAAAGATAAAATCATCGGGGAAAGATTGCAAACGTGCGCCTTCTCTTGCTGTGAAATTACGGTTGAGATGAGGATGTATGAAATTACTTTGAAAACTTGCAGCAATAGTAGGAGCTGGCTTATCTCCATACAAACGCTGGTTATTTTGATGAAACTTGATAGTGGATTTCTCATTAGGAGCACCTCGTTTTAATGCTCCATGTGTTTCCCAAACATCAAGTAAGTCCTGCCCCGGCTTAATAGCTTCAAATCTCGCAATCAGTCGAGGAGTATGTTTCATCGCCACATGGTTTAGCACATAAGTTGAATTTGCGCGCATCAATCGCTGATACTCATTCTGTGGCTCTTGTGGATATTCTTGCACTTCAGTACCTTGTCCTGCTCCAATCTGCGGCAAATCGCATATGGCTTCATCAACAGTTATCAAATGATCTTGCACGTATGGTTCAGGATGCGAGGGCTGAATATTCAAATCTTTACGAAAACCTATCAATATAACACGTTCACGGTTTTGCGGAACACCATAATCAGATGCCACAAGTACTTTATATGCCACATTATATCCACAATCCCCCGCATTTGTAAATTCCTCAACAATGGTCTTAATTACTTCGCCATTTTGCATAGAGAGCAAACCTTTGACATTCTCCATTACAAAGGCTTTCGGCGAGTACCAATTGATAAATTTTACAAATCCGTAGAATAGTTTGTTTCTCGGGTCGTCTTTTATCTTGTTCCTGCGTTTATTTGCAAGACTAAAACCTTGGCAAGGCGGACCTCCAATTATTATGTCTGGCACTTTACCATCCAACAACTCATCTACTTCATTTTTCTCTACCTCCGTAATACTTTTGCATAAGAAAGGGGTGTCGGGAAAATTCCTGCAAAACGTTTTCGCTGCATTCTCGTCAATGTCAGATGCGAAGATAGAGCGAACTCCTGCCATGGCAAAACCTTTTGTCAGTCCTCCACAACCAGAAAATAAATCAATTGAAGTCAATGCATCTTCTGCATATTCTTGATGATGATTTAATTTCTCTTTTAATTCATCAATATTTATAATCTCCATTGTTTGTATATATGTTTCTTGTGTTTTATTCTTGTTTTGCTTCAAAGCTTTTGGAGTCATTATACTCATCATTTCTGCCCCAGTACAGTAAATAGGTTTTCCTTTAATGTGCGATTGATTTCTTTCTATATAATTTGCCAGAAAGCCCTCTATGTTAAAGTCGTCTAATTGTAATTTTTGAGCAAGTTTATACACCAAGTAACTTCCCTTCGGGTCTGGATAGTCTAACTCTTGCATTTGCTCTTGCGTATATTCTGTACTTTTTTCTATCCGATAAACAAAATAATTTGTTGGGCATTCCAAATCGTATAAAATAATATATGATGGCTTTTGCACTTTTGGATTTTGAACGTTTACCCATCCATCTCTTTTTTTACTAGAACGTACATTGTATAAGACAAAAGGACGGTTTGTTGCCTTTCCTGTTATCCAATCTATTTGTTGTTTGTCTTTTGAGCGATAACAACCGATGAGAAACACACTCTTCTTACAATGAGAAAGTGTAATATTTTTCAATTGCTCATAAGCAAAATCAAATTCCAAAAGAATAGTATTTTCTGCCATTATTATTCGTTGTTACAATTTCCTATTTATCCCCGTCCTTCCCCTGTCAGACTCTTTCCCTTGGCTCATTGGGGTAATCCTAGGGTTTACTCTATAATATTGCGTTTGCCAATATTAACCCAATCCTCACGAAACGCAGGATTAGTCAGAATATAAACATAGCCTTTTTCTTTCATTTGTCTAAAGTGTCTAAATAAATATATGATTGAGGTGGTACAAAATCATCTATAAAATCATTCGGACTCTTGGCTTTCTTGAATGAGGTAACAGACTTTATAACCAATGCACATCCGGAAACATTATTCGCATAATAGCCAAAGAAATCGTCTTGAGCTATACCACCAACTTCTTTGTATTTATTCCACAAATTGGCTGGGGTGTCTTCATCAATTGTGGAAAAAGTAAAATATCCCACAATCTGCTTAACCGGCATAGAGGAATAGATATACACTCTGCGTACATCCTCTTTGAATTTCCGTTTGCGAAATTCAACTTTCTTCGTTCCCGCCAATATCTGATTGGCATAAATGGGTTTAATTGATAATATAGCGTCCATCTGCGTTCCCTAAAGTTAATAGTTGGCTAAATTGTGTTTCAGAGAGTGCCAAAAATCCCCAGTATGCATCAGCCGGTATGCCGACTTGCTCTATGATATCTTTACGTATCACCTTTTTCCGGAAGGCAATATTATATAGCATCTTTATTACGATAAAATTGGGTTTGGCATTGTACCAACACTGTAGATCGTGCTCCGCAAACACACTATACCGATTAGCATAGCGTATAAACTCGTCAACATTAGTAAAATCGTTAATCGTCTTAACTTCTGTGACAGTGCATACAGATGAGACGACACTACGATATGCAGCAGAACCCTTGCCGTCAGAAGTTCTGTAAATAATCACTTTATCAAGCGGCTTCAAATTCTGCAAACCCTCCATCCAACTTATATAAATCTTGTTAATGCTATTGGTGGGACTAACGTCTTGCAAAATACTATATTGCTCTGTTTGTAGAATAGAATCAGGAAATAGTTTAGTATGATAATCAGGTTTTATCGAAAGTAGGTATTTGTTGCCTGTCGACCTGTTAATAAACGGATAGTTATTCACGATATTACCAACATGCTTTGTCATGTCTCGAAGAAGCACACTCTCGCTACGTCCGTCAGCATGTGGTTTGCGACCAACTTCCACAAAACCGTATTTCTCAAAGAAATGGCGCAAATGCATCAGTTCTTCAGTATCATCAAACAATGTTACATACACTTCCGGAAAGTCAAATTGAACAGCAATATCAAGAATCCGCTTCATGAAACGCTCACCTCGGTTTGTTCCACGACGCTCTATCTTGAAGGTTCCAACTTTAAGTCGTTTTTGCGCAGGTAATGTTTTTCCTTCTAATTGCAACTCTTCATTTTCATCTTTCAGATATAAGAAGTCCTTTAGCTGGCCCCCGTCGTAATAAACCAGCGCCTTTTCTTCAGCTTGCGCTTTCCTCATAAACCAATCGTCGAAGCCAACATAGTTATTCCGCAGCGAATCGAAAAAAGTATCTTTCAACTCGATGTCAGAAAAATGTTTTAGAATCAAATTATCCATTATTTGTAATTTTAATTATCCATTTTCTTTGTATTAACGCTCTCGACAAATCGCCTCTCACGCGAAATCTGATGCAAAGTTACAATAAGATAGTGCTATATCTTGTCATAAGCTGTAAAAATCGTCTTTTCTTTATGCTTTTTCGATATTATTGTAATGCTCAGGTAGCAAATGGGTGGGGCTGGTGGTGCTAACTGTGCGTTTCGCGGGGAGGTGGGTGCCTCTGCGCGAATGTTCGCGCAAAGTTACAAAAAAAATCTGACATTTGCAAGAGAGAAGGGGAAAAATGTGTAAGAATGTGCGATATTTTGCGGAAAAAGAGAAAAGGGGCGGCTGTAAGGAGCAAATGTCGGGATATTATCCCGACGCACTACTGTCCCATAAAAAATAAACAAAAACAAAAAAAACCGCTTTTGAGTGCTTTTAGGCTTTGCCCATGCACGCTTTGCTGCTAAAAACTCCTTAAAAGTGGCCTTTTAGACAGTTTTTATCATCAAATCCTGCACTCCTGCGGAGTATAAAGCACTCAAAAGAAAAAACATCAAAAACATCGTTGAAAAATATCCGTTGACAGTAAAAACGAGATGAGTATGCGTAGAATCAATCATTTAAGAGGATGAGAGCAGATGTTAATGGGACAGCAATGATTCCGACGTAAAGGAAGAAAGGAGAGGGATGCAGGGAAGGCGGACGGAAGGGATGGAGAAAGAAAAAACCGCAGGAACACCTGCGGAAGAGAACAACGCTGCGCTAAACGGAAAAGAACAGCGATGCGCTGAACGGAAGAGAACAATGCTGCGCGATAGCAGAACCGGGAATATGGCTTAATCGGAGCGATGCGCTTATTCGGAGCGGAGGGACTGAGCAAGCATGGCACGGATGAAAGTATTAAGCGTGCGGTACCGGCGGCGCTGCACTTTGGCGGAGTTGGGATTGTACTGCGGATCAGTCTTGGTGAGGACAGGAGCCTGCGGGTCCGGTTTTCGGAGTTGGGCATTGAAACGCGTTTTGAACCGAGCCAATTGGCGGCGAAAATCTTCAGTGTGCGCGCGGAGATCGTCGGGCATGGCGGCGATTTCTTCATCGGTGAACTTGCCGGACCGGATGATAAGCGTAGTCAGGCGGCTGGCATCGGCAAAAGATGTGATGTTGCGTAGCTCAGCGCCCTTGGGCGGATTCAACTTATAGTCGCGCGGATTGAGGACAGTATAGGATTCCTGTGCACCATAATCGATGACCTTGCCGCTTTCGGCGCGATACTTCTTCTGACGACGGACGGTGTTGTCGCGTTTTTTGGGTTTGCCATGTGCCCGGTCGATGGCTGTGTTGAGTTCTACTTTTGCCATAAAATTGTGTGTTAAAAGTATATTATATATATAATATATAATATAGTATTTGCATGTAAAAAAATCGTCGTTTTTTGGCCCGACGGGAGGCAAATCCTACCGTGACGTCAGCCGATCGACCCACTAATCATCCACTAATCACCCACTAATCACCCACTCAAACATCGGTTTAGGATGTATAAAACGATGGCTTTTCCTCGGTTTTGGTATCATGCCGGTAAGCGGAGAGGTGAGAGAGAGGGAGTGAAACCAATATATTCACAGCAAAAATTATGCCAAAATTCTCTTTTCACTACTGTCCCATAAAAAATAAACAAAAACAACAAAAACCGCTTTTGAGTGCTTTTAGGCTTTACCCATGCACGCTTTGCTGCTAAAAACTCCTTAAAAGTGGCCTTTTAGACAGTTTTTATCATCAAATCCTGCACTCCTGCGGAGTATAAAGCACTCAAAAGAAAAAACATCAAAAACATCGTTGAAAAATATCCGTTGACAGTAAAAACGAGATGAGTATGCGTAGAATCAATCATTTAAGAGGATGAGAGCAGATGTTAATGGGACAGCAATGTTCTCTTTTAGTTCAATAATTGCCAACAAGAAACTCCGAGCTTATGCTCGGAGCAGGGGACGAAGGCGAGTGTCCAAATTCAATTCGGGCGGAATAGACGGAGTGTTTATGAGTAAATGCTATTGGGGCGTAACTGACAACGTATTGATGAGCGGCGTTTGGCAAACGCCTGAAATGCGAAGAAGAAAGGCAGACAATCGCAAGGTTGCCTGCTACATTTCTTGAGTTTTGTGCAAGTATTGAACAATTATGCACATAAAGGCATGCTATAGCACATGCAGGATGAGGCGGAGGGGACGTTTTTCGTTGGTGTCGCCTTTGAGTTCGAGGAGAACGGGATCGTCGGGGAGAGAGAGTTTGACGCCGACGAGTTCAGTCCATGGGGACAGGTTCTTGCGCGTCTTGCGGCTGCGCTGAATGGCACGTGTGGAGCGTTCACCCTTTTTGCGCTGGGGCGGGGATATTACGCCTTTCTGCAAAGCTGTGTCCGTTTCTGCGACAGTCGCCACGGAGAGCGGCTGACTGGCCAGGCGGCTGCAGTCTTCGGCAAACCTTACGCGCTCCTGATGTGACATGCCAATTGCTGTTCCGTGTTCGTTGATGGGTGGTTCGTTATGACGGATTTTGCGCCAGAGGTTAACGCTGATCTCGTCGGAGATATAAAATGACGAATCGACCGGAACAAGCGAAAAGTGCAGCTTATGACCTTTGATGCGGATGTTTCGGGTGAGGGCAGGTGATTCCGGGGCGGTTTGGTTTATCGGGTCGTCGGGAAGCGTGAGGGCAATACGGAAACCTATATAATTGGTTGCGGTTTCGGGTGTGTGCCACCGTCTGACGGAGATGTGGCTGTTAGCGACACACTCGTCGTAACTGCTGCCTCGCACCACGCGGAAACTGCCAGTGTCTGCCCCCAGCGGATCGGGTTTCGTGGACAGCGTGTAGGCGCCATATATGTCCTGGCACCACTCGGCTACGTTGCCTGTCATGTCGTAGAGCCCGAGTTCATTGGGATGTTTGCGTGCTACGGGATGCGTCCAGTTGCCGGAAGGGGTATAAGTCCAGCCGACGCTGTCGGCGCAGTTATCGCCCGCGAAGCGGAAAGCCTTGCTCTGTTCGCCTCCGCGTGCCGCGTACTCCCATTCGGCCTCTGTGGGCAGACGGAAAGGCAGGCCTGTAATACTGTCCAGCCTGCGGACAAACTCCTGACAGTCATACCAGTTGACATAAGAAATGGGATTATGCGGATAGCCCGACGGGCTGAGTGACTCGCGGTCAGGCATAACGGCTTTCCAGAGCCGGTTGGTGACCTCGGTGGTAGCGATATAGAAAGGGGAAAGAAAGACGAGGTGGGCAGGTTTGTCGGTGTACATGTCGGGATCATACTGGTCGGGCGTGGCTCCCATGACGAACGAACCGCCTTCCACGCGCTGCATAGCGAACGAGACTCCGTTGACCTCAAATGAAATCGTGAGCAGGGAATCGGGAATCTGCGGCCGTCTCTTAGCGGAAAGAGGGAACTGAAGCATGCAGAGACATGAGAACAGGGATGTCAGGATAAATCTTTTCACCATGCGGTAAATGTTGTTTCATCCGGGTATATGCAAATGCTGTGCCAAAGTGCGAAATGGCGAAAAAAATACAGAAATATGCGACACCCGCAAGATCATATAAACGCTACGGGTGCATATATAAATTTTTGTTCTAAAAATCGGCAAGGAATCAATAGGTTACGAAATGAAAATATAAACCGGAAAATTTGGATATAATAGGGTTTTTGTAGTAACTTTGCAGTGTTTTTCGAAGGAAAGAAAAACGGGAGAAAGCATCGCAAAAATGGCGAAATGATGACAACAAAACAACAAAAATAACTAAAAAATGAAAAAGATTATGAAGACAAAAACGATTATTTGGACAGTTATGGCTGTCGTAGTACTATTTGCAGTAAACGGATGCAGACACATCCCTGGTAGTGAACAATGGTACATCCAGAAAGCAGCAAAACATTGTATCAAAAACGATGGGTTGCAGGCAGGTGAGAAACTGGTATTTGTCAATGGAACGCAACGCCAGTGTGCGTGCGAATGGAACGGACAGCCGTGCAAGTATGTGGCGGTGAAGTACACCGTCAAAGAGGCAGACGGCGACAAGACACATCGCATTGTGCATCTGCTGATGAGCGAGAACGGCAAGCAGACGGTTGAGGTTAGTTTCGACGGCAAAGCCCAGTGGGTAATGGGCAGAGACATTGATAGAATAAATGCTCTAATAAATGAAATGGGATGGTAGGACACATCCTCTATGATGACAAAAATAGCTCGAAAAGGCAAGAATACATCAATAAAATAATATGAATACTATGCGAGCAAAAAAATTCGTTTTCGCCATTGCACTAACAAGCGCGATGAGCAGTATGGCGCAGGAGAATGACACCGTGAAAGTGAATGCAGAAGATCTGGTGCTGCAGGAAGTGACGGTGGAGGCAAAGAATGTCATACAGAAAGTGGACAAACAAGTGCTGCTGCCGAACAAAGAGCAGCGCAAAGCGTCGTCGAACGGCATTGGGCTGTTGCAAAGTATGCAGATACCGCGGATAGTAGTCAATCCGACGGATAACTCGGTGAAGACATTGACCAATCAGGATGTGCAACTGCGTATCAACGGCATCGAGGCGACGCAAGCGGAAGTGATGGCCATCAGTGTGAAAGATGTGATAAGGATAGAATATCACGACCAGCCGGGTGTGCGCTACAACGGGGCTGCTGCGGTGATAGATTATATAGTAAAGCACCGCGATACAGGCGGATTGCTGATGCTGGATGCGTCCAACGGCGTGACGATGACCGGATGGGGAGAATATCATCTGTCGGGAAAAGTGCATGCAGGGAAATCGTCGATAAGTCTGGTAAGTCACTACTCGCCACGCGATGTGTACTGGACGCGGACGAATGAAGAAGTGTACAACCTTAGTAGCGGAGTGGTAGAAAACACAGAGAAAGGCGAACCGACGCGATTCAAGAACAATCCTGTCAATCTGGGACTAACCTACAACTGGACGAACGGGGAGAAGAACATGCTGAATATCACGTTGCGGGACAACATGCAGTTTGTGCCGTATGCGCAAAGCAACAGAGATTCACGGCTGTACCAGGGCACGGACAGTTTTAGCGTGCATGACCACGAAAGCAGCCAGTCGGTGTCGCCATCGCTGGACATATACTACCAGCACAACCTGCCGAACGATAACCATATCTATCTGGATGTAGTGGGAACATACATAAGCAGCCGTAACGACCGGCGATTTGAGCAGACGCCGCTGGCAGGGACACAGGCAGACACGACGGATGTGAGGTCGGCTGTAAAAGGCGACAAGTGGTCGCTGATAGGCGAAGCTATCTATGAGAAGAAATGGGAGAACGCGGGACTGACGGTAGGCGCCAAGCATACGCAGCAATGGATGCGGAACACGTACCTCGGCGATGTGGATGAGACGGTTAACATGGTGACGGCTGAGACGTATGCTTTTGCGGAAGTGCAGCAACGGGTGGGACGATTCTCATACGCAGCCGGAATAGGCGCGATGCACACGTATATAGAGCAAGGCGGACAGAAACAATCGAACTGGATAGCCCGTCCGCAACTGACGATGAGCGTGGACTGCGGGAAAGGGGTGTTCTGGAAATACAAGGCATATATGTCGGGCTACCAGCCGTCGCTGTCGGCAATGTCGGATGTGGCGCAGCAGATAGACAAGTATCAGATCCGACGGGGTAATCCGAACCTGAAGCCTGTGATGTTTGTAGCCAACGAGACAGAGCTGTCGTGGCAGAGCAAGCATGTGAACCTCAATCTATGGGCGAACTACAGCTATGACCATAAGCCGATTATGGAAGAGAGCTATGAGCAGATGACGGACGGAGGACAGATGGTGATACGCACGTATGACAACCAGCGAGGTTTTCACAGGCTGCAGGTGGCTCCGAGCGTACAGGTACGATTGCTGCAAAACAAACTGATATTCACGGTGGCACCGTTTGCCAACTACTATGTTTCGCTGGGGAACAAGTATACGCATACCTATTTCAACCCTGGCGTGCGCGCAAGTGTGATGGGTATGTACAACGGCTGGATCTTCCATGCAGACGTGACGACACGCAGCAACAACCTATGGGGTGAGACGCTGGAATATGGCGAGTTCTATCACACGATAGGCGTAGGCTACAACCAGGACAAGTGGGGTTTCCGAGTGATGATGCTGAACCCGTTCTCGGCAAAAGGCTACAGCCGCGAGACGAAGGACCTGTCGGCCCTTGCGCCAAACACGCAGCATGCAGAGATGCGCGACTTCCGCCAGATGCTCATTCTCAACTTCCATTGCAATCTCGATTTCGGTACGCAACGACGCGACTCCGGCAAGCGGATTAACAATGAAGACAAAGAAAACGGTATCTTGAGCGGAACGAAATAGCGGTCTGACCGCTCAGACGCTATCGTAGCGCTGGAAGAGGAAGTCGTTATAGGGATAGCGCTTGATATGTATAGCCTTGACGCGGCTGTAGATGATGTCACGCAGTTCGTCGATGTTCGTCTTGTTGCGTGCGCTGATGAACACCACATTGGACGTGTTGCCGCTCTCGCCATGCGGACCGTTGAGCTTCGCCATCCAGGTGCGTTGCAGTTCTTCGAGGGAGATGTTCTCCCGCGAAGGCGGCAGCAGGTCATCTTCCTGTTGGGGAGTATAGGTGAAAGCGTCGATCTTGTTGAAGATGACTATCTCTTCCGGACGCTCCACGATGGTTCGTTTCTGGTTCTTGGCGCGATATTTGCCGCCACCTGCACTGTGCGCCTCGTTCCACGGATCGGACTCTTCGATGCGATGGTCTTTTTGCAGCAGTTCGTTGATGGTCTGTTCCACCACCTCATATTGCTCCTCGAAGTTCGGATGTGAGATATCCACCACGTGGATGAGCAGATCGGCTTCGCGCACCTCGTCCAGCGTCGATTTGAACGACTCCACCAGGTTATGCGGCAGCTTGCGGATAAAGCCTACGGTATCCGACAAAAGGAATGGCAGGTTGTCTATCGTCACTTTGCGTACCGTCGTATCGAGCGTGGCAAACAGTTTGTTCTCGGCAAATACATCCGATTTGCTCAGTAGGTTCATTATCGTCGATTTGCCTACGTTGGTATAGCCTACGAGTGCCACACGCACCATCTTGCCACGGTTCTGCCGCTGCGTGGCCATCTGCCGATCGATACGCTTAAGGTCTTCGCGCAGCAGGGCTATACGGTTGTTGATGATACGTTTGTCGGCTTCTATCTGCGTCTCACCCGTACCTCGGTTGGTGCCACCACCGCCACGCTGACGGTCCAGATGGCTCCACATACGCGTCAGGCGGGGCAACATATATTGCAGATGTGCCATCTCCACCTGCGTCTTGGCGTAGGATGTCTGTGCACGACGGAGGAAGATCTCCAGGATAAGGATGGTGCGGTCGATGACACGGATTGGCCGTTGGCTATTGGCTGTTGGCTGTTGGCTGTTCAGCGCTTTCTCTATGTTGCGCAGCTGCCGCGGCGAGAGCTCGTCATCGAAGATGACCAGCTCGATAGGCGATTCGCAGCCAAGCTTGGCGGCGGAGTTAAAGGTTGCGATATACTCGCGAATCTCCTGTAGCTTACCTTCGCCGACGTAGGTGGTGGAGTTAGGCGACTCCATCCGTTGCACGAACCGCTTGACCGGACGAATCTCGTTGGTGTCGGCCAGGAAAGCCAGTTCATCAAGATACTCGCGGGTGCGATCCTCCGGTTGGTACGGAGTTATCACGCCCACGAGTACAGATGGAACGAAGGTATCGGAATTAGAGTGCTCCAATCTCGTGAAGAATATTGGTTGTTTTGGCTACTGCGTCGTGCGAAGCAGCGAACAGCGCTTTCTCCTCGTCGTTGAGGTCGAGTTCAACGATCTTCTCGATACCGTTCTTACCGATGATGCAGGGAACGCCCATCATGATGTCATCATAGCCATATTCACCTTCCAGCTTAGCCGATGCAGGGATCATGCGTTTCTGGTCGTTGAGGATAGCGTCCACCATGAATGCTACCGAAGCACCCGGAGCCATCCAGGCGGATGTGCCCAGCAGACCGGTCAGCGTAGCGCCGCCTACCATCGTAGCTTTCACTACCTCGTCCAGCTCTTCTGCGCTCATCAGACTCGATACGGGTATGCCGCGATAAGCTGCCAGACGCTTCATCGGGATCATCGTCGTGTCGCCGTGACCGCCGATAACGAAAGCATCCACATCATGAGCATAGCAACCCAGCTTCTGGCTCAGGTAATATTTGAAGCGGCTGGAGTCCAGCGCACCACCCATACCGATCACGCGGTTGCGGGGCAGACCCATAGCTTTCAGCGTCAGATAAGCCATCGTATCCATCGGGTTGGATACCACGATGATGATAGCGTTGGGCGAGTAGGAGAGGATCTGCGTAGCTACGCTCTTCACTATACCGGCGTTCACGCCGATAAGCTCCTCACGCGTCATACCCGGCTTACGCGGCAGACCCGACGTGATAACCACTACATCCGAACCGGCGGTCAGACTGTAGTCATTGGTGATGCCCTTCACTACGGTAGAGAAACCGATGGTCTGAGCCGATTGCATGATATCCATGGCTTTGCCTTCTGCAACGCCTTCCTTGATATCAATCAGAACAACTTCGCTGGCGATATTCTTCACAGCGATCACATTGGCGGCGGTAGCACCTACGTTACCTGCACCTACAACTGTAACTTTTGACATGTGTTTTGTGTTTATTTTGTTATTCAATATATATTTTATTCTCAATTCCCCTTTCACTTTTCACCTTTCAATTTTCAAATTCCTTGCCCCTTTCACTTTTCACCTTTCAATTTTCAATTTGCTCTGCAAAGTTAATACATTTTTTTGACATTTGCAAGTTTTCAGGCATAAAAAACGCCCGAATAGCAAAAAAATTCCTCTTTCTGCCACTGCCGGCAACAAATCTGCGCCCTTCCACCCCTATTCTGACATGTCTGTTTGTATTTTTAATGAAATATGAGGGCTGTTTTGCATTTTTATACTACTATGTATTGCATAGTTCTGAATTTTTTAGTAATTTTGCATCGGATTAGAAAAAACACTAAAATTTCACGATAATGGAAGCAAAAAAACTTACACGCAGCGCCAACAAGATGCTGGCAGGCGTATGTGGCGGTATCGCCGAGTATTTTGACATCGATCCTACGCTCGTGCGCGCAGCTTATGCCGCACTGACGATCTTCACCACGGGCTTCCCGGGCTTGTTGCTCTACATCTTGCTCATGCTCATCATGCCCAAGGATGACGACAACTACACCATCCTCAACTAACCGTTCATCACCGCTATGGTAGAGAACATCAAAAGCCAGATGCGCAAAGGGATATTGGAGTATTGCATCCTGTCGATCATCAACCGGCAAGAGGTTTATACCTCCGATATCCTCAACGCGCTGCAAGAAGCCGACCTGCTGGTGGTGGAGGGAACGGTATATCCGCTCCTCTCGCGCCTGAAGAACAACGGTCTGCTCAAGTACCGCTGGCAGGAATCGACCGACGGACCGCCTCGCAAGTATTTCACCCTCACCGACGAGGGCAAAGACCTGCTGGCAACACTCAATCAGGAGTGGGGAACTATCAGTAACGCTATCAACAAAATCACCCGATAATGAAACTCACACGTACAATCAACCTGCAAGGCGTAGTCTTCCATATCGACGAAGATGCCTACCAGTTGCTCAAGACCTATCTTGAAGATATCGCGAGCCGCTTGCCGCAAGACGAGCAGAAAGATGTCATGGACGACCTTGAGAGCCGCATAGCCGAACTGTTCCAGTCGGCACTGTTTGCACAAAAATCCGAGTCGGTAACCATCCAAATGGTACGCGACGTACGCGCACGCATAGGCGAACCTAATGAGTTTGGCGAGAACAAACGACCTGCCATCAAGCGCGCACCTATCACCCGTCAGGGCGTAGGACGAGTACTGTCCATCGTATTCAAAGCCATCCTTATCATCATCGCCATCCAGCTTCTTTTCCCTGTTCTGGCAGTCATCTTCGCTCTGATCATGGCCTTCTTCGGCGTAAGTATCGGAGGTATGGCGTTAGTGCCGGCATTGGGCTTCACGCTGCTTGACGGCAGTGCGGGCTGGACGTGGCTCCTTTGCCTGTCGGCCATCGCTGCGGTAGGTCTGCCCTTGTATATGATCGTCCATTGGATAGTCAAGTACAGCACCGAGCGCAAACACCCGAGTCTGCGTTTCTGGATCATCACCTTGCTGATATGGCTCTTCTCGCTATGCGGATTGGGAGCTTCGGTAGGAAAGATTGTTTCCGTCAACAAAGAGAATATTACCGTCATAAAGCAAGTCATCGACGAGGCTGTCGATGACGAGGCTTTTGTGATGGATATGGATGATGTTGTTGATGCGGATGAGCAGTCATCCGCAGCGGATTAACGGATAAAATGCATCGGCTGCCACGGTTCTCGTTCGGGGTACTGTGGCTTGCCGTCGGCATGAATCTTCTTCAGTAGGAATGCCATGTTGTTCGCCAGTGTGCGCATCGTTTGCATCCCTTCGGTATCCAACGCAGCCTGACCGGGTTCGCGACCATACACGATGTTCCAGTACTGCGATGTTACGATGGGCATGTTCATCATCTCAAATGCCATGTTCATCGTTTGATAAGCAGCCGTAGCACCGCCACGACGGCACACCGCCACCGTGGCGGCGGGTTTGTTACGGAACAGATCTCCGGCAGAGTAGAACATCCTGTGCAGCAGCGATAGTGCTGCACCTGTAGGTTGTCCGTAATATACCGGCGAACCGATGATGAATGCGTCGGAAGTTTTCATCTGCTCTATCACGCGATTGCAGATGTCATCGTCGAACGTGCAACGCCCCAACCCCTGCGCTTTGCACCGCGAGCAGGCTATACACGAGCGTACGGGTTGTACGCCTATCTGCATGATCTCGGCTTCTACGCCGTTCTTCTTCAGCTGCCCGGCTATTTCGCTCAGCGCGATAAACGTGTTGCCCTGCTTGTGAGGACTGGCATTCACCAAAAGGACTTTCATATACTGTAATTTTATTGTTTCCGTTGCTGCTTAAGAAATGGTACTGTTGCTCGTTTAGAACAGGTATCCCATCTTCACGTAGAAGTTCGCCCACTTCGAGTTGTCCTGTTTGTCGATAGGCATACCCCAGTCAGCACTTAGCACGAAGTTCTCGTTCATACCGATCTTCAGTCCCAGACCTGCCGTCATGTGCGGGCGATAGATATCTTTCGGGTTGGTGGAGAAATAATCGGAGAAGTTCTCGCCGGCTACGTTGTTTGCATCAAAGCTCTCACGGAGGGTTGTGTACGCGCCATTGGTGTGGAACTTCACCAGCTCATCCATGTTGTACGGCTGCGTTACGATACCCATATCGAAGAACGGGTTCAGGCCGACGAAGAAATGCTGGCGACCTATATCGAAGTTCACTACGCGGAAGCGGAACTCCACATTGGCAAACGCAAAGCCGTTGGCCAATATACGGTTAGCCATCATGCCGCGCACCGAGTTGCCGCCACCCAGTCCCTCGTAATACACGCGCTGGATGAACAGAGTGTTCATGTAGTTGTTCATGTAGAACGGACTGCGTCCGGCTATATTGTTCTGTATACCCAGCCTGTAAGCAAACGTGATTCGGTCGATGCCGTTCTTATCCTTGAAGCACGGCACGTAATGGCGGAAAGTGAAGTTGAGCTGCAAGTGGTTGTAGCCGGCAGTAGCCTGCTGACCATAGGCGGCATTGAACGCAGCCGAGTAGGTGAAGAACAGGTCGGTATAGATGCCACGGTTAGGTCCCTGACGCTTGTCGCGCGTGTCGAAAGTGATACCTCCGCGCAGGTACGGATGCCAGCCGCCTTTCATCTCATCGGCGCCTATCAGTCCCCAGGTCTTGTATTTGTCGTAGAGGCCCTGTACACTCGGGTCAAGGGGCTTTTGCGCATAACGCTCCTGAGTAGGGTCAAACTCTTTCTTGCCGTTCAGCATCTTGATGTCACAATCGTCGATGATATATCCCAATACGCCCAGACCGGCGTTCCATTTCAGGTCTTTGTATATCGTGCCTTCTATGTCGCCCGCTACGCGGATAAGATCTCTTTTGTACTTGTAGAACACACGCGACTGGTATTCTTCCGGATTCTTCATCTTCTCCGTCTTCTTGTTCCATGTGCACCACGTAGGCTGGTAGTACGACTCATAGCCGTTAAATCCGTAGAAGTCGCACATAGCGTCAGGCAGGTAGGTGGCATCCAGCGTCAGGCGATGCCCGGGGATGAGGTACTTCGAATCGTAGTTGAAGCGGAAGATGCCGTGATGCTTAGTGGTGTAGGCTGCCTCGAAATACAGCGAGTGGATATATTCGGGGTATTGGCTGCCGTCGCCGTAATAGTACACGTTGGTCAGCACACCGCCCTGAAAACCATAATCGGCGTCATAAGCTATCGACGGCAGTATGCCGAAGTTCCAGCCCGTCTTGATCTTTCTTCCCAGCGAATCCACCTCTTGCGGCTTGGGTTGCTTTTTGGCAAAAATAGCCAGTGGCATCAATACTGCTAATGCAACAATAATTATCTTTTTCATTATGAGTAACTGTTTAACGTTTCGATGCAATCGAAACCATTTTAACTGTTTAACATTTTAACGTTTCGCACAGCGGAACTATTATGGTAAGATAAGCGCTATCGCCACACCCAGATACGTTCCCACGGCGTAGCCTACCAATCCGATCACGATACCCGAGATCAGCACTTTCTTATTCTTCATGGCTCCTACTACCGGCGGCACGAAAGGCGGCGAGCAGAGCAGCGCTATCTGGCTCACGCAGAATAGGTCGCCGCTGACATGCATAATTCGGCACAACAACAGGTGAAGTCCGGCTGCCACAATCATCACCCACGCCACAAACATGCCGATCATCAGCGATCCGCCGTTCACGCTGTGGATATCGAACAGCGATGCCACAATCACGGAGAAGATCAATATGAAGAACATTCCCAACTCAAACGTCTTGGGCAGTTCGCGTACTTTCTTGAAGAACGATGCGATGATCGACAGCGTGGTGATGGTCAGGATTACCACCAGTTCGTTCAGCGTGCCGGTAATCAGCAGCGCCAAGCCTGCGCCTATGGCCAGGAACAATACGCTCAGTCCCAACCCGGCGAACATCCCGCCTACGTTCTTCTTGTCGAACATCCCGCGGTAGTTCTCTATATCTTTGGTCTCCACATTCTCGTCCGTACGGCCTTTGCGCGTCACGTCCTCGTAGGGTAGGATCTTGCGGAAAACCTTGTATCCGCCGCCTATGATGAAGAAGATGTACGGCGTAGTCAGCACCATCTCAAATGCCAGAACGATAGCCATGACGGTCTTATCCACGCCCAGCGATGCGCCTAAGGCATTGAAGTTCATTGTTCCGCCGGTATAGATACCCGTCATCATGGCTGCTACCTTGTTGAACTCCGGAACGTCGGGCGTGTGGAAGATGTAGTAGCCGCTTATCACCGCCACCAGCACGGCGCCAATGCCGCCTACCAACGACCATAGCGTCTTCGGCAGCGCTTTCGTCCATAGTTTGAAATCGCAGTTGAACAGCATCAACGGAATAGCCAGCGGTACTGCTACCGACATGATTGTCGACTGCAGTTTGCCGAAACTGATCGCAGCCTCTGTGCCTGCTTCGAAATGTACCAGACCCGTCAGGGCAAAGATGATGCCCACGGCGTACGCTGCTACCACCGTGCCGATCTTCTGCATCCAAGTCCAACGCTTGAAGCACTCGATGATGATCACCGGCACCAGGATGTACAGCGCAATGAGTATATATGCTCGTATCATGTTATGAATTATTTGGTTTCTTTCAATTGCCGTGCCTGATAGACATATTCCTGTAGGAACATCCAGAACGGCAGCGTAACAAACACGCTCAGCGGTATGATCAGCAACTGCCAAACATATTGCACGGAGTTGTGGAAAGCCGGATCCTTGATTTTCCAGCGGATAAGCAGCCACATGCCCCACAGCGGTATCGTCAATGCCGCGCTGATGAGGAACAGTGGCGATAGCAGTACCAGGATGACCAGCAGCAGCCATTTGGGCAAGCGATGCTTGGGGAACTTGTTGAACGGCGCCGGAGGATTGGCCTGAAGTTTGGCAAGATTCTCCTCGTAATGTTCGTCATCCGGCACCCACAGTATCTGCTCTCTCATCCGTTGTGTCAGCTCTTCGCGCAGAGCCAATATAAGTTGCGGACGATTGACCTCCTCACCCTCTTGGGTATGCTGCGCTGTATATTCCTTGACGAACTCCGTCACGTTGATTGGCTTGCCGATGTTTACGGTAAGGCTGTTCCAGAGGTGGAAATAGTCGCCGTACTCCAGTCCTACCGGCACGATATAGATGGGTTTCTCCTTGCCAAACTCATCGTTGGCGCGCAGGGCTATACGGAAGATACCTTTGCCCAGCGGCAAGAGTGAGTGCATTGGGCGATGTTTGCCTTCGGGTAGGATGCAGAACGGCACGCCGTCATGTAGCGTATCGATAGCTTTATCTTCCGTATCATCATTGTGAAGCACCTCGCTTGCCCCATCGCGCATCCGGCGCATTGGCATGATTTTCAGCCATCTTAGAATCTTTGCCTGCTTGGGGTCGCGGAAGATATCTGCGCGGGCAACAAACACTTTTTGCCGCTGGTCGATACCTAAAATAGCCATCGCGTCACACAGACAATTGGTGTGATTCGGAGCAAAAATCACCGATCCGTCTGTAGGGATATTCTCGCGGCCAACGTAGCGCATCTCGCGATACGAACGCCGGAACATCCAGTCCACATACGGGCGGAGGAAGGTATATAGTTTGTTCTTGTCTTGTATTTTGGCCATAGTGTTGGTGCGCGTCGGTTATTCGCGGTTAGCAAGCCTTCATTCGTTCCCGACGCAAAACAACGAGATGCAAAGTTACAATTTTTTTTCCGAATTTGCAAGTTTTTCCGCCATTTGCCTACAAATTTCGTCGAAATGTTTTCTACAATTTGCATCTATTGCACATAATAATGAGCATTTTGCATTATTATTCATAAAAATTTGCAAATTCAGAATATTTTTTTTATCTTTGTAGGCTTTTTATGCGCAAGAATTAAAACACAACATATATTATGCAAATCAACCATTCAGAAATCAAAGACCTCACATCGGTCATCACGCTTACTTTGGAAGCAGCCGACTATGAGGAAGCAGTAACCAAACAACTGCGTCAAATCCGTCAGAAGGCGGACATCCCGGGTTTCCGCAAAGGCATGGTGCCCCTGGGTATGGTGAAAAAGATGTACGGCAAAAGCGTTCTGGCTGACGTGCTGAACAATACGATTGCCGAGCAGATCAACAAGTACATCGAGGAGCAGAAACTGCATATCCTGGGTGATCCGCTGCCCAACGACGAACTGACGCCGGCAATGGATCTGGATAACGAGACGACCTTCACGTTCGCTTTCGATATCGCCGTGGCTCCTGAGTTCGACGCCAAGCTTACGGCTCGCAACAAACTTACATCGTACACCATCAGCGTGAGCGACGAGATGGTTACCAACCAGGTTAATTCCTATGCAGAGCGTTTCGGCGACTATGTGGATGCCGACGAGGCCCAGGAAGGTGACGTCATCCGCGGTACGCTCACCGAGCAGAAAGAGAACGGCATCGTAAAGGAGAACGCTATCCTCAACCCGCAATACATGGCTGACAAGGATCAGGCTGCGCTGTTCAAGGGGGCAAAGAAAGGTGATGTAATCACCTTCAACCCCATGAAGGCTTTCCAGAACGAGACCGAAGTATCTTCGCTGCTCGATATCAAGAAAGACGAAGCCAAAGAGCTGAACTCCGATTTCACCCTGACCGTCACCACCATCACGCGTCACCAGGCTGCTAAGATCGATGGCGAACTGTTTGCCAAAGTGTATGGCGCCGACACCCCGAAAGACGAGGCTGAGTTCCGCGCTCGCGTGAAAGCCGAGATCGAGGCAAACATGGCTGAGGATACAAAGTATAAGTTCGGTTTGGACGCCAAAGCCGCTATCCTCAAGAAGGTTGGCGAGTTCGCTCTGCCCGAAGCCTTCCTCAAGCGCTGGGTGGCTGCTACCAATAAGGATATGAAGCCCGAAGATCTTGACCGCGACTTCCCGAAGATGATTGAGCAACTGCGTTGGCAGCTCGCCAAAGACCAGCTCATGAAAGAATATGGCGTCAAGGTGGAGAAAGAGGACGTTGACGCGTATGCCAAAGAGGTGGCACGCATGCAGTTTATGCAGTACGGCATGATGCACGTCGAGGACCAGTACCTCACTTCGTTTGCCGAGAATATCCTCAAGGACGAGAACCAACTCCGTGGCATCATCGAGCGCGTGGCAGAGAACAAGATCTACGACCATCTGCGTACCGTAGCCAAGATCGAGGAGAAAACCGTCTCCTACGAGGATTTTGCCAAACTGATGCGCGAATAATCGATTGACCATCGTGTGCTTGAATGATTAATCTCTCGTCATACGACCGCGTCTTTCTTCTTACCGACGAGCAGGCAGCTCAGTGCTGTCTGCCCGTCTTGTTATCGCAGTTAGGGCAGCCCGACTTGGCTGCCACGCTTGTGTTGCCTGCCGGCGAGCAGCATAAGAATATCCAATCCGTTCAGCAGATCTGGGATTGGCTGTTTGCCCAACAGGCTACGCGTAAAAGTCTGCTCATCAATCTCGGCGGCGGAGTGATATGCGATATGGGCGGTTTTGCTGCCGCCACCTATATGCGCGGGATGCCGTTCCTCAATGTTCCTACCACCTTGCTGGCGATGGTGGATGCCGGAGCCGGAGGCAAGACCGGTATCGATTATGGTTCGCCGATGGTCAAGAACGGCATTGGCGCTTTTGCCGAACCCGTCGAGACGCTTCTCTTGCCCGCTTTCTTGCAGACCTTACCGGCTGAACAACTCCTTTCCGGCTATGCCGAGATGCTCAAACATGCTTTGCTGGACAGCCCGGAAGCCTACGCTGCTTTCATGAGCCATGACCTGCGTGACACGCAGTCGGAAAGTTTTGCACAGTTGCTGCGAGCCTCTGTGGCGTTCAAAGAGCGCATCGTCAGCCAGGACCTGCACGACAACGGCATCCGTCAGATCCTCAACCTCGGCCACACCATCGGCCACGCCATCGAAGCATTGGGGCTATCCAAATGGCAAAATGGTAAATGGCAAAATGGTAAATGCCTTCATGGTTACTGCGTGATGTTCGGCATGGTGGCAGAAACCTATCTCTCCCACGCCCTTTGCGGTCTGCCCGCAGAGGTCGTGTCTGCTCTCAGCCGCTTCATGCTTGAGAACTACGGCGCTGCTCCTATCACTTGCAGCGATCATGATGCACTCATCAGCCTCATGCTCCATGACAAGAAAAACCGCGAACAAGGCGCTATCGTTTGCACCTTGCTCCAGGATATCGGTTCCCCCTGCATCGGCCAAACCGTCACCCCCGCCCAACTCCGCGAAGCCCTGGAATACCTCTGTTCCCTGTAATCCTTTTTGGACAAATAATGTCCAGGTAGTATTATATACTTTGTATATAATACAGAAATACAAATCGTTAGTGATTCGTTGTATATTGGTTGTATATTTGTTGATTATTACCGGAGGCAACACTCACTCGGAAAGGAGTATGGCATAGTTTTTGTGCTGTTATCACAAACCCTCAAAAATCAATAGCCTTATGAAACGCCTGTTTGCTATCCTTTTCTGTACTGCCTTGACGCTCAGCGCGATGGCAGGCGACGATGTGAAAATCAACAAAGAGAACTGCACCGTGACCAAAGACGGCAAGACCTACAAACTGTACGGCAAATGGAAAGTTGTTGACTGTTTCGAAGATATCAAAGTGAAGATCGTTGATTGTTTCGAAGATGTGGACATCAAGATTGTCGATTGCTTTGAAGACTCGTGCGGCAAAGTGCGCTTTGTGGACTCGTTCGAAGAAGTGAAAGTGAAGTTCGTGGACTCGTTTGAGGACATCAAAGTGAAGTTTGTCGACCACTTTGAAGGGGTGAAAAAGTAGCCATATTTGCAGATTTCCACACGCCCAAACAACGATTAAGCAGATTATCAGCAGCTAACACAAAAGCAAAAATCCACAAAAAAATTTGCAAATTCGAAAAAAAAGCAGTACCTTTGCAGTCGAAAACTGCAAACAAGCAAACGAACCCTGCACCATGATGCATATTCGGCGCCACATACTGCTTTCTCTCACTTGCCTCGGATTATTTCTGAGCACTGCATCGTGCCGCCCTGTTCATCATGCCCGCGAGACTCTTGCCACCGCCGACAGTCTGCTGCAAACGGGCTGTGCGTACGACGACAGTCTGGCTCTTGCCACTACGGTAGAAACGCTTCGTCCGCTACGGCTGCTGATGCACAACGATTATGCCCGCGCATGTTTCTTCTACGGCAGATACCTGCGCCTGAGCGATAGATACTCGCTCGCCATGCAATACCTGCTTGAGGCGCATCACACACGCACGAACGAGCACGTCATCCTCGGGCGCACGTACAGTAATATGGCATATATATGCCGCCTGGAAGGCAACTACCCGCTCGCGCACGACATATACGCTCTTTCCGCAGAACAGTTCCTCCTTGCTGCCGATAGCCTGCGCTACCGCAACGCTCTGGTCAACACCGCATACGCCCTTGCCGAACAAGGCGATACTGCTGCCGTCCACGTCTTGCTGCAACAGGCAGCTCAGGCATCGTGTACATCGACGGTTTCACCGATGATTTTGGAGACCTACGCCGAGGCCTATATGCGTGCCGGCAACTATCCGCAAGCCGTGCTGTACATCGGGCAGATGGATCCTACCGCCGCAGCCACGCCATCCGTCAGGATGATCAAGGCGCAATGCTTCTCTCTCATGCAGCAATACGACTCGGCTACCTATTATGCGCGTGAGGTGCTCCGCCTCACCGGTCATCCGTTCCTCCGCGCTAACGCCCTGTATATCCTCACCCAGCAAGACCCCGAAGCCCGGCTGGAAGAAGTGCGTCTGGCCGCAGCCGAAAGAGCCACTATCCTGACGTATATGGCCGACAAACAAGGCGACCTGGCACATGCAGTCGAACTGCTGCAGCAAGACCTGAATGCGCCCCGTTGGGCATGGAGTAACGCTCTGCTGCCTGCCGCCATCGTCCTATTGTTGCTGGCATTGCTCATCAGTATCCGCCTGCGACGCAAGCATCGTCACGCCCTGGAGCAGATAGCTTCCGAGCGCAAAAAAGCCGATGCTATCGTCATGGAGCGCGAGGCACAACATGCCGAACTGCAACAGCAACTGACGGCACGAAGGCAACAAATCTTGCACGAAGTCAACGGGAATATTGCAGCCTTGCAACATGCCTCCAACTGGCAACAGTCGCTCGGCTGGAACAACTACGAACAGCTCTGCATCAACGTCAACAAGCAGTTTTTCTTCCTTGCCGACAAACTCAAGGCTACTGAGGTACTTAACGAGAAAGAGATACGTCTGTGCATCCTCGTTTTCCTCGATGGGTTCGATAGCCGGCAGATGGCAGATATACTCTGCTACGCCGAGAGCGGCATTCGTAACTACAAGTCGCACACCGCCAACAAACTTGGTACCGACTCCCGACACCTGCGCCAATATCTGTTCTGCCTCGTGCTGGGCGAAACAAGTGCACAAACAACTGACAACAACACAAAACCCATAGTAAGAAACCAATAATAATCATGTGATATGAAAAAGTTACTTTTCGGTGGAACCGTTTTCTGCCTGTCAGTCATTCTTGTATGCCTGTTTATGCTCGCTTCGTGCGAGACGGGCAATGGCGTTAAACAAGTGAAAGCGCTGAACTTCTCTCCGGCAGAGAGACAGCTGTCGCAGCAGTGCAACGATTTCAGCTTTGACCTGTTGGAACAAGCCGCAGCCCATGATCAGAGCGAGAACATCATCCTCTCGCCGCTATCGGCATCGATGCTACTGGGCATGGTGATGAACGGCGCCGATGGCGAGACGCAAGCGCAGATACGCGAGATGCTCGGATTTGAGGATGCACCTATCGACGAGATCAACGACTATTACCGCCAACTCATCGACGTACTGCCCGCCTTGGATACTTACACCAATCTGAACATCGCCAACGGTATATGGGTAGCCGAGCGTTTTCCGCTGCAAGCCGACTTTGTGCAGGCATGTAAGCAGAGTTTTGATGCCGAAGCAAAGAACGTACCGACTTTTGTGGACGACAATGTGCTGCGCGATATCAACAATTTTGCCGCCTCGCACACCAATAACCGCATCAAAGAGGTTATCGACCGCTCGATGGTGGACGATAACACCGTGATGGCGCTGATCAATGCCCTGTACTTCAAAGCCAAATGGAAAGACAAATTCAAAACCACGCAAACCGGCAAGCAGAAGTTCACCACCCTCAAAGGCAACGAGATTCAAACCGACTTCATGCACCGCACCGACGAGATGACATACAGTGAGGGCGAAGATTACCAGCTGGTAGAACTGCCGTACAAAGGCGGCGAATATTGCGCTGACATCATCTTGCCTGCCGAGGGCATCAATATCCGCACGTTTATGGACGGCATGGATGCGGAGCGATGGAACGAGATGACACACAATACGATGTATCCCGAGGTAGAACTGGCTTTGCCGAAATTCTCGCTCAAATACCAGCGTTGCCTCAACGATGACCTGAAGGCATTGGGTATGCTTGACGCGTTCACAACCCAAGCTGATTTCTCCCGCTTGAGCGAGCATGAAGCCTATCTGACCCTTATCAACCAGCACACCTTCATGCAAGTAGATGAGGAAGGTACGGAAGCAGCAGCTGTGACGATAGGAATGTTTGCCGACAAAGCAGCCGAACCGATGGATTACCGCCGCTTCATTGCCGATCGACCGTTCCTGTTCATCATCCGCGAACGCGACTACGGCACGATCCTCTTCACCGCCCTGATCGGTCACCCCGAAATGCAAAAGCAATAACCACTAAAATTCTCACCCGCTATGAACAAAAAGAATGTATTACCGCGCATCGCGAAAGTTCCGGCATTGATAGCAATGCTTTCGATGCTCTTGGTAGCATGTATTATCAGGAACCACCCCGTTGTTGTAGTTGACGGCAAAGAGTTGCTCGATACGACTATTTTGCAAGGCGGATGGGAAATGAAATCTTATGTTTCGGAACATTCCTACTACAATGATTCCATGCAAACCGTACCGACCAAACACGACAAACATGACACGCAGTTTGACGGCAAAGCCGTAGCATGGCTCTTCCGAAACAATGAGATCTACCATTTCCAATGGGTAATATCCGAGCCGGACAAGTATTGGAGCAAAGTGGACGATGCCGCTTTCAGAACCTTCATTATTGAGGGCAAAAAACCGTACTTCACAATCGTAGAAACAGCCAATTATGACATTTTTTGCGTTACGGATCCTTGTCCGAATATTATCATCAAGCGCTATTCAGTAAACAAACTGACGAATGACGAATTGATCCTTATATACGACGAACGCATAACGTATCCTGAAGCCGGAGTGCCATCCGTAAACGTCGTACGCGAAACCTATACATTTGTGCGTGAACGAAGTTTGGATGATTGGCAACCCACGGAGTAAATCCGTCAGGTAGGTTTTTTGCCACATAGTTTGGCGTGATTTTTGTAGTACAATCCATAACCACTAAATAGTATTGTTTATGAAAAAACATCTTTTATACATCATCATAACGGCTGTGGCACTGTGCGGGTGCAACCCGGACGTGGCGCTCAACTCCAACGAGAATTCCCCGAAGATTGCCGAAGAGATATTGGGCATGACGGTACAGGAAGCCACGAAACATCTGGAGAAAAACGGTTACTGCTTCGGCAGCAAGATGGAATATGCCGACGAATATGTCTTTTCTAAAGACGCACGATTCACGGAATTCTCCTACGACGCATCAATCATGTTTATGTTCGGAGTGTACGGAGATACCGTCAAATATGCGTCAGCTCTCCATCGGATGGAGACGGAGAAAAGTGCACGTGACCTCTACTGGAAGTGGTCACATTTTGCCGCTACCGTCATCCGTCCTACTTATTCTTTATGGAACGGCAGCCTGATTGTAAAAGACCTGAGCATCTCGCAGCAACCCGCCAGATGGACAACCTACTGCGGCGGTACGCAAGTCGAACAAATGACCAAAGACCTCACCGATGATTACAACAACGGCAGAATAACCAAAGAGGAGTACGATTCGTATATGGAAACCTACAGGCAGACTCAATCGAAGTTCTGGGCGGACTACAAGCGTGAAGCTGACAATATAGACTCCGCAGACGAATACTATCGAAACGAAGAGTCAACCGGTCATCTGAAAGAAATAGAAATGAGCGTTGATATGAATAACGGAGGACGAATTGAGCTATACTACTCAACATTAAATGGCGTCGTACATTGGATATAAAACTATTCCTATGAAAAAACTATCCGTATATATTCCGATTGCGTGCAGCGCTATGTTTGCACTCGCTTCTTGTGCTAACAAGTGTGATAATATAGATATCCGCGACCCGTCGTATTATGACGGACAAACCATCACCCATCCTGATGACGGACCTACTACCCGGGGCGGTGGCATGCCCGACTCCAATGCCGTGCGCATGACGGAGTCCGTTGCACCGCTCACCCCTGCCACCGGCAACTCACATGTAGATACCCAATCCTACCACGAGAGCAAATAACGCGCTATGCCAACGGAGTAGAAAACAGGGAAAGTAACAATGCTAAATGCAATTTTTGAGCCTTAAGATTTGCGAATAATTTGTTTTCCGTCCAAATGATTTGTTTGCAACGCTTGGAAAAATGTAAATAGGTTTTTGCACACCGATTATTTCTCGCAGGTGCAATGGCGGAGTGCTTTGTTTCGCTGAGGGGTATAAGAGGAGATGGCGTAGGAGATTTTTATTCCGACATCCCACAAGCCGCAGCTGCTGACCAACGGTGTGCCCTGACGGTTGCTCATGAGTACAGGTGTCAATATACGCTGCAGTGGTAAGCCGTCGCGTGTATCGGAAAGCATGAGCATGCATGGCGCGGTACTGTGAGCAGGTGTTATTCTCGTCAAGGCATAGTCAAAATATACACCCACGATAATATATGGACGGCTCTTGCGAGACCAAATGCGCATAGGCAGAGCATAATCGAGTTCCAATGCAAGCCACCATTGCACGGCAGGCTGCTCGAACTTACCCGTAGCGTGCATGTCAAAATCGCGTGAGGCAGCCAGCGGATACGAATCGTCAATGTGGTTGTCATAGGCGGGATAATAGACCGACAAGGCTGCATGGCTGAGCGTCTGTCGCCAAGTGCCGTTCATCGGAAAGACCGCCTTGGCACCGGTGTAGAGCGTGAAAAGGTCGTAGTTCCATGCCAGTTGCAGCGGTACGGCAACCGACCATAAGGTGTATCGTTCGCGCAGAGAGCCGATGTGATAGGAGATGACCATCTGCTCATCATCGACATCGGTGGTGGAATACATATCTTCGTAGCTGTTCTTGCCAAAGCCGGCATTGTGACAATCAACAGTGAGTCCGGTGCGGAAACCAATGACGTATGGCGAGATATAATTGTAGTACAGATGTCCACCGGCATGAAAACCCACATCCGCGCCTATATACTGATACTTTGCGCTCCAACCAGCCAATCCGCCGTGCAGCCCCGCCTCAAACATGTGCCCTGCCGCATGCGCGAGCACGGGCAGCAACAGACATACTATGAGTGCAATTCGTTTCACAACACAATTTTCTTCTCCACCCATACGCGGTCACCTTGTCGGTAATGGATGATATAAATACCCCGAGTCAAGCGGTCGTCGGTGACGGGCAAGCCATTGCTATTGTATATATGCACGCTGACAGGCCACGGAAGTGGAGTATCCGTCAGCGTAATGATATTCGACCAGATGTAGGAATCATCGTCCATCCTTACCAGCAACTGATAGCTGCCGTGCAGCTCGTTCTGCTCGCTGTAATCATCGTCCGTTGCGCCGTCAACAGCCACGCTATCCTTGTACCACTGATACGTGCGCGGTGTGCGGTCGGGGAAGAAACGGCGCAGGGTAACATGGTCAAGCATGAGCTGCCAGTTGTACTTGTTGACAATGACCGGCCACAGTCTCTCGCACCGGAAAGTGTCAATAGTGAGCGTGTAGACGGAGTCGGTGCAGTCCGTCCAATGCCAATGCGGTACAGGTATATGATGCTCATCGCTGATGTCCGTAAAGACAACAGATGTATCGCGGTAGTGCCATGTAAATGGCAACAGCGTATCGCAGATGGTCAACTGACATGTGCCGTACCGGATATCCGGACAGCAATGTTCGGTAGCGAGCATGTAGGTCATCAGCACACTGTCCTCGCCGGTGGTGTAACGGAGCATGACATCGGAGTCGCCTATTTCGTGCCAGAGTATATCCCTCCATGTATACGGCATGAGGGTGTCGCAGACCGTTGTGTCCTGTGTCTGCGGCGGATTGAGACATTTCTTGATTGTCAATCTGAAAGGCTCGCTTTCCGTTCGACAGTAGTCGTTCGCCACGTTCCCTTCTTCAGCCACTGCCACTTTGTACCATCCGCCATCAGCATCTTTAGCAGCATTGATGCGCCAGATGCTGTCCGCAGTGTAGGCTACGGGTGTCCATGTGTTCCGGTCGGAAGAAAAATACCATTGGTAATCCAACGGTTCGACGAACGCCAGGCGGTCATTCGTGCCGTTATGCAGTTGTGCGGTAAACTGTTGTGCTGCTTCCCGACAAACCGTGTCGGCTGCGGTAATCTCTACCGACGGAGCACAGAGATAGACCTCCAGATCAGCCATGTCCACACCCTGTCCACCTGTGATAGAAAGCTCAAGCGAGGTTGTACCTACCGGCACACCGAAGTTGAATCCCGCTCTGCGCCACTCCTCCAACTCGGTAGCATCGGCTTCGTAGCGCTTGAGTTCTTCGCCTGTGCCGGCATCCGACAGCGTGACCGTAAGTTGAGCATCAGCGGGCAGAGGAACATCGGCTATATTGGCAATGACCGACAATTCTGTTCCGGTACAAACGCTCGCGACAGTTCGCGTGTAAGGCATCGGCTGACCGGCAAGGCTCTCTGTAAACAGCAATCTGCCGTCCGTACAGATAGGACAATCGGCACTCACCCGCAGCAAGAACGGTTCACTTATGGCGCAATAGTCGGGATTGTTGATATAACTTTCGTTGGCGATGATGACGCGGTACCAGCCTGAGTCGGAAACTTGGATGTTCTCGAAATCGGGATTGAGAATCTGTCCGTTGGGGGCAGATAGGTCAGTCCAGTTGTTCTCGTCGGCAGGGATATCGGGGTTGAGGTAGCTCACATACTGCCAGCGGTAGGCGACAGGTGCGGTGATTATACCGTTGTTGTCAAACCGCACGTTAAAGCGATAGTGGCGCTCTTCGCACACGTTGTGCGGCGAACGGATGGTAACCGGCGGCACACATTGTTTGAACGACCGCAAGTTCAGTTTGTACGGCTCGCTTTCAGCGCGGCAGTTGACGCTGTTGATGTTTCCCTCTGCCGCCATCATCACCTTGTACCATCCGCTGTCGCTGTTCAACACCACAGGCAACGACAATGTTGCCGATGTAGCCCCCTCTATCTCCGTCCAAGTGATGCTGTCCGAGGAGTGCCACCAACGATATTCGAGTGGCGCTTCCGCTGTCTGCTGATAATCAGAGACGGCAGTCAACGTAGTGGATGTAAACGGGCAGACGCTGTCCGCATCCGCTATCGTGACAGGTGGCATACACAATCGCACTTCTATGTCATCCAAAGCAAAGTCATTGCCATAGCCTCCTAACGAACCGGTATTGTTGTAGATGTGCAGTTGCACCGACGTGATGCCGGTAGGGACGGTAAAGTTCATACCTACCAACTGCCAGTCGGCAGACTCGGAGAGGTTGATGTCCCATGTTTTGGTGTAGTCAGGCTGGATGTCACCCGGGGAATGTGAGGCAAGCACTTCGCCGGTAGCAGGGTTCGTCAGCTCAAAGCGCAGACATGGATAAATATAGCCGAAGTTCTGTTGCAGGTAAGGTATCTGTCCGGCGTAGGTCACGTTCGCCACGTAGGCGGAGAAGGTCAGTTCGGAACCGGCACACAGCCCGTCAATCGTAGTGTTGTAGAACGGTGCGCCGTCACCTGCGCCGTCCACTTCCAGGAAATAGCCGCGGCTGTAGTCGCCGAAATATGTGTGGTCGTCCTGCAGGTGCCACTGGATGCCGTTGCGGTAGCCTTTCTTTGTGACCAAATACCTCCCTGTTCCCATATCCATACCATCTCCAATAGGTACGATATTGGTTGCTTGCCAATAACTGCTACTCATACCGGGCACAGGAACGATGCTGACAGTAGGGTCATTCGGGGAGTTACCACCAAAATCTTCACGAAAGAGCAAAATTCCGTCCTCGCACAACTCTTCTTTTGGCGCAGGGCGCGATATGTTGAACAGCGAAGCATCGGACACCTGACCAATCTTTAGAACGAATGCACTAAAACCGCCTCGCTCTGCTTTCAACGAATAACCCGGAATAATACTTTGGGGTATTTCGTATGTCTCAGAACAACAAGTGGAGAACGGAACGGATGAAGAACAGTCCGGCAAAGATGTACCTCTGAATCTGATATTTTCGCCGTTGCCTCGCCATGTGGTTACTAATAGTGAAGCACTATAAGGCACATTGAACGATGATTGCCCCAAGTTCCAATAAGCATCTGTTGCCATGTTATCCAAAGGCACTATTTCCGCCATGGCAGGGTCACCTCGTTCAAACGTATTGAGACTGCTGCCTGTGGTGTACAGGTAGCAAGACACTGGCTTGGTGGCTGTTACATATTCGGCTGACAATTGGTTGTCTGAATTGACGATAGTTCGCTGCAAGCTCTCGCCACATTGCAGTGTGCCTATCTGTTGCCTGGTGTTTTTTTGGTGTAGATAGACCTCTGTGCTGTCCGCTGATGCTGTTATCTGATAGGTCACTTGACTCAGCCTGGAACTTATCGGTATAGCGAACTCTTTTCCCCAAACTGAAACAGGGCGTGCTTGTTCCCATGTGTAGTCCAGTCCCTCGGCATCCGATGGCAAGCGTGTCAGATCATTGCCCTGAAAGACGGCTACCGGCTTGTCGGATTCGAGCGAGGTGCCACTGATACTTGCCGAATAATCGGCGCAATGGAATAGTAACACATCATTCTCGTTCAGCGTGAAAGTACCAGGCTGACCGGCTGTAAGCGTCTGTCCCGAATAGGGTGCAGTACCACAAGTCAAATTGGTTCGTGGAGTAATCCGTACTATTGTGCCATCGGCTGTGCCTACTATCGTAAACTGTGAGTAAGTCGGTCGTTGTGTATCTTGCGCGGTAACCATTGTCCCCGAAATACCTTGCAGTATATAGTGTGTACCTAACAGATGTTTTGGGAGGATGACAGTCTCTGCAGAGCCGTATTGTCCTTGTACCCAGACGTTCATGTAACATGCTCCGGTGGATTGCACATGCACACTTTGCAACACGGCTTCTGACACGTCCTGTAAACTTGTCAGAGTAGAACTCCCGGCGTTCTCTTGAAAAGCATAGACACCTGTGCCCACTTTGGAGGAAAAAGTTATTTCGGCATTCTCAATGCATGTTATCGATATGCCGCAATGTTTGGGCGAATTCTCTTGTTCTTCATGCCAAAAGTCAAACAACGTAAAGTAGAATTCTGTACCCGCTGCAGTAGCCTGCGGTGTCTGCCCGATAGCCGGTGACACCACAAGCAAAGCGGATAGCGCTAACAACAAGAAGACCTTTTTCATCAATTGCAACAAGGGTACAAAAACACGAGGCAGTGTACCGATGGTTGGCATACTGTCTCGTATCATGGGGCTGTTAGATGGACAAGATCTGCATAGCTGCCCACTTGTCGGCCTTCACATCTTTCTTCTCGCGGATAGCTTTGCTCAGCGGGACATAGACGATCTCGTCGTTTTTCATGCCGATCATGATGCTACGCTGCTCTTCGTACAGGGCTTGTACGGCTGCCATTCCCATACGCGATGCGATGATGCGGTCGTAAGCCGTAGGACTGCCACCGCGCTGTAAGTGACCGAGGATAGTCACGCGGGTGTTGTACTCCGGATGAACTTGCTCCAACTGCTTCGCTACGGCCTGTGCTCCTCCCTCTATAGCGTGCTCCTGAACGAGTACAATACTGGAGTTCTTGCTCTTGCGACGGCCCTGACCGATAGCTTCCTCAATCTGCTCCTTGATGGTAGCACGCTCGGGGATGATGGCAGCTTCTGCACCCGAAGCAAGCGCTGCACTCAGCGTCAGGAAGCCTGCGTCACGACCCATCACCTCTACCAGGAAAACGCGCTCGTGGCTGGTAGCGGTGTCGCGCAGTTTGTCCACGCACTCCATGATCGTGTTCAGACTGGTGTCATAACCGATGGTCGAGTCCGTTCCCCACAGGTCGTTGTCGATCGTTCCGGGCAGACCGATGACAGGCACATTATATTCTTGCGCGAGCAGACGCGCACCCGTGAACGTACCGTCACCGCCGATCACTACCAGCGCATCTATCTCCTCTTTCTGCAAGGTTTCGAAAGCTTTCTTGCGGCCTTCGGGCGTCTTGAACTCCATGCAACGGGCAGATTTCAGAATCGTACCGCCACGCTGGATGATGCCGGATACATCTTGCGACGTCAGCTCTTTCACTTCGTCGTCAATCAGTCCCTGATAGCCGCGATAGATGCCTTTGGCTTTGATGCCGTTAACAATGCACGTACGTACCACCGCACGGATGGCGGCGTTCATTCCCGGCGAGTCACCTCCTGAGGTGAGCACACCCACAGTGTTAATCTTGTACTCCATAATATTTTGGTTTAAAGTTAAATGTTCTATATTGAAATCCTTTCACCTTTCACCTTTCAATTTTCACCTTTCACCTTATCTGCCACTTTTTCCATCAGCCACAGCGGCGTAGATGTGGCTCCGCAAATACCTACTTTGTTCGCTTGGCGGCAAGTGGCTTTCATCTCTTCCGTCAGATCGTCAGGACCGGCAAGAAAGAACGTCTGAGGATTAGCCTCTTTGCAATGCCCGAACAGCACCGCGGCATTCGAACTTTTTGTTCCGCCCACAAACAGCACCACATCTTGTTCCGCTGCAAACTGCTTTAATTGTTCTACTCTGTTCGCTACCGCTCTACAAATGGTGTCGTAATATTCGAACGGAATTTTTAATTTGTCATTATTAATTCGTAATTCGTAATTTTTAATTTTTAATTGTATCCGTTCCACCAACTGCCGGAAACCTTCTACGCTCTTCGTCGTTTGCGAGAACAGGTAGATCGGTCTTGAGAAATCGAGCGTTTCCGCCTCTTCGGGTTTCTCGATGACGATGGCCGTGTTGTTCGTCTGCCCTTGCAGCCCTATCACTTCGGCATGTCCGCGCTTGCCGAAGATCACTATCTGTGCGCGCTGCTCGTCGTGCTTATGCGCGTTGTAGGTTTCGGCTATGCGTTCTTGCAGGCGTTTGACTACGGGACAAGTGCCGTCGATGATCGTATTGTCGTTCTGCCGGGCTATCCAGTAGGTGGACGGCGGTTCGCCGTGGGCACGCAACAGCACGCGTGCATGGTGGATGGTACGCAGGTCATCATAGTCGATCGTCTCCAAGCCCAAGCGCTCCAGGCGTTGCACTTCCTGACCGTTGTGAACAATATCGCCCAGGCAGTAGAGCTGCCCCGTCTGCTGCAACTCGTTCTCTGCACGGCGGATAGCTCCCGTCACTCCCGCACAAAAACCGCTATGTGTATCAATCGTAACAACCATTCTTCAACGTTGCGCGAGCAACCATCTTAACTCTTTAACGTTGCGAAGCGACCTCCTTAACGGAATCGAAGATTCCTATAATATGCGTCATCTGCTCTTCGCGCGTCATCGTAGAGTTATCCACCACCACGGCATCCTCTGCCTGGCGCAACGGCGACTCATCGCGATGGGTGTCGCGGTAGTCGCGGTCGTTGACGTCGGCAAGCACATCCGCCATCACGGGGTGCTCACCTTTCTCTATCAGCTCTTTGTAGCGCCTTTCTGCACGCACCTCGGGCGAGGCGGTGAGGAAGAGTTTGAGTTCGGCATGGGGGAAGACCACAGTACCTATATCCCGTCCGTCCATCACGATGCCGCCATCCTTGCCCATCTGCTGCTGTTGTGCCACCAGAAAATGCCGCACCTCCGGTATGACTGCCACCTGCGATGCCATGTTACCCACCTCCAGCGTGCGGATCTGTTTCTCCACATCATTGCCGTTAAGCAGTACATGCTGGCTGCCGTCGGGCTGGAGAGCAAAATCTATATGAATGTTCGGCAGCAGGGAGATGATTGCCGATTGCTGATCGCCGGTGGCTGACAACTGATGGCTGATAGCGAACAATGCCACAGCGCGATACATAGCGCCGGTATCAATATACCGGTAGCCGGCATATTTCGCCAGCTGTTTGGCAATAGTGGATTTGCCGCATGACGAATAGCCGTCAATGGCTACAATGATCTTTTTCATTTACTACTAATTAGTTTAGACTCTCAACACTCAACTTTCAACTATTACAGCAGACTATTGACATCCAGCGCCATGCTGACCTGGTAGGTGAAGTTCGACTTGGACATCTGGCTCATGGCAAAACCCAGGCGGAACGCTTTGATGCGCAGTCCTACACCGGCAGCAAAACCTGCCAGCGAGCGTTGGTCTTGCAAGGCAAACTCCTGGCGCCGGCGATGGTTGTAACTGAGCGTGAAATAGAACTTCTCGCTCTTCGGCACGATATCTATCGCCCATATCGTGTGGCGCATCATCATGTCGAACCATCCTACGGGCTTCACCTCATCCACCTCGTTCAGACGGCTGTAGCCCAAGTCCCAGCGCTGGATGTTGTGCACGGTGAGTGAGAATCGCAGCGGAGCATGTTTCACGCGGTAGTTGATGCCCAGCTCCAGGTTGATAGGCAGCATCTCGCGCTGCTGTCCCGACTCGTCGGAATAGAAGCCTTTTAGCTGCCAACCGATGTTCTTGAGCGCCAAGCCTATCTGCAAGGTGCTGTCTTTCATCTGGAAATGTCCGCCTACATCCACTCCCAACGCCACGGAGCTATACGACTCGTAGAACGACAAGATGGGCTTGAGCGCCACGCCCAGCGTGAACATCTCGTGCAGCTGGCGCGCATAGACCGCCTCAATCACTACATCACGCGCGCCGAACGACACACCCGTACGCGTGCCGTCGAACTCGGCATACTCCATCTTGCCGTAATCCAGGTAGTGGGCGCCTACGGCAAAATAGTCATGTTGGCTGAAGTTATGCCCGTACATCGCGCTGCCGAAATGGTTGGTGCCATAATAGGCATAGTTGAGCTGCACGATGTTGTGCGTCAGGCTGCCCAGCAGTGCGGGATTGGCAAAACACGAACTGAGTTCGCCATCGCGGATGGAGATGTTCTCACCGCCCAAGGCATTCTGCCGCGAGGAGACAGGCAGGTCCAGAAAGGCAAACGTGGCACTGCCGCTACCCACGTACTGCGCATGCACGGGCAACGCCGCCGACAGCCATAGCGTCAGCGCGAAAAATACCGGTATGTAGCGGACATGTCGCATGTTTGCACAATTCAACCTACAAAGTTACGACTTTTTTTTGACATTTGCAAATTTTCATCCAAAAAAATCGCGTTTGCACTGCAAAAAGAATGGTTCGTTCGGCAAATACATTCAAAAATTAAAGTTTTACTTTGTCCGACTAAAAAAATTGAACAAAAATTTGCATTTCTCATTTTTTTTTTGTAACTTTGTGGCGTAATTTGCAAAATACGCAAAAAAGTTTAATTAAAATAAGTATCCTATGTGGTTAAAAGATTCTTCTATCGGCCGTAAGTTCATTATGAGCATCACCGGCCTGTTCCTTGTCCTGTTCCTACTGTTCCACGGATCGATGAACATCTGTTTGGTCATCGACGACCTGTTCGGAACAGAGGGTTACAACTGGATTTGCGCCATGCTTGGTGCCAACTGGTACGCACTGATCGGTACCGGCGTGCTGGCATTGGGCGTGCTGGTGCATTTCTGCTACGCCATCTATCTGACTATCCTCAACTACCGCGCTCGTGGCAATGACCGCTATGACATCGAGGCTCGTCAGGAAGGTGTGGAATGGGAGAGCAAGAACATGCTCGTGCTGGGCATCATCGTGATCGGCTTCCTCTTGCTGCACCTCTACAACTTCTGGTTCAAGATGCAGTTTGCCGAGCTCACCGGCATCGAGACATCGATGTTCGATCCGCAAGACGGCAGCGCTATTGTGAAAAATCTGTTCACCAACGGTTGGGCCGGCATCATCTACTGCCTGTTGTACATCGTTTGGCTGGTAGCGCTCTGGTTCCACCTCAATCATGGTATATGGTCAGCATTGCAGACTATTGGCTGGAGCAACCTGATCTGGCTCAAACGAATCAAAGTGATCGGTACCGTATTCGCTACGATTACCGTAGGCCTGTTCATGATTGTTGTTCTTTACTTCCTCGGCGTAAACATCGGTCAGATGTTCGCTTAATGTTTCACGACTAAAACAAAAAGAGAATATGGCAAAGAAAGAAGAAATACTTGCAGCTGCGAAAGAAGTAGCAGGCAAGGTAGTTGAAGTAGCAAAAGAAGCCGCTACTGAAGCCGTGAAAGAGGTGAAGGCAAAAGCGGAGAAGATTGCCGAGCAGCCCGAGACGAAAGAGGCTGTAGAAGCAATCAAAGAGGCTGCTAAGAAAGTGACAGATGCCGCTATTGCAGCAGGCAAAACCGCTACCGACAGCAAGATCATCACGCCGAAGATGGCTAAGATCCCCGAAGGACCGCTGGAGAAGAAGTGGACCAACTACAAGGATCACCAGAAGCTGGTTAACCCTGCCAACAAGCGCAAGCTGGACGTTATCGTCGTAGGTACGGGTCTGGCAGGCGCATCCGCTGCTGCTTCGCTGGCTGAGATGGGCTTCAACGTGCTGAACTTCTGTATACAGGATAGTCCGCGTCGTGCACACTCCATCGCTGCACAGGGTGGTATCAACGCCGCCAAGAACTATCAGAACGATGGCGATAGCGTGTATCGTCTGTTCTACGACACCATCAAGGGCGGTGACTACCGTGCCCGTGAAGCCAACGTATACCGTCTGGCTGAGGTATCGAACAATATCATTGACCAGTGCGTGGCACAAGGTGTTCCGTTCGCACGCGAGTACGGCGGTTTGCTTGACAACCGTTCGTTCGGTGGTGCACAGGTATCGCGTACGTTCTACGCCAAGGGTCAGACAGGCCAACAGCTGCTGCTCGGCGCTTATAGCGCACTCAGCCGCCAGATAGGTAAGGGCAAGGTGAAGATGTACACCCGCTATGAGATGCTCGACATCGTCATGATCAAGGACGAGCAGGGTGAGCCGCGTGCTCGTGGTATCATCGCCCGTAACCTCGTTACCGGCCGCATCGAGCGCTTCTTTGCTCATGCAGTGGTGATCGGTTCGGGTGGCTACGGCAACACCTTCTTCCTCTCCACCAACGCTATGGCCAGCAACGGTTCGGCTGCTATGCAGATGTACCGCCACGGCGCATATTTCGCTAACCCCTGCTACGCACAGATCCACCCGACATGTATTCCTAAGCACGGTGACTTCCAGTCGAAGCTGACGCTGATGTCCGAGTCGCTGCGTAACGACGGACGTATATGGGTACCGAAGAAACTTGAAGATGCCAAGCGTCTGCAAGCCGGCGAGATCAAGGGCCGCGATATCCCCGAAGAGGACCGCGACTACTATCTGGAGCGTCGTTATCCCGCTTTCGGCAACCTCGTGCCGCGTGACGTAGCTTCGCGTGCCGCCAAGGAGCGCTGCGATGCCGGCTACGGCGTGAATAATACCGGTCTGGCTGTGTTCCTCGACTTCAGCGACGCCATCAAGCGTCTGGGCAAGGATGTGGTAGCGCAGAAGTACGGCAACCTGTTCCAGATGTACGAGAAGATCGTGGACGAGAATCCGTACGAGAACCCGATGATGATCTTCCCCGCTATCCACTACACGATGGGTGGTATATGGGTTGACTACGAGCTGCAAACCAGCGTTAAGGGTCTGTTCTGCATCGGCGAGGCTAACTTCTCCGACCACGGCGCTAACCGCCTCGGTGCTTCGGCATTGATGCAAGGCTTGGCTGACGGCTACTTCGTACTGCCGTACACCATCCAGAACTACCTGGCTGATCAGATCGGCGTGCCCAGAATGAGTACCGACCGCAAGGAGTTTGAGGACGCTGAGAAAGCCGTGAACGCCAAGATTGAGAAGCTGATGGCTATCCAAGGCAAGGAGTCGGTGGATACAATCCACAAACGCCTGGGTCTCGTTATGTGGGACTTCGTAGGTATGGGGCGTACCGCTGAGAGCCTGAAGACCGCTATCAAGAAGATCGACGAGATCAAGAAAGACTTCTGGACCAACGTCTATATCCCCGGCAAGGCTGACAGCCTGAACAACGAGCTGGAGAAAGCGCTCCGTCTGGCTGACTTCATCGAGATCGGCCGACTGATGGCTATTGACGCGCTCAACCGCGAAGAGAGCTGCGGTGGTCACTTCCGCGAGGAGTACCAGACCGAGGAAGGCGAAGCACTCCGTCAGGATGACAAGTTCTCGTACGTGGCTTGCTGGAAATATACCGGCGAGGACAGCGAACCCGAACTCATCAAGGAGCCGCTCGACTACGAGTTCACCGAGCGCAAGACGCGTAACTACAAATCGTAAAGATTGAAAACATGGTGGTGTGTCCAATCGGGCACACCACTATGCTATTTGTCCGTTCGTTTTCCTGATTGTTATGATACCGGCTAAACGATATATCCTCTCCATCCTCGGAGCACTGTTGCTGTCGGGTATAGTCTGCGCGCAAGAGCACGTCACAGGCATTGTGCTCAATGCCGACAGTCTGCCTATGGCGGGCGTCAGCGTGGCGGTGGAAGGCACGACGCTCAGCACCATCACGGATGAAGACGGACATTTCGAGCTGCTGACGGACAAAACCGCTGTTCTCGTCATCTCGTATGTAGGCTACGGGCAGATGGTTATCTCCGCTGCTGATCTGAGCAATACGCCTGCCACACTTCTCGTGCTCAAGCCCGAACCACTCTCCTCCAGCAAGAAAGACCGCCGCACGTTGGTGGACTATTCCTCCACCTCCCACCGCTGGGCTGTCTGGGGCGCCGGAGGTATGTCCTCTCCGCTGGAAGCTTTTACTACTCCCGGCAAGTTCGGCAGCTATAGTTATGCCGGCGGAGGTATCGGCACGGGCTACCGGCTGCGCCACAGACATCTGCTGCTCACCACAGGATTGGAAGTGCAGAGCATCAATTACAAGATGGAGCTGACCTACTCGCAGATAGGCGCTTCCGGCGACGGGTCCATTGGCTTTGATATGCGCCATGTGGTGCTGCTAATGCCGGTCATGATGGGTATGGAATACCCCTGGTGGTACTGGCAAGCCGGCGCCAAACTCGGATTTATAGACTACTGCTACACCTTCAACCACCATCAGGATATCCGAAACCAACAAACCAATTTTGGTTTCCTCTGCTCACCGGCTGTAGAGGCGGGTGTCAACATCAACTGCACCGAAACCCTTAACTGTAAGATCGGCTTGTCTGCCGAATGCCTCATCCCGCCAATATACGCCGATAGCCGCTGGTGGTTGAACTTCCTCTTTGCCCTCAAATGCACCCTCTCCATCGGGCATTGATACTTTTGTTCCTTATTTTGGCTCCACGTCTTTTGCGTAAATAGTGGACATCTATAAAAAATATCCCGAAATATTTGCATTTTTGGGATTTTTTTTGTACCTTTGCACCCGGAAATCAAATCATAAACTGAACACGGATAACTATACCATGATTACTCCCACACTACAGCAGAAAGCCGCAAAGGAATTTGCAGAACGATGGAAAGGCAAAGGCTACGAGAAAGGCGAGAGTCAGATCTTCTGGAGCACTCTCCTCACCGAAGTGTTCGGCGTGGAGCATGTCGACTCGTTCTTGCTCTATGAGCAGCAAGTCCACCTCGACCACACCTCTTTCATCGACGGCTTTATCCCGTCCACCAAAGTGATGATTGAGCAGAAATCCCTGGGCAAAGACCTTGGCGCACCTATCCGCCAATCCGACGGCACTTCCCTCAATCCCTTCCAGCAGGCCAAACGCTATGCTGCCGAACTGCCTTACAGCCAGCGCCCGCGATGGATCGTCACATGCAATTTCGCCGAGTTCTGGGTCTATGATATGGAGCAGCCCAACGGCGAACCGCAGAAGATCCTCCTCGCCAACCTCGAGAAGGAATACTACCGCTTGCAGTTCCTCGTCGACGAAGGCAACGAACATCTCAAGCGCGAGATGGAAGTCAGCGTCAAAGCCGGCGAGTTGGTAGGGCGTATCTACGACAAACTCCTCGAACAGTACATCGACCCCAACTCCCCCGAGACGCTCCGTTCGCTCAATATCCTCTGCGTGCGACTCGTGTTCTGCCTCTATGCCGAAGATGCCGGGCTCTTCAGCAGCCGAACAGCTTTCCACGACTATCTGGTCAAGTACGGAGCCACCGATTTCCGCCGTGCGCTCATGGATCTGTTCGTGGTGCTCGATACGCCCATTGCCGGTCGCGACCCGTATATGGAGCCGGATATAGCTGCTTTCCCGTATGTCAACGGCGGGCTGTTCAGCGAGGAGAAGATCATCGTGCCGCGTTTCACCGACGAACTCAAAGAACTGCTCCTCGCCAAAGCCTCCGATGATTTCGATTGGAGTGAGATCAGTCCTACTATCTTCGGTGCGGTCTTCGAATCAACCCTCAACCCCGAGACGCGTCGCAGCGGTGGTATGCATTATACCTCCATCGAGAACATCCACAAGGTCATCGACCCTCTGTTCCTCAACGACCTGAACAAAGAGTTCGCACAGATCCTCGATATCAAACAAACCGCTGCGCGCAAGCAGGCCTTGCATGTCTTCCAAGACAAACTGGCAAGCCTCACCTTTTTCGACCCAGCTTGCGGTAGTGGTAATTTCCTCACGGAAACTTTCCTCTCCCTCCGTCGCCTCGAAAACAAGGTCATACAGGCTATGTTCGGCGGAGAGAATGTCCTCACTTTCGACATCCTCATCAAGGTCAATATCGCGCAGTTCTATGGCATCGAGATCAACGATTTCGCTTGTACCGTCGCCAAGACTGCCCTCTGGATTGCCGAGAGCCAGACGCTCAAAGAGACATCAGCTATTGCCGGTCGCCCGATGGATTTCCTCCCGCTCAAGACCAACGCCTATATCCACGAAGGCAACGCTCTCCGCATCGATTGGTCATCGCTCTTTATGAATCCGCCAAGTTTGGCGGATCAACCATCGCGCTTCCCCAACTACATCATGGGCAATCCACCGTTTGTAGGAGCACGAATGAAAAATGCAGAACAAGCAGATGATGTCTTATCTGTTTTTGGCGCCAAATGGAAAAATTGGGGTAATCTGGACTATGTTTGTTGTTGGTACAAAAAAGCCGCTGATATGATGAAGGATAATTCTCTTATTAGAGCTGCTTTTGTTTCCACTAACTCTATCACCCAAGGTGAGCAGGTAGCTATTCTATGGAAACCCCTCTTTGAGCAATACGGCATCCAATTCGATTTTGCCTATCGCACTTTCCGCTGGGATAGTGAGGCGGATATCAAAGCTCATGTCCATTGTGTCATTATCGGTTTCTCTGTAAAATGTTCTGTTCTCGACGGTATTCCGTCGAGCAAGAAAATCTATCTCTCCGACAGCCAAGTCATATCCGCTTCCAACATCAATGGATATTTGGTTGACGCTCCGGATGTATGGATAGAGAGCCGTAATAAGCCATTGTGTGATGCCCCTGAAATAGGAATTGGCAATAAGCCTATTGATGGCGGTAATTATTTGTTTACTGAAGAAGAGATGCGCGCATTTATCGCGAAAGAACCCAAGAGTGCTGCATATTTCCATCCGTTTTATGGAGCATATGAATTTATAAATCAAAAGCCTCGCTATTGTTTGTATTTGGGTAATTGTTCTCCTTCCGAGTTACGTTCTATGCCTTTAGGTTATGAGCGCGTAATGAACGTTCGCGAATACCGTTTGCAAAGCCCAAGTGCTGGAACGAGAAAGATTGCGGATACTCCAACGCATTTCCATGTTGAGAATATGCCAAAAGGTTCATATATCGTTATTCCGCAAGTATCATCGCAAAGACGTAGATATATTCCGATGGGGTATATGGATGATGGAGTACTTTGCAGTGACAAAGTGCGTATTATGCCAGGTGGTAAGTTATATCATTTCGGCATATTAGAGAGTAACATACATATGGCGTGGATGAGAACTATATGTTGCCGTCTAAAGAGTGATTATAGTTATACTATAAATGATGTCTACAACAACTTCCCGTGGCCCACACCTACCGACGAGCAAAAGGCGCGCATTGAGCTAACCGCCCAAGCCATCCTCGATGCCCGAGCCAAGTTCCCCGATTGCTCCCTCGCCGACCTCTACGATGAAGTCACCATGCCACCCGAACTCCGCCGTGCCCACCAGGACAACGATCGTGCCGTCATGGCCGCTTATGGCTTCTCTACCAAAACAACCGAAAGCGAGTGTGTAGCTAAACTATTTGAAATGTACCAAGCACTAACAAAGTAAAACTCATCCAAAACAATCAATAATGGAATTTATATATACACTTTTCGATGGTAAGATTAGAGGCGTAGCAGCGACTATCATCAAAGCAGTTATCGACAAGAATATTGACGTGCATTATGTTTTTTCCGAGCAATTTACTGATGACATAGAAAAACATTTTGAGGCGTATAATGACATTTATCATATATTACTTGAAGATTGGTTATATTCTCTCGACTTCATTAGTCAAGTGCCAAGTGCAGAGCGCGAACAAGCATTTGGCACAATTACACATAATGGGATAACTTTTGATGGTAGCGACATAGCTGCTAACTGCATTGCCAATATATTCAATGGAAATTATGTTGATGCGGAAATAGCACTTGGTCAATCTATCGGATATGAACTTTTTCCCAACATTTTGAAACATCCCGAGTTCTTTTTCTTGGGTAATGGATATAAATTATATTCTTCCATTCAGAAAAAGTCTTATTCATTCGACGCTTTAGCAGATTTAAGCATACCTACTCCACAAAATCCATCAGTATATATTGTTGTATTTGATGGCGCTACTAATTTAATGGCTCTCTTTTCGAATGATGCTCATAACCGTCGTAATGATTATTTTTGCTATGGTTTTGCGGCTTCTTTGATAAATGCAACATTGATGGATGCTCTTCATCGAAATGCATATACGTATAATTTTATGGACATGAAAGAGGTTCAGGAACTATTGGAAAAAGATGCAATATGGATGAAGGAAGTTTGCGTGACAGAGGAGTTACCCATATTACTATGCGAACCCGGTAAAAAAATAGTGCAGGCGTATATGCCCCAAGCGATTGTTGCATTGAGCAAATTCTTATCATACAACGACATTAACTTCGATGATGAAGACCCTATGTACGTCTTGCGGAAAATGTACGAAATCGAATGCAAAGAGGGTGGTATGCCGATTAAGTCGGAGTTATGGCAACTGTTCACGCCGCAACAACAGCAGAAATTTCTTGATTACTATAACTATTTCATCAATTATCTCCGCAACGAATGCGGCATAGAAAAGGAAGCCCGGGAACTGCCAACTACAACCAACGACAAAACACCCGAATCTACCAAACCGCGTGGACCGAAAGTGCAATATCTCTTTGCAGACATTAATCGCAATGAGGCTATTGATCGTACCCGACAAGAGGCGGAGCGTCTAATGCGATATATAGCCGACCATCACATGGGCAACATGCATCTCGATAGCACCAACTCTAACCAACTGAACCTGTTGGTGGCATGTTTCTACTACGAGTGGCGCAAACGGGGATGGGTTAATCCGCTGCCGCAAGGGGCTGCCATACATCGCTTCCTGACGGAGCGATGCAACCTGCTGTGTGATGTAATGCCAAAAGCTTATGCCAGAACTATAGCCGACCTCATCAAAGGCAATCACAAAGATTACAATATTGTCGAAGATTTACGCTCCTATTTCAGTTAGACAATTAGGAACTATACGAACTAAATAAATTTTCTCATTTCCCGCTTTTATATGTATAGACGGGCTATCCGAAAGGATGGCTCGTCTTTTTTTCGCTCCTAATTCAATACGATTATTAGGTGCTTTATGCACTCCTTTATATTTTTCCTACCTTTGCATCGTTTTTCGGAACACCCGCTCAGCAACGTCGCTGAATGGCTTAACCCTCCGAAAGACGATGCTTTATGAAAACAACAGATTTTTCGGTCATCGACCAAAAGTTCAGCACCATGCTGATCCATCACGAGAGAAATGAACGCATCCACACCCTGCGTGTAGTTCACACGTCGGCTTGTTCCTTTATATGCATCAAAAGGAACAAGCCTACACAAAAAAGGAACAAGTTGAAATTTCATACAGCGCATAATATCAAGATGTTACATTTTTAGCTTGTTCCTTTTTATGCACCAAAAGGAACAAGCTCCATACATCGGTTCTGTTCGTGCGGTTAAGTCCGCACGCATCGCCGAACGCGAGTGTTATGCGCCCCCGATTTCATGAGCGGGTCTCTGCATCCTAATGCATCGACCAATCTTGGGCGATTAATGATCCCCCTAATGCATCGACCAATCTTGGGCGATCAAAATCGCAAAAAGAAAAAGAACCAAAAAGAAAAAAGAAAATACCTGCTGATTGCTAATTGCTAAATATATTTAGCTTAGTAGCGGTGTTCAGCAATTAGCAATTGGCTGTATTTTTAATTAAATTATTTATTTCTATGAATTACAATCAATTATACGCAGAATTTTGCAATAAGTTCTGGATATACTTCCTCGGGATGGAATCCGCCCAAGGTCGCAAAACGGCTACGTTTGGCAAGTGGACAGCCCGCATTCCGGCAGCGCGCAAAGCCATGCTGCAATTTCTCAATGAGCATGGAGCGCCAGACAAAAGTCCGCTTTTCTGGGTCCAAGACTTCCCCGAACCTGTCCCCACGGACTACAACGGCAAGAACATCCCCACCGACCAAGAGCTGTTCATTGCCCTGTACAACGGCAAAGCCGGCATCTACACCCGCCAGGATGCCGAAGATTTTGAAATGACCATCAAAAATAGATTTGAATTATGACACCCGAACAATTTGCACAAACCTACCTCCAATACGAGGCAAACATCAAGAAGGTTCTCAACAGCCGCCACATCTACGACGAGGATCTTCTCCACGATA
>CAMKDV010000002.1 GCA_946411385.1 uncultured Bacteroidales bacterium
ATGTATAATTAACAAAAAAAATTAATTTTTGTGTCTACTTTTTGCATTTAGTACAATTAGTTAGTCGATTTTATGCAGTTTAGAATTGCATAATTTGCAAAATAAGACGTTTTTTGTGGTGCAAAATTGCAAAATAAGACGTTTTGAACAAGATTTTTTTGTAATTTTTGACGTTTTATTTGCAAATGTCATTTATTTTTCGTACCTTTGCAGCGGATTATTAAATTACTTCATTATGCGGAACTTGGAAATAATCTTGTCCGACCAGCGTCAGGAACTTCTTAATACGGATTGTTCGGCTTTATTGAGTCGTAAAGAAGAAAAGCAAATAGACCTGAATAGCAAGTTGGCACAGGTGGTCATCGGCGTACGCCGTAGCGGAAAGTCCATGCTTTGCCAGAAGGTACTCCTTGAAAGCAAGGTCAAGTTCGCTTATGTCAATTTTGACGATGAGAACTTGGCGGACATTCAAGTATCCGAGTTGAACGACATCATCGAGACGCTTTATCGTATCTACGGCGATTATACCCATTTGTTCATAGATGAGGTTCAAAACGCTCCACGCTGGCCACTATTCGTCAACCGTTTGTTGCGTCAAGGCTTGCACTTGATACTGACCGGAAGTAACGCAAATCTTTTGAGCGATGAACTGATAACGCATTTAACCGGCAGATACAACGAGATACGCCTGTTCCCATTCTCCTTTGAAGAGTTTTGCCGCATCAAGAATGTGGATATGCATGGACAGCACACCAAAGCTATCGGCTTGCGCGGGCACGCGCTGAACGAATATCTGAAAGACGGCGGTTTTCCGGAAACGATGGATGATTCTCTGGACAAAACGGCCTATACCAAGACCTTGCTTGATACGATCATTAAGAAGGATATATGCAAGCGTTATAAAGTGCGTTATCCGGCTTCGTTGCGCCAAGTGGCAGATACGGTTATCGACAATTTCTGTCAGGAGATCAATTTTGAAAACATCCGAGAGACGTACGCTATCCATTCTGTTCAAACGGTAAAGAACTATGTGTCGTATCTGAACACCGCTTACCTTGCGCGCATACTGCACAAGTACTCTTTCAAGAGTGTGGAGCGGCAGTCCAATCAGAAAGCATACATCATCGACAATGCTTTTTTGAGCAATAGGGACAATGCTTTGCAACCCGAAAATTTAGGCTGGCGATTGGAAAATACCGTAGCTATAGAGTTACTGCGTCGGCAGGTATATGCAGATGAACAACTATATTTCTTGCGCGAAAGTAATCGTTATGCGGTAGATTTTGTGCGTACTCAAGCAAATAAGGTTCAGGAACTGATACAAGTCACTTACGATTTCAGTAGCCCGTCTGTCAAATTGTTCAATCGTGAAGTCGGCGGACTGACTAAGTCTTCCCAAATAACCCATTGCGACAACTTGACCTTGATCGTAATGTATGGAGAAACGGGAATCATTGAGCACAACGGCAAGAAGATACGCGTTGTCAGTGCCGCCGAATGGCTGATAAATCAATAAATGTATAGATTCACAAATATTGTGGCAAAAATCATAATTTCGTAGAAAACCTCTTAGGGAAATACTCTAAAAAGTTACTTGACGAAGCAGAGATTGGTCTCATGGGATTTAATGAATAAGACAGCGGACATAAAAAGCACAGGCAAACGAAGCTCATAGATAAGATAAAGTCGACAACTTCTCAGCAAAGCCCCATTCGCCCATGCTTAAGCATGAACAACAGGGACATATTCTTTTGCTGAATTGAAGTTGTCGACTTTTATCTATGAAATAATATGCCTGTCTGCGCTATGCGCTAATTATGTCCTCCTGTTTAACGTCTAAGATGCTGACGTCGCTTTCTGACAGAAAGCATTTGCAAAGTTACTACATTTTTTTGAATTATGCAAGTTATTCGTTCTTTTTATAATGAAATTTGACATAAAAATTGAATAATTGTATCTCTAATATTCACCTATTAGGGGAACGGATAAGTATCAACGCACGCAATAATAGTCTTGCCTTCATAACTTTAATATGTCATAGTTTCTTTAATTCCTCCATTATTCTAAATGTATCTCTGAGGGATGTAAGGTCACTTTGTACATTTTCTTTTATTCCCTCAACTGCATTTGCAAAGGCTTGAATCTCATTGTAAAAGCCTTGTGTATATATCTGGTTATTTACAAGTGTAGGTAAGAAATTGTTGCGTTGTGATAGAAATTCTACTATCTTATTATGATGTCGGATTTTCTCCATGGGGACGCCCAAAAATACTAATGGTTTGCGTTCATATGTGAGCGTATCCATTTGTGACAGACAGTAGATTCCGGAATGTGTAGATACTTTTAGAAATTCTTCAGCACTTTCCCACGTGTATACTGTAGAAAGTTCCATAGTACCTATGATTTGTGGATGTCTGAGCATAATAAGATATGAAGTAGGAGCAACCTTTTGGCATGTTATGATTTCCGGCTTTCCAAAAAGATAGCATACAAGGTCAATGGGATGAATGTACAGGTCAAAAACGGCACCCCCTTCTGGATATGCACCGATTGTATAATGCAAGTCATAATTTATAAGACATTCATTTTGTATTCGCTTTTTTAAAAGTTGAACGGCAGGTGCATAGCGTTTCTGCATGCCAACGATTGCGACGGGCGAATGGTACGTTTGCTTGTGTTCTATAAGTCTGTCAAGTTCCTGTATAGAAAAGCAAGGCGGTTTTTCTACAAAGAGTGAGTTGCCACTTTGTAATACTCGCTTTGCGATAGCAAACTGAGAAACAGGTGAAGTGGATACGAATATACCTTTGATAGTATCATCCATTAATATCTCATCAATAGAAGTGGTCGCTTTACTATTCGGGAACTTTTTCTCAATCAGTTTGGCCTTTCTTTCCGAGGTAACACAGATATATTTTATCGGAATCTGTAAATATTGAACGACAGGATATAAGTTAGACAGCGAATGTTGCCCCATGCCCACAAAGGCATATTGGCATTCATATGTCCGAGCAAGGTATTGCTCCGTGCGGAAGCGTTTGTATCTATCAATTAATTGTTGTATCATTGTATTGCTTTTAAGTATCTGTAATAGGTCTGTTTCGGGTTTTCTGTCCATTGATACGGACCATAGAATTTTTCAATAACCCATTTGGGGAACAACCGTTCAAGATTGCGCATAAGAATGATGTCGTACTTACGATGAAAGTTTATCCAACATCCATTGCAGTGTTTTGAATACCGACATTGTGTCTGGCAAGAAGTTGCGCTATTGAAAATCTCGTCCAATGAATTCTGATGAATGTTACCGAGCATAACGTCAAGATTTTGACAAAGAGGAACATCTCCATTGCTATGTATTACGAGACTACTCATAATACTTTGGCAACGCAACTTTAGATTGCCGTTTCGCCATTGGTCATAAAGAGCCACAAAGTCGTAGTTTTCTTGTGTGTCATGAATGTTTTGCGGGATATGCCCGATAAAGTCTGTTGCGGATAGTAATTCGCTCGTCGTGTCAAAGAAAGCCATAGTGCCGTAAATCCCGATGCGTACGTCAATCTTGTATTTCTTTGCAATTTCAATCACAAATGCCATATCGTTGAAGCTATTCCACGGCGAGAGGCAAAACATCAGCGACAAAGGCACCTCGTTTCGTAAGGTTTCTATAACTTCAATAACATAATCATATCCGTCGCGTCCTCGCATATACTTATATGTTTCCCGTCCACCGTCCAGGGAAACATACAGATGCCTTGGATGATATTTCCTAACGGCTTCGATAACCAGATGCGGAGCAAGGCAATTGGACAAGAGCGTGTAATTTGGATGGTTTGCTTGAAGCCATGCCATTATTTCATAGGCTTGTGGGTGCAAGACGAATTCACCACCTTCTAAGCCAATGGTTGTTCGTGAGGTGACACATTGGCTCTGCACAATCCGCTGAATATCTTCTAATGCAAGATGTTTTACCGGTCTTTTCTGCCAAATATTACAATGTTTGCATTTGGATTGACATGCCGTAGTGGCATAAATCATTAGTTGCGACAAACGCTTGTGACGCGGTCGCATATTGTTGTTCACATATAAAAGCCCATTGTAGGCATAATCAATAATTGAGTACATAAAAAAATCGTTGCAGTTTCTACTTATATAGTACAAAACTGCAACGAAGGACTGCGTGAAGATGAAAGTTATTTCTTTAGTTTTCCTTTACTTTCCAAATATGTTGTAAATAATTCCCATTGTGAAGCATTTTTCTGCTGATTAACTTTTACTGCATCCGAATCAAGGTATTGGAGAGGGTAGCTGTCATAGAGATAATATTTTCCGTCTATATTTGTAGATTCTTGATTGCCGTAACATAGCACAAGATTGTCATAGATGCGGTTATCCCATAAGCCGACAAAACTGCTGACCACAAACAAGTTGCTATCATCCAAGTAGAATTCTATTTCATTGAAAGGCTGTAGACGCTTGTATAAAGGTACAGACATGTTTCTGAATATGATTTCCCGTGTGTCCACATCGAACCATTCAATGTCTGCTTCTGAGAACAGGACTTCATGGTTGGTGTTTGTGCCAGAATGAGAAATACCACATGCGTAAAGTGGGGCTTTGTGGAATTTTTCTACTTCTTTGTCTTGGCTGCAAGCTGTCATGGTAATGCTGGTAATGGCTATCGCCATCATCCATGCGAGGATTTTGTTTTGTTTCATGTCTTTTAATAGTTAAAAGTGTCTCTTTATTTATATAGTACTAAAAACATTAAAAAGACTGCATGACTACCATGTGAATCTTACTCCTAATGGTATAGTAAAATCAAATGGGCGTTCTGTCCGATATGTCTCAATACCTTTTGTCAAGGGCGCGTAATAATTTATATTGGGCTCCAGATATAGTGTCATATGCGGTATTACTTCATATTGAACACCTGCCCCGATACCCACAGACAACATCCACGGAGCATTGATAACAGGCTCTGTAATCGACGATTGTTCAATATCAGCATAAGGTCCTCCATATATATAATTTGTAGTCATACTACCGCCTATAGGCATATCCAGTTGTAAACCTCCGGAAGCATAGAGATTCCAATGCGTGCCGCCGGTTAATTTGTAACTGAATCTCAATGGTATTCCTAAATAGTGCAATTTCTGTGAACGCTTAATGAGAGTGTTCTCATTTCCGCTTTCGTAGTTGGATCTCAATAAGGAATAGCTGAGACCTGTGGATAGTGACCATCTGCTGTTTAATTGTCTGCTTAGTGATATTTGTACTGTAATAGGCATGGAATGGTGTTTCTTCTCTGTCAGTGAATCCATTGGATGGTAGGAATTAAATATGGCTACTCTACGCATGTTTTGTGCATTAACTGAATCCATCATATCAACATTATTATTTACGTATTCCATATATTCGCCCCAATTATACAATCTCGCGGATGGAGCACCGGCAACAGACGAAGAAGGTATGGTCATATAGTTGTCTGTGCGATTAATATCCGGCAATGCTGTAACGGAATATGCTAATGCTAAATGCCAGTTATGCTTTCTTTGTGTCTTGATTATATTTATTGCATCATTCGTGGTATAATTATCCTTAGGAACACGTCTGTCTATATGTACTGAAGGTATAGTATCGATTGACTTTTGATTAGCTGTAATTGGCGAAAGCGTATCTATGTTATGCAGCGAATCTGAATTATGCACTATCAGGGCAGATAATGTGTCTTCGTTTATCGGAATATATTCTTGCGCGATTGCCTTTTCTTGATATTCTGTTGTATGCAATATCCAAGTGTTCGTTGTATCATTGTCATGTTTTTCTTCATTGCCGGCAATAATTGTTTCTTTAATGTCATTGTCTCCTTTTTTGAGCAATAATATAGGTAGTTGAATTAATAGTAATAGAAGCAATACCCAATATTGCTGCATCATTTTACGGAGCATCTGCTTGGCACGCGTAAGTTGTGAGGAAGACGAATGCGGTTCTATACCAAGCATAGCCGCAATTTCTTTGTGGGTAAGACCCTCAAAAACGGAAAGATTGAAAACTTGCTTATACCCTTCAGGAAGTTTGTCAATTAGTTTTATCACTTCTGGTAGTGGAATACCCCTTACATCTGTTGCCCCTTCTTCAATAGGTGGAATTTCAAGTTCGTTGATTTCTTCAAGGGATATTGTAGGTAAGACTTCTGCGTAATCATTACATTTCAATGCTACGTTTCTTACTATGGATATCATCCACGCTTCTGCCTTACTGTCCTCGCGCAATGAATCAAGAGATGTAAATATAATAACGAATGCGTCATGTAGTGCATCGTTAACCATATCTTCATTACTGATATACCGCCGGCATACACTCCTCAATCGTGGAGCGTATGACTTGTATAGTTCACCAAGGGCATCCTCTTCTCCCTTCCTACATCGTTCTATCAGTGTTTCTATTCCCATAATGGGCACTATGTCTCTAATTATATTGTACTAATTATTTGGAAAAGACTGCATGTCATAATAATTTTTTCATTTTTTTGCCCACAAAGGTACAATATTTTTTGAAATATACAAATAATCTTTTGATTAATTTGCGTGTGCGTTCAATTCATGAAACGTACCTCACCGAAAAATAGCATAAAAAGAGTGCCCTCATTCGGGCACTACTTTTGCAGAAATGCATACAATCGTTATTGTTATACGCGTATATATCAGATATTGCGTTTGCTATAAAAAAGATATGTCTACAACATCTCTCTTATAAATTCATATAAAAAGACCCCACTACTATAACTGCATGTTTTATGATGGTCGTCTTTCTTTTTTATATTTGCAAAATCAGAAACAGCTTTAATCCAAAGAGCTTTCTTATCTAGAGTGTGAGCTGTTGTATATAAAGCAAATCCTTCCATATCTAATGCTTGCAGTTTTCTCTCGTCTTTTTTTAATTTGTCGATAAAAGAGGATGATGTTACTACAAATGGCCCACATACCGTCTTTGAAATATATGCGGATACATTGTCCTTTTCTTCTTTTAAATTTGCGTCATGTATAGTATTGTTTATGGTTCTCATGTGTTCAGGATCTGATATGAAATCTGATACCAATGATATTAATTGTCGAGAAGCGGGAATCTGGTTCATTTCTTTAAGGAATTGTAAGTCTCCATTTTCCGACTCTGAAATTTTACCAGATGCATAGTCGTGTATGGCATCTGCTATGATAATATCATCCAATGATACAACTCCATTATCTATTCCGGCAGTAATACCTGTCATAAAAATTTTGTCTACGTTAAAACGGTTGTACAAAGTTGAAGCTAATACGGACGTAGTGCATATACCAGGTTTATTTGCGCACGCAGCAATAATCCGATAATCTTTAAGATGGCTTGTTGTAATTGTTGTGGTCTTAAAAACAAAAGGAAGTCCATTTACATGTTTTGTGTCCCATTGAGAACCGGCAAAAGCTTTTAGCATTTGACTGAATTCTTCAGAAAGAGCACAAATAATCCCAATATCATATTTATCACGATTAAATATAGATGCTTCAAGATCTTTTTTCATTTGCCCTAATTGACAAACTTTATCTTTTAATTGATTCTTCCAATCATTATTTTTACGAGAATAGAACAAAAGATACCATAATTTATCTTTGAATTCCTTTTGTTGTTCAGAAAACTCGCCTTCATATTCTGTCAAACCAATTATTTGAGTTGGTTTTTTGATGCTTTGATTAATGTATATTTCTTCCATTAATTCAACACCTCCACGATGATTTATTTCCTGATCCTGGTCATTCTTATGTTCTGGAAGAACCATGTCAAGAATGAGCAAATCATATGTTTTCATTTGCAGTTTTTCTCTACCATCTACTAAACAATCTGCTTCATCAATAGATATTTCTCCCGTGGTGAATAGGGGCTGAATGACAGCCTTTAATGATTCCCTTTTTTCTTGGACATCATCAAGTATAAGTATTGTTATCATAAGATTATTTTTTGAATTTGTTTTTTTAGTTCGTTTTTCCAATCGTTTTTCTGCGAAGAATAATAAATATAAGATTTGTAATTTTGAGGATAGTTCTCTTTTAACTCAATATCAAATGCTTCTAATTGTTTGCGTCCAAATACGTTGTACATCGTGACAATAATAACAGGTGTTGTTATTTGGCGAAGAAACATCCCTTCGAGTATATATTGTCCCGCTGAGGGTTCTGGTAATCCACCACTAACATCAGTGTTTAAGTCGTACGTAGACATTGACATATCCAAAAGTATAAGTGCGTATTCACTTCCATGTTCAAAAATTTCTTCTTGTGCAGAATTATATGATGTGCGGTGATTAACTTGAAAATCAGGAAATTCTGACTTTAGAAAAGCAAGTATATTATTTGCTTTTTCTTCGTAATCTTCAATTAATAGTATTCTATTCATTAACTAGCATGTCTTTTATGTTAAACAATATTTCGACAATGCATTTTCCTTCTTTTGCTGTTATCGAAAAAGTATTTTTTGTGTTACCAAAGTCATATTTTACTATAGTCATTGCTTTCACTAATCCACTTCCTCCTTCTTGTTGCAATCGTTCTATATCATTCAATTTTGCCTCAAAGGAACGATTTAATTCATTCTCATCTATATTTTGGGGTAACTCGTTTATTAATGAAATTTCCATAAGATCATTATTAACCATTTTCCCGTTTATAGTGAAAACTCTATCATTTGAGCATTTACCATATCGAAGCATATTCGTAAGGAATATAAAAAACAAATCAAAGAAGGAAGAACTATATTCGGAACGTATTTGACATGGCAATGGGGCAATATTAATCTTTAAGTGTCCCTGTTTGTCTGGGTAATACCGAGCGGCTTGTTCCATAGTCATTCTGATATGACTTTCTATATCAAAATCCTCAAACTTTGTTTCTTGTCTATGAAACCAGTTTTCCACTTTAGTAAGTTTACTAGTTAGATCAGCACGTGCATTATTCACAGCAGTTTTTAAATCGGCAGACAATGTGTCGTGTCCTTCTATAGAATCAATGCTTTGCTCTAATGTCTGTATGTGGTTGAAGATGGCGGGTTTTAAATCGTCTGCGATTCTATTTCGAACAACTTCTAACCGGCTCTCAGTAATCTCCCAGAGAAAGTCTATTACACCTTTACAAAAAGCGTTCTTTTCAGATGTTTTAGCTTCAATGTCAAGTAAGCGTTCACACAAGACTTTTTTATCAATTGTATAATCGAATTCACCCTTAATGTCATCTTCCTCGTCAACATGTATCTGAATAACCGTATCTTTGAATGATGCAATGAGGTTGTCAATATTGTTTGAGAATAGAGACTGTGCCTTATATAAGTAGTTGTTGATTTTAGAATCTAAAGAATATACACTTGACCAATATCCTGACGGTACATATTGTTTACCTGATAGATTCAAAATCAGATTCAATCTTTCAAGGTCAGATCTAAGTTCACCTTCAAATACACCATGTCTTATGCGAGTGCTCAAATAAGTGCCTAGACCAAATCTACTTTTTAAAAATGCATACCTAATAGCATTAAATATTTGTAAGGCAACTTCTTCTATTGCATTGTTAGAATATGTCGCAATATCATCTATTATATCAGATGCATTATTTTGAGAAAAATCGGCTCCATTAACTAATACAAAAACTCGATTACTTTTCGCTAAAGCAGCTTGTTTGATAAATCTTTCATATAAATCATCAAGTTTGCAAAGTTCATATTTCATGATAGCATCTTCGTTAACAAAAATCTTACTATCATCCAGTTTCTTCATGCCGCGATATGCAACAATCTCGTGCATAAGTTCCGTACATATATCTGTATACATATGTTTTTCCGGATAGCAACTTTTCAAGTAACTTGCTATTTTAATTTTCTCATCAAGCACTTCAACCGTACTTTTCAATTTATAATGATGATAGAGAAGGTCATCTATTACTAACAGATTTAGAAATAATTCTACTTTTTGTGGATTTTTCCTTTTGAATTTCGTAAGCAAATCAGATGGGTATGTGGCATTTTCATATTTACAATAACTTTCCAATACGAATTGCTTTTGAGGGTAATTCTCCGCATTGAGGAAAATGAATATTAAGAAATCAATGTCATTTTTCAAACCTTCATACCGGGAATTCTTTATGTCAATCATGAATTGCTTAGTGTTTACTTTCGAAACGAAAGCCTTATTTTCGATATACTTATCAACATAGAAACGAATAGCATTCTGTCGATATGTGACATCCATTTTTGAATACGCTTTAAAAGTGTATTCTACGGCAGTCTGAACAGTAGGTATATATTCTGCGTTATTTGTAATAATGGAGTTCCATAATTTTAATGAATTTTCATACTCGCCATTCTCAAATGTTATCTTAGCATTGTCGACCTCGCGAATATACGCAACGACATTCGGCTCTTCTGTTGTTAATTTTTCAACTCTTCTTTTTTGGTAACTGATCACAATAGAAGTCTTATCATTATTTAGCCCCCAATCTAAATAAGATAATTTATTCTCTTTATCATCATATGCCGTTGTAAAAAGAGGGTCGTAACATGTCATGTTGGATAGATGAAGCCATTTATGCTGTTCCCACTTTTTCTCTTCTTTAATGAAATAATCTAATCCAGATGCAAAGTTTAATCCATATAAATTTTTGCTGCGTTGGTATAGCAGATCCAAATATGGGGCATTATCTTGTTCCGTCATTATGGCAAAAACCAGTTTTGACACTTCATTTAAAACAGAACCGGATTTTTGTGTTATGGATTTGTATCCCTTATTTTCAAATAGTAAGGATCTGCAATATAACTTCACGACATCAAAATGTGAAGGATTCTTTGAGAGATAATTTTGACAACCTTTAATAACCTCATCGTAAGCTCCTGTATAATAATTATCTAATATGGAAATGAATGATTTGTCAAAATATGTTTTAGGAATATTATTATTTGAAGTAAGTAAAATATATGGTAGCCAACACCTATCAGATGTCATCCTATAAAGGGTAGATGCAAAATGACTCACGATGTCTTTTTTATCATAATCTTTTATTATATATGATCTTAACACGTAAGACATTAATATATATCTATCAATTACAGAATTAAGGCTTTCCATAATCAGTGTAACAGATAGGTCTTCAATATTGTAATTTTGATAATAATTTAGACGAAATAGGTAGTAACTATATCTATCCGTTTGGAATTCAGTTCTATTCTTTTTATAGCGAGAATATAATTCTGTGTCGTATTCGTATGGCGCAACAGAGCGTTGGCTTCTCGAAAATAATTTTGAAAGCACAATAGGTACAAATCCTCTTTTTAAATTCTGATGCTTTGAATTGAACTCACTAATAATATTTATTCCTTTAGAGAGATCGTCTTGAAGGCCGGCTATCGTTAACTTCATTTCATAATACCACACAGTGTACCCTATTGTTAGCAATGAGTTATCTAATAATGATTCTGCAGCTGAGTAATTTCCCAAAAGAATATTATTCTCTATTTCTTCACGAAGAGACACAAACGATTTCAAAATTTTCTTATATTTCCGCAATCCTTGTATAACCCAATTGATTTCTAAATCAATGGATTGTGGTTTGTAAAAAAAACGATTCTGTCCGGTTCCTAACTCTACTGCGTTCTGAGGTGTCATGTTGCCCCATATAACATTAGAAAGAAGTGGATATCGATCACATAATTCTCGTAATGATGAATTGATTAATTTATTGTCACCACTATACTTTAAGCTATATGCGACCTCAGCCCATTTCTTTTTTTCTCCCTTCATGGAAAGGAAGGCATCAATCACTTGATATTTTTTCATACCAGCCTTTATTATGGGTACTCCTCGTTGTGGTATGGAACATTTATTTTGCATATGGTATATGATATTAATATAGTGTAAATCTATTTGAACGCATCAATTGGAAGCACAGCTTATATAATTATTGACATATAGAATGTCTTTACATTAGCATGTTTTGTGCTTTTGCTATCGAATCTTCTTTCTCTTTAGCTTTACGTTTTTCTGCTGTTGTGATCGTCCCTTTTATGGAGTGTATTATACGATGAACAGTAGTAATAGATTCTTTATACTCAGTCCTTTGTTTCTTCTTGCCTGCGAGAAGCCTACTGGCTCTATCATACGCGTCTTGTAGGAAAGCCATCAAAACATCAAACATATCATCAGATACGTGCTTCGATTTGGAATCGTATACGACTCCATAAGGCTTTAGATGCTCGTTTATCTTTTCAGCATAATCAGTACGTGACATTGCCCCGCCTTGGTGGTCATCGAAATGCAAAATGAACCAATATTCAAATGCTTGGTTTGAATATGCTACTTTATATTTTAGTGATACGGCAAGTTGAATTGCCTCTTCAAAATCCTTATTATCATCTTTGTCAAAGACAACCCATATTTCATCAAATTTCTTAAGTTTTTTACGTTTCAACTCATGTGTCTTAATACTCTCAACTTTTTGTACCAAGGCAGTTGTGCTCAAACCTGTACCTACGGGCACGATAGTGATACCTGGAATGTGAAACTTGTCAAAATAATCCACCTCTGTATTCTTCCCTTCGCAGACGACTAGCATCGTCTTTTGTAAAGGTGTTTTGCCTGCCGCTTTCGTCAATACTGGCTCCGTTTTAAAGTCATTCATATCGTAACCTGTTTATTTATTAATGTTGGAACCTAATTTCTCTAGGTAGGGAACTCCTCCAAAGCGTCCTTCGCGATAGAGTCTCCCAACTTTTGCCGTTTCTCTTAGACTGAATTCTGAAATAGGAATTAAAGTTGCTTCTCCGTAACGGTCTTTCATAACAATAAAGATTTGGTCACGTCTAAACAAATCTGCCTCATCTATAAGACTAATATTATGAGTGTTAATAATGAGTTGGGAATTATGAACATTAACCCTTTCGTCTTGAAACAATGATATAAGAGCCCTAACCAAATCATAATGTAATCCATTGTCAATCTCGTCAATCCACAGAACAGAACCGGTTTCCAAAGCATTGATAATAGGTCCAGCAAGAGATAGGAAACGATAGGTACCATATGACTCATCTTTTTCTAGACTTAATTTAGCATATCCGGCAGGTAAATGGCGCTTGTCGTATCGTTTATGAGAAATGCTTATTCCTGATACAATCGGACCATTAATGGCATCTTCTGGAAGCATTCTTTTTATTTCGTCAGGCAATTCATCAGTGGAAATCTCATTAGGGGTAACATCAAATATCCCCAAATCTGCAGAGCGCAAAAATTCAATCATCTTTGCTTTCATTTTAGGTAATTCCAGTGCATTAAGAATGCGAGGTGCCATTGTGTTCAAAGAGGCAGATATGATATTATTCCGTCTAAACCAATTAAGGATATTAAGTGAAAGTTCATCATTCCAAAGGGATAAGGAAGAAATGATAAGCGAATTTGCTCTAAACATCTTTGCTTCTTCCAAGTTCTTAATAATTTTGGAGTTAATGTATTTTTCATTGTAATATACAGAAGGACCTCCCTCGAATTCCAGCACTTTAATCTCTTTACTCCTTTTGCGGAAAAGCCATTCAGCAATGATGCGTTCACTATTCAACTCAAAACCATATCGATACTGAATGTCATCCATCAGAAAGACAACCTCAAAAACGCTTGATAGGTCTGCACTATATGTATCAAGCAAGAAGGGAGCATAACTCTTTTGCCAATTGTTCGATTGTGTATCCGCAGATGTCAAGACTATTTCACGCATGAAATTAAATGCTTGAAATAATTTGGTTTTTCCACTGGCATTTGCGCCATATACAGCAGCTGTTCGCAACAGAGCATATTGGGGAACCTGTATTAGATTCTCCATTTTTTCTCTATAGTAGTTGGATGCTACCATATTAATCACAGTTTCGTTCTTGAAACATTTGTAATTGTTGAATCTGAATTGAATTAACATAGTGTCGTATATTTTGTCCCCAATGGGATATGTTTTTCTAAAATTTGTGCAAAGATAACACTTTTTTTTGATAAAAACAAATTTTTTGCAAAAAAAATGCAAAAAAGTTTATTTTGCTCGGATTTGGCAAAATAATCGAATACCTTTGCATCTCTCAAGAATCCTGTCGAAGTCGCATTCTTCATCCATGTTAAGATTTCTTTTTTGCGAACGGTCATGACGGACATGCCGGAGACCAAATTTGCGAATGGTCAAGGCAGACATGCGATGGTCAAGTATGCGAACGGACAAACGGACATGCGATGATCAGGGTGGGGGCGTAGGTTCGCGTTCGGCTACGCGGTCGCACAGATTACGTATACGCAATAGAAGCGACGCGTGCCTCCGCTCTCCCCAAAAATCGCAGATTTTCGGGGGCCCCACAAGACGCGAGGCATGTATATGCAACAAAGAAGCCTCAAGGATTTCTTTAAGACTTCTCTTCCTACTCACCTTATGGGGCTCTTTGTTTATGCAATCTCCCCTGCGAATCTTAATGAAACGCAGGGGAGAGTAGTCTCGTTAAAAGTTTTTTGTGTTAAATGCCAACAAATCATTTTGAGCCACTCAAAATACCGCTTTCGGTATCTTCATTGTCAATGCGTTTCCAACCTTCGCGGTGCTTGGTTCCAAAGTCCAGATTAACATTGAAATTGAGCATCAGCACTTGGCGGTAGTTCTGCATAACGGCGGTATTGGCAGTCGGGGCAAGTGCGGACAAGTCTTTTACAACCGTTGTGGAGCCGTGCGGAGAGAAAGGATTAACCATCATAATACCAAAGCCGAAATGATCAGAATTATAGTTGATGCCTATATCATGCGTCAACTCGCCAATGGTCAGTGTTTCGCCCCACAAATTATGTTGTGCCGTAACTACATCAGCATAGAACCGCCAACCTTTCAGCAGATAGAAAATGCCGCCACGCACACCGTAATTGATATGCTCATGGTTGTAAGACACCCCATTCGACAGGTTTGTCTCTGGGGACCCCGTGGTTTTGCCTTGGCTGACCATATATTTGACGAACGGCGTGACATTGAACATCAGTTTGTTATCAAGCAGTTTGACCTGCAAACTCGATGAAACATTCAATTTGTGAAATCCGCGTTGATTGTCATACGTGCGGATGGCGTACGCAGAGCCGTCTATGATTTCCTCGTATGTCTCTTCCATTATGGGCTTGTGATCATAGCTGTAGTTAGTCCAAATGTTGATATTGACATGCTTGGACTGCCACGAAAATTCCATTTCATTCGACACATACATGACGGATTTCAGGTTGGGGTTGCCTCGCCGCATTTGGTACTTGTCAATCTGTTGCGTAATATTGGACAACTGGGACAAAGAGGGTTGATAGCCGGACACGTAGCCTTTGTATTTCCAAAACCAACCTTTACCGAAATCGTAACTCATGGTCAACTGCGGTCGTGCAATCCATGTGCTTTGCATTTGTCCGCCTTGCTCAATAAGGGTGTGCATGGCTCCTATACCTACCACATACGAAAATTTATTTACCCTGTGCCGCATCTCCGCAAAAGCGTATGTTTCTCCTGTGGTCATGTTAACGGTTGCCTCGGTGCTTCCCAAATAGGTGTTTTTCACCCATTGTTGGTTATGCCTTGCACCTATAGTCAGCATGATATTCTCCCATTCCTTTTCATAGATTGCCTCGCCGATGAGTGACCATTTGTCACCTCTCACAGACGAAATCACATCGGTCGTATCTGTCGCAACGGAGCCGAAAAGCGGTGTTTGCAGAAATCGGCGGTCGCTGTGGGTGTTAATGTACGTGCCGACCACATCAAAATACAAGTGTTGCTTGTGCGGCAGGTTGTGCTGATAATAGATGTCCAATGAGGGCGACTGACTGCTGCTTTTGTCGTGATCGTGTATCTCAAATGAATCCGTTGGCTGGTACAGACGGCTGTCGCGGTCGGATGCTCCGTAAGGTGTATATGCCATATTATCACGCAAGCGGATGTTCAGCATATTCTTATCCCCGTTTGTCCAGTTGTAATTCAATGAGATGTTTATGGGATAGGTCTTATAGCGTGTCGGTTCTCCTACTTCGTTGTTCTCAATCTTTCCCGCACTGAAATTATAGGTCTCATTATTGGTGCGCGTCCAATAAATATCATATGGCGAGTATGACACAATAGCCTGTAAGGAAGATTTATTGAAATGCACTTTGCCCGCCATGTAATAATTTCCTATTCCCGGCAGGGTCAAGCCGTTTGTGCCTGCAAGCATGAGACTGCCGCCTGTGTCGCGGTGTTTGACGATATAATCCACCACAGCCGCCACGCCGTTGTATCGCACGCCCGGTTGGTCGTGGTATTCAACGCGGATAATATCTTTCGGATTGATGGCTTTTACATCTGCTGTACTTGCCTCGATACCGTTGATACGCAGTTGCACGCTCTCGTCAGAAAGAGTTTTGACGGAGTTGTCAATCGGGCTAATCACGATACGCGGAATTTGTAAGTTCTGTAGCAGAGAAACGCCATCCGACGAAGCCTGTGTCTGCTCCTTTGACGGCAATAAAATTTGCCTGTCCACCTTCTGAATAATGGCTTGACTTTCCACGACCACCTCACCCAGTTCCGTTGCGCTTTCTTGCATGAGGATGTCGCCGATGTGGGTATTGTCGTTTATGGTCAACGCCATACGGATTGTTTCATAACCGATATAGGAAAGTTCCAAGATGTAATCACCATTTCCGGCATCAATGGTGAATTTGCCGCTGTTGTCTGTCGTGGTTCCGGCTATCTGCACCGTGTCCTGCATCAGCAAGACGGTTGCGCCGATGATGGCTGACTTGTCGTTTGCATCTTTGATACGACCGGATATTTTGGCATTGTTCGCCATTGCGGTCATTGCTACACAGAGCATTGCTGCGAGACATAGAATTTTTCCTTTCATACAAGTTTGTTATTTGTTAGTTAGTTGTCAGAGTTGCGCCTCTATATGTAATACGACTGACGCGGCTTTTTCTTACAAAAATTTGCCTAAACACAGCAAAAGCCAAACAAAACGTACTTTCTTGAACGAAACTTGCCCGAAAACTTGCATATATCAGAAAAAAGCAGTAACTTTGCAGCCGATTACTGACGAGATTTATAAAAACTTATATTTTTCGTCAGTAGAAAAAGAGAATACTATGATAAATCGAGAATCCTATTTGTCGCAACTCATCAAATTGCGTGATCAAGACCTGATTAAAGTTGTAACCGGCATCCGTCGTTGCGGTAAATCAACATTACTGATGGCGTTCAGACAATATCTGTATGATAACGGCGTACAGAAAGACGCTGTGTTGTCGCTTAATTTTGAGGAACGAGAGAATGCCCGCTTCACAACATGGGAAGAAGTGTATGACTACATTATTAGCCAGTTGCCTGATACTCCCAAGCGCTATGTGTTCCTGGATGAAGTGCAGCTTTTACCGCATTTCGAGAAACTGGTGGATGCACTCTTTGTAAAGAAGAATGTGGATTTGTATATCACAGGCTCTAATGCCTATATGCTCTCCAGCGATTTGAGCACTTTGCTTTCCGGACGTTATATCAACATCCGTTTGCACCCATTCTCGTTTGCCGAGTATGTAGCTTCTTTTCCCGATGAGCATGATAATAGTAGGCTGTTTCGCCAATATATGAACACCTCGTGCTTCCCGGAAGCGGTCAATCTGTCCCGTACAGCGCCGGAGATGGTAAACGCCTACCTGCAATCCGTATATGATACGGTGGTGGTCAAAGATATTGTTCAGCGGAACAAGTTGCGAAAGTTTGACACACTGCAGCGTGTCATCAATTTTCTGTATGACAGTATAGGTAGCGTGGTGTCGCCGAATAATATTGCCGATACGATGAACCGTACTTCCGGACAGCAGTTGTCGCATAATACCGTACTAAAATATCTCCGTTATTTCTCGGAGTCCTATTTGATATATCCTGTTCGGTTATATAATATAAAAGGCAAACGCTTGTTGGCAAGCAATTACAAGTATTATGCGGTGGATCTCGGTTTCCGCAATCTACTGCAAACAAATGCGCCGACCATTGATTTGGGGCACAAGTTGGAAAATGTGGTGTATTTTGAACTTTTGAGGCGAGGCGGCGAAGTATATGCCGGCAGGACAGACACCGGAGAAGTGGACTTCGTGGTCATGAAACACAACGGAGAGCGCGAGTATTATCAAGTAGCTTATACCGCTAATGACGAAAATACACTAAAACGAGAATTTTCGTCATTAAGGAAGATCAAAGATGCATACCCGAAATATCTTTTGACGATGGATTTTGATAGTGCGAACATAGACGGCATCCGCAAAATCAATGTGATAGACTGGATGCTGGGCAGATAAAAGAAAGAGAGTTTTGCGTACAAATGTGCAGTAAGTATTATAAAATATTATGAGGATATTAATTATTGGGGCTAGTTCCGGCATCGGCAGAGAGCTCGCCATTCAGTATGCGATTAAAGGAAATGAAGTTATTGCGATTGCACGTCGCAAGCCATTACTTCACGAACTTTCTCAAATTTCGCCAAACATACGAATAGCACAATGTGACATATCAAACATTGCAGAAACAGATGTTATACTTTCTGCGATTTTTAAAGAAACAGTTGATTTGGTTATTTTATGTTCCGGAATAGGCGATATTAACCTCAAACTTGATTTTACATTAGAGAAACAAACAATAGATGTTAATATTTTAGGATGGACATTTTGTGTTGATACAATATATACAAAGTTTGAGAAGCAGGCATATGGACATCTTGTAATACTAAGTTCGTGTGGAGGCCTTCGAGGCGAGCCTATGGCTCCTTCATATTCTGCTTCTAAAGCATATCAAATTAATTATACAGAAGCATTATGTAAAAAAGCCTATAAAAGCAAGTTGCCGATTCACATAACTGATATTAGACCAGGATTGGTTAATACTCGAATGGCGAAAGGTAGTGGTTTGTTTTGGGTTATGCCAACTGAAAAGGTGGCAATGCAAATTATGAACGCAATATCCAAGAAAAGGAAGGTCTCTATTGTAACAAAGCGATGGAGAATTATACATCGGATATTGCGGTATATTCCGCGTTCATGGTATGTACGGTTATAATGAAGGTGTGAATGACTGAATCTGTGATTATCGGGCAACCATTTGGCTGTCCGCTAACTTTTCTTAATAATCGTCATCTTTTCTGCTTACCTGCAGCAGACGAGCGACATTCGCGACGGATATGGGACGATAGAGACTTGAAATAAGCTACCTATAATAACCGAAAATCTTAATAATCGGACACTTTGGGAGGCACATGGTATTTGTCTGATTTCGTAGGGTAAAGGACATAGAGCAACCGTTCCACATACAATGGTATGAAGAAATTTGGTGAAAAACTTTGATAGCCGCAGAACGGTTGCTACAAAGCCTTCTCTATGGAAAAGAGCAGATTATTTGTCTTTGAGCAAGATTACCACCGAGCAATCTTCCTCACTGATGTTACAGATGATGAACTCCGTATTTGAAGACAGAAATATCGCGTCATCATTGCTGTTGGAGTGCGACTCCATAAGGATTTCGTAGTCTTTTTCCTTCGATAGTTTCTGAATATCTTTGGAGAGTAGTTGTTTCTTGTCACCTTCAGCAGTAATGATGATCATTCGATTGAAATTGGCGAACTTTTCAAGATCGGTGCCTTTTGTGTTGATGCTATCAAAAACAACTTGTCCTGCCGTTGCCAAAGACAAACCGGCACTGAACATGGCTTTGTTGATGCAAACATATTCTACGCCTTCCATCTTGGCGTACTTTTCAAATATCTTATTTTGGGCTTGTGCAGCGATGCCGCAAAGGGCGATGACTGCTACTAAAAGAATTCGTTTCATAATTTCTACTATTTATTGGTTAATATACGGTTGAATTTTGCCTAATGTCTCATTGATGTCGTTCACTTGCTCGGTTGCAATCATCGTTGAGCGCAAGAACGGAGCCGTTGAACGATTGATGATGTCATTGGCATACAAAATGGCATCAGCAGCTTCTTCAGGAGTGGCGCATGTGTCGTGGAATGGGTCAGTTGTGTATGTTCGTTGATGAATTAACACACCGCCGCCTATTGCGAGAAGAATAGCCACCGTTGCCGCTACACGATATAACATCTTCGGCGGTGTCTTAAAACGGTAAATCACGCCTTTGCGTTGTTGGCTAACATGCGTAAGCGGTTGGATGTCCGACTTACCGAGATTGTTGACAAAAGCGGTAATCTCATCTGCTATGTCTTGTGGCATCTCTTGTTCGGATGTCTGCGCAAGCAATAGGAGGAGTTGCTTGTCTTGCTGCAAATCTCCGGGAACATCCTCACGACGGAAGAAATCAGCCAGTTGCCGTTCTTCTTCCGGTGTCGTTTGTCCCTCATAGAAACGAGAGAGAAGCGATTTAATTTGTTCTATGGTCATGTTGTATGTCATAGTTTTGCAGTCAGTTCTTTTAATGATTTCCTTGCTCTTGATAGCAAGGTATAAATGTTTTCGCGGCTAAAATGGGTCAGTTCTTGTATTTGTTCAATCTCTAATCCGTCAATCGTGCGTAAACGTAGCACTAATTGTTGGTCGCGAGGTAGTTTGTCAATGAGTTGGATTACTGCGTTAAGGTCACTTGCCGCGTCAATTTGATTTTCGGTGCTGTGGTCTAAGAGCGTCTCAAGGGTTTCGTCATCCGCTTGTGTACTTCGGGATTTGAAACGGTCAAGGCAGTTGTTTCGCACCATTGTTAAAACAAACGGAAGTGGTGACTTGTCCGGCTCTATGGCGTCACGCTTGTTCCATAGTTCCGCGTACACATCTTGCACGCAGTCACGCGCCTCGTCACGGTTACGGAGCAGGTTGTATGCCAGTGCATACATCTTTCCGCTGAACGGCAAATATATTTGCGTGAACCTTTCTTGCGTCATTAGTTTTCTATCACACTATTTTTCTCTTCATATCTCGTACCATTGCGATCTCTTTTGCATGGCTCTCTATATGTAATACGATTGAAACGCCAAAATCTTACAATAAAGATGCATTTTTCCCAAAAAAAGTACAAAAATACAACAACTATTCGAGATCTGTGTCAAGAGACTCTTTCTATACTGCTCATAGAGAAGGCGACAATCGAAGAAAACCTCAACCTAGCAGCCGAAAAATTATCGAACATATCACACACACTACTGTGCCTACTGCTAATGTTCTGTAATATAGGCGATTACTGGCAGCGTGGCGATTACGTTTTTCGGCAAAAATTGCAGAAAATTATGTTTCCAGAAGGCGTAAGTTTTGATAAGAATACAGGCGATTATCGAACATCTTCCACGAATCCTGTCGGCGAGTTAATCGCGTGTATTGTAGCGACTTACGCCGATAGGCAAACAAAAAGTGACTGCGATTTTACTCATCAGTCACTTGATGTCGAGAAGAGGCGACTCGAACGCCCGACCCCCACGTCCCGAACGTGGTGCGCTACCAACTGCGCTACTTCTCGAAATTTTCGGAATCCGAAAATTTCTCGGAATCGCTTGGCAGTACGTTTATTTCTGGGTCGTAAAGCAGGGAACCCCTCCCTCCTTTACTTCCGAAATAAATCTTCTGCCTTCACGAATTCTCGATTTTCTTCGGAATCCCTTGCTTTTTTCGCAAAGCGGATGCAAAGGTAGCACTTTTTCTGCAAATATGCAAATAAATGAGCATCAGAGAGTGAAAAATAAAGCAAAAATATGCTTTTTTGTATACTGGAATAGCCATTTTCACTATTGAAGACTCAAATTTTGCGAAAAAACAAGCATTTTTGAAAAAAAATCGTCATCCGTTTGCAAATATCAGATTTTTTTATTATCTTTGCATCTGCAATTTGTGCGGTATTACTTTTGAGAAGACTATATCACTACATATTCTTTGCAGTAACGCTGGCATTGTCGGTGGTATGCGGCATAATGATGTTCCACGTGAACGTGAATGCCGACCTGACGAAGTACCTGCCTGACGACTCGCAGATGAAACGCGGCATAGAGATCATCTATGACGAGTTCGGTTCGTCGCAGATGTCGGGCGCGGACGTACACGTGATGTTTGAGGGTGTACGCGCGAAAGAGGTGCCAGGCATCCGGTCGCTGATGGAATCCTATCCCGACGTGCGCAGCGTAAGTTATCGCTATAGCACCGACAGCACCCACACCGTATTCGACCTGGACGTGCCCAAAGCCGTAGACCAGAAAGCGCTGGGCAAGCAGATTAGCAACCGCTTTGGTGGCAACTGCGTGGTAGAGACCAGTCAGGACGGCGCCACACCGCCGCTATCGGTGATGATCTTCGCTGCTATACTGATTATGGTGGTGCTGTTTGTGATGGCACAGTCGTGGTTTGAGCCGGTAGTGATACTACTAACCGCAGGTCTGGCCATCGTGCTGAACATGGGCACGAACGCCTTGCTGCCCTCCGTATCGATCACGACGAACTTCATCGGTTCCATCCTACAGGCAGTACTATCGCTTGACTACTGCATTGTGCTGCTCAACCGCTATCGTCAGGAGCAAGACGACCGTACCGATCGCCAGACAGCCGGCATAGCGGCTAACAAAGCCATCAAGAAAGCGGCTCCGTCGATCCTCTCGTCCGCCTTGACGACCGTGGTAGGACTGCTGATGTTGTGCTTCATGCGCCTGAAGATCGGTGCAGATATGGGCATCGTACTCGCCAAAGGTGTGGTATGTTCGCTCATCTGTACCTTCACCGCCATGCCGGCACTGATGCTTCTGTTCAGGCGGACAATCAACCACACCGCCAAGAAAGCCTACGTGCCTCCCACCGACGGCTTGGCACGCTTCGTGGCACGCCACAAACTGCCGATGGCTATAGCCGCCATCCTACTGTTCGGCGCATCATGGTACTTCAGCCGGCAGACGACGATCTTCTTCTCTGCCGGACAAGAGTCGCAGATAGAGAAAGTGTTCCCGTCGCCCAACCCCTTCGTGCTGGTATATGATACACAGGACGAAGATTCCGTCTATGCCCTGGCTGACTCGCTGGAGGCGCAAGCCGGCATACAGACCGTCATATCCTATCCCACCCTGATGCGCCGTCCGCTCACACCGGCTGAGATGTCCGAACATATACGCTCGCTGCTGACTGATTTCAAAGATTTTCTGCCGGAAGGCACGACAGTACCGCCCGAGGCACTGGATATGCTCAGTGCCGAGCCTGTGGCTATGCTCTACTACATGCACTACCGCAGCGATGAGAGCCCCAAGGAGCTCAGTTTCCCAGACCTGGCACGATTCCTGCATACCCACGTAGCGCAGAACCCGATGTTTGCCTCGTATCTGGACAAAGATATGCGCAAACAGATCGCCGACCTCCAATCGATGCTGGACGTGACGCCCCCTGCTCCTGCAGAGGAAGAAGTACCGGTAGCCGAGACACCTGCCACCGAACCGGTAGCAGAGCCCGTAGCCGACACTACCGCCCCCGAGCATCCCGACACCTCGAACGCCACTCTCATAGCCGACAGCGCAGAGGAAAGCAGCGTGCAGGACACCACCGCCGAGGTAGACCTTGCCGCTGACAGCACCACCGAAACCATCGCAGAAGAGCCCAAACCACAGGAGCCGGACAAGATAGCCCTGATCCCGTTCGTGGAAAAACTGAACGCCCTACAGACTACCGCTACCACCGTAGAGATGCACAAGCTGACCGATACATTGGCCATCCGTCTGCCGATGTCCGTCAACGAGATGTCCGTATTCATAGGTTCCACACCTATCCAGACCAGCCTCGTCTTCGGCTACGCGCCTAACAAGAAAAAGATGTCGCCGCTGGAATACGTACACCTGCTTGTGGACGACCTGTTCAAGCGTCCGGGATTGGCGGGCATGATCAACGCCGAACAGCGCACACAGCTCACGCAACGCACCGAGCTGATGGATATGGCTAACCGCAACGCATCGCTCAGTCCTGCTGAACTGAACGGCGTGCTACATGCTTTCGGCGTGACGAACTTCACCGATGACATGCTGATGGCTATCGCCCATCCGAAGACCGACGAGCACGAAGAAGAGATCGACCATGAGATGGAGCCGTTCATAGAGCCTGTAGTAGCCGTACTGCCGCCATGGGAGCGGAAAGATACCATCGTGCCGGAAGTGCTGCCGCAGGTAGAGGAAAAGCCGCAGCCGGCCGTGCATCATCCATCGCGCGAAGATATGCAGGCGGAACTGTTCATGGAACTGGTGTTCGGCGGACATACCTACACGCCGGAGAAGATGGCAGCCAAGCTGGCACGGCTGATGAAGCTGTCACAAGTGAAGTCAAATCCCGTGACGCCGGCACAGATGTCGCTGCTATACGACTATTACGGCTTCGTCCACAGCCCGGGCTGCGACACACTGCACATGGGATTTGAGCAGCTTGTATGTTACCTGTGCGATACGCTCATCAACGATGCGCGCCTGGCTCAGATGCTGCCCGACAGCATTCGCGACCAAGCCTCTACAGTCAAGACGCAATTAAACGACGGTCTGGGTCAGCTTCGCAAACCCGACCACTCGCTGCTGGTAGCATTGTCGACGCTGCCGAAAGAGTCACCGGAGACCTACGATTTTGTAGACAAACTGACAACCATGGCTGACGCCTGCATGCCTCATGAGCATTACTACATAGGCGAATCGGTGATGTACGCCGAGATGCGCGCAGGCTTCGACCACGAGATGAATGTCGTAACCATCCTCACCATCCTGGCTATCTTCCTGATCGTGGCTATCACCTTCAAGTCGGTAATCGTACCGACGATACTTGTCATCACGGTGATGACCGCCGTGTTCGTCAATGTGGTGGCGTCGGGCGTTGTGACCGGACAAATGCTCTATCTGGCTTATCTGGTGGTACAAGCCATCCTGATGGGTGCGACCATCGACTATGGCATCCTGTTTGCCAACTACTACCGCGAGAACCGCAAGAAGATGCTACAGGTGGATGCCGTATGTGTAGCCTATCGCAACTCACTGCGCACCATCCTGACCTCCGGACTGATCATGGTGGTAGGTCCGGGAGCCATGGCGCTGTTTGTGGATGACGTGATGATCAAGAACATCGTAGGTTGCATCGCCGTAGGTGCTTTCGTAGCCATCGTGCTCACGCTGACTGTACTACCCGCCGTGCTTGTCGCATTGGACAGGATGGTGGTGTACGGCAAAAAGAACCGCTACACCGGAGAGGAGTAGCGGTTAAAGATGTGGCTGCCGCCACAATATTGTTTCTTCGAAAAAACTTACTTATCCATGCCGTTGATGACGGCTTGACGGAGCTGCTCGATAGCTGCCGGTACATCTTCGTCGGCAAGCGTAGATATGTCGATAGGCTCGCCTATATGCATGTGAACGGGATGGTAGTTGGCATGGAACTCATGTTTGTTCATCACCTCGTAGCAGCCCGAGAGCGAGATCGGAACGATAGGCAGCTTGAGGTCAAGCGCTATCTGGAGCGCACCGCGCTTGAACTTGCCTACCTCACCGTTCTCCGAGCGTGTACCTTCCGGGAAGATCACCGTACAAACGCCGTCGTGCAATACGCTCTCCGCTTCACGCAACGCCTGCAAAGCTGCAGCCGAGTTGCCGCGCTTGACGAAGATATGTCCCGCTGCCTTGCACGCCGAACCTACAAACGGCATACGCCTCAGCTCCGCTTTCATCAGCCATTTGAAGATGACAGGCAACCAGCCGTAGATAAGGAACACATCCGCCATCGACTGGTGGTTAGCCACAAACACGTACGACGTGTGGCTGTCGATATGCTCCGTGCCGGTCACTTTCACCGGCAAGAACAGCAGATAGTAGAACGAGCGAGACCAAAACGCCTGAATGGCGTGCAGCCACCAACTGTTGCGCCAGTGTTGGAAGATAAGCGTCGTTACGGCTGTCAGGATAGTCAGCAGCGTGTAAAGCGGCAAAGCAATCAGGTATTGCCAGATATAATAGAATATTTTCATGTGTGGTATGGATTATATCAGCCAAGCATGGCTGATGGCTCTTACATGGTATATTTCTTAGCCCTAAAGGGCACGATTTATACCATTTAGGGCAAAGCAGTTGCCCTAAATGGTATACTTCATCATGAATCCGCGGTAAAGGGCACAAATACGGCGGATCTCATCCCAGTTCTCTTCGGACAGTTTGGTTCCGATAACCTCCACCACGCGTCCGGCGGCAATAGTGCCAATCTCGCCACACTTGCGGATGTCGAAACCGTCAGCCAATGCGTGAAGGAAACCACCTGCATACAGGTCACCCGCACCGGTAGAATCGGTACACGATGTGGTGATGGCGCCTATATGATGGCGCTGCTCACCCTGCTGCACGTACGACCCGCGCTTACCTACTTTCACGACGGCTATATCCACCTCGTTGGCAATCTTTGCCACCGATTCCTCGGGATTGAGGTGGGTGTAGGCAAAACTCTCGTCCTCGTTGGCAAACACGATATCCACATACTGACGGATCAGTTCCTTAAGGAAACAATGGTTCTCGTTGACCACGTTGTACGAAGCCAGATCCAGACTGACCATACATCCCGCCTCTTTCGCCAGACGAATAGCTTTCTCTATCAGTTCGTGGTTCTGCACCATGTAGCCCTCGATATGGAAGATGTCGAAGCCGATGAACGCCTCCTTGTTGATATCATCGGCATTCATCTGCGATGAAGCGCCCAGATAGGTGGCAAATGTGCGCTCGCCATCGGGCGTGATCAGCACGATGGAGCAGCCTGACAAAAGCTGCGTATCGGTCAGCAGCAACGGTTTGACGCCGCTCTTCACCAGGTCGTCGCGGTAGAACTCGCCCACCTCATCCGCACCGATCTTACCGATGAAAGCCGCCTTGCCGCCCAACGCTGCGATGGTAGCAATCGTATTGGCAGCCGAACCACCTGCCACCATGTGCTTGCGCACAGATGCAAAACGCGACTGGATAACGCTGGCTTGTTCCATCGTGATAAGGTTCATGCTACCTTTGGGCAAACCCAGCTCACGCAAATCGTCCTCAGACACCTGCATCAGGATATCCGTAAGTGCATTTCCTAAACCAATAATCCGTTTCATATATTAAAATATGTTATTTTTTTTACATTTTCTTCACTTTTTAGCCAAAATATTTGCAAATATCAAAAAAATGTTGTACCTTTGCATCCGCTTTTTTGGCGTAATTGCTTCCTTAGCTCAGTCGGTTAGAGCATCTGACTGTTAATCAGGGGGTCCTAGGTTCAAGTCCTAGAGGGAGCGCAGAGCAGGTCACATGACCTGCTTTTTGTTTGATTGTCAGTCGTGTACGTGTACCGAAGATGAGCGGAGCATTCTCATCGATATGTCCTGCCGGAAAATCGAACAGCACCGGATACTCTTTATCCTCCACAATGCGCGCAATACTTTCATAAAGCGTCTGCCCCATCTCCACATCATCCTCGCAATCGGCAAAGCGCCCTACTATCAATCCGTTGATATTATCAAACACGCCACATAGCCTCAACTGGTGAAGCATCCTGTCCAATTTGTACTGCGGTTCGCCCACATCTTCCAGGAAAAGGATTGTCCTGCCCCTGCGCCTTGAGCGCTGCGCAATGGTCCGGCAGAGGTCGTAGGGCGTACCAATCAATCCGCACAGCACCGCCATGTTGCCTCCCAGCAGCAATCCTTCCGCCTCGCCGTCGCGGTTCATCTGATCCACACCCAGCGTGTACGACAGCCGCTTGCCCTCCATCGCGCTGCGCATAATCTCCAGGATAGCACTATCCTCGTCCAAGCGCGCTATGGGCTTGCACATGATGCCGTGCACCGACGGCGCTCCGTACATCGCCAGCAACAGATGCAGCTCTGTGATATCGGAAAAGCCCCATACCGGTGCACCATTGTAGCCTTTGGCGCGAACGCCTTGGTCAATACGATCGATAATCTGCTGCAAGCCATAACCTCCGCGCGTGCAGAGCACAAGACCCACATGCGGATCGGTCAGCGCATCCACGGCATCGGCAGTGCGCTCGTCGGGCGTACCCGCAAAGCGTCCCCATTTGCCTAAGGCGTGCGGAGCTATCTCCACCGCATAGCCGTACGCGCGCAAACGCTCGGCTGCCGCCAGCGTGAACTGCGCATCCAAGGCTCCCGCGGGAGATATTATCCTGATTGATTTATTCATTGTTGCATTTGTTGCTTGTTGTTGCCGGCATGTTGGCAGCACGGTAGAGCTGCACGGAGTTGAACGCGTTCTGCCAGATGATGTACGCCGCTGCTCCTATAGCCGACAAGGGATTGAGGAACGCATGGCACATCCATATACCCAAGGTAGTGTTCTTCTGCCCGAAAGCTTGTCCGGCAGTAATGCGGCTCACGCCACTCATCGTGGTAGGCACGGCAGCAGGGTTGATCACCACATCCTTATATTCCTTACCCTTGCTCGGTGCGGGATGGCGGTAACCGATGCGCTGACCGAGTTTGTATTGCCCCAGGCAGGCTATCAGCGATCCTACGAGCAGCACGACCAAGGTATACCAGCGATAACTATCGTGCAGCAGCGTGTAGGTGATGTCGCCCATCAGGATAACCAGCGTACCTGCCCACAGGTAGAACGGCACCTGAGCCCATCCCAGCGGCAGGACAAACCGCTTGTCGCTACCGTGCCGCATCTGCCATCCGTCGTAGCCCAACCTGAGCAGCCATGCCGCTACGAAAGGCAGCAGCAATAGCGGCGCTATGCGCCTGAGGATCACCAGCATCTCTGCCATGAACGACATCTGTCCCTCCGGATGTACCAGCGGGAAGAATGCCGGCACGATGATGGCGGTGGCGATATTGCTCAGCAGGGTGAAGGTCGTCAGGTTCTGTATGCTGCCTCCCAGTTTGCCGGCGATGATAGGCGCCGCCGTAGCGGTAGGCATGATAAAGCACACCATCAGTCCCTGACTGATCACCATGTTGTCCGGTTCGGGCACTCCCAGCCGCCGGCAACACCACGCGCTACCGTAGAACACGACCAGCGTCAGCAGCATCTGCATGCCCAGCACCAGCCAATGCCACGAGTGCAAGCGCAGATCGAGCGGATTGACCTTGCAGAACGTGAAGAACAGCATCAGGCCTATCATCGGCGGCAAGACAGGCGTCAGATGGCGAAACAACGGATAGCCCGCTGCACCCATCACCATCGATAGCGCCAAGGCGTACTTGTCTATGAACTGCCTGATAGTCATCCGTACTGCTCAACGATTGCGTCCATTATATGAAAGACCTCTTCTTTCGTTTCAGCCCTCAGCAGGGCTATGCGTGTCTGCCGGAAATCCGGCAAGCCTTTTAGTATGGGGCTGGCGGCAAAATGACGGCGGCTGTGTACTATGCCTTTGCGCTCGTCGCCTACCCATTCGATGCTGCGGTTGACGTGCTCCTTGAGTACATCCATACACCATTGCATCGGGCGCTCTATCGCGGGCTGGCCGTCCAGGGAGCGGCTTATATCCTCGAATATCCACGGACATCCGAACGTAGCCCTGCCTATCATCACGGCATCCACGCCATACAGCTCGAAGCACTCTTTTGCCCGTTGGGGTGTGGTGATATCTCCGTTGCCTATGACGGGTATGTGCATCCTCGGATTACGCTTCACTTCGCCTATGAGCGACCAATCGGCATCACCTTTATACATCTGTGCGCGCGTACGCCCGTGGATGGCTATCTCGCTGATGCCGCAGTCCTGAAGGGCTTCCGCCAGGTCTACAATAATCTTGTTCTCCTCGTCCCATCCCAGACGCGTCTTTACCGTGACGGGTGTATGCACGGCATTGACTACGGCACGCGTTATTTCCAGCATCTTCGGCACGTCGCGCAACAGTCCGGCGCCTGCACCTTTGCCTGCCACTTTCTTGACCGGGCAGCCGAAATTGATATCGATGATGTCGGGCTTCGCCTGCTCCACGATACGCGCGGCATCCGCCATCGAGCACGGATCTTTGCCGTAGATCTGTATGGCTACCGGTCGCTCGGCATCATCAATGCGCAGCTTGCGCATCGAGGACGCCACATCGCGCACAATGGCATCGGCATTGACAAACTCGGTATATACCCTATCCGCTCCGAACCGCTTGCACAACAGGCGAAAAGCGGGATCGGTAACATCCTCCATCGGAGCCAGATATAAAGGGTACTTGTTCATCTATTCTTCTTTCGGTGCGGGAAGCCAGGTCTGGTTGCGCCCCAGAACGCCCATCTTGTCGAGTGAGCCGCGAAGCACCAGTTTGCCGTCTTTCAGGTAAATCTTTCCGTAGTAGAACTTCCCGTTGTTCGGGTCGAGCACTTTTCCTCCGCGCAGTTCGCCCTTCTCCATGTGCATGCCACGGATGATGACGAGTCCGAGGATCGGGGCGTTCTTGTCTTCGTCCACACATTTCACGCAAACGAGATCATCACCGCCTACCAACATCTTATGTATCTTGCCGTAGTACAAGCCATCCGCACCCTGGTAGATACGCACGATGGAGAAGTTCTGTCCCGTTTCGTCATCCACGGTCATCCAGTCGCCTACGATAGTCTGCTGCGCATAGATGCCGGCATTGAGGCACAAGCCAAAAAGTATAAAAAGTATCTTTTTCATTTATTTAACGATATATTCAAGTTGTGCAGGCAGATCATCGGACGAGGTACCGATACAGATGTCGTACGTGCCTTTATCCGTTACCCAAGCGTGCTGCTCTGCATCGAAATAGCGGAACATCTCGTCGGTGAGCTGCAGGCTTATCTCTTTGCTCTCGCCGGGCTTGAGTTCCACTTTGGCGAAGGCTTTCAACTCTTTCTTCGGACGAACCGCGTTCGACTTGCGCGGCGCTACATACAGCTGCACCACCTGCTTGCCTGCCACCTTGCCGGTATTCTCGATGGTCACCTTCACATTCCGGCCGTCCAACGCTGCCTTCGTGATGCGGAAAGTGGTATAGCTCAATCCGTGACCAAAGGCAAACAACGGTTTGTGCTTGGGCGGATTGATGGTATATTCGCGTCCGTCAGAGGTATACTTGATCGGCTTTTTCGTGCCGTAGAGGTCAGCATAGCGGTAGCCCACGAACAGGTCTTCCTTATATTCCACCTCATTGTTGATGCCGGGATAAGCGGCAGCACCGTACTGGTGCGAGGGATAATCCTCCAGCGTGGGGAAGATGGTGAACGGCAGGTGTCCGGACGGGTTGACGCTGCCAAACAGAATGTCTGCCAGGGCGTTGCCGGTCTCCGATCCGTTGAACCAAGCATGTATCAAGGCGGGCGTCTGTGCGAGCCATGGCATCGCATAGGCGTTACCGCTCAGGATAACTACTGCCAGATTCTTGTTAGCAGCAGCCAGCGAGCTGATCAGTTCGTCCTGACCATAAGGCAAACCGTATTGCAGACGGTCGCAGCCCTCAGCATCTTGATGGTCGGCTTTGTTCAATCCGCCGATGAACAGCACCACATCCGCCTGCTTGGCAGCCGCCACAGCTTCTGCCGTCAGTTCGGCTGCCGAACGCTCGTCACGCAGGTCCTGACCGGTCGACACGCCGTTGTACTCTCCGCCAATATCGCCCACATAGCCGCGCACATACGTAACGCTCATGTGATTTTCGTTGGCGCGACGGGTGATGCCTGCCAGCGGTGAGATCTCATATTGCGCTTTCAGCGAACTGGATCCGCCACCCACGGTCATCTGCTTGATGGCGTTCTCGCCTACGACGAGGATAGTCTTCACCTCCTTGCTGATAGGCAGCACGGCTTGTGCCTGTTTGCCTTTGCCTACAGGATCGTTCTTCAGTAGCACGATGCCTTCGTCGGCAATCATGCGTCCTGCCAGGATATGTTCGATGGAATTGAGCGCACCAAAACCGCGGTTAGGGTTCATCGATGTGCGGAAAATCAGCCGCAGCACATTACGCACTTTGTCGTCCAGTTCTTTCGTACTGACCTCACCTTTCTTTATCTTCTCTTTGTACGGCTCTGCCAGATAGTAAGCATCGTAGGAGTTGGAGCGTCCTTCAGTCAGGCCGTCGGTCCATGAGCCGAACTCCAGATCCAGGCCGTTATGGATAGCCTCGTCGGTATTGCTCACACCGCCCCAGTCGGAGATGACGGCTCCATCGAAGCCCCATTCGCCACGCAGGATATCCACCAGCAGACGATGGTTATGGCAGGCATATTGTCCCCAGATGCGGTTGTACGCGCCCATGATGCTCCACGCCTTGCCCTGCTTCACCGCCGCCTCGAAAGCCGGCAGATAGATCTCGTACAATGCTCTGTCGCTCAGCGTGACGTTCACCACGTGACGCCCGTCCTCCTGATTATTCAGCGCAAAATGCTTGACGCAGACGGCTACGCCGTTGTCTTGTACGCCTTGCACATAGGGCACTACCATCGTGGCCGACAGGCAGGGATCTTCGCCCATATATTCGAAGTTGCGTCCGTTCAGCGGCGTGCGGTAGATGTTCACGCCCGGACCAAGCAGCACATTCTTGTTGCGGTAGAGCGCCTCTTCGCTTATGCTCTGACCGTAGAGCAGCGCCATCTCAGGATTCCACGTAGCAGCCAGACAGGTCAGCGTGGGGAAAGCAAAACAGCTGTCGTTGGTCCAGCCGGCTTGATCCCACTCGTCCCATTTGACTTCGGCACGGATGCCGTGAGGGCCGTCGGTGCACCACAAGCCGGGTATACCCAATCGCGCCACGCCGGGCGAAGAGAACTTGCTCTGGGCATGGATGATGGCAATCTTCTCGTCCAGATTCATCCGGCTCAGGGCATCCTCCACACGCTCCTCCAGCGGAGCATTGGGGTTAAGATAGACGGGATTCGTTTCCTTTTGAGGAATAACGGCCATTGCGGTGCAAGCGAATAGCAATACCGCAAGGATAAGCGTGCTTACTCTTTGCATTGTGTATAGATTTATTCGGGTTAATCCGGGTTTACTCCGTTTTGGTAGCCCTTCTCTCGCGCAGCTCCTGCTTGATGAACTTGACGAGCATATTGATGGCGGCATTGTTGTGTCCGCCCTGCGGGATGATCACATCCGCATAGCGCTTGCACGGCTCGATGAACTGCTGGTGCATCGGTTTCAATACGCGCTGGTAACGCTCCATCACCGCTTCTGCCGTACGACCGCGCTCTACGATATCACGGCTGATGACGCGTATCAGACGGTCGTCGCCATCGGCATCCACAAAAATCTTCAGATCCATCTGGTCGCGCAAATCTTTGTCGCTCAGCGCCATGATACCTTCCACTACGATGATCTCTTTCGGCTCGATGTGGATGGTCTCTTTCTGGCGCGTGCAGGTGATATAGTCGTAGATAGGCTGCTCGATGCAATGACCTTGCTTGAGCTTAGCTATATGCTGGGCGAGCAGCGGCCAATCGAAAGCGTTCGGGTGGTCGAAGTTGATGTTCTGACGCTCCTCCACAGGCACATGGCTGCTGTCCTTGTAGTACGAGTCTTGTGGGATAACTACCACTTCGCCTTTCGGCAAGCGTTCTGTTAGTTTGCGCACCACTGTTGTTTTGCCCGAGCCGGTGCCGCCCGCAATGCCAATAATGAACATAGGATAAAGGTTATTTGTCGGCCGCTATACTTCACGACGGTCGGCGGAAGTATGCATCGCACATAAATAGACCACAAAGTTACAAATTTTTTAGGAAAAATGCAAAAATATCGCTATTTTCCCACTCCATTCGCGCAAAATTGACAACTCAACACAAAAATTCTACATTTTTTTGCAAAAATATTTGCATATTTGAAAAAAAAGTATTATCTTTGCATTCGCGTTTCGTTCGAACCCCTAAAATTTGGCTCCTGATACTACCAAAAAACGGGGTCCCCAACGCAAAAAAACCGCAGGTTATTTTTGTGGTGGGGAGAGCAAAGGCAAGCTGAGTTTTAATGAGCGCGTAGCGGTCAGTCAGTGCGAAGCTTTGCCGCACGCGACCTGGTCGGTTGCCCGAGTGGTTAGGGACCGGTCTGCAAAACCGGGGACAGCGGTTCGAATCTGCTACCGACCTCCAGAAAGCCGCCAACATAGGCGGCTTTTTCAGTACAAAATGGAACAAGACAGCATCATACAGGACATCACCTCGCAGGACTACAAGTACGGATTCACCACCGATGTGGATACCGACATCATCGGCACTGGTCTGAACGAGGATGTTATCCGGCTCATCTCTGCCAAAAAGAACGAGCCGGAGTGGCTGCTTGAGTTCCGATTGAAAGCCTATCGCAAATGGCTCACCATGGAGGTGCCGACCTGGGCACATCTTACTATTCCCGAGATCGACTTCCAAGCACTTTCCTACTACGCCGCTCCAAGAACCAACAGCCAAAAGCCAACGGCCAATGGCCAAACGGAAATCGATCCCGAGATATCCAAGACCTTCGACAAACTCGGCATCCCCTTGGAGGAACGGGCTGCGCTGGCGGGAAACATGGCGGTGGATGCCGTGATGGACTCCGTTTCGGTCAAGACCACTTTCCGCGAGACGCTTGCCGAGAAAGGTATCATCTTCTGCTCCATCTCCGAAGCCGTGCGCGAGCATCCCGAACTGGTCAAGCAGTACTTGGGATCGGTCGTGCCCTATTCCGACAATTTCTATGCCGCATTGAACTCAGCCGTCTTCTCCGACGGATCGTTCGTATACATACCCAAGGGCGTACGCTGCCCGATGGAGCTCTCCACCTATTTCCGCATCAATGCGCAGAACACCGGTCAGTTTGAGCGCACCCTGCTCATTGCCGACGAAGGTGCCTATCTGTCGTATCTGGAGGGATGCACAGCTCCTATCCGCGACGAGAACCAGCTGCACGCAGCTATCGTGGAGATCATCGTGCACAAAGATGCCGAAGTCAAATACTCCACCGTGCAGAACTGGTACCCGGGTGACAAGAACGGCAAAGGAGGCATATACAATTTCGTAACCAAACGCGGCATCACCCACGAGAATGCGCGCCTCAGTTGGACGCAGGTGGAGACAGGCTCGGCTATCACATGGAAATATCCCTCGTGCATCCTGAAGGGCGACAACTCTTCTGCCGAGTTCTATTCCGTAGCGCTGACCAACAACTATCAGCAAGCCGATACCGGCACCAAGATGATTCATCTGGGCAGCAACACGCGCTCGCGCATCGTGAGCAAAGGTATATCCGCCGGCAAAAGCCAGAACGCCTATCGCGGACTGGTACGCGTGGCGGCCAATGCACAAAACGCCCGCAACTATTCGCAATGCGACTCGCTGCTCATCGGCGACCAATGCGGGGCACACACTTTCCCCGTGATGAAGATAGCCAATCCTACGGCTACCGTCGAGCACGAGGCTACCACATCCAAAATTTCCGAGGATCAACTGTTCTACTGCCAGCAACGCGGCATCAAGATGGAAGATGCCGTCGGACTGATCGTCAACGGCTACGCCAAAGAGGTTATGGACAAACTGCCCATGGAGTTCGCCGTAGAGGCCCAAAAACTGCTGCAAGTCTCCCTCGAAGGTACCGTAGGCTAACATCACTTCAAGCCACCGCCCGTACCTCCAATTCGGCCACTTTCATCAGGGTTTTATCGAGGTTTTAACAGACTTTTATCGAGGGCATCCTAGACCTTTGCCAAGGTTTTAACAGGGTTTTGTCAGAGTTTTAACGGGGTTTATCGAGGCATTATCGGTCCATTAACGGTCCATTATCGGGTCATTAACGGGAGTAATCATCTTTTATTCTCCCATTTACAGTTCTTCCAGACACAAACAAAGCGCCGATGAGGCGCTTTGTTGTAGGTGCAACCACCGGAGCGGAGAGTCCGCTCCGATGGATTGCGATGGATGGTTTATTGTACGCGCGTACCGGTTACGGTGTAAACGACGCCGTCGCGAACGATATAAACCTGACCGTTGCGGATGATCTTCTCGATCTTCGGAGCTACGAAACTGTTGTCGATAGCAGTGCCGGTACCGGTGCCGGTAACAACGAGAGCTTTCTTAGCCGGAACGATGATCTCGTTCTCGTCGGTAGGAACGCCGTAAGCAACGAGCTTGTTAGCAGTACTGTTGTTGTAGTTAGCACCGGCGGTAACAACGATGTTGCCTGCATAGTCGAAGCAGAGCGAACCCAGAGCAGCAAACTCGGTGTTGTACTTCGTCGACTTTGTCAGAGCCGGAGTAGCGTCGTTCCAGGTAACATCATAAACGAGGATATTGCCGTCACCATCAACGATAGCGAGGATATCTTCGTCACGCGAAACAGCGCAACCGCCACCAAGCGAACCGGTCAGATCAGCAGTCTCACCTTCGGGCAGAGCAACATAGGTGCGCTCACCGTTGGTGTTGTAGAACTGCAGCGAACGAGCGCCGGATGCATTGTTCGGTTTAGCACGTGAGCAAGAGAAGAACGCACCCTTCGATGTCGGGTTGATAACGAACATCTGAGCAGCGTTATCCAACAGAGCGAAGGTCATGGTAGGAGCTACATTCCATGTATTGAGAACAGAGCCGTCAGACTGACCCAGCTGATATACATTCACGCCGTGAGCATACAGCGTTGCACCGGCCGTGCTTGCATCCTCGTTCATAGCGTAGAGAACGGTGTTCGCACCTTCGCCATAAACGCCTACAGCAGCGGTAGACGAACCCATAGCCGTACCTTCAGCATTGGTCCACAGACCATTGCTTGCCTGAGTACCTTGGAACAAGCAGGTAGCGGTGAGCGTAGCGGGATCCATGACGTAAACGCCGCCGTGACCATCGCCCCAGTCGCCAATATATACGGTACCGTCAACAGCAACTGACGGACGACCCATACTTTGCCACTTGGGTTGACCTGCAAGAGTATTGGCGGTGTGAACGGTGTAGTCCTGATTGTATACATAGATACCACCCGCACCTGAACCGGCGCGGTTAGCTACGTACATACGTCCGAAGTAGTCCGACTCGGGGCTGTTATCGATAGCGAGGTGGCACTTCATGAGGCTTTCGCCTTCAGCCAGTTTGTTAAACGAATAAACCGGAGCAGCCTTGAGCTCAACAGCCCAGGTCAGGTTCTCGCCTTCAGGAATCTCGTTGATAGCAAGCACTTTCGTATTCAGACCTGCAACAGGGTTAGCGATAGCAACACTGCCTATCTCTACACCTTCATTGTAGAATATGAAGTTAGCCTCGGCAGGAGCGATGTTGGCGTTGAAGGTGAAGGTGTAGTTGTCACCATCGCGCTCTACGTTCAGTCCGTACGCATAGATCCGACGGTCAGCCTCGGGAGCAGCCGTAGCCTCGGCGCGTGACGAGAAGAAGACGTTATCAATGAAGTAGCCGTTGAGTGCATAGTAGTTGATCCAACCTATCTGGAAGATCTTCGAGATGTCGAGTGCGCTATAGTCAAGCACAACGTGGTTCCACTGGTTGGCAACCAGCGCCGGAGTAGTCTTGTGGTACGGACCGTCAGCAATGTCTTTGCAAACAGGATAGATATCGATTGTACCGGCAGCCAACGGATAGATATCGAGGTGCAGATACGGATAGCCTGTAGCGTTGAACTCGCTGAACTGCCAGCCGCACATACCGGTGCCCTTAGCAGCATAGAACAGAGCGTGATCGCCCGTAGCAATCAGACCTTCCGTCTGTACGGTGGGTTCCCACCAAGCAGCGTTGTAGGTATCCACCTCAGCCGGAACGCGCGTGTAAGCGTCGGAATAGATGGACTTAACCAGCGGAGCCTGGATGGCAGGAGCGGGAGCAGCAGCCGGAGCAGCAATCGTAGTAGCCGTAACGGCAACAGGCTCAGCAGCGTTGGCGCTTTCGTCCTTGGCAATAACGGAGAAGTTGTACTCAGTAGCAGGAGTCAGACCGGCAACGGTGATAACGGCGTCAGCACCCGATGCAGCATGACCGGTAGCTACGATCAGTTCGCCTTGGAGAACGCTATAGAGGATAGCACCCGAAGCGTCAGTAGCGTTAGCCTTGATCTCTACGCTGAAGTACGAAGGATTCTGTGCGATAGCGGTAACATCAGCCGGAGCAGTCTCGTCAACAGCCGGAGCTACGGTAGTATAGAAGTATATATTGTTCACCCAGAACGTAATCTCGCGAGCATTGTCAATCTTGATCTGATAAACGTTCGACCAGTCGGTCACGCCTTCAAACTCAGAGAGAGCAATTTCGATGCTATTCCACTGCTGACCAACGAGGTTCTTGGTAACGCCAACCTCTGCACCACCATGGATAGGCACAACGCGGAGAGATGCATCATTAGCAATCCAAACGTCAAGGTGAAGTTTCTCCATTGCGGAGCAGTTGAGAGCTGCATCACCTTCGAATGTCAGACCGAAGTAGCCAAGGTTGGTGGTAACAAATTTCTTACCAAATTCCTCTTGGGTATATACGGTACCACTTCCCCACTCGCCATAGCCGCAATCAGCATTGTACGTAGCGGAATAAACGGCTTTTACCTGATTAGCAGGATACTCGGGAGCAGCAGGAGCAGCCTCCGGAGCAGTCAGGGTTTCTGCAGCGGCACTGCGCTCAACCTTCAGCAAGGTAATGTACATTGTGGTGTTACCATAACGACCGAAGAAGAGCGAATCCTGATTCGATGCCAGCGTGTAGGTCTGAACTATAGGATCACCAGCCTTGGTACGACCGTTGATCGTAGAAGCGGAATCCGAACGGAACAGACGCGTTGCACCGTCAGCAGCATATACATCTACTTGAGCATATTTGGTATCATCGCTGTTATTGAATACAGCAGCTACGCTGAGTACATCACCGGCTTTGAAGCCACCTTCTGCCGGCTTGATAGCAACCCACTTGCCGTCAGCATATACATACGAGCTACCAACCTTGATGCCATTAACAGTCACCGAGTTGGTATGAATCTTAACAGTACTTTCTTCTACACCGTTTGCGCCCAAGGTTGTAACGCCTACTTTCTCTGCTGCCACAGCAGACCAGTTGTAGATAGTGGTCACAGCGGGAGCAGCGGGAGCAGCAAATGTAATGCTGTTGAGCACAGCTTCTGACCACTGCGTAGCATTCGTGAGTTTTACCTTATAATTACCGGCTTCGGCAACTGTGATAGAACCGATTTCCTTAACACCGGTATCCCATGATTGAGCTTCAGCTACAGCACCGATTTGCGTTGCACCGTCAGCAGAGAGAAGAGCTACACCATAGGTGTGACCGTTAGGAGCGGTAAAGTCAATAGAAACGGTGTATTCGCCAGCTTCTGCAAAGCTTACATTCCATGTAGCATATTCGCTCGGAGCCGTGCTCGGAGCAAAAGCGATAGCATTGTTCGCTACCGAAGCACCGGAAGACAACAGAGCATAAGCTGGGGTCAGAGTACCGGGAAGTGCAACAGAAACGCCCTGATAGTCAGCCTCGAATATAACATCTCTGAGTTTCATTGCCGACCAAGCAGTAGCAGCGTGTACGCGTACCTTGTAATTACCTGCTGCCAAGTCACTCAGATCCAATGCTCCGATAGCGTATTGACCACATTGACCGGATGAGCCTTTGTAACGAATTGCCTTAACCACTTCATCAGATTGGTTGAGGAGGTCGAGTTGTACGCGCCAACTGTTCGTGTTATAAACAACCACAGCAACGTTGTACTTAATCGGTTGGATTGTTACATCCCATTCAGCATAGAGAAGGGTGTCATTGGCGCTGTCATGAGCACCCATGTCGAAGTACGTTCCAGCGTAGTCCCCTTCAGCCAATGTGAAGTCCGGCATTCCTTCGGAACGGAAACTTACGTTAGAAACATCCAACGTAGCAGGCAGAACAACCGGATCTGCCATCATGCCCGCTGCAAAAAGGATTGCAGCGAAAAAAGAGAGAATCTTTTTCATGTTATTAAAAATTGGTTAATAAATATTGGTTAGCATCTATTGTTTTTTCACAACAAAACTTTACAAAGTTACAACTTTTTTTACAAAAATGCAAATTTTTTTTACAAAAAAATGGGCAACTATGGAATATTTTTGCAATTTTCGTCAAAAATAGCCATAATTGCCCACTTTTTCACTGACGTAAACGACACGACAATCGGCGTCTACTTACTCGACTTTCTCGGCGAGAATATTGTAGGTCTCACCGTTGCGGCGGATAAGCACCTGACCGTTGCGGATGAACTTCACCGCATTGGTATCGGCATTGACGTTATCCACACCCAGTGTAGCTTCGATATAGAAGTAACCGCCGAAGTCTGCCCAGTCAGGATTGCCGGCAGGGCGGAAATAGACAGTCTTCTGTCCGGAATGTGCCGCATCGACAACGTACTGCTTGCCTATACCTGCGGGATACCAGGTCTCGTCTTCGCCGGAGATACCTACTACCAGGATGCTCATGCCTGCTTCGAGCTTGGCTTCCACGGTATATTCGCCGGCAACTTCAGCGTTCTCGACGAACATATATTCGTCCATTACAGCCCACTCGGTCATCGAACCTACCAGATAATAGGTAGGGGGTTCGGGACATTCGGCTTCCTCGATAACTACATCAAAGATCTCGATGATATCACCGGCTCCTGCAAAGCCGAAATCGAGCACAAGTATACCGTTGCTGCCATGCTCGCCTACAACACCTGCTACGACCTCGTCATAGATGAACGTCTCACCGGCACCCAGGTTGATCGATTGGTTCTCGTAGATAACATTGGGCGTGTTGTTGTCTTCTTGCCATTTGAGGGTAACGCCGTTGATATCGTTGTTAGCCTTGATCTTGAGCGCTACGCGGTAGCACTTGCCGTCCTCGGCAGGAATGCCTTGATACTTGACTTGGGCTTTCCACTGTGCATCTTTGTTCTGACGGATGTACACGGTAGCTTTGCCGGAAGCAGCATCGTAGATGAGGTAAGAACTCTTTTCTTCCTGCCAATTGGCATCGCCGAACCATGTATCCCATGGTCCGCGGTCAGCAGCCTCGGCGAGGATATAACCTTCGTGCCATCCTTCACCACCCTGGCCGTCAGGACGGAAATAGACGGTATACATGCCGGAAGCGGTAACTTGGAAGTTGTTGCCCATGCCGGAGGGATACCAATCGGTATCGGCAATGGTGATACCATCCGACTTAACCACCTTGAACTCGTCGCCGGCAAACAGGAGCAGAGACATCATGTACTCGTCGTCGTTCTCCGGGTTCTTTGCCAGTTTGTACTCAGGAAAAGCCTGCCAATTCGTCATATTACCTACCATATAGTATTCCAATGTAGGAATCCAGCGCGGGTCACCCAGGTCAGACCCATCCGTAGCAGCACCGAAGACAGGCGAACCACTGCTGATACGCAGGTCACCATTGGCTGCATCAAGGAACAGAGGATCCTGACCGGTGATACAATTGTTCTTGGTCACGGCGCTGCGAATGCCGTAGCCTTCGTCTTTGACATAGTTGAATACCAAGCAGTTGTCAGCCTCGCCGCCTTCCATGTGGATAGCACGCAGGTTATCGGTGCTCTCAGGCATGGCGAACACGCAGTTGGACACAACGGCATCGGTGGTCTTAATCTTACCGATAGCGGCATAGTCGGTATTCATCGCCTGCACATTATAGAACGTACAATGATCGATGCGCACCTGACCTGTGGTAGCGCGTACATCAATCACACCTGCGCTATATGCGGCGGTATTGGTCGCGATGTTGGCAAAGGTAGAATTGGTAATGATCAATGCTCCCAGCGTTGCGTACTCCAGGAAGACGCAACTCTTCATGTTGTCATGGAAATAGCAATTGTTGATCACCACCGAGTCCAACTGACGGTCGGTACGGGTATGGATGATCGAGTTGTTCTGGGTAAAGCCAAAGAACTCGCAGCCTTCGAGGAAGAGTTTCTTACCCTCCGTACCGTCGGCAGGCACGATGATATTGTCATAACTGCCCAGGTCGCTGAGGTGACCGCAGTCGAACTTGATATTGTAGAACCTGGCTACGCCACCATTCTTGAAACGGATAGGCACCTTGGGTTGCACAATCACTTCGGCACCATCCTCCGCCATGACGGTCACATCCTTGCCATGGAAAGCAATATAATCGCTATTCGACTCCACGTACGTACCTGCAGCCATGACGATCACATCGCCGGAGCTGGCATTGGCTACCGCCTTGCGCAATGCGTCCGTAGTGCCGGTATTGATATTGATAACATTGGCATTCGCTACTAACGCCACCAGCATTGCAGCGAAAAGACTAAATAACTTTTTCATATGCTTATTTGTTATTCTTCAACTTGTTACTTCACTTCCTGACCGAGCATGTCATATACGCGGCCGTTCTTGAGGATAAGGATCTGTCCGTTGCGGATGAACTTCTCGCCCTCCTGCATCTGTACTTCCACATTCTCGAGACCCACGATAGGAGCAGTATGCGGCTTGTTGCGGACAATCTTCATCGAGTTCATCAGATCAGCCGTACCGTTGGTATTGGCGATGTACGAATCGACATAGATGCCGTCGCTCTTCACGGTGAACTTGGTGAACGAAGGAGCACCGGGCTGACCGAACATGCCGGTGAACAGATCGAAGTAGTTCAATACATCATGATGGCTGCCGTCGTAGAGCAGTTCAGGATCGGTGGTGTACTTCTCCTCCATCTTCTCGCGGCTGTACGGATAATAACGCTTACGTCCGCAGGTAGCGCCGATGAAATACATCGTACCATCGTCGGTGCAATACGTACCGCCCTTGATACCCGTCATGTTGGTATTGGTATTGACAGCCACATGCGTCGTGTCGGTAACGGCACCTTCGACTACGGTACGCGTATCGGGATTAACCGGGCCAATCACCTCGTAGCAGTGGTCGTGACCCTGGATAGCCAAGTCGATCTCGCACTCCTTGATTACGGGCAACATGATCTCGCGGAACAGAGGTATCTCGTCGTCAACCGAGTGACCCGAACCGGAGAAGATGTTCTTGTGGGACAGCGTCACACGATACTTGGTATTAGGATGCAGAGCTATCTGCTCCTTGAACCAGTTGGTAACATCCGTGGAGAGGTAGGTAGACTTCATAGAGGTCTCACCGCTGGACGAACGCCACCAGTCTTGCAACGAATAGACGAGGAAGAGCACGTCGCCATAAACGAAACTGTAGGTGATGCCATGGAACTGCGGACGATAGGATTCGGGCACAGACATAGCAAAATCGGTATTGGTATTGAAATGGTAATCGTAGTTGAGTAGCGGGCTGTCGTCATGGTTACCGTCGGTAACTACCATCGGCATCTTCATGATGACGGGCTTGATACTTTCCTCAAACCAGCGCTCCCACTCCCATTCGGAGTTGGCGTCGGTACCCGTTTCAACAAAGTCACCGGGGAAGAGGCAGAAACGTGCATCGGGCACGGTGTTGGCGGCTGCGGTAGCGCACCACTTGGCGTTCTCGACATACTCGGCATCCTGAATATGGCTATCCGACATGTAGAGGAACGAATATTCGCCTTGTGACGCATTCTGCGTGCGGAAATGGCCAATCTTGCTCCAGTGGCCTTCATAACCTACGCGCCAACTGTAAGCAGTGCCCGGCATGAGGTTGGTAGCCATAGCCTTGTGGCTGACATAACGGAAAGCAGTCTTGGACGGCATACCCGTAGCCTTCAACAGGCCGGAAGTGGAAACAGCATAACGTAGCGGTACGGTGGTAGTAGGTTCTGCATCGAGCGTGAGCACATCTTCGCCGGCAAAATCAGCTGCGGTAGCATACGCCTTGGCTACGATCTGCACCTTGCCTTCAGTAACACCTTCGTTGGTGAACCAAGCGAACGCCATGTTGGTACGCGGATTGCCGTTGATATTAGCCACCATGTTGTACGGCTCTTCTTTGTCAACCAACTGAAGAGCAGCATCATACATAGCTGCAAGTTTCTCGTCGATAGTAGCAATCATCTCATCGGTAGCAGAGAAACTATCGATACGGGCTGCCTCTTTGGCTACCCAGAACGGGATGAACGACGGGATGGTGTAGTCCTCAATATTAAACAGCGTATCGGCCATCAGCACCTCTACCGGATAGAGTACAGGAGGTTTGGGCGTAACAACAGCTATTACGGCATCGGTAAAGCCGCCGTCTACACTCGTGGCACGAATCGTTGTTATACCTTCGCTCACGCCGGTAATCGTACCATGGTTGTCCACCGAAGCGATAGCCGGATTGTCGCTCACCCAGTTAAGCGTACGGTTGGAAGCATTGCGCGGAGTGAAGATTACACTGACGGCTGCCATGCTCTCCACGTGCAGAGAGATGGTATCCTGATAGATATCGAAGCCCTGCAGCGGGATAACAGGCGCATTGGGGTCATACTCGTATGCACCTACATCCGACGCCGTACCTTTCGGACGCGTAACGCCGTTGAGGTCGGTAGCGGGAGCCTTGGAGTCCAGACCTTTGTCGATAAGGAACGAACCTGCCTCAATCGACCAATCGGCTGCCTGCATCATAGCAATCTCGGCTGCGTTGGTCGGCACACCGATAAAATTGGTAGGAGCTACGAAGTGCGGACCATCTGCAGCATCGTTATCCGCATTGAGCGTGAGGCTGAGGAACGGCTCGGAGTTGAAGCCCTGGTCAGCAATATTGTTGCTGGACGGAGCACCGAGAATATAGTTAGCGGGATCGGCAAAACCTTCCTCTGCACGGTTGCCCCACATGACGGAATTGAACGTATAACCCTCGGAGTGGATGCCGGCATACTTGGCACCATAGTTGTTGGTGAACGTACAGTTGATCACCTCACCTGCGGGGTTGTACACGCCGCCGGAGTTAGGCCAACTGTCGCCAGCCGTATTGTTGTAGAGCACACAGTTGCGGATACTACCACCACGGAGCACTACAGAAGCGTACACGCCCTGGCAACCACGGATAATACAGTTCTCAATCACGGCACCGGTGTTGTGGATAGCACCACCCGAACTGTTGGCTGTACAAAGTTCGATGAGGCAGTTGCTGATGACGGTAGGCAAGGTCTTGTCGGCTACATCCACATAGATAGCGCCGCCTGCTGACTGCGAATGGCAGTCGCGCATGATACAGTTGTTCACCGTCATGTTGCCGCGCATGTAGAAGGCGCTGCCCGACGACGAATACTCGGCGTGCTCCAGGATCAGACCGTCGAAGAGCAACGGGATAGTGGGTTCAGCCTCAGCCTTGACAAGGATCTTGCCAAGTTCAGAACCATCCATAACGGTCTGAAAGATCTCAGGATCGCGCATACCCGAAGCGGCATCGTAGCCCCCCATGATGGATACGAACTTGCCGGTAGTGATCGTCACGCGCTCGTTGTACCTGCCGGCTGCGATGAACAGTGTGTCACCGTCGGCACACGCACTGAAACCTTTTGTGATCGTTTGTACGGCAGTGGCCCACGACAAACCGTCGTTGTTGTCATCGCCACCGGCCTGACTAACGAAATGATTAGCTGCTGACGTGCACAGCGCTGCCGTGCAAAACGTCAAAAAGAGTAAAACTTTTCTCATGATATAAGGAATGATTTAGTAATTTGCCTGTAATAGTGCATCAGCCACGACGGGCCGATGCACTGATGCCATGAGTCAATTGGGTACGCCATGAGGCTGGGTGCGAACCACGCGCATCGTATTGAACAGCGTAACGTTGCCCTCGTCATCATCAGCGGTGTAGGAGTTGAACTCGATGCAGTCGTCCTTCACGGTGATCTTGGTGAAGCTCGGAGCTTCGGGCTGACCGAACATACCGGTGAAGAGGTCGAAATAGTTGTTGACGTTGTGGTGCTTGTTATCGCTAAGCTTCGACGGGTCGTCGGTATAATCGCTCTCCATGCGCTCGCGGCTATGCGGATAATAGCGCTTGTGACCGCAGGTAGCACCTATGAAATAGAATGTACCTTCGTCGGTGCAGAACGTACCGCCCTTCTTGCCGGTCATGTTCTTGTTACGGTCAACATCCACTTCCTCCACATCGCTGATAGCACTCAGGATAGGCGTGCAGTCGTCAGGATTAACCGGACCAATCACCTCGTAGGTATGATCGTGGCCTTGCAGAGCTATATCCACCTCGCAAGCCTTCATCGTAGGCAACATACATGCGCGGAACAACGGCGGCTCTTCGTCCGTCGAGTGGTCCGAACCCGAGAACAGGTTGAAGTGAGCCAGCGAAATGCGGTACTTGGTGTTCGGGTTCTCCGTGACTGACTTGCGGAACCAGTAGCTGATATGATCGGTGAGGTATTCCGAAGTCATGTCGGTATACTTATACGGCTCACGCCAGAAATCTTGCATCGAGAATACCAGGAAGAGCACATCACCATAGACGAAGTTATATACGATACCTTCAAACTGCGGTTTGTTGGTGATGGTATAATTGAACTCGTTGTCGGTATTGAAGTGGTAGGTATAGTTGATGTTCGGGCTATCGTCATGGTTGCCATCGGTAACCGCCATCGGCATATTCATGATAACGGGGTTGAGCGACTCTTCGAACCAGCGCTCCCACTCCCATTCGCTATTGTTGGCATCACCGTCCTCAACAAAGTCACCCGGGAAGACGCAGAACTTGGCTTCGGGCACCGTCTTCACGGCAGCCAACGCACAACGACGGGCTTCCTTGATGTACTGAGCGTTCATGATATGACTGTCGCTCATGTATATGAACGAATATTCGCCTTGGTTCTCATCCTCGGTGCGGAAATGACCGATAGGACTGCGATGCCCCTGGTAACCTACGCGCCACGAATATGCAGTACCGGGCGTAAGGTTGGTGGCAACAGCTTTGTGGCTCATATATTTGTAGCGCACACTGCCCAGGATACCTGATGCTTTCACGATGTACTGCGCTTTGCCGGTGTAGCGGAGTGCCTTGGTCTGCGTAGCCGTTGCCGGCACGGTGATAACACCGTTGCCTGCATCAAAGTCTGCCTCGGTGGCATCCGCCTTGGCTATGATCTGCACTTCGCCCTCGGTGATGCCGTCGTTGGTAAACCAGCAGAAACCCATACGGGTGTGCGGGTCACCGTTGATGTTGGCAATCATGTTGTACGGCTCCTCTTTCGGAACGAGCTTCTCCACCCGGTCATACATCGCTTTGATGTTCGCCTCACTCGGATCGTTGGCACAGGTCTGGATGGCAATCTTGAGCATCGTATGGCTCGGAACGGTGTAGTTGTCCACGGTGTACATGGAGTCCACTTTCTCCCATTCGGTAAGCGGAACATACACATCCGTGCTGTCACCGGGCTTCTGCTCCGGATCATCATTAATAGGCTGCTTGCACGACCATAGGGTCACACTGCAAAGCATCAAAAGGAAATAAATCTTTTTCATTGTATTACCATTTTATTTTACTATTGTCATCTCGTTGTACTTCTCCGTCTTGCCGTCGGGTAACACCTTGAATGACTCGATGAGCAGGTGAGTCTTTGTGACCGTTACGCGGGTATAACTCGGCGCACCGGGCTGACCGAACATGCCGGTGAACAGGTCGAAGTAGTCGTCAATCTGATGTATATGCTTGCTTGCATCCATCTCTTCGCGTGTGAGCGGTGTGTAGCGCTTTGCGCCACAGGTAGCTCCGATGAAATAGAGCGTAGCATCGCTCACGTGGTAGGTGCCGCCTTTCTTGCCCGTGATGTTTCTGATTGGATCTACAGGCACTGACTGCTGATCGCTGATGGCTGACAGCACCGGTTTTCTTGTATCGGGGTCTACCGGACCAATCACCTCGTACGTATGATCGTGGCCTTGCAGGATAAGGTCCATCTTGCAGTCTTTCATTACCGGCAGCATCGTTGCCCTGAGCAGCGGCGTCTCTTTGTCACGCTGGTGGTCCGAACCCGAGAACAGGTTCTTGTGTACCAACCCTACCCGCCATGTGGCTTCGGGATGAGCCGCCACCTGCCTTCTGAACCAGCCGCCCAAGTCGCGCTCCAGATACTCCGACGTACCGGCTTTATAATCATATTCCCCGCGCCAGAAATCCTGCTCGGAGAAAGCGATGAGTTGCAAGTCGCCGTAGGTAAAACTATAGTTGATGCCTGCAAACTGTGGACGAACTTGCGTCTCCAGATTAAACGTGGTATCCGTATTGAAATGGTAGGTATAATTGAGCAGCGGACTGTCGTCATGATTGCCGTCGGTAGGCACCATAGGCATAGTCATGATCACGGGTTTCAATGCTTCTTCAAACCATCGCTCCCACTCCCATTCGCTGTTGTTGTCCGTACCGGTATCCACAAAATCACCGGGGAAGACGCAAAAACGTGCGCTCTTTTCGTTATTGGCTACAGCCTGCGCGCACAAGCGGGCTGCATCAATATATTCCTGATTCTGTATATGACTGTCGGTCATATAGATGAACGAATATTCCTCACTCTGCTCCTCAGCCGTACGGAAATGAGCAATCTTGCTCCAATGCCCCTCTTTGCCTACACGCCACGAGTAATCCGTACCGGCTTGCAGATTGGTAGCCAGCGCCTTGTGGCTCACGTAGCGGAAAGCCGTATGCTTGTCGAGCTTGGCTTTTTTCAGAATACCCGACGTGGAGATAGCATAGTGAAGCGGCACGGTGGTGGTAGCGGTAGCGTTGACCGTCAGGACATTAGCCTTACTGAAATCCGCAGCCGTAGCATCCTTTTTAGGCAGCAACTGTACTACGCCGTCCTCTACACCCTCGTTGGTAAACCAGCAGAAAGCCATGCGCGAACGCGGATCGCCATTGATGGTGGCAACCATGTTGTACGGCTCTTCCTTGCCCATCAGCGTCGTATTGTTATCGAGCAGGAACGATACGAAAGACGGCACGGTATAGTCTTCGGACTTGTAAGTTTTTCCGCCCGCGCTATATGCGCACGGGAACGTTAATATATCCGTCGGCAAGTCGGCTCTGGGTGAGGCAGGCGGCATCTGGGCTATGCGGTGGGTAGGAACGCCGATATTGAAATCGGCTGCAAGCATGATAGCCTCTTCCGCATCGGTGATAGGCACACCCACGAACGTTGACGGGTCACGGAAATGTGGGCCATCGGGAGCCTCGTTATCCGTATTCAGCCACGGCTGCTCAAAGAAATGCGCTTCAAAACCCTCATCGGCACGGCTCTTGCCGGAGATGCTCTCATCCGAGACATAGTTGCTCGGATCAACAAATCCGTACTCTGAGCGGTTGCCCCACATTGTGCAGGCATATACCGAACTCTCAGAATGGATACCTCCGTAGCGGTCGCCATAGTTGTTGGCGATGGTGCAATGGATGAGCGTGCCGTCGAAATTCGCCACACCGCCTGCATCAGGCCAGTCGTGTCCCGTAGCCGTGCAGTTATGAATCAGACAATCCTCCAGCGTAGCACCCAGCGCCGAGGCTTCGGGCAGGTCACCTTTGATAAGCACACCGCCGCACTGTACGCCACTGCATCCGCGTATCACGCAATGCCTGAGCGTAACCTTACCGCGCAACCAAGCTGCACCGCCACGCTGATTGTGACGGGCGTTCTGCAGCACAAAATGTGTGACGGTAGTCGGAACAGTGATATCCTTATCGCAACTGACCAGCCGAGTGCCCATTGCTGTACCGTCCAAGATGGTTTTGCCACCGGCATGATGCTTTCCGTCGGACTCGAGCACACAGCCTCCGATAACGAGTATACCGTCCTTGAGGACGATAGCCTCGTGGTACAGACCTGCCTCAACGAACAGGGTGTCACCGGGTTTGCAGTTGTCTATACCCAGACGGATCGACTCTTGCGCCGTTGTCCAGCTCTTGCCATCATCGCCATCATGGCCGTCCGTGCGCACATACCACGTAGCAGCCGACGCATTCAGCGCCGCTGCTACAAAGCATGCTATGAAGAATATTTTTTTCATTGATGCACCTTCGTCATATCGTCATGACGACACGACGTCATGTCGTCATGTCTATTACCGAAACAATGATTAGCTCCACCCAAAGCGTTCGCGACCGATCTTCTCCACATCCTCGCGGCAGGTGAAAGCCGTCGTACCGCCTGCTGCGGTAGTGTTCACCGCACCGGTCATGTTGCCGTACTCCTGGCATTTGTCCAGCGGGTCACCGGCTGCAAAGCGTGTGATGAAGCCCGAGTTGAACGAGTCACCTGCACCGATGCAGTCCACTACGTTCTTGTTGAGCAACGCATCCTGCTTGCGGTCAGGCATGCCTTTGCGCATGAGGATGCTGCCCTTGCTGCCGCATTTGATCACGGCGGCGTTGGTGTACGGACGAATCTCCTCAATTGCCTCCTCCAGCGTCTCTTTGCGCGTGAGGAACTTCAGCTCGGTCTCGTTCGGCATGAACACGGTAACAAGCGGCAGAACTGCTTTGTAATCCAAGTCCCACTGCTCGGCAGGATCCCACTGGCTGTCCAGCGAAACGGTCACGCCGTTCTGCTTGCACAGCTCGAGGATCTTCATCAGGTCACGCTTCACGGCGCTCTGCATGTAGATGGACGAGATATGAATATGCTTGGCGGTGGTGAACACTTCAGGATTGATGTCGTCCAGACCCATATAGTCCATCGCACCCTGATAGGTCAGGTTGGCGCGGTCCTCGTCATAGCTCATGCAGATGGTGGCACCTGTAGCGAACTTGTCCTGACGAATCAGGTAGCAGGTATCCACACCTTTCTTCTGCAGACTGGTCTCCACCAGGTCGCCGAAGCTGTCGTTGCCTATCATACCGCAGAAAGCCACGCGTGCACCGAGTGCTGCTGCGTTAGCGGCGAAGATAGCCGTCGAACTGCCCAGGGTAAGTGTCATCTGCTTGGCAAACTTCTCCTTGCCCACTTCGGGAAAGCCTTCTATATTATTGAGGATCAGATCCACATTCAGTTCGCCCAAGGCGATGATATCAAAATTTTTCATTGCATTCAAAATTAAATTTACGATTTGTTCATTTACGATTTGTTCATTTAGTCATTTTATCATTTATCTCGCGTAAAAATGGCTAAATAGCCAAATGACTCAATAAATCGTAAATGGTAAATGACCAAATGGTAAATGGCTTTACATTTTGCTCTTGAAGAGCGCATTCATCTTGGTGTACCAGTTCTTGGGATAGTCGTGTCCCATCTCAGGGCCGAAGATGTATTCTTTGTCCGAGGCCGGCGTAGCCAGGTTGTTGAACGGCACTACGTTCGTCCGTGGCGGACAAACGCCGTCCTGCAGACCGCTGCTGGCGAGCACGGCGCACGAGATGCGCGTGGCGAGGTTCTTCGTATCGAAATACGACAGGAACGCCAGCATCTCTGCATCGGTCATCGAACCTTTGCACGCCTTGGCTGTCTCGGCTGCCAGACCGCCTATTTTCATGGCGTCGGCATAGTCGCCGAGGAATGCCACATTGGCGGCTATGGCGGAGCAGGGATAGTCGCTCAACGCTGCACAAGCATACGTCAGCGCACCGCCTTGGCTCGAGCCTTCGGCAAACAGTCGGTTCATGTCGCTCGTCTCACGGGTAGCCATGAAGCGCACGGCTTGCACCACATCCATGAAAGCACCACGATAGTACCAGCTGTCCTTGTCGCCGAAATGGTAGGAGAACCAGTCGCCGTAGATATTCTCAGTAGCCTCTTCGATGCCGGGGTTAGTACCTGCCGGACGGTTGTTAAGATACTGTCCGCGATGCGACAGGTAGAACTCGGCATTAGCCGACCCATTGCCCGCCGGACACTCGCACTTGCTCTTCGAGCCTTGTGTATCGTAGCCGTAGAAGTGCATCACTACCGGATGCTTCTGTCCGTCCTGCGGTTCGCAGTAATAGCCGCGGATGAGGACGGGCTCGCCCGTCAGACCGTCAGGTATAGAGTTCATCTCCACCAGATAGACTTTTCTCTCGGCTGTACTCTTGCTCTCTATCTCCGTCAGACGGGCGTTCATATCCACAGCTGCCAGCTGGTCTTTGGCAGCCTGCCAGAACTGATTGAAATCAGCCTGCATGTCAGGTGCCGAAACGATGTTGAACGGATCGATGCCGAAGATGAACGAACGGACGTTCTTTTCGTTGATAAGGCACAAAGCACGATAGAAACCCGGTTCCAGTTTGTCTGAGGTGGTCAGTACAAAATCCTGCTCGCTCTCACCGGCTACCTCCAGGCTGTCAATGATTGTTGTCAGGGCTTGCTTCGAGTCGGTGGAGATACGTATATCCGCACCCACTTTCACCTTCGCCTTGTTCGGGTTGACGATATGCACCGTTATCTGGGGCTTGCCGCTCCACACCCAGTCGTCCGTCACCAGAACGGACGATTGGATGAGCGACATATCGGCCTGTGCCGGTTCGTCCTGAGGCGTCGTGCCTTTGCAGCCTCCGCACGCCCCAAGAACAACCGCCAACAGCGCAACTATCAGAAATGATGCTTTCTTCATGATTAGATATCCTTCATGTAGTCGTTGAGGTTCACGATGTTGAAGGCATTGTAGTACTTGTCCATGTTGTGCTCAATGCGCATCAGCACGATCTCTTCAGCCTGAATACCCAGACGCTCCAGGTTATCGTACAACATCTGACGGGCTACCAGTGCTTCCGGCTTCTGCCAGATGTAGCGGCAACCTGTCTTCACCAGCCAGAGCTGGCGATCCTTAGTGCACTCGCTCAGATCTTTGCCAACCTCGTCGCCACGCAGCCATTTTTTCCAACGGTTCGACTCGTATACGCACTGCCAGAGTACTTGGGTCATGTTGCTGAGCTGGGCAACTTTGCCTTCAGCATGCAGACGTTTCTCCACTTCCTCCAGTTCAGCCAGAGCGTCATACTCGTTCATAGTGAACTCCGGACCAACGTTGGCTGCACCCATGCCTGCCTTCGGATAATCCTCGGGGTTCTCCACATCGTCGCTGTAGTGACCCTTGATGTAGCTGCCGTACGGACGAACCTTGGCGGTCAGTTCGCGGGCTACCTTCGGATCGAAGAAGGTGGTGTGCAGGTCAGTACCTACCTTACCTACGATGAAGCAAGGCCATATATCATCCAGACCTACCTCGTGCAAACCGGCTTTCAGTCCCTCGAGGAACGTATCGAACGTCTTCTCGTCAGCCAGACCGCCGTGCACCTCTTCCGTACCAACCTCGTACGAGATAGGAGCGATGTTGTGTGCTTTGCGGAAATCCTCGGCATGTTTGATCAGTTCTACGGTACGTTTTACAACCACGTGGATATCAATGATCTCGCCCTTCGGGAGGAAGATATCCACCGTAGGATCAACGTGAATCAGGTCATAGCCTGCGAGGATGGCTGCCTCGTAGCTTTTCTTCACGCCGTTCATGGCGCGCTCGGTGTCCCAGCGCTCTACGCTCTGTACGTCTTTGAGCCACGGACCGCCGTGGTCGATAGCCACTACGTACGGGCCGGTATAGTTCACAGCCGCAGCCTCACGGGCAAGGATCTTCGTGAAGACCTCTTGCGTCATGCCGGTGTAACCGCCGTCGCAGTCCACCTGGTTGAGCGTGGTAGCGAAATAGATCGGCGAGTTGTTACGCTTGGCTGCGCGGAACGATGCTTTGATTACTGACAGGGAGTTCGGACATGCTGCAAACAGCGTCATCGGTACTCCGGTTGCTTTCTTTCTCTCCTCCATCACGCGGAGGATGTTTTCAGTCTTTGCCATAAAACTATATTTACGATTTTATTACTTACGATTAACGATTTATTGACGATTGGCTATTATTGACAATTGCCGATTGTCAAAATATTTATTCGTAGATTGTCACGCCTTCTACTACGCGATGGATGTTGCCACTTACCGACGGAGCGTCAGGATTCAGGCCATGAGCTTTCGAAGCATAGAAGCCGAGCAGCTGTCCTACCAGTACGTACGGTACGATGCCGTAGAAGTCGTTCTCCTTCGGGCCATAAGGCATCTTCACTACCAAGTCGGCTTTTACGCCGGGCAGTTCGGGTTTGTTGCCAGCAATCACGATGATCTGAGCCACCGGTGTGTTGTTGGCATCCACCTGCTTAACCAGGTCACGCTCGTAGCGTTGTACATCTTCCTGATCGGTCATCAGATATACCACGATCGACTTGCTGTTCACCACGGCTTTCGGTCCGTGACGGAAACCGAGGAACGAGTCGAATTTGCATACTACAGCGCCGTCGGTCAGCTCTTGGAGCTTGAGATGGCACTCTTCGGCAATACCTTTCAGCGCACCCGAACCGAGGAACACGCCACGCTCGAACGGACGGCCGGCTATCTCTTTAAGTTTCTCTTCATACTCGGCAATCACAGCCTCAGCGTTCTTGGCAGCGCACTCGATCATCTCCTCATCTTTCTCCAGACGGTCGATGCGTCCGAGCATGAGGCAGGTGAGCAACATCGTTGAGAACGAGCTGGTCATAGCCAGACTCTTGTCATCGGTCTCCTCGGGCAGCAGCAGCGGAAGGATATTGTCCTTGCCGGCAGCCTGCAATGCCAGTTTGCCGTTCTTGTTGCAGGTGATGTACACGTGAGCCACGTTCTTGCAAACCTTGTTTGCCAGGTTTACTGCAGCCACACTCTCGGGGCTGTTACCCGAACGGGCAAAACTGATAAGCAGCAGCGGACGCTCGGCATCAAGCAGATACTGAGCATGCGTAACAATGTCGGTAGTAGGTACGGAACGTACGTTACGCCACATGCCTCTCATCACCGGGCACAAAGCATCGCCGATGAAAGCCGAAGTGCCGGCACCGGTCAGAACGACGTCGGTGTCAGGGGTCAGGTACTTGTGCATGAAAGCACAGATCTCGTTCTTTGCTGCCAGCAGCGCACGGTACTCCTTGCGCCACATTGCCGGCTGCTGATGAATCTCGTCAAATGTGAAATTGTTCATGATATAATTGTTTGTTTAGTTATTGTCTTGGTGGAGGTAGAACTATTGTCTCCGTTTTTCAATCGGGTCTGTCAATTCAGGTCAAATTGCATCCCGTTTATCCCTTTCGCGCTGCAAAATTACTACTTTTTTTTCATATTTCGAAAGTATTTAATATGCTTTATGGCATATTTTCGAAACAACATGACATAACAATGTATATTACAAATACTTGTATATTTCATTTACCATTTCGCAACATTTCGAAACAATAGCCGTTCGGCATGCATCCGGTGTTCATATGGAACACATCGGGCTGACGGGTTTTTACCATACGTTTTCTATTGAGTTGAGACCTAAAAATCGGGGATTTTCTTTTATTCTTGCAAATTTATGAAAAAAATACAGGTTTTCGCAAAAAAATATTTGCATAAATGAAAAAAAAATTGTATCTTTGTAAGTTTTTTGGCGCGTACGCCCGTCGCGGCGCGCACTATACACGCGAAAGACAAGGAAAAACACATATCCATGAAAGGAAGACGGTATATTCTACTATGTGCGCTTTGCGCCATCACTCTATGGCTGCCTGCCCGGCAGTATGAACAAGGCGAAAAGATATATGTGAACGCGGATCAAAGCAACCGCGATGGCGCCGGGAAATTCAACTGGTCGGTGGATAATGCCAACCTGTTGCTTTATGTTTGGAAACATGGCGTGACTAACAGCCAGCAATGGGTAGACCTGGTCCGCGAGAACGGCAACCTGTTCAGCGGCGACATGCCGGCGGGAAATTTTGACCGCTGCATATTGCTGCGTAAGAACAGCATTGATAATGCGCACGACTTCAACAATGAATGGGATAGAGCCGGTGATATAACAATCACGGAAAGCGTTGACAGGAATGTACTGAACGAGTTCTGGAAGAATAGCGACGGCTCATCATGGGCGACCTACACACCGCAAACAAGCAAGATTGATCCGTTCGTTAGCGCAGAGCGTTCGGCAGGTCGAGAAGAGCATATAGCGATTTGTCCGTCTGCGTGGAACGGACCTTTCTCGCTGCGCGTGAAACTCAAAGCGGACAAATCCGACTACGATTACGATAACGTTCAATGCCATGGCTGGTACATGTCGACGGACGGCAGCAACTGGACATCGGTAGATGCACAAGCCGGTATAGTGCGTGACGGCGAAGGCGAAAAGGCCATCATCAACAATGTGCTGCCTGCATCGGGCAATACGATATACTACTACCTGCATTCAGCCAAAACAGCAGGCAGACGATTGATCAAACTTACGACGGATGCTACGGGCTGCGAACTGGACTGCACGATTACCGCGTTTGAGGTTGCATGCTCTGAGGTGAACGCCAACGATACGACCTATACGCTGGATGGCATGGTGGCTTTCGGCGAGCCAAGCGGCAATCTGGTTATCACATGCGATGGCAAAACGACTACCATCAGCAATGCCAAAAGTCCTCAGATTTTCTCTATCGCAGGCTTGCGGGCTGCCACTACAAGCGGCAAGATGACAACTGCTACGGCTTCGTTCAGTGGCAACAATGCCTGCACCAAAACTACCACCGTACATATCCCCAACGCTACGCAAGGCATCACCTACACCCATATAGACGTGCTCACCGGCGAGACGGCATCACTCAACCCTTCCGGCGCCAACTACACGAATGAACATAAGTGGTCTGTAGATGGCGCAGAACAAGCCACGATGCAAGGCGCACAAACATCTACCGCACACAATCAGCCTAACACAACCATCTATACCTACCGCGAGTTCAATCCGCCGGCAGGCGACATGAGCGATATGATGCGCAATGGCGGATACGACACGACAGACGTGAGCGTGTATGGCGACAAATGGCAGACATCCACGATAAGCGATTATGAGTTTTGGGGCAAATACGAAACGACTACCCAACTCAACTTCTACACCGACACCACCGGCACAGGTTGTGTCAATCCGTACAAGCGCAACAGCAACGGTTTTGCTGTAGTGAAGAGCGCCAACAACTTTTTCTACACCTTCGCCAAGGTGCAAGCCCGCGAAAAGAACTATTTTGCTTTGTTCGATGCCGCTTCCGACGGCCAATCAGGCAAGAAAGCCTGGAAAGCGGAAACGAAAAACAATCCTAACCTCAAATTGCAGAAAGGTACGACCTATCTGTTCTCGTTCTGGGCAGCGAACATCAACAACTACGGCGAAATGGACAATGCTGCCAAACTCCAGTTCCAGATCGAATATAACGGCAAGAAGGAGAAACTGGGCGAAGTGCTCGACCTCAACAGCGCAGAGTTCCGCAACAACCGCTGGCATCAGTGTTCCGCCACCTTCACCGCCGATGAGAATGCTACTGATGTAACCATCTCTGTGGTCAACCTCAATACCAACACCCTGAATACCGGCAACGACTTTGCGTTGGACGACATTCAGTTCCGCGCCGTGAGCAGCGCTACGCGTTCGGTGAGGATGCAACAGGTATTTGAAGTGCAGACGCATGAGCCACACATATATTCGCTCGCCGCTGACGTAAGCACGATGCCTTGCGGCGTGGCCCAATACGATGTGAAGATAACCGTTACGTACGACAATCCGAAAGGTAAACTCGTGATAGAAGATCTGACCGATAATACGATACTACTAAGTCAGGCAATGGGTACGCCCGACTGGGATAAAAAGAAAACGCTCGTTCACACCATTCATCTCGACACACTCTCGGAAGCCGTGCATAACTACAAAGCTTATTTCACCGACTGGACAAAAGCAGAAGCAAGCGGTTCGTCTACTGCGCCGGTCTATACCGATTGTCCACCGGAGCCGACATGCAACGATAGCGTGATGTTCCGCAAATGGGAGAATGTGATTTTCATCGACAATCATGACAAGCGTTATGCCACTTATCAGTGGTACAAGAACGGCAAGCCTATGTCGGGAGAAACAGCGCAGCGCTATTATGCCGGTAAGGACGTCTCGTTAAAGGGCACCACCGACCGTTACCACTGCGTCATGACTTGCACCGACGGTACGACAGACGAGACATGTGCTCACCCGTTTGACAGCATCCCATCGTCAGCGGACAAAATAAATGCGCTGGACTTGCTCACGGATGGCGTAAGTATCTACCCCACCACTGTGGCAGCAGGCAAGGAAGTGACTATCCGTCTGGCATACCCGGGCATAGTACAAGCCTCGTTGCTCACCTTGACAGGACAAACAATCAATACCATACAGATACACGGCGAGAGCAGGTTTACGATGCCTGCCGAAGCAGGTATGTACCTTATCAGGCTGCAAAGCCCCGAAACACAACGCACCATAAAGATCCATGTTTACTAATCGCACCCTACTCACCTTTATCGCTTGTGCCGCCACGCTCTGCATATCGGCACAAGAGCCTCGCACCGAACGCATGTCGGGACAAGAGCCTACCGACATCAGCCGCAGCGAGACACGTCAAGGCATCACCGGCAACAACTCAGCCGATAGCGTCATCAGTATACGTACTTACGAGATACGCACCTATATCGACACACTGCGTACCATAACAATGCGTACGGACACTATCCGTAAAGTAGCAAACGCAGACCCGAATGACAGAAAAGGCCATTATGTGGAACTGCATGCAGGTGTCGGCTACGGTAGCGTCATGGGCTTAGGCAGCTTGGATAAAATGCTACTGAGCCGCGAGATGAGATACTTCAACGCAAAGGCACAAGAGAGTGCCGGATTGTCGGGTGTCGTACAACTGCAATATGCATGCTTCTTCCATCCGAGCGTAGGTATAGGTATTGGTGCATGGATGGCTAATTATACGTCATACGGTACGATAGACGGGGAGTTCGTTTTACCGAGGTCGGCAAAGGTCATCGACTCCAGCGGCGAACCGTACGAGCATCATGCCACTATCAGCGATTGGCGTGAACGGCACACGCTGCATACCATTGGCGTGCCTATCAGTCTGCAATTTCAAGCATGGGGAAAGAAACGTGGTGCTGCAGGGTTCTTTTTCGACCTGGGCATTGCATCGGCATATACGCTGCTGACGAAAGACAACCTGCTGACCAACTACCATGTGCTCAGCGGCAACGTAGAGCATTGGGGCAGATATCCGCAATGGGCAACAGATGGTGTACCTGCACCGGAACTGCATCAACAGCATGAGTTTCAAATCGAATCGTACGCCGACAAGAAGAGCGAACTAACCATCAAGAAGTTTACTGCCACGGCATTTTTCGATATAGCCCTGCTAATACGCATGAGCCGTCATACCGATCTGCTGCTCGGCGTATACGGTCAATACACATTCCTCGACATACAGGATGCCCGCGATCCGGAAACCGGCGATTTGCCGGAGATTGGTTGGAAAACCGATGCATTTCCTAACCTGAATATGCCACCCTACAACGGCATGTTGGCGTCGCGGTGGATGGACAAGGACAAGAACATCATGAGCGGCAATCTGCACCCCGTAGAGGCGGGCGTGAAGATAGGTCTGCATTGGCATACGCCGTTTAAGCCCAAGCAGCGTTTCAACTATGAGCAGCACATGGACACGACAATCCAACTGGTTGAGCGTCACGACAGTATCGTCAACGAGCGTATCGAAACGCTCTCACGCGCCGAGCATATACAACGGCAATTGGACAAGTTGAACCGCATCTATTTCGCCTTCGACAGTTATGCGCTGACCGATGACACGAAGCAGTTCCTGGCTGATATTGCCGCACAACTGCAAACCATCCCGAACAAGGTAATCATCGGCGGTCATGCTTCGAAAGAAGGGACACGCCGCCATAACGAGCAACTGGCGGTTAACCGTGCGTTGGCAGTTCGCAGATACCTCATATCGCTTGGTATCGAGCCTAAGCGACTGATAGCGAAAGACTACGGTTCTACTGTGCCGAACGCCATCAACACAAACAACGATATGTCACTCGACCGCCGCGTGGAGATTATTGTGTTGGACGAATAGAAATCACATAAAGTATTGAAATATAAAAAAATGCGTTTGTTATTGCAGAAAAAAGCTAAAGGGATTCAAAATCACGGGATATATACTATGTATATATAGGTATGGGTAGGATACGTGATTGGTCCGATAATGGGCCGTTAACGGGCTGTTGAGGGGTAGATAAAAGGATAGGCAACCGCTGCAAAACAAGACAACAAAAAATAGAAAACTTCACAAAAGGAAACATATAAAAGTACTCGGAAAAGTACGGATAAAAAAGAACATAAACAATACCGCAATATAAACAATACCGCGATGAAACATATATTCACCATGAAATATCGTCAATGGACACTTACGGCAATAGCCTTGCTTCTTTCCGTTCTGCACGCATCTCCGCTGCGGGCAGACGCTATTACATATACGGGAACGGAAAAACTGTATTTTGTTAACGGGCCGGAATCTTGTGGTTGGTTTAACAACACAGGCGCAACGCTTTATGCCTATTTTTACGGCTCAAGCGGCGACGCATGGAGCGAATCATCGGCCTACGCGGGGAATATTATGGAAGTAACCGTGCCTTCCGGAACATGGTCACATGTGGTATTGACACGTACTGATGGCGGTACAGGTTGGGATCATGTGTACGGTACGGGAGATGGGCAAAACAAGTCCTACGACATTCCTCTTTCATCCACATGGAACTATATAAGCGACTACAGACAATTCAAGCAGGGAGGCACACAATACGTAGCACATACGCTATACTTCTACAGCGGTGGCAGCAATGTGATGTATTTCAAAAAGTACCCGAACGATTGGAACACGTTCGGTAATGATTTCGGTGGACTGAACCATGTTTTTGCTTACTTTTTTGCCAAAGGATCGAATCAAAAAGTGTGGAGTTCGGAGGCTACAGAGCCTAATAGCGACGGCATACTGCAAGTGGATGTTCCAAACGGAGCATGGACACATGTGATTTTTACCCGTCAAAGCGGCACGCCCGCCAATGCAGACGATTGGAGCAAGGTGTTCTCGGAGCAAAACAACAATAAGAGTAAGGATATACCCCTCACCAGATATGCGGCATATATTCACAATTTCTGTTCGGCAAGCAGTTCCGGTGAAGGCTGGCATTGGGTATCCACATCCGAGGCGCCTACTTCTGATTTGGCAGGCTTGAACGGCGGAAATATTATTCGAGAAGATTTGAATGTATGTACGCAGGCTTTCGACAATAATGATCCCTTATCGTTGAGTTCTCTATTGAATGCAGCAGGTACCGACTACGATTATCCGGATCCGCATGTTTGGTTCATTTGGCGAAATGAACATTGGATTCCCCAGCGCAACAACTGGGCAAATTTCTGGGTGCCGCTGGTTGATGCGGATCATTCGTACTATTTCCTTTGGACAAATGACAATGATAGCAAAGCACGTTTCTTGCATGTTCAGAAGACAGCTTGTCCGATTAATTGCAAGATAACTTCCTTTGAGTATGTTCTGACTCCAGTGAACGTCAACGATAGTACGTTTGCTATTGAGGGTATCGTTGCATTTACCCAACAAGCCGGTGACCTCGTTATCTCATATCGGGGTTCCGAACAACGTTTCACTTCGCCGGAAAGTCCGCAAGTATTCAGTTTAAAGGGCTTGAAAGCCGAATTTGGCAGCGTAGCTGAGCGCACACACACTCTTCGTGCACAGTTTGTCGGCACAGGCGGATGGACTACAGACAGTCTGGCGGTTGCTCCGTTAGTAGAATCGGGTATCGTCGTCTATGACTCCAAAGACGACGAAGACCACTACACACCTTCACGGAAATCCTATCCGCACGATAAATCCGTTGTGCTTACACCACATGTTAGCGTAGCAGCGGCGGATAGTTTCGCATGGACCGACAAAAACGGCAGATTGTTAAAGAACGGTCATAGCGGCGATGATTGCACCTATACTATTCTTTCGGGCAGAACGGATTTGTATGATCTGACTTATGACCATGATGACTTGCTGTTCTATTATACCGAGTTCAACAATCCCCCTGCCGTAGAAGACAATATGATGGGCAATGGCGGATACGAAACAACCACTTTAGCCGACGACAATGTATCAACAAGTCCGTATCGTTTGACAAGCGGATACAAGTATACCGGTGTGTGGGGAGGAGTAACCAGCAAGACCAACGTCTATGATAACGGATACGGAGGAGAAAACGCACTGTTCGGCGTAACTACTAACCCGAATATTTTCTGGGAACGTTTCGCACATTTAAGTCCGAAAGACGGCTCATATATGGCCGTATTTGACGGTGACTCCGGAGAACAGATTGCATGGCAAGCATCCACATCCGATAACCCGAACCTCAAACTCAAGCAAGGAACGACCTACATGTTCTCGTTCTGGGTGGCAAACGTGAACAACTTCGGCGAGATGGTTACGCGCGACACAAAGAACAATGCTATTTTGCAATTCAAGATCCGATACAAAGATAAAAACGACGAATGGCATGAGCGCTTCCTCGGTGAAGAGACCGACCTGAACGATGATGAGTATTTCAACAACCTGTGGCATCAGAATTCCGCTACATTTACCAGCGACTATGATGCGGATGAAGTGATCATTTCCGTAGTAGACAAGAACTCTACCGGTATGCGTATCGGTAATGATTTCGCATTGGATGATATACGTTTCCGTGCCGTCTCGGTGCGCTCAGCTACCATTCGAGCTCGTGAACTCTTCTCGTTGGAATACAAAGAACCGCTATCCAGTCCTGTCAACCTGCGAGTAGAGTGGCTTACAACACCTGCCTGCGGTTTGGATACTTGTACGATGCGCGTATCGTTCCGCTATCCGAACACGACGACACATAATATACTTCTCACGCTGACCGATTTAACGGAAGGCGGCTACGGTACAATCGTTTCCGGTGGATTGCTATCCAAAACACCTATTGTAGGCAACCCGGATTCAACGGATTATGTAGGCATCTTCACCTCTCGCGCAGATGACGGCAAACGCATCCCGGGAGCTATCTACAAAGCTGGTATCATCGCAGATGCCAAAACGCATAATCTGAAAGCCAAACTGACCGTATTGGACAGCAAGAGCGTTGACCACGGCGGCGAAACCACAAAAACGGCAGACGCTCCTGGTGTGCCGGCGCTGACCATAAAGAAAGCAAACATAGTGGATCCGGCTTGTGACGGAACAACGTACGGTTGGGATATTGATGTCGACTACACAGCTTTTACCGGCACGGAATTGAAGTTCTATATCGATGATGTAGAAAAAGCCAAACGCACAATTTCTTATAACAAAGATTTGCAATCCATTACAGGTGTAACCATCAGCGGGTTGACAGCAGACGGCAAGCCTCACACGCTGCGTGTAGCAACCGGTCATACCTTGGACTGCGTTCCCACAACGAAAAAAATTGCCCCGAAAGGCAACTTGCTGACGGAGTTCTATGTGGCAGCACAGCCTGTGGATTGTGATGTTACGACCTACAAACTGGAGGGACATTGGACAGTAACCAAGCCCTCTACGAGCGTCTTTGATACGCTTATCATCAAGGAGAACGGCGTCATCATTTACAAAGATACCGTACGCGGCGCCTCTGCCGACGCCACATCCGCGACAGGATCGAAAGTCTTTGACGGCGTGTATACCATCGGTGCCGATCACAAGACTTATACTGCCTATCTTAAAGAACGCAGCGACTGCCCCGTGACCACAGCCGCAGCCTATAGTGATCCCGTCACGCCGAAGATGACATTTGACGAAGATGTAAGCTTTGAGGACATATCGTGCAACACGATGACTTATACCCTCATTGTGCCCATCAAGTACACCAACCAGCATGGCCGGATGTGGGCATACATCGATAAAGGTTCGCCTTCGGAAATCAAGCAAGAGATAACTGATTTGGCAGGTTACAAATCCGCTACAGGTTATACAGGATATGCTGAAGACGCAAGCGAGCGCAAGACACTCGTGAAGTTCACCGGGCTGACCGGCGACTATGCCGCACATACCGTAAGCGTGGAGTGCGATGGCGCACTATCATGTCATCTTACGGACGGAAAAGCGAAAGGATATACCGCACCAACTATTCCAACGCTGACGGTAACCTACTACAACAAACCCGATAGCGTCTTGCCGTGCAACCAAACGACCTACACGCTGAGTGGAACAATCCGTTATCGTAACTTCGACGAAAGTACCATTCGTGTGTGGGTAGATGCAGCCTCGTATGCCGCAGCTGCCACCAACAAACGCAAGGAATATGCCATCACGCCTAATAGCACGGATGTGCTTTCACTCTCCTTTGCCATCGACAATGTACCTGCCGACTCAGCTGACCACTATCTGCACGTAGAGTCCGCAGGGCGCGGTGCAGCATGCCCGTATACCTCCGAGGCTATCCGTGCGCCGTTCTCACCGAAGATCGACGAAGTATACTTCACCGGCAACCCTGCCACTCTGGCATGCGGCACGGCTGCGCCGTACTACACTGCCGTAGTGAACGTGCGCGCCACCAACCACTGCAAAGCCCGACTGACCGTTGAATACCCTGGTGGCGCAACGGAAACGAAGACCGTGACTTCCGATGTGACTACTTTTACCTTCCCCACTCATCCTATTGACGGAAGCACACAGACCGTGAAAGTATGGTTCGATTATGTCCATGCCAAACGCTCTGAATGTGAAACTTCAAATTCGTTCACTGCGCCTGTACTGCCTATTTCATCGGTTAGCAGTATATCCGTAACCCCTGCCACAACGGCTTGCGACGAAGATACCGTATCGCTCAGCTTCGACCTGAACTATACGAACCAGGACGGTACACTGACCGTTTGGGTGGACGATGACCATAAAGCGGAGAAGACTATTGAATATGACTATCACAATAGCAGCACTTCGCATACTAAGAACATCACTCTTAACGGTCTGCCAGCTGATGGCGCAACGCACACGCTCTACTACAATTTTGCGTCCGCCAACTCGTGCCACAACCAAGCAGTACCGCTGGCTGCCTTCCCGCGTACTCCGATGATTACGGGCGTAACTACACGTGTTCCGGAAAAGATCAATTGCAGCGACGCCAGTTACAAAGATACGGTAGATGTGGCGTTCAAATGGACTGATGATGAGATCCTTGTAGTTGAATACAAAGACAAATCAAGAACGGTTCATACGGAGGAAGTATCGCTCTCCGGCAAGAGTTCTCCCTGCCGCATCATCGTGACAATGGACAAGAAAGACGGCTACGCCAAAGATACCGTATACGTTTATTTCAAAGGCAGCGGATTCTCCGGCTGTCATGAGAAGGGCTTGCACACGAAAATCTTCAGCACTCCGTCCAGTTCTTCAGTAAAAGGTAACTTTGACGTGACGGTTACTGACCGCAGTTCGTGCGACAATCTGCTGTACGACCTTAGCGGTAAGATTGAGTTTACTGATGCCGATGGCGACTTGATTATTGAATGTGAAGGCAAGGATCCGATAGTAAAAACATCAGGTTCATACACTTCGCCTGTATCATTCAAGTTTGAGGGTCTGACAACCGAAGCCGTAGGAAAGGCCATTACCACTTACTTCTCCAACCAGACGAAATGTAAGTCCAACTCCAAGGAGTATAACTCACCAAGCATACCAAGTTATTCCGTCAGCGGTATGAGTTTCTCTGCACCGGTATGCGACGACACACTTTCTACTTTGTCGTTCACTCTCACTCATATCAAACAGACAGGAACGCTCAAAGTATGGGTAGATGGATTGGCAAAGAAAACGGTTACTTATACCTCCGGCACTGTGGCTACCGATCAGGTGATTACATTCGATGGCGTTCGAGCTGACAGTCTGACACATACGCTGCATGTGCAGTTTGAAGGCGGCATGTGTAGTACGGAAAGGACATTCACCACTCCTAATGCTCCGTACTCGCCTAAAGTAACGAGCATCAGCTCTGCCCTCAAAACAGCACCGTGTACTTTTGATAAGTACACACAAACCGTCACCTTCACTGTAGGCAACAGCCAGAATAAGAAAGTGACCGTTATGTGCAAAGGTCAGATCGTTACGGCTACCTCACACAACGGCGTAAATACGATTGACATACCGAACATACCGCGCACGCTCAGCAATTTGGAAGACGATTCTATCGTTATCTTCTTCCCGTCGGCAGACATCTGCTCACCGCGCAGAAAAATCACATATATAGAATACCCGAAACCGGAGCTTGTAGAGATCAACATACCCGACGAGCAAGGCACAATTGCTTGCGGCGCTGCAAGTTATTCGCTCATCGGAAATATTCGCTACACAAATCTTGATTCCAAACCGCAAGTTTGGCTCGATAGCAAGGAGAGCGAAGCTGTTACGCTGGGGACGGCCACACTAAAAAGCAAAGATACACTTACTATTGCCATCAGTGGCATCACTGTGCCCACCGACGGCAAGCTGCACACCTTGCATGTTAAAGCAGGCGGATGGACGGCTTCGTGCTCTGTCGCCGACAATTTCACCGCCAAGTGGCGTCCGCTGATATCGAATGTTACCGCTGTGCAAGCCTCCGAATATGCTCATTGCGACGGCACGTATGCGGTTACCGGCAGGGTAAGTTTCTCGCAGAGCAACGACAAGAAACTTATCATCAAATATACCGATAAGGACGGCATAACGCACACCAAAGAATACAGCACAAGCAGTTCTGACACTTACAAAGACTACGAGATAACCGGCTTAGACCATCTTGGCGCTCACCGCGATACGATTAAGGCATACTTTGAGGGAACAGATATATGCAACTATGATGCACAAACCGAACCGTACACGACGCCGGTAGTAAAGGCAATCACATTAGGGGCAATTACGTCGAATGACGTAGTTTGTGGTGAGTCTTCTTTCAGCATTTCCGTACCTGTCAGTTCCAATGTAGCAGGCGAAACAATCATATTGTCAGACGGCTACGGACACACCAAGAGCGTTACTTCCTCCACAAGTACCGAAACGTATACCATGGGAGGATTTACCGCAGCAGGTAGTATTACCGCACAGTTTGAGGGAGTAGCATGCAGCAAGACGGCTCCGCAATCGTTTGTAGCTACAGAATTAAAACCTTATCCCACTTTCAGTCTTGAAGAGATTACCGGTCAATGCCACCCCGCAAGTTCGTTCACGGTAGGATACACCCATACAAATGCAGCGAATATCAAATATGCGGTGAAATTAGGCGATGTTACCAAGCAAGCCGAGACCACCGTGGCTGTGAATGAAGGCAAGACATTCAGCTTCAGTACCGTCGATTGGGCCGCCGGCACATATACTATCTCCGCCTACGCAGTCAGTGCAGCCGGATGCACAAGCAGCACGACAAGCACCACATTCACTATCTATACCAAGCCACGCGTTACCGCGCTGTCTGTTGCTGAGGCGTGTGCAGAGGATGCCACGACTACCGTCACCTACACTACTGCGGATGCTTCTACATTCAAGTATTACGTAGTCGGCAAGACGACCTTGTCCGACGCTGCATCTGTCGGTTCATCATTCACGCTGCCTATCGGTGCATATGCTGCGGGAACATATACCCTCAAGATGGTAGCTAACTCCGCCACCTGCATAAGTGATACCGTTTCTACCCCTTTCACCATCAACAAGAAACCTGCCATTACGGCTCTCGCGGTTGCGGATGCATGCGCAGAAGATGCCACGACCACCGTCACCTACACTACTGCGGATGCTTCTACATTCAAGTACTATGTAGTAGGCAAGACTACTTTGTCTGATGCTACGCCTGTAGGTGCACCGTTCACGTTGCCTATTGGTGCATATGCCGCAGGAACATATACCTTGAAGATGGTAGCTAACTCCGCCACCTGCGTAAGTGATACCGTTTCTGCCACCTTCACCATCAACAAGAAACCTGCCGTTACGGCTCTTGCCGTTGCCGATGCGTGTGCAGAGGATGTCAGCACCACTGTCACCTACACCACTGCGGATGCTTCTACATTCAAGTACTATGTAGTAGGCAAGACTACTTTGTCTGATGCTACGCCTGTAGGTGCACCGTTCACGTTGCCTATTGGTGCATATGCCGCAGGAACATATACCTTGAAGATGGTAGCTAACTCCGCCACCTGCGTAAGTGATACCGTTTCTGCCACCTTCACCATCAACAAGAAACCTGCCGTAACGGCTTTGGCTGTGGCGGATGCATGTGCTGAAGATGCCAACACCACCGTCACCTATACCACGGCAGATGCTTCTACGTTCAAGTACTATGTGGTAGGCAAGACAACTTTGTCAGGTGCTACTGCGGTCGGCACTTCGTTCACGCTGCCAATTGGCACTTATACTGCAGGTACATACACTCTGAAGATGGTAGCTAACTCCGCTACTTGTGGAAGTGATACCGTTTCTACTACCTTCGAAGTATTTGCCAAACCTACAATCGCCATCAGCAGCATTATCAACCGGTGCGACGACGAGGCATCCACTACCGTCACCTATTCCGTGACTGCTGCCGACACCTACAAGTATTATATTGTAGGCAAGTCTTCGCTCTCGTCCGCTCAGGCGGTTACTGTAGGCGGAACATTCTCGCTGGATATCAGTTCGCTTACTGCCGGCACCTACACGCTGAAGATGGTGGCTAACTCCGCCTCGTGCGTGAGTGATACCACATCAAAGACGTTTACCGTTTATTCCATTCCGTCCGTCACGATCACGCCGCCTGTTCCTATCCATACAGGCATAACGCCGGTGAATGTATCGATTGCCTTGTCGGGCGAAGCCACCAGCTACGACTACCGTTTCATGGATGGCGACGATCCTGTTCCCGGTGCAGGCAACAGCGGCACGGATGTTGCTGCTGCACAAACTACCATCACGCTCGCAACGGGTGCGTTGTCAGAAGGCACCTATAAGCTGTACGTAACGCCCAAGACCGCCACTTGTACCGGCATAGAGCGACATGTGGATGTTGTGGTCAACAACAAGCCGTCAGTCAGCTTTATTGAGCCTGTAGAGGACATCTGCGTCGGAACATCCTCGCTGAATATCAGTTATACGCCTTCGGGTGACGCTGAGACGCTCACATATTTCGTCAAGAAAGGCAGCATCACTATTGTTGCCTCCACCACGATTGACGTACCCGAACCTCTCACGCCTCTTGTCTTCGACATCAGTTCGTGGGGTGTTGGCACGTACACGATTAGCGGTCATGTCACCTCAGATGTTCCGGTTGTGGGTGATGAGACGACGATGGATTTCACCATCTATCCTTTGCCTACGTTTGCGTTCAAAGACGAACTGCCAGCCGACTGCTATCCGTCAACAAGCATTTCTGTCGGATATACGTCTACCAACGCTTCTCTCTACAGTTACACCCTGACCTTAGAGGGAGCAGGCAGTCCTGCCCGCACGGCAAACGATCAGGCAGCCGTTGCGGACGGTTCGATCATCCTGAATACCGACGGACTAACTGCAGGCCGATACACGCTGGCTGTACAGGCCACCTCAGCACACGGCTGCAACGCTGCCGATGTGGTCAGCAAGATAGTCACCATCTATCCGAAGCCGGCTATCGCCATCACCGGTATCGCCGACCAGTGTGACTACGAAAGCATGACTCCTGTCGTTTACACAAGTTCTGATGCCGATACTTACAACTATTATATTGTAGGTCAAACATCGCTGAAAGCCATTGCGCCCATCGCTGCTCCGGCAGGCTCGTTTGATTTGGATATCAGCATGCTTTCTGCAGGCACGTACACCCTAAAGATGGTGGCTAACTCCGCTACTTGCGTAAGCGACACCGTTTCTGCCACTTTCACCATCAACAAGAAACCTGCCGTTACGGCTCTTGCCGTTGCCGATGCATGTGCAGAAGATGTCAGCACCACTGTCACCTACACCACAGCAGATGCTTCTACATTTAAGTACTATGTCGTTGGCAAGACGACCTTGTCCGACGCTGCATCTGTCGGTTCGTCATTCACGCTGCCTGTCAGCTCGTATGCAGCAGGCACATATACCCTCAAGATGGTCGCTAATTCCGCCACCTGCATAAGCGACACCGTTTCTGCTACTTTCACCATCAACAAGAAACCTGCCGTTACGGCTCTTGCCGTTGCCGATGCATGTGCAGAGGATGCCACGACTACCGTCACCTACACCACAGCGGATGCTTCTACATTCAAGTACTACGTAGTTGGCAAGACTACCTTGTCTGACGCTGCGTCTGTCGGTTCATCGTTCACGTTGCCTATTGGTGCATATGCTGCGGGAACATATACCCTCAAGATGGTCGCTAATTCCGCCACATGCGTAAGCGATACCGTTTCCGCCACCTTCACCATCAACAAGAAACCTGCCGTTACGGCTCTTGCCGTTGCGGATGCATGTGCAGAGGATGTCAGCACCACTGTCACCTACACTACTGCGGATGCTTCTACATTCAAGTACTATGTAGTAGGCAAGACTACTTTGTCTGATGCTACGCCTGTAGGTGCACCGTTCACGTTGCCTATTGGTGCATATGCCGCAGGAACATATACCTTGAAGATGGTAGCTAACTCCGCCACCTGCGTAAGTGATACCGTTTCTGCCACCTTCACCATCAACAAGAAACCTGCCGTTACAGCTCTTGCCGTTGCGGATGCATGCGCAGAAGATGCCACGACTACCGTCACTTACACTACTGCGGATGCTTCTACATTCAAGTACTACGTAGTAGGTAAGACTACCTTGTCTGACGCTGCGTCTGTCGGTTCATCGTTCACGTTGCCTATTGGTGCATATGCTGCAGGAACATATACCTTGAAGATGGTAGCTAACTCCGCCACCTGCGTAAGTGATACCGTTTCTGCCACCTTCACCATCAACAAGAAACCTGCCGTTACGGCTCTTGCCGTTGCCGATGCGTGTGCAGAGGATGTCAGCACCACTGTCACCTACACCACTGCGGATGCTTCTACATTCAAGTACTATGTAGTAGGCAAGACTACTTTGTCTGATGCTACGCCTGTAGGTGCACCGTTCACGCTGCCTGTCAGCTCGTATGCTGCAGGTACATATACCTTGAAGATGGTAGCTAACTCCGCTACCTGCGTCAGCGACACCGTTTCCGCCACCTTCGAAGTATTTGCCAAACCTACAATCGCCATCAGCAGCATTATCAACCGGTGCGACGACGAGGCATCCACTACCGTCACCTATTCCGTGACTGCTGCCGACACCTACAAGTATTATATTGTAGGCAAGTCTTCGCTCTCGTCCGCTCAGGCGGTTACTGTAGGCGGAACATTCTCGCTGGATATCAGTTCGCTTACTGCCGGCACCTATACGCTGAAGATGGTGGCTAACTCTGCCTCGTGCGTAAGTGATACCACGTCAAGCATCTTCACCATTCATCCCGTGCCGGTTGTTACGCTCACGCCGCCTATGCCTATACGCGAAGGCGAAGCCAGCGTACCGGTAGCCCTCAGCCTCACGGATGCTGAGACGTACGACTATATCTTCTACGAAGCCGACGGCATTTCTGTACGCGAGTTCGGCAGCGATATTTCGGCATCGGTTACATCCATCGTGCTTACCTCCACCGCCACGCTGCCCGAAGGCTCTTACCGCCTGACCGTCACGCCGAAGAACGCTACCACCGGTTGCACGGGAACGACGAAAGAGGTGCAGGTAAAAGTCAACAACAAGCCCTCTATCAACTTCACCGAGCCTGCTGCTGTATGCGTTGGTACGAATTCACTGAACATCGAGTATACAACTTCGACAGATGCCAAGCAGTTCACTTATGCTATTACCACCAAGGCAGGTGCTCCGAAGCAGGCTACTACGACCGTCAACCTATCTGAATATCCATCGTCGCAGACCATTGATATCAGCACATGGGAGTACGGCACGTATACCCTGACCGGTCACGTAAGTTATACGACGGGTACGACAACCGTGACAGGTGACGACACTTCGGTGGACTTCACCATTCTTGCCCAGCCAACTGTTGAACCTATCTCTCAGCCTATAGATTTCATCGGTTGCGGGGAAAGCTACGACGTGACCATCGTTGTTAACCTCTTCAACAATGCCGGCAGGGACATTCTTGCCCGATATACCGACAACGGTGGCATTCATACCACCTTGCCTGTACATACGTCCGTCGGCGATCAGACGGCTACAATCGTGCTGAGCGATCTTACCGACACCGACCATACTACGGCGCACGAAGTGCTGGTATATGTCGATGGATTTGAGTCGTGTGGCTACACTGCAAGCTACAACGATCCGAAACGCAAGACAATCACGTTCGTAGAAGTCAATCCGCAACCCAAATCTTGCGGCGATGCTATCTACACCGTGACCGGTACCGTCAAGGCCAACTGCGATGAAGGAACAATCGTTGTTGAGTACGATGCTACCCATAAGCAAGAGGTGGCAGCAAGCACTTCCGGCAAGCCATTCATGATTTCCGGCATACCTGAAGCAGGTGTAGCCCAACTCAAGGCATACTACCTCGGCAAGACCTGCGGATATGTATATGCCGACTACAGCGAGCCTGTCAAACCGCAAGCATCGATAACTGCCACACCACCTACCCTTGCATGTGACGTTAGGTCTTTCGATTTGCCGTTCACGCTCAGCTACACCTATCAGGAAGCAGGCACGCTTACCGTGTGGGTAGATGCTACGCACAAAAAGACATTCTATAGCGCTGCTGGCGGCTATTTGGCAAACAACGCCACCGCACAAACGCTGACCGACGCGATTACCGGCCTACCGGCTGACGGCAGTACAGGACATAAGTTGTATTACGCTTTCGACGGAACCCATTCATGCACCGATAGCATAAACTTGGCTGCCTTCCCGCGTACGCCGCGTATAACGGATGTAACGCCGGGCAATATACCTTCGGTCGTACCGGGCTTGACAGGTACATACAATCCGACCTTCACAGTCACCTACGAGTATACCGATGGTGAGACGCTCATGCTCGACTACCAGACGGCTGACGGCACTTGGCATTCCGTTTCGTCTGCTCCTGCCACCATGAGCGGTGCAAGCTCGTATACGTTCACCGGACTCACTTTCGATGACGTAGCCATGAGCGGACGCACGGTGCGTGTATATTTCGAGGGACTTACCTGCCGGTATGAGCAGCCGTACCCTACTCCGTCCAACTCATCCATTACCTTCCAGACGCTCACGATTACCAACACTTCGTCGTGCGGTTCGCTCCTGTATAACCTGAGCGGCACAGTATCGTATACCGGCACGAGCGTAGGTGACCTCGTTGTGGAACTGGGTGCTATGCACCGCTGTACGATTCCCGAATCGCAGTGTGTAGCTGACCGACCGTTGCCGTTCGCTATTCAGGGTATTGATGTACCCGTACCGGCTACCGGCAGCCAGTTGGATGCTTACTTCACTAACACCTCAGGCAACCGTGCTCACTCTGATCTGTTCTACGAGCCTGTCATACCGGCTGTTGATGCGCTTAACATTGAATATGGTACGCCCGCGTGCGATGCCGTAGTCACCACGCTCGACTTCGACATCCGTTACATCAAGCAGAAAGGTACACTCACCGCGTGGGTAGACACACAAGCTCCGCAGACAGTGACCTACACGAGCATTGATGCCGACGTACCCGATGTTGTGCATGTGCAGTTGGATAATATCCCTGCCGACAGCATGCAGCACCGCCTGTATATCTCGTTCGATGGTGATCACTCATGTGCCGACCAATCATTCCCGTTGCCTCATGCGCCGTTCTCGCCGCGTATTCATTCGTACCAGACAGACACGTCAGGCATAGCATGCGGCAAGGACACGTACGATGTGACTGTCACCTTCCATGCCGACAATCATCAGGGACGTCCTATTACCGTCGCCTGCCGCACACAGCAGCAGACCATCACGGCTACCGACGGACTGATGAGTGTCACCTTCACGGATATCGAACGTACCACGGACAATTCGTCGGACGACTATGTTGAGATATACTTTGCAGATGCTACCTACTGCACCACGCCTACACGCGTGTCGTACGATGAGCCGGCATTGCCTGCGATCAGCATAGCTAATCCTGTCTTCGTTACGCCTACTTGCGACTCCACAACCACTACTCTGACCTTCGACCTTTCGTACACGCGTCAGACCGGTGATCTGAAGATTCGCGTAGATGACCTGCCCGAACAGACTGTTGCTTACGAGCACGACTCGGATGAGCCGAAGCAGCTCTCGCAGCTCATCATCCCGAACATCCCTGCCGACGGACAGACTCACACGCTCTATGTGCGCTTCGACGATCCTGCAGGATGCTCTGCCCAGATGGAGCTCACCGCACCACTGCAGCCCGTGATCCATACAGCAGGCGCACTGGCCGGCATGCAGTATATCAGTTGTGACAAGACGTACGAAGCTACCGTGGATGTCACGTTCGTCAACGGCGGCAAGATGCTTTGCCTGACCTATACCGATGCCGGCACGCAGCATACGCTCACCGCGCCTACGGTTCACGGCCAGACTTCGCACACCTTCACCCTGACCGGCCTGACCGATACCGACCATGGCGCCCACGACGTGCATGTCTACTTCGAGGATATGAGCGCATGCGGCATCGTGGCTACCTACACCGAGCCTACGCTCATCGTCATCACGCCTGATTTCGCGGTCAGCACTTCTGCCAACCCGTGCGGTATGGTCGAGTACACGCTTACCGGACAGATCACCTTCAACCATGCCGACGGCTGGCTGGTGGTAGAGTATGACGACGCTCATTGGGTCACTATCTCCAACCCCGTCTCCCCGACATCGTTCTCTATCCCGTACATGTCTGCTGAAGGCACCGGCCTGACGCTCAAGGCGCACTTCACCAACGCTCCGTCGTGCAGCGTGCAGTCGGCGCCGTTTGCTTCGCCGGAGGTGGCTACGCTCAGCGCAGCTGTCGCACGCGTCGACACCGTCTTCACTTGCTCCGACAAGGAGTATGTCGTGTATCTCGACATCGCTTCTGCCAACCAGCACGGCACAGGTGTGGTGCTTGACTGCACGGCAGATGGCACGGAGCGCATCGTGCTCACCTACACCGACTCGTTCAACGGCATCGACTCGTTCACCATAGCCCGTCCTGAAAGCGCACAGACGCATTACGTGCGCGTACGATATGAGGACACAGGCTGTGAAGAAGATTTGATGGGTAGCACGCTCATCCACGTCAATCCGTACGTCAAGCCCGAGCCGGTCATCAAACTTGATTCTGTCGAGCGCATGTGTAACAGCGAGACCGAACTGGCATTGCCGTTCACGCTCGTACAGGGCGCCATCGATCAGGCTACGCTCACGCTGCTCGACCGCGACGGACAGACCATCGTCGATGCAGAGACGCTGACTAACGAGCAAGATACACTCTTCCGTTACACCTTGCCCGAGAAGCTCGAAGCCGGCATCTATTCGGCTACGATTACGGCACAAGACACACTGAACTGTACGACCACACAGACGCTGCCTATCGAGTTCGCTATAGAAGGTCTGCTGCGCTCGAAATGGACGGACGTGCTGCTCGTAGATAACAGCAGCGGCTTGTATTCCGAATACCAGTGGTATCAGAACGGCACGCTGCTCGAAGGACAAACGGGACAAACGATCTACCTGCCCGAAGGCATGACGGGCAAGTCGTACTACTGCCGTCTGACCACCAAAGAGGGATATATCTATACCTGCGAATATGTATTTGACAGCATACCCCGAGCCGCCGATGACCCGCGCAACCAAGATCTGCTCAACGAGATTGACGTGCAGCCTAACCGTGTTATCCAAGGTGGTCGTGTACGCATCACACAGACGCTGACCGAACCGCTGCAGATCATTCTCTACAGCGCTACTGGCAAGCGCATCGAGCAGCATACGCAGACGGATGAAGCAGGATGGATCAACATGCCGTCCATCCAGGGCATCTACCTCGTGCGCGTGGAAGGCCAAAGCGGCATGACCACGGCAAAGATTGTCGTATACTAATAGTTTTACAGATGCGATATACCGTAATCATACCTCATTACAACACACCGGAGCTGTTGCGCCAGGCAATAGCTTCAGTGCCTGTACGCGACGATGTAGAGGTGCTGGTGTCCGACGATAAGGAAGGTCGCGGAGCAGGCTGGGCACGCAATCAGATGCTGCCCAAGGCGCAAGGCGAATGGATCATGTTCCTTGATGCCGACGATCTGTTTACGCCGGAGGCTTTTCCAGCCTTCGACCGCATGACCGAACATACCGATGCCGACATCATCTATTTCCGCCTCATCAGCACATTTGTCGACACCGGCGAACTGTCCAACCGCGATGCACACCTCAACCGCCTGGTGGATGCCTATCTGCAAGCACCCACCCCATACAACGATAACGTCCTGCGCTACCGGTTTCACGAGCCTGTTGCCAAGCTCATCCGCCGAACGATGGTGATGGAGCACCATCTGACGTTCGAGAATGTGCGATGGGCGAATGATGTGCGTTTCTCAGCGGAGATTGGTCATTATGCCCGCAGCATAGCCGTGGCGCCGGATGTGGTGTACGACGCCCGCGTGCGTTATGGCAGTCTGGTCAACCAGCATTCGCTCGACAGCCGGCGGTGCCGCTACGAGGTGATGCTGCGCCACAACCGGATGCTGCGCCAATGGGGACATCCCGAGATGCAGGAGTCGCTCATGTTCTCCCTACGTCGCGCGTTTGCCATGGGAGGCATAAAAGCGCTCATCGAGTTCATTCGCCTCGGCAGGCAGTATGATGCCGACTTCCTAATCGGATGGAAAGCATGGCTCAAGAACGCTTTCAACCGCGAGGAAAAGCAGGGCAAAGAACGGTATATCGTGTCATAACGGACACACAGAAAAATTTTTCTTGCCAAAAATTTGCAAATGTCAAAAAAAAGTAGTAACTTTGTACCGCTTTTTTGAAGTATGAAACTGGATAAAGAAAGTTGGCTCTCTTTCCTCGACGCTCATCCGTGGGTGAAGCGTTGGGTGCTCAACAAGTATATTGTTGCCGGTGTGGTATGTGGGCTACTCTTTCTTTTCGGCGGTGAGCAGAGTCTGTTGCAGCAATGCAAGCGCTTGAGGCACATGCGTCATCTGCAGGAGCAGATCACTATCAGCCGCGAGCATATAGCCCAATGTGAGCGCGATTTGCAGACCCTCACCGATACCGACAGTCTGGAGCGTTTCGCGCGCGAAAAATACCATATGCACACGCCTAATGAAGAGGTGTATGTAATCAAACCATAGGATGAAAGCAGGATATATCCTTTTGATCATAGGCTTGGTGGGACTGGCAGCAGGTGCCATCCTCTCGGTGAAAGATATCGAGCCGTATGCCGACTATACGTTGGTAGGAGCTGCCGTGTTGGTCGTATTGTCAGGCTCGCTAAGGATGCGTAACAAATAATTGACTGTATGCAGGACCGTCTCGTCAACGAACACATGATCCTCGGTATCGACCCGGGCACGTTGTATATGGGCTACGCCATCTTGCATACCGTGGGGCAGAAAGCCGAGATCATCGACTTTGGCGTGTACGACGTGCATAAGCTGGACGACCAGTACGCACGGCTGCAGAGGGAGTTCTTTTTCTTGCAGGAGATAATCGATAGGCATCACCCTTCGTGCCTGGCTATCGAGACGCAGTTTGTGGACAAGAACCCCCAGACGATGATCAAGATTGTGCACGCCCAGGGTGTGGCTATCGCGGCTGCCTTATCGAGGGATGTGCCCGTGTACGAATATTCGCCGATGAAGATCAAGATGGCTATCACCGGCAACGGCCACTCCACCAAACAGCAGGTGGCGGATATGTTACAGCGCTTTCTGCACATACCCGACGAGCAGATGCCTAAGAAGCTCGATGCTACCGACGCACTGGCTATTGCCTACTGCCATTTCCTGCAATTAGGGCTGCCGGTCAATACCGCCAAAGGCGCCAAGAACTGGACGACCTTTGCCAAGCAGCACGGCATGGTGGACGGCGCTGCCACCACCCCCAACCAGAAGCTCCTCGCGGCACTGCGAGGGAAAAAGTGAAAAGTGAAAGGAGAGAGGACGCTGCGCTATAGGACGCAATAATTTGCTACAGAGTTTAGGACGCTGCGCTACAGGGGAAAGGTGAAAGCTGAAAAATGAAATAACAAATAACAAATAACAAATAACAAATAAATAATAACATGGCTTACAAAATTTCTGACGACTGCATTGCATGCGGTACATGTAAAGATGAATGCCCGATGGGCGCAATCTCTGAAGGCGAGCACTACTCGATTGATCCGGACGTATGTGTCGATTGCGGCACGTGCGCTGATGTATGCCCGAGCGGCGCTATCGGTCCGATGTAATTCACGAATGACGTTAGTCAACAGCTTTTCTCATCATCTTCGTCAGTACCTGTGCCGCTTGGCGGCATGTGTGCCGGCGCTGGTGATGGGATCGTGTGTGTTTGCCGTGGAGGCGTCCGACCTCCGACTGGCAGAGGTAGAGGTGGTGGCTGAGCAAGCGGAAGTGCAGTCGCGTGCGTATAGACTCGTGTCGGTACTATCGCGCGATGAGATAGCTGCGCTGCCGGCTGCTACCGTGGCGGATATACTCCAATACCTTCCGGGCTTGGATGTGCGGCGCCGTGGGGCGAACGATGCCCAGGTAGACCTCAGCATGCGCGGCGGCACTTTCGATCAGGTGCTTGTGCTCATCAACGGCGTACCGCTCACCGATGCGCAGACAGGCCATTATACGCTCAACCTGCCCATATCTTCCCTGCTCATCGAACGCATAGAGGTGCTGCAAGGCGCTTCTACCCTCGTATCCGGCACCAATGCGTATGCCGGCGCGGTGAACATCGTCACGGGCAGCGGGGCACAGGCATCTGCCGACGACAGCTGCTCGTCAGCCGTCCATTCGTCGCTGCGACTATCCACCGGCATGAACGCACTGTTCAGTCCGGCTGCCACGCTCTCGGCGGTGGCTGGCGAGGTAAAGGTGGATGCCTCGGCTGACTACAGCTACACCGACGGCTACTATGCGCCCTCACCTTCGGCGCGTGAGGCGGAAGCGCTCGCCAATAACTCCTGCCGCTTGGCAAACATCTATATGCGTACACGCTGGCGCACGCTGGACGTACAAGCCGGTGCGCAATACAAGGATGCCGGAGCCGGACTGTTCTATGGCAGCAGTACCGACCAGCATGATGCCACCCGTACCGTTTTTGCCTCAGCGCGGTATGCCCACCACTGGGGAGCATGGAGTTTGCATGCGCAGGCAGCCTACCGGCTTAACCATGACCACTACGAGTGGCATCGCGGCAATCCTGCCGGCAGCAATACCCATACCACCCATACAGCCGATGCCATCCTTCGGGCTGCGTATGCCTCAGCTATAGGTACTACCTCTCTCGGGCTGGAGCTGCGCAACGAGAATATACGCTCCACCGCTCTGGGCGACACCAACAGGCTGCATCTGGCCTATTTCGCTTCGCAAACCTTCGCTTACCGCCACCTCTATGCCTCGCTCAGCCTGTGCGGGCATTACAACACATTCTTTGGCCACCGGCTGACCGGAGGCACCAACCTCGGCTATCATTTCCCCGCCCGCGCCGGGCGCGCTGACGAAGGCAGCCTGTACGTGAACGCCTCTCGCGCCTTGCGTCTGCCCACGTTCACCGACCTCTATTACGATGCCGGCAACCAGCTCGGCAACCCTGATCTGAAGCCCGAGACGGCGTGGATGTTCTCCATTGGAGGAACGTACAACCATTGCGCTTTCCACCTGACGGCCGACGGATGGTACCGTCTCTCCAACAACACTATCGACTGGGTGTATGTGCCCGACGACACGCGCCGTCCCTATCATGCTGCCAACGCGCAGCGCTTGCATGCTGCCGGAGCCGAACTGACCGCAGCCTACCGTCCTGTCGCCGACAGCCGTCATGTCAATAGCCATTGGCTGCGTGCCGTTACGATTACCTATGCCTATACGTGGCTCGACATGGACCTGCATGCCACGCAATCGCGTTACCTGGACTACCTGAGCCACAAGCTGGTGCTCGGCATCGAGCATGCCATCTACGTATCGCCTCACCCTGACCGCAGCGGCGTGATTGCCGCAGCATGGCATCTGCGCTGGCAGAAGCGTGAAGGCGACTACACCTCTGCTGAAGGCGTCGTATGCCCCTATCAGCCCGTACTGCTGCTGGATGGCAGCCTCTGCTGGCAGAACAGCCGCATCAAGGTCAGCGCCGATTGCACCAACATCACCAACCGCCATTATTACGACTATGGCTCACTGCTCATGCCCGGAGCATGGGCTAAGATCACCGTAGAAGCCCACATATAACCAACAGCAAAGCTCACCAACAGAGAAACTAAAAAACAGAGAACATGAAAAACTATTGTATCATCTTATTGGCTTGCATCGCCCTGCTGGGCGCAGGATGCACGCAGGGCAACGTACCGGAAGACCTCTCCCGTCTGGAAGGGCTGTGGGGACTGACCACCGACAAGGTGTCGCCTGCTGACGGACGATACGAGGAATATATTCAGTTCTATGCCGACTATAGCTTCGAGTACTATTACATCACCTCCGCCACCTATGTGTATCATGTAGGCGTGTACAGCATTAGCAAAGGTGAGCTGACGCTCAACTACAAGGGTCTCCGCCGCTTCGATGTAGTGGAAGATCTGCCGCGGCTCACCGACAGCTATTTTTCCCCCAACAGCCTTGAGCAAAGCGTGATGACCATCTTGGACTACAGCACCGACCGGATGCTCTTCCGTGCGGGCAGCACCAAGTGCTATCTGTTCCCGGCATCGCAGATCTACGGCTGGAACGACGAGTTCTCCGCAGCCGACGTGCCCGTCATCGAAGAAGCGCTCATTGCCCAATGGGACCAGCTCGATTTCTATCAGTACAGCTGGCAGGGCAGCATCTGGTGGTACTTCTACGAACCCGAGAAGAACGGCATCACCTTTGCTGACGACGGCATCATCACCGATTGTCCGTTCTGGGCAAACCGCGTGCTGGAGAAGATGATCAATGCCGGCAAACTGACCACCAGCGAGCAGGTGGAAATCAATCCTGACGACTGCGGCTGGAGCCTGAGCGGCGACACGCTCAGCATGACCTGCAGCCGCTATCTGGCGTTCACGCCCGATGCAGCGGGCAACCGCACCGCCGAGCATACCGAGACGCCCGAACTGCCAGTCACTATCCGTTTTCTGGTGCAGACTCTCACGCCCTACTATCTCGTGCTCTTCAACCCCGAAACCAATCTATTCCACGCCTTCTACCGTCACAAGCCTGACACCCCTGCAGCCGACGCACCTGCTGCACATGCCCGTCCCCACTCGGATGCGCTCTGGCACTCTGAAGCCCACACGATGTTAGATTGTCCTCTTGTAGGTTGTCATCCAAGCTTATCTGATCGTTGAGTGATGCTCACATAAAGTGCAGCATCCCCATGCGTCTGCTGGCCGAACTGTTTCCTATCGAACGAGGGTGTGTCAAAACTAATTGGCACACCCTCTCTATATTATTGCAGGGGAGCGTTGAACGCCTTGCGTTCCTCGTCACGCCACCAGCCCCATTTCCGGAAGTACCGGCAGATGTTCGTGGCATGAATCCAGAACATCTTCAGGCTGTGGTACGAAGCACGCCTATGCGCATGGATGATCGTTTCGGAAGGGTAGTACAGCGTGAGGTATTCGCGATGGATGCGCCGCGTGAGATCGATATCCTCGGGGTACATAAAGAAGCGCTCGTCGAACAATCCCACTTTCTCCAGCGCTGCCGTACGCATCAGCATGAAGCATCCCGACAGGTACGGTGCATTGATAGGCCGGCTATGGTCCAAGTGCTTTAGTTCAAATCGGCTGTTGGCTTTGCTGCGGCTTATCCGCTTGCCATAAACGACGCGCCGCATCAGATCCCACGGCGTGGGCAGCATCTTGCATAGGTACTGCATCTCGCCCTCCGGATCCGTCACGCGCGGCTGCATCATGCCTATCAGCGGCTCCAGCTCCATCTGCGCTACCAGCCGATTGAGCACCTCCGGCTCAAAACGAATATCGGTATTGATAGCCAGATGGTACGGCACTTCGTCGTATATGCTCTCGCGCATAGCTATGTTGTGCGCTGCCCCGTAGCCGATGTTACGGCCTATGTGGCTGTACTCAATGCGCTTGTAGGGTATATCCCCCGTCATGGCATATACCGCACCGCCTTTCTCCCACGGCAGCGTGGCAAGCGGCTCAGGCGAGTTGTCCACCACATAGATGCGCCGTACCACGTTGCTTTGCAGCAGCGTCAATAGGATGTTCGTCAGCTCATCCTCTGGCGTACGGTACAGCACTATCGAGGCGTTCACCAGCGGCATTATGTCAGTAGGGATAGTCACGAATATTCAAACCGAAAAATAGCGTTGAAAAAGATAGTGCTCAGGGCGGGAGCCTTGAGCACTATCGTTGTGAAGCATTGCTTATTCAGCAGCGTTCTCTTGTGTAGCTTCTGCAGCTTCCTTGGCAGCCTCCACAGCGGCAGCAGCGAGGGCCTCAGCGGCTTCCTGACGCTTCTTGGCAATAGCGGCAGCTTTTGCCTTGTTAGCCTCAGTCTCCTGCGCAAGCAGAGCTTTGGATGCAGCAGCTTTCTTGTCAGCCTCATCACGCGAGATCTTGCCGTTCTTGGCGTCGCGCTGTGCTTTCCAAGCGTTGAAACGTTTCTGAGCCTCTTCCTCGCTGAAGGCGCCTTTCTTTACGCCACCCTGAAGATGCTTCATCAGCAGCACGCCCTCACCGGAGAGCAGGGTGCGAACGGTATCGGTAGGCTGTGCACCTACGTTTACCCAATGCAGGGCACGCTCGAAGTTCAGATCAACCGTAGCAGGGTTGGTGTTAGGGTTGTACGAGCCCAGACGCTCAATGATCTTGCCGTCACGCGGCGAACGGCTGTCAGCTACTACGATGTGGTAGTAAGCATAGTCCTTGTGACCGTGACGAGCCAAACGAATTTTTGTTGCCATTTTCTTTTGTTGTTTGTGGGCTACGATTACTCGAATCGCCTGCCCGGGGTTAATAAATGGTGCGATCTCTACACGCTATCACACCCTAATGGTACGCCTTTTTCACGAAAAGGCTTGCAAAGGTACAAAAATTATTCGATATTTGCAAATTTTCGCGCAGAAAAATGCCTATTACCGCTTTTTTGTAAGGTCAAGTGGCAGTCCTTGCACGCTGAACGCTTGTCCGTCCTTCAGGATATACACTTGTCCGTCGCGCATCATCTTGCTTGCCGGCTGCTCTGCCGTCACTTCATCCACCGCCTGATTGGTATGTACATAATATACGCGTATCTCGCGCGTATCCGTACCGTCGCTGAACAGATAATTGATTTGCGCGTACGCGCGGTTGGGATAGTAGTGGGCATACCAGTTGGCGGGACCGCTTACGGTGAAGGTCTTCGTCTCGGTGGCCTCACCGTTGCCGGCTGTGCAGTTCGTACCGCAGCAGAACTCATCCTCTATACCCGTGCCGGGACGGGTGATCTGTACGCTCAGTTGCTCACCCGCAGCTAGCACGGTACCGCTCAGCTCCATCGTATAGCGTCCGGACAGGATATCTTCCTCGCCTTCGGTAATCATCAGGTCCATACCCTCTGCCGGCACTTCGCCGTGGCCGTCTACACTTACTATCAGTGCACTCGCGTTCTGCATCATCAGCCATGCAGCCAGAATAGTTAGAATCTTTTTCATTGCAATTGTATTTGTGTTACATTCAATAGTTGTCCGTCTTTGCTGTCCGCCAGTACCGCTACAATGCTGCAGTGCCGCTTGTCGCAGGCTTCGGGCAGGGACATCGTAGCCTCCATGGTGGCAGGTACGGCGCGAAGATGCAGCGTTTCGCCCGCAGCATCACGCCATGCATCGCGCAGCACATGGCGGTGGTAATAGGCGGTGTTCACCGATCCGTCCGGCATCGCTTGTGCGCCGCATATACTGTCCTCTACCAGCCAGAGGTGCAGCACGGCATCCTGATCGCTGTCGGCATAATAGCTCACGCTGATCTGCACCTCGCTGTCGCGGCTTTCCGCCGTGGCGCTCAGGTACACCTCCGCCGTGAGGCTCATCCGCTCTGCCAGCAGGGCAGGCCACTCCTGATAGTCGTACAGGTAATTGCCGGAGATAGCTATGCCGTCCACGTTACCCGTGGGAAATGGAGTAGAGGCATTGCCGCCGAACTGCCGGTAGTAGGTGTCCGCTGCCGGGCAGGTATAGTCGTACTTAGCTACGCCCTGCGTGAACGGATTGGATGCCGGATGCATGGCTACGATCACCAGCCTGCTGCCATAGGTCTGCTGAAGGGCCTCTGCTGCAGCGGCAGCTGTCGGGCAGTTCACGCATCGGAAACCCGTGAACTCCATGAGCAGATGTGCGCCGCCGGTAGTATCCGCCGCTATGGGCAGCGGCACGAGCCTCTCTGCTTCGGGTATAACCTCGCAACCCGTCAGCAGTAGGATAGCCAGCATTATGTACATCAGTCGTCGCATCACCATGTATACTCATAACTTATTTTTACACCTTCCTGTTCCGGCTCATAGCGGCATACGCCTCCGGCGCAGTTGAATCCGTCGCTATCCTTGGCATAGCCAATAGCCAGACGATGGGCGTCGCGCGTATAGGTGACCATCGCGCTATAGTAATGCTCGCGCGTAGCGGCCGCCGTGCCTCCTATGTTGTACTCCCACTCGCCGCTGAGCGTGAGCTGATGCCATAGGTTCAGTTCGCATAGCGCACTGATCCACTGCCCTGCATCGTCGCGTGAATAGAGGTATTGCAGCTCGTTGCGCAGCACAATGTTCGGAGTGATCTGTACCTTGCTTTCCAGTACGGCTATGCCGGCGCGCATCATGCCGCCTTCGCCTTGCACTACCGTCAGGTTGCACGACTGGTACATCAGCATCGCGTTGAGCCACCAGTGTTTGGTCAGTTTCTTGTTCAGCTCAATATTCACGTCGCTATAGTACGAACCTGCCGGCGTCATATCCACCGCCCAACTGCCGGTCTGCTTTAGTCCGCGCACGTGGGCAGCACTGAGCTTGAGCGTAGTGCCGTACTTGCCGCCCATAGCGGTCTTGCGTGCCCAAGTATGGCGCAGCTCTGCCTGAAACGCCCACTCGCCTTGCACGTATTGCGTTGCGTACGGATACAAAGCCGGCAGCTTGTAGGTCTGTTGCGGCGTAAACACAGGCAGCAGGTTGAGCCGTCCTGCCATACCGCGCTGACGGCGTGATGAGCGAAACGACATGTTGTCCGAGTGCTTGGCTTGCGCCAGTACCGACAAGCCCTTGCGCGAATAGCTGAGCGAGAGCAGCAGCGATTGTCCGGGACGGTAGGTGTAGTTGTTCTCCAGCGTAGGGTTGTTAGCTATGCGGGCATATTCCACCAGCATATCTACGCCGTGGGTCTGCACTTCCGCCCGTACGTCGCCTGCGCCTATCCATCGCGGCAGACGGAACATGTACATCTGTCCGCCTTGCGGCACGAGGATGGTATCGTTCTGCTCGTACTTGCTTACCCAGCTGCCGCCTATCATCACGTGCACGTCCGACTGACGCATCCGCTCGCTCCACTCGTCGATATTGAGCATCAGGTCGGCTCCGAGAGCAGCATCCTGTTGGTAGTTCCAGCCCCAGGCATGATCGTCGTAGCAGTTCCAGTACCGCCGCTGTTTGCCGCCCAGAACGGTCAGCGAGATGCCTTTGTAGGGCATTGCGCTGATCTTGGCTCCGCGCAGCGAGTTGTCGATACCCAGACCGCGATCCTCATACAGGTTAAGTATCATCCCCGAGCCGAACTGGGCATACACGTCGCCCACGCTTAGGTTGCCCCATGCAAAATCAGCCGTCAGGCTCAGCCTGCCTATGCCGTGACCTGCAAAATCCGCCTCGTAGCCCAATAGCGGCCATTGCATCAGCTCCAGGCGCGTATCGGCGTGCAGGCCTTTGAAATGGCAACGGTTGCTATCCGAGCGCAGATAATGAACCGACAGGTCGAGATAACTGTTGCTCAGATGGTCGATCTTCGCCCACGGGGCACGGGCATGGGTGCGGTCGGCCGACACATCGCGCGTAGGGAACAGCCCGTTATGCTCTATGCCGCCGCTCACGTACACAGTATCGCGGGCCTGTGAGGGCAGACCAAAGAAAATGAAAAATGAAAGGACCACCAGTCCACGCCCAACCCGGTATGTTCTTTCACTTTTCATCTTCAATCTCTAAACTCTAAACACTAAGCACTAAACTCTCAACTCACTTGAGGTATTGCCTCAAGTCCGTCTCGCTGCCGTCGGTATAGCCGGCATGGTTGTATACCACTTCGCCCTGGCTGTTCAGAACGAAGATGTGCGGTACGTTCTGCACGTTCATTGCGCGCTTGAACTCGCCGTTGGGGTCCAGCAGCACCTCATACTCCCATCCGTAGCCGTCCACCATGGGCACCACTTTCTTGCTATCCTGCCCCTGGTCGATGCTTACGATGTACATCTTCACGCCCGTCTCTTCCTGCCAGTCTTCGTAGTATTCGTCTATCGCCTTCAGTTCGCGCAGGCAGGGTTTGCACCATGTGGCGAAGAACGATATGATCACAGGATAGCCCTGCCCGGCAATCTGGTCGGTATGCACGGTCTTGCCTTCCGCGTTCTGCAGCGCTACACTGGGCAGAACCGCCTTGGCGCTCATTAGGAAGCCAAGGCAAACCATGCAGCACATGATGCGCCGCACGGTTTGGCTTATGTTGGTTCTCATGTTCATGACAGCCGTCTGTTAGTAAGCTGCCATCTGCGAACTGACGGTGCTCTTCACCAGATCGGCAAACTCCTGAATGGTCATCTGCCCCTTGTCTTCAGCACCTTGTACGCGTACACTGACCAAGCCTTGCTCGGCTTCTTTCTCGCCTACCACGAGCATGAACGGGATATGCTTGAGCTCGTTGTCGCGGATCTTGCGTCCGAGTTTCTCGTTGCGGTCATCCACCAGGGTGCGTACCTCCTGTGCTTCCAGGATCTGCTGTACCTTGTGGGCATATTCGTTGCTCTTCTCCGAGATAGGCAGTACGATGCACTGGTCGGGCGTGAGCCAGAGCGGGAACTTGCCGGCGGTGTGCTCAATCAGCACAGCCACGAAGCGCTCCATCGAGCCGAACGGAGCACGGTGGATCATCACGGGACGGTGCTTCTGGTTGTCATCGCCGATATACTCCAGTTCGAAGCGTTCAGGCAGGTTGTAGTCTACCTGGATGGTACCCAACTGCCAGCGGCGACCGATGGCATCTTTCACCATGAAGTCCAGTTTCGGGCCATAGAAAGCAGCCTCGCCGTACTCTACACGCGCCGGCAGGTTTTTCTCCTTGCATGCCTCGATGATGGCTTGCTCGGCTTTCTCCCATACCTCGTCGCTACCTACATACTTGGTTGTGTTCTTGGGGTCGCGCAGCGATATCTGTGCCTCGAAGTTCTTGAAGTCCAGCGCCTTGAAGATAATCTCGATGATCTCCATCACACGGATAAACTCATCCTTCACCTGATCCGGACGGCAGAAGATATGTGCATCGTCCTGCGTGAACGAACGTACACGCGTCAGTCCGTGCAGCTCGCCCGACTGCTCGTAACGGTATACCGTACCGAACTCGGCGCAGCGGAAAGGCAGCTCCTTGTACGAACGCGGCTGGTTTTTGAATATCATACAGTGATGCGGGCAGTTCATAGGCTTGAGCATATATACCTCACCCTCCTCGGGCGTGGTGATGGGCTGGAAAGAGTCCTTGCCGTAATGATCCCAGTGGCCTGAGGTGACATAGAGCTGCTTGGCTCCGATATGCGGCGTGATAACCTGCTGATAGCCGTAGCGCTTTTGGATCTTCTTGAGGAAATCTTCCAGGCGCAGACGCAGGGCAGTTCCTTTCGGCAGCCAGATAGGCAGACCTTTGCCTACCATATCGCTGAACATAAAGAGCTCCATCTCTTTGCCAATCTTGCGGTGGTCACGCTTCTTGGCCTCCTCCAGCAGAGTCAGATACTCGTCGAGCATAGCTTTCTTGGGAAACGAGATGCCGTAGATACGAGTCATCATCGGTCGCGAAGCGTCGCCGCGCCAGTAGGCAGCCGAGCAGCTCAGCACCTTGATGGCCTTGATAGGCTCCGTGCTGACGAGGTGCGGACCTTTGCACAGGTCGGTGAAATTGCCCTGGGTATAGGTGGAGATGTGTCCGTCTTCCAGTTCGCTGATCAGCTCGCATTTGTAGCTCTGGCCTTTGTCGCCGAAAGCTTTCAGCGCGTCAGCCTTGCTGATCTGATTCTTTACGAGCTGCTCTTTCTTGGCGCGCAGCTCCATCATCTTGGCTTCGATAGCCGGAAAATCGGTATCTTTGATTACCTGTCCCTCTGCGGGCAGCACGTCATAATAGAAGCCGTTCTCGATAGCCGGACCGATACCGAACTGGATGCCCGGATAGAGTTCCTGCAGGGCCTCTGCCATCAGGTGGCTGGAGGTGTGCCAGAAGGCGTGTTTGGCCTCCGGATCATCCCACTTGTGCAAGCGGATAGCGGCATCAGCCAAAATCGGCTGATTCAGTTCCACGATCTGCCATTCTACCTCGGGGGATGCGTCTGCAGGACGGATACTTGCCACCAGGATATCCTGCGCCAGACGCGAACTGATACTTTCTGCTACCTGCAACGGGGTAACGCCGTTCTCATACTCCCGAACACTCTGGTCGGGGAAAGTGATTTTGATCATATTGTTATAAACGTACAAATGTTTATGTCCGGCACGCCCACAACTGCCTGCCAAGACGAAATATGTTGTTAGTTGTGATTCTTTTTGTTCAGTTGCCACCATGTTACGGCTATTGCCAGCAGGATGGTGACGAGGATGATGTAAACAGGGCTTACCCCTGCCAGCCATATCATCAGCGCTGATGCCAGCGACCATATCAGCAGCCAGTAACCGCCATCCTTGAACGGCTTGGGGCTGTTGGCTTTCATGCTCATCTTCAGCAGCGGAGCGGCTATCAGCGCCACTACGGCAGGGCGTACGCCTTTCATGATGGCTTCAATCGTTTGGTTGCCTTTGTGCTCGCTGAAGATCATGGCTATAGCCAGGATGATGACGAACGACGGCAGTACGGCACCCATTACCGCGGCAGCCACCGCTAGATGGGTATACACGCCCGCTTTCCATCTTCCTTGCCACCGCCGCGGGAGATGTCGTGCCCCTACCTGATAGCCGATGAAGATGGCAGAGTTGACGGCTATCAGTCCGGGAGCGGCCTGCGCCAGAGCAATCATGTTGAGGAACTCCGCCTCGTCGATCCATCCGCGGTTGTCCACCACCTCACGCTGAATCAGGGGCAGCATGGCATAGCCGCCGCCCAAGGTGAAGGTGCCGACCTTCAGATAGGTCCAAAACAATTGCAATAGCAACCTCATCGTTCTCCCTGTTTCTTTCGTTCGCTATCTTAAGGCTATTTCGACAGTTCCTCTACGGCGCGCAGCGTGGTCTCGTCATCGCGCTCGTAGAGCGGATAGAAGCCTTTGTCGCCCAATATGTCCCGCACGATGTAGGCATTCACGATGCGGATAAGCTCCTTGCGGCACTTGTCCAGCTCGCCCTCTTTGGGCTTAACATCTTTCTCCCCTACAAACCGCACGAACTCCGGCAGCCAGTTAGCCGCCAGCAGATGTTGCTCCAGTTTCTGCCAATCGGTATAGCGGCTCAGCTCCTTGCGGTGACGGTCGGCATAAGAGTAGGCAAACTGATAGGTGTAGCCACGGTTCCACACGATGTTGTAGAACGGGCAGTTAGCCGAAGTGTCCCTTGCTACAAAGATGTCCGGCATGATACCTCCTCCGCCGTACACACTTCTGCCTTTCTTGGTCTTGTACACCGTGGTATCTTTATAATGGATGCTGTCAGCCGAGAAAAACTCGCCGTTGTCGTAGCGGTCCATCAGATCTTTGGCGTACGCCTCGTTGTCGCCCATGGTGTAGGGCTTCTGTATGCATCGTCCCGAAGGAGTATAGTAGCGCGCTACGGTCAAGCGAAGTGCCGAACCGTCGGCGTAGGGTATCTGCTGCTGTACCAGACCTTTGCCGAACGAACGCTGACCGATGATCGTGCCTCGGTCGTTATCCTGCATGGCGCCGGCGAAGATCTCCGATGCCGATGCCGAAAAATTGTCAATCAGTACGACCAGCGGCACATCCTTGAACCGTCCCAGGCCGTTAGCGCGCGATTCGTCCAACGGGTAGGCACGGCCTTTGGCATACACAATCATGTCGCCGTAGTCAAGAAACTCGTTTGCCATCCGCTCCGCACTCATCATGAATCCTCCGCCGTTGGAGCGCAGGTCGACGATGAACTGCTCTGCACCTTCCGAGCGCAGCTCTGCCAGCGCCGAGATAAACTCGTTGTAGGTCGTCTCGCCGAACTTGTTCACGCGCACAAAACCTATCTTCTTCTTTGCCTCGATAATGAAATGTGCGTCCACCGAGTGTACGGGTATGTCTCCGCGCACAATGGTAAAGCGCAGCAGTTCGTTCGTGCCGCTACGGCGTATGCCTAATGTCACTTCCGTGCCTTTGGGTCCGCGCAGGGTGTGCATCACGCGCTCGTTGGTCATGCCCTTGCCCGTGAAAACGGAGTCGTTCACCTCCACGATCTTGTCACCGGGCATCACGCCCACATGCTCACTCGGGCCGCCCGAGATGACATCCACGATATTGACGGTATCGTTCTGTATGGTGAACTGCACGCCTATGCCCGAGAACGAGCCTGCCAACTCTGAGTTGACCAGCTCGATATCTTTCTTGGGTATGTACGACGAGTGGGGATCGAGCTGCTCGATCAGTTCCATGAGCGCTACATCGGTCAGCGAGTCTACATCCAGCGAATCGACGTACGCACGCTCCAACAACTGTAGCGTCTGCTCAATCTTGGAAGAGGGAGCTACCATCAGCTGCCCGTTCTGGATATAGAAGCGCTGGGCATTCACCTTGTTGCTCACTGCCTCACCGATCATAAATCCCATCAGCACGCATATCACTGCTACCGCCGGGAAGATATATTTCTTTGCCTTTTCCATCTTCTTTTTCTCCTTGTTCCGAGTGTCTGTTTTTGCCTTTTACGGCGCATTCGCAAATATTATGCCTACAAAGGTACAATTTTTTTTTGACATTTGCAAATTTTAGGGCGGAAAAAATCGTATTTGCGCAGCAAAGAGAAATTTTCTACAGTGAAAATTTGCAAATATGAATATTTTTTCGTACCTTTGCAAACTTTTGAGAATTTAACTAAAATGCTACAGCTTATTCTACTGGCTTTTTTGCAGGCGTTTTGCCTATGTGCCGGACAGGTGTTGCTCAAGATAGCCATGACCGCTATGCCGCCGTTCTCGTGGACGTGGATGTATTTCGGCCGTTTGGCTACCAACTGGTGGCTGCTGGCTTGCGGTATATCGTTCACTGCAGCGGGTGTGCTATGGATGTATATTTTGCGCCATTACCCGTTCTCGCAGGCCTATCCGCTGTCCAGCATCGCCTATGCTTTCGGCATGATTGCCGCCATGCTGGTCTTTCACGAAGCTGTCAGCTGGACACAATGGATTGGCATCCTGCTCATCATGGCGGGCTGCTACCTTACCGTACAGTAAATGAACACATTGCTAACCATATTGCTCACGGTCATGTCGTTTGCTGCACAGTTTGTTCAGCAGAAGACCAGCGTCATGTTTGCCGAACCGCAGCGCAGCGAAGGACAGCTCATCTACCGCAGCCCGGACTACCTGCGCTGGGAATATACCAAGCCGCAACCTTTGCTTTGGGAACTGGACGGCGACAAGGGCAACATGAATCCGCATGTCAAGAACATGGTGATGCTTATCCGCCAGAGTATAAGCGGTGACTTGACTGCCGCGGAGAAAAGTTTCGTGGTGGAGCAACAGGACAATACCGTGACGCTCACGCCCAGGAAACGCGAACTCAAGAACCTGTTTAGCCGGATATGCATCATCCTCAACCCCGAAACGCAGATTGCCGATGAGGTAACTATCTACGAGACCAATGGCGATATAACCGTCATTCGCTTTTTTGCTGTTCGTCCACTATGATCTGCGCGCTCATTCCTACATACAACAATGCTTCTACCGTCGGCGATATTATCCGGCGCACTGCTGCCTATCTGCCCGACATCATTGTTGTCAACGACGGCTCTACCGACGGTACGTGCGAGATCCTCTCACATCTCACTTCTCACAGCGAAGCGGTCTCACAGCGCAGCGATCTCACAGCGCAGCGGTCCAACATCTCTGTGATTAACCTGCCCAACAACAGGGGCAAGGGCATTGCGCTGCGTGAGGGACTGAAACACGCTGCTGCGTTAGGCTTCACGCATGTACTCACCATCGATGCCGACGGGCAGCATTACCCCGAAGATATCCCTGCTATGCTGGCTGTCAGCCAAGAACATCCCGGAGCGCTCATCATCGGCAACAGGAATATTGAGCACGAGAACATGCCCAAGCAGAACACCTTTGCCAACAAGTTCAGCAATTTCTGGTTCACCGTCCAGACCGGCATCCGTCTGCCCGACACGCAGACCGGCATGCGTATCTATCCCGTACGCCATTTGCACGGCTTGTCACTCCTCACCTCGCGCTATGAGAGCGAACTTGAGTTGCTTGTCTTTGCCGCGTGGGCGAACGAACAGATCATCCCTGTACCCATCCGTGTGTACTATCCGCCCGAAGGAGAGCGCGTCAGCCATTTCCGTCCGGCGTACGATTTTACGCGCATCAGTATCCTCAATACTTTCCTTTGTTTCGCTGCCGTCCTGTACGGCTGGCCACGCATCCTGATAGGGAAGATGCGGAGGAAAATATCCCGCCATTCCTTGGCTGGATTAATAATCCTTTCACTTTTCACCTTCCCCCTTTCACTTTTCTCCGCTATGCCTCATCTGCCTGCGCCTGTTGAGGGCAACAAACGGCTCTACGCTTATCCCGCTTCGCCCGAACGCAACACCGGCATCGGTATGATTGTCTGTCCCGGAGGCAGCTACTCGTGGCTGGATATGGCTACGGAGGGCATCGGCGTAGCCGAGTGGCTGCAAGAGCAGGGCATCAACGCTTTTGTGCTGCGTTACCGCGTGGCAAATGTCAGTGCGTACATGTTCGGCTATAGGGTGTTAGGAATAGGCAACAAGTATCCGAATATGCTCTACGACGTACAGGATGCCTTGCGCTACGTGTACGAGCATGCCGGTGAATATGCTATTGATACGAGCCGGATAGGCGTCATCGGTTTCTCTGCCGGCGGACACCTTACGATGTCGTCCTATCTGTACAACACCACGCCCTACCGTCCGCATTTCCTCTGCCCGATCTATCCGGTTGTGAGCATGAGCGATCCTGTTTCGCACAAGCGTTCGCGGCGCGGTGCATTGGGCGTGTGGCGGCAGTTCAATCAGGTGATGCGCGATTCGCTTTCCCTGGAGAAACATATCACGGCGAATACGCCACCCGTCTTTCTCGTCAACTGCAAGGACGATCCTATCGTGCACTACCACAACAGCGAACTGCTGGACTCCGCTCTGACGGCACAGCATATACCGCACACTTATATCCAATATGCTACCGGCGGCCACGGCTTTGGTGCCAATCCCGACAAGACAACCTCTGAGGCCATCCAGTGGAAACAACGCTTCCTCGAATGGCTAAATCAACTATATAAATGACAAATCACAAATTACAAATGACAAATAATCAAGATATAGAATTTTTGAGTTCAGCGGAGCAAAAACGCTATCAGGAACAACGCTTGAGCGAACAGTTGCAGTACCTGCAGCAACACTCGCCGTACTATCGCGACCTGTTTGAACGGGAACATATCGACATCGCGTCCATCCGCACCCTGGAAGACCTGCAGCGCATCCCTTTCACCGAAAAGAAAGACCTGCAGCTGCATAACGATGATTTTCTGTGCTGCCCGCGTGAGCATATCATCGATTTTGTTACTACCTCCGGCACGCTGGGCGATCCTGTCACCTTCGGTTGCAGCGAGAAGGACCTGCAGCGCTTGGCGTACAACGAGCGCAAGTCGTTTGCCTGCGCCGGTATCACGCCTGCCAGTGTGGTGCAGATCATGACGACGCTCGACAAGCGCTTTATGGCAGGCATGGCGTATTTCAACGGTTTGCGTGCGCTGGGTGCCGGCATCATCCGCGTGGGTAACGGCATCCCCGAACTGCAATGGGATACCATCCTCCGTCTGCGTCCCGACGCTATCATGTGCGTGCCGTCGTTCGTGCTGCGGCTGATCGATTATGCCCGTCAGAACGGCATCGACTACCGCCATTGTTCCGTGCGTAAGATCATCGGCATAGGCGAGGGACTGCGCAATCAGGATTTCTCGCTCAACCTGCTCGGGCAGCGTCTGCACGAAGCCTGGCCGGAAGTGGAGCTCTATGCCACCTATTCGTCCACCGAGATGTCTGCCACCTTCTCCGAATGCGAACACGGTTGCGGCGGACACGTGCATCCCGAACTCATCATCGTGGAGATTATTGGCGAGGACAATCGTCCTGTGCCCGATGGTGAAGTTGGGGAGGTGGTTATCACCACCCTGGGTGTGGAAGCCATGCCGCTGCTGCGGTTCCGTACCGGCGATATGGCGGCGAAGATCGTGGCGCCGTGTGCTTGCGGCAGGAACAGCTACCGCCTCACGCCGCTCGTCGGACGCAAGAACAACATGATCAAGCTGAAAGGCACCACCATCTATCCGCCGGCCATCAACGATGTGCTCAACAATACCGAATATGTTGAGAACTTCGTGGTGGTGGTGCGTCCTTCCGCTGCCGGCACGGATGAGGTGCTCGTGCGTATAGGACTAAAGAAGAGTTGCACGATGCCCGCTGCCGAACTGATCAAAGACCTGAAGGACCGTTTCCGTGCGCGTCTGAGGGTAGCGCCGCTGGTGGAGATCTTGCCCGTGGATGTTATCCAGAAGATCAATTTCCCTGCGCAAACCCGCAAACCCATCTTGTTTATTGATGAGCGCTGACCACTGAATACTGAATACTGAAAACTGATGTCCTTCCTCTTCCGCATATATGACTACCTTGCGCGGCACAAGCCTCTGTGCTGGTGTCTGCTCGGTGCGTTGCTGCTGCTATGCGTGGCAGCGGTGTGGCGGTTGGATTATACGGAAGATATATCGGATTTTCTGCCTCTCAGCGAGCGTCAGCAGCAGGCGATGGCAGTCTATCAGCGCATCAGCGGTGCGGAACGCATCGTGGTCATCTTTGAGGGTGGCACTACCGATGACAAACTCGATGCCATTGATGCGTTTGCCGGGTTGGCTGCCGAAAAGGATTCTGTAGTTGCGGCTAATCTTACCACCACCGTGGATATGCAGCGCTATATGGATGTGGTCAATTGGACGTACGAACATATCCCGCTCTTTCTTACGGAAGCCGATTATGCGCATATCGATTCGCTCTTGCGCTCGCCCGAGGCTGTTCCGGAGGCGTTGACGCGTATCCATGGATGGATGCAGATGCCCGTTGCCTCGTTCATGCAACGTACGGTCAGTCACGATCCGTTGCTGCTCTTTGCGCCCGTGGTATCGACGTTGCAGGATTTCAAACCCGCCACCGATGCGTTCACGTCGCTCGACGGCTATATGCTCACGCAGGACGAACAGCTTGCTTTTGCCATCGTTCAGACGCCTTATGGCGCCAACGAGACGCGCCTGAATACGCGCCTTGTTGCGTCGCTCAATGCGCTTTGCGAAGAGGTGGGCAGCCAATATCCCAACCTGTCCGTTCGTCTGCTGGGCGCGCCTGTCGTGGCGGTGGAGAACGCTTCGCGCATCAAGAAGGACAGCCTGCTGGCTATCAGCCTGGCGCTCATCGGCATCATTGCCTTGCTGGTGTACTGTTTTCGCAGGAATGTGCATTATATCCTGCTCATCTTGCTCACCGTAGGTTTCGGCTGGCTGATGGCGATGGCGGCGATGGCAGTGTGTTTTCACGAGGTGAGCCTGATCGTGATAGGCATGGGCAGCATCATCATCGGCATAGCGGTGAATTATCCCTTGCATATCCTTTTCCACCAGCGCTATACCACCTCTGTGCGTCAGACGCTCAGCGAAGTGGCTTCGCCGCTGGTGATCGGTAATATCACTACCGTCGGCGCTTTTCTGGCGCTGGTGCCCTTGCAGGCGGTCGCTTTGCGCGAACTGGGTGTGTTTGCTGCTGCTATGCTGGTCGGCACTATCCTGTTCAGCATCATCTTCCTGCCTCAACTGCTGCGCGATAACACGCATCCTCTGCCTGCTGCAAGCAGCGAGGCGGCTCGTCCGCCTATGCGCCCGGCACTGCGCTACAGCTTGCTGGCTGTGCTCTTGTTGCTGACGGCAGGATTGTACTTCCGCGGCAGACATATCGCTTTCGATGCGGATGTGTCGCACCTCAACTACATGACGCCTCAGCAGCGTGCCGATTTCGCCCGCCTTACCTCGCTTGCCGGTGAGTCCGGCACGGAGAGTGTGTACGTCGTCGAACCCCAATCAGAAACTACCAGTCAACTCTCAACTCTCAATTGTAAAATCACAAATGACAAATTACAAATTACAAATATAAAATCTCCCTCCCGCTGGTTGCCCACCACCGACGAGCAAGCCGATCGCATACAACGCTGGGAAACCTTCTGGGCGGAACGCCGCCAACAACTGCTCGATGCCTTGCAAGCAGAAGCCGCTCGGCAGGGTTTCCGCCCGTCGGCATTCGAGCCGTTCAGCCGCCTGATGCAAGAACAGTTCAGCCCGCAGCCGATTGAGTTTTTCAGCCCGCTTACCGATAATGTGCTGCAAGGCTATTGCCTGATTGACAGTTCGCATGTGTCGCTCGTCACGCACATAGCCGTGCCGAAGCAACATGTACAGGAAGTGGAGGATGCTGTCCGTCAGATGGTATCGCCAGCGGCGCTGGTGTTTGATATACGCCAACTGAACGCCTCTGTAGCCGGACAGTTGTCCGACAATTTTGATTACATCGGTCTGGTCTGCTCGCTCATCGTGTTCATTTTCCTGTGGGTATCGATGCGCAGTCTGCGTACCGCGCTGGTCGCTTTCCTGCCGATGGCAGTGAGCTGGATATGGATCTTGGGACTGATGCAGTTGTTAGGTTTGCAGTTCAATATCGTCAATGTTATTTTGGCTACGTTCATTTTCGGCCAGGGCGACGATTATAGCATCTTTGTTGTGGAAGGCCTGCAGTACGAGCGCGCTACGGGCAGACGCATGCTGGCGCAGTTCCGGCGGAGCATCGTGCTCTCTGCGCTGATCATGTTTATCGGCATCGGCGTACTGGTCATCGCCCGCCATCCCGCCATGCACTCGCTGGGCACGCTCACTCTGCTCGGCATGACCGTCGTTGTCCTCATGGCTAACCTCCTTCCGCCCCTGATTAGCACCATCCTCTTCGATGATGTTCCCCCGATGAAACGGGGGAAACGAGCACGCGGAGCGGGCAGAGGAAAAGGGAGTATATAACACCACTGCCCTCACAGGTGCAAATAGTGAGGAAGACATAAAATTAAAAGCGTCTTACGCGCTTTGTTTTGGCTATTCGAAATCTGGTAAATTTCAATAACTTGTCAAAAGATTGCAGTTCGCAGGGTTGTGCGAACGTAACTTCGAGGTGGGATTGCCATAGGCAATGTCGGTGTCTTGTCCTGGTCTTGTCGGAGTTTTGTCGTGGTCTTTTTATATTTTCTCCACCAGCGTTAGCCCGTTCTTGTCACCCATGGTGTAACCTTCGTATATCTTTTCGCCGGAGCGCAGATGATCAACTGTCAGCTGTTCGCCTTGGCAGAGCATGCGGCAGAAGAATGTGTCACCGACGTGTAACTTGCCGTTTTGTACATCCGCTACGCGCCAGGCATAGTTGCCTGTATATTCTATCGTACAAACTCTGTCAGGCAGCCATGCTATGCGCACTTTGTCGCCTGGCTGCAGGTCGTCGGCATTGAGGGTAGAGTGGTAGATGTAGTTCGATTCCTCACCGGCATGACCGTATCTGTTCAGCGTGTCTATCACCGAATGCCGGACATGAGCGTAACCTTTCTTGTAGCCCCACAGGCGACTCAAGGTATCGCTGCTGATATCATGACCTGTCTGCCGCTTGATGTACAGACTGAGTTCCGCAAAATCTGCGGGACTGCTCGGACGTTTGCCGTAACGTGCCTCGGCTGCTTGTTTGGCTTGTTGCACAGCGGTGCTGTCGGATAGAAGTGAAGTTGTCATACTTGTGTTTTTATAACGAAATCGACTGCAAAGTTACAAAAATATTTGCATATTTCCAAATAAATTCGTATTTTTGCATGCGAAATGGAGCAAAATGATTTCACATCAGGTCCTGTGCGCGACTTGTCGTCCCGCGAATTAGGCACTTCGGGTTACACCGATATCCGGCTGTTGTCCGACAGTGGTCATAACCGTGTGTACCGCGCTATGCATGCCGGCAAGTGGGTGGTGCTGAAGGTTGCCCGTGACGATGAAGGACAGATTACCCGCAACCGCCTGCTCCTGCAGCGCGAATACGATATCATGCATGCTATCGACTGCATCTATGTGGTCAAGACATGGCAGATGGATGATATTCCGGAAGTGGGTCGCGCTATTGTGATGGAGTATATCCAGGGGCGGTCGCTTGACCGGTTCTTGCAGGAGAATCCTTCATGGTCGTTGCGCCGGCGTGTGGCGGACGAACTGCTGGAGGCGTTGCAGATCCTGCATGCGCAGCAGATTGTACATGCCGACCTCAAGCCTGGCAATATACTCATAACCGATGTGGGCAACCATGTCCGTCTCATTGATTTCGGTCTGGCGGATACCGATGCGTATGTGGCAAAAGATCTGGGGTCGTCGCCACCTGTCATCGATACCGGTTATGTTCCTTCGGACAATCTCTCACCCGAGAAGGATATCTATGCCTTGGGCGTTATCCTGCGTGCGTTGTTCCCGCACTCGTTCCGGCTGGTAGCCAAGCGCTGTTGTGCTACACCTGCGATCCGGCGTTATCAGTCGGTGCGTCAGGTGCATGCGGCGTTGCGCAGGCAGGCTGTGCTGATGTGGCTGTTGCCGGCATTGGCGGTGACCGGTGCATTGGTGACATTACTGCTGTTTGTTGTTCCCCGTCCCATAGCTGTGGAACCGCAGGTGTTGCCTGCCGATACCTTGCCTGTGCAACGGGATACGGTGGTCGTTCTAACTCCAGTGGTAGAGCACCCCGCACGTCCGGCAGTGGATAGCGCATGGATTAAGTTGCAGAAAAAGGCTGATGCCGCTTATCGGAGTCTGTACCGTGAGTACACCGATTCGATTGCCAATATGCCTGTCAAGAGCCTGAATCAGGCACTCGTGTACCATAATGCTTATGCCGCTCTCATGGCTAAAGAGTGCGATATACTGGTGGCATTTTATCCCGGATACGAACATCAGTTGCGTCAGCACTATCTCAGTTCGTATGATCGTGATTACAAGCGCATGGTTAATCTGTATAAAGATTATCCCATAATCGTTGTCAATCTCAACGGTGATACGACATTCATTCCCGTCAAAAGGTAGTTGGCTATACCTACTTCACTTGCCCCTTCCCAACATTTTTTGTGTCTGCTTTTGACATTTAGTGCAAGTTTTGAGTTAAAAAGTGCATTTTTTGTGTACTCTTTGTAATTTTGTTGCCCGAAAATTTGCAAATATCAAAAAAAAAGTATACCTTTGTGCCCGAAAATGTGATTTTTTGGTCAAAAAGATTACTCGAAAATGTGATTTTGCCAGAGAAATATTATCGGAAAATGTGATTTTTTGCGTTTCTAATAACTGAAAATGTGATAATCTGCTATGGAACTGCTTAGAAGAAAGATAGATTCCTTTCTTGTGAATTGGAAAAAATCTCCGAAAAGAAAGCCTTTGATAGTGAAAGGTGCTCGTCAAGTAGGCAAAACCGAGTCTATCAGGGCATTCGGAAGCACAGGATATGACTCGGTGATTGAGATTAACTTTGTACTTCAAAAGAAGTTCAGAGCTATATTCGATAATGGTTATGAGGTGGATTCCATCATCAAGAACATCTCGCTACTGGAGCCGTCTTGGAAATTTATTCCGCACAAAACACTGCTATTCTTTGATGAACTTCAGAAGTGTCCGGATTGTGCGACCTCTCTTAAATCTTTCTGTCAGGATGGTCGATATGACGTGATTTGTTCCGGTTCGCTCATGGGAATCTACTATGAGGAAATAGAGTCGAATGCCGTTGGTTACAAGGAAGATTACGTGATGCACTCAATGGATTTTGAGGAGTTCTTGTGGGCAAAGGGCTATTCGGATCAGCAAGTTGAAGATCTATATAATCACATGACGAGTTTGACGCCATTTACCCAATTGGAGTTGGATACGATGATGGCCAATTTTCGTGATTATATGACGCTTGGAGGAATGCCGGAGGTAGTAAATAGATTTATTGATAGTGGACATTTCGGCGGGACACTGGAATTGCAGCGCCAACTGTTGAAAGACTATGAAGAAGATATAACAAAGTATGCCAGAGATACAGAAAAAGCGAAGATTCAAGCTGTTTATAACCATATATCCACCTTTCTGGCTAAAGATAATAAAAAGTTCCTAATTACCAAAGTGGCTAAAGGTGCCAGGTCGCGGGAATATATAGGTGCGGTTGATTGGCTGTGTTCAGCTGGAGTGATTAATGCGTGCTATTGCTTGAATAATGTCGAACTGCCCCTGAAAGGTAATTATAATCCGGAGTATTATAAGCTATATTATCACGATACCGGTTTGCTAATAGCGTCATTGGACGAAGAAGCTCAAGAGGATTTGCGTGCTAACAAGAACTTTGGAACATACAAGGGGGCCATTTATGAGAATGTAGTTGGTGAGATGCTGATCAAATCCGGCTATGAACAATTGTATTTCTATAAACATGACAGTCCTGCTTTGGAGATGGATTTTTTTGTGCGCGATGCCGATTCGCTGGTGCCTGTTGAAGTCAAAGCCAAAGATGGCGCCACTGCATCGCTCAATAATCTCATCAAATGGGATTCGTTCCCCGATGTGAAATACGGTGTAAAGTTGGGTTACAAGAACATTGGATGGAACGGGCAGTTCTATACCTTCCCGTATTTCCTTACTTTCCTTCTGAAACGTTTCTTGAAAGAGCGGAAATAGATCGTAGTTAGCAGATATTTGAGTGCTAATTAGGGCGCAATGGGTAAACCGTTTGCGCCTTTCAATTTTTTGTTGTAATTTTGTAGCGCGTTTGCACGCAAAAAAGGCAGGTAGTACACAAAAAGTGTAAAAAAAGTATCGTTTCGACAAAAAAATGCACCGATTATTTGCAAATATCAAAAAATTTGTGTATCTTTGTACCGTCTTCTCAGCGGAGAATGATGGTTGCTGCTGTTGGCAGCACGAACATACTGATTATTCTAACAATACCAATTTGATTCGCAGGAATCTCGCAAGTTTCATGAATCGCAAAAAGTTGGCTAATGTTAGTGCACGTTTGTGTACTACTTTTGCTGTATTTGCGATTCGGGCAATGCGAGAGCCTCTGCGAAGATACAACAAGAGTAGTACTTTTTTGTTGTTAGTCTGATTTGGACAAGATTGATGTAGGAAATGAACTAAAATAATAACGGAAAGTGCCCGAATGCCGAGCAAAGACTGGGCGAAACTTTAAAAATATACTATACTGGTTATGCTTGAAGGATTAATTAGTTTTTTTATTATTGTTATGTCGGTGTTTATAGTAGGCTTGCTGCTATGGTACGTAGTTGTGGGTGTAGGAGGGATACTTGGTCTTATTTATAACACCAAGATTACGCGCATCCTATTCTGTCTCGGCCTGTTGGTATTAAGCGGTTGGCTTATGTATGCCGGCTGGATTGAAGGATCTATTCATTGGGCATGGGCAGCCTTTGCCGGCATCCCCTTAGTGGAGTTGGCTCTGGTTTTAATATCTAAATGGAAACCTCTGGTTCTTCTGTTCCCGCTGACTTTGCTGGCATACGGCGGTTGGCTTGTTTATGCCGGTTGGATAGCCAAAGATATCAGTTGGATGTGGCCAGCCTTTGCAGGCATCCCGTGCCTGATTGGTGGTCTTGCGTTGACGGCTGCAATCATTAATAAGGGATAATTGTTTCGATTCGGTATCGAATAAGGTGTCGAATAAAAAGGCAAAACGGAGTAAGCCGAAAAGCCAGAAGTGAGTAGGCAAAATCTAACATTTATTTTGTTATGGCACCGATTAATTATTTCTTGCAGAAGAAAAATTTTAACAGAGTTCAGTGTTTCAATATTGATCAGTTAGATATCGAAGATAATGAAGAAGAGTTTTCATTATCTAAACAACAATATAAGTCTAAATCAATGAAACAAGAGTATATTGAAAACCTCTTGCCTGAAACATGTAAAAAACTCTTGCCAAAAATTGGTAATAATGATGATAATTATTGGAAAGACAAAATAGAAATGCCTACTCCATATATGATAACGATACCATCTCCTTTATATGGAGAAGAACCGTTCTTCCAAAGAGCAAAAAGTAAAGAGTGTAACAATTCTATACAATTCACCTTTAAGTCACCCGAGTTTATTTATTCAAGGCTAATGGTATATTGTTGCCCTGACGTAAAGGCTATTGGTGATTCGACGATAAGATATATTGATGCTATCATGACCAAAGGAGATATGAATATTAGCCAAAACTATCCTTTGGGAATAAGCGGATGGGATGAGAATGAAAATTATAATCCCTTTTGGATGTCCTATTTGAAACGATATGTTCCGGTAATGTTAGTACCCCAAGAAATGATGCCAGTTTATCCAATTAATGACGACCAATCTATGGAATCTTTGGGATGTTATTTTCCTAAAAAAGATATTGGACCTATGATATACCTTTGCCCAGAAAAGATAGAGAGGATGTCGACCAAAGAACTGCCAATAATGGTGTTATATGCTATTGTCCTAATGCATGAATATGCTCATGCTATAATGGATGAAACAAATGTACTATCGACGCCGAATATTGCCGGAGATGTTGCCTGTTGCAAGCGATTGCCAATAAAACAGTTGGATATAAACGAAATTTATATGGAAGAATCATTAGCTAATATGATTACTTTGCAATATGTGGAGAGTGCAATACCTGAATATTCAGAAACTATAGAATCTTTCATGAAAAGACAACCAGCCCCTTATGCGTTAGGTGTTGATTTATATGAAGCTAACAAAAATGACATACAAATTGATTGGAGAAAGTGGAGAACTTATAAATCAAACAAAACAAAAACCAATAGGAAATTAAACAAATGGAAAACATTTGCAGACAAATATAATCTCTCCAAAATAGATAAAAATGACATTGTTAATACATTTAACACAGCTCTTTCTTAAATGTATGTTACATTTTTGCAACACAATAAATGTGAAATTATGAATCCTTTAGTGCAAAATTTTATCACACAAACGATTAATTCGTTATTGAGTAAATTAAGGCAATTGTTTCCTAATGGAGAACTAGCCTATTATTCTCTGCAAGGGAAAAATGAACTCCAAATCCGTGACCGTGTTGCTTGGGAATTGCAGCAAGCATTAGACACCTGGCAAAATAGCACGAACCGATACATCGTTCGTCGTGAATGGGGGCCTTATAACAGGACTAAATGTGATTTGGCAGTTTTGGAAGTTGATCCTATGGATACAAATAGATCAGAATTAGTTGCGTTATTTGAGTTTAAAGCGTGTCAGTTCGTAAATGACGAGAAATGGCTTAAACCCGAATTTTTTAAAGACACATATAAGATGTACAACATGTGCTCTTCACAAAAAGGCAATAATGATGTAGATATGTATTTCATATTTTTACATAGTTGCCAAAGTGACAAACAAGTAAATTCAGGATTTCGCGATGCGGTAGCATATGTCGATATATTAAATGATACAAAGACACTTACATTAAAATCGCATTCTATGAATGATATAACATCAAAAATGCAAACAATATGGCGAGAATTTTTTAATACAAATAACGAAATTTTATATGCGCTTATAAAATCAGGGAAAAAAGTTCACTCACAGTTTAAGTTTTCCCAAAAAGACAGTCCCGCAGAAAAAAAAGCAAAAACATTGCTTCGCTCGTATTTAAAGCGAATGGGTAATCTATATAGTTATCCGACGACAAACATAAGTTTCCCTAATCCTATTCCGCAACATGTAGGTTCTTCGTTTGGCTATGATTGGTATGTCGCCCCGTTTATCTGGGGGCCATATAAGATAGACCTGCAAGCGAAAAAGAATTGTTTAATCACATTAAAATAACTACTATTATGCTATTGTCAGATGAAGAACTTGAAGAGGTTAAAGCGGCACTCGAACGAAATCGACAGTTTCTTAAGGAACACGCTTACTTGAGATGGGAACATCAGCAGGAAACATTAAACAGCAAAGAAACAATGGAAAACGAAGAACGCTCTGACCTTCAAATAAATGTAGGAGACATTTATAAGGAAGTGGAAGGTGCGGAAACGAATCCATCTCTTGCTATAGAAAAGTTCATCCATGCTGCAGAGCAAGGTGATATTCATGCCATGAATAATCTAACCGTCATTTATGGTTGTGACAAATCGTTCTTCGATTACGCAAAAGCCATCAAATGGTTTCATGTGCTTCTGGAACATGAAAATGACCCACAATCCCCTGATTATCAGAAAACTGGTTACAATAAAGCTTTATGTGAAAACATAATTAACATCATTGATAACGCATTATCTGAAAATGATGTGCCAAATCTATTAAAATCTTGTTATTCCACCGAGAATAATGCCAAAAGCCTTTTCTCCAAGCCATTGTTCTTTGCTTCTGTACAAACTAAAGAACATGTAGTGGCAATACGCGCTATTGAGAATGAGCGAAAGGAGCGAGAACGCATTGAGAAAGAAAGGCTTGAGCAAGAGCGGCTTGAGAAGGAGCGCATTGAACGGGAACGTCTGGAAAAAGAAAGGCAAGAAAAGGAGCGCATAGAACGCGAACAACGAGAAAAAGAACGGCTTGAGCGTGATAAAAGAAATGAGGAACGCCGTGAAAAAGAGCGTATCAAGCGTGAACAGGAAAAAAAGGAACGTTTGGAACGCGAACGGCAAACGCAAATAAAGCAGATAGAGTCTGGTACAGAATGGGATAAAAGTTCATATTTTACCAGTTTCGCTGGCCATCTCGAGATTCCAGATGGAACCACAAAGATAGGCCATAAAGCTTTTCTTAATTGTCGAAAGATTACATCTATTTCTATGCCCGATAGTGTGACAGAAATAGATTACAACGCTTTTGAAAATTGCAGCGGGCTTACATCAATAAGTCTCTCTAAAAACATAACCAAAATAGGATCTGGAGCCTTTATCGGATGTACTAGTCTTAAATCTGTGATTATCCCCAATGGCATAACCAAAATAGAACAAAGAGTCTTTGAGAAATGCCACAGTTTACAATCTGTAATTATTCCAGATAGTGTAACAAGCATTGAAACTTGTGCTTTCTATGATTGCAAGAGTCTTATTTCTTTAACGATTCCTCAAAATATGGAACTCATTCTTGATAATGCATTTTACGGATGCACTTCTTTAACATCTATTGAATGGAATGCTATAAATTGTGGTATTAAGGAGCATCAATATCATCAATATGGTGATAGTGATTTCCTATTTCAGTGTCTGGATAAGCTCTCCTCATTCATTATAGGGGAAAAAGTGATATATATTCCGAGTTATTTATGTTATAATTTACCAAAGTTAACTTCAATCATTTTTCCTGAGGGACTGACAACGATCGGATATTGTGCTTTTAAATCTTGCGTTAATCTCACTTCTATTTCCCTTCCAACTAGTATTAAGAGGTTTGGAGTTAAAGAAAAAGTAATCACCCACAATATACCCATAAATGGTTCATATGTTGAATATAGGAAATCCGTTTACTTTAACACTGAAACAAAGCAAATTATAGTTCCTGCTGGAACCAAAGAAGATTTTCTCTTAGTTGATGGTTTTCAAGATTGTAATTATTATAACAAAATAACAGAAAAAGAACCATCTACAGAACAAGAGCGGAAAGAAGTTGAGAAAAAACGTTTAGAGCGCGCGCGCAAGCAAAAAGAGGAACAAGAAAGGCTCAAGAAAGAGCGAGAAGAAAAAGAACGAATAGAACGAGAGCGAAAAGAAAAGGCAAAGTTTACACGCGAGTTAAAAAAAATTAACTCGGAATACATTAAGCAACTAATAGAAAGCGACTATCTGGATAATAGTCCGTTCAAAGATTTAAAGGGGTATTATGGAATCCCATATAATGTTAAGAAGATTGGGAGAGCAGCATTTAAGGAATGCGCAGGTCTGACATCCATTACTGTCACTAACAGCGTGACAAGCATAAGCGCAGCTGCGTTTGAGGGGTGCAGCGGATTGACATCTGTCGTAATTGGTGACAACGTGACAAACATTGGTGAGTCAGCTTTTATGGGGTGTAACAACTTGACATCTATATCTTTCGGTGAAAGAGTCGCTAAAATAGAAAATAGCGCTTTCAAAGGTTGTAAAAAACTAAAATCCGTCTCTATCCCAAGTAGTTTGTCATCAATAGGAAATAACGCCTTTGATTCAAGTTTAGAACAAATGATAGTCCCTAATTTGTCTAAAGGAAAATTTCAGAAGATGATAGAAGGGAAATCAGGATTGCAACATCTGACGGATAAGATTATTGAGGAATGGCGAGCTAAACTGAAAAGTATATTTTAAAAGACATGCTTACAATCTAATCCTATAGAAAAATCTGTCCATCTTAGTCAATTGTCAAAACCATAGCAAAGATTTAGTTGGGATTCTCAAACGAACACGAATTGTTTAATAATTTTTAAATAACAATAATATGGCATACATAAGTGATCGAGAAATTCAGAAATTCGGTAAAGAATACCTGGAATTGAAAGAAGCATATGAAAAATTTCACGAAAAATCTGAGTCTGAATCACCCAAAAAACAAGAACAAAAAGGCCCTTTAAGCGCAACAGAGAAAAGCGACGAATGCTTTGTGAAAACAACAAATCAAATCACAAATGCTCTGCAAATTATGATGAAAATGATGTTTACACAAGCATCGCAAGGAAATGCAGAGATTATGTTAACGGAAGACATGCTGGATAGTTTCCGTGAGTTAGCATCACAGCAACCGGCAATCTATCCTTTCTTCTTAAAATCGTTACCTTCCACAGCGGAAGTAGCGGCCTATTTTGAGGCTATTTCCCAGCATGAGAATGACCGAATGACTATGCCGGATATACCTGTGGCCTATTTCAAGGATAACATTCAAGGGAAAGACGTCTATACTCCGGCTTTTCTTCCATGGCAGATGCCGGATAACAATGTCAAAAATATCATTATTGACTATGATTCATCTACAGCCGAGCGTGCAGCAGAGATTTATCGTCATATTGTAATGAGCATTTTGCTCGGACTTCCGGCAAAAAGCGTTCACCTGAGCTTCGTCAACACGCAACTATCTCCGCTTGCGAACTTCTTCACAGCAAATCTTCCCGAAACGCTTTACGACAAAGTGTCCTCCCCCGCGATGTATCATCAATTGTTGGAACGTCTGCTCAAGCGCGTTATGGATTTTCAGGACAAATACGGTCAATCCATAGAGCAGGTGAATGAAGCAGCAGGCAAGATAGTAGAGCCCTACGAAGTTGTCATTCTGTTGGACGACCCTGACGCTGAAATTTCCGCGCAAGAGCAGTTAATCCCCTTGTTCGAAAAAGGACCATTATATGGTATATACTTCATTGGTCTGAATAGTACGGAGAAGGTGTCAAAGAATGAAAACCAAGACCACATTTTAAAGCATAGCAGCAGTTATCAAGTGATTAATGCGGAAAAAGTTAACTCGTGGAGTGCATCGCAAGAGGGAGGCTTCATTACCACTATGTCTATCGCTAACAATTCTGATTGGGCGAAGGCTGCCTTTGAGCATGTCAACGCAGCAACTACTCGCAAGAAAGTATTCCAATACGATTGGCAAGCTGCTATCAATGCACCTTATACAGAAACAAGCAATGAAATAGTGGCTCCCATCGGTTTTACTGCAGAAGGTGCTCCTTTCAATTTCCGTATGGATGTCAGTAAACAACACTATCACGCTTTTGTTATCGGTGCTACAGGTTCGGGTAAATCCCGCTTCCTGCACGACATCATTTTGAGTATGACAGCAAAATATCAGCCGGAGGATGTCGAATTATACCTGCTTGACTTCAAGGGTGTAGAGTTCAACTGTTACCGCGATTTCAAACATATGCGTGCTATCTTGGTGGATCGAGCTGATGAGCGAATCACATATGAGGTCATCCGTGATATCAAAGTCAAAATGGAACAACGTCAGCAGATGTTGGCTGAAGCCGGTGCAAGTGACGTAAATGAGTACAACAGGATGAACCTCGGCAAACATCTGTCTCAAATCATTCTTGTTGCTGACGAATGTCAGACGCTTTTTGCAGACCGGGCAAAGAACGGTCGTCTGCAAAATGAGATGGTGGATATTATTGCTCTAATCGCGCAACAGGGGCGCGCCTATGGTGTTCATCTTTTACTATCGACTCAATCACTGGTAAACGCTCCACAATTAGGCAAAGAGATTCTCAATCAGATAGGCGAGCATTACATTCTGCCGTGTCTTACCACCGACGCAGCACGTTTAGTTCCAGATACAGAACGGAATCAGACAGAGAAAGTGGTGGCAACAATGGAGAAAGGCAAAGGCCAATGCTACTATCAAGGAGCCGATGGAAATATCCTCTTTACATTCAATTATGTGGAGAAAGGCGACATGCAAAAAGAACTAGTGGAAAGCATACAGCAGAAAGCATCTACTCATGCTTCTAATGGTCAATCCTATTTCAGCGGGTCATTACAGATTCCTATCACCCAAGCCGTAGCAGATTATATTGTTACAAAAGGGCGTAAGAACATTGTAACTTCACCGGGACAGATTATTAATTTGGAACAAACGCCATTAACGATACCGCTAAAAGATGATTTGAGCGAAAATATTGCATTGTTCGGAATAAACGATCGACAGTTCGTTACTCGAACCACTCTTGGAGTATTGGCTTCCTTGATGCTTTCAAACAGACAAAAGGGATTGGGATTCCGATTTGTTATCTTCGATTGTTTGGATGATGATGAGGCTGAATATCTGGATGTGCTGGATGAGTTTGAAAAGAATGGTCTCTGTGATGTGATTGCTCCGCGAAAAAGAAATGAGACGTTGAAACAATTATGTGACTCCATCGCATCGGGAGCAGCATCACCAACAATCTTGACCATCCTCGGTCAAGAGCGTTTCCGCGAGCTCAAACTCAATCAGCCCATTGTCAATACGCAGAATAACTCAAGCGACAGTATGCCTGCTATGGATGATATAGGTGCGACTTTGGCTGTTATCCACAATATTACAACAACGCCTGCACCGAGCAGTAGCGCGGCTTCTTCCATCAAGACAGTAAAAGAAGCTCTCAACTACATCATGGATGAAGGACCATCCAACGGAGTACATACTATCATACAAGTAGACAAGCCGGTCAACTTCATGTTCCCGCAAGATGCGTATTTCCGAAAGACAGATTTGTATGCAAAATGCAAGCATGTGATTATGATGCGTTCGGAAGAAGCGGTAGAAGCTAGTTTGATGCTTCCGCAAGATATCAGTCTATCTAAACTGGAGGATAACCCAAACCGTCTGAGGGCGTATTATTATAATGAAGAGGCTGATAAGTATCAATTATTCACTCCCTATATCCTACCGGATAAAGAGACAATAAACAATATTATTCAATAACTCAAAAATTTTCAATTATGGCACAAGATGCTGGCGTAAGAAGCATTCCTGAGCTTCGACAATTTGGTACAACACTCAATAAGGCAAGTGTAGCCTTATCAACTTTGTTTCAACAACTGAACGGACAAATGCACCAAGTGTGTGATAGTTGGAATGACGACAAAGCACGGTCGTTTTCCAATGACTTTGCGCAAAGTAAGGCAGAGATAGATAAAATAGCCCAAGAGATGCAGCAGTTCTCGACATATATCATCCGTTCGTGTGAAATACTTGAACAATATCAAAACCTACGTAGATAATGGCAGAGGATGTAAACGTTAAAGAAATTGAGCTCCTCAATGTTTATGGCAGGAAGTTACACGAACTTCGTGCCGCCAGTGTGGGAGTAGCTGTACTACTTGACCGCCAACTCCGTAAAATCAAAGATGATTACACGGAGTTGGCAAATAATCTTAGCCGGTTAAGTAACAATAGTGCTGAAACTTGTCGTGACATACAAGAGAGATATCAGAGGGCTATTAAAGATTGTGGCGAGGAAGCCAGAGAGATTATCGGTACTACAGATTTGGAAGCACAGTTAAAACTGGAAGTTTTGCAAGTTAGAGTTGAGACAACTCAAAATGCCATCAAAACGCTACAGATGAAACTGGAAAATGCGGGGAACAAAACCAAGAACTACGTTCTGCAAATGAATAATATGACTGACAACTGTCTCTCAATTATCAAAAGACAGACGGAGTTGTTGGAGAAATACAAGGATTTGAAAAAATAAGAAGCATGTTTTTTAGGGAAATCTCAGAATTGGATTCTTTCTTCAAGACGCTGGATAGATTAAATGTCTTGGTTTTTAATGTGTGGCATGACAAGAATGCAGAAGCATTCAAAAACGGAGATATGCATCTTTTGGAGAGTTTTTATCGCAATTATATCTCAGAAATGCGCGATTTGGCAAATGAACTGACTTTGCTTCAAAAACAAGTAGAAGAAAGCCGGTTTGAAATGGAGAGACTGGAAAGAGAAATTAGAGAGATGAAATATCATCCATCAATTGAGGGTTGTAGTAAAGTGAATATCATAGGGACTACAGCAGACGATTTCTCCACCCTCGAGTCCTTTGCCATCTCATTTGACGAACGTTCCAGAATCAACGAGTTGGCGTATGAACGCGCCCGGCGAGTGGTAGATATAGAAAAGATATCACTTGCGGGACAACTATAAACGTTATTAAAAATCAAAACATTAACCATCTTAAAATTTTATTTCTTATGGAAAGGGACTTAACAATGGGGGAAAAAATGAAATTCCTCGAAAAAGCGACTGAGCTTGCGAACAAAAAGAGCTCCGAACTTATCGAAGTTATGTTGAAGGGGGGAGAGATGACAAAAAAGATTGGTAACAATAGGCCGGAAAAGGGTATGGATTTTGAAACATACCAAAAAACTTATCTTGCATGGAAAGAGGCGTATAAACAACTGAAGCCATATTTATCTCCAGCTACCATGGAATACATCAAATTACTTGACGAATATGGTGATCCTGATAATGAGAGAAATGACCAAGATCCTTTTGTGACATACCACGCGGAATGGAACACGTATTGTTGGAACGCACAAAGTTTTATTGATTTTGGTTTGACCGGAGATGGTATTGCAGACGACGCAATACATGAATTTGCACGAAAAGAGTATCAGGAATATGAAGCCAACAAAGAGGCTGACCTGCAAAAGCAGAAAGAAGAAGAAAAGAAAGTGCTGGAAGAATATAAGCGAGAAGAGGCAGAGAAAAAGCAAAAGGAGCAGGAGGAAAAAGAGCGTATGAGGCTGCTGGAGGCCGCTTATAGGCAACAAAGGTTAGAGGCAGAGCGCAAGCGTGAGGAGGAAGAAGCAAAGAGGCAAGCGGAAATAAAACGTCAAAAGGCGGAAGAACGAAAACGTAAGGCAGAAGAGAAGAAAGCAAAAGAAAAAGAAGAGGAAGAACGCAGAAAAATTGAAAGGGAAAAGGAGAGGATTATAGAAGAGGCAGAGAACAAGAAGAACAGAAAAAAAGCTCAAATCTTCTGGATTGCTTGGGCTGCATCTGCTTTCATCTTGTTCATCTCTGTTGAAGAATGGTGGGCATACGTGCTTGTAGTTTTGGCATTGATTGCTGCTATTGCCATTAGATGGATCATAAAGTTATTTAAATAACCACCTCTAAAGGCAAGATAGTTATATCTTATGTTCAAACGCTTTTTCACTGCGCTTTTGTTGATTGCTGTAAGTTTAACGGCTTACTGCAACGATTCGTTTGACCCATCAAAGGATTATCAAGGTAAAAATGTGATGGCGTACTTGGGTGAACGCGTCATGGTGATGCCGACAGAGAATGTGGATGGTATGGATCTTTACGAACTATCCTTACATGAATGTTACTACAGACATTTCAAGGAGATTTGGTTCACACCCGACATGCCGCTTTCAACAACTGTTGGATATCATTTTAATCCGGCGTGGAGAGTAAACAAAGTGATTTCACTTGTAGGTATCGACCGAACGGCTCCCGAAGAGCTGCGCGGAAAGATATTTGACATCTTCGATATCGAACAATACGATCCTGCTACTTATGATAATCTTTGGCTGCTGAAAATGGTAAACATATACGATGAGAATGATAAGTGCATCTATCTTTACAATAGTGCACATAGAAAAATTTGTTATTATGAAGATTATCCTTTCCTGACTAAGAAACATCTTCTATGGTTGATTGATAAATATGTAGGTAAAACTATCACTCTCAGCACAAAAGTCGTATACGACGGAACACGGTTCTATCAGCGGATAGTGGACAAGGACTTCAACAGAATAGAATTTCAGAATGAGTATGAAACCTTTTATGTAGAAAAGCTCTACATCAACAACAACGACGGATTGCTCTATCTGAAGATGTCAAAGAATGGCGAAACATATTATTGCGTCATTCGATAAACAAACACTTTTTATATGCATTACTCCGATGAACTCTGGCAGCAAACTCGCGAAGAAGCCTCGCGTCTGCGCAGCGAACTCAAGGCGCTGAACAAGGCACGAGCCTCGCTGACTGACGCAGCCGAGAAAGAAGCTGCCAAACAGAAAGCACGTGAAATGCAACGGCGCTACGATGAAATCATCCGGCAGTACAACGAACTGAAGGCGTACCGCCAATGGTCAGAAAGTGCCGGAAGAGAACTGTTATACGTAAACGACTAAAAACAAAACAAATATGGAAGACGAAAACATTGACGAAGAGTTGACACCGGAGGAGGTCGACCAGCTATGGGAGGACTTGTTTAGAATATCAGAAGAACGGAAAGCCGAACAAGCCCAAGAGGAAGACATCTGGACCGAAGAGACGGAACTGGACAGGATATTTGACCTGCCGGAGAACCATCAGATAATGGAGGATGGCTCCATCCTGTATGGAGCGCGCTATTAGTAGTATGAATCAAACAAATGCCTGAAGATGCCGTTGCGGCTCTTCAGGCATTTGTTTTGGGGATTATTGGTCTTTTTACAAGCCTAACTCTTTCTCAAACTTCTCGATATACTCGTGTACTATCCGGTATGTTACATCGAAGTATGCATCGTCGGGGTCATAGCCCTCACGTTGTTCCCACTCTTTCATATATTTCTCGTATAGGCTGTCCTTTTCCGAATCCACCCATTCAAGTTCGTTGGTTTCTCCGTTGAATTTGTAGACAAATTCGTTATCGCCGCGACCGCACGCGCAGACGGTTATTGCCGGAAGATTGGCGATACGTTCGATGAATGTGATTGGTGAATCCCACTCCGTCCACATTTTTGCTGACAGGCACATAGCATCTTCTGTATCATTGACTACGCTCCACTCCTGCATTTTGCTAAAACCTCCACAGCCATAGTTGGCTCCATACCAATCCAGCCACCCCACTACTCCGTATTTTTCGTTCTGATAACGGGCAGCACGCTGATAGCCTTTGACGTATTTACGGTATTCGGCTTTCAGCTCCGGATGCAACATCTCCAAGGCACGGTTTTCGTCCTTTTGCGGAAATGCTTCTGGGTGTGCATTCATATAGTCCTCCACCTCTTTCTGGCGCTTCTTGGATAGCTTTTCGTCAATAATTTGATTGGCAACACAGCCGTCTGCATACCAATCAAAGAAGCCTTTCACATTATTGGTAGTATCCCATTCGCTGAAAGTCTTCGGCATCGGGAAATATGACTCCATCATCAGAGGACACTCCATTCCGTTCAGAAAAGATGCAATCTCTTCGCCTGTCATCTTGAGCGATACGCGCTCTTTCGCTTTGTTGCCTTTGAGACCAAGGTTCAGAAAATCCATAACCGATTGCTTGGTTCCTTTTACGAAAATTTTGTTCCCAATATCATTAGCCATAGTTAAAACTGTCTGATTGAATGTTTTTTATGCTGTTTGTTGCCGATATGCATTTTTTTACGGAAGAACCTCTACCGGAGGCTCCCCGAAATATCTATGCCACGCCCAATAGCAAAGAGCGATGATTGCTACAATTACGAGAATCATGAAGATTTCAAACGCAGCCGTTTGCATCGAGTCGTATAATTCTGCCTGACGAAGTTTAGACCTTGGGTCGAAATAGTTACTCAATTTCTTTTTCGCCCAACTGACAGGAAAAAGCAGTTTGAAGAGGTCGGTATGAGTAAAAAACAGCACTTCTTTGCTGATGCTGCGGTACTCGTTCCTTGGATCTACAGCATTCCATACTTTGGTGAGGGCATCTTTTTTGTCCTCTACCTCTTCCATGAACTTTTCTTTGAATGTTTTTTCCTTCATAATGTATTCGTTTTATCGGTTTTTAATCAAGAAAGGCTATATTCTTTCCATTTTCGCTGCAAAGATACAACTTTTTTTTCAATATAAAAATAATTTTCTGAACTTTTTCTCCTTTGCCCCTATAATTGACTACAAAGTTACAAAAAAAATCTGACATTTGCAAGAGTTTGTGCATTTAATGATATGTTTTTTATAAAAATCGGTGTTTTTGCAGTATTTCAGTCGATGTTTCAGTTCTACTCTGCCTGACGGTAGCAAGTATACTACTACGGGGGTGAAGGTGGAGTAATCTTTCGTTTATTCCGCAGCGACATCCTCGCCCATAAGAAAATCCGAGACGCCATTCCGCGCCTCGGATTTTTCTTTCTTCCTTTGAATTGCATAAAAATCCTATATCGGGCGCAACCTGTTCCTTTTTGTTCGCCAAAAGGAAATAATCGTGCCCTTTAGGGCTAAGAACAGGTTAAAAATATAATCCATTGATTTAATGCTTTGTAACGATTGTGAGCTTGTTCCTTTTCGTATTCAAAAAGGAACAAGCAGAACAAGTTCACTCTTGACTTGTGTGAAAAATCTGTTGACCCTTTTGACCCTATGACCTTTTCATATCTATGTTGACCTTTTGATTTTAGCTGTCATTCAACATCATACGCCCGAAAAGGTCAAAAGGGTCAATAAGGTCACAAAAAAATGCTGGCACTATTCATGGAAGGTTTTGTTTCTTCCGCAAAAATGGTATTTTGGCAACAGAATTCAGCAACTCATAGCAGGTTCATTCCCACTCCATTTCCACTCCATTCACGGCCCGTTTCCACTCCATTATCTATGGTATCCTAGACTTTACCCACACCCTAAAGACCCTCGCAATACCCCAATCACGTCGTCTGTTAGGTCAAATGTCATCTAACGAAGTTTTTTGCATGTCGCTGTGTCGCTCTTGTCGCTCTTTGCTATCTTTCTGATACTTTGCGTTTTATGCAGCAACATATCCTAAAAAACAGCGACACAGCGACACTTTCTGTATTTGCGTGAGCCTCATACAATCTTTGTTCATAAATCCGCCACTGCATAAGCCGCAAACCCTCTAAAACAAGGGCTTGCATCAGACTTGTATTGGGTGGTTATTGTGTGGTTATTGTGTAGTTATTGCGTGATTGCCTTCATTGCGCGCCTGAACAAACACCTTCAGCAATGGCGCTTTTTGCTATTTATGTGTAACGCATTTCTGAGAAATAAGGAAAAATATCTTTTTTTTCGGAAAAATTTGCAAATGTCATAATTTTTTCGTAACTTTGTACGGATTTTGCACGGAATTTGTATAGAAAATTCCGTAAAGATATTCCGGGGGACAGATTGTCCCCGGGTAGATATGCGTGAGCGGTGACAAACTGTGCGCAACAAAGGAAAGACGAGCAATGAGTGAGATGAGATCGTTGGCGAAAGATACCGCCATCTACGGTATAAGCAGCATAGTGGGTAAGTTTTTGAACTACCTGCTGGTGCCGCTATACACGTACGTACTGAAGCAGACGTCGGACTATGGTATAGTGACCAACCTGTACGCATGGACGGCGTTGCTGCTGGTGATACTGACGTACGGCATGGAGACAGGTTTCTTCCGGTTTGCCAACAAAGACAATCAGGACAGCAGGACGGTATACAAGACGACCTTCCTCTGCCTGCTGCTGACAAGTACGCTGTTTGCATTGGTTTGCGTACTATGGCGTGCGCCGATAGCGGCAGCGATGGGCTATGCGGATCATGCGGAGTTTATAGCGATGATGGCGGTGACGGTAGCGCTGGATGCGTTCTCGAGCATCCCGTTTGCGTACCTGCGCTATCAGAAAAGAGCGATGCTATTCGCCGGGCTGAAACTGCTGTTCGTGGTGCTGAACATAGCATTCAATCTGCTATTCCTGATAGTACTGAAGAAGCAAGACGTGGTGTGGGTATTCGTAAGCAATATACTTGCCACGAGTATTCAGACGATCGTGCTACTGGTATTCACCTTGCCTCGAGGCGGGGCGTTCAGTCTGCCGGTACTGCGTGAGATGCTGCGCTACTCGCTGCCGCTGCTGGTGCTGGGCGTAGCGGGCATCATGAACCAGACGCTGGACAGGATACTATTCCCCATCCTGTATACGGGTGAGGATGCACAAGCACAGCTGGGCATCTACGGCGCATGCTTCAAGGTAGCGATGGTGATGATGATGTTCACGCAGGCTTTCCGCTACGCGTACGAGCCGTTCGTATTCAGCAAGCATAAGGACAAGCAATCGGTAGAGGCATACGCCGATGCGATGAAATATTACATCATCTTCTCCTACCTGATACTGCTGCTCGTGGTATTCTACCTGGATATATTCCGCTACATCATCGGCAGCGCTTACTGGGAGGGACTGAAGATAGTGCCGGTAGTGCTATGGACGTACGTATTTCAGGGTGTATACTTCAACCTGTCGTTCTGGTATAAGCTGACGGACGAGACGCGCTGGGGAGCGTACTTCTCGCTGACGGGCTTGCTGATAACGCTGGTATTGCAGATCGTATTCGTGCCGAAGATAGGCTACTGGGCAAGCTGCGGCAGCAGCCTGGTATGCTACTTCGTGATCATGTGGCTGTCGTACCTGATCGGTCAGAAGAAAGCGCCTATCCCTTACGACATGAAGCGCATAGGCGCCTATACGGCGCTGACGGTAGGGCTGCTGGCGGTATACTACGCGCTGCGGCTGTACTTCGTACACGGGATGTGGGCGAACATGGCTATCGGCACAGGGCTGCTGATAGTGTACCTGCTGGTGCTGACGCGCAGGGATTTTCCGCTGAGCGGTCTGCCGGTAGTAGGCAAATACCTAAAAAGAAACAAGTAAAAAGCATTATTATGTTTTCAGGAATAGTAGAAAAGATGGCAGAGGTCATCAAGATTGAGACCGAGCAGACGAACAAACATTTCACGCTGAAGAACCCTTACGGCTCAGCGATGAGCATCGATCAGTCGATAGCGCATAACGGCGTGTGCCTGACGGTGGTACGATCAGACAAAGACACGTATACCGTGACGGCTATGCACGAGACGCTACGGCTGACGAACCTGGACAGCCTCAGAGTAGGCGACAAAGTGAACCTGGAGCGCGCTATGACGCCCGACAAGGCGCTGGACGGACATATCGTACAGGGACACGTGGACCAGAAAGCCACGTGCATCGAGCGCCGCGAGACGGACGGCTCGTGGTACTACCGCTTTGCATACCACTCCACGCCGGAGATGATCAAGCGCGGGTACTTCTGCGTGGACAAAGGGTCGGTGACAATCAACGGCGTGAGCCTGACGGCGTGCGAGCCGGACGTGCAGGGAGACAAGGGCTACGTATCGGTGTGCATCATCCCGTATACGTACGAGAACACCAACTTCCAGGACATACAACCCGGCACGGAGGTGAACATAGAATTTGACATCATAGGCAAGTACCTGTCAAGATACATGGAACTGACAAAAAAATAAAAAAATTATGGATAAAATTTCGTATGGATTAGGTCTGTCGATAGGACAGCAGTTTAAGCAGAGCGGCGTAGCAGAATTAGCCTACGCCGACCTGGCAGAGGGAATAAAAGACATGCTGGAAGGCAACAAGCCCCAGGTAAGTTTTCAGGAGGCACAACTGGCAGTAAACAAGTTCTTTGCAGAGCTGGAAGAGAAAGCCAGCGTAGCCGCCAAGGCTGCCGGTGAAGCCTTTCTTGCGGAGAACGCTAAGCGTGCGGGCGTGAAAGTGACGGCATCGGGATTGCAGTACGAGGTGCTGGAAGCCACGCTCGGTCAGAAGCCCAAAGCAACGGACACTGTGCGCGTTCATTATGAAGGCACGCTGCCCGATGGCACGGTTTTTGATAGCAGTTACAAGAGAGGCGAACCTATCTCGTTTGCGCTGAACCAGGTGATAGCCGGTTGGACGGAAGGCTTGCAGCTGATGTCGATAGGATCGAAGTACAAACTGTTCATCCCGTACCACCTGGGTTATGGCGAACGCGGTGCAGGTGCCACCATCCCGCCGTACTCCGCGCTGGTATTCACGGTAGAGCTGCTGGGGATTGAGTAGTTTGAAGTTTAGAAAGTTAAATTGTTAGAACGTTAAGCTGTTAAACTGTTAAACTGTTAAGCTGTTAAACTGTTAAGCTGTTAAAATGTTAAATTGTTAAATTGTAAAAGAATAGCATAAACAATGAAAAAATTATCAGTAATCATTCTTGCCGCCATGGCAATGATCTCGTGCGGCAACACGTACACCGCACACCAAGCCGAACTGGCTAACATGAACGACTCCATCAACTTTGCCTTGGGCATAGCCAACGGAGCACAGATAAAGATGTACTACCTGAGCAACGACAGCTCGCTGGAGACCGTCTATGAGTTTATCGACGCATTGCAAGCCGGCTACGACGGCAATGTACCGGAACTGACCGAAGAGGCTCGCATAGGCAAGAACATCGGCGCCAGCGTATCGCAAGGCGAGAAGAACGGCTTGGCCGACAACCCCGCCTGGACGCTGAACGAGAAGATGTTCTTCCAGGGACTGGTGAACGGACTGGAGCAAGATACGACGGTGATGGACGTGAATGATGCACGCCGCTACTTCCAGGACCAGTACGCCGCATCGCAAGGCTCGTCGGAGAAAGCCGGAAAAACCATCAAGGGCAGCTGCCCGCGTAAGGCAAAAACGGTGGTACTGAAGAACAACACCGACTCGCTGAACTTCGCCTTCGGACTGATGAACGGCCATGATATAGCCAACTATGTGCTGAAAGATGATTCGACCGGCGCCAAGAAAGTCGAGCTGATCAAGTTCATCAACAAAGGGTTGAAAGAGAAAGTGCACAACCTGCAGCTCAAGAACATGGCAGAGAAGATCGGTCAGAGCATCAAAGAGCAAGAGGCTAACGGCCTGATAGGCGAGCCTTCGCTGGCGACGGACTTTGCGTTGATCAAGCAAGGCTTCATCAACGGCTTGCTGGGCGACAACAGCCAGTTTGACGCACAGAGCGCCGGCGCTTATATCCAGGAGACGCTCAACCACATCAAGTACGGCGATACGAAAGAGCTGGGCGAGAAATTTCTGGAGGAGAACAAACTGCGCGAAGGCGTCATCACCACCGAGAGCGGCCTGCAGTACGAGGTGCTGAAGATGGGTAAAGGCAAGAAACCGTCGGCTACCGACAAGGTGAAAGTGCACTACCACGGCACGCTGATCGACGGCAAGGTGTTCGACAGCAGCGTAGAGCGCGGCGAGCCTATCACGTTCGCACTGAACCAGGTGATAGCCGGTTGGACGGAAGGCGTACAGCTGATGCCGGTAGGTTCGAAATTCAAATTCTACATCCCGCAGAACCTGGGTTACGGCGAGCGCGCTGCAGGTGACATTCCTCCCTACTCGACCCTCATCTTTGAGGTAGAGCTGCTCGATATCGAGAAGTAAAAATAATTGACAATTGACAGATTGACGAGTTACGATTGATTGTTTTATTGATACAATTGTGCAATTGAATGTAATTGTCAATAAATTGTCAATCGTCAATAGTTCAATCGTCAATAACGGTTATGGGCGTCATAGCGAAACAAAGTATCAAAGGCACTATCGTCACGTATATAGGCGTGGCGGTAGGCTTTGTTACGACGTTCTTCGTTATCACGCGCTTTCTGTCGGCCGAGGAGATAGGTCTGGCGCGCGTGCTGGTGGATGCCGCTACGCTGTTCATCGGCTTGGCGCAACTCGGCACGAGCGCGTCGATCCTCCGCTTCTATCCGTACTTCCACACCGGCAAAGGTGAGGAGCACGGATTTTTCTTTTGGACGATGCTCGTTCCGCTGATCGGTTTCGTATTGGTGGCGGCAGTCTTCTTCGCCTGTCATGGTGCGCTCAGCAACTGGTTCGGGGAGAAAAGTCCGCTGTTTGTCAGTTACTACTATTTTGTGCTGCCGTTGGCGTTCTGTATGCTGTACCAGACGGTGTTTGAGACGAACGCCAACGTACGGATGCACATCGTAGTGCCCCGTGCCGTACGCGAACTGCTGACGCGCATCGGTTTGCTGGTCGTGTACCTGCTCTATGCCTTCCGTCTGCTGACTATCGACGGCTTTGTGCTGGCACTAATAGGCGTGTACGCCTTGGCGGCAATATGCAACGGTGCGTATCTGTTCTCGTTGGGAGGTATCAGTCTGCGACCGGATTTTGCGTTCCTCAAGGCGCACAAGGATGTGGTACGCAAATACCTGCTGTACACCGCTTTCCTCATCGTTTCGGCAGTGGCGTCCGTGCTGGCGCCTACGCTATCGTCGTTCTTCATCACGGCGCAGATGGGATTGTCGTATACCGGCATCTTTGCCATAGCGACGTACATATCCGTGATGGTGAGCATCCCGTACCGTTCGCTTACCGCCATTGCCTCACCGCAGCTGTCGCTGGCAATCAAGGAGAACCGTCAGGACGAGTCAGGCTTGCTGCTGAGCCAGGTAAGCCGCAATCTGCTGCTCATAGGCGGATTGATACTGTCAGCAATATGGGTGAACATCGACCTGATCTTCACCATCCTGCCCAACGGCAGTACGTACGCCGTAGCCAAGTACGTCGTGCTGTTGTTAGGCATCGGACAACTGATAGTAGCCACATTCCAGTTTGCATTGACCGCCTTGAGCTACTCGCGCTACTACCCGTTCTCGCTGCTATACTCGTTCATCCTCACGGCGCTGGCGCTGGTACTGAACAACCTGTTTATACCCCGCTGGGGCATGAACGGCGCGGCTATGGCGTCGCTCATTGCGCAAGCCGTATATTTCCTGCTCGTGACGCTTACGGTGCGTTATGCCGTAGGCAGTAGAATGCTGACAGGCAAGCACATGCTGATCGTGGCGCTGCTGGCAGCTATCTTTGCCCTGAACGCCTTGATGCTGCACCTGCTGCCGGAGATGAACATCTGGCTGAGCAGCATCTTGCGCTCGATGGTTGTACTATTGGCAGCCTTGGCGGCATATAGGCTGCAACTCAGTCCCGAACTAAACGACCAGATCTATGCGTTACTTCATCGAGTTCGCTTATAAGGGCACGTGCTACCACGGCTCGCAAGTGCAGCCGAACGGTACGACCGTGCAGCAGGTGATGCAAGATGCCATGGCTACGATCCTCAGGCATCCTGTAGAGCTGACCTTTGCCGGCCGCACGGATGCCGGCGTGCACGCTGCGCAGATGTTCGCCCATTGGGACAGTGAGGCAATAGTCAGTCCCGCCCTGGCCGACCGGCTGAACAGGCTGCTGCCTAAGGATATAGCGGTCTACCGCATCTTCCCCGTAGCCGACGACCTGCATGCGCGGTTCTCCGCCACGAGCCGCACCTACGAGTACCGCATCACGATGCGCAAAGATCCGTTCGTGAGCGACACCCGTACCCGCATAGCTACGCCGCTGGATTTCGCCGCCATGAACCGGGCAGCGCAGCACCTGATAGGCACGCACGATTTTGCATCGTTCTGCAAGGTACACACCGACGTCAAGACTACGTTTTGCACCGTGACCGAGGCCTATTGGCGCGAAGGGAAGAACGGAGCCGTATTCACCATCACAGCCGACCGCTTTCTGAGGAACATGGTGCGCGCTGTGGTAGGTACACTGTTTGACATCGGACGCGGCAAGATCACGCTGCAGCAGTTGGACGACATCCTATCCGCCTGCAACCGTCAGGCTGCCGGACAATCCGCTCCGCCCGAAGGACTGTTCCTTGTGCGGGTAGTATATCCGTTCGGCTAAACTGTAGAAGTTACTAACCCTTTAACACATATAGCCATGAAGAAAATTGTTGTTTTTACCGGTGCCGGAGTATCCGCCGAGAGCGGTCTGGGCACGTTCCGCGATGCTGACGGACTGTGGGAGCAGTACCGCATCGAGGATGTGTGCACGCACGATGCGTGGCTGCGCAACCCTCAGCTGTGCGTCGATTTCTATAATGCCCGCCGTCGTGACGTACTGAATGCCAAGCCCAATGCGGCGCACGAAGCCATAGCCCGTCTGCAGCAGGCTTATCCCAATACGCGCATCATCACGCAGAACATCGACGACCTGCACGAGCGTGCCGGCGCACATGATGTGGTGCACCTGCATGGCGAGATAACCAAGTTGCGTGCCGAGAACGACGATCTGGCTACGGTGCCTCTGGAGGGCTGGGAACAGCATTACGGTGACCGTCACCCCAACGGGTCGCTGCTCAGGCCGTACATCGTTTTCTTCGGCGAGAGCGTGCCTTACTTCAGTGAAGCCTGCGAGATAGCAGCCACGGCAGATATATTCGTGGTAGTAGGTACGTCGCTCAACGTCTATCCCGCCGCCTCGCTGCTGCATTACGTGCCGCAGAACGCCGAGATCATCATGGTAGATCCGGGATCGCCGGAGATGGGCATGTACGCTTCGCGTATACAACTGATCCGCCAACCTGCCACTATAGGCGTACCGCAGGTGGTAGATATGCTCCTTTCACGCAAGTAAAACTATGCACATCATCTTAGGTTCACAATCGCCTCGCCGCAGAGAACTGCTGCATGGCTTGGACATAGCGTTCGATGCCGTGACCATTGATGCCGACGAGCACTATCCCGCAGGTCTCACCCACGGCGATATTCCCCGCTATATCTCCGAAGCGAAGGCGCATGCCTACGCCGGTCGTCTCACAGCGGATGACCTGCTCATCACATCCGACACCATCGTGTGGCTCGACGGCCAAGTGCTGGGCAAACCCCGCGACGAAGAGGAAGCCTCTATGATGCTGCGCCAACTGAGCGGCAAGACGCATCAGGTATATACCGCCGTAACCTTCACATCCCTAGGCGAGGACGGAAAAGCGCAATCGACGACGATGGTCGATTGCGCTGATGTGACGTTTGCGCCGCTATCCGAAGAGGATATACGCTATTATGTGAGCCATTACCGTCCGCTGGACAAAGCCGGCGCGTACGGCATTCAGGAATGGATAGGCTATACGGCTGCTACAGCTATCCACGGTTCGTTTTATACGATCATGGGGCTGCCCGTACATCTGGTGCACGCCTATCTGAGCAACTTTCAGAAAAAGCAATAAGCCTCGGTTGGAGGCTTATTGCTAACAATCAAAAACTTATTTGAGGTAGTACGAAACGGTGGTAACCACGCGTATATGTTTGATCCACGGCTGGTTGCTATCCGTCTCCATGCTGAACTGTCCCTGGTTGGCCTGCTGAATGCTGCCCAAGCGGCATTGTGCATCCTCGGCGAACTTGATAGCCACGGCACGGGCATTCTTAGTTGCCTCTTGAATCATCTCGGGCTTGAGATCGGCCAACCCGTTGTACTGGAAATCGGTATTCCACTCGTAGGACTGAAGGATCACACCTTTCTTCAGCAGTTCGCTTTGGCAGCCGAGGTTGGCTTTCACGCGCTCCACATCTTTGGTGGAGATGATGAGCGAGGTGCGAATCGTATAGTGGAACTCAGGTTTGCGGTCGTAATAGCTGGCCCAGTTGTCGTCAATCGACAAGTTACCGCGTGACAGATCGCTCTCCTGAAAACCTTTCTCCAGAAAGAACGCCCTGGCTGTTTTCTCTATCCGCGCCATGTCGTCGTATAACACGCTGATATCATTGCCGCGCACGCAGAAATCCAGCGGCCAAACCACATAATCAGCTTCCACGTCACGCGTCGACAGACCTTTCACCACTACGGCGCGGTCCTTCGATGCCACCTGATGGATGCCACGATATACAAACCATCCTGCCAAAGCCAGACCTACGGCAAGGATAAGGGAAGAAATAACTTGTTTGTTCATATTCTTGTTGTTTTGTTCGTTTGCTTTTTGCCTACTGATATCGCCTGATGGCAGCCAGATGATGGGTGTAGAGCTGCTGCTCAGCACCATAGATGCCGCGACTGTCGATATGCTCGATCTTGACGCGCCCCGAGCAATGAATTACGCGCTCACTGTCCAGCAAGATGCCTACATGGGAGATATGCGTATCGCCCTTGCAGTTGTTCGGCTCGGTATTCTCGCTGTCGGGGTCGTTGTGGTCAAAGAAGACGAGGTCACCTGCTTGTGCGTCTTTTAGGTTTTTCACTTCCTTTCCGCATTTCACCTGCTGACTTGCATTCCTCGGCAGATGGATGCCGAACAGGCTCAGTACTGTTTGCGACAGACCCGAACAATCCATGCCCAAAGCGTTCTTTCCGCCCCACAGGTAAGGGGTGTTCAGCATAAAGCGCAATACCTGCATCAGCGTCTCTTGCGTAAGCGTCAGCGGCTGCTCTGCTACGGCATTCTTGTCGATGCGGAACTTCACGCCCAGCACCTCAAACTCGCCGTCCTTGTAGCCCGGCAGTCGGGTGCCTAAGGTCAGGGGGATGGTTTGTCCGTTGTTCTCGCTCACGGCGTAGGTCATCGGCAGCATCACGCGCGCCGTGCTGCTCTTGACAGCAGCATCACACGCCCGGTGCTCATCTTCCGACATGAGCGTGATCATCTTGTAATCGACGTAACCTTCCTCGCCGTCGGCTTCGTTGCGGATCTTGTACCAGCGGGGCAACGACTCCAGTACCTCGCACAGTTCGCCGAACAGCAGTTGAGTCTCTTGCTCTGCGCCCTCGCGAGGTTCAAGCCGAACGGGCACTACACTATGTAAAACAATGGCGTACATTCCTACTGAAACGTGCTGACATTACCACACCTCGTTGATGTTGCTGTTCGGGTTGTGCGGATAGTCAATCGTATAGTGCAATCCGCGGCTCTCCTTGCGCTCCAAGGCTTGACGGGTAATCAGATACCCCACGTTGATCATGTTCCTTAATTCGCAGATATCTTTCGTCGGCTTGACGCGTTTGAACAGGTCTTCCGTCTCCTCGTACAACAAATCCAGACGCTCCCACGCGCGGCGCAGACGCAGGTCAGAGCGAACGATACCCACGTAGGTCGACATGATCTGTCCTACCTCCTTCATGTCCTGCGAGATGAGCACCTGCTCCTCGTTGCTCATCGTGCCCTCGTCGTCCCAGTCAGGCACTTTGTCGTTGAACGTGTACTGCTCTATGCAACTCAGGCTGTGCTTGGCAGCTGCGTCGGCATATACCACGGCTTCTATCAGCGAGTTGCTTGCCAGGCGGTTGCCGCCATGCAGTCCCGTACAGCTGCATTCTCCAACGGCATACAGGCGGCGGATAGTGGACTGACCGTCCAGATCCACCTTGATACCTCCGCACATATAGTGCGCACACGGGGCAACGGGGATATAGTCTTTCGTAATATCAATGCCGATGCTCAGACATTTGGCATAGATGTTGGGGAAATGATGCTTCGTCTCCTCGGCATCCTTGTGCGTCACGTCCAGACACACATGATCCAAACCGTGGATCTTCATCTCATTGTCTATAGCGCGTGCTACAATATCGCGCGGCGCCAACGACAGACGTGCATCATATTTCTGCATGAATTCCTCGCCGTTAGGCAGACGGAGTATTCCTCCGTAACCGCGCATTGCCTCGGTGATGAGGTAGGCGGGATGCGTCTCGCTTGGGTTGTACAATGCCGTGGGGTGGAACTGCACGAACTCCATATCTTTGATCACACCTTTTGCCCTGTGAACCATGGCTATTCCATCGCCGGTAGCGATGTTGGGATTGGTGGTGGTAGCATATACAGCTCCCGTTCCGCCGGTAGCCATCAGCGTGATGCGGCTCAGGTAGGTATCAATCTTGCCCGTCTCGGGGTCAATGATATAGGCGCCATAGCACTCTTTGTCCGGCGTGCGGTGCGTGACGCGCACACCCAGGTGGTGCTGCGTAATGATCTCTACGGCAAAATGGTTCTCCAGCACATCGATGAACGGATTGTGCTTGACGGCTTCCATCAGTCCGCGTTGTATCTCGGCGCCGGTATCGTCGGCGTGATGCAGAATGCGAAATTCCGAGTGTCCGCCCTCACGGTGCAGGTCGAAAGTGCCTTCCTTGGTCTTGTCGAAGTTCACGCCCCAGTTCACCAGTTCCATGATCTGCTCCGGTGCATTTCTCACCACCTGCTCCACGGCTGCGGGATCGCTTATCCAGTCGCCGGCTACCATCGTGTCGTGGATATGCTTCTCAAAATCATCCACCAGCAGGTTGGTTACCGAGGCTATACCGCCTTGTGCTTTGGCGGTGTTGGCTTCATCCAGTGTCGTCTTGCAGCACAATGCTACCTTATATTTCTGCGCGCGCGCGACCTTCAGCGCAAAACTCATGCCGGCCACGCCGCCGCCGATAATTAGAAAATCGTATTTGTATGTCATCTTTCTTTTTCTATTGAGCACACGCATCTTGGTGGTGCACTCATGTACCCTATTAAAAAGGGTAAGCCAAATGATGGCTTACCCCTGATTTGCTCTTTTTCTGTTAGTGCAGACTTGCCTCGTACGCCTCAGCGTCCATCAGGCTGTCCAGTTCGCTCGCATCGCTCAGGCGGATACGTATCATCCAGCCTTCACCATACGGGTCTTCGTTCACGAGTTCAGGATGATCCTCCAGATTCTCGTTCACTGCCAGCACCTCACCTGTGGCGGGCATGTTCAGGTCTGATACGGTCTTCACGGCCTCTACCGAACCGAACACTTCGCCTTGAGCTACAGTCTCGCCCAACGTAGGAACGTCAATGAAAACTATCTCACCAAGCTCCGACTGAGCGTAATCCGTTATACCTACCAATGCTTCCTCGCCTTCTACACGAATCCATTCGTGCTCCGACGTATAGCGCACATCTTTAGGAAAATTCATATATGTTTATTTTATTTTGTTCAACGTTTCAGCTTTGAGCCTTGCGGGCTTCGCGGCTACTTATTTGTTGGGGTTCGGACCTGAAGCTATCTGATCGCCCAGCGTACTCATTGCGCAGCGGAAACCGAGCGTGCTCTTGCTCTTGTTGCCCTCCAGATAACGTCTGGATGACGGGTGCAGCCAGTAAGCGCGATCGTTCCACGAACCGCCTTTGTATACGTGGGTCGTCTTGGTGATCTTCGGAGCGTAGATGTCGGTCGGGTCGATTTTCTTGTTGGCATCAGCAGCATCGCCGTCGCCACCGTCACCTTCATCATCGCCATCGTCCTCATCTTCATCACCTTCGCCGTCGCCTTCGTCCTCGCCTTCGTCACCTTCGTCACCGCTGTCCTCATCATCGCCGCTGCCGTTGCCCTCAGAATTGGCTGCCAATCCCTTGAGGAACAGTGCGCCAAGCGTATCCAGCGGATAGTCGGTCTGAATGAGCGAAGCAAAGTCGCCGTCCAGATAGTCACGCTTATCGTCCGAGCCGCTCCATTCTACGTCGATGCCACCCCGCGCGTTGATGACGAACTCGCCGTTCTCGTTGCGTTTGGCTTTCTTGTAGATGTTACCACGGAAAGAGTTGTATTCGGTCACGTCTTGATAGGTCGTCTCACGATATACGTCCATTACCCATTCGTTCACGTTGCCGGCCATATTGTATAGTCCGAAATCGTTCGGAGCAAAAGCGTCAACAGGGTTCGTAATCACGTATCCGTCATTCAGCATGCCGGATACACCCATCATGTCGCCCTTACCGCGGATGAAGTTGGCTTGCATCATGCCCATGTTCTTCTTACTCAAGTCACGGGGATGGTAGCCCGACCAAGGATAAGCCTTACCTTCAATGGTCAGACCGTCCTCACCTGCTATCGGAGCAAAAGCGGCAAACTCCCACTCAGCCTCCGTCGGCAGACGATAGCCTACTACCAGTATGCCGTCCGTACGGTCTACCTTACGGGCGTTGCCCCATGCGTCATGGAACTTCTTGCCTATACGGTTGTCGTTCGGGTTAACGGGATTATAATCGTTGCGAACGAGGTATTTCTCGGTGTTGAATACGAATTTGTCGCGAATCCACTCGTAGGGCACGCGGTATTCGACGTTCACGTCGTTGTTCTCGTCCTCTTTCTCGATCTCGAGGATCTCGTATCCCGGGTTAGCGTTACGCCAATCCTCCAGAACCATCTCGTCCAGCGGAGCCAGTTCCTTGAAATCAGGGAACTCGATAGCGCCTACGCGGACAAGTGCCAACTCGTTAACGCGGTCGGTACGCCAGTTGCAATACTCCATCGCTTGATCCCAACTGATACCTACTACGGGGTAGAAACTGAAAGCGGGGTGACGGAAATAGTTCTCCACATAAGGCTCGTTGTAAGCCAACTCGTCACGCCAAACCAGCGTGTCGGGAAGCGCTGCGCGAACCAGGTTCGGAGCCGAGTAGCCGAACACCATCTCCAGCCAATGCATGTACTCACGCCAGTTCAGGTTAGTGATCTCGTACTTGTCCATGTAGAACGAGCTCACCGTGATCGAACGGCGCGCATTGTCGCGCGGTGCGGTTACGAACTCATCCGTCTGACCGATGTTGAACGTTCCACCCTGGATGGCTACCATGCCTATAGGGTCAACATTGCCAACACCTTCTTTCGCCTCAAAATTCGTCGTCTTCTCATCGTAGTAGTTCCAGCCGGTCGTGTTAGAGAACTGGGTGTTCAATTCACGAGACTTGCAGCCCGTAAAGGCTACCAGTGCCGACGTTGCAATGATTACGATTTGCAATACTCTTTTCATATCTCAATAGTACTATCTATATATATGATTTTTCATTTTCTCTTGCGGGCTGTTTCTGCCACTTTGCATGCTTAACAATTCCGTTTTTCGGACATTTTTTCAGCACCAAACAGGGTACGCTCCCACAATTAGCCTACAAAGATACAAATTTTTTCTGAATTATACAAATTTTTTTCACAAAAAACATAAAAAATGTACATTTTCTTGACAAAATGCGAAATTTTGATAAGAAATAGTGACAATTTGCGTCTAAAAATAGCAAAATTCATCTTTTCTTTGTATCTTTGTATAGCGAAAACGAGAACCGACCAACTGTCGGCTGCAAAACTGCATGGAAAATCGTCCGATGTTCATCCGTTGTGGAGGACAACTTGTCGACCTCAGGCAACCTGTCTTCATGGCTATCGTCAATGCCACCGACGACAGTTTCTTTGCCTCGTCGCGAGCCTCGTCACCCGAGCGGCTGAAAGAGGCATTGTCGGCTGCCCAAAACAGCCGCGCTGCCATCATCGATATCGGAGCCTGCTCCACGCGCCCTGCCGTACAGAAGCAGAGCGCTCAATCCTCGCAGGATGATGTGCCGCCGATGGCTACTGCTGAACAGGAGTGGCAGCGCTTGCAGCAGGCGCTGGAAATAGCACGAGAGACAGGCATAACCAAACCCATCTCGGTGGATACCTTCCGACCAGAGATAGCCGAACGGGCTATAAGCGAGTACGGTGTGGCTGTGATCAACGACATTTCCGGAGGTTCGGATGATATGTTCGCACTGGTGGCGGACAAGCAGGTGCCCTACGTGCTCACCTACAACGATCCCGACTACAACACCTCTCATGAGCGGATTGCCATGGAACATGTCGTGGATTTTCTTGCCCGGCGCATCGACAGCCTCAGGCAGCAGGGAGCAGGGGATATCATCGTCGATCCGGGGTTCGGTTTCGGTCAAACGGTACCGCAGAGCCTTGACCTGTTGGAGCACTTGCACGAGCTGTGCTGCCTCGACTGCCCGATACTGGCAGGTATCTCACGCAAGCGGATGGCGTACCAGCCCGCCGGCAAGACGCCGGATACCTGTCTGAGTGAGACCATCGCTCTTGAACGAAAAGCCATCCGCCATGGAGCCGACATAATTCGCTTACATGATGTGAGTTGCATAGGGGATTTATTAGGCGATTAACACGTTATTAACACGCTATTACACGCGATTATGTTTATAGGGATTAAAGACATATTGGATATCTTGCTCGTAGCCACGCTGCTGTACGAGACCTTCCGCATTCTGCGTCTGTCCGGGGCAGTCAATCTGTTCTGGGGCATCTTGGCGTACGTCAGTTTGTGGTTCTTTGTCTCTTTCGTGCTCAAGTTGGAGCTGACCGGTGCCATCTTCAATTTCATCGGCAGCGCGGGAGCCGTAGCGCTCGTGGTCATCTTTCAGGAGGAGATACGCGGATTGTTCAGCCGCATCGGTTCGCGCATGAGCACCAACGCACAGCTGGTACGTTTCCGCAACAGGAAAGAGCCCATCCTCTCCGACGAACAAATACAGCAGATATGTCTCGCGTGCGAGCACATGGCGGATACGCACACGGGTGCGCTCATCGTGCTTACTTCCGAACAGGACCTGGAGGAATATGAGCAGACCGGCGAACTGATCAATGCGGATATCTCGGCGCGAATGATTGAGAACATCTTCTTCAAGAACACGCCGTTGCACGACGGAGCACTCATCATCCGCAACCATCGTTTACATGCCGCGGCATGTATCCTGCCCGTCTCGAAGAACCAACGCATCCCCAAGCACTATGGCTTGCGCCACCGTGCGGCTCTCGGCCTTTCCGAGAAATCCAATGCACTCGCCATCGTTGTCAGCGAAGAGACCGGCAAGATAAGCATTGCTGAGGAAGGAAAGATTGCTACCGTCAAGCTATCCGCCCTGAACGACCGCCTCAAAGAATTTGGCAGTCAACTATAAGATAATTAAAATACTACATAAAATAATGAACTACAATCGTACTCTCATAACAGCGGCTTTGCCGTACGCCAACGGTCCTGTACATATCGGACACCTTGCCGGCGTATATGTGCCTGCCGACATCTATGCGCGCTATCTCCGCCTCAAAGGAAAGGAAACGCTCTTCGTCTGCGGTAGTGACGAACATGGTGTGCCCGTCACGATACGCGCACGCAAAGAAGGTATTACCACCCAGCAGGTGGTCGACCGCTACCACGAACTCATCAAACGCTCGTTTGCCGATTTTGGCATCTCGTTCGACATCTACTCGCGTACTACATCCAACATCCATCACAAGTTGGCTTCGGATTATTTCCGCAAGCTCTATGACAACGGCAAGTTCATCGAGCAGACCACCGAACAGTTCTACGATCCCGAGACCGGACATTTCCTTACCGACCGCAATATCCGCGGCGAATGTCCGCATTGCCATAACCTGGGCGCTTATGGTGACCAGTGTGAGAAATGCGGCTCGACCCTTTCGCCCGAAGAGCTGATCAATCCGTATAATGCCGAGACCGGCAATCCGCTCGTAAAGAAGCCTACCTCTCACTGGTATCTGCCTCTGGATCAGTACCAGCAGTGGCTGGAGCAATGGATATTGGAGGAACACAAAGAGTGGCGTCCGAACGTATATGGCCAGTGCAAGTCATGGCTGGACGGCGGTCTGCGTCCGCGTGCCGTGACGCGTGATCTGGATTGGGGTATACCCGTGCCTGTTGAAGGTGCAGAGGGCAAAGTGCTCTATGTCTGGTTTGATGCGCCAATCGGCTATATCTCCAACACCAAAGAGCTATGCGATGCACAGCCCGAGAAGTACGGCAACTGGGAGAAATGGTGGAAAGATCCGTCAACGCGCCTCATCCATTTCATTGGCAAGGATAATATTGTCTTCCACTGCATCGTCTTCCCCGCCATGCTCAAGGCCGACGGCTCGTATATCCTGCCCGACAATGTCCCGAGCAACGAGTTTCTCAACCTCGAGGGTGACAAGATCTCTACCTCTCGCAACTGGGCTGTTTGGCTCAACGAGTATCTCGACGATTTCCCCGGCAAACAGGACGTGCTGCGTTATGTGCTGACCGCCAATGCGCCCGAGACCAAGGATAACGACTTCACCTGGGCTGATTTCCAGGCACGCAACAACAACGAATTAGTTGCCATCTATGGCAACTTCGTCAACCGTGCCTTGGTACTTACCGGCAAGTATTTCGATGGCAAAGTGCCGGCACAAGGCGAGCTCAGCGACTACGACAAAGCTACCATCGACGAGTTCAACAATGTGAAAACCACATTGGAAGATCTGCTGAATAACTTCCGTTTCCGCGATGCACAGAAAGAAGCGATGAACCTCGCTCGTATCGGCAACAAGTATCTGGCTGATACCGAGCCTTGGAAACTTGCCAAGACCGATCTTGATCGTACGGCTACCATCCTCAATCTCTCCTTGCAGATTGCTGCCAACCTCGCCATCGCTTTCGAACCGTTCCTGCCATTCTCATCCGCCAAATTGCGCGAGATGCTGGGGCTGGAGTCGTTCAACTGGGAAGAACTTGGCAGAACCGATTTGCTTGCCGAAGGTCATCCGCTTGGTCAGGTCAGCCTGCTCTTCGAGAAGATCGACGATGCACCAATCCAGGCACAGCTCGACCGTCTGGCGCGCATCAAAGCCGAGAACGAGGCTGCCGCACAAGCCGAAGCACTCAAGAACTGGCAGCCGGTGCCCGTAAAAGCCCCCACCACCATTGATGAGTTCGACAAAGCCGACATCCGCGTCGGTACGGTACTTGAATGCACCAACGTCAAGAAATCCGACCGTCTGCTGCAGTTCCGCATCGACGATGGCATGGGCGGCAGAACCATCCTTTCGGGCATAGCACAATCCTATCCCGATCCCTCAGTGCTCGTAGGCAAACAGGTGCTGTTCATCGCCAATTTCCCACCGCGTAAGATGATGGGCATCGAGTCGCAGGGAATGATCCTCTCCGCTGTCAATGCCGATGGCAAACTCATCGTCACCACGGTCACGGCTCCCGTCCGCAACGGTGCGCAAGTAGGCTAATTTTTGGATAATTTTTGGTAATTTTGGACTAAAAGAAAAGGCGGTGTGTCAGTTTTGACGCACCGCCTTTGTCTATCGGCTTTTTGTTTTTCTGCTGTGCTTATTGCTCAACCAGACGAATGCCACGTGCGTAGCAGTTGGTGTGAGCCAGGATCTTCACGCCCTTTTCGTTGAATACCACGCGCCATGCCTCGCCGTCACCTTTCTTCGTTGATGTCCAGTAGTCGCCGAAGTCTTTCTCACCGCGGAACTCACCGGTGCAGTTGATGAAGCCGGTCAGCGGGAAGATCACCCATTTGCCGTTCGGACCTACTACCTTGTAGCCGCCGTCCTTCAGCGGCAGCCATTGGCATTTCTCGTACAGCTCGTTGTACTGCTTCTGCGAAGGCAACTGTTTGCCGTATTTGTCCACAGCCTCGTCGAAGGTCATCAATGCCGGCTCGTTCAGCTCACGCCATTTCGTGCCGCTGGGCAGACCCAGGTCGATGAAGGCAGCCGTAGGCGTTTTCTTTTTCAGCGGCTGGTCTGATACTACGATAGGTGCAGGTTCTGCCTCTTCCACTACTGCAGTGGTAGCGGATTGATCCATGCCGTCACGATCGTTGTCTTGGGCTACCACTTGCTCCTGTTGAGCTTTGTTCTTGCCGTCATCGTCGCCGCGGTTCAGGCACGAGCAGTGGCATTTGAGGATGCCCAGATTGAGCAACAAGGCAATGATGCTGATGATCAGTGCGATAATACTGATGATCACCGAGAATTTACTGTCTTTCATTGTAGTTATTTTTTAGGATTAGTAATAATTGTATCTTGTTGTTGTTTTTGGGGATTCGCAATATTTGTATCTTTGGTATTCGTTGTGTTTACAAAAACCCGAATGCAAAGTTACAAAAAAAAATGGACAGTTGCAAATAATTATGCGAAAAAAGTGACGAAAACAACAGGAAAAATGCAAAATGTGTGTGCTATGTGCTAACTTGAAGTGGAAAAATAACGAAAAAGCGCACGGCAGAGCAAAAAAAACGGAATAAAATTTGCAATTGCCGTTTTTTTGTTGTACCTTTGCACCCGCTTTGCGTAAAAGTCCCCGGCGGGATAGCTCAGCTGGTTAGAGCGCATGATTCATAATCATGAGGTCCCCAGTTCAATCCTGGGTCCCGCTACCGAAGAAGGTGTGTCAAACAATTGACACACCTTCTTGTTTTGTCAATCCACCTGCATGCAATCTATGATGGGTAGTGAAGGCTCCTATCCGGGTGTGTGATGCCTCTGGTAATAATCAACAAATATTCAACCAATCATCAACGAATCACTAACGTTCGCCATCGGCAACGCGGTCGCATCGGATGCCACTGGCGGCATAAAGGCGACGCGTGCCTGGCACCCCACTCGGGCAGAGCCCTTTGGGGACCCCGCTGCCTCGGCTCTGACACCCCATGCGAAAGCAAAGCTTTCTGTGGGGACCCTGTATCTCCCCACCACAAACGCTTCGCTGGTTTGTGTCGGGGACCCCGTAATAAGGAGTATATAATACTATGAGGGGATGTTATTTGTCCAAAATTACCAAAAATTAGTCAAAAAAATGTACTGATGTCTCTTTTTATTAATCGAAAACACGGCGTGCGGTTGCGTAAGCAAAAAAACGCATTACACTTTTATTGTGGATATTCGCAAAGAAAAGCACATTTTTGCTGTGGACATATTGCAAAAACAATACATTTTTCTTGCGGATAGGGGCTTCAAAAACAGCTAACGCGTAAAAAAAACGATGCAGACACATAAAAAAACGCACTGGCGAAAGTGGCAAGATTGGCAAAACTTTTGCCATTTCAGCCATTTTTGCCATGCAAAAATTTGCATGAGATTCTTGAGACAGTTGAGACAGTTGGGTGTCAACTTTTTTAGGACGAGTGTCCACATTTTCAGGACATTTCAGGGCAGGAAAGCGGAAAGTGTCTCAAGAATCTCAACTGTCTCATGCATTTTTTATACAAGCAAATGTTTGAGTTCTTCCATTATCGGTTGATTTATTTGGTGTTAGCAAACATATACTTGTATGTTCGAGCCGTCTTGCATTCGGGGAGATCTAATTGAGAGTGGTGAGCTTCAAGGTAGAACTTGATGTTATGTTCCCAACTACCCCCGGCATGCAACCATGAGTAATCACCGTCCCAAAGCCATGCATGCAGGTAAATAACCTCGCCGGATTTCAGGATCAGCACACTATCGTGCTCGGTTAGTCTGGTTAGTTTGCCGAAACCGATCTTTAATCCTATGTTGTCATACCATGCCTGCACATCATCACCGTTGAACTCTATCGTTTTTCCGCTATGGGTATATACAAAATGCCGACTTATAGGATCTATCTGCACTTTGGTGTCCAATGCGTAATTATATCCTTTCCATGCGGATACAAGGGTAATAACCATGCAGATCATGAGGCATATAAGTACAACAGAAATGCCTATGTACTGTAGCGACAGCACTGCCGGACGCATACTAATAATCAAATACGCTAAAAAGCCGGTAAGCACAATGCACATTACTGTTATAAACGACAAGTGTCGCTCTCCCCGTTCATTGCCTTTGAATACATGTTTGTTGATGTCAAGTGTTTCCATATGTCTCATTTCACTCTATTTTCAACGACCTCTTCCAATGCTAACAATTCTGCATCGGTTTGCTCGGCTTCGGCTATAGCTAAGGCTTTGCGGCGTGCGTTGAATGCCTCATAGATGGCATCTACATGTTCTTCCATCTGTTTGTTGCTGATGCTACCGGCTCCTTGCAGAACCAGTTTGCCTTGAAAATTGAGCAACGAATCCACCGTCTCGCGCCAATAGCGGAGCGTTAGGTCTTTTCGCTCTTTCACGCGCAACTCAGCAGAATCAAGGAACATAGTCGTTAGTCTATTTAGCGTGTCTATCTCGTCTTGCTGCAAATAGTTCTTTGCTGTATATATATCGCCTTTACGCACAATACTGCCTTTCCATGACGTTAGGGCCATATTGGGCTTGGAAGCATCAGCGCGCCCGACTATTATCTCCGCAGCCGTTTGTCCTGTCACAGCGTATAGCAGTTTGTTCTGCGTTTCGGCAAAGAACATCTGTGTCGCTTTGTCGGTCTTGTCATAATCACTGCTGAGTGCCAATAAGTCTCGCACTTTCTGATAGAACCGCTTCTCTGACGCACGAATCTCGCGTATACGCTCTAGTAGTTCATCGAAGTAGTCCGGTCTACCGTCAGGATTCTTCAACCGCTCGTCATCCATCGTAAAGCCTTTAACCAAATACTCCGTGAGGTGCTGGTTAGCCCAAATACGGAATTGCGTGCCACGTTTACTGCGCACTCGAAAGCCGATAGCCATAATCATCTCCAGCGAGTAGAATGTCACCTCATATTTTTTGCCGTCGTTGGCAGTAGTAAAGAATTTCTTTACAACTGAATTTGCATATAGTTCCCTTTCGTTCAGTATATTAGCGATGTGTTGACCTATGCCTTGCTTAGAGGTGTCAAAAAGTTCCGCAAGTTGATTTTGGTTCATCCACACGCTTCCGTCACGGGCATATAGCACCACGCTTGCACGCCCGTCTATGGTGTTGTAAATGATAATATTACTCTCGTTGTTTTCCATATTCTTTAATTCTATTTTATATTCACTTCTCCCACTCTATTCCTCTTAAACAAGCCGGTAACTTCTTGCCGGAGGCTTTATGATGCGCAACGCAGGCACAGCAATGTCCATGACGCGGACAATCTTTTGTACAGGGGCAATCATTCTCGGTCGGTTCGGTCTCCCCGACCGCCTTCCCTTTTCGAAGCCAAAAGTCAATTGGCTTCTCCATATTGTGTGGGCAGGGCATCGTGGTTAGAGTTTTAATAGTTCTTCAAATTGTTGGATATACGGAGTAAGATCTTCTGCCGTTTCTGCACCTTCGGGGATTTCGGATTTTGTATAGACTGGAATAATCTCGTCATATGCTGTGGTATAAGGCTTGAATTGGATAGTAAACTTGCCTTCATCGGAGAAATCTTTCGCTATTATGTGCCAATGCAATATTATCTTTTCTACATTAGGATATGGAATTATACGAAAAGAGAAATTTTCAAAATCCTTCTGATTAAGAGGATGTGGAGTGAATGGAGAATAAATTATTTGTGGCTTCCTTTCTTGAAACGAAACATCATCCATACAATTCATATTAAAAACACCATCTGCCATTTTAATTTTCTTATTTTCTGCAGGAGCCAATGACTGTATTCCCTCATTGAAATCAAACTCCACTCTATAATTCTCTAGTTGTAATTTTCCTTTGTTGTTAAGTTGTAAAGATAGAAGGAACTCATTGTCGTGTTTATGTTTCATTAGATACTTCTTATAAAGATTATGATATCTATCAAACTGTGAAGAATCATTCGAAGGTATTATATAGTATTTTGAGGAAGACTTGCTATAATAGTGAGTCTCTATTGTTATCTCTTTTTTCCCATTCACGAAGCGCAAAGAAGCTTTTGGCTTTCTGTGTGAAAGCCACCATCTATCTATTCCAAAGAATATGCCCGCCCCCGTACCCATATAAGTGAGGATACTTCCAAAGCTGACATGAGATAAGAATTTAATGATTGCGTTCCATATGTTCTCTATCCAATCCATTTTCCTCTAGTTTTTACTTGCTCTCGGATTATTTTATAGATATCATTTTCTTAGTTGCTAATAATTTGAAACTATTTGATTCTCAAAACGCCGTCTGTAAGATGAGTGAGATATATTCTGTTGTAGGAAGAGTCTATCTTAGGCGTTTCCATCTTCTCGAAATAATCATACTCATACTGATCAACGTAAACAATCAACCAGTATTCGTCAATATCTTTTTGTGAATTCTTATATTCAGTTAATTTCTTCTCTTTATTTCTGATTGTTTGCTCCAAGACATCAATTTTGACATGTTGGCATATACCAATTGTGCAAACACTCACAGGCAATTCACTTTCTGAATCAAACTCCCATTCATCTGCGGATTGAATGTGCTGAGACTCGTAATCCTGATCTATTAAAAGATTGTCAATATCTTCTAATAATTGTTCCTCACTCTTTTTCCCGTTAAAAGCAGCAATATTTTCTGCACAAACTGTTATGCTCGTAAGTTTTCCAACTTTACCTCTGTATTTATCAATAACTTTTTGGTACGCTTTGCGTGCTTCGGTGATTTTAGGATTTTTATGGTACTCAACAACTTCTGCACCTATATTTTCCCCTTCATATTCAAATATAAAATCTGGACTTTCAGAGTCACTAATATTATCCCGAGGTATCTTTAGTTTATCGGTTAGAATATTTAGGGCAAAACGCTCTCCGTACTTTTGCCAATCTTTATTTGTCATTTCATTTTCTTTCATGCGTCAATTTCTTGCATGATACGGTCGGTCTGTTGAAGGACATAGATGATGCTCTGGTAGTGCTTAACATCCTTGAAATCCAACGCTAAGCCCTTGCGGTCTTTGAGCCATTTTTGAGCCGGTTGGTAGCCGCCTATATAGAAGTTCCATGCGGATTCAGGCACGTTCTCAAAGTACTGTTCGCTATTGATATAGACGCGGTTCTCCTCCCATCGTAAGCAATCCACTTGCATCGAACCGACTTTGGGGAATACGATACCTGTGTTGTTGGGAATGCCCTCTATCAGATGCAGTTTGCGCAATTCTGCGCCTAATGCAGCCAATCTGTGATATTCGTTAGCGTCCGTCGGATACGGAATACGCGGGAAATCTATTTTAAGGAATTCCTTGTAGCGTTCCCGATAACTGGGCGAATGCAAAACGGCATAAATGTAGTCGAAGAGTTCCTGTGGCTCTATCTTTTCACCAAGGGATTGCTCTATTTGAGAGAGTATTTTTGTATCAAAGTTAATAATGCGTACCTCTACGCCCATATTTTCCTTATACATGTATAAGGGGAAAACATTAGTATTGTCTTTAGAAGATAAGAGTGTCTTGTCTGTAATGCCAGTAGTCACCAATATTTTGAACAAACCGTCGACTGAACTATTGATTTTAATAAGGCAAAGTGCAATATTCTCTTTTTGCATATGTCTCATTATAGCTTCACGAGGTCTAACTACTTTGCTTAAATCATAATCAATCCATAATTTATCAAATGGTCTATAGTAATACTCTGCATTAGTATTGTTGCTAAACGGCTGGAATGATACAAGTTCTTTATCATGACCAGTTGTTACGCCCATACTGTTTTTTATGAAAAGCTCATCTACCTTAAATCCCTTATCGTATTCATCCTGCAAACCAAAGTTTTTGGGTACAAAGAAATACATTGGGGCTTGGGGTTGAACTTCGCAATAATCTATATCGCTCCAATTGGTATTATCAAGGAAGTCGTATTTATTCTCCCGCAGACCATACAAATCTTTGTGATATATCTTTCCCAGTTCGTCTTTGGATTTCTTTCCTGTCTTGACAAAAAGGTTGATACTTACGCCCTGCATAATGTCGAAAACATTCTCATCTTTGCCACCATCAGGGCATACCTCTTTCTTCTTGCTGTTACCATGCAAGTCAATGGTATAGATTTTATCAAATGTCTTCAGCAAATTCCAACGCATTCCCCTAAAAGTGGGATTGTCGAGGAATCCATGGGGATTGATGAAACCAATAACGCCACATTCGTTCCGTTCAACATAATATTGAGACAAGCGAATAAACTTCACGTAATCATCATTCAACCATTTGGGATTACGCTCATCCAACGGCCGTTTGCCACCCGGTTCTTTCTTGTAGTCTTCCATTAGAGACATAATCCACTTGCCGGTATTCGTACTACTACCATTGTATGGTGGATTGCCGATCATAACCATAACAGGATAATCCCGTTTGATGATATTAGCCTCTGTCGCCTCGCGGCTTAACCATTGGGCAAAGAGTGTGCGAGGCTCGTTGTTGCTTTCTTCGAGCGAGTTGGTAAGATATACATGCAAACGTTTATCTGTATTGTGTTGGTAGCCTGTTTCAGACAGAAGCATATCCAACTTGATATGAGCCACGGCATACGAAGCCATCAAAATCTCAAAGCCATTCAGACGAGGCAATAGATGTTGCTCGACATATTGTTGCCAAATGCCTTGATTATCGCGATAACGGTCGTAAATCTGATTAACCACCTCCGCCAAGAATGTACCTGTACCAGTTGCCGGATCAAGTATCTGCACTCTGTGGAACTTGTGCATCTCATGTTTGGCACCGTCAGATGTCCGCTTATCGCGGCTCTGCTCTATAGCCACTTCTTTTTCTATCGTGGAGTAGTCGGCAAGTCCTTCTTGTAATCCGAACTCTTTCTGCAAAATCTCATCAACTGCCCTCACTATGAAGCCAACTACAGGCTGCGGAGTGTACCAAACGCCCTTAGACTTGCGCAACTTGGGATTGTATTCCGAAAGGAAATCCTGATAGAAGTGAATCATGGGATCATGGTGACGTTTGTCCTGTGCATACGTCTTCATGATTTTCTGGATGTTAGTGGCTTGGAATACCGTAGCCAAATCATCCACTACCCATGTAATACGCTCATCCAAATCATTGCCTGCCAAATTGTTGAATATCTGTCGCAAGAAAGGATTGGTCTTCGGAATAAGACGAGCAGCCTCTTCACGGCTGAAGTCGTCGGGTGTTTCGTCGTGCAAGCGAGCTGCAAACATGCCGTAAGCAATGGTCTGGGCGTAGATGTCGGCAAAGTCTGAGGGTTTCAGTTCTTGAATAAGAACATCCTTGAATGCTTGATACTGACCTCTGATGTTTTCATTGGCGTAACTGTCTTCCTCGTCATTCATCGCTTGCTCGATGATATTCTCCAACAGCCGTGCTTTACCAGCCATCAGTTTTGCAAGACGTGAAGCGGTGGTAATACTTTGTATCGCGTTACTTCCTACATGCCCAATAAGATTCAGGAATTTATCCTCGTTTTCAGGAATGGCTACAATCTTATCCCCTTTTATTTCGGCAATGCGCACACTATCGACAAACTCGCCGTGCTCATAAAAATGGAAGTCCAGATAATCCGTGAAGATAATATAATCGAGCGCCTGTTTGTAACGCGTGAACTGCTCCTTATGCCCATGAGGATTGCGCCCATCAAGGTCATTGTCTCCGATGTCTTTTGCTTCAATATAGAATACAGGCATGCCGTCTTTCCGACTTGCGATGTAGTCTGGTGCGCCACACTTCTCCCTTTTAGGCTCATTAACGATGCGGAGTTTGGGAAGCAGGTCTTGCATCAATTGCTCCAACGCACCTCTGTAGGTGTGTTCGGTTGCATTCCCTGCACGGTACTTTTGATTGACGGTACTTATGTATTCTTTAATATCCATGGTGTAATAATTTACATGGTTGAGTTTGTGGCAGTCTGCCGATTACGCCTTTTAGTCAAACATACAATCCGGATGCAAGTCTTGCGGGCTGCGCCAGATGATGCCGTACTCCTCGCGCAAGATTTGCTTTTTATGTGCCCAGAACGAGTGACACGCACCCATACACCACTCGCCTTCAGGTATACCCAACTCCTCGCGCGTCAGCTGTTGAGCACGTTCGTCAACTTCTTTCTCAATCCTTTGATACTCAGCCAAACGGCTCATTTCTACTGCGCCTTCCATATCGCGGTATATTTTCTTAGTTCAATTTCTAAAACTCTTTCAGTTTTTCTTGTTGATTAAGTTAACCACCACCTTGACCATGATGTCTTTTTCTTCCGTTCGGCTTTCGGCAATCATCAGCGTAGAGTGTAACCTTCACGACGTCCATATTTCTTGGTAGACGCAATTTTTGCGACAACCAAGGATTCGTCTATTTCTTCTCGTAACGCATTGTTAATGTGTTTACGGATTGTTTTGACATCGCGCCCAAATAAAGTTGCCATTTGATCAACAGTCAACCACACAGTATCCTGATCCAACTTGCCTTGGAGTTGGATGCTATTGTCCAGAGCTGTGTAAATCTCGATAGCAGATTGCTGCCTGTTTTCTTGCCAATTAGCCATATTTTTTATTAGTTACCACACAACAAGCGTCCTCTGCGAAGCAATTGGCAGAATAAACGCCTTTTATGTCTTTTTTATCGTTGTTACTCCGTCAGTCAAACATACAATCCGGATGCAGGTCTTGCGGGCTGCGCCAGATGATGCCGTACTCCTCACGCAAGATTTGCTTCTTTATTGCCCAGAACGTGTGACACGCACCCATACACCACTCGCCTTCAGGAATACCCAACTCCTCGCGCGTTAATCGTTGAGCACGTTCGTCAACTTCTTTCTCAATCCTCAAATATTCAGCCAAACGGCTCTTTCCTACTTCGCCTTCCATATCTCGGTAATCGTTTTGTCGTTCAACGTAAGTGCGCTCCGCTTTACCGTCTCGAAGAGGACGATATTTTTATGGTCGCAATTTGCGATATCAAGTTTAATGGCTCATTCAATGGCTCATCGAGCCATTATTTTCCTACTCAATTATCTCCCAATGACCGCCTTTGTCCGGTCCAACACGGCGAATGATGCCTTGTTGTTTCAATCGCCTAATATGATAGTTGACTCCATCGCGCTTGATTCCACATTCTTCAGCAATCTCTATTATTGAAATCTCTTGATTTTTCCTCATGAGTTCAATAATTTTCTGTGTAGTTTTCTGTGTAGTTTTCTGTGTAGTTTTCTGGTTACTTTTCTGTACACTTTCCTGTTCTTTTTCCCCGAACTTTTTCCCCGAACTTTCTGTGCTTTGGTTGGTGTTTGAGTTCGAGGATTCGAACTTGCCAAGATACATCGTACAGGATGTACAATAACGTTGAAAAGTCAGTTCAGTCGCTCCGCCGGTCAGTTGCGTCCATGAGCGCAGTTTGTTCATACCGAAACCTGCATTCTCTGCAATATGCGTCACGCGGAACATCTTTGCTATAGAAGGGTTGCGCGGATTGGTATAGAACTGACCGATCATCTGCTCAAACGGGATAGGCGGAGCACCGGCGTTCAAGAACTCGATGCGATTAGTGAACACATGTACACATGAGCGGAATGTAGAGAAATAGTCTGCGTGCATGACCATGTTTGCCAATGCTTCGCGTACGACCTCAAAATAGCGGTTGTCACCTACCTCAATCAGCCCTTGTGCGTCCAAAGCAAAGGGACGTTGAATCATATTGGTTAACCTACGCTGCATAATTACAAACGAATCCCAGATGTTGGCTTGTTCCGGCATTCGGTAGTCGTAACGGGTATCTGCTTCTTCCAACGAGCGGCCGGGAATCTCTATGAAATCCAAGCAGAACGTAGGCACATAATCACGCACATTAATATACTTACCGAACATCAGCAGACCGGCATAGGTTAGTAGGCCATCTTTATCTGTGATATTCAATGCACGGCATAACTCTTCCGTACTACAATCTTCGCTCAACGGAACAATAGGCTGCTTGAAGACATACGAGCGGAAACTGCCTAAGGACTCCATGCTCAACATGTCGATGGATGTTTCCGGAATCGATTGCTCCGATTTGATTCCATATTGTTGGTCACGCAACATGGCACCTGTTTCGGCTTCCGAGGCACGTTGATCGCCACTTCCTTTACGGATGAAGGTGTTGTATAGCGTGCCACCGAAATATACCGGTTTCAAGTCCGAGGCATAGATGTAAAATGCCAGCACCTTGTGACCGTCGATATCATATTTCTTCTGCTTGCAGGAGATCAAAGTGTTGTATTTGCTTTGATTGCGCAGAGAAGATATGAAGTCTTGCTCCAATTTCTCGGCATTATCCACGCCTTGGATCTCGAAATGTTTGCCTTCCTGACGAACTCCCAGCACAATCCAACCGCCCTGCGTATTGGCAAAGGCAGAAACAGACTCGGCTACATTCTTCGGCAATTCAGACTTAGCCTCTTTAACCTCAAAATCCTCCCACTCGATATCTTTCAATCGTGCTATTAGTTCTTCTTTCGTCATTTTGATGATATATTTTCAATTCGCTTACAAAGATACAAAATATTTTCCAAAAAAGCAAATGCCAAATGCATATTTCTGCAAATTCAGCAGAGAAAAGTGAGAAATTTAGCAGAAATTCGGAGAACGTCAACAAAAAAGCGGTAAGTCCGGATGGTGGATTTGCCTTCGCTGCGAAGGCGCAAAAAAATATGGATATTTGCTAATATTTCACTAACTTATCACTTTTCGGCAGAATTCTGTAAGATTTTTGGGGAAAAATTTGCAAATTCGATATTTATTTTGTAACTTTGTGTGTTTTTGCATGCTAAGGACATATCAAGATGATATGAAAAGTGCATGTGGCTAAGAAAAGCGGCAATAACGATTACAATCCGCAAATTTACTAAGGAATCATTAGTACTGTTGCGATAAAATTAGACAAAAACACAAAAAACCACTTTTTAATGATTTAGATGTTGCACATCTTACGTATTTTGCTGCTAAAAACTCCTCATAAATAAATTTATGGACAGTTTTTACCACCAAACTACGTACTCCTGAGAGTCAAATCATTAAAAAGAAACAACATAAAAAACATTGTCTAATCAAATCAAAAAATATGAATACACTTATAGTTTCTTATATATCAGTGAGATATGAGCGTGCGAGACAAAATTAACGCAACACCAATAAGGAATCATCATATTTAATTATAGGAACCATGAAAAAAATATTTTCTTTTTTCGCAGCAGCATTGTTCTGCGCAACCATAAGCGCCCAAACGCTCAACGAGGGTTTTGAGGGCGAGACATTCCCGCCGGAAGGTTGGACAGTGATTGACGGCTATGCCGGGTACGGATGGAAGAAAGGCGTTAAGCTGCAGCATAACTGCGCTTATATCAACGAGGTAGAAGGCTCGGAGAACTGGCTGATTACACCGCAGCTACGTCCGGATGCCGGAGAGAGTCTGCATTTCTCCGCCTGCATCGGCGACTATGCGTCCCGGGGCGAACTGCGTATCGAGGTATCGATGAGCGGAACAGATGCCGGTTCCTTCGAAGTGCTGGATACCTATTATACCTCGCAGACCAAAGGCGATGCCGCTCATCGGCTGTGGAAGACCGATTGGGTAGAGTACACCATCGATCTGAGCGCATATACCGGTCAGCCGATCTACATCGGTTTTCACCAGGCTGGAAGTACCGACAGGATTTACGTAGATGACGTGCATGGCGTTTCGCTTCGCGGCACGTCCAATTGCGAGAACCCGTCGAATATCGTGCTGAGCAACCTATCTGCCCATGCCGCTACGTTCTCGTGGCAAGGCACTGCTACCAATTACCAGTACCTGCTCGTAGAGAAAGGCGAAGCTGTGGACTGGACAGCAGCCACCACCATCGCAGCCACCACCGTCACATTGACCGGTCTGTACGAGGAGACCAAGTATGAGTTCTACGTTCGCTCCTACTGCTCGGCAGACGAACAGAGCCTGGCACCCAAGACCGCCTTCAAGACTCCTTGCGAACCATTTGAGGTTCCATGGCTGGAGACGTTCACACGTGACGCTTCCGGTTCGGGTTTCACGATTGTCGAACCTGACTGCTGGACGGTAGCCACTACGGGTACGATCAGCGTGGTAAAAGACAAGACCTATGATGACGAAGGTACTGCTACTACCGTGAACGGTCAGGCGCACCTGCAAGTGATAGGCGGCGGTCCGACCAGCACACAGGTATTTGCGATGCCGGCATTCAATGCTGTACTGAACACGCTGGAGGTAGCCTTCGACTACAAGACCAATATGACTACCGACTATTGCGGTGCATTGGAGGTAGGCTATATGACCAACCCTAACAAGGCATCGACCTTCGTATCCCTGCAAACGCTGCCGCGTACGCTAACCTATCAGCATCAAGTGGTAGAGCTGAGCGACCTACCGGCTAACGCTACCTATATCGCTTTCCGTTTTGCAGGCGGTACGAGTGATCTGGGTACGCTGGCGATGGATAACTTCGTAGTAGCGGCTATCGGTCAGTCGGGCAACGTAGATCCCTCGCAGGAAAATATCCCCGATGCCGGCATTTATGCCTTGACCTATTGCGAGGCTTCGTTCGACTGGTATTCGTACAACAACACCGCCTTTGCTATCGGCCTGTTCGACGCCACAAGCCAACAGCTGATAGCCGGCATTACCGTTACCACCGAGGAGTGCGACAGGTTTGCATACCAGGACAGTGTCGGTTTCTCGGAAGATGATGACTATGAGAACCATTACTACTGCTCCACCAAATGGATCCTGAACGCAGATGAGAGCGGCATGCAACGCGGTGCTGCCTGGGACAGCTGCGTGCAGAATATCGGTACGGCTATCTCCCCGATACTGGGTCTCAAGCCGGGCGACTACCAGGTGCAGATCTATGCGTTGGTACAAGGCGAATCGGGTTACTCAATGGGAGAGAGCCTGGCCACTATTCCGTTCACCTTGATATCGAAAGAGGTGACTAATCTGGCAGCAACCGTAGCCAACGACAAGACCACTGCCACCCTCACATGGGATGCTCCTGTATTCGGTCAAGGCGAACGCCTGTACGTACGCGTTTGGGCAGGGGCTACCGTTGCATACGACAACTTCTCGACCAAGGACCGTCCTGCCAGTCCGCTGACCGTAAGCGTGATAGAAGGCAAGTCATATACCGCCATCGTACAGGTAGTGGATAAGAACATGAACCCGATGGGTGCAGAGGTAGAGACAGGCTTCACCGTAGGCATCAACACCTACGAGCCTACCAACGTGCATGCCGAAGTAGCTGGAGGCGATAATGTGACCTTCACGTGGGATGCCACCACCGAGGCTGACCGGTACGTCATCACCCTCTTCTGCGACGGGGAGTTCTACACCACCCTCACCGTGAGCGGTACGTCGAAGATGACCACCATGCCTAAAGACGGCACGTGGACCTGGACCATTCAGGCCTTCAATATGGGCGATAACGGCAACTATTACGAGGCTTCCAACGCCATCGAAGGCAATAGCTTCGTGACCAAGGCTGCCGATATCCCGGAGGATGCCGTTGTCATGAATGTATGGGGCATGGAAGCAGGCTATCTGGATCAGTACGTATCCCAGTTCCCCGCAGGCAAATACGGCTGGATGGTGATATTCGCTACGGGCGAAGAAGGCGGCACAGGTATGCCGATGCCGTACTTCCTGATCTACACGAACAAGGAGAATGCCATCTCGGGCGTATACAACACAACGCGCGGCAATATCGATCTGGAAAGCTGCTATATCAACACCAACGGCACGCAAGCCGGCTGCATCATGGCTACCGATGCCGAGGTGCGCATACAGTTCGTTGCCTATGACGATGACAAAGCGGAACAAGGCGGCTACCGTTACGGCTATTACACCGGACAGTTCCGACTCGTAGGCGAGGACGGAAATACGTATGTGGGCAAGTTTATGGAGACTTTCTGCAACTCGTACAACTACTCCACTGCCGGAAGCAGCATCCGCGACCATAAGGGCATGTGGGACGAGGATCCCGACTATGTCGTGCCATACGATGGCATCGAGCAGATTGAAGCCGGCGAGAGTATGAACAAAGTGCTGATGAATGGCGAGCTGTATATCGTTCGCGAAGGCGCAATATACACCGTGACAGGTGTTCGGGTGAAGTAATTATCACTCGCGGAAGGGGACGGAAACGAAGAGGGTGTCGGCGGGTGAGACGCGATAGGAGCAGAGGTCGTAATCCTGGAGCATGTAGCCGTGCCGGGTGATGCTAATCATGCGTTCGGGAGTGAACCAGGCAAAATGGCGCTTGCGCTGCTCGAGGAGCAGGCGGTTCTGTTCGGCTTCGCCCACATAGAGGGCGTGCTCGGCATCGAGGTTCTTGATCACCTTGGGATAGATCTTGTTGAAGCGCTGGGGATGATGGGTATACCATACGAGCGACGAATCGAACTCGGCACGGGTGACGCCATGTTGGGCAAGGACGGACTCGTAATAGGCTGCCTGTTCGTTGGTGCGGCTGCGGTACATGCCGGAGATCTGCATCATGCCGTCCACACGGTGGATATCGGTGAGCACGGCTACCATCTTGCGCGAAGATAGATGACTACGATGACAAGCGGTGAACGAGAACATTGCCAACAGGAGAACCAAGACGATTGACAATTGACGATTGACAATTGACGATTGATTGACAATTGGCAAATTACTGTCGCAGTTTGTGGCGACGGCGGGGCGGGAGAAGCGGAGCATCTGCCATTCGCCATCAGATTGAGAAGAAAGGAGCGTTAAGCCTTGCTCCTGAGCCGCTTGAGTGAGTGCGGGGATATCTGCCTCGTAAAAACCGGAAAGCCACAACTCGCCCTCGGGCTGTAGCGCACGGGCATAATCGGCCATCTGGGCGAGGAGGATATTGCGGTGGATATTAGCCATGATAAGCCGGTACTGCCCTTCGGGCACGCTATCGCCCAAGCGGACATCAATCTGCACGCCATTGGATTGAGCGTTCTCCCGGGCATTGCGTACGCTGCTATCGTCGATATCGACAGCCAAGACCTGCTCCGCACCGGCTTTAGCCGCCATGATAGCCAGTACACCCGTGCCGGTACCCATATCAAGGACTGAGGCATGCGGCTGAGCAAACAGCGACGGGGAGAAACGCAGAAGAGCATCGATCATCATGGATGTGGTCTGATGGTGTCCGGCGCCAAAAGCACCGTGCGGGGTGATGCTAACGCCCAAGGGCAGTTGCCAGACGGGGTGTTGCTGTTCCCAAGTGCTGTTCCAATCCTCATCGGGACACTCCTCCAACTTTTGCAGCGTGACACCATAATCAGCCACCAGCGAGCGCAACGAAGGCTCGTCGAGCAAAGAGGAAGGTATATACGCATGGAGGAGCTGACCCATCGGCTCAAACGAATCGAAACCTATCTCTGCAAGCTGCTGCGTAAGGAGGTCAACCTGCCATTCGGCGAGCGGCTGCGTATCAATTATAGCAAGGGTGTATCTCATTGGGGTGTAACGTTTTCTTTATGTTGCAAACAAATATCGCACATGCCACACGGCTGTGCATCGGTTTCGCCAAAATAGCCGAGCAGCATCTGCGAGCGGCAGAAACGCTCGTTGTCGGCATAGCCGGTCATGGCTTCGATGTTGCGCGCAAACGCTTGACGCCTGTCGGCATAGGCCCATGCCGGCAACACAACCTGCTCCTGACGATGGACAGGGAACGATACCATCGAGACGCGCTGCGCAGGGATATACTTGATTATATGCTGCTTCGCCATAGCGATGAGCGAGCTGTTCACCGCAAACTCAGTAGACGCCAAATCCTCGGCGAGGCGCGGCAGATGGATGAACTGCGGATCGGTGAAGATACCCGAATAGCGTCGCATAAGCGCGCTGAGTAAGCGCTCTTGATAGGGCGACTCGCCCAGGTGGTACATCTCTTCCTTACTGACGAGTATGCGTACGCGAGGATGCAGGTCCTGCTCCTGTTCGAAGCGTATATACCCGGCATTGGTGAGCAGCTGCAGAGCAGCGTAGGTGGTGAGGAAAGAGAGGTGCATATCGGTGCAGAACTGCTCCACATCGAGCGCAAACGTGGCGTTGCGTCCCGAGCCGAGACCTATGACCAGATAGTCGCAGAGACGGTTGTAGACGAAAGCTACCTGTTCGGGGTCAGGATAATTATCGTAGATACGCCGCAGAACCGTACGCTTGTCGTCGGGCGCATAGAGCAGCACACACCATGCCTCATTGCCATCGCGACCGGCACGACCGGCTTCCTGAAAATACGCTTCGAGACTGTCGGGCATGTCGTAATGGATGACGAGCCGCACATCGGGCTTGTCGATACCCATACCGAAAGCATTGGTGCAAACGATGATACGCGTCTGGTCGTCTTTCCACGCCTGCTGACGGGCAGTGCGCTCGGAGGAAGGCAAACCGGCATGGTAATAATTTGCCATTTGGTCATTTGCCATTTGACCATTTATTTGCTCATTGAGCCATTCGGCGAGGTCGCGGGTGCGTTTGCGGTTGCGCACATAGACGATGGCAGAGCCGGAGACATGGGTGAGGATATGCAGCAATTGCTGCTGCTTGTCCTGACAGCGGCGAACGATATAATGCAGGTTGGGGCGCGAAAAACTTGTGCGGAACACATTGGGCTGCGGAAATCCGAGCTGCTGCTGGATATCGTCGACCACTTGCGGCGTAGCCGTGGCAGTAAGCGCCAAGACGGGCGCATCTACATGCTCGCGTATGCGGGCAATCTGCAGGTACGACGGCCGAAAATCATATCCCCACTGCGAGATGCAATGCGCCTCATCCACGGCTATCAGGCAGACGGGCAGTTGCACGATACGCCCGAGAAAATCTTCGCTCTCCAGCCGCTCGGGCGAGACATAGAGAAAACGGTAGGGGCCGTAGAGGCAATTGTCGTAGGCAGTGCGCTGCTCCTCGGCGCTCATACCGGTATAGACGGCGGTAGACAGTATGCCCCGCCGGCGGAGGTTCTCCACCTGATCGCGCATAAGGGCAATGAGGGGCGTGATGACGATGCAAAGCCCTTCGCCCTGATTATTCTCCGCCATGACGAGCGCGGGAATCTGAAAGCACAACGACTTGCCGCCACCGGTAGGCAGCAGCGCCAGCGTATCGTTGCCCGCCAGTACGGAGCTGATAATCTGCTCTTGCATCGGGCGAAACGACTCGTAGCCGAAATAGGTATGTAGTGCTTCGTGGGCAGTCATGTCAAACTTATAGTTTGCGGGTGCCAATATCTTTTCGACTTGCAAAGGTACAAAAAAAAATGCAAATTTGCAACTTTTCGTGCAGAAAAATTTGCAAATACAAAAAATTATTTGTAACTTTGTACGTGATTTGCGCATATCATAAAAACACAACATAAATTATGAAAAATTTGTTTCAGTATTGCTCGCTTGCCTTCCAGCATTGGGCAGCGCATTGGAAAGAGTCCACGCTGATTGTTCTACTCTCGATTATTATTGTCTGCCTGCTGATGGGGTTGGTTGTACCGTGTGTGCTACTTGCCAAGGCGGCTCCGGTGGTAGGAGGTATTGCTCTGGTTGTGGTAGGGCTTCTCGTCATGGCAGCGGGATTGCTGCTGTACTACTACCTGCCCGTATGTTTCCTTACGCTCAATCGCAACGAGCCTATCAGCCGTGAGCGGTTGAAAATTAACCGTTGGCGCGCTATGGGCGTGGCAGTAATGACTCTGTTACCCTCTATCGTATCGCAGATCCTCCAAGCCTGCCAAAGCGATGAACTATCCACAGGCATCAAACTGGCTATAGGTCTCATCTCGTTGGGCGTGTCGATTTTCGCCCTAATATGGGCATACGCAGTAGCCGCTCCACTTCCGCTGCTGGCGCATGACAACCGCGAAGAGTCAGTCGGTCAGTTGGTTCGGTACAGTTGGGATATCATGAACGGCTACAAATGGAAGCTGTTCTGCATCGATTTTATGCTCATGTTCCTGCCGCTGATAGTGATGTGTACGGTGATGGTAGGCATGCTGATTCCCGTAGTGATGGCAGGAGGCGCCAGTGCAGTAAGTGATCCCGATATCTGGAAGATGTACGCCGAGGCCTTCAGCGCACATAAAGGCGGAGCCATCTTCATCGGCGTGATGATGCTGATCGTATGGTTCGTACTGATGCCGGTAGACTGTTTTGCCCGCGCCGAATTCTACGACGACCTGATTGCCGAGCAGACAAAAGCTACCGATGCCACCGGACAAGCCGAGGTGGTGGAGGCAGTTGTGACGGAAGAAGTCAAGGAAAACTAACAACAATATATGAAAAAATATTCATTCGTTTCGCTCCTATTGGGAGCGGTGATGGCATGTATGAGCATAAGCGCCTCGGCTTCGGGTCCGAAGCGTGAGATGCGCGCCACATGGTTCACTACGGTAGCCAATATAGACTGGCCAACTACCACCGGCGCCACCGCACAGAAACAGGAGATGATTCAGATGCTGGACTCCATACAGTCGCTGAAGATGAACGCCGTGTTCTTCCATGTGCGTCCGTGCGCTGATGCCTTCTACAATAGCGCGTACGAGCCATGGTCGTCGTACCTGAAAGTGAACCGCGGCACATATCCGGGCTATGACCCGCTGCAGTTCTGCATTGACCAATGCCACAAACGCGGCTTGGCCTGCCACGCATGGATGAATCCCTACCGCTACTCCAACCGCCAGGGAGATGGTTGGAGCGGTTCGAACGACACCCCGCTCAACTACGAGAATACCCATCCCGAATGGTTGCTCTATTACAGCAGCAATATCGTGCTGGACCCGGGACTGCCGGAAGTAAGGCAGCGCATCAAAGATGTAGTGGGCGACCTGCTGAGCAAATATGAGGTGGACGGCATCATCTTTGATGATTACTTCTACCCCTACGGCGGCACGACGAACCAGGACTCGGTATCGCAGCGCCTGTACAAGCCCGAGGGCATGAACGTACACGACTGGCGCCGACAGAACGTGAACAAGATGGTAGCCGACGTGTACGATACCATCCAAGCCGTCAAGCCTTGGGTGACCTTCGGCATATCGCCTTTCGGCATCTGGACAACGAACTACACCGTAGCCCAACAGGAAGGTGTAAGCCTGCCCGCCAACATCACGGGCGGTAACATGTACCAGGAGATATATTGCGACCCCGTGGCATGGCTCAAAGAAGGTACGATAGACTATATATCGCCGCAGCTGTACTGGAAGATAGGCGGCGCACAGGACTATACCGTCCTAAGCAAATGGTGGGGACGATTGGCCGACCGCTTTGGCAAGCAGTTCTACTCCAGCATGGCGGTGTACCGCTACGCCGAGAAGAACAATGCCAACAAAGATTTCACCGTAGAGGAACTGCAGAACCAGGCGCAACTCAACCGCAAGGCGGTGACCGACAATGCTCCGGGAGCCGTGTTCTACAACACCAAAGCATGGGTATATGACAAGCCTTTCCGCAAGGCGTTCGCCAAAGAGGAGTTTGAGTTCTATGCCCTGCCCCCTGCCATCAACTGGAAACCTACTGCCGAACGCACGATGGTGACTAACCTGCAAGCTAACGGGCAGACCGTGACATGGGAGCATGCTGACAGTGACGTACATTTTGCCGTCTATGCCGTACCGAACGCTTTCCGTAATCGCGTAGGCATCTTCTCGAAGAGCGACGTGCTGCTGGGCGTGACCTACAGCAAGTCGTTCACGCTGCCAGAGGGCATCACCACCGGCGCCTACAAGATAGGCGTAAGCGTACTGGACCGCTACAACAACGAATATTCCCTGCGCATCCTGGGCGAGGCGGAAGCCGAACAGCAAGCCACCACACTGCAAGAACCCAAGAACGGCGCAATGCGCAAACTGCCGATCACCTTCAGCTGGGATATCGTGCTGCAAGCCGACTGCTACATCATACAGATAGCCCGTGACCCGGACTTTGAGGATATCGTACTGGCGCACGAGACGACCGACGTATCGTTCATCACCACGCAACGCCAGCTGTTCAACTACCTGCCTCTGGGCACGTACTACTGGCGCGTGAAGACCCGCAAGGCGAACGCCAACGACGTATGGAGCGAGGCAAGGATGTTCGAGTTGTCGCTCACCGATGACATAGAGCAGACCACTGCACAAAGAAAGCCCCAAGGCGTATATTCGCCGCTGGGTCTCTATATGGGTACGGAGACTGACAAGCTGCAAAGCGGGCTGTACATCGTGAACGGACAAAAACAACTGATACAATAACATACCAAACAAAACACACCTGATATGAGAAAATCTATTCTCTTTATTCTGGCTGCGGCTTTCAGCCTGAGCCTGAGCGCACAATCGGTATTCGTGCGCGATCAGAAAATCGTACTGGAGATGGTAGGTCAAGAGACCGTACTCACTCCTAATGCCCCGGATGACAGTTACTTCTGGGTAAGCCTGTCGCCCGACAGAAAACATATCGCCTACTACGTAGCGCACAAAGGTGCGTTCGTATGCGACCTGAAAGGCAAGAACGTCAAGAGCCTGGGCTGGCTGAGTTCACCCACATGGATGGACAACGAGATGGTAGCTGGCATGCAAGAGTACTACGACGCTCAGCCTGATGCCTATCGTACGGACTATTTCTGCGTGAGCCGTGACGGCAAGATGCGCCGTGACCTGACCGAGCATGAGATAGCCTGGCTCAACAAAGCATTGCTCGACCGCCGGATAGAAGCTCAGCAGCGCTGCCGCGCACGCGTGGCTGCAAAGAGCGCCGTGATGGCTGCAAAGAGCAACACCGTGGGTCTGTCGGGAATAAAGATATACCTCAACCCCGGTCACGGCGGCTATGACGCCAACGACCGTAGCGTGTGGACGATCAACGTACCCGAAGAGTGGACCAACCCCGCAGGCTACTGGGAGAGCAAATCCAACCTGGTGAAAGGCCTGTTCCTGCGCGACATGCTGCAGGCTGCCGGTGCAACGGTGTATATCTCGCGTACGACGAACAACTCGGGTTCGCGCGATATAGGCTACTACAACTACCGTCAGGGTACGCCCGAATACAATGCCATCATGGCGGGTGACGACCGTGACCTGAGGGAGATAGCCGAAGAGGCTAACGCCAACGAAGTGGACCATTTCCTGAGCATCCACTCCAACGCCGTGAACAACCGCACCAACTACCTGCTCATGCTCTACCACGGCGAGGACGGCGCACCTACCGTAGCACCCTCCAACCAGATGGCTGCCATGGCAGGAAGCATACAGATCAAGAATACGCTGACCGTGTGGAACGCTTCCAGCCCATACATCAGAGGCGACATAACGTTCTACGGCGACAGTCCGACCGACCCGCTGGCAGGTCTGGGCGTATTGCGTCCGCTGACCGTACCCGGTCACCTGAGCGAAGGTTCGTTCCACGACTATGCGCCGGAGACCCACCGACTGATGAACGACGACTATTGCCACCTGGAGGCACTGCGTATGTTCCAGTACTTCCACAAATGGTTCAACCGCCAGTTGCCGCAGACGGCATGTATCAGCGGTTGGGTGAAGAGTTCGAACCAGACGGTAGATATCCTCGGTCAGCCTAGGTTCTACTATTTCCAGAACACTGACGATCAGTGGCTGCCGCTGAACGGTGCAACCGTCATCCTGTCGGACGCCAACGGCACACCGCTGGATACCGTCATTACCGACGACTGGTATAACGGCATCTTCGCCTTCTACGACTTGGAGCCGGGCACCTATATCGTGACGGCAGCGAAAGGCGGCTACATCGCCAAGAATGAGACGATCACCGTAGCAGCCGAAGATATAGCCCAACTGAAGTTCCGTCTGGCGTATACGCGTGTAGACTTGCCGGATTTCGAGGAGCCGCAGCAAGCAGCCAGCACGATCTTGTTGCCGGAGTACAATTTCGTAGCCGACGGCAGCGAAAAAGCGCTGAGCGAGTCATTCAAGCGCGTCCTCTATCGCGAGGGAAGATTGTTTGCATTGCGCGAGGACGGGCAACTGACGATACGCGACCTGGATATGAACCCTCTGGACACGCTGCCCGTATTGGACACTCCGTTCTCAGATATCAGCTTTGCTGCCGACAACTTTCTGCTGGCAGGTGTAGCCGCTGAGAACAGCTGGAAGATATACATGTACGATGCCGACTTTGCTACGGTCTCGCTCATGCTTGATCGCGCTGTGACGGGTAACGTGAGCGGCACGCTGGCTGCCTCTGCGCCGCACTGGAAAGCAACGCTCTGGACCACCACGGCTACCGACGTGCTCGAACTTGCCTACGACGAGGATCATCCGGCTGCCGGAGAGATCCTGACCACCGCTACTGCCGGCCTCAATGCTGACACGCGTGTCACCTTGCAAGAAACAGGCAAAGTGCATGTAGAGAACAACAGGATGGTGCCCTGCTTCTTCCTGTATGCCGGCAAGAGCCTGATGGCGCAACCCGAGTTGCACAACGGCAAGATAGGTTTCAGGTTGTGGGATATGTCGGGCGCAGCAGCACAGGCTATCTCGGCTTTCTTCCCGTTGAGCGCCTCGGCCGACCATGCTCACGCCATCGCCTACGTAGAGGGCTACACGATGCACATCACCATCATAGCTGACGGCTTGGGAGTACAGCATTTCGTGTCACAGATTGACGAAGTGGCTAACATCTTCGCCTCGGAGCTGAACTTCGCTGACGGCAAGTTCACCTTTCGATTGAACGCTGAAGCTCTGACCGCCACGCTGAAAATCGAGAAAGAAGGTACGGAGATTGCCTCTACCGAACTGGGCGCACTGGCTATGGGCGGACATGAGATTGACAACCCTTTCACCACCGCCGATTTTGATGCATACGAACTGACCGTCAGCGGTAAGCCGGTGAGCTATCCCGCCTTGATAAGCGATGATGCGAGCCTGATGTGCTTTGCCACGCCGGTGGGTGTGACCGTGGACAAGACTCCCAACTCCCCGTATTTCGGACGCATATACGTGACGGAAGCCAACGGCGGATCTGCCGACGGCAGAACGACCACAACGGGCGTGTACGTCCTCTCGTCCGACCTGACGGATATCACTGCCCAAGGCAATACCGCCTATGACGGCGGCGTACAATGGGGTGAGCATAATCCGGGCAAGAGTTACCAGATGGCTTTGGCTCGTCCGAGCGTAGCTCCCGACGGCGACGTATTCGTACCTTCGGCTGCCGCCACCTCGTCGGGCGTATATATCATGAATGCTGCCGACCCTTCGGCTGCCTTCACGACCATCTTCGACGGCAAACGCACCAAAGCAACGGGTGTGATCAAAAAGAACGGCGAAGTGGTGACCAACCCCGTGATGAGCTGCTACATCACCGGTTACGGCAAGAACGAGAAGCTGTACACGATGGACCACAATATCGCTTCGTCGCAGATCTGCACGAACATCAACCAATACAACATCGGCGAAGGTCTGCCTTGGGATAAGGCGCCGTCGGCAGTGGTATATGATGACAACCAGAACAGCGGTCGTATGCAGAACGGTTCGGGACAGATCTATCCCGACGGCCGTGGCGGATGGTGGATGAGCCAGTACCGCTACACCTCTACCGTAGCTGTGCCATCGCTTATCCACATAACGAACGCCAAGACCGACTACAATTCCGGCACCGCTATCGGCACCTCGCAGAACGGCGGTATGGCTGTCAGCACCGACGGCAACATGATTGCCATAGGTCGCGAGTTGGGTACGATAGCCATCTACACCGTTTCGTACAACTCCAAGAACGTACCTACCCTGACCGAATATTGCACCATCCCTTACGGCGACAATATGGAGACGTGCATCACGATGGGATGCGAGTTCGACGCAGCCGGCAACCTGTACATCGTATCGCACAGCAACCATAGGCTGATGGTATACACGATGCCGAAGATGTATAACTCGTTCACCACCCGTCGTGAGCCTATCCCTGCGGACCCTATCGACGAGGCTGTACCGGCTGTGAACAGCGACAACAAAAAGAAAAACGTACGCAAGCATATCCGCAACGGTCTGGTACTGATCGACAGCAACAACGAGACCTACACCGCCGGCGGTAAAAAGATGTGAAAATTGCATAACCAAGCATAGTGGTACTCAGGGAACTGCATATCATCGGGTTCAAGAACATCCGCGAAGCCAGTCTGTCGTTTGCCGACAAGCTGAACTGCTTCGTGGGTTTCAACGGTCAGGGCAAGACCAACCTGCTCGATGCTATCTACTACCTGAGTTTCACCAAGTCGGCATTCAACCCGCTGGACTCGCAGAACATCCGTCATGAGGATGACTTTGCGATGATCCAAGGGGAATACGACGAGGCACAGGTTACCTGCGCCATACGCCGGGGAGGCAAGAAACAGTTCCGTTACGGCAAGACCGATTACAAGCGGCTGATTGAGCATATAGGCAAAATCCCGCTTGTGATGGTCTCGCCGGAGGACGGACAACTGATTGCTGAAGGTAGCGACGAGCGCCGGCGGTTCATGGACATCGTGATAGGCCAGACCGACCGTCTGTACTTGGAGCACCTGAGCAGCTACAATGCCCTGCTCAAGCAGCGCAACGCCCTACTCAAGCAGTATGCCGACAGCTCGACCGTACCCGATGACCTGCTGGAAGTGATGGAGATGCAGATGGTGCCGCATGCACAATACATCTTCGACCGCCGCGAAGCGTTTGTCACGGGGTTTGTGCCCGTGTTTGCCAAATTGTACAACACCATAGCCGAAGTGGAGGAACAGCCGCGGCTGATCTATCGCTCGCAGCTGCACGACCGCGACCTGACAGAAGCCCTGGTGCGTACACGCCAGCGCGACCTGATCCTGGGCTGGACATCACAGGGCGTACACAAAGACGAACTGGAGATGTACTTGGGCGAGTACCCCTTGCGCCGCGTAGGCAGCCAGGGGCAGCAGAAGACCTATCTGATTGCCATGAAACTGGCGCAAGCTCTGTTCCTAAGCAACCATCAGCCGGAAGGCGGGCAACCTGACGGAGATCAGCCAAGGTTGGCTGATAACAAGCCCATCCTACTATTGGATGATATATTCGACAAACTGGATGCGGAACGAGTGTCCCGCATCATCAACCTGGTTCGGAGCGATGCTTTCGGTCAGATCTTCCTTACCGATACCGACCGTCAGCACCTCACCGAAATCGTTCAGCCTCACACGGACTCGACAAGCCCGAATAGCGAGGCGTTAAGCAAAGTTTTCTATGTCAGCGGAGGAGATTTCCGCGCCGGATAGGATAATTAGCCGCTCTACTACGTTCCTTAGTTCGCGGATGTTGCCCGGCCAATGACGCGCCTGAAGCGCCGCGATGGCATCTTTGCTGAATTTCTTGACAGCCCACCCTTGTTCCTCACAGATCTGTGACGTAAAGAACGTCACCAGTTCGGGTATGTCCTCTTTGCGCTCGTCGAGCGACGGCACGTGGATAGGTATGACGTTCAAGCGGTGGAACAGATCCTCGCGGAACGTACCTTTCTCTATCTCGGCATGCAGATCTTTGTTGGTAGCGGCTATCACGCGCACGTTTACCTCTATCGGTTTGTCGCTGCCTACGCGCGTGACCTCACCTTCCTGCAAGGCGCGCAGCACTTTGGTCTGTGCGGCGAGCGACATGTCGCCTATCTCGTCCAGGAAGAGCGTACCGCCGTTGGCTTGTTCAAACTTGCCGGCACGATCCTTGACCGCCCCGGTGAATGAACCTTTGGTATGGCCGAACAGTTCGCTCTCAATCAGTTCGGACGGAATAGCGGCACAGTTGCACGTCACGAGCGGCATGTCGGCTCTGTGGCTTTGCTCAAACAGCATACGCGCTGCTACCTCTTTGCCCGTACCGTTGGCGCCGGTGATGAGTACACGCGCCTCCGTAGGAGCTACCTTGGCGATCATCTCGCGCACCTGCTCGATAGCCTTGCTCGAACCGATCATCTGGTACTTGCTGTTCACTTTCTTTTTGAGCGCTGTAGCCTCGTTGCGAAGCGTGGTAGCCTCATGGCGAAGCTGCTTGCTATCGATGGCATGACGTGTAGTGACAAGCAGACGGTTCAAGTCCAGCGGCTTCTCCAGAAAATCGTACGCACCCTGTTTGATACAATCTACAGCAGTCTCGATATTGCCGTGACCGGAGATCATCACCACCGGCACATCCACACACGGGCTATCCGGCTGCTTGAGCACTGCCAACAGCTCCGTGCCGTCCATCTGGGGCATCTTCACATCGCTGTAAATAAGATCGTAGTTCTTGCTCTGCGCCAACTCCACTCCCTGCTGACCGTTCTCAGCCACATCTACTGTGTAGCCCTCAAACTCGAGCGTCTCTTTCATTACGTTTCGTATCGCGCGTTCGTCGTCAATCACCAAAAGTTTTGCCATATTATCTATCTCTGTTTTGTGTTCTAAAGATTGTTTTTCGTTAAAAAATGAAAATATTTCATGAAAAACGACACAAAGTTACAAAAATATTTTGAAATATGCAAAAAAAGTTGTATCTTTGTAGTGCGTTAAAATGCGTAGGCGTATTTATTGCAAATCGTCTATGCCAAACGCAACCGCCAAAAGGCTCAAAAAGGAGTTCCGGAGGCGGAAATTTAAGTTAGAACTATTAACATTTATATCAATCTTTATTAACAAACTAAACATGAAAAAAATTCTATCTATTGTCAGTGCAATTGCACTTGCGTTGCCTCTGTTTGCAGGCACAGTTACTTTCAAGCCGTCTGACTTTGCCGGTCAAGGCACTTCCAGTACCGGTAGCCAAGTTTCCGCTACCAAAGGTGGAATAACTGTTGAGTGCAACAAAGCTTTCGGCGCATCCGACGCTCTGCGTTGCTACAAGGACGGTGTTCTGAACATCACGTCGGCATCGAACATCCAAACGCTTGATTTCACGTTCCAGTCGGCAAGCGGCAAATACTACAACGGCGGCTTGGCAGATGGCAATGACCTGACGGCACAAATCACCGTTAACGCTACGAGCTGGAGTAATACGCTGGCTTCGCAAGCACGTATCACCGAATTGGTTGTTACCATTGACGGCGAAGGCGTTGAACCTGAAACGGTGGACACCATCACTGTTTCTGAGGCTCTGGCTCGTCTGAACGATCCCGCCGGCAACAAAGGCGAGTGCTACGTAAAAGGTAAAGTGCTGAGCATCATCACCAACAATGTGGAGACCTACGGCAATATCTCCTACTGGATGGCTGATACGCAGAACCCGGGCGACTCACTGCAGGCTTATCGAATGAAAGGTGCAGGCAACACGGATTATGCCAGCGCTGCTTCCGTTGAGTTCGTTGAAGGTGACGAGATTCTCGTTTACGCTGCCGGTCTGGCAATGTACCATAACAACAACACCGGCCAGGACATCCCCGAGCTGAACACCGGTTACTACGTTCGCACCATCAGCGGTGCTGACATCACCACACTGGATTGGTCGTACGCTGACGCTACCCGCGATAATGGCAACTGGATCGTAACCATCGCTGCCAGCAGCGCCAACAATGCCGATAATATGAGCCTCGTATTCGCAAGCGCAGAGGAGAACGGCATAGCAGGCTATCACTCGCTGGCTGCCGCATCGCAGGTGAAGATTGGTGCCACCACTACGGCTGTTACCGCAGGCTATCTGAAACTCACGTTCCGCTCAATCAGCAACAACAACTACAACATCTACGACGTAGAAGCCAAAGCCGTTAGCGGCAACGTGGCTTACCGCATCCTCAAGGAGATTGAGATTGCTGCCTTCGATGCCGACGGCGACGAGATCTTGCTGAGCGCTGACCGTCCGTTCACGCCCAAAGCTAACGACACCATCACTTGCGCTCAAGCTCGTGAGTATGCCCTCTCGCTCGCATCGGGCGAAAGCTCGCCGATGACGGTTACCGTTCGCGGCTTCATCACCGACATGTTCTCCAACGGCGTTACCTTCTGGATGGACGACCAAGCAGGTTCGGCTAAGACTATTCAGGCTTACTCGAGCACCATGCCTGCAGGCGTATCGCTCGACAACGGTGCTGAGGTCTATGTTACCGGTGCACTCAAGAACTACAACGGCACTCCCGAGATTGACCACGGTACGGTTAGCGTCATCTCCGGCGGTTCGGAAATCGTAGGCCAGGAAGTGACTGTAGCAGAGGCTCTGGCTGCTGCTCAGGCTCTGGCACCCAACGCTACATCGGAAGGCTACTATGCTATCACCGGTTACATCTCCGGCATCGTTACCGAGTACAGCGCTCAGTATGGCAACATCTCGTTCTGGATGAGCGATGCTGCTGACGACGCTCAGAACTTCCAGGCTTATCGCGCCAAGTGCGATGCATCTATCGCAGACAAACTCGTGGTAGGCGCCAAGGTGAAAGTGACCGACAAGATCAAACATTTCCACCAGGATGCTACCGAAGGTGAGGATCCCAAGCCCGAGCGCACCGTATATGAGACCAACGGCGGCGGTACAGTTATCCTGATCCAAGGTGCAGGCGTTGAGGATATCAACGTGAATGCTCCCGCAGTGAAGTTCATCGAGAACGGACGCATCATCATCCTCCGCAACGGCGTACGCTACGATGTTCAGGGACGTATAGCTGAGTAACAATCAATGCACTATGCTGCCGAAAGGTGGCATAGTGCTTGCTTTAGCAACAACAAAAAACCAAATTATAACAAACACATGATTTATTCGAAAGAAGTACAAGAAATGTGCGTAGTAGCCAAAGGTCCGAAGCACGGTCCGGCTCCTATCCCCGAAGAGGGCAAATGGGTGAAGGCTACTGAGATCAAGGACATCTCGGGTATGACGCACGGTATCGGCTGGTGTGCTCCGCAGCAGGGCACCTGCAAGCTGAGTCTGAATGTGAAAGACGGCGTGATCGAAGAGGCTCTGGTTGAGACCATCGGTTGCTCGGGTATGACCCACTCGGCTGCTATGGCTGCTGAGATTCTGCCGGGCAAAACGATCCTCGAGGCGCTGAACACCGACCTCGTTTGCGACGCAATCAACACCGCTATGCGCGAGTTGTTCTTGCAGATCGTTTACGGTCGTACGCAGAGTGCCTTCTCGGAGGGCGGTCTGACTATCGGTGCTGGTCTGGAAGACCTCGGTAAGGGACTGGTATCGCAGTGCGGTACGCTCTATTCCACCAAGGCTAAAGGCGTTCGTTACCTGCAACTCACCGAAGGCTACATCACCAAGGAGTTCCTCGACGAGGACAACGAGGTATGCGGCTACGAATATGTTCACATGGGCAAGTTCATGGATGCAGTCAAGAAAGGCATGGACGCTAATGAGGCACTCAAGAGCGTTACCGGCACCTATGGCCGCACTACCAAAGAGCAAGGCGCAGTTAAATCAATTGACCCACGTAAAAACTAAGGAGGAGACGTTATGATTCGTGAAGTAAAATTTGAGTCGCAAGACCGCCGCGAGAAACAGATTCTCGCCGCTCTGAACGCTAACGGCATCGCTTCCATCGAGGAGGCTAACCAGATTTGCGAGCAATACGGCCTCGATCCATACATGACGTGCGAGGAAACCCAGCGTATCTGCTTCGAGAACGCCAAGTGGGCATACGTAGTTGGTACGGCTATCGCCCTCAAGAAAGGCTGCAAGAACGCTGCTGACGCTGCCGAGGCTATCGGTATCGGATTGCAGGCATTCTGCATCCCGGGCTCTGTAGCTGATGACCGCAAGGTAGGTATCGGCCATGGTAACCTGGCTGCCCGTCTGCTCCGCGAGGAGACCCAGTGCTTTGCCTTCCTGGCAGGTCACGAGTCGTTCGCAGCTGCTGAGGGTGCTATCAAGATTGCTGAGATGGCAAACAAGGTTCGCAAGAACCCGCTCCGCTGCATCCTGAACGGTCTGGGCAAGGACGCCGCTATGATCATCAGCCGTATTAACGGATTCACCTACGTACAGACCGAGTTCGACTATTTCACGGGCGAACTGAAGATCGTTCGTAAGAAAGCTTACAGCGATGGTCCGCGTGCAAAAGTTAACTGCTATGGCGCAGACGATGTTCGTGAGGGCGTAGCTATCCTCTGGCATGAGAATGTGGACGTATCGATCACCGGTAACTCCACCAACCCGACCCGCTTCCAGCACCCCGTAGCAGGTACGTACAAGAAAGAGCGCGTACTTGCCGGCAAGCCGTACTTCTCGGTTGCATCAGGTGGCGGTACAGGCCGTACGCTGCACCCCGATAACATGGCAGCAGGTCCCGCATCCTATGGCATGACCGACACGCTCGGCCGTATGCACAGCGACGCTCAGTTCGCAGGCTCCAGCTCCGTTCCCGCACACGTTGAGATGATGGGCTTCCTGGGCATCGGCAACAACCCGATGGTAGGTTGCACCGTGGCTTGCGCGGTAAACGTAGCACTTGCTCTCAGCAAGTGAGGGTCGAACCTTTAGGTTCAACCCGGCTACGGGGACACGTCGTGGCTGTGAATGTTGCTCTTGCGCTGAGCAAGTAAACAATGCATGCGCCAAACTTGGTGCATCAAAGAATCCCCACAGCCCATACCGCATGGTGTGGGCTGTGGTAACCAAACGACAAGAATCTTGAATTCTTAATTTTTAATTTGTAATTCCTTTTATGTCAGAAGAGAAAAAACTGCCGTCGCCCGAGAAACTCAAAGCATTGCAAATGGCGATGGAGAAGATCGACAAGAACTTTGGCAAAGGTGCTATCATGAAACTGGGTGACGACCGCGTGGAAGATGTGGCTGTCATTCCTACAGGTAGCGTCACACTGAATATGGCATTGGGCGTAGGCGGATATCCCCGCGGACGCGTCATCGAGATCTATGGTCCGGAATCGTCCGGTAAGACCACCCTGGCTATCCACGCCATGGCAGAAGTACAGCGTCAGGGCGGTATAGCCGCTATCATCGACGCCGAGCACGCTTTCGACCGCTTCTATGCCGAGAAACTGGGCGTAGATACCGATAACCTGTTGATTGCCCAACCCGACAGCGGCGAGCAGGCACTCGATATAGCCGACGAACTGATTCGCTCGGCTGCAGTGGATCTCGTCGTGATCGACTCGGTAGCTGCTCTCACCCCGAAAGCCGAGATTGAAGGCGATATGGGTGACAACAAAGTAGGCTTGCAAGCCCGCCTGATGAGCCAGGCACTGCGCAAACTGACCGCCACCATCAATAAGACGCAGACCACCTGCATCTTTATCAACCAACTTCGCGAGAAGATTGGCGTCATGTTCGGCAACCCCGAGACCACTACCGGCGGTAACGCACTGAAGTTCTATGCTTCCGTACGCCTCGACATCCGTCGCGTCAGCCAGATAAAGAACGGCGATGAAGTCATCGGCAATCAGGTACGCGTCAAGGTGGTAAAGAACAAAGTGGCTCCTCCGTTCAAGAAAGCTGAGTTCGACCTCATGTTCGACGAAGGCATTTCGCGCGTAGGCGAACTGATCGACCTGGGCGTGGAAAAAGGCATACTGCAGAAGTCAGGCTCGTGGTTCAGCTATAACGGCAACAAACTGGCACAAGGCCGCGATGCAGCCAAGAATGTGCTGCGCGACAATCCTGATCTTGCCGACGAGATTGAGGCAAAAATAATGGCATGAGCGATTTTTCGCAACAACCTCTGACTCTCTCTCCCGAGCAGGCATATCGGATGGCTCAGCAGTACCGCGTCGTCAAGCGTTCGGTGGACGCAAGGCAACACAATCTGAAAGTGCTACTCACGCTTTTGCTCGATGCAGACGGGCATCCTGTTCCCAAGGATGCCCCGTTGCCGCTATATGAAGCCCCGCAATGGCAGGATGTGCATAACGCCACCAATACGGTGCGTATCATCGGTTGCGGACCCGCGGGATTGTTTGCCGCACTCACATGCATCGAGCATGGCGTCAAACCAATCATCTACGAGCGCGGCAAAGAGGTCAGTGAGCGAAAAAGAGATATCGCCCAACTCAACCGGAACATCGCCTTGGACGGCGAGTCCAACTACTGCTTTGGCGAGGGCGGTGCCGGTACGTTCTCCGACGGCAAACTGTTCTCGCGCAGCAAAAAGCGCGGCAACATGCAGCGCGTCATGGAGCTCTTCCACTATTTCGGTGCGCCGGATACCGTCCTCTACGAGACCCACGCTCATATCGGCAGCGACAAACTGCCCGGCATCATCCGCGCTATGCACGAATGTATCCTTGAGCACGGCGGAGAGGTGCACTTCGGTCATTGCGTGGGCGAAGAAGAGCTGCGCGAATGGCTCTCACCGTGTGGCGGAGCAGAGCCAAAGACGCCTGTCATCCTCGCCATCGGCCATTCGGCACACGATACCTACAGGATGCTCGCCGATCTTGGCGTAGCACTTGATACGAAAGGTTTTGCTCTGGGCGTTCGCGTTGAACATCCGCAAGCGCTTATCAATAACATGATGTACCATCTAACAGCAAAGCGGTCTAACAGCGTCAGCGGTCTAACAGGCGAAGCCGATCTAATTAATTATATAGGCAACGCCTCCTACAGTCTGGTAACGCAAATTGAAGGCCGTGGCGTGTACTCGTTCTGCATGTGTCCCGGCGGACATATCGTGCCGGCTACGAGCAGCGCTGACGCCTGTGTGGTAAACGGCATGTCTGCCTCGCTTCGCAACTCGCCCTACGCCAATTCCGGCATGGTGGTACAGATCAATCCCGAAGATATCCCTACTATCTATCAGCAAAGCGGTCTAATAGCGCAGCGGTCTAACAGCGTTAGCGGTCTAACAGGCGAAGCCGATCCTCTCTCCGGCTTGCTTCTGCAAGAGTATATCGAGCATCTGGCATACGAACATGGCGGAGCAGCAGCCATCGCTCCGGCTCAGCGTCTCGGCGATTTTGTGCGTGGCGAACGCTCTACCGACCTGCCGGCGTGCAGCTATCTGCCCGGCGTGCGCAGCAGCGCTATCCACGAGTGGATGCCGCCGTTCATTGCCGATAGACTACGCCAAGGGTTCCGCGATTTCGACCGCAAATTCCCCGGCTTCCTCACCAACGATGCCGTCATCCTGGCTACCGAGAGCCGCTCGAGCAGCGCACTGCGTATCTCCCGCGACCCCGAGAGCCACCGCTCACTATCTCATCCTAACCTCTACCCTTGCGGCGAGGGTGCCGGCTATGCCGGAGGCATCACCTCCTCCGCACTTGACGGCATCAATGCCGCGCTACAAATTATCAAACAATGAAACGCCTCACCGCCATAGTGCTTGTATTGCTGTGCATCATGGGTGCACAGGCTGCACGTGTGCGATTCTACGGCTATGTGCTGGACGAGCAAAACAGAGGCATCGAGGCGTGCAACGTGTTCTGGAAAGAGAGCGTCGGTTCGACGCCCGTCGGCACGTCCACCAACAAGAACGGCTACTACGACCTCATCCTCACCGCTGACGATAGCGTGACAATCGTCTATTCGATGCTCGGCTATGAGACGATTGAGATGCGCATCCTACCCAACCGCGAAGTGCTGAACATCAACGTGGCGCTCAACGAGGCAGGGGAGCAACTGGAGGAGATCGAGGTGAAAGGCATTCAGCGCCAACAAGATATGATGGAGCATGTGGACGCTAACACCAGGCGTGTCATTCCCGACATCAGCGGTGGAGGTATCGAGAGTCTGCTGATTACTTTCTCCGGCGTAAGCCAGACCAACGAGATGAGCAGCCAGTACAATGTACGCGGCGGCAGTTTTGACGAGAATGCCGTCTATGTCAACGGCATCGAGGTTCACCGGCCGTTGTTGGTACGCGCCGGGCAACAAGAGGGACTTAGTTTCGTCAATCCCGAGATGGTGCAAAACGTGCAGTTCTCTGCCGGGGGGTTTGATGCACGCTTTGGCGACAAGTCGTCCTCCGTGCTGGACATCACATACAAACGCCCTACGGCTTTCGAAGCTTCGCTTACGGGCAGTTTTCAGGGCGGAAGCATCTATGTAGGCGTCGGCGACAGCATGTACAGCCAGCTGCATGGCATCCGCTATAAGAGTTCGCAATACATGCTCGGTTCGCTCCAAACCAAAGGCAACTACCGCCCGCATTTCTTTGATTACCAGACCTACATGACCTGGCGTTTTGGCAAGCATACCGACTGGAACATTGCTTTCCTCGCCAACTACAGCCTCAACTCCTACGGCTTCACGCCTGACAGCATGTCCTCGTCGTTCGGCACAATGCAGGTAGCTCGCAACCTGACCATCTACTACGACGGTCAGGAGCAAGACCTCTTCCAGACCGCTTTCGGTGCGTTGAGCGTAGGCGGACATGTCTCGCCTAACGTGGCCATCAACTTCGACCTCAGCGGTTTCTATACCAACGAGCGCGAGACCTACGACATTCAGGGCGAGTATATCCTATCCGACCATCCTATGGACGGATCATCAAGCACGCCCGCAGGCAGCACAGGACAAACGATCTCGTCCGAGACCACCGAGACCGCTTCCGTCTTGGGCAAAGGCACCTACCATGAGCATGCGCGCAACAACCTGTCGGCCGGGGTGGCTACCTTGCAGCACTCGGGCGAATGGAAGAAAGCGAACAACAGTCTGCGCTGGGGAGCAAGCGCACAACTGGAGAAGATCACCGACCGCATCAGCGAGTGGGAGTGGCGCGACAGTGCCGGCTACTCCATGCCCCACACGCCCAAGTCGATGGATCTGTACTATGTGTTGCGTTCCGACACGTCCTTGCTCTCTGCACGCGCACAGGCTTACCTGCAAGACTCCTACACCTGGCATACTGACCGCGCCAAGGTCATCCTCACCGGCGGAGCACGATTGCACTGGTGGTCGTTCAACAACGAAGTGCTCGTTTCGCCCAGAGCGTCCGTCGTGATCATGCCCGGCTGGAAACGCGACATCAGTTTCCGTATAGCCACAGGTCTCTATTACCAGGCGCCGTTCTACAAGGAGATGCGCGACACCCTCACCGACAACTACGGCATCACGCGCATCCGGCTGAACGACAAGATCAAAGCGGCACGCACCACACAACTGGTGTTTGCTACCGATTACTATTTCCGCGCCATAGGCCGGCCGTTCAAACTGACCGCAGAAGCCTACGCCAAATATATGGACCGAGGCATCAGCTATACAGTCGATAATGTGCGTGTTCGTTATTCGGGCACGAACGACGTGCGCGGTTATACCATCGGCTTGGACTTGAAATTGTACGGCGAGCTGGTGCCGGGCGCCGACAGCTGGATCAGTTTCTCCACGATGCGTTCGCGCGAACAGTTGCTCAACCATCCCGAACTGGGCTGGCTGCATGCGCCTCAAGAGCAGCGCTACCAGTTTGCCATGTTCTTCCAAGACTATCTGCCGCAACTGCCGCAGCTTCACGCCCATCTTAAGTTCGTCTGGAGCGAGGGACTGCCCTACGGCGCACCGCGAAGCATCGAACTGCGCGGCAAAGGACGCATGCCCGACTATCGGCGCATCGACCTTGGTCTGACGCATGTGAGCAATGCACACAACTATGCATACATGAAGCGCGCCAAGCATCTCAAGCAATGGACCGTCGGCTTCGAGATCTTCAACCTCGTCGACTGGCGTAACGTCAATTCCTATTTCTGGGTGAGCGATGCCGAAGGCTATCAGTGGGCAAGCCCCAACTACCTCACAGGCAGACGATACAACATCAAAGTGGCGCTGGACTTTTATTAGTTGAGTGTTAACATTAAACTTATAATTATGGCTAACGAGCAATTAACACCGATGATGCGACAGTTCCGCAAGATCAAGGAGCAGTACCCCGATGCACTGCTGCTGTTCCGTTGCGGCGACTTCTACGAGACCTATGCCGAGGATGCTATCCGTGCAGCCAAGATACTGAACATCACCCTCACCAAGCGCAACAACGGCGGTGGTGCGGTAGATAGTACGGCTATGGCAGGTTTTCCGTTCCACGCGCTGGATGCCTACCTGCCTAAGCTCGTGCGTGCCGGTCTGCGCGTAGCGATATGCGATCAGCTGGAAGATCCAAAGCTGGCAAAAGGTCTGGTGCAACGCGGTGTAACCGAACTCGTCACGCCGGGTGCCAGCTATAGCGATGCCAACCTCGATCAGAAAGAGAACAACTGGCTCTGCTGCCTGCATTTTGCCAAGGCGGCTATCGGCATCGCATTGCTCGACCTGTCCACAGGTGAGTTCCTCGTTACCCAAGGCATCTCGGATTATATCAACACCCTGCTCACCAAGTTCGCGCCGAAAGAGGTGCTCTTTATGCGCGGCAGACGACAGGAGTTTGAGCAGCTGTTCTCGTCCAAATATTTCACCTATGAACTCGACGACTGGATGCTCAACCCCACCAGCGCCGAGGAGCGTCTGCGCAAGCAGTTTGCTACCACCAACCTCAAAGGCTTCGGCATATCGAATGTGCCGGAAGGTATCGTGGCTGCCGGTGGTATACTGCATTACCTGGACATCACCCAGCATCTCCAGACCAAACATATCCACCCGCTCAGCCGCATCGAGACGGACAAATATATGTGGCTCGACCAGTTCACCGTGCGCAATCTGGAGTTGATGCATCGCCAGTCGGACGACAGCCTCACCCTTATCGACGTGCTGGACAAGACCATCTCCCCCATGGGCGGACGCATGCTCAGGCGGTGGATGACTTTCCCGCTGAAAGATATACGCCCGATACGCAACAGGCAGTCGGTGGTCGAATATTTCTTTAAGCACCCTGCCGAGCGCGACGAACTGCGCGAGAGCCTGAGCACGATGCAAGATATGGAGCGCATCGTCAGCAAGATTTCCACCGGTCGTATAGGTCCGCGCGATATGGTGCAGCTGGGCGTGGCACTCGGAGCACTCGTGCCTATCAAGCAGATTTGCGAAGCTGCTACCGATGATCCCTACCTCACCGCTCTGGCGGAGAATATCGACCTCTGCGCCGAGATGCGCGAACGCATTCGCCGGCAGATCGTTCCCTCGCCACCGTTGGCGCAGAACAAACCCGGTACCATCGCCTCGGGCGTGGATGACGAACTGGACGAACTGCGCAACCTGCAAACCAACAGCCGACAAGCATTGGAGAATATTCGTCTGCGCGAAGCGGAGCGAACAGGTATCAACAGCCTCAAGATCGGCTTCAACAATGTGTTCGGCTACTATCTGGAGGTGCGCAACACCTTCAAGGACCATGTGCCGCCCGAATGGATCCGGAAGCAGACGCTGGTCAATGCCGAGCGATATATCACGCCCGAACTGAACGAACTGGAGCAGAAGATCTCCGCTGCCGAGGAGCGGATAGCATCCATCGAATGGCGCATCTATACCGAACTTATGCTTGCCTTGCAAGAGTACGTGCCTGCCATGCAGAACGATGCCAACGTGGCGGCGCAACTCGACTGTCTGCTCAGTTTTGCGGCAGTAGCTGCGGAGAACAAATATGTCTGCCCCGATATCAACGACAGCCTCGTTATCGACATCCGCCAGGGGCGTCATCCCGTCATCGAACGCCGCATGCCCGCCGGCGAGGAATATATAGCCAACGACGTGCTGCTCGATAACAACGGTCAGCAGATCATCATCATCACCGGTCCTAACATGGCAGGTAAATCTGCCCTGCTCCGCCAGACGGCTCTCATTGTGCTCATGGCGCAGATGGGTTCGTTCGTACCGGCTGAGAGTGCGTCTATCGGTATTGTTGACAAGATCTTCACGCGTGTAGGCGCGAGCGATAATATATCGCAAGGCGAGTCCACCTTCATGGTCGAGATGAACGAGGCTGCCAGCATCCTCAATAACCTCAGCGAACGCAGCCTGGTGCTGTTCGACGAACTCGGTCGCGGCACATCCACCTACGACGGCATATCCATCGCCTGGGCTATCGTGGAGTTTATCCACGAGCATCCCGGACACGCCAAGACGCTCTTTGCCACCCATTACCACGAACTCAACGAGATGGAGAACACCTTCCGCCGCATCCGCAACTACAATGTGTCCGTGCGTGAGGTGAACAACAAAGTCATCTTCCTCCGCAAACTCGTTCGTGGCGGCAGCGAGCACAGTTTCGGTATACATGTAGCGAAGATCGCCGGCATGCCCGAGAGCATCATCCAGCGCGCCAACACCATCCTCAAGCAGCTCGAGAGCGAGGCAGTTGGCGTCAACGATGCCGGAGTCAAACAGACCGGCAACCCCAGCGTCAAACCAGTGAACAATATCGGGCAGATGCGCGAAGGAATGCAACTGTCGTTCTTCCAGCTCGATGACCCCGTGCTTGAGCAGATACGCGACGAACTGAAGAGCCTCGACATCAATACCCTCACCCCGCTCGAAGCCCTCAACAAACTCAGCGAAATAAGCAGCCTCGTGGGCAACAAAAGCAAATAGCACAACTTGTCAGAAACGAAAGTAAATAAATATATTAACCCTTTTAAATTACACAAAACAATGAAAAAAGTTATTATTGCATGTGCCGCTGTTCTGGCACTCGGCCTCACCTCTTGCGGTGACACCAACTATTGCTACGAGATTACATCAAAGTACACCATCGGTGGTGTAGAGCTTTCTTCCACTTCGTACGTTTGGACTACCAAGAACGAGATCAAGGCTTACGAGCAGCAGGCTAAGGAAACAGCCAAACGCCTTGGTGCTTCGGAGGACGTTATCAACATCTCTTCGCACATCACTACGTTCAGCCAGGAGGAGTGCAGCAAGCAGAACAAGTAATCGTCCTGCCATCCATGGCTATACATCAAAGGAGCGTGCTGTCACGCTCCTTTTTTCGTTCATTCATTCTCGATAAGTCTGTCGCGCAGTTGTCCGCCCGAGACGTTCATCTTGTGTGCTGTCAGATCTTTGAGTTTGCCGATGCTCTTGGGTGAGCAGTTCATGAGGTCGGCTATCTGCCGGTGGCTCAAGCCTATGAGCACCAGCACGCACATGCGTATATCCTGTTCGTTCAAGCCCTGCTGCTTGAGGCGCGTGGCAAGCCCTTGTAGCAGTTTGTCCGTTTGCCGGCAGAAAGCGGCATAATCGTTTCACGCCAGTTCGCTGCGTAGGTCATCGGCTTCGCGCAGCATGCGCAAGGTATGTTCTTTTTCCTGCCTGCGCGCATTCGTTCGGGCGGTCTGCTCCAGACGCAACAGCCGGCGCTGGTGGTGCAGCAGCCATGATGTGAATCCTAATACAGCCCCAATAAAAGCCAATAGCAGCCCTGACAAAAGCACTACAGGCAACCATCCGTCTGCGTTGTAGCGTTCCAGATGCTGTTTGGCGAGCATCAGTTGTCCGTGGCGCGCTTCTATCTGCTTCTGCACGTCGGCGCGTTCGGAAGAAAGAACAACGATGGAATCCTTGCCGGCTTGCGCATCGTTGTGGGTGAGGATATAATACAGGTCATCCAGGTAGAACAGGTTCGTGGTGCGTGGCAGCAGCTGTTGCGCATATACGGTAGCTGAGTCATTCTGCCCGAGGAACGAATATGCCTGTGCGCGCAGCATAAGCAGGTAGTCGTTGGCGGGTGGTGTGGTGTAATAGAGAACAGAGTCGTAGTCCTGCGTGAAGAAACATGCTGCGGCTTGGGTCTCTACGATCTTCTCCGTGAGCGGCGAACGGGGATAGGTCTCCAGCGCGGCACGAACGAGTAGCAGGGCAGAATCCTTGTGGCTCATCACGGCTTGCTCCCAAGCCATGTTGTTCAGCGCGTATGCGTATGCGAGCGTGTCACGGGCGGCAAGAAAATGTTCTGCTGAAACGGCATATACCTCAAACGCCTTGCTATGGTCGTTCGACTGCCGGCAGATGTTCGCCATGTTCGACCATACGCGCCCCAATAGCACCTCATCTTTTGTGCCGCTATGGGCAGCTTTCAGAAAGACCTCCATCGCCTCGTCCGGTTTGCCCTGTTCGCGCAGCGCCTTGCCTTGCTCATACCACGCACGCGCCTTCTCGTCCGCCTTCCGCCCGCAGGACAGAAGCAGCATCCCGCACAACGCGGCAGCAACCGGTATGTACCGCTTGAAGGTCATTCGTTATTCTATCGTATATTCATCAGCCATCCGTTTAATCCGTATCATCCGTGGGAGCAACAACCCCCACCTGCATGCCTGTCGGCGTGAACATCCTCTCTCCCTGCCGGATGAGCAGCTGTCCGTTCTGCAAAATCTTTTGTGCTGCCGGCTGCTCTGCCGATGTCGATGGCAGCGCATTGCGCCCGTAGTTGAAGGTAGCTACCATGCCGTAGCCCCATTCGGGGTTGGTCAGTTGCAGCGTGTAGCGGCCGTCTTCGGTTAGTTGGATGGCAACATACTCGCGGAACGTCTGCGAACCGTAGTCCCTCGTGGGAGCCTGGGCTTGTGCAGGCGCATTGTTCTGCGTCCGTATCTCCAGATTGTATGTTATATCCTCACCCATAAACTCACGGATAGTCAGTTCGTCGCCTTGAAGTATAACTACCACCTGATTCGGGTCTACAGGATCCACCGTCGACCCGTCCGGTCCGTCACCCGTGTAGCGATAAAGGGGAATAGTGTCAGCCGGCTGCTCATTGGAGTCATACCAACAGCCGAATTCTTGTCCCTTGGCAGATGCATAGAGCAGTTCATCGTCTTGCTGCACGCAGAGCAATGCTGTAATCTCTACATACATCCCTCCTACCGATCCGTCATCAAAACGAGTGGCGGACAAGCCCCATCTCGGTTCTCCCACTCCTTCAATCCATGTGAAATTTTCTTCGTATGGTCCTTCCTCAATATCATACTCAGGATTATATGGCACTATCGCATGTAAGCGGATGGATTTGCGTCCATTAACAGAACCAATGTTCGTGACTACATATTCTGCACGGGACAAATCCAGCATTGGGTTTTCATAAGAGTAGAATGTAATGTTACGCAACGTGTCGCCCATGACAACGTTGAAGTTGAATAGTAATTGTTCCTCCGCTGTCTCGTTTGGAAGAATCCACACCATTTGAGCTACCGTATCCTCGCGCATATAAACCTTTCCTACGTAGGACGTGCGCAAGTTGTTAATCACATAGTATTTTTGCCCGTTGATTAAAGTTGTGTCGGTGATAGTTGTTGAAAAATAATCATATTCCTCTACAGGTGGGTCAATATAATAGGAAATAAGCACATGCATATAATTCCATTGCTTTCCCACAGCCAGCATGGGATGATAATTCTCTTTCGGCTTTTCGCCAAACGTAATACTCTGGACATTCAACCAGTTGTCACTTTCTATTGTATAGGTTGTGCCGGTAATGGTTGCATGCACGGACGGCAAGACAATATCTATGTCAAGTTGCTGCTGTATCTGCTCATCTGCAGATGACAGGTAGTACAATGTACCATTGGCATAAAAGGCATACGTCAAGCATGTAGGACACTCCTCACTGTAGCAAGGTGCAGGAACAGACTGGAAGTCACCGTACAGCGTGACTGTACTGTCAGGAAGATTTGCCGGTGCATACGACACACCGCAAGCCGAGACTATCGACCATACTGCGCTTACTGCGGCAAGCATACATATAAAGATAAATCTGCGCATAACTTTTTGTGTTTTATATCTGAATTGGGGTCCCCGACGCAAACCAAGCCGTAGGCTGTTTGTGGTGGGGGGAGCGAAGGCAACTGTGCGCTTTATGCCGCCGGGCGGCATCCGTTAGCGCAGTTTGCCGAACGCGACTGCAAAATTACAAAAAAAATCCCGAATATGCAAATTTTTGTGTTTGAAAAATGAAAAGCACAAACCCATCATTTTCAAGCATCTGTGATTTTAGGTGTTTGAAAAATGACATTTATACAGGAAAACAGTCCCTGATACGTACAGCGACTACAATATGATGATGTATCTTTGAATATAGGAATGTCTTGATTCGCCTCGCTCTTGATTATGCATCCTTAGTAAATGCACTTTCCTGAAGCTGTTGCGTCAGAGCATTGATTGTTTGTATGAAACGCTCTGTCGGTTCAATAATCGGCAGTACGTCTTCGGCTTTTAGTGTGTAGGTATCGTCATAGTCTCCTGTCATCCGATTGGCGTATAGTTTAGAATACAAATCACCCATTTCGCGAGAGACGATACCTGTTTTAATAAACTTCAACCCAAATACCAAAATTACTCCTTGATGCGTCTGGGCTGTATCCTTATTAGCTATAAGTAGAGCAGAAACAGCATAATATGCAGCATAATACAATCTGTTGGCTGCCGCCGGCCAGAAACACATGGAAGCATTTCCTTTTGCTTCCTCTAGAGTACTAATCGACTTCTCAATCCGAACCTGCACAACGGCATCTCTTTCTTCTGCGTTTAGTGACATAATAGTTATAATTCTATTCCGTCATGCATAACATTCTTGTAGAATGGCGTAAAGTTTTTCTTTTCCCATTCTGACTGAGTATACACAATCGGACTTATCATCTTTTCTATATCCCAACCAAGTCTGAACAACTCGCCGGACACATCCCACTTCCTTCCGGCAGAAGCATCATTCAGTAGTACCATCACATCCCAATCCGAATCGGGATGCGCATCCCCTCTGGCTCGTGAGCCAAAGAGCAGCACTTTAGCCGAAGGCTCGCTCTGGTGTACCTTGGCGCTGATACTATCCAAAACCTCTTGAGTGGACATGTTTTCTGTATTTTTGTGCAAAGTTACAAAAAAAAATGCATATATGCAACTTTTCACGAAGAAAAATTGCATATTATTGCATTTTTGAAGCATTTTGGATGTTTTTGCCGAAAGAGTGTTCTTCCGAAATCTGTTTAATCTGTGAACAAAAAGTCCTCATCATCTATCCGTTCAATCCGTCTAATCTGTGGGAGTTATAATCCCCACCTGCATGCCTGTCGGCGTGAACATCCTCTCTCCCTGCCGGATAAGCAGCTGTCCGTTCTGCAAAATCTTTTGTGCTGCCGGCTGCTCTGCCGATGTCGATGGCAGCGCATTGCGCCCGTAGTTGAAGGTAGCTACCATGCCGTAGCCCCATTCGGGGTTGGTCAGTTGCAGCGTGTAGCGGCCGTCTTCGGTTAGTTGGATGGCAACATACTCGCGGAACGTCTGCGAACCGTAGTCCCTCGTGGGAGCCTGGGCTTGTGCAGGCGCATTGTTCTGCGTCCGTATCTCCAGATTGTATGTTATATCCTCACCCATAAACTCACGGATAGTCAGTTCGTCGCCTTGAAGTATAACTACCACCTGATTCGGGTCTACAGGATCCACCGTCGACCCGTCCGGTCCGTCACCCGTGTAGCGATAAAGGGGAATAGTGTCAGCCGTCTGCTCATTGCTGTACCAGCAGCCGAAACTTTCCGCCATAGGCGTAGTATATACTCGCTCGCCGTTTTTGTATGCGCAGAGAAGCCCGATGCCGCGACCGTCAGCACACCCGATGCAACGCAGCGGAGTGCCAAAAGGTCCGTCAGACATTCCTACTCCTTCAATCCAACCTACTTGCCATACTTTAGAATAATCATAGTCGTATTGGATGATAGTTTCCAATGTAAATATTCGCGGATTAGTATCATGTATTTCCGTCACGGTTACTATCCAGCCTTCCGGATACCAGGTCAACGGGCCGCCAATCCAAACATTGTTCAGCGTATCGCCTACCTGCGCATTGAATGCGTACAGCAGATACTCGTGCGAACTTGCAGCCGGGATAAAATAGATGTCACGATTGTTCCCCTCGCGCAATGCGCCCTGATAATTGTCAGCAAGAAGCATCTTCTTGTAATTCATTTCTGCGATGGTCGTATCGCCTTTCAACCGATATTCCTGTGTATATATTGCGCAGTCATCACACCCTACGCCGTCTTCCACCAACACATTCCACGCATCGCATAGGGATGGAATCGGGTCAAGGGTGATATTTCGCACGATTACGCAACCACAATCAAGCTGCCCCGAAAGAGTGACAGGCAAGGGATGTTGCAGCGTGTCAAGCATAATTTGTATGTCCTGTGATACACTGCCCCAGCCCCAAGTCAATAAATAGAATGCCCCGTCTGCATATTCCAGCACTACCGTCTCGCAATCTGTTCCAAAATATTCGCCTGCCTGATACGGAACGAGTGTGCCGCTTATCGTTATGGGCAGTTTGTCAAGGCAGGTGGTTATTCCTCCTATACATCTCGCGCGTATGTCTTCTATTTGAATATACTCATAATTGCCTTGCGTAAAGCGTCTGCCGGACAAGGCTATTGAGTACATATACCAATCCTCCAGATATGTATTTTCCACCCATTGCTGCCACTCTTCATCCATATCGGTTAGATAGTAAGTCTGACTATCCGTTGTCACCAGCGCCACAGTCAGGCAAGCGGGACAAGGCTCGTCTTCTTCGCATGGATTGGCAACCTCTTGCAGCTGTCCGGTAAACCACTCCGTTTCGCCTGTCTGGGGCATACGGGATGCCATACAAACCGCTAAACAAACTGTCCATGCACCGCTCACTGCGGCAAGCATACATATAAAGATAAATCTGCGCATAACTTTTTGTGTTTTATATCTGAATTGGGGTCCCCGACGCAAACCAAGCCGTAGGCTGTTTGTGGTGGGGGGAGCGAAGGCAACTGTGCGCTTTATGCCGCCGGGCGGCATCCGTTAGCGCAGTTTGCCGAACGCGACTGCAAAATTACTACTTTTTTTTCAAAAAAGCAAATTTTTGTGTTTGAAAAATGAAAATCGGAAATAAGTCGTAATCAGCGTATTGCATTTTTAGGCGTTTGAAAAGTGACTTTTTAGACAAGTTTTTAGGGCTATAATCTGCCAAAATCGACTTTTTTCATCGTTTTGGCAGATTATCCACTTCGTATCCGTTTAATCCGTATCATACGTGGGAGCAACAACCCCCACTTGCATGCCAGTCGGCGTGAACATCCTCTCTCCCTGCCGGATGAGCAGTTGTCCGTCGTGCAGTATTTTCCGTGGTGCAGCAGAGGCATCGGCAGGCGTGGAAGGCAAAGCACTATGTATATAGGTGAACGTGGCTGTCAGGCTGTAGTTCCACGCCGGACTGCTGATGCGCAATGTATAAGTGCCGTCCTCGGTCAGTTGTAGCGAGACGGACTCGCGGAAAGTGTCCTCAAGCGGTGCAAAATGCTGCTTTGATAAGTTATGCCGTGCTGGGGCGTTGTCCGGCGCATGCTTGAGCAGGGTATACGTCAGTTCTTCGCCAACATGCTCGCTGATGGTCAGCTCGTTGCCCTGTATGGTCACCACCACCTGATTGGGGTCTATCGGATCTACCGTCGAGCCGTCAGGCCCGTCATTTGCCTCTACCTGCATGGGGATAGTGTCTGTCCGCTCAGGCTGCGGAGAACTTCCCGCTTGCAAGTCGGGCAGAATGATATAGAGGTTCAGTGTGTCGGCACATTCCATAGTAGCGGTAGCCGCTATGGCAGTAAAACTGAACACGCCGCCGCAATCGGGGTAAGTATGGCTGACAACAGAATCCTCCACCAGCGCCATCTTCGAACCGTCACCATAGTCATACACAACAGGCCAAACAGGCTCGGCATCCAATAGCGAACCGTCGGCACGGCTGTAATTGCACCGTAGCGAGCGATTGGTGAATGTCACGGTATTGTCGTTAGAAACATCCGCTGCCACGATGGCTTCTATGCAGTAGGGGTTGGGATTGACCGTCAGCGTGAAAAAGCATTCCCGTATTGCCGTGCTGTGACACTCCACCATATAGACAGCATCATCATCTGCCGTTATATCCATTACACGGTCGGTGCTGACCGTCGTGCGCAGCGTATCAGCCTGCCTGAACCATCGGTAGGTGAAACCTTCCGGAGCCTCCAGACTATGTACCAAGTCATGGCAGCACAAGTCTTTCTGCATACTTCCAGTACCACAATCGAAGGTAAAATATGCGTAAGCCGGGTGCGTGTCGTAAGTGCAACGTGCTGCTGTCAGACGGATGGTAAGCGTCTGACCTGCATACGCAGCCAAGCTTACTGCCATCGTCTGCCACTCGCACCAATACCAATCCTTGCTTGCTGCATGCCATTTGGTGCTGTCACCAACGCCGGGACGGAAATCGACAGACGCACAACCGTCTATTTCATTGCCCGCATCGTCCAGTATCTGCATGCTGAAAGTCGGTGTCATATCCCCGCCTCCTGTTAGTGAGGAGCCATGCTCGCCGGACTGCATCACTACCGCATATCTCATCTTCAGTATATCCGACACGTTCGCTTCTACAGGATACATATATTCTATACGCGCGGATTGTCCTGACATTGAGTACGCGCCCAGACGCACGGAGGCTTTTTCGCCGTCCGGCACGGTATGCAGCATCCCGCCGGTATGTGCATCCGTCTCATCCGCATTCGTATGTACGGTATGCATGCTCCGCTCGTCCGCTGAGCCGTAGTCCACTCTTCCCATCGTGCCGTTACCGCTGTTGTTGCGGACATAGGTGTTAAAATCAGCATAATAGCACACACCGGCATGCCCTGTCTCTCCTTCTATGTCCAGATAGTCAAAACAGCGGTTTTCTGTGTTCACATTGTTCGCAATCTGCACCGTTTGCGCCGCCTTTGCCGCCTGCGTTGTCTGTCTCTCTGCCTGTGCCGCCGTTGGCGCCGTCGGCAATACTGCCGCCATCATCGCCGCAATAATCATGTAACCTTTTCTCATAGCAATTTGCATTAAAATTTCACGGTGCAAAATTACTACTTTTTTTTCAAAAAAGCAAATTTTTGTGTTTGAAAAACGAAAAACACAAACCACTCATATTCAACATCTTATGATTTTCAGCCTTTGAAATCCGCCTTTTTGGGCAGAAATTCCCCTTCGCAATCCGCCTTGTTAGGTAGTTTTACCCTTCCGCCATCCGTTTAATCCGTATCATCCGTGGGGGCAGACTTTCCCTTCCGCCATCCGAAGCCCGCTCAGCGAGAGAAGATTATAGGTGGGATACATGAAATCGGACGCACTTGCATGCAAGTTGCATACTAACTGCATCTTTGCAAGTAACATCGTATTCCTATTCATACCAAAACCGGCATCGCCTCAGTAGAGGCGGTGCTTTTTTTATGCCTAAACTTTGAGAATTTCCGATTTTTCTCGTACCTTTGTGTTACGCAGACCGATACTGCGTAACACATTATGACATATTATCAATTTATCTCCCTGCAGCAAGAGGCAGGATTGAGGGAGCATTATATGCATGCCTTCCCAAAAGGTGAGACACTGGATTTCTATTACCGCATCTATCAAATCGTCCTCGAAGATGAGCCGGACCGCAAATACGGCTATCGTAAGCGTATCTGTTATAACGACGCACGCTATACCGCAGCCGGACTGCCTACCTTGGAAGACGATGATGTCGCTCTGGAATAAACGAAAGATTACTCCACTTTCACACCCGTAGCGCTATACCGTGTGCCATTGGGGAGGAGGAAGAGTTTACCATTGCGGAGAACTTTGCTGGTTAGTTGGGCATCGGTGGTGATCTCATCGACGGCAGTCTCGGGTTCGCCGCCCGGGTTGACTTCGCCGGTGTAACCGGTAGTAGCGAACTCTTCGCTATAGGCTACAAGTGTAAATATGCAAAAAAAATGCAAAAAAATATAACAAAAATTTGCAAATGTGCATTTTTTTTCGTACCTTTGCAGCCGGTTTTGGAAAAATCAGCATAATCCGATGAGGAGCTGGATACGAAATAGTATATTGTGTTGCAGCATGTTGCTGTGTTCGGCAGGTGCGTTCGGGCAGAGCGCGGCTCATGCGGATGCGTTGTTTGCAGCGGGCGATTATGAAGCAGCGGGACGCCAGTATGAGGCGCTATTGAAGCGTCAGCCTACCCAGTCGCTGTACCTGTACCGTGCGGCGCGTTGTGCTCAGGAGACCGGCGACTTGGCTGAAGCAGAGGCGTACTTCCTGAAAGCCGGAACGAAATATCCGCTCAGGAACTACTTTCTGGGTGAGATCTATTTCTCGCAATGGCGCATGCCGGAGGCGTTGGCCTCGTACGAGGCTTATCTGAGCGACATCAACGAGCACCACGAGCGTTACAGCCATGTACAGGAGCGTATAGCTCAGGCGCAGGTAATAGCACGATACCTGAAACATGTGCAGCGCGTGGAGATGATGGCCGTGGAGCGTCTGCCGAAAAGTGAGGTGCTGAGCGCTTATCCGCTGAGCGAAGAGGCGGGCACATTGCGGCTGGATTCGCTGGGCGCATCCTATACCACGCAGCGTAACGACCGCAGGTATTATGCCGTGGAGGACGGGACAGGCAAGGTGATGATAGTTAACCAGCAGCGCCTGTTGCATCAGTGGGAACAGCCGGACACGCTGCGTGCATCGATCAATGCGGGCAAGGTGAACACCTATCCATTCGTACTACCAGACGGCGCAACGCTCTATTTTGCTTCGGATAAGGAAGGCGGCTTGGGCGGATTGGATATCTACATGACGCGCTACAATGCTTCCTTGGGCGAGTGGCTGCCGGCGGAGAACATCGGTATGCCGTTCAACTCGGAGAAGGATGATTACCTGTTTGCCGTAGACGAGCAGTCGGGATTTGCCTGCTTTGCCACGAACAGACATTGTGCAGGTACGGACTCGGTGGAGGTATACAAGATGGCATTGGGTGAGCGCACGTTCCTCAGAGGACTGCCCAACGCGGATTTGGTAGCATTGGCGCGGCTGGACAGCCTGATCATGACCGGTGAGCCGGAGATGCCGGTAGTGGCCATACTGCATCCGCAACCCATCGTGCCTGTATCAAGAGGAAGACATGAACAACTGCCGGACTCAATCTATTTTGTGCTGTCGGACGATGCGGTGTACACCCACTTGTCAGATTTCCGTTCCGACTCAGCTCGTGTGCTGTACGAGCAGTACCTGACGCTGGAGCATCAGCAGGCACAGGCTCGTGAGATGATGGACAGTCTGCGGGTGCAATATTCGCGAGCCGATGCCCCTACACGCGCATCGCTCCAAGCGCGTATACCTAACCTGCAGATGGAGATAGAAGAGCGCCAAAAGAAACTGCGCAACACGCTGACCCAAGTGCGTGTGCTGGAAGCCGAGAGATAAGATAAGGATAAACAAACACTATATGACGAAGGAAGAGAAGCAGAAATATCGCGATAAGCTATACATGCGCATGGCTCGCACCTGGGCGGAGAACAGCTACTGCGTTCGCAGAAAAGTAGGTGCGTTGCTGGTACGTGACCAGATGATCATCTCTGACGGCTATAACGGCACGCCGTCGGGTTTTGAGAACGTGTGTGAGGACGAGAATAACGTGAGCAAACCTTACGTGCTCCATGCGGAGGCTAACGCCATAACAAAAGTGGCACGCTCGAACAACAGTTCGGACGGTGCCACGTTGTATGTGACGGCTTCGCCGTGTATGGAGTGCTCGAAGCTGATCATTCAGTCGGGTATCCGCCGCGTGGTATATGGCGAGAAATACCGACTGATGGACGGCGTAGAGCTGCTTGAACGCGCCGGCATACAGGTGGACTACATGCCGGAACAGTAAGCCTTATGCTCCGAGCAATTCGGAGGCAAACTCCTTGATATTGATTCCGTCGAATGTGCCGGAAGTCATCATGAGCAGGGCAATGCCCTGCTTTTTTGTGCCTTCGGGGCTGACGGTCTGGCGCAGCGCATCGGCAAGCTCGCTGCTATCCGTAAAGACACGAATATTGGGCGTAGCAAACGCCTTGGCCACCTCTTCGGCAGAGATAGGCGTAAGATGCTTATGCTCGATCACTTTCGGATTGAAATAGACGAACGCTATATCCGCCTCCTCCATGCAGCCGTTGTACTGCGGCAGAAAATCCGCCATGAGCGAGGAGAAAGTGTGCAGCTCCATGGCTGCTACAAGGCGTTTGTCGGGATAGCGCTCACGCACCGCCTTGACGGTAGCGCGCAGTTTGGACGGAGAGTGGGCAAAATCTTTGTAGGCAACCGAGGTGTCGGTTTGCGCTATACGCTCCAGACGGTTGGCAGCGCCGGTGAAATGGGCTATCTCGCGATAGAAATCTTCGGGCTTCACACCGATGGTCTGACAGGCGAGACATGCTGCCTGAAGGTTCTCCATGTTATGCTGACCGAACACCTGCATCTCTACTTCACCTTTGTATGCAGCGTACGGCAAGCAGCGGATGTCCTTGCGTGCACCTGCGGCAATCTGCTGAAGATTCTCGTCGCCGGAGTAATAGATAAATGTTCCGTTCGGCTCGAAGGTATCGACAAACTTGCGGAAAGTATCCACATAGAGGTCGAAAGTAGGGAAGACGTTGATATGATCCCACGCTATGCCGGTAAGGATGGCGGTATGGGGATGGTACCACAGAAACTTTGAGCGCAGATCCAGCGGCGAGGTGAGGTACTCGTCACCTTCGAACACGGCGTACTTGGCGGTATCGGACAAGCGCACCATCCGCTCGAAGCCTTCTATCTGTGCGCCTACCATATAATCAGCTTCGATGCCGAGACGATGGAGCACGAAAAGAATCATGGCGGTAGTGGTGGTCTTGCCGTGCGAGCCGCCTACTACTATGCGGAACTTATCTTTGGTCTGCTCGTACAGGTATTGCGGGAACGAGTAGATAGGCAGTCCTATTTCGCGTGCACGCACCAGTTCGGGGTTATCCTCGCGCGCGTGCATACCTAAAATAACAGCATCGATATCCGGGGTGATCTTCTCGGGAAACCATCCGGGTGCTTCGGGCAGCAAGCCTGCCTCGAGCAGGTGAGTACGTGCAGGGTCGAAGATCTCATCATCGGAGCCGGTGACGATATAGCCTGATTTCTGTGCGAGTGCCAGTGCCAGGTTGTGCATGGCAGCTCCGCCGATAGCAATAAAATGGATACGCATTATGATGTTTAATGTTTAATGTTTAATGTTTATAGAGGATGGTTACCAGTCGATGCTTGTGAGTTGCCCCTGCATCACGTCAGAGAAGATCTCCGTGCGCGTTTGCCCGCCGAACAGATAGATGCTGTTGTCGTGGGTGAGCGCCGAGGTCTGCGTACGTGGAGAATAAACGTGCATGAGCTGGTTGTGGGCGGTATCGATAGGCAGCCAGTTGAGGCCTTCGTCTTCGGAATAGAGGGCTGTCTGCGTGACATATTGCGCCTCGGCATCCACGCCGCCGAACAGGTAGAACATGTTGCCGTAATGCACAACTGCCGCACCAAGGATGGCCGAACAGAGCGGACGCTCGATGGCGAAATTGGCATAGCGGTAACCGTTAGCCGGCGTATATTCGATGTTCCATCGCGAGTTGAGTCCGTTGCCTTCGGTGTCGTAGCCGCCCACTATCATCGCTCTGTGGCGAAGGCTGCTGGCTACGAACTCTACGGCGGCAAAATCGGTCATAGGCCAGTTGTGCGGCAGCGTGTCGGCAAGGGCTCGCCAGGTGTCGTTATCCTTGACGATGAGGTGGAACGTGCCTTCTGCATCGTTCTTGCCCACGAGCCATACCGAGTCGTTGAAATGCATGAGCGTTACTTGCGGCACAACAGTCTCGGCGCTAAGATCCTCCTCCGTCCATGTTAGGCCATCGGCGGACGAATAGACCATTCCCTGCTGACAGTAGTAGAAAGCATCATCACCGGCAATGATCTCGCGCACATGGCAGTTATCGGGTAGTCCTGTAGTATTGCTGCCGTTGTCCCAGCTTGTGCCGTCAGCCGACCGATAGACGATGTTCTTGAAGCCGTCGTTGGCAAAGAGGTAGAACGAGCTGCCATAGCGCAACGCGCGCGTGGAAGCACTGGCGTCGCCCAATACGGCGCCGTTCAGACGCTTCCAACGGAACATGTTGGGGTCGACCTGATGCACATTCACCACGATGCGGTAATATTTGATAGCCGTCTTGTCCGACGAAGTGACGCGGAGTAGAACGGGATGGGTGAAATCGATAGTGTCCTTACCGGTGAGCGCAAACGATGTGTCCGGCTTGATGATGACAGCCGAAGCCGGTGTAGCCTTGAACAGCAAGTGCGGAACAAGACCGTCAACAGGCGTGAGATAGGTCATCGAATCGGGGTTGGTGATCAGACCCGTATCGGTGGCAGCATAGTGGCTGATGGTGAACGTAGCATTGCCTATAGCGGGGAAACTGTCCTGTGCGGAAAAGTAGAAACTGGTGACAGCAGTTTCCGACGAAGTAGTGACGGTTGTGTCCGTTTTGTCCTTACAGGAAGGCAAAATTAGCACCAAAAGGCACAATATATATAGAAATTTTCGTTTCATATTTGCAAATATCAATTATTTTTTGTATCTTTGCACTCGTTTTTGAACAATTGTTGTTCAGTTTATACCAATTAACACAAATTTTTTATTTCAAATATGCTTTTTGAAAGCCAAATACTTGATTTCAAATGTCTCCTACCTTGGGTGCGCACAGAGCAGAAAAAGAAAGCTCTCCGTGAGCTGCTCCGCCAGAAGCTTCGCATGGTGACAGAGGAAGACCGGAAAGAGTGGTCGGATGCTGTCATATCCCGTCTGGAGGAGAGTCAATCGTTCCGCCATGCGCATGTCGTAATGTTGTACTACCCCGTTCACAACGAGGTGGATCTGCGAGGGTTGCTGGACAAGTATAAGGATGAGAAAATTATCCTCTTGCCCGTAACGCACCGCGACAGTATTGAACTTCGCCAATATGTAGGCAAGGACAATATGAAGACGGGGCATTTCGGCATTCCTGTTCCTCAGACCGGCACGTATCGGGGCGAGCCCGACTTGGTGATTGTTCCCGGATTAGCTTTTGACAAAGATCTCGTTCGTATGGGTCGTGGCAAAGGCTATTACGACCGTTTTCTGCGTAAGCTCGGCAAGGTGACGAAGATCGGCGTTTGTTACGACTTCCAGATGAAAGACAACCTGCCTTGGTCATGGCACGACGTGCGCATGGATAAGGTCATCACGCCTACTGCCGTCTACGAGCGCTAAATATCCAGCTTCATCTGGCTGGCTGCAGCGCGCGCAATTGCCTCGTCTCTTTCGGGAGTACGAGGCTTTTCTCCCTTACGATAGTAGAATTTCAGCCCATAGTTCTCGCAACATTTCATCCGTTCGTACGGCAGCCTGTTGGCGTAGTACTCGGTTACGGCATCCCATATCTGTAGGATGATAGCGTCGGCTTCGGTGCGAAGGGCATCGAGGTCTTCGGATACGCGCGATGCACTCATCCGGTGCAGCGTCTGATTGCGCTGGCTCTCGCTGAACATCTCATAATGTACCTTCACCTTGTTGATGGCGGGGCAGTTGATGGCTATGCCTCCCTGACTCATGCGCATCGTCTCGCCTTCGATGATGTTCTTTCCCCACCGCAGCAGATCATTCTCCGTGGAGAGGTCAGGCAGTGCCGTCTTGCTCTCGTCGAGGTGGTAGAGTTTTTTCATCTCCGGCTTGATCTCGCCGCGTTGCACGGCAAGGTTAAGTACTTGTATGAAATGCGATATGTACATCCTGGCATTCTGCACGAGCTTGCGATAGCGACGGCTGTCGGTAATCATGTTATCGATGTTCGTGTAGTTCTGCGACACGACGTTCTCCAGTTTGAGCAGACAAGTCTCTGCTTCCGTGGTCAGACGATAGGAGATGACCTGCTCGGAGAAATCGGTCTCTGATGCACGTTGCACGGCAGTTTTCAGTGCGCGTAGCCGTGCTTGATCGGTGTTGGGTAAACGTCTGTATGGCATATCGTTGATGCTTTAGTCTGTTTATAGTCTGTAGCCTACTTCTGTCGTTGCGCCAGTTTGTGCGCAAGCTGTTCCAGCAGACGGCGATGTTCGTTATCGGGTAGCGTGAGCAGGCATTGCAGTGCTTGCTGCGTATGCTCGGCTATGGCGTGTTCGGCAGCAGAGCGTGCGCCGGTAGCCACGAACAGCTGTTTCATAGCTTCAATCTTCTGCGTGGAAGCCATGGTGTGCGCCAGCCAGCCTCGCAGCTCTGCACGCTGATCGTTATCGGCATTGTCCAGGGCAGTGAGCAAGAGGTAGGTCTTCTTGTTACAGCTGATGTCACCTCCTATGGCTTTGCCGAAGGTCTGCGGGTCGCCGAAGCAGTCCAGCAGGTCGTCCTGTATCTGGAAAGCCAGGCCGAGATGGATACCGAAATTGTATAGCGCCTGTTGTTGTTTTTCGCTTCCGCCTCCAATGATAGCGCCGCCTTTGAGTGCTGCTGCCAATAGCACCGACGTCTTCAGGCGGATCATCTCGATATAATCGGCTATCTGTACATCCTGGCGCTGCTCAAAATCCACATCGTATTGCTGTCCCTCGCAAATCTCAGTAGCGGTACGGGTGAACAGCTTGAGCAGTAACGGCAGGTGTTGCTGCGGCACACCCTCCAACAGGTGGTACGCTTCAATCAACATCTGGTCGCCGGAGAGGATGGCGGTGTTGTCGTTCCACTTGACGTGCACGGTAGGCATGCCTCGCCGCACATCGGCACGATCCATCACATCGTCGTGCAGTAGCGTGAAGTTATGAAATACCTCTATCGCCTGAGCAAATGGCAGTGCATCTTGCTCGTTGCCACCCACCAGCCGGCAGGCTGTGAGCGCCAGTTGCATGCGCAGACGTTTGCCCCCCGATGAGAGCGCATAGGCGATAGGAGCGTACAAGCCTTGCGGCTCACGACTCCAGTCCAGTCTTGCTATGGCTTCGTTGCAATCTATCATACTGTTTGGGCTATTTGCTTTTGGCCATTGGCCATTGGCTGCCAACGGCTAATGGCTAACGGCTAATGGCTAATTTTCTATAATCTCGCTGAGCACATCTCTCATCTCCATCCCTGCGGCACGAACCTGTTGCGGGATGAACGATGTGGCGGTCATGCCCGGTGTGGTGTTGACTTCCAGCAGTTGGATCGTACCGTCCGGAGCAATGATATAATCCGTGCGGATGATGCCGTGACAACCGATGATGTCGTATATCCTTTGCGTCATGGCTTGCACGGCGTCGCGTGTAGCGTCGGGAATACGTGCAGGGGTTATCTCCTGTACCTGACCGTTGTATTTGGCATCGTAGTCAAAAAACTCGTTGCTCGTCACCACTTCGGTGATAGGCAGTGCTACGCTGCGTTTTTTTGTCTTGTATACGCCGCAAGTGATCTCCGTGCCTTGCATGAATGCTTCGCATATCACTTCGTCGCCCTCGTGGAACGCTGCGGCTATGGCCGGCTCCACATCATCGATGGTCTTCACTTTCGTGCAGCCGAAACTCGATCCGCCTACGTTGCTCTTGATAAAGCAGGGCAGACCCACCTCACGGATAATCTCTTCTGCCGTAGGACGCGCTGCTCCCTTGCGCAGTAGGATCGACGGCGAGATCTTGATGCCGAACTGAGCCAGATAGTGGTTGCACGCGTACTTGTTGAACGTGAGCGCTGCTGCCAGCACACCGCAGCATGAGTAAGGGATATGTATCATATCCAGGAAACCTTGCAGCAATCCGTTCTCCCCGGGCGTGCCGTGGATGGTTATATAGGCGTAGTCGTACTCCGTGATCTTGTTCAGGGTCTTGAGGTCGGCGCCTTGCAGCTCGACAATCTCTGCGTCGTAGCGCTCCGGATCGAGCCAGCCCTTGATACTTGCAGCCGAACGCAGCGACACGTCATGTTCCGAACTGTCGCCTCCGGCAATGATAGCAATTCTTTTTTTGTTCATAAGTGTGTTGTTTTTGTTTTGAATTTTTCTTGAGCAGATTTGTGTTTTCTGGCGAGGGAGTTATGTGGGACATAATGACCGAGGCAAAAACGCAAAGATGCCGAGAAAAAACAAAACTATCTATTAGCTCTTTTTCTCTCCAATTCGTCGAGAATGATCTTGCGAATTCGCATGGCATGCGGCGTCACCTCCACGTACTCATCCTCCTTGATATATTCCAGCGCCTCTTCCAGCGAGAATCGTACGGGCGGAGCCAACACAGCTTTGTCGTCCGATGATTTGGTACGCATGTTCGTCAGGTTCTTGGCTTTCGTCACATTGATGACTATGTCGCCTTCCTTGGCATTCTCGCCCACTACCTGACCGGCATACACCTCTTCTTGCGGGTCGATAAAGAATCGTCCGCGGTCTTGCAGCTTGTCCAGCGCATAGGCGGAAGCTGTACCGGCCTCCATGGCGATGAGCGAACCGTTGACGCGCCGCGGCATGTCACCTTTGTACGGCTGGTACTCCAGGAAGCGGTGCGCCATGATCGCCTCACCGGCACTCACGTTCATGACGTACGTACGCATACCCAGGATACCTCGCGAAGGAATAATGAACTCCAGTTGTACGCGGTCGTTCACCAGTTCCATCTTCGTCATCTCGCCTTTGTGAACGGTCACAAACTCGATGATCTTGCCCGAGCACTCTTCCGGCGTATTCACCGTCAGTTGCTCCACCGGCTCACATTTCACGCCGTCAATCTCTTTGATGATTACTTTCGGCTGTCCTACCTGGAGTTCGTAACCTTCGCGGCGCATGGTCTCTATCAGTACCGACAGATGCAGCACACCGCGTCCGAACACGTTCCATGCCGACTCTCTGTCGCTCGTCTCTACGCGCAAAGCGAGATTTTTCTCCAGCTCCTTGGTCAGGCGCTCCTGTATATGCCGCGAGGTGACGTACTTGCCGTCTTGTCCAAAGAATGGACTGTCGTTGATGGTGAACATCATGGACATCGTCGGCTCGTCGATGGCAATCGGGTCGAGTGCCTCGGGGTTCTCGATGTCGCAGATGGTGTCGCCTATCTCGAAGCCGTCTATACCTATCAGCGCACATATATCGCCGCTCTTCACCTCGTCGGTCTTCACGTGTCCCATGCCTTGGAAGGTGTGCAGCTCTTTGATCTTCGTGCGCACTTTCGTGCCGTCTTTCTTTGCCAGCGTCACAGCCATGCCGTCGCGAAGCGCACCGCGGTGCACGCGCCCTACCGCTATTCGTCCTACGTAGGGGTTGTAGTCAAGCGAAGTGATCAACATCTGCGGCGTACCTTCCAGCACCTCGGGTGCGGGGATATATTCGATGATGGCATCCATCAAGGCGGTGATGTCGGTGGTCGGCTTTTTCCAGTCGGTGGACATCCATCCGTTCTTGGCGGAACCGTAGATGGTCTGAAAATCCAGCTGCTCTTCGCTGGCGTTGAGGTTGCACATCAGGTCAAACACGGCCTCTTGTACTTCGTCGGGGCGGCAATTGAGTTTGTCCACCTTGTTGATCACCACGATAGGTTTGAGGTTCAGTTCGATAGCTTTCTGAAGCACGAAGCGCGTCTGGGGCATCGGACCTTCGAAAGCGTCTACCAGCAGCAACACGCCGTCCGCCATGTTCAGAACACGCTCCACCTCACCGCCGAAGTCGGCGTGACCCGGAGTGTCGATAATGTTGATCTTGTAACCTTTGTATTCGATGGCGACGTTCTTGGCGAGGATAGTGATGCCGCGTTCACGCTCCAAATCGTTGTTGTCGAGTATCAGTTCGCCTTTGTCCTGATTGTCACGGAACAGGTGCGACGTGTAGAGCATCTTGTCTACCAGCGTCGTCTTGCCGTGGTCCACGTGGGCGATGATTGCAATGTTTCGGATGTTTTGCATATATATGTTGTTTCTGTATCTTTTGTTCGCATCAATAGCCTCCCATCGGATCGTACGATCCCTGTTCGGGCAGCCTGCTTACGTGCGGGAAGTTCAGTGCAGCGGAGCAGTTGAACAGGTAATCGTACATGTTTGTCCGTGCGGTATGTACCTGCATCTTTGCCATGCAGTAGGCTACGTTCATCGGTTTGCCGCCGCGTACCGTTTCCAACTGGTTATCCAGTTCTACCAGACGCTGTGCCAGGCCTTGCAATTGTGTGTCATATTTTGCCATAGCTGCCAGCCATGCTTCTGCCTGACGCTTGTTCCAGGCATCGATCTGCGCGTTGATTTTCTTGCGCTCGGCTACCCACCATTGCGGATAGGGGACGGCGCCGTTCTTTGTGTCAACGGTGCGCATCCATTCCTCCAGACGTGTGATAAGTGCGTTCTCCAATCGGTTGGCTTCCGCACATTCAGCCGAAGTAGCCCAGCCTTTTATTATCTGGCTGTAGAGCTGCTCCATCTCGTTGGTCGGCAGTCCCGGCAGGGTGATCGAATAGTCCTCTATGCTGTTGGCTATCTGGTTGTTCATGACGTGTTTCGACATGTCCATGTTTGCCTCTTTCACACCGCGTGCTTCCTCCGATAGCGCCATCAGCGCATCGCCCAATTGTCCGTAGGTGTTCTCGTCGGCATCCAAGTCCATAAACTGGTCTGCACCCGGCATGTCTTTTGACAGCTTTTGGTACAGTTCCGGATATTTCTGCTTGAGGAACGCTTCCGCCTTCTGCGGTTGTGTCATCGCCATGGCCATGAAGGTGCGTGCATCAGCCTGACTGATGTTCCATTTCTTGGCGTACATGTCCGCTACGACATTCATCATCTGCTCTTCAGTGGCTGTCTCCAGGTTCAGTCCCGATGACATGACGGCTTGCATGAGCTCTTCCTGTGAAGGCATCAATCCTTTGGCGGAAGCCTGTTGCATGGCTTGCTGCTGACGAGCCTGTTGCTGGCGTTTGTCGTTGCCCAGACGGATGATGTCACTTTGCAAGCGCTGCAATGCTATCTGTTGCTCGGCGTGGAAACGCTGTGCTGCCTGTTCGTAGGCAAGCGCTTTCTTGGCGTAGGCAGCTTTGGCTTCCTCGCTCATCAGGTCGGCTACGGTCGGCAGTGCCGGACGCTGACTGATAGCTTCTGCTAACGATCCAATATGCATCGGCATCACCACTTCAGGCTGTTCGTATCCGCCGCCTGTGATCCATCCGGCTGCAAGATTGTCCTGTCCAGCCATGTTCATCGTTAAGAGCAGCATCACGCTGCAAAGAATACTTTTTGCTTTCATTTCTTATATGATGTTTTGTCAGTCCTGTCTTATATGATGTTTTGTCAGTTCTGTCTTATATGATGTTTTGTCAGTTCTGTCTTATATGATGTTTTGCCGGTTCTGTTTGTTTCTTGTACGTATTTTTGCCGCTTTTGTATACTTCTTGTAAGGCGCAAGTGCCCGTTTGGCCCTTCTCCCCATTTTCGCATACAAAGTTACAAAAAAAAAATGATATATCCAAATATTTTCAGAAAAAAAACGTTTTTGCAATGCAAAAATATTGTAGATGCCATAGCCCCTTCCACTTCATTTCCCTTCCATTCCCATTCCGTTTCCAGTCCATTCACAGTCCATCTCCAGTCCGTTTACGAGTCAATGTCCTGAGTGAAACCAGCCTTACATCCTTTCTGCATCGGTACTGCCACAGAGTTGCAATGTATGCTCAATGTATGCTGAATGTATGCTCAATATATGCTCATTGTATGCTTCTCCCAACATCACCGCACTCACAACACATCGTATATATATTACGGAGTAATATATAATGAGACCATCTGAATGCCTTTGATTTCACAAGAATTCCCCTAAAAAACGCAATATTTTCCATTTTTTCAGCATAAAAAATTTTGTTTTCCAAAGTAAACACGATTTGCAGAAAATTTCTTTTTGCTAAGCAAATACGATTTTTTATGTATAAAATTTGCAAATGTCAAAAATTTTTTGTATCTTTGTGTGCGCAAAGTTGTGCGCGTGATAAGAATGCAAGATATTGCGCGAATAAATGCAACGAAAAAGCGCAAATAAACGCAAAGAGAATACAAACGAAAATGCGAAAGATTCTATATATATTGTGCAGTCTGTCGGTAGTGGCAGCGATGGCCGTTTCGTGCCAAAAACATACGTACGATTTCAATTACTCGCCGCTTAGTCCGAAGGCTGGCGAGAAAGTGTCGTTCACTAACCAGAGCGATGCCGGTGAGAACTGGGTGTGGAAGTTCGGCGATGGCGGGTACTCCACCTTGAAAAGCCCGTCACATATCTTCACTGAAGCCGGCACATATACGGTGGAACTGATGGTGGACTCCAGCAAGCAGAAAAAGATGACGCACAACATCACCGTGTTGGACTCTATTCCGACCATCTATCTGGTGTCGGACACCATACGCCAATATGCGCCGGTGACCTTCAAAGCGTCGTACTACAATCCCACCAAAGCCGAGGTGAGTCACATCTGGACATTGGATGAGTCGCTGTTCGTCATCACCGACGGCTCGCTGCTATCTGACAGCGTGACGGGCTATTTCACGGATTTTGGCAAGACGACGGAAGTCGGTCTGCTGATTGCCGTAGGCAGCAAGGTGACGGAAACCAGCCGTACGCTCACCCTATTGGACAACACGGCTCCTACGCTGCTCATGGAAGTGCAACTCGGCGGCTTATGGCGCCAACGCATCTATAACGGCATCTACGAAACGCCCAAACCCTTCGACGGCGATCCGACACTGATTGACCGCGCTAACGACACCGTAGCCACGCTCAATGGCGTGACCTACAGCATCTATGACATGCCCGTGCTACAGGACAAGGACGTGAATGCCCTGCAGGTGGATGCCATCAACCGCAAACTGTACCTCATCCTGGACGACGGCCTGTATGTAGCCAACGCCAACGGTGATGCGCTGACCTGCATATCGCCCATCCCGTGCGGCACGCTGCTGGTGGATGCCGAGCGTAACACCCTCTATTGGAGCGACGCTGCCGGCGTGTGGAGCATGCCGCTGGTGACGCATCCGCAGAATGTAATAAGCGATCAACTGATTAACCGCGTGCGGCAAGTGAATGACTTGCTGGTAACACGCATGATTATAACCGATTAAATCATGAAAACACCAACGAACCAAACAGATCTTTTACAACCCGATTATATCTTCGAGACGAGTTGGGAAGTATGTAACCATGTGGGAGGCATCTATACGGTGCTCAGCACCCGCGCTGCCACGATGCAAAAGGAGCATCCCGACAAAGTGTTCTTTTTCGGTCCTGACTGGCACGAGCATTCGGATATCTATTTCGAGCAAGACGAGTCACTGCTGCCCGGTTGGCCTCGTTTACACAATGCACGCGTAGGTCGCTGGCGTATACCCGGCAGCCCGATAGCCATCCTTTTGCGCTGGGAGAACCTCTGGCAGCAGAAAGATGCCATCTACGGCTGGGCATGGGAACATTTCGGCGTGATGAGTCATGCCGCTTACGGCGATTATGACGAGAGCTGCCTGTTCGGCTATGCTGCCGGCGAAGCGATGGAGAGCCTCTATCGCCATCTGCACATGGAGAACAGCCGCGTGGTGATGCATGCCAACGAGTGGCAGACGGCTTTCAGCCTGTTCTACATGAAAGTGCATTGCCCGGCAGTAGGTACCTTGTTCACCACCCACGCCACGAGCATAGGACGCTCCATAGCCGGCAACGGCAAACCGCTATACGACCAGTTTGAGCACTACAACGGCGACCAGATGGCGGGTGAGCTGAACATGGTTAGCAAACATTCCGTTGAGAAACAGGCTGCCCACCATGCCGACTGCTTTACCACCGTCAGCGAACTGACGGCACGCGAATGCGAACAGCTGTTGGATAAACCCGTCGATATCGTCACGCCTAACGGTTTTGAGCCGGACTTTGTACCGACCGGCGCCAATTTCACCCATCAGCGCAAGCTGGCACAGGACACCTTGCGCCATAGCGTGCGCGCCAACGGCAAGGATGCCGAGGTGGCCGGGCAAAAACCGCTGCTGCTGTGCATAGCCGGACGCCATGAATGGAAGAACAAAGGTATAGATGTGTTTGTCGACTCGATGCGCGTACTCAGCGACCGTGTGAATGCCGATGAGTTTGCTCCGCGCGTCATAGCCTTTGTGATGGTGCCCTATCTGGAGCGCCCGATGATCAACATGGGCAAGGTACAGGTGGTGTTCGTACCGTACTATCTGAACGGCCATGATCCCGCATACGCATCGACCTATTACGACTTGCTCTGCGGTATGGATCTGACCGTCTTCCCCTCGTACTACGAGCCTTGGGGCTATACGCCGCTGGAGAGCATAGCTTTCCACGTGCCTACCATCACCACGAGCCTGTCGGGCTTCGGCGTGTGGGCTAGCGGCGAGGTGAAAGGTTGCGACAAAGACCTGTCGAAAGGCGTGTGCGTCATCCATCGAACCGATGCCAACTATGCAGCCGTCGTACACAAAGTGGCGGAAGTGGTGTACCACTACATGCAGATGACCGGCAAGGAGCAGACTGCCGCGCACAAGGCCGCCGAGAAGCTGGCAAAGAAAGCCGAGTGGAAAGAGTTCTTTGCCTACTACCGCCAGGCTTACAACATAGCACTACGAAAAGTAGCAGCCAAGCTTGGCTGATAAACGAAAATAGCCGGCAGCCCCGTTTGGCTGCCAATATATACAACAAGAAATGACAAATGACTATATCATCGAGGTGAACCACGTCTTCAAGCAGTTTGAAGACGGCAAGTATGCCTTGAACGACGTGAGCCTTCAGGTAAAGAAAGGCGAGTTTGTAACCATCCTCGGTCCCTCGGGCTGCGGCAAGACGACGCTGTTGCGCTGTATAGCAGGTTTTCAGGTGGCCAGTTCGGGCGACATTCTGCTCAAAGGCGAAGATGTGACCAGTACACCGCCTTACCGCCGTCCGGTGAACACCGTTTTTCAGAAATATGCGCTGTTCCCACATCTGAATGTGTTCGACAATGTGGCTTTCGGCTTGAAGATGAAAAAGATGGAGCCGGAGACCATCGTGCGTAAGGTGAAAGCTGCTCTGAAGATGGCCAACCTCATGGGCTACGAAGATCGCGAGGTGGATACGCTCTCCGGCGGTCAGCAGCAGCGTGTGGCTATCGCCAGAGCTATCGTCAATGAGCCGGAAGTGCTCCTATTGGACGAACCGCTGTCGGCACTGGACCTGAAGATGCGTCACGACATGCAGATAGAGCTCAAAGAACTGCACGATCAATTAGGCATCACCTTCATCTATGTCACCCACGATCAGGAAGAGGCTCTTACCCTCAGCGACCGCGTGGTGGTGATGAGCGAAGGCAAGATTCAACAGATAGGCACACCTACCGATATCTACAACGAACCGCAGAACTGCTTCGTGGCTGACTTCATCGGCGAGAGTAACATCATCACAGGCTTCATGATCCGCGACAAGCGTGTGCGCCTCATGGACAAGGAGTTCGACTGCATCGACGGTGGCTTCGAAAAAGATGAGCCGGTGGATGTAGTGATCCGCCCGGAAGATATCTACGTCTGGGATAAGGCTCAGGAGAAACGCGGGCAGATACTTGGACAGGAAGATGACGATGCCGAGGATCGCGTGCCGAAAGGCAAGTTCACCAAGTGGTACGGTACGGTGCAGACATGTATCTTCAAGGGCGTACACTACGAGATGCGTGTGCTGACGCCGGAAGGCTATGAATTCCTGATTCAGGATTACCACGAGTACAAACCCGAGACAGAGATTGGTATGCTCGTCAAGCCCGAGGATATACAGATCATGAAAAAAGCCAGCCTGTTCAACACCTTTGAGGGCGAGATTGTCAAGCCCAACAAGGTGAACTTCCTTAATGCCGACTGGGATATCGAACCACCGGCGATGGAAGGTCTGGAGGTAGGCGACCGGGTAACCGTAGAAGTGGAGTTTGCCGATGTGGATCTGCAAGACTATGAGGAGGAAGGCAAACTGTCAGGCGAAGTGGCGTTCATCCTGTACAAAGGTAACCACTACCATCTGACCATCCGCACCGATGAGGGCGGAAGCATCGAGGTGAACACCAACGATGTGTGGGACGACGGCGACCGCGTAGGTATCATGATAGCTCCCCAACATATACGACTGAAAAAATTGACAGCAGAGGCACAGGAGAAATGAAAAAATTCAGAGACATAGCTTCCGCTCGTCGGACATGGGCATGGCCGTATGTGCTGTTCCTGGTGCTGTTTGTAGTGCTGCCCTTGCTGCTGATCATTTACTATGCGTTCAGCACACCGGGCGGTGACTTTACCATACAGAACTTTGTGAAGTTCTTCCATACCTCGGAGGCGGTCAACACGCTTATCTACTCGATGGCGATAGCCTTTATCACCACGCTGATATGTCTGCTGCTTGGCTATCCCGCAGCCTATATCATGGCGATGGCTGACTTCAAGACGCCCCAAGTGATGGCGCTGTTGTTCATTCTGCCGATGTGGATCAACTTCCTGTTGCGTACCATCGCTACGGTGGAACTGTTCAATATGTTCGGTCTGCCGCTGGGCGAGGGAGCACTGCTATTCGGCATGTGCTACGACTACCTGCCCTTCATGATCTATCCTATCTACAACACCTTGCAGAAGATGGATCACTCGCTCATCGAGGCTGCCCAGGACTTGGGCGCCAACAAGGCGAACGTATTTACCAAAGTGGTGCTGCCGCTCAGCGTGCCGGGCATATACTCGGGCATCGTCATGGTGTTCATGCCTACCGTCTCCACCTTTGCCATCGCAGAGTTGTTGACGCACAACAAGATTACTTTGTTCGGTTCGCTTATCCAGCGCTCGTTCGGCGAAGGTGGCATAGCCATGTGGAATTACGGTGCAGCCTTGTCGCTGATCATGCTGGTGATCATTGCCGCTACATCGTTCTTTGACCAGGAGCGCGACCACGACGCACAGAAAGGAGGTCTGCTATGATAGAGCAAAAACTGAGTTCTGCACAAGAGGAGGCACGTCGCCGCCGTCACGCCCTCATCGCCAAACGCATAGGCGGGCAGGCATACCTATGGCTGCTGCTGATAGTGCTGTATGCGCCTATCGTGCTCATCTTTATCTTCTCGTTCACCCAGAGCAAGGTGTTCGGCAACTGGACAGGCTTTACTTTCCAGCTCTACGGCAACCTGTTCACCGGTTACGATTCGACAACCCATGTGCGCGTCGATCCTAACCTGTACCGCGCTATCTTCTATACGGTGGCTATTGCCATCGGCGCAGCTACTATTGCCACCTTGCTGGGCACGCTGGCAGCTATCGGATTGTACAATATGCGCTCCAAAGCCCGTAAGACCGTCACATTCCTCAATTCTATCCCGATGATCAATCCGGATATATTGACGGGTATATCGCTGTTCCTATTGTTCGTGTTCCTCGGTATCAGCCGCGGGTATGTCACAGTGCTGATAGCCCATGTGGTGTTCTGCACACCCTATGTGGTACTGAGTGTCATGCCTCGTCTCACGCAAATGAACCCGAATACCTACGAGGCGGCATTGGACTTGGGCGCTACTCCCGCGCAAGCCTTGCGCAAAGTATTGCTGCCCGAGCTGCGTCCGGGTATGGTCAGCGGATTTATCCTGGCTCTTACATTGAGTATTGACGATTTCGGCGTGACCTTCTTTACCAAAGGCTCCAACGGACTGGAGACGCTCTCCACGTTCATTTACGCCGATGCACGAAAAGGTGGTTTGACGCCGGAACTAAGACCGCTGTTCTCGCTCATCTTCCTCACCATACTCGTGCTGCTCATCATCATGAATATTCGTACTAACAAACAAATAAACAACCAAAAAAAATAAAAGAAATGAACAAACAACTGAAAAACCTGATCATTCTTGTCATGGCAGCCTTGATGGCCTGCCCTGTGTTCACCCAGGCCGCTGACCGCGCACACACGCTGAAAGTGTATAACTGGGCTGATTACATCGACATGGATAATGTCCTTAACAAATTCCCCGAATGGTACAAAGAGCAGACCGGCGAGGATGTTGATATCATTTATCAGACGTTCGATATCAACGAATCGATGCTCACCGAGATCGAGATCGGTCATGAGGATTACGACGTGGTTTGCCCCTCGGAGTACATCATTGAGCGAATGCTTCGCCGCGGATTGCTGCAACCCATACAAAAGAACTTCGGCTCGCTGCCCGACTACACCAAGCTGGTGGCCCCGTTCGCTACGCGGATGTTCCAGCAGATGGTCACCGAAGAGGAGCAAGACGACATGCTCGCTTCCGACTATACCGTCGGTTACATGTGGGGCACGACAGGCTTCCTGTATAACCCTGCTTTCGTCGATGAGGCGGACATCCGTTCGCTGGGCGGATTGCTCAACCCGAAATTCAAAGACAAGATCTTCATGAAAGATGCTTTCCGCGATGTATATTCGGTAGTGGTGCTGTACGTGTATCGTGACGAGATTGCCCGTGGTGAAGTGACTCGCGAAGATCTGGTGGCCAACATCACCGACGAGCGCATCGAGCGCGTGGAGAACTTCCTCCGTGAGGCCAAGAGTAATATTGCCGGCTGGGAAGTGGATTTCGGCAAGGAAGAGATGGCCAAAGGCAAATCATGGCTTAACCTGAGCTGGTCGGGCGATGCACAATGGGCTATCGACGAGGCTGCTGAGGTAGGAGTGACGCTCAAATATATCGTGCCGGAAGAAGGCTCGAACGTGTGGTTCGACGGATGGTGCATCCCCAAGTATGCCCAGAACGTGAAAGCTGCTTCGTACTTCATCAACTACTTGTGTATGCCCCAGAACGCCATCCTCAACATGGAGGAGATCGGCTACGTGAGCGTCATCGCTTCGCCGGAGATCCTTGAGTGGGCTGACGATGCAGAGAATATTGAGCAGACTGCCGACCTTAGCTACTTCTTTGGTCCGGAGGCCACGGCTATCCATGCCAATCAGGTGCTCTATCCCGACAAGAGCGTGATTGACCGCTGCGCGCTGATGCACGATTGCGATACGAAGACCGGTGCCATGCTTGATATGTGGAACCGCGTGAAAGGTGACAACCTCAGCGGTGGATTGATGTATGTAGTGGCAGGTGTGATTGCCGTACTCATCGCCTTCTTTGTACTCCTGTCGGTAAGCAAACGCCGCCAGAAAAACCTGCGCAGCCGCAGAAGATAACATCTGCGCAGTAGCAGAAGATCACATCTGCGCAGTAGCAGAAGATCACACCTGCGCAGTAGCAGAAAATAAAGAATAAACACTATGATAAAAAAGCATTTGATTGTAACCGTTGTGTTGCTGTGCTCGCTCACTTTGTCCGCCAACGAGATGGAGGACGCCTACAGGGGAGTGAGAGAACAATATGAGCAGCGCGACAAGAATGCAGCCAAAGCCCTACAGGACTATCTGGCACGCTATCCGTATACAACCTATGCGGATGAGGTGAAGATGATGCTGGGCGTGGTGCAGGTGGAGCAGAAAAAGTACAAGCAGGCGCTAAAGAACTTCGAGGAAGTCAAGCTTACACGCCTGGGACGTGACCAGCAACCTGAGTACACGTTCTATCGTGCGTACGCCTACCTGATGATGGGTGAGCAGCAGAAAAGCCTCACGCTCTTCAACAGCCTACGTCAGAAAGAGACACCTTATACCTTGGCTGCACGCTACTATTATGCCTTTGCCTTGTATCAGTTAGGGCAATACGAAAAGGCGCTGCCCGAGTTTCTGGCTATTGAGCATACACAGCAGTACAGCGATATAGTACCGTACTACGTGATCCAGATATATTATTCGCAAGGCAACATCGAAGAGGTGGAGCAACGTGCCACTTCTATCATGGAGGCTAATCCCGGCAACCCGAACAATGGCGAGATAGAGCGCATACTGGGTGAGATGCAGTACCAGCGCGGTGCTTATGCACGCGCCATACCGCATCTGGAAGCCTACGAGAAGAGTTTCCGTGAGCAGAAAAAGGAACTGGTGCGCAACGATGTGTACCTGTTGGGTATGGCCTATTTCCATACGCAGCAGTACTCGAAGGCCATCCAGTACCTCAAGGCCGTCAAGCCGATGAACGACACCATCTCGGAGTCGGCTGCCCTGCATCTGGGACATGCCTATACCGCTCAGCGCAATGTAGAGCAAGCCAAACTGCGTTACGGCGAGGCAGTGCGTTACGGCTTCACGCCAAAGCTGACGGAGGAAGCGCTGTACAACTATGCGCTATGCACCTATCAGAGCTCGTCAGCCCTGGGGGAGAGCGTCACAGCCTTCACCGAGTTCCTTAAGCGCTATCCCAAATCGTCGCACACAACGACTATCCGTTCGCTGCTCTCCGACGCTTTCTTGCGCTCAAAGAACTATCAGGCTGCGTACGAAGCCTTGCAGGCCATCGACATCACCGACCCGAAGATGGAGCAGACCAAACAATACCTGCGCTATCAGCTCGGTGCTGCAGCTTTCCAGCAAGGCAACCTGCCCAAAGCGCAGCAGTTCCTCAATGAGATACTGCAGCAACCCAAAGCCTACGATGCCCAGAATGCCGAGGCGGCTTATCTGCTGGCAGAGTGTGCTTACCGTACGCGCCAGTACAAACGTGCTGAAGAGTACGTGAAACAAGCCGAGCAGTATGCCTCGTGGAAGAAGTCGCCCAACCGGCTGCAAGCCATCTACCTGAAGGGGTATGCCCTGTTCCAACAAGCGCAATATGTGCAGGCAGCAGAGGCGTTGCAGTCGTTCGTCAGTCAGGCTGATACGTCGCTTCCGACCTATGCCGACGCCTTGAACCGTATAGGCGACTGCCAATTCAATGCCCGTAAGTTCAACGACGCTATACGCACCTATCAGAAGGTGATCGATCTTCGCTCGACAGGCGCAGACTACGCTACGTTCCAGGCAGGTTACGCCTACGGCTTGAAACACGAGTACGTCAACAAGGCAGAGAAGATGCTCAGCCTTGTGACCACCTATCCGCAGTCGGACTACGCCGATGATGCCCTCTACGAGATGGCTCGTGCGTATATCGAGAATAATCAGGAGGAGTCCGCCATCATGGCGTACGACCGCTTGCTCAACAACTATCCGCACTCCAACATGGCACGCAAGGCATCGCTTGAGCAGGGAATGATCTACCGCAACCTCAAGCAGTACAACGATGCTATCCGTTGCTTTAAGCGCACCATCAATGATTACCCGTCCACCGAAGAGGCGTATGCCGCACTCGACGGATTGGAGCAGGTGTATGTAGCTACGAACAACATCGGCGAGTACCTGGCTTATACCAAGAAGCTCGGCAAGTCGCAGATGCGCGTCACCACGGCTGAGGACTCGCTTACCTATGTTACAGCCGAACTGCAGTACATGCTCGGCAACTACCGCGAGGCAGCAGCCGGATTGGCCACCTATATTGCCCGCTATTGCAACGGCGGCCGTTACTGCACCAACGCGCGCTACTATGCAGCCGACAGCTATTATCGCCTTGGGCAGATGCAAGATGCACTCACCGAGTATACCGCGCTGACCAAGATGCAAGGTAATGCCTATATGGAAGAGGCTTGTCTGCGTGCCGCAGGTATAACCTTCGATAACAAAGACTACGAAAATGCCCTCACGCATTTCCGCCACTTACAGGATGTTGCATCCAACGAGTCCAACCGCTGTGTGGCAGAGTTGGGCGTGTTGCGTTGCTCGGCTAATCTTGGTGACCAACAGAGTGTAGTGCATATTGCTACGGAGATCCTATCCTCAAGCAATATCCCCGACGACATGCGTCAGGAAGCCCTCTATTGCCGCGCCAAAGCGTATCTGAGCCAAGGTAACAACGGTTTGGCAGTGGTCGACCTTACGCCGCTGGCGAAAGAGACCGTCACCGCTATTGGCGCGGAGAGCAAGTATCTGCTGGCACAAGCCTACCTGAACATGGGCGCACTGGATGATGCCGAACAGGAAGTGATGGCGTTCGCGCAAATGAACACCCAGCACCCCTACTGGTTGGCCAAAGCTATGTTGCTGCTGGCAGATATCAGTCTGCAACGCGAAGATACCTATCAGGCTCAACAGTACCTGCTGGCCCTGCAAGCCAACTATCATGGCAACGATGACATCCAGATCACCATTGCCCAGAAACTGGCAGCACTGGCAGTAGAAGAGGAGCAGAGCGAAGATGTGACTACCGAACCAACTGAAGAGTAAGACGTATGAAGAGAAGTCATTATATACATATCATGGCATTGGCAGCCTTGCTGCTGATGCCTATGGCGATGAAAGCACAGGATACCACGCTGAACCGTAACGTGACTGTAGAGCGCGATTTTCAGCCAATTATCCATAGTGCGGGTATAGTTAGCGTCAAACCTACTATCGTGCAACAAGAGATGGCTCCGGTGGAGGTAACCTATTCATCGTTTTCGCAGTCGCTCTCGCCGGCATTCAATATCAATCCGCTCGGTTGTTCGCTCACGACATGGAACACTCCCAAACCGTTGCACGGCTATGTGCGCGGTGGTCTGGGACATACCAATACGGCGTTTGATTTCGGCTATCGCCTGGAGGACAAGAAAGCGAAGATAGCTTTCGACGCTTTCGCCCACCATCGTGCCGCATGGGGAAGATACACCGTGGAGCAGTCTACCTTCGGATTCAATATCGACAAATCGTTCTCCTCGGCTGCACTCTATTTCGGAGCTGATGCCGAGAACAGGTACTATACCTTCAGCGGACGCTATGTGGACTCCATCGGAGCCATCCATGTGGCGAAGCCTTCAGGCTTGCAGCCCGAGGACAAGATATCGCTCTGGGCAGTCAATACGCGTATTGGCCTGCATTCTACCGGTCGCGGGGCTGTCAACTATCGATTGCAGACAGGCTACTCGGCATTCCTTTTCCGCAAGGCCGTGTTGGAGCACCAGATACGTACCATCGCCTCGTTCGAATGGAACGGCAAGCCTCATCGCGTAGGTGTGAATGCCAGTGCCGTCAACCTGTTTATGCAAGTGAAAGACGGTTCTGTGCCCGCTTCGATGTACAATCCGCGTCACGCCATCCGCATTGAGCCGTACTATGCGTACGATGCCAAGCGTTTTCATGTGCATATAGGTGCCAACCTCGATCTGAACATCGGTCGCGGACAAATGCTGTCTACGATGAACAACGTAGCGTTTGCTCCCTCGCCCAATGTCAGTCTGGAGTACGATATTACGCAGAACTGGCTGGCTATCTATGCCAAGGCACAAGGTTCGCTGGGCGAAGGCTCGCTGCAAGAACATGCTTATACCTACCCGTACCGTACGCACGAGAGCGGTGTGGTATCCAATCATGTGCCCTCCTACATCCCTGTACAGGCACAGCTCGGATTGAAACTTCGTCCGCAAGCCAACCTGCTCATCGACGTGCATGCGCGCTACGAAATGAAAAAGAACCAGTTCTCCACGGCTAACCCGTATTACTGGGAGATTCGCCAGTCGCGTGACGCAATGAGCAACAGCGATCTGCTGTTCGGCGATTATGTCTATTGCGATTTGCAGCGCTGGAAGATAGGTGCGGATATATCCTACCACTATCAGGATATCATTGCCATCTTTATTGGCGGAGGTTACTACACCGGCTCGATGGATAATATCGAAGCACCGACAGCCTCGCAAAACAATGCTACGGAGTTGGCTTCTTTCGAGGCGGCTGTAAAGAACGCTGACGGCTCGTACAAGATGCTTGATCGTCCGCGTTGGGATTTGACGGTGAATATTGATGCCCGCATCGACCGCCACTGGTCGCTCTACTCGCATAACTACTTCGCCGGCAAACGCCTTGCGCTGATGTGGGATGAGAAGTCGACCGGTGCAGGTGTCAACCGTGAGTATTCCTTGCGAACGCTTATCCCCACCATCGAACTGAACCTCGGCTGTATGTATGAGTACAACAAGTGGCTGTCAGTCTATCTGGAACTGAACAATATCATCCACCGCCATAATGTGTACTATTACGGCTTTACCAATCCGGGCGTGAATTTCTTGCTCGGAGCGTCGTATAAGTTCTAATACAGTCAGACGGAAAAGGCTACATGTCAGTGGGCTATAGATGACTGCCACGACATGATCTGTTTCTCCTCGCAGAAAGCGTCCAACAGCGCTCTTTTGCGGGGAGAAATGTTTGGCGCATACACGTAGGTCTTGCCCTTGTACGCAAAGAAAGCGTAGCGGCCAAACGGATACTTGTCGGTCGTATAACCGTGGCGGTAGTAGATAGTGCGGCCTTGCACGGCTATATGCTGCTCGTGTACGCGTACGCGTACATCATCTATATGCAGATAGCAGAAGATGCCCATCAGAGCAGCCATCGCGCCTATCCATGCAAGGTGTTTGCGACGAATGGACATGTACAAGCAGGCTATGGCAGCCACCAGACAAACCGTCATCCATGGCGTGACGGGTAATGGTAGCGTAGCAAAAGGCAAGTGCTCTACCCATTGCACATATCTGCAAACTTCGTCAGCGAAGTATTGCAATCCCAAGGCAAGCCATACGCCAATAGGCGTGCCGGCAAGCACAAGGACGGCGGCGCCACAACCTACCAATACAAAAGCTGCCGGCAGTACAAGGAGATTAGTCAGCAGAAACGCTGTGGGGAATTGTGAGAAATAGTATAGCGTCACAGGCAGCGTGCCGATAGTTGCGGCTACGGAAACGGTAATCAGGTCGCGAACAAACAGCAGAGCCTTGTTATGCCGGGCAGGGAATAAGCCTGCAAGATAGGAATTGAACAGCAGTATGCCCGCTACGGCTGTGAATGACAATTGAAAACTCACACTGAAAAGCGCCAACGGGTCTGCCCACAGGCATATACATGCTGCGGCAGCCAGAGTATTCCCTGTAAGCGCCTTGCGCCGACATGCCCAACCTATCTGAACGATGGTAAGCATCACTACAGCCCGCATAACGGATGGTGACAGGCCTGTCAGGAAAGCGTACACCCACATCAGCAATACGATTATGAGGCTGAGCAGCCAGCGTTTCACGCGCTCTTCGTACAGCGGTCGGCGCATGCCAAAGCAGGTGAGTAGAGCGATAAGTATGCCATAGATAAAACCTGTATGCAGACCGCTTACTGCCAACACATGAGCCGCACCGGCGGCAGCAAATGATGTGCGCAATTCGCTATCCAGACCATCTTTTTCTCCCAACGTGAGCGCGCTGACCAGTGCCAACGGTCTGCCGTGCATTCCTGCCATAGCATAACGCTCAGCCAGCCGGTGTTGCAGCCGGCAGGCATACGCCTTGAGCGAACGGACGGGAGCATGACCGACAAGCTGCCAATGCCCGGTATATACGTATCCCGAACCTACCTTGTGCTGCAGGCGCAGATAATTGCCGTAATCGAAATCTTCCTCAAACAGGGGCTGAGGACGAGTGAGGCGGGTGCGTGCGAGTAGTATATCCCCGACGCGCAATTCTGGCATCACACTATCCGTTCGCAGATAAAGAACAGCTTCCTGATGAAGCGTTCTCACGCTGTCGCCGCGATACATACTCAGCAGCCGCACGTCTAATTGTACACTATTGGAGCGTGCTACAGGCGGCTCCGGTACCTGCACACGGAAGACGGCAAGTGAATCCAGGTAATCGGCTTCGGTATCGGCTAAAGGATGGAAAGGAAAATGCGTGTAGTACGCACAAAGAATGATGGCTGCCGTGAAAACAAATATGCCCACAAACGGGTACGCTCTGCAGAAACCTGCCAATCCATTCCGCCGTTTGTTGGTCAGAGGGCGCATGGCGACGTTTTATGCTTTCATTGCACGGATGATGGCTTCGGGGTCAGGTTTGCCGAACACAGCCGAACCTGCTACCAGCACATCCGCTCCGGCGGCAAACAGTTCGTGGGCATTATCGGCATTCACGCCGCCGTCAATCTCGATGAGGGTGCTTAGTCCGCGGCGATCGATCTCCTGACGGATGAAGCGGATCTTGTCCATCGTCTCGGGGATGAATTTTTGTCCGCCAAAACCAGCAAAGACGGACATAAGCAGCACCATATCCACCTTATCCAGATAGGGCACAAGGCGCTTGACGTCGATATCGGGATTGATGGTAAGGCAGGTGCGCACACCTTTGGCTTTGATGAGGTCAAGAATGGGCAGCGGATCGTCCACAGCCTCCAAATGAAAACCTACGCTCCATGCGCCTGCATCGCAGAAACGCTCTACATACTTCTCCGGATGAACAATCATCAGATGCACATCCAGCGGCTTGGTGCAAATCTGCCGCATCGGTTCCATGAGCGGAAAACCGAAAGAGATGTTAGGTACGAATACGCCGTCCATCACGTCCACATGCAGCCAGTCGGCATCCGAGCGGTTGATCATCTCAAGGTCTTTACCAAGGTTGGCAAAGTTGGCAGAAAGAACGGAGGGAGCAATAAGTTTCATGGAAGGTGAAAAGTGAAAATTGAAAGGTGAAAAACGGCAAATGGCAAACCGCTTAGCGCTTAACCAGCTGTACGCTGTCGATCACTGTGCCATCCAGTGCGCACGATTGGATGGTCAGGGTGTGTTCATCGATGCGCATATATTCGTAGAACGGTCCACCGCTGAGGATCATGTCATGCACGCGGCTCTCTTTGGGCGTGCGGGCATGGGTGGTTGAGGAGGTGGTAATCCATACGGGCTTGTGCATATCGTGCTCATCTTGCATCGGTTTGCCTTTGCGTGCGTAGGTGTGGTCGTGTCCGCTGAAGATGACATCGGCTTCGTTCAGTGCGTAACCAAGCGTGATGTTTACCATCGTATTGACCCGCCCTTTGCGTGAGGCGAATACCGGTCGGTGCATCATTACCACCACCCACTGCTGACAAGCCGAACGGATGACGCTTTTTGCCCAAGCGTTCAGGCGTGTGTAGTCGGATAACATGAATGCCGCCTCGGTGTCGATCACCACAAAGCGCACATGCTTGAAATCGACGAAGTACGACTGGCTCTCACGTCCCGGAGGACCGTTGTCAGGCAGGCGATATGCGTAAGCCCATGTAGCGTCGGGCTTGTCGTGCAGCTCCTTGGTGTACTCATGATTGCCGGGACATGCCAGCAACGGGATGGAATCGAACAAGGTGCTGTCCAGCTGATGCTGGAGCAACTGGCGGTAATAGAACTGTTCGCGTTCCACAAAGTCGCCCACTTGCGCATAGCATTGCGTGCCGGGGCACTGCTGGGCTATACGCCGATAGTCGGATTGCTCCAGCGTGTTATGTACGTCGCCCAGCACCACCATCGTCAGGGTGTCGGTATACTGGCAGGGGAAGGTAGAGTCGTCACTGAAAGTGAGCGTACGTATGTTAAGCGTGTCGCCTTGCCACTCGGGCTCTTCAGGCATCGTGAACCATGCATCCCAGCGGAGAGCACACACCAGTATGCTCACCGCCAGGATTATTACGGCCATAATCAGCCCTATGATGGTTCTCGTACGCATCGTCTGTCGTTTAGTGCAGCGGTAGATCAGAACGGCAGGTCATCGCTGGACTCAACCGGAGCATCGAACGGATTGGTGTTCGATGTCATCGGTTCGGCAGCAGCTGCAGCAGGTTGTGCTGCAGGTTGCGGAGCCTGGGCAGGTGCGGGAGCAGCATTGGCATCCACGATGCCTTGCTGCACTTTCCATGCGCGTACCGAGGTATACCAGCGGCCGTTGAACTCGCGGCTCTCCAGGTCGAACGAAACGGTTACCAGATCGTCCAGTTCGCAGGGATTGTCCTTAATGCGCTGTTCGCCGAAGATCTCGAAGCACACCTTACGAGGGAATTGCTCCTGAGTCTCCAGGACGTATGCTTGCAGCTGCCAGGGTTTGCCCGATGATTTGCTCTCACCTGCTTGCAGCGGGAGTTTTTGAATAATCTTTCCTGAGATTTCCATAAAAAACATTTACGATTTAACAATTGACAATTGACGATTTATTGACAATTTAGTCAATTGTACAATTCATTCAATAGTTCAATCAATCGTACCTCGTCAATTCGTCAATCGTCAATTAAACATTATTCTCCCTTGATAGCAGCAATACCCGGCAGCACTTTGCCTTCGATAGCCTCGAGCAGTGCACCACCGCCGGTAGAGATGTACGATACTTTGTCTGCCAATCCGAACTTGTTGACGCAAGCTACGCTGTCGCCGCCGCCGATGAGCGAGAAAGCGCCGTTGGCTGTTGCCTCAGCGATAGCCATGCCGATAGCACGGCTGCCGCCGCAGAAGTTATCGAACTCAAATACGCCTGCAGGTCCGTTCCAGAGGATCGTCTTGCAGCCCTTGATAGCCTCTGCGAAGCGCTTCTGTGCCTCAGGTCCGGCATCCAGCCCTTGCCAGCCGGCAGGGATAGCGTTCGACGGAGCCACCTTGGTATTGGCATCGTTGGCGAAGTTGTCAGCGATGATAGCGTCCGGAGCCATCACGAGCTCTACGCCGTTTTTCTTGGCCAGTTCCTCAACGCCCAGAGCAACATCCAGCTTGTCCATCTCCACGATCGACTCGCCTATCTCACCGCCGTGAGCTTTGGCGAAGGTATAGGTCATACCGCCGCACAGGATCAGTTTGTCCACCTTGCCTAGCAGGTTCTCGATGATACCGATCTTCGAACTTACTTTCGAGCCGCCCATGATAGCGATGAACGGACGCTTGATGTCGGAAAGTACGCTGTCGACAGCCTTTACCTCTTTCTCCATCAGGTAGCCCAGCATCTTGTTGTCAGCGTCGAAATAGTCAGCGATGACAGCGGTAGAAGCATGTTTGCGGTGAGCCGTACCAAAAGCGTCCATCACGTAACAGTCAGCGTACGATGCCAGCACTTTGGCGAAATCTTTCTGACGGGCTTTCATCTCTTTCTTGGCAGCCTCGTATGCGGGATCTTCTTTGTCGATACCTACGGGTTTGCCTTCCTCTTCGGGATAGAATCGGAGGTTCTCGAGCAGCAGCACTTCGCCTGCTTTCAATGCGTCAGCAGCCTCTTTGGCTTTAGCGCAGTCAGGAGCGAACTTCACCTCGGGTACACCCAGAGCAGCAGCTACGGCGTCCTTGATCTGACCAAGGCTGTACTTGGCAGCCGGTTTGCCTTTGGGCTTGCCCATGTGGCTCATGATGATGAGTGCACCACCCTCTGCCAGGATATGCTTGAGGGTAGGAACAGCACCGCGGATACGGGTGTCGTCAGCAATCTTACCGTTCTCGTCCAGTGGTACATTGAAGTCCACACGTACAATCGCCTTCTTTCCGGCGAACTTGTAATTGTCAATTGTCATCATATTCGTGATATTTAAATGTTTGTTGCTTTTCGGTTCGGACATTGGCAGGTGTCCGGCTCAGGGATGGCGCATCGTTGCGCACATTATCCGACACAAAGGTACAAAAAAAATCCCACATTTGCAAATTTTTGTGGGATTTTTTTTTGATTTTTTACAAAAATCTTGCTCACCTCGTGCTTTTCTGTCGCGTTATGAGCTGGTGAGCTGCCGATTAGTTGTTGGCATTCTCGCATGCGTCAGCGCTCTTGAGCGACGGCATGTGGATGTAAGCGTAAGATGCAATACGACCGCTGCGCGAGCACTCGTACATCTCGGTTTCGCACATAGAAACCAGTTCGAACTCGGTGGCCCAAACATAGTAGTCGAACTTAACAGCTACACCGGTGGTCTTCTCTTCCAGAGTCCACATCCAGCACTTCTCGGTCGTGGTGTCATACTTAACGCCGTTAACCGTGCCCTTGTTTGCGTCGATAACAACGGTCTTGCCGTCCTGATAGTAGTCGCTACCGTTGAAGTTCGACTTGCAAGCTGAGAAAGCGAGCGTTACAACAGCCATGATGGCTACATAAATAAACTTTTTCATTTTGTTGATATTTGTTTGTTTAGTTGTTTGTTTTGCCTGATATACGTGCCGATAGTCACTTCCTATCGAGTTGATAACCGGCGATTAACAATTTTGCGGTTGCAAAGATACGAAAAAAAATGCACATTTGCAAATTTTTGTGATATTTTTTTGCATTTTTTTGCATTTTTCAGTTTTTTTTCGTATCTTTGCACTCGTTTTTTCAATACACGAACGATTGTTCAGCAAACTAATAACGCTATATGTACAAGCCGACGGATAAGATTTGCGACCTGATGTCGCACGAGGAGGATGCCATACAGATCATCAGCCGCTTCGGGCTGGAGATGGGAGTAGGTGAGCAGACCATCGAGCAGGTGTGCGCCTCACATGGCGTACATACGCCTACTTTTCTTGCCGTGGTCAACTACAAAGTGTTCAAGCAGCGCGCCTTGCCCGCAGATATCGACATACCTACGTTGGAGCGCTACCTGAGAAATGCCCATACCTATTTCCTCGATTTCCGTCTGCCACGTCTCCGCCGTTCGCTTATCGAGGCCATTATCCCTGCCGATCCTACCACGCGCATACCGGGACTTATTCTCCGCTGTTACGACGAGTTTGTGGAGGAGATACGCACACATATCGAGCACGAGAACGCGGGACTCTTTGAGGAACATGCCCATGACGACAGGCGCATCACCGACAAACTGACCGAGATTAAGAACCTCATCATCAAGTATTATCCCTCACCCGTCACCGAGAATCCCTCGCCTGTCACCTACCAGCTTATCAGCGTGATGAGTGATTTGTGGCATCTCGAACTGGATTTTGCCGACCATTGTGCCATTGAGGACGACATCCTGGCGCCGGCAATTTCAATCCATAAGGAGCGTATAGCCGGACATAACCATGCCGCGCAAAAAGAGGAAGCGGAGGAACTGAGCGAACGCGAGAAAGATGTACTCATCCAGGTAGTTAAGGGCCTGAGCAACAAGGAGATTGCCGATGTGCTATGCATATCCATGCACACCGTAATTGCCCACCGGAAAAACATCACCCGCAAACTCAACATCCACTCCACCGCCGGTCTCACCATCTACGCCATCGTCAACCACCTCGTTGACATCAATTCGCTGGAGTAACAAGACGCGATCAACGTAAACAAGACGTGACTCCTTCAGGGTGGGTGGGAAAAGACAAAGAGAGATGACCGGTGGTGGTCGTCTCTCAATGAGGTGTGGAAGTTAGTACGGCAGCTTCTTGCTGGCGTCGTAGGATTCAATCGTTTTCGACTGGATGATGATGGTCGTATCACCCTTTTTGACGCTACTGGAGGTCGTGGTGATCGTTCGGGTGACGTTGCAGCCCGTCAGGGCTATACTACCGCAGGCTACCATGCCCGCCATAGCCACTATTAGTATTATCTTCTTCATTTTTGGATAATTTTTGGTAATTTTGGACCGAAAAGAAATTTTGGATAATATTGGTAATTTTGGACCGAAAAGAAATTTTGGATAATTTTTGGCCATTTTGGACTAATAGAATTCTTCGAATTGCGGGCGGATTGAATCCGCCCACATTCTCGAATTACCCCTGACTCTCATCATAAGCTTCGCCACACACCTGCCACAGGTACGACTTGAAGGTCTTGCGGCCACCCGGCTGATCTTTCTGCGCTTTGAACGCAGCGTAGTCGGTCTGGTAGGTGCTCATGTTCTTGGCACGAACCGCTACGGCTCGACCTACTGCCGTGAAGCGAGCGCGGATTGCCAACTCATCAGCCGTAACCGGCGTCGAACGGTCGTAGGCGTCAATGCCTTTCACATAGGCGCGGTTACAGTTCGGGTTGGTCGTGGCCGCCTCGCGATGCGTGCCAATCAGGTACGAACCGTGCTTGTGACCCTCTTTCTTCTTGGGCTTCTGCAAAGCACCTTTCACAAACTCAATTGCTGCATTCCATTTTACGTATGCCATAGTTTCTCGGCATTATTTAGTAAGTTGAAAATTGATAGTTGAAAGTTGAAAGGGGTTCAACGCAGTCCTTTCATTTTTCACTTTTCACCTTTCACTTTCCTCGCGCCGTACGAGGGGTTTAATATGTCAAAGAACACTGCTGTCGTTTTTCATCCGCTGACAGCTCTGCGGATTTCAGGAGCTCCTCTACTTATAGCCATTTTGCTACAAGCTTCAATCTTGCGATGGCGCGTTCAAGGTGTTGACTGACTGCCTGTTGCGAAATTTTTAGCTTGTTTGAAATTTCGACCTCATTATACCCTTGGCAGTACAATCGCAGCACTTTGCACGCCCGTTGATGGTTGCGTTCACCTTTCTGCGGATGCGACACGTAGTAGCGCAGTAGACGGTCCATCTTCCGCCCGACGGCTTCGCGATAAGCGAGGTCACTCTCGTCCGCTCGGTCGTAGTGCAGCAGCTGCCTGTCGTCGCAACAGTCATAATTGCTCTCGTGCTCCTCACGCCGCAAATGACGCGTCATGTAGAACGATACGAACGTGTTCACATAGTCACGTATCTCAGCCTGTTGCGAATGTTCGTACAGCGCTATGTACGTATCGTGCAGCAAGTCCTCGTCATAGATCTTCTTGCTCCGCAGCACTTTCTTTATCGTCTCCTCATGTTGGAGATAGCTATTTGCAAAATCATTTTCGTTCATAAGATTGTCTAATTTATTTTCTTCGAATTGCGGGCGGATTGAATCCGCCCATTTTTTGGGATCATTTTGGGTTATTTTGGACTAAAAGATTCTCGCGGTCTCCCGCCCGCAAATCCGCCACTTTTATCAGGGTTTTATCGACCTTTTATCAAGCTTTTCACGAGCTTTCTTCGTATTGCAGGGCAATTTGATTGCCCGTATCCCTCGACGGCAGTCGCCTCCGCGTGTTGAAGTACGCTTGCAGAATGTACTTGCTCTGCTCCGCCTCATTGCTCGTCAGCTTCCGATACTTTTTGTACAGGCCCGCCACGCGTTTCTCGATAGCTCTGCGCTGGTCGGTCGCGTCGCGTATATCGCCCATCCGGCTTTGTATCTCCGCCACGCAGCGTTCCACCACCGTCGTCGGTTTCCACAGATGTACTATGGTCTGACCGTTTGCCAGCGTGCGGAACTCCGCATCGCAATACCTCCCGCTCAGCGCCTGCACCGGCTGCCCTTCTTTAAACTTCACCTTTCCCATGATTTTCTATTTTTTTGATCATATTGGTAATTTTTGGCTAAAAACTAATCCTACAATGTTTTTTAGGTTTTTTTCTTTTGAGTGTTAACTTGAAGAGTTGTGATAATTGATGATATAAAGTACTGAAAGTTTACTATTAAGGACTTTGTATCAGCAATTAGCACGAGTAGCGCAGCTACACGCTCAAAAGGGTTTATCTATGTTTTTGTTAAATTTTTTGGATCATTTTGGGAAATTTTGGACTGAAAAGCACCATCACTCCGTTTTCCTTTCTCTCCGCATTTCGCGTTCCGCACAACGTATACAGGCTTTCATCCATCCCAGCAGTTCGGGCTGTTGCTTGAAGGCGTAGGACAATCCCATCAACGCATCACCGGTGGGGTATTTCGCTTTCGGATTGCCCATGATGCTCGCGTGCCACTCACCCGCCTCCATGTCGCTAAAGAACAGGAATGCTTTGTGCTGCTTGGGCTTCTTGCGTTGCCACTTGCGTACGGGCTCTGCAAACGCCTCGCAATAATCGTTAAATACCATGTCAGCCTTTGCCGACGAATTCGTTTTCGTTATTTTGTTTGTTTTCATTTTTTTGAATTTTAATTGTTTTTTAGTTGTTTACAAGTACCGCACATCTTCGTAGAAGGTGCTGTCGTACCACCGCCGCTCATAGTCGCAGCGCTCGTCCGTTTCCTCGTAGTATTCCTCTTCGAAGGTCTGTTGCTCGTAATAGGTTTCGTGGATCATAGTTCGAATTTTTGCGGGTTAGACATGTGGTAAGCGCGGACGGCTTCTTCGGTATAGAGTCCTTTCTGCCCGTTGTACCAGGCGATGTAGTAGGTGAGGCTGCGGGAGAGGGGCTTGCCGAAGTGGTTAACCGGGGCGTTGTCGGTGATGAGGCGCGATGCCTCGATGAACGCCTGCGTGGGGATGAAAGCGACGAACTTGCGCTGGCGGATGCGGTCGCAGATGATGTCGTGGATCTGTTGTTGCTGCTGAGGGCTGTAGAGCGCCCAGGCTGCTGCCGCTTCGTATTGGCGGCGGGGGCTTGTGCCGTTGGCAAGAAGGACTTGCCAGATTGTATCGAATTCCATAAAGGTGGTGGTGTTAAAATTAATAAATCAAAAAATGGTGGTGGTGGTGTTGGTGTTAGGGGGATTATAGGAGGTATATTCACCACCACCACCATTTTTTCTTTTCTTTTTGGTTCTTTTTCTTTTCCTCGCGTCTAACGCCGCGAGCACCCAACAAAGAGAGGACTAATCGAGGCACTTGAGGGTGCGGTTGAGGGCGTCGGGGAGAATGTTGGGATGGTCATTGGGGAAATTATCCATGATGGTCTTCATCTCCCGTGTGAGTTTGGAGGATAGCTTCTTGTGCTCAGCCTGTTCGCCGGCTTTGCGGCGGTATTCGACACCCTCGGGCATGGTGTACTTCTGCGGCTTGCCGATGATGTCGTACACGGGTGTGAGATCCAGGGTGTAGTGGTGGCCTGCGTGCTCGAACTTGCCGGAGTTCTCGCCCAACTCGGAGAGCTCTTTTTCCGCGAGGATCTTGGCTTCGGGTTCGAGGTAGTTGATGCGGGCTTTGCACGACTCGACGAGTTGTTTGAGGATGGATGTCTCGACGAGGGCATCTACTTTGGTGATGGTTACATCGTTGGCAGCGATGAGGGCTGCAGATAAATTGATTGCTTGCATAAATAGTCAAAAAATAAATAATTAATATATAAAGGGTTAATTTGGTCCAAAATTACCAATATTAAACAATATTATTATTGCCCCTTTCCCCGTGGCGGTTTTCCCCGTTTGGCGGGGAACACCTAGAGTCCAAAATGTCCCAAAATGGTCCAAAAAAGTGAAAAGGACTAAGCTAATACTCCATGTGGTGAGTTAGTCACCCTCGTAGACATCGCCGGCGATGTTGTTGGCGGTGAAGAGGGCGAGGAGGTCGGGACGGGAGAGGGTGCAGGGGGCGGTGCCGGAGACGCGGAGGGTGCGTAGGATGCGGGCACGGCGGCGGTTCTCGGCGGGGGTGACCCACTGGAGATTAGACGGGTGATTGTTGAAGATGTTGCCGTCGAGGTGGTCGCAGACCTGTCCGGGGAGTGGCGGACCATAGACAGCCGCACAGATGACGCGATGGGCGAGCAGATCATCGCCGACAATCAGGTACTGCGAATGACATGAGGAAGATGGGCGGAAATGCCGCCAGCGTCGAGGTTTGAGACGTTTGCAACGTCGGTTGTAGATGTTGCCGTCATCATCAACGGTGTAGGGCTTACCCTTGGTTAGAGAGAGAGGACAAGGGTGATAAATGGTTGGATTCATAGTGTATCACTTATCGCTTTATGCAGTCGCATCGTTGCGGCTGCTAACGAAAAGCAACACAAAGATACGACAAAAAAGATTGGCGCTTTCCAATAAATGCAAGCAAGTGCCAACAAGTGCGAACATATGCAAACAAATATGAAAAACGCCAATCCGGCTTAAAGCTGTTCAAGCTCAATTACGAATGTCTCGCAGATGAAGCGCACCGCTACAGGCGGCAACATCTTAGCGCGCTTGCCCACTCCCATCTGCTGCAAGGTCCTGTTGTAAGGTATGAGCCATGTGGCAAACGTGTGCAGGCTGACACCGGCAGCCCGGGCGAGTTCGGATTTATACATTGCTTTGTATGTCATAGGATGTTTCAATTTAAGAATTATTAGAGAAAAAACTCCGATGGTATCGGAGCAAAACAAACAATGTACAATCATGGTGGAGGACGAGGACGGGACATAAAAAAAAGTGCGGCTCTTTCGAGTCGCACCGTATAAGGTTAAATGGATTGTGCAAATACCGGCCTACCGCGCGGGCGCTGCTATGAGATAATCAGGATGCTCAATTCATATAACAGATAAACCGGAATGGTGACGAGCATAAGCGTGAAAGGGTCGCCCGTGGGTGTGATAACCGCAGCCAGGACAAGTATAGCCACGAACACGTGCCCTCTGTAGCGTTTGAGATGCTCGCGTCGCAGTATGCCGAGTTTGTAGAGAAGCCATGTGAGCACGGGGACCTCGAAGAGGAGCCCCATGAGTACAGACAGCACAAGCAGGAGCGATATATACGAGCTGAGACTGATTTGGTTAACGACCATCGGACTGACCTGATACAAACTGAGGAATCGGAACGAGAGGGGAAAGATTAGCCAATAGTTAAGCGCCACTCCCGCGACAAAGAGTCCTACTGACGCCAGCAAGAAAGTGACGGAACAGCGCTTCTGTTCCTGATAAAGAGCCGGTGCAACAAAGCCGAACAGCCACCATACAATCAATGGCAATGCCACGACAAACCCGATGCACAGGCTGACCTCGACATGCGTGACGAACTGTGCCGTGACATCAATATTGATGAGTTGCCGGTCGCCGAGAGGTCGCATCAGAAAAGCAAAGAGCCAATCTTTGCATAAGAATGCCGCTATAGTCCCGACCACCCACGCGGCCAAAGACTTGAGTAAGACGCTGCGCAGTTCGTCGAGATGATCCCAGAAAGTCATTTCTGCTCTTGTTTCACCTCTTCTTTCGTGTCGTCATTTCCGTTGAGTCCGTTCTTGAACGAACGTACGCCCTTGCCTAAGCCCTTCATAAGTTCAGGAATCTTCCGTCCTCCGAAGATAAGCAGAATAACGAGTGCAATAAGAATAATCTCCCAAGTTCCTAACATATTTGTAAAGTTTATTTGTTTTTTATTATATCATAATAATTGTGCCATGATTAGTATTTAAGTGTCCTTAATAGTACGGATTCCATGATTTGGTATCCCTGTTCGGTAGGATGGACGTTGTCCTTGCTGAGTCCTGTTTTGAGTCCTCCGTTTTCGTCAGCCATGACAGAATAGTAGTCGACATATTTGATTCCGTTATTTTTGGCATAGCGTTGAATAAGCTGATTGAGAGTTTGTATTTGCTTCGGGGCATCCAATATAAAAGGATTCCACTGAATAGAGCGGGCCGGAAGTACAGAACACAGGATGGGACGAATCTTATTTGTTTTCGCCAATTCACACATCGAAATAATGTTCCCCATAATATGTTCAACAGATATAGTGCCGTTGTTCTGTGCTATATCGTTGATACCACAGAGTATGACGACGTTCCTTGGGTGCAAGCCAATCACATCCTGTCGGAAGCGTACCAGCAGTTCAGAGGAAGTCTGTCCACTTATACCACGTCCGACGAAACCATGGGACAGGAAGAAATCCGGACGCATCTTATACCAATTGTTCGTAATGCTGTTGCCGTAGAAGACGGTAGTCACCTTTGTTTTCTTTTCTTTAAGTTCCATGTTGGATTGCGTATATTTTCCGAATTGCGCCCAATCGCTATGGCGTTTGTCGTTTTTATATTCGGGTTCAAGCATGTCGCTAGGATGGAACTGCGCGAGGAAATCAAGTATGACGCGCTCAATGAGGGCCCGTTGAGGGAACTGCCGTGAGAATCCCCATCCATGCTTACCTACGGGGACAAAGACCAGTGATGCGGGCACGCTGGCAGCAGTGAGTGCCTGATAGAAACGGATGCTATTCTCTATTTTGACGGTAGGGTCATCCTGGCAAGCGACCAGTATACAGGGAGGTGTATCTGCGTTGACTTGTTTCTCTGTTGACCAACGAACCCGTTGTTCATCAGTAGGTTGTTGTCCTAACAGTTGTTTGCATGACCCTTTGTGTGTGATGGTGCTATCCATGGAGATGACCGGATAGACCAGAATGCCATAATCCGGACGAGACTTCCGGCTATTGTATTTGGTGAGCAACGATGCTGCAAGATGTCCACCGGCAGAGAAGCCCATTACAGCGAGTTGAGCGGATGGAAGTTGCCATGCGCCTATACTATCACGCAGCATTTCCATAGCACGGCATGCGTCTTCCAAAGGAATGTATTCATGGCCATTCGGCAGACGATATTTGAGTACGGCGATGTTATAGCCACGCGGGACAAAAAACTCCGCCACATTCACTCCTTCATTACCGACTGAAGTAAAAGTATACCCTCCCCCAGGGCAGACGAGGATAGTAGCTTTGGGTTTGTCCGCTTGATAGAGGTCGATTCGAGGGATGGAGGTCTTGTAGATTTTCGTACCCTCTTTGACGTACTCGTCTTCAGGTTTGTAGCCGTTGGAATCAGGAGCACCATCCGGATAGAGCGGAATGGTACAGGTCGGTTGCAACGCCCACAGCAGGGACGAAATACAGACAGACGTAATGATACAATAAAGTCGTTTCATATTATGCTTTCTTTTTCTTGGCCCAGACTACGCAGACGAGGATCACAGAGAGGGATGCGGCGATGATCCAAAAGATGAGCGCCGGAGTAAAATTATAGGTATATTGCACTACACCATCTACTGTACCGACAAGGCTCTTGTGGGTATCTATGAGTAAACCGGAAGCTATATCCTGCAGTCCGGCAGCGGCATAGGAAGCAATGCCCACGACGCCGAGTGCGGCGCCGGATGCCTCGCGCGGGACGATATCCACTGCCATCAGTCCGCCTAAGAAGCAAATGAGGACTCCGATGGCTATGCCGAAGAGTACCATTGCCGCTATATTAAGCCAGAGGCTATTGCCGCCAAAAGCAAAGAGGATGAGTGACAGCACTTCAAGTACACCTGCAGCGACGGCTGGGATATAGCGGTTGCCTTTGAAGGCGACATCGCTGAGCCATCCGGAGAAGACCGTTCCGATAATGCCGAGCAGGGCATTGACGGAAATGATTTGAGTTGCAGTCACAAGCGTAAATCCCTTTGTTTCCTGAAGAAAGAGCACGCCCCAGCCATTGACGGCATAGCGCGAGACATACATAAATGCGGAGGCGAAAGCGAGCACCCAAACATAAGGGTTACGCAGCACCTCTTTCTGTGACACGCCCACAGAGTGATGCTTCGCCTGCTCGGATGTTTCTTCGCCCGCCATGACCGCGACGGAAGGCATACCTTCGGCTTCGGGCGAGTCATGCAGCAGGAAGACGATAATTAGGAATCCGATGATGCCGGCTATGGCAGCACCGATGAATCCAAACTGCCAACCGAAGAGACTGACGAGCCCGCCAACAAGGAGGAAAGAGAAGAACTCCCCGAGGTTATGTGAGAGCGACCAGAACCCGTAGAACGTACCTCTTCGTGAGAGGGGATACCATCGGGAGAGGGATACGACACAAGGCGGTGCGCCCATGGACTGTGTCCATCCGTTGATGCCCCATAGGATGGCAAAGATGACATAGAAGATGCCTTGTGAGATGACCATACCTTTGGCAGAGATGAGTCCGAGCAGACCGACGACGATGTTAGCTGCCGTAGAGATGAGCAGCCCGGTAGCCATGAAACGCCGGATGTTGGAGTGGTCAGCAAGAAAGCCGTTGACGAATTTACCGATGGCGTAGGTAAAGAGTAGGGCAGATGAGATTACGCCGAGTTGGGTAGCATCGAGGAAGCCGGCATCCATGATGGGTTTCTTGACCACATTAAGCGATGTGCGGCATACATAATACATGCTATAACCGAGGGTTATGGCAAAGAACGAAGCCCACTGCATGCGCTTGAAACGCGTGCTGCGTTGCTCCTCCGATTCGTCACGGAGAGGGGCGGTCGGTAATTTGGAGAAAAAATTCATCGTCTGTGCTTCGATTTAAGATAACGGATCAGATACTCCGGTCTATCCGTTTGAATGATACGGAACCCGAGCGAGTCTATCAGGTAGCCGTAGTTGGCGTCGGGATCTTTCACAGCCTCATCATCTTCATGTCCTCCGCAAAGTGTATCCCACAGGCAGTTGACCCAAAGCAGCGATTTGCCTTGCGCCATTTGAGACACCTGACGGACATAGCGGTCATCATCGCGCCAGCACAGTTCGAAGGCGCAGGGACGGCCTTGCAGGTGCGCCTCGAAGGCACAGACAGATGCGGAATCGTTCATATCAACGATAGGCATGTAAATCACTTCGTCGAGGTATTGTCCGTAGAGAGCACGTACCTCGTCGGCAGGTTTGCGGCCTTTCATGATAATCTGGCGTGTAGTGCCGGTCTCCTGCAGGACAGGCACCACGAGGTCGAAGTAGCGGTCAGCCTTGTCGAGGTTGATGAGTACGCGGTCTTTGCACAGGAGCAGCACTTCGCGTAGTGTAGGTATCTCGTGGTGGGTCTTGATGGATACACCGTTCTTGAGCCGGAAGGTGCGGATGGAGTCGAGCGTGAGTTCGGCAATGACACCCTTGCCGGTGGTCGTGCGGTTGAGTTTGGCGTCGTGCATAATGATGAGCTGGCTGTCGGCAGTGCACTGCAGGTCAAGTTCAACGATGTCCACGCCCATGTTGATTGCCGACTCGATGGCAGGCAGAGAGTTCTCCGGCCAATTGCGCCAATCTGCACGATGCGAAGCGACGAGCACGCGTTTGCAGTCGGGGTTGAGCAGGTCTGTGCGAATCTGTTCACTGCGGCTAAGCTGCGATTGAGGCGTTGAGCAGGCGGCAAGAAATATGAGAAGTGAAAATTGAAAGGAGAAAAGAAAAAGCTTACGTAACATGGCGTTATAATTTAACAATTTTCGATTTCAGACGTGCTTCTTCGGCGCGGAAGCCCATGACGTGGCTCTCGACGGATACATCGATAGTGGATGACAGATACTTTTCGTCCTGATGTGCCACGGCAAGCACAAAATCCTTAACTATCCCCCAGTCGCCTCCTGCGTGTCCCTCATATCCGGGCAGTTTGCTGATGTCTTCATCCCAGACGTACTTTTTACCGGTGAGGAAATCTGTCAGGGTGAAAGTGGTCATATCACCGACGATGTCTCCCTTCGTACCCATGATACGCGTTTTTCGTCCGCCGTAGGAAGTGAGCGCCTCGACTTGCAGTGAAGCGGTAGATGGTGCCGTGCCGTTCGGTCCGTCGAACTCGAGGTTGCAGACATAATGGTCGCACTGGTCGTTCTGACAGCGGAAGACGCAGCGCCCGTAATCAGTGGTGCGCAGGTACTCGGCAATCTTTGCATCCTTGGCCAAACGGTCTTTCGGAAGCGAATCGAACACGTATAGGTACCTGTGTTCGCGAACGTAAATCTTAAGAGCTGAGAACGGACATTGTTTCTCGACAGAGCAATCGATGCACCGGTCGGCAGCTCCCTGCGGTTCATTCTTGCGCGTGAAGAACGACAGGTTGCCGAATGCGGAAACGCGGCGGCAGGGTTTGCCAAGCAGCCAACGGATGATGTCAAGGTCGTGGCAGGCTTTGGCGATGATGATAGGCGTGGTCTGCTTGGATGAGTGCCAGTTACCGCGGACGTACGAGTGCGCCATATGGTGGAACCGAACAGGTTCGAGGTGCTGGACGCTAACTATATCCCCGATGCGTCCTTCGTCGATGACGCGCTTGAGTGCGCGGAAGTAAGGTGCATAACGCAGCACGTGGCACACGCCGACGAGCCGTCCGTACTTACGTGCCTGACGGAGGATGTCGGTACACTCCTTGGCCGTCTGTGCGATAGGTTTCTCCAGTAGCACATCATAGCCGGCAGCAAGGGCTTGCATGCAGGGGTGGTAGTGTACATCATCGGGAGTGGCGATGATCACCGCATCGGCGAACTTCGGCAGCCGGAACACCTCTGCCCAGTCGCCGAACTGATGCTCGGCAGGAATACCGTAGGCCTCCGCCATCTGCTGCCGGCGCACGGGATTGATATCCGCCACACCAACTATCTTGAGTGATGCGGGGTACTGCCCGCTGTACGATGCGTACACCGTTCCCCGTGCTCCTGCACCGATGACGATAGCCGTCACGGGTTTTAGTACGACCGCCTCCTGATTAGGCAGACCGAAGGACAGGCGCTCGGTGTTCTTGGGCAGTTTCTTTTCGGGCGTAACGGGTTCGGCAGCATGCAGCAGCGAAGCGCCGGGCAGGTTACTGACTGCTATTGTTGCCGCACCGATACCGAGGGTCTGAAGAAATTCTTTGCGTGTCATATAGCCATTTACTATTTAGTCATTTACCATTTACTATTTGGTGATTTTGATATCTTTCTGTCCTTTGCGCCGGATGGTGAGTGATGTCCACTCATCCGGCAGGATGGGCTTGTAGGCTTGTTTGAGTCCGTTGTCGGTTATGTCGAGCCCAGCGAATCCGAAGAGTAATGCTTGGAGTGTGCCACCTGCCCCGGTGATGAAGTATGGGTTGGTTCCTCCGTTGAACTCCGCGAGTACGCGGAACGGTGGATTGAGATTAGGCAGGTAGGAGTCGCGCCACCAGTACAGAGCCTTGTCGGCCAAGCCGAGACGTGCGTATAACGTAGCGTAGATAGACTTGGACATAGCGGGAGTCTTTTTCTCGGGTACGGTGGGGATGTAGTATGCCAAGGTCTGTTCAATCTTGTGCTTGTCCGTCAGTTCGTGCAGCGGATAGGCAAGCAGGACAACATCTGCCTGCTTGGTTACCTCACCGTGGTAGGTATCGTGCTCGGCAATGAGGCCATTGTCCAAAAAACTATAGTGCAGTCTGTCGGCTGTCAATTGCCACTCGGCGGTGACGGGTTGCTTGAGAATCTTAGCGGCTTGCGCTGCAACTCTCAGGTTCGTTCGCGCAGCGGCAACGGTGTAGGCGTTGTTGTTGACCAGTTTGCCTCCATAGACGTTGCTGTTCCACTCGTTTGCACCAATGAGGTTAAGCAGATTGCCATCGGGTTCGGTTCGGCTAACCCAAAAGTCTGCGGTCTGACGCAGGATGGGGAACCCGACTGTACGTAACCAATCGTTATCCCGGGTAAGGCAGTAATACTGCCAGCATGCGATGGCTATATCAGCTGTGACGTGATGTTCAGCAGCGGGATACATATTGTCGGGTGCGGTCTCCTCCTGTCCGCTATCGGCGCTCTCCCAAGGATAGAGGGCGCCTCGATAGCCGTGCAATCGGGCTTTGAGTTGTGCTTGTGGCAACCGGTCGAAGCGGTATTGGAGCATCTGCTTGGCCAATGCAGGCTGCATAAGCAGCAGTGGAGGGAATATCCACGTCTCGCCATCCCAGAAGGTGTGTCCCTTGTACCCCATACCGCTGAGTCCCATCGGCGAGCATGAGAACGCATTGTCCTCTCGGAAGAATGCGTACAAGTGGTAGAGCATGGAATGTATATCCTGCTGTGCCTGCGGGTCCCCCTCAATGATGATGTCGGATTGCCAGAGGTCAGCCCAAGCGTTGTTGTGTCGCATCCAGAGCCGGTCGTAGCCCTCGAGAAGTTGGAAGACTGTTAGGCGCTCGGCTTCGTTGCGTGTGTCGGGCACAATGTTCGACGCGATGATGCTTCCTACGAGGCAGAAATGCAGAGTGTCACCAGCCGCCATGTGTCGCGTGAACGCCATAGTGTGCGAGCGCGGTGCTCCCGTTTCGCTATGGGTAATGGTGTAAGGTGTTCCTTCGGCCGGCGAGTCGGGGAACAGGAAGGCGGTAGTTGCCGCCAGGCTGTGACGGCCTGCGGGCGACTGCGCCGTAGTGGTGAGGATGTAGAATGAAGGGTACTGCCCTGTGAAGGGATTGGCTTTGTTCTTGATATGCGAGAAAAAGGTTTGCGGCTCAAGCAGATTGTCCGGCACACGATGGCGGTTGCTGACGGTGAGGTCACATTCTGCCAGTGCGGTAAGCGTCACGTCGGTCATGAATCCGAACGGCAGATGCCTCAGGGCTACCGTAGTGTAGGTGACGTTCACTTTATCGGCATAAGCAAATGTGCCGGTGAACGCCGCGTTGTGCAGGTTCATCTGCTGGGTATAGTTGTTCAGGTTGCCGCTTCGGAGCTCTGTGCCGTCCACCGTGAGCAGTATATCCAGAGGATTGATATTCGGGAAATAGTTGTTGACTCGTCCGGGTGCATAGAGGTCATATAGTCCTCCTACTACCAGTTTGTCCACCTGCAGCGGTTCGCGGCTGCTGAGCAGACCTATTTGTCCGTTGGCGGAGGTGATACCGTAGTAGTCGCCTTGTAGCGGTTGGGCGGCAGTGATGCACCAAGGGTCAATCAATGGAGCACCAGTTGTTGCTCCAAAGGAACAAGGAACAAGGACTATGACGCAAAGCGCGATGACGAGTCGAAACTTTTTCATTGGATTAGTCTCCCGTATATATCGTATGTTTTATTGTCTCGGATAAGTAGCAGTTGGGCGTTACGGATGATTTTTCGAGTAGAAAGCCTGAAGTCGGAGGTCGAATAATCATCCAGTCCGTCGGGGGTGTCGTTGCCGGTATATTCGACAGCTCCTATGCAGGATTGCAGAGCCCGCTGCCTGTTGACCTGGTCGCGTACGACGTATCCGCTGATTGTACCGTCGCCGTTGAGGTCGTAGGTGAAGGCAGATTCGCAAAGGCGCTGATTGGATGGCAGGCAGGCGAAGTTATAATCCGCAATGGTCTTCTTGTAAATCGGATACGTCCCGTCACTTTTGACCTCTGGTTCATATCGTGTGCTGCTAATCTGACCGCCAAACGTATTGACAATAGTCTGTTCCCAGCCGTTAATCTCCGATGAGGTGGACAACAGATTGTATGTGTTGCGCCACACGTTGACATCATTCGTCGCGGTATATATGTCCGCCCAGACGGGTGCATCCTCGCCGGTAGTCTGGTCGTTGCCAAGGATGATGTTGTCCATCAGGCACACTTTGCCTTTGAAAATGGCCAGTGCTGCTCCGGCGAAGTTGGCCGCAGTGCCGTTGAAGGCAAGGTGGTTGCCCATGAATGTACATAGACCTATGTTCAGCGGAACTGTTGTTTCGGTCATATTCGCCCATAGTGCGGCACCGCCGTAAAGTTTGGTTGTGGATGCCAGCCCTTTCTTGGCTGTGATGGTGTTTCCAAGAAAGGATGAGTTGAGCACATGAGCGGCTGTCGGGATAACTGACGGCGATATGTCGAGTGCTCCTCTCGAGCCGGCACTGTTATTGATAAAAGCGCATCGTTGCACATCCATTATTGCGAATCCTAACGCTTCCACGGCACTGCCTGCAGTTGTTGCCGTATTGTCTACGAACCGGCTGTCGTGAATGGTGAGGTTGCCACGGAGTTGACACCAGACAGCCCCTCCGTTCGAAGCACTGTTTTGCTGTAGCAGACAGCCGCTGACAGTCAGTTGCTCCCCTTTGTGTACGATTGCTCCTCCGGGACCGGTTGCTGTGTTGTCATGGATTGAGCATCCTGTCAGAAGCAGGTTGGGACCGTAGGAATAGATGGCGCCTCCGCCGTTGACGGACGTGCTGTTGCCTCCTGAGAGCTCGATATGGTCAAGCGTGAGATTATAATAGTGAGGGATTGTAATGATGGCGGCAGTTATTCCTGATGCATGGATATGACTGTATCCCGTTTGTTGCGTGAACGACGCATCCCATCCTCCGCTGATTGTTACTGAGCAAGCCGGTATGATTGACGATGTTACAGCATATGTTCCGTTCTTCAGACAGATTGTATCTTCGGGTGTGGCGGAAGCCAGTGCCGTCTGCAGTGAGGCTGCATCAGTGGCGCGGAATGTAGTGGGATGGGATGTTGAGCCGAGACGGAACCGTCCGAGTACAGGATAGTGGTCGGAAGGATTGACTGTCCGTCCGGATTCGGGATAATACTCTGTGATGATATGCCGCGACAGAGGCTCCATGTGGTCGTAGAAGATATAGTCAAACTCATTACCTGTGCTTCCGTTGGTGGCCGGCGTCCAACCGGTAGTCGTAGCGGTTATCTGCGGTCCGTCGACCGGCAGACACTGGTTGACGGGTGTGGTAAGGGCCAGGTCGTAGAAGTGTGATGCGTAACCGCGATAGGCTTCTTCGTGTGCCGAGCGCGACATATTAAAGTCGCCCACCATGACCATAGGTGTCTGGCCGACGACTTCACGGATACGGTTGCCGATAAGCTTGCCGGATTGAATGCCGCATTCGTCTGCTCCATAGTTGACATGGGTACATACGAAGTAAAAGTCCTGATTGGAAGCCTTGTCTTTCAGGTGCAGCCAGATACATGTTCTGGGAATCGTTCCACCCCAGCTGTTACCCGGCGTGTCGGGATGCTCGTTGACGTAGAAGAAGCCCTTCTCCAGCAGGGTGTATTTGGCTGTTTTGTAAAAAATGGAGTTGTAGGAATAGTTCTTTCCTTCGCGCTCTACCGAGTAGTCGGCATAACCGGTAAGCATGTCGCGAAGGTCTTGCAATTGCGATTTGCCTGTGGCAGCATCCTTATTGTTGCCGGTCACTTCCTCCATGCCTACTATATCAAAATCATAGCCCGTGATGTTCTGCACCACGTATTGCCTGCGGTTTGCCCACAACTTCTGGCCGGTATCGCCGTTGGAGGCATTTACATAGCGGATATTGTAATTGGCAAAACGATGAACACCGGCTTCTTCGGCGTGCAAGGCAAATATTGTCAATAGTGGCAGAATAATTAAAAATCTTTTCATTGTTTTGTTATTAAGCATCAATCCAAAGTCAGCAGCAAATCGTAAACAGAGGCCATTGTCTGCCATCCGTATGCTTCGCCTGCTTTGCGGTTACGTTCCGCATCGTCGATATATACCACATGCTGTCGGGGCGGAATAATCTTGCAGACCTCGTCAAATATCTGTTTCTCGGGCTTGTACGCATGAAGCCGGAAAGAGAGGAACACATGGTCGAAGTGGTCTGCCAATGTATATCCGTCGTAGCAGAACATCTGTTCGATGTACTGCCAGTGCATATCGTTAGTGTTGCTGAGCAGGCATACGGTGTGTCCCTGCTTGCGCAACTGTTGCAGGAGAAGTTTTCTGTGTTCCTGTATAGGTGCCAGCTCCGACAGCCATACCTGACGTATTTGCTCAAAGGTAACCTCGGGGCGGCATAGGCTGTGGAGGCGCTGCAGAACCTCTTCCGATGTCAGGTAGCCCAACTCATAATCGTGCAGGAAGGAGTCGCCGCCTCCGGTCTGCAAAGCATCCGCATCAAGTTCAGCCCGGCTGCCATCGGGCATCAGACGTTGCAAGCGTAGGATAAACCCTTGCACGTCGATGTCCGATAGCACACCACCGAGATCAAAAACAAAAACCATGTGGTCTTATTTTACTACTTTCTTGCCGTTGATGATATATACTCCTGCCGGCAGAGCGATAGCATCTTCGCCCAGATAGTTGCCGAGCAACGAATAAACGCCTGTGCGGGTTGCGTTGACATGAATGTTGTCAACCGCCTCATCAATGGGTTCGTCCTCCCATACCGGTGCAACGCCATTGGGGTCATACGAACCGGCCACCGATGTTTCAGCACGCGTATAGCCGCGTTGGTCTTTATCCAGATCCATCACTTGCGCCATAGCATCAATAGGCCACGTAGCCACAGTAGCTTTGACCGCAGCGAGGTCGATAGGTGCTGCATCTGCCAATGGTGCAATCACGTCGCTCACACCACCATGGTTGGCGATAGCCGTTGAGCCGAACACCGTCTCGATGGTGTTGACCGTTTCGAGCGAGGTCGGAACCTTGTCGGTTGCCACGAAGCCGCTGTTAGCCACCGTGCTGTTGTTCATCACCGTACCCAACACATTGTAGCCTGCGCTGTAAACAGCCGTACCGGCCGTTTGGATGAAGACCACGGCATCGGATGCAGTAAAATCATCGTTAGCTGCATACTCCACCATGATGTTACCTGCAAAATAGTTTTTCGAATCCGTGCCGGCACTGACTGCAGATCCGTTGTTCGAGCCACGACTGCTACGTTGGCGGCAAGGGTTGTTGTAGAACGTATTGTTGATGAAATACGCCGAGTTGTTGCCACCTACGCGGATGCCTACCCCACGGTACCAGCATTTGGCATCTGCTATCAGGCAGTTGACCAGATAGACTGTACCGCCGTTGTCTGCTACAGAGCAGTTGCCACCGTATGTGCCCCACTTTTCGTTACCGGGTTCACTCGTCAGCGTACTGTAGGCGATGTTGTTCCGGAACTCGCAACGCTCAAAGTAAGCGATGGCGTTATCTTCCGGTCCGTGGGCAGACGAGTTCGACTGACGTGCACGTACCTGGAAAGCAGCACCTGAACCTTTGGCAGTGATGTTGTCGCGGAAGATGCAGTCAAAGCAGCGTACCGCGCTACCCCAAATCTCTATTGCACCGTTCGAACCATTGGAATCATCATTGGTTTGCGAATCATTGTTCAGGAAACGGCAGAAGTGAAAATCCACCTGTGCAGCCTGCACGAATACCATATTGCCCCAATACTTGCTGTTCAGACGCATGCCGTCGCGGAAGGTGATGCCCCAGATTTCGGTTTTCTGCCAGTCGGTGTAGTAGGCTTCGCTCTTTTCTGTAGGCGAGCCTTCGCCGATATAGACGAATGCATAATCGGTGTTGTCGCCCTTGCCGTCACCATCGAGGTCGGCAGAGAAGACGGATTGTCCTCCAAGCGCGTAGTTGTACGATGTCTTGGTGCCTTTCATAGTAGTAGGATAACCACCTTTGAGCACCACACCTTGCGGGATAACCCACTTATTGGTGTTGATGTCCGGAGCATAGTTGCCTTCCATGAGGTAGAATTCCATACCGGGTTCAGCTCCGGCGAGTGTTGCGCCGAGGTACTCTGCAGCCGCAGCGTTTTCCCAAGACGAACCATCTTCCTCACCTTGACCGGTGGGAGCGAAGAAGTAACGGACCACTTCTTCATCAGCGAAGAGACAGGTGCTCAATGCCAGGCTGAGCACAAGAAAGAGAGTTTTTTTCATAATAGTAATTGTTTATTGGTTAAACATTATGTGTTTGCATTTCTAATTAATACTGCACACCATCAATCCATCCGGGGTTCTGTGTGAGTGCGCCCATGGTCATGGTGCGGTCGGTGATAGGAACGGGATAGAGATAATCCTTGTCCTCATTCCACTGCATAATCATATCTTTGTAAGCAACCATATTGCCGGATGTGCCGTTGGAGAGGAAGATGTCCTGGTCAAAAACAAGACATGTCACTCCGATACCTCCGCTTTTCTTGGTGGGTGACAGGAGGATGTTCGCCTTGCCGTCGCCTGTCAGGTCGTACTTGCCTTCGCGCGGGAAGAACAGTCCGAGACGCGGCAGAGTGAACAGGTGTCCCTCCCGCCAGCGGATGATATCCCAGTAGTGTAGTCCTTCGAGAGGCGTCTCGACGAGTCGTTCGCGTCGAATCTCGAGGATTACGCCTTTGTTGTCGGATGCAAGTAGTACGGGTGAAGAGAATCCGTAGCCGCTTTCGGAGATCATGCTTGCATCGGGATGCGCGTTGGCGTCACTTAGGTTCAAGTGTGCTACGCCGGCACGGTCACGCAAGCGGTTGACCGACATATCGAGGTCAGCTTGTGTGATGGTTCCCAGTTCGGCTTTGGCCTCGGCATAATTGAGATAGACCTCAGCCAATCGCATGATTGGTATAGCACAAACGCTTCCTCCCCAGGTGTTGTAGGTGGACTCCATGATGTACTTGATGTACTTGTATCCGGTGAGGCTCATCTGCAGATTAACGGCATAGGATTTATCTGCGCCCATCTGGATATATCCCGGGGCGTGAATCGTTTGTGCCATACGGCGGTCTCTACTATTGAACACCTCGATGTACGACAAAGTGTCGAATCTCGTCTTGGCAGTGAACGGTGTGCCGTCCTGCATGAGATAGAGGTCGGCGAAGCGCTTGGTGAATCCTGTAGCGCGAGCAACCGACCACGCTTGTGCGTTGTGCTTGATATCAAGGTCCTTGCTATAGGCTCGTGCCCATATGACCTCTTCTGTTTGCGGAGTGAGTGTGGCGAAGAGGGTGCGATAGGGTTCATTGCCTGTGTTGTAGAGCGAATATCCGCCTTCCTGCATCAGCTTGAGCGATGCATCGGCACTCAATCGGAGTAGGTCTTCCCAAGGGAGCGTTTCGCTGTAAATTGCGCTACCACCGTTGAATGTTGTACCGGCGTGGTACTTGCGGAACGTACCTTCGAAGAGGCAGACACGCGACTTGAGTGCCAGAGCAGTCCAGCGGTTGACCTCATAGGTGGTGCGTGTGGCCGGCAGTTCGTCGATGGCTTGATTCAGGTCGCTGATGATGTTGTTAATTACCACATCGCGCGAGTCTCGCGGACGGTTGAGTGCCTCGGTGTCATCGGCATTGATAACATGGTCGTACCATGGTACGGCACCGAAATGACGGAGCATATCGAAGTAAAAGTAAGCTCGGAAGAAATGCGCAACGCCCACATAGTGGTTGCGCGCCTCGATGTCCGCACACTGGTCGGCGTTCTCCAACAGATAGTTGATCTTGCGGAGAGTCTTCCATGAGTCTTTCTTCCAATATGCCTCACCACTATGGACATCCCGTATGCCACGCATCTCATCGTTTGGCACAGGCGCTACGAAATGCTCTCCCTCCTCGGCATACATTGTCTCGGGGTCCGGCAGCAGCCGATAGAAATAGTTGCTATATTCCTGCAGGGCAGTCCCGGAGGTGAAGTATGTGGCGGTTGACAACTGGTCCTCCGGATAGAGGTCCATGTTGCAGCTACTAAGAGCAAAGACTGCTATCGCTGAAAGAGCAAAGACCGTAACACTGAAAGATTTATAGTTTTTCATACTTGTAGGGCGTTAGAATGTTGCTGTTAGACCAAACGTAAACGAACGCGCAAAGCCGTAAGTGATGGCCTGCGAGCTGACCACAGCCTGCTCGGGGTCAATGCTTCTGCAATACTTTTGCAGACCGCTCCAGCACCAGGGGTTTTCAGCAGAGAAGTAGATTCGGAAATCGGAGAACACATTCTTCCAGCATGGCAGGGTGTATCCGATAGTCACGTTCTTCAGTCGCAGATATCCAACGTTGAGCGTATAGCGATTGTTGGTCGGTCCGAGCGAGTTAGCCGAACCGAGAGCCTCGTATGCACGGTAACGCGGGAAGTAGGCATCTGGGTTGTCCTCACTCCATACGTTCTGCATAAAGTCCTTAGCCATGAATCCTTGATACGGACGTGAATACGGTCCCCAGAAGGTTGTCGCCTCGGTCATCGGATACCAGTCACGACGTCCGATGCCTTGGAAGTAGATACTCAAATCCACGCCATACCACTCGGCATTGAGGTGGAAGTTGTAGTTATACTTAGGCAGTGTGTTACCAATAATCTTGCGGTCGCCCGGATTATCAACAGTGTTATTTCCTGATGTGATTACACCATCGCCGTTGAGATCGACATAGCGTACATCACCCGGGTGCAATCCCGGTGCTTTGGAGTCGAGCACACCGACAATATCGGTATAAACCATTGAATTGACAGGATCAACCTTAGTCAGATACTCGTCCACTTCTTTCTGGTCGGCAAACAGACCATCGATCTCATATCCCCAAAGTTCGCCGAGTTCCTGTCCCTCGTAGTAGGTGGATAGGAGTTTCTCTGGATTGTTATACTTGGTGATGAACGTTTTGTAGTTACCCACGCCACCGCTAATCTCGTAACTGAGATCTTTACCGGCTACACGATGTTTGTCGCGCCATGTGATAGCGAACTCCCAGCCCTTAGTGGACATATTTGCGGAGTTCTGCTTGGGGTCGGCTGCACCATAGACAGAAGGCAGAGCGGTACCGGTGTTGAGCATTCCCTCGGTGTTTCGGATGTACAGGTCACCGGTGAACGACAGGCGGTTGCCCAGAAAACCGAGGTCCAGACCTGCATCGTAGGTGGTCATCTTTTCCCAAGTCAGTGTTCCGGCATTGGGGTCAGATTCGGTTGCATAGGAGAGGACGGTGGCTCCATCGAGGGTTATAGCCTGTGTGAACATACCATCGGCATCAACAGACTGGATATAATCGTAGTAACCGGTCATCTGGTTGGCAAGTTGTCCGGCTGATATGCGAAGCTTGGCGTTATCCCACCAGTCATGAATCGATTCCCAGAACGGCTCCTCCGACATGCGCCATCCGACACTTCCTCCGGGTGTTACAGCCCACCTGTATCCCGGAGCGAATCGAGACGATGCATCTGCCCTCACGCTGACCTCGAAGAGATAGCGTCCGTTCCAGTCGTAGTTCAGACGGCCGAAGAAGCCGTTGGTGGCGACTGTCTTGATGCTTTCGCTGAGGTCAGTAACCTCTCCTTTGGCAAAGTTAAAAGACGAGAGATTTTCAGTCATCAGATCCATACGCTCCGCTTCCAATGAATGGTAACGATACATCTCACCGTTGTAACCGGCAGTGAGGGTTAGATGGTGCTTATCCCATGTGGGTGACCAACGGAAATAGACATTGTAGTTGTGGGTCATGTAGCGTGCCAACTGCTGATGGTAGGTATCCACTGAGCGGAAGTTTTCAATCAGGTCGGTTGTTCCTTCCTTGGCAGAATAGGGCACCTTGACCGAGCGGTTGCTTATCTCCTTCATGCGCCATGTGAGTGAGTAGTCGGCATTGAGGGTGAGATTCTTGGCAAGGTCGAACGTCAGCATGTGTTGCATCACCATTTCGCGGTTGATGTTCAGGTTCTTATGCTTGCCATATAGGAGCAAAGCGTTCACACCATCGCCCACTGTACCTTGGCCAGAGTATATCCATGGGTTGAGGTACACTGCCGAGCCGTCGGGGTTCGTGGCAGGGATATACGCCATGGCATGTAATGAGCCTACGCGGAAAATCTCACGCGAGGAGGTTGTTCCCGGATAGGTGTATCTTGATGAGAAGAACGAGAAGTTCACACCATAATGCATCCAAGGTTGGATGTTGACATTCACCTTGGCACGTGTGGAAATCTGATGCCACTTGTCATTGTCGATACGTATCATACCATCCTCGGTGTAGTAGCGCGCGCTGACGAAGTAGTTCACCTTCTCGTTACCGCCTTTGAGACTGACGTTGTAGTCCTGCATCGGACGGATAGTCTTGTAATAATGATTGTACCAGTCGAAGTTAGCATAATACTTGTACGATCCGTCGTTCTGTACCACCGTCCACGGCCTCTCGGGGTTCTCGGTAACGTCATTGAGCCGCATCCAGAGTTCGGCATAATCAGCATCTGAATACGTGGTCATGGCAGTCTTGGTATGCTGCATCATGAAAATATCGCTGATGTACGCTGACCAGAATCCCTGTGTGATAAAGTCATGTTCTGTTGTCGGTGATTTCCATCCGGCCTTGGCATCAACGGTCACTTGCGGCGCCTTGCCTTCACTGCCAGACTTGGTAGTGACAAGAATGACACCTGCCGCAGCCTTTGATCCGTAGATAGCGGATGCGGAAGCGTCCTTGAGGATGCTGACCGACTCGATGTCATTACTGTTCACGCGAGAGAGGTCCATCTCCACGCCATCTACCAGCACCAGGGGTTTGGTCGTTGACGAGTTGTTGATGGATGCGAGACCACGGATGTTGTAGTTGTACGATGCTCCGGGACCTCCGGCAGACATGGTAATGTTCAGTGCGGGGTCAGCACCTTGCAGGGCTGTGACCATGTTAGGCGTCGGACGGCCTACTATATCTTTCTGGTCAACCACGCTCACGGCACCGGTGAGGTTCACTTTCTTCTGCGCACCGTAGCCGACCACCACCACCTCATCCAATTCGGCGGTCGACTCCTTCATAAAAACCTTGTACGAGTCGGAGTTGACAGTTACGCGGATGTCCTGTGTCTCGTAGCCGAGGTAAGCGCACTCGATATACTGACCTGTGGACACGTTCTCAAGCACGAACTGACCGTCATAGTCGGTTATCGTTCCCTGCGTCGTGCCGCGGATAATAACGGAGGCGCCGATGACGGGCTCGTTGGTGTTGCTGTCCAGTACCGTACCGCTGATAGTACGTGTAGCACTCTGCTTGGGTTGAGCGGTGAGGACGATTACATGGTTGTCGGCCAACTTGTAGTCGATACCCGAACCTGCGAACACGCGAGAGAGAGCCTGCTCCAGCGTAACATTCTGCATGCTGATGGTCACGGTCTTGTCCAGTCCGTCGAGCGAACTGTTGTAGAAGAAGTGCCAGTCGGTCTGTTGCTCAATACGCGGCAGCACGTTGCGGATACTCTCGTTGTGGACATCCAGGGTTATCTGTGCCACCAGTGCGCCCGACAATGCGCCGAACACAACAAGACATATAGTTATGAATATGCGTTTCATGGCCGGGGTATTATCATGGTTCAACTTTCACACTTACAGGAATCTGTATGGGTTGGAAATCCCAGTTGGGGTACTCCAGTCTACCCCAGAAGTATATCCTCACTTCTCCTGCCCGGGCAAGTTCAATCTTGGAGGATGTGAAGCGTGATACACCGTCCACTGTCTCAGGCGTCTGGAAATCCGCTGTGAGATTCGGATCACTGCCCCACCACGAGGTGTAGAACCAATACGTAGCGGCTTTGAGCGATGCATCACCGGGAGTAAGCATGTCTATCGTGCAGACAACCGAGTCGCCGACATGATATACCGCCTGCTCCGGACTCACACGGATAGCACTGAACGTGGGCAGGGGCACGCTCGTCTTGTCGGTGCAGGCCGTGAGAGCCAACACCGACAAGAGAAGTAGAAATGATAACTTTTTCATTCTGAGCGTGTTTAGTGATACTTAAAGTTTTTGACCTTGCGCATTGAAGGTCTCACCGTTGCGGATGATAGTCACTTGTCCGTTGCGCAACACCTTCAGGCTTCCGGCTTGCGGTTGCATGTTGTTGATAAGAGCCGTTGTCTCGTCGGCCTCGACTGTGATAACAACCGTAACATCATCCTGCATTGCAGGAATAGTGTAGACGCCTTCTTCTGCTACCAGTTCCTCCTCGCCAATCGTCACGCTCTTAATAACATATCCTTCGTCAGCTAACAGTGTGGCAGAGGGTGAATAGCCTTGCGGCAACTCATAGTCTCCTGCTATGGTCTGGGTCTCACCTACCATAAGTGTCGCATGCTCAAATTCGGCGATGGTCAGTGTGTAATACGGCAACTCATAAGCGCCCATGTCCACCTTTATCACAACGCGGTCATTGCCTTCAAGGTCGGTCGTCACGGATGTCAGGTCGTCATTACCCTTGTTCAGCACCGCCGACTGCCATGTCAGGCGATAGTCGCCGTTGGCAGGGTCGGCAAAATGAGGTGCGCGACCTGTTTGCTCATTGCCGTCACCGTCAGCATACGTATCGTCTGCATCGTTATCCATGCTCAACTTGATACCATTGGTCGTGTTTTGATGTGCAACAGCATTGTAGATGCGGTTCTCGGCTGCATAATGCGAGATGTAATAGATCTGAGCTGTTTGTGCCACACCGTTATGCTTGTTACCCCATACAATATTATTAGCCAGCTTGGTTCCGTTGTCGGATGTTGCGCCACAGGAAATGCCGCATTTGGAGTTATGGCTTGCATCGCTTACCAATTGGTCATTATCAACGATGGTACAGCCTATTACATCGGAGTTGGCACTCTCTATACCTACGCCACCCACTTTGCCGGTAGCGGTGTTCCCGACAATCAGACAGTTGATGATCTGGCATTTGCCGTATGCGCGAACGCCGCCTGTGTCACCACCGGACAGGTTGCCGCGGACAATACAGCCTACCAATCGTCCGGCTTGCAGATGCACGCCGCCTGCAGGACCTTTTTTGACGGCATTGTTGGTGTTGTTGTTCTCAATGATGCAGTTCAGCACCGTACCACGTACGCGGACACCGCCGCCGTGGGTTCCGCTGTTGTTGCGGATGATGCAGTCCTCGGCGCAAACATCGGTGGCTGCATCCACAGCATCGTTGCCTATACCGCCGCCCATGCAGTTGCCGTTGTAGCTGAACGTGTTGTTCTGAATCAGGCAGTGCTTTACCTGACCTTTCTTGCCCAGAGCGACACCCGAACCCAGATTGTTGGCGGGCACGGTGCTGGCTGCTGCCAGTTTGCCGTTCTGGATAGTGAAGTTCGACCAGACGGTGAGTGTGGTAAAGTTAGCTGGCTGTTCGAGCACGCGCCCGTTCTCCTGGGCGTCAAGAATCGAGGCGTAGTCAGTCTGCTCTGTGAATTCTGCATTCCAGCCGCCGCTGACGTTCACGCCTTCCTTCATCGAGAAATTGCCGTAATACGTACCGGCTTGTACATAGACGGTTGTTCCGGCTTCTGCCGCATTAATCGCTGCCTGAAGTTCTGTTCCTGACATGGATGCGGTAACTTGGGTCTGCGCACTAAGTCCTGCACAGGCAATGAGACCCACTGCAAAAGTTAAAATCTTTTTCATTTGTATGAAATTTTATAGGTTATATGGTGTATTATCATTCATCCTGCTAATCGCCGCCACCGGGATAGCCGGCATCTGCCGGAGTGTCTGACAAGCCCAAGTCGCCGCTTGGACCTAATATCTGGTGCATATTTATCACGTTGTCAAGCTCTGTGATAGGAGCGAAATAATTCTTCTTCATGATTCGTGGTATTTGATTGATAGTTTGACTTTCTCTTGCCACTATGGTTTACAGTCCCAGCATGTTGTATGTTTTTCCGTCTCGGATGATGAGCAGTTGTCCGTCCCGCAGCACTTTCTGCGCGCCGGTTTCAGACTGTATACTGCTGATGGCAGTCGCCGTGTTCTCTGCATGCAGAATACCTAAGACGCGTCGTCCGGGAGCCGGAGCGGGATTGGCAAATTCCGGTACTTCGGAGAACTTCAGGTACGCTCTGTTACCGGCTAACGTCACTTCTACATCCTCACCTGTCGCGGCATTGTATGTCGGACAGAGCAGGTTGTTCTGTAGCACGTAATAGCCCTCGCCGCTCACTGTCTCGCCCGCGATGGTGCCATACAGACCGTTCTCGTTGCCGGCTGTAGCAGCGTCACCCTCGGCGATATACGCAAACGTCACTTCATCGGCATTCGCCATAAAGAAGTACGGCTTGCCGGCTGCCATCGTATTTACTTCTTCCAGAAGCAGACCGGCATTCTCTTCAGTAGCAAACGATATAACCTTATATACCTGTGCGCCTGCGATAGCACCGCTCGGAACACCATACGGCAGGCAGATGGTGCCGAAGCGTCCTTCAGTGACTGAACGGTTGTAGTAGGTCAACTCTTTGGCTGTGATTGCAATCGAAGCATCTGTATTCATAGCCGGTACGCTGAAATTGCCTTCATTGTCAATAACAACAGACGCACCATTCAGGGTTACTGACGTTAGTGTGTAGCCATCCTCCGCAACGACATTAGTCGTGCCGCTATATCCCTTGGGCATCGCTATACTGCTTTCCTCGCAAACCTGTCCGCGGATAGTCAGTATGGCGTGAGAATTACTAATATATACGGTAACTGCATCAAATTCATAGCAGCCATAGTCCACAACGCTGCCCTTGGTACGAGTGTCACCGTCCAAATCTTCTGTTACGGTTGTGAGGGCGTTGTTGCCTTTATTGAACATCGGCGATTGCCATGTCAGACGATAGTCACCGTTTGCCGGGTCGGCAAAGTGAGGTGCTAATCCTGTTTGGGGATTTTCATCTGAATCAATATACTCATCGTCCTCATCATTACTCATGCTCAACTTGATGCCGTTCGTAGTGTTCTGATGGGCTATTGCATTGTGTGAGCGGTTGGCTGTGTTGTAATGAGAGATATAATACACTTGACCTATTTGCGCTACGCCATTATGCTTATTGCCCCAAATAATGTTGTTGGCGAGTTTCGTGCCATTGTCAGATGTTGCTCCACACGACAGACCGCACTTGGTGACAGTGGCACTACCGCCTAACTGGTTATTGTTGACAATGGTATTTCCTATTACATCTGAATTTGCAGACTCAATACCTACACCGCCAACAGAGCCTGTGGCTGTATTATTGGCAATAAGACAGTTTATCAGTTGACTCCTGCCATATAGACGTACGCCACCGACATCTCCGCCACTTGTGTTGCTGCGGACGATACAACTAACCATGCGCCCTGTGTGAATATGTGCTCCGGCACCAGCATTATTTGTTGTTGAGTTGCTTTCGATAATGGAGTTTTGTATTGTACCTTTTATACGCACACCGCCGCCATGTGTTGCTGTATTGCGACGAATTATGCAATCATCCACTAACACGTCTGTGTTAGCAGCTACGTCATTATTCGCTACGCCTCCGCCCATACAGTTAGCACCTGTATAAGTAAATGTATTGTCTTGTATGATGCAGTGCTTTACTTGGCCTTTCCGGCAAAGGAATACACCAGCACCATAGGTGTCAAGATTTGCGGTCAACTTGCCATGTTGAATGGTTAGATTCTCCCAAATAGTCAGATTGGAGAAATTGGCAGGCTGATTTACTACACGTCCGTTTTCTTGTGCATCAAGGATAGTAGCGTAATCTGTCTGCTCGGTAAAGTCGGCATTCCAACCACCGCTGACATTCACACCGTCCTTCATGGTAAAGTTGCCGTAGTATGTACCTGCTTGTACATAGACAGTCGTACCTGCCGGATTGGCATCAATAGCCTCCTGCAAATCTTCGTCGGAGTGAACATAGTTATCTATTAATATGGGATATTGGTATTCATAGCAACCCATATCGACATTATCACCTGAAATACGTGCATTATCTGCTAAGTCATTTAGACCTTGCGCATAAGTATTGTCACCAGCATCAACAAGATCAGACGTCTCCAGCAGTGTATAATCGCCATTGGCAGCATCCGTGAAGCCTGGGTCTGTAGTCGTTAACACGGTGGTATTTGTGCCAACAGAAGCGTGTACTACAGCGTTGTTGAGGAAATACGTAGCCGCGCGGTCAGATGCGTATGTGGCGTGAATCTCCATCTGGTCTGCTTGAACAGAGTTGTTTGCCTTGTTGCCCCATACTATATTGTTGGCAAATACAAGATTTGCATTCACATTGAGACGAACGCCGCAACGGGTCGCATTAGTTGATGACGTTTGTTTGTTGCCTACAATCGTGTTGTTGTAAACATAATGTATACCGTTTTCCAGAGACATTCCACCAATAGTTCCGCTTGCATTGTTTCCAACAATCAAACAATTGGCAACTGTGCAGGCTTTCGTACCGGTCAGACGCACACCACCGGTGTCCTTACCTGTGTTATTACGCACGATGCAGTTGTACATTGCGCCACCGTAATGCAGTTGCACGCCACCGCAGGCATTGATGGTTGTAGTGTTGTTCTCGATGATAGAGTTCTGAATAACGCCGCAGATACGCACGCCACCACCATGTGAAGCCGTGTTGCCACGTATAATACAATCATCAATGAGTACGGATGTTGTATAACCATTCTCATAAACGCCACCACCGCTGGCTTCTCCAGACGCAGCATCAAATAAGTTGTTCTGAATAAGGCAGTGCTTTACTTGCCCTTTGTCGCAGAGGAACACACCCGAACCGGCTTTGTCGGTTTGTTGTGTTGTGAATTTGCCGTTTTGAATAGTAAGATTACTCCAAATGGTAAGTGTGCTGAATGCAGCAGCTTGATTAACTACTCGTCCGCTTGCATTGGCGTCAAGCACTGTAGCATAGTCAGTTTGTGCGTCAAACGTGCTGTTCCATCCGCCGCTCACGTCCACGCCATCCTTCATCGTGAAATTGCCGATGTACGTACCGGCCTGTACTTTGAGTTCGTCACCAGAACTGGCGGCATTGATAGCCGCCTGTAAGGCTGTGCCGTTCTCGGCGGCAGTCTTGCCGGCGTCATAGGAATGAGTCAGGGCTGTAGCGTAGACGTTTGTCCAACATAGCAACCCTAACAAAAGAAGAGATGTAAAATGTTTCATGGTATATATATAAATTTATTAAATTAAGTACTTATACTATCGTTCCTTGTTATTTTCGTGCGTACACGTATACGACTGTGTCGTCGGCAATATGGTAGTTCATGTTTGCAGCGAGGCACATCACATCAAGAATATTACGCAGTGAGGCGCGTCCGAGATAGCCGGTAAAGCGTTCCTGCTTGAGTTCGTCACTGGTGATGACCAACTTGATGTTATAGTTGCGCGACAACTCTGCGGCGATTTCCTCGAGCGTCTGATTGTTGTACTTGACTTCGCCGCTGAGCCAGCAAGTATAGTCGCTGCTCGGCACGGAACGTTTGCTGAGGGTCTTGGCATGGCAATCATAAACGACGCGGCTGTCGGGCTCCATAGTCACTTCGGCATCATTGGCACTGACGCGGACCTTGCCTTCAACCAGAACGACTGCCACATTGTTCTCGTCGGCATAATGGCGCACATTGAATGCTGTGCCGAGGCAGGTGACCTGTGCCTGAGCAGCCTGTACGACAAACGGATGCAAGGTGTCGCGTGCCACCTCAAAGTACGCCTCACCGTCCACCACAGCATGACGTGTCCCGGATGACGTGTTGTAGCGCACCGTCGTCTGGGCGTTGAGAGTCAGCATCGTGCCGTCCGGCAGGGTGACGTGGCTATGCTCACCCATACCCGTGCTCACAACGATATCTCCCATTGGCATGTCCGTACCGGCAGCTTGCTGACGAAGCAGCGACCATCCAAGTGCCACTGACAACGCTACAATGGCTGAAACGACAGCAGCCACACGCCAGCGACGCCACACGAATGCGCGATGCTGCGTCCGGCTGGCAGATTGATCGTTGCTCACCGGTGTCACGGAGGAATAGATATTCCTCAATATACGTTCGCGGATAGGTTCAGGCATGCCTCCTTCGGCATACTCGATGTCAGCACGAAGCCAACCTGCTAAAAGTTCGTCATCACGCAGGTGACGAAGCAGGCTCTCACGCTCTTCCGCTGTCGCTGTACCAGAAAGGTACTTGTCAAATAACTCTTTCATTGTTGAAATATTTAGTCGTTCAACCGCTCACGCAGTTCGCGAAGCGCCAAGGTGATATGCACCTCAACAGTCTTTTCGCTGATGCCCAGAGCGGCGGCAATTTCTTTGTTCGGCTTGTGTTCGTATCGGCTCATGATGAAAACTTTCTTTCGCATAGGAGGCATATTCTCCACCAACTGCTTCAGATAAGTCTCAAGCGAATGGGCGTCCTGACGGTTCTCTTGCTCAGAGCTGAGCTCCGAACCGTGCTGGAGCACGTATTCCTGATAGACATACTTCACCATCTCGTGCTCGCAATAGTTCAGGAAGATATTCTTGGCTGTAGAGAACAGATAGCCCAACGCCGCCTGCTTGTCATCAAGACTATCCCAATGCTCCCACAGACGCATAAATGTAGTCTGTATGACTTCCTCCGCCAGCCATGTGTCGCCGCCCGACAGACGCATAGCAAAACTATATATACGACGGCTGTATGTGTCGTATAACTGCTCAAACTCCCGCTTACGTATTGCGGTTTTATGGTTACTGAATAATCCCATGTTGAATAAACCGGTATGTTTTTCTTTGGTAACTCTATTATTAGGACAGTTCAAAACGGACTATCCCCTAATCAATATGCAAAAAATTGTGCAAAAATACAATTTTGTTTGGAAAAAAGCAAGAGGAATGCAAAGATTTTTGCAAATATGGCAAGGAAAAATGAAAAATTTAACAGAAAGACCCAATTGTAGCCCCAAACAGCCTATGGCACGGTTTGCGTCGGGGCCCCCAATAGTTGCGATGGTCGTAGGTAGACCGCCACAAAACAAGAGAGCCCGAGGAGAATCCTCGAGCTCTCGAAAGTGGCGGCTACCTACTCTCCCACAACACGCAGTACCATCGGCGTTGCTGAGCTTAACGACCCTGTTCGGAATGGGAAGGGG
>CAMKDV010000003.1 GCA_946411385.1 uncultured Bacteroidales bacterium
GCCATAATTATTGATTCATTATCGCCCATACATGGTCGATCCATGCTGGGAGAGGATTAGTAATTATGGCTGGCGCCAGCCTTATTTTGGAAATCCGGTGCAAAGGTACGAAAAAAAAAGGACTTACCCAAACGGATAAGCCCTAAACCAAATGAAAACCAAATGAAAACCTAATGAGTGGCTAAAAAACCAAATGAAAACCAAATAGCGACCAAATGAACCAAATGAAAACCAAATGGGCAGTTAGTCCAAAATGCCCCAAAAAGATCAAAAATTAATGGCGAGCGGTGAAAGACAAATCAGAAATATGCGACGAAATTGTCATAACCATATTGCTTCATTGTAGGAAAATATTCATGCAGTCGAGTGAAAATCTGCATTTTATTATAGTTTCGGAAATCGAGCACCTTCATGTCGCGGTACTTTTTTAGGAATGCGGCTAAGATTTTAGCTTCACTTTCAACAGCTTGACGATACATTGCCTCATATTCTGAAACAGAATATATACCCAATTCAGCAAGTTTCTCGGGGACGAGGAACGGGAGCGGTTGTTTAGGAGTCACATGTGCATTATTTGCACACATGGTGTCGTCATTCTTTACTTCCTCGGGTTGGATGTCCTCAGGTTGCCGGTCAGTGAAGAATGCCCGCGCGAGGTCGGAAACATTTGTGCCGGCAGGGACATTGACCGTCATTTCGCGGTGGTTGTAGTTGTGGACGGTACCGATGTAAACATTCTTGCTCATAGTAGTGAATGATTTTCAAATAAAAAGCACGGAAGAGTGCGAGGTGTAAGCAAAGTCGGCAAACTTAAGACAGACCCCTACTCATCCGTGCTTGTACACAGATAACAGGGGCATATTGCTTCTGTCTTAGTAAAGTATTGCCGACTTGCTTACAGGAATATGCCTATTGCGCAATGCGCTGAATATGTATGTGTTCTCTCTTTTAAGGTCGGAGAGCAGACCATGTGTTAGTTCTTGGGTAGTGCAAATTTTGCACATACCAAGATGAAACCGACTGCAAAGTTACGAAAAATATTTGATATATGCAAATAAAATCGTCTATCTTTGCGTATTTATAGTAATATTTTGCTCGTTGAAGTTCTCTACGTGGTCGATGTGGTAGTGTAAAGACACATTGACGGGCGATTCGTATTCCTCCTCTGCCCATTGCTCGCACTGCGCCATGACCGTTTGCAGGGCTTGCTCTTGTCCCTCGGGCGGATAGTTGTATTTGCGCAGCAGTCGTTTGACGAGTTTGCGCATCTCTGCCTGTCCGGATTCTTTCTTGTTCCAGTCAATAGTGCGGTTACGCCGTAATGTATCGGTCAGTTCTTTGGTAAGCGCTATAAACTGATCATTGCTATAGGCTTTGCGCACCTCGTCTTGTTGCGTGAGGGCATCATAGAAGGCTTTTTCCTCTTTGGTCAGCCCTAAGTTGTTGCCCTGTTCTTCCGCAGTTTTGATCTGCAGCGCCAGGCGGATAAGTTCGTTAATCACTTCCTCGTTGGTAAGCATACCTTTGAGGTACATGGAGAGGGCTTGCGAAAGGAGTTCGGAGAACTTGGCACTTTGCACCACATTGGTATGCTTAAAGCCACTGACTACGCCCTTCAGAAGTTTCTTGAGGATCTCGACAGCAAGGTTTTTCTCCTTCATGTTCTTGATCTCCTGTAGGAACTTCTCGTCAAAGAGTGAGAAATCGCGTTTTTTCTCATCAAAGAGCACTATGATACCCTCGGACTGCACGGATTGCGACAGGAGATTCTTGATGCGCTCGTTTATCTCCTTGGCGCGAACGGAAGTGCCACTTGATTCTATGCGCATGATTACCACGCGCACGGCATCGTAGAACGCGACAAACTCCAATTCATCATGGGATAGCAACGACCGGCACAAGGTGACTGCATTATGAAGCAAGGCGGAATTTTCGAGTAGCGCTTTGCGCCTTGTGTCGCGTGCGGGCACAAGTATGAAGTTAACCGCATCTTTGATAAGCGTCGCCTTTTGTGCATCCGTTGATTGCGGGAAAGCAGAATAGTCGAAGCCGTGGAGCATATTTTCGCATATCTCGCGTTTCTCGCGGTAGGTAAGCAGTGCGGTCTTGGCTATATCGGGGTCACCGAACTGCTTTTTGTCGCGGTCGGTGTACTCCTGCATGGCGCGTTTGAGCGCTTGGGCAATACCGATGTAGTCAACAATCAGACCGCCTTCCTTTTCCGGGAACACGCGATTGACGCGCGCTATGGCTTGCATGAGGTTGTGACCGGACATAGGCTTGTACATGTACATCGTACTCAATGACGGCACATCAAAGCCGGTCAGCCACATATCTACGACGATGGCAATTTTCAGCTCGCTATTCTCATCTTTGAACTCCTTGGCCAGCTGCTTGCGGTAGGCATCGTTACCGATGATCGGTCGCCACTTCTCATCATCCTTATTGCTGGAAGTCATGACAACTTTCACCTTGTTTGTCCAATCGGGCTGCAACTGAAGGATGCGGTTGTAGATGCTCATGGCAATCTTGCGGTTGTAGGCTACAATCATCACTTTGCCGGTGAGTTCTTGTTGGCGGTAGGTGGTATAGTGGAGAAGGATATCATCCACGAGCGAGTTGATGGTTTCCGTAGCGCCTAAGACCTCTTCCAACCGGCTAAGTTCGTGTTTGGTTTTCTCCAGTTGGGCGTCGGTCACGCCGAGAGTGTCAAGGTTGGCAAACTCCTCATCCAACTGCTCCAGAACATTGGCATCGAGCTTTAGGCGCATCGCACGGCTCTCGTAATAAACGGGCAAAGTAGCTCCATCGCGCACGGATTGCGTCATGTCGTAGATGTCGATATAATCGCCGAACACCTCTTGTGTGTCGCGGTCGCGGTCGGAGACAGGCGTGCCGGTGAAACCTATGAACGAGGCATTGGGCAGTGCCTCACGCATGAGACGTGCAAAGCCTTTCTTTGTGCGCTCGGCTTTAATATCGTAGTGCACATCGCCATACTGCGAGCGATGCGCCTCGTCGGTCATGACGATGATATTACGGCGGTCGGACAGGAAGCGTGTATCTTCCTCGAACTTCTGAATGGTGGTGAAGAAGATGCCACCGGCTTTGCGGTCGCGGAGCAATTCAGACAGTTCCGTTTTGGAACCGGCTTGTTGAGGCATCTGGCGCAGGAAATCTGCACAGCGCGAGAACTGCCCGAACAGTTGGTCGTCGAGGTCGTTGCGGTCGGTGACGACAACGATGGTCGATTCGGGGAAATGCCTGCCTACCAATCGCGCCAAGAAAACCATGGAGAGCGATTTGCCCGAGCCTTGTGTATGCCAGAACACGCCGATCTTTCCGTTGCTGTTGATGGCTTGGTAGGTGCGCTCGATGGCACGATTGACGGCAAAATACTGATGATAACCTGCAAGGATCTTTGCCGGTTGTCCCTCGCGATGATCAAAGCAGATATAGTTCTGTAGGATATCCAACAGGCGCTGTTTGGGGAAGATGCCTTTGAAGAATGTATCGTAGTTGACATGCTCTTTGTCCTCGTACTTGCCATCGACACTCTTCCACTCCATATATCGCTCCTCGTCGGCGGTGATTGTTCCGGCGTAGGTTTGGATCATGTCGGAGATAACATTGAAGGCATTGTAGGTGAACAGGTCAGGCGCTTTGAGTTGGTAGTTACGGATCTGGAGATAAGCGTCGTGCACCGTTACACCTTCCTCTGACGGAGATTTTAGCTCAATGACTACCAACGGCAGACCGTTGACGAAGACAATCATATCACAGCGAATCACATCGTGCCCCTCTACGCGCCATTGGTTGGCTATGTGGAAAGAGTTGTTTGTGTGGTTAGCATAGTCGATGAGTTGCACTAATTCCGTACGTTCCTCTCCGTTGTGCATGAACGATACCTCCATGCCGTTTTGCAGGTGTTGGATAAACGCCTCGTTGCTCTGGATGAGTGTGGCATCGGTAGCAAAAAGAATACTGCGGATAGCCTCATCAATCGCCTCGGTCGGGAGTGTGGGATTGAGCCGACGGATAGCCGGGCAGAGAGCATCCACATAGCAGGGCTGACGGTAGTCGCGCTCGATGTCGGGACCATAGATATACTCGTAGCCTAACTCATCGCGGAAGAGGGCGATGAGCGCTTGTTCGTAACTATCTTCGGTGAATTTGGATTTGGTCATAAGGCTATCTCTCCTTTCATGAGTTTTGGAAGTAGTGTGTCGCGCAAGGCTGCGAGGCGAAGATTTTCTTGATAATTACTTTCAATTTTTGAATATAAATCGCGACATAAAAGCGCATATCTATCAGTATCTGCAATAGAAGGAATAACCATAGTCATACCTGCCAAATAATCTACATCTATTGTCGGGTAAGTTGTTGATGATTGTTCAGCCACTGCGTGGATATTATCAATTATTCCATCTTGTTTCAGCCATTGATAGATATAATATCTATATCCACTCCAATTAGCCGTAATTACTGCAAAACCTGTAGATGCAACTATGTCTTCAGGAGGGTTCATCATCAATCCATAATGACGCATATTTGGACGGCACAAAGAGAATAATATATCTCCTTCTCCAACATATCTTCTCGCACTAGATGGAATTTTATCCCCCGGATAGAAACGTTGATAGCCCTCAATCACTCCTTCCGTCAAATGTCCGGTGTCAAGATATTGTATAGGATTTGCAAATTTAGGACCAACTTTCCTTTTGTTAAAAACTGCTATTTCTCCTAAAGTACCCTCTTTCCAATCTTCGGGCATTGTACCGCCCCAAGGTTCGAAGTCGATGAACCAAGATTTGAAAAGGGCTTGTGTTTGTGCTTCCAAATTGCGATTGATGCGATTATTATTCTCAATCTTATCATCCAAATCCCAAAGAAGCTTCGAAATCTTATCTCTGATTTCTTTCGGAGGACATAAGAACGTATAACTTTCAACATCCTTAATAGTAATCATTTTTACCGTTGTACCTGTCTTAACAGAGGATATATAGTTGACATATTCGGGTGTTTTAAGCAACCAATATATAAACCTATTATCAAAATCAGGATTCGTAACATTGACCTTGTATAAATTTGAACCAATGATTATTTTCTTAGCAGGCAAGCCTTCGGGTATTATAGCAGGCATAGCCAAAATAGGCAAATTGTCTGATTGTTGCCGAGTTGCCAAAACAATATCTCCAGGGCGACCGATATTTTTATCTAAACAGTCTCCTCCATATTGACGTGCTCCCTTCATTAGGAATTTATTCAAGAACGAAACACATCCCATACCGAGCAAAAGATTATCTCCAGAGCCCAACAAATCTCCCTTATATAACTGTCCACCAGTTATCTTTAAGATATCTCCCAATTTAACCGTTTTCCACTCCATACTTAGCCGATTTTGTAGCCAATAGAGGCAAGTTGTTTGCGGATCTCGGCTTCGAGGGCGTGACCTTTGTCGAAGAGTTCGGACAGTTCGCCGGTCAGACGAGTCATCTTCTGATCAAACGGCTCGCCATCGTCCTCTTGCTCGGCTATGCCGACATACCGCCCGGGAGTGAGGATGTAATCTTGTTTCTTGATGTCATCGAGCGAAACGGTGGCACAGAAACCTTTCTCGTCTTTCAGCGTTTCAGCCTCGTACAGGCGGAAGGAGTTGGCGATGCGCATGATATCATCTTCGGTCAGTTCGCGCAGTTTGCGTGTGACCATCGTGCCGAGGTTACGGGCATCGATAAACAGCACCTGACCTTTGCGTTTCTTGTCGCGGTTGAGAAACCAGAGGCTGACAGGAATACCCGTAGAATAGAACAACTGATTAGGTAGCGCCACAATGCCTTCTACCAAATCGGCTTTGACGATATTAGCGCGTATGTCACCCTCACCGCCTGTCTGGCTGCTCAATGCTCCGTTGGCGAGGACGAGACCAATCTTGCCGTTAGGCGAGAGGTGGTGAATCATGTGTTGAATCCATGCGAAGTTGGCATTGCTTGCAGGCGGTACGCCGAACTTCCAGCGCACATCTTCGAGCAACGATGCTTGTCCCCAATCGCTCAAATTAAACGGTGGGTTTGCCATGATGTAGTCGGCTTTGAGCGTAGGATGCTGGTCGTCGAAGAACGTATCGGCATAACTCTTGCCAAGGTCGGCTTCCAGACCACGGATAGCGATATTCATGTGCGCCATCTTCCATGTGCTCGGGTTGGCTTCCTGACCATAGATAGATATATTGCTCAGTTCGCGCTGATGGCTCTTGATAAACTTGGCAGACTGCACAAACATACCACCCGAACCGCAGCACGGGTCGTAGATGCGCCCTTTGTAGGGCTGCAATACTTCCACTATCGTGCGCACGATACAAGAAGGAGTATAGAACTCACCGGCGTTCTTGCCTTCCATGGATGCGAACTTCTGCAAGCAGTACTCGTAGGTACGCCCGAGCAGGTCACGCTCGTCACCGGCGCCGTGCATCTCAATGTTGGTGAACAGATCCACTACATCGCCCAAACGGCGTTTGTCCAATTCCGGACGAGCAAAGTTCTTCGGGAGAATGCCTTTCAGACGCGGATTCTCCTGCTCGATAAGACGCAGAGCGTTATCGATAGTGATACCTATCGTAGGCTGATGAGCATCGGCAGAGATGACTGACCAGCGCGCACCACTTGGCACGAAGAAGATATTCTCGGACATGTATTCATCCTTATCCTCGGGGTCGGCATACGGGTCTTGCAGCAAGGCAGAGTGCTTTGCCTCAAAGCTGTCGGAAATGTACTTAAGAAAGATAAGCCCAAGCACAACGCCCTCATATTCCGAGGCGTTCAGATTACCGCGCAGCACATCTGCCGCTTTCCAGATCTTGTCTTCAAATCCAATGGAGATAGTGTCTTTTGCCATATTATTCGGATGTATCTATGGTTGAGGTATAGAGTACCGCCATAGTGACATGTCCGTTTTGGAGGTCGCAGACTATGTGGGCGGGGATCTCATCGGGGAGGAGGAAGCCATTGATGTAGGCTTTTTCGGGGTACTGGTAAACGGTGAGCGGTGTAAAACTGCCATCGCCGCTATCGTGGATGGCGGCAGCGAGCTGCCAGGGTGTGGCGCCGGCATAGGGCACACCGCAGACCGTCGCGCCACGATGGCACGACGTACATACAAGCGCAAGCGCGCACACTAAAAGACATAAAAATAACCGCCTACTGCTCTTGCGTGAGCAATAGTCGGATACAAAAAACTTGCGTGAGCAATAGTCGGAAGTAATACAACAACCATCATCTACGCGCGAAGCGCAGACGTTGAGCGAACGGCTTGTTGCGTCGGCTCGCCCCCCCCTATTCGGTTGACAACGAGCAACTTACAATATGTAGAAAGGTTGTTTGGCATTGGTGGTTGTTGATAATTGTTGCAAAACAGGGTACAAAGTTACGAAAAATTTTTGACATTTGCAAATAAAAAGCAAAAAAAGCGACCGAAGTCGCTCTTTTTTGAAGGTCATAGCTATGGTTCATTTTTCTTACTTCACCTTCCATCCTAAAGACTCCTCTACGGTCATGTTTATCACTACCCAGCGTCAGAAGAACAGAAAGAAAGAGCGATTTTTTCGTTGTAAATGCATTTGTCGGGAGGGACCGGAGTGCAACCTATGTATAAGGATTAGAGCTCCACAAGGGGTAGTGGCAAGGTGGCTACTTCTCCAACACGAACTGCGGGACAAAAGGAGCGCTGACGAGCCCCAGCTGGGTGTCGTTCTGATAAGGGAAAGCGTCCTTAGCGAGGAAAATGTTGGTGTAATAAGCAGAATAGTAGCGCAACGAGACTTCCCCATCCGCTCCTGTCACGTAGAGATAGAATAGTCCGTCCTGCGGAGAAGCCACGCCTAAACAGCGGTCTCCCGAAAAGGCAGCCAGGAGGTCGTCGTCCTTCAGCACAAAATCCTTGGCGGACGAGGGATACTGAGCAGTCAGGTCCACACGGATGACCGCCGTCATGGATGAAGCAAAATCGTAGTCGGTAGCAACGGTCCATGTGGGTCGCGCCGCATTGCCGAAAAGGGATTCGGGGTCCTTGCCCTTGTCCTTGCACCCGGTGAGGGAGCAGAGGACGAGGAACAAGGAGCAGAGAGCAAAGAGTTTCTTACAGTTTCCTGCCTGTGACATCATATTTTTCATTGTTTTTAATAATTACGACATGGTTGTTCTCAATAATCTTATACACTTGATCCGTAGCCGGCACGAGCAGAATGGGTTTGCGGAGAGTGCCATAGTGGGCATTGTGCTCGTTGGCTATATGCCCATATTCCGTTTGTCCCGGCTGCGGCTGAACGGTGAGGTGTTCGCCTTCACGAGTACGGAAGGTGAGGGACTCTCCTACATAGTTGCTTTGTACGGTGATGAAATAGAGTGTGTCGCCGTCGATTACCTGCGGAGCCGCCACAGCAGCCAGTTCGCCCTGTACATAGACTTCGATGTTGGTTAAGCCGGTTGTCTCGGGCAAGGCAGCCACCAAGGTCATGTTAGCCGCTACGGATGGGTTGATGAAGAGCGTGATGTCCTTGTTGCTTTCACGAGCCGGTGCAGCATAAGCGGAGGGCGTCGGGATGTAGCGCATGGTGGTGGGAGCCTCTGCCATTCGTCGGAAGAGGTAACCTTGTCCCGGCCTCATGGTCTGGAGCGAGCCTTCCCATCTGCCGTTCTCGGAGAAGACAGCCACCGCGTCTTTGGACTTGACAACATCGCCGACAGTGGCTTTGTCGTAGTAGTCGGCAAGAGCTTCGCGAACAGGCATCGGCTCGTCCAACAGATAAGCGATACTGCTCCATCCGTTATTGAGCGTGACAACACGCTGTTCATCGGTAAGCGGAGTACCCTCGACATCGATTGTACGGTTCTCCTCTACACGCATCATGTACATAGAGGGGTAGTTGATCTGAAGGAGTGTTCCACGCCAAGCGGCGATAGAGTCGGTCTCGATGAAATTGCTGAACTGGCGCTCGGAAGCCGACTTGATGATGTCACCGGCACGGAAGCCTTTGTCGTAGGAGAAGAGTTCGTCCAGGGTGGTGGAGGATGGGTTGAGGTTCAGGGAGATCCAGTTCCATCCCTTGTTGAGGCTGATTTGTTGCGTGGCGTCGCCGATGCTCACAGTCAGCATAACGGGGCTTTCGGGCGCATATCCGCGTAGGGCATTGTTCTGATAACGTTGTGGAGCCGAAGGCGTCAGCACGAAGGTCTTGCCTGTAGAGGCTTGCCAGAGCTTGAACGTCAGCAGTTTGCCCATCATGTTCGAGTTGCCGTACACCATGAGATAGACATAGGAAGTGCCGGAGTTGTTGTCGTAGGTGATGTTCGCCTTTCCGACCAAATCTCCTTGGCAGAAAACAGCCACTATGTCATTGGGATCCACATCCAGGGCATTGCCTGACTGCTCGTGGAACTGCACTTGTCCGCGGAGGGACATGGAGTTGTCGTAATTGTTTTGGTCCGCATCCTGCCACGGGCAGACAGCAGCAACGGTATATTCGACGCGCAACGGCTCAACCAGTCCGTTCTCGTCGGCGAGATAGACATAATCCGAATACGTGCCCACCGGCATTTCGGAGTTGAAATAGAACCGAACGGTCTTGTCGCTGATGGCGCCTATTGCTCCATACGAATCATTCACGCTTAACCAATCGGGCAACGACTCGATGGAGAACTGATGACGGAGTCCTGTCTGATTGAAGAAGGCGAAGTCAACATAGTTCTCGTTGTCGAGCGAGCGGTCGTTGGTATATAGCCACTCGTGTACCAGTTCGTTGTCGTACCAGCGGAGCGAATTGCGGTCCACGGTAGCCATCCACATAACGGGCGAAGGCATGGGATTGCCATTGAGGTCTTCCACATCTCGTACTGTCACGAAGACAGGCTGATGATTCACCTCATAATCCGCCATCTTGAGGTTGATGAGCAGTTCCTCGTTGTTGTAGGTCCAATTGAAGTTGAGTTTGGACAACAAGCCCATGCCGCTCACAGGTGCGTAGTTGGTTTTGTCTGCCAACGTCGTTATGGCTTTGCCGTTTACTATCGAATCCGTCACCAGCGGCACTACTCGGTTGACTACATTGCCATTGGGGTCGTAGAAGATTCGTTGGTCGTTGATGGAGAAGACTTGCTCGAGTACGCCGTTGGCGTTCTGGATTTGTTGTTCAAATGGCAAGTACGCCATCAGTCCCATCTCGTCTCCGACCGGTGTACGGTTGCCGAACTCGGCGATGAAGGCTTTGGGCAGAGCCTGCTCGAACACGACGAACTCGTCGATGTTCCCCTCAAAGCCGTTGCCGCCTACGTACATATCGCCCACCACACCGGACAAGCGCTCGGCAGCAAAGGTAACTGCCAATTGGTTGTCCAGATAGATGGAGACGTTGTTATACGTACGGTTGACGACTAACACCAAGTGATGCCAAGTACTATTGGCGATTTGACTATGGATGATTTCACTGCTCTCTCCGTAATGGAAGACCAGTTTACCGTCATGGAGAGCGAAACGCTTGTCTCCGGCGGTGAAGATGGTGCCATTGGGGCTTGTGGGGCGGAACCACAGCATATACGTGCCATCATACACAGCAGAACGGGCAAGAACGTTACGTGCCAGGCTGACACTGTCCGTCTTGTTTATCGCCAAGGAGAGCCCCTTGGGCAAGTTCCACGACGCGTTTTGCATCGAGAGTGTCGCTCCTGATGCTCGATCGCGTAGCGCGGTGCCTGTTCCTTCATTCATACGATAGTAAGCCATCAACTCGCGCTCGTAGCCTGTCAAGTAACGCATGTTGGTAGCGGACACTTCCTCGGGCGTAAGTGCCTTGGTCCAGACGCGCGTCTCGAGGATGTTGCCCTCCATTCCTCGACCAAAGGCAAGGGGAGCAGAGATGTTGTACGGCTCTGTGAGATGAAGGTTGGCGCTGTCGGTGACCTCTTTGGTACCGGCGAAGAAGCGTACTGCCTTCGTTTCCTGATTATACGTGACAACGACACGTGTGAACTCGAGCATCTTATCCGGCAACGGTTTGGAATAGAGTGTCGTAGATGGAGTACGGAGCAGGAGGCGGTTGTCTGCGGTGCGGCCGAAACTCAAGCCATCGCCGTCCAGTCCGTGGGTAAAGAACGTCACGGCGGCATTGGGATCGGCAGGTTTAACCATCATGTCGATGGAGAAGGAGTGATTACTGAGACTGCGGTTCACCGCCGATGCGGCGTAGGATTGTTGCGTTCCGTCGAAGTGCGGCGAAGCGTCGGTGGTGGGACTGGTCTCGTTAGTTATTCCCACCAATTGGAAGTTGTTGTCCTCGTCCAGCCAGTTGCCGGCTATCGGTTCCGAGAATCGGAGATACAGATGTTCGCCTATGCCCAAGATGCCACTGGCCGGTTCGGGGTCACCGAAGACGACGGGCGGGCGCGTATCCTTCACGCCGCTGATGACGGCTGAGGATTTAGTTACAAAACCGGAGCCGAATCGGCAGAACGTCACGGCGCGCAGGTCGTAGTTGAGTTCCTTCGGGTCGCGCTCGCCATAGAAGCGGAACGGCACTATTCTGCCATTTTCAATCATCGCTTTGTTACCGGTTGCCAGTTGATAGAGACTGTCGTCGGCATAGAACGAACATTGGTTCACCCAATCGTCATCTGACTGGGTGGAGAGTTTGTACTGGAACTCGATGTGGTCGAAGTTCTTGTGATGGATGTCGAAGCCGTCGATTTCAACGGGCAGATAGTAGCCAATCGAGTCGCGCGGAGAGAGTGTGTTCATCGTCCAGTTCTGGCGCGGAGAAGTGATCTCCACAGGGCTGGAGACGGGCAGGAAGTGCACGGAGAAATTGAGTGTGGTGAACGTAATCGGGCAATCCGCCAAGCCCAGGCTGAGTGAGAGGTTCTCGTAGTCGTCCACGGTGCCGCGCTCCACCTCCAAGGTCTTGGTGACGGGCACGCCAGGTGTCAGCCAGAAGCCCATGCTCTGCGTGAGCGGCTGTCCGTCCATCGTGATACGTGCGCCATTGGGGTTGGACGATGTAACTACCGACAAATCAAACTGATTACCCAAAGCGGCACGGCCTGCCTGTACGGGCGCATTGTTCATCATCGTGACATGGAAGACGGCTCGTTTATCCGGCATCACAGCACTTTGCTCATAGGTATCAATACTCAGTTCGGGTTTGGACACCCATTGTGTGCCATTGTTGATGATGGTTCCCGGGTTGTAGAATCGGGTTCGCTCTTCCTCTTCATGCGGGCAGTAGGTCGATCCACCCACCGTGTAGAACACATACGAGCCGTACAGCATATTTTCATCCGTAACGCCTGTCTTGTTCCGCATTATTGCCGTCGTATCACGCCAGATACTATCAGTACGTGCACGATACACGGCCACGGTGAGGTCACCCATGTTGTCGGCAGAGAGTGAGAAACCGGTGCTCTTCGAGACGTCACGGTCTCTGGATATATTGAAATCCGATATGTAGTTGGCAATTGGGGTGAAATCGAAGTTCCACTTGGTAGTGTTCGACCGCGAGCCCATCTGTTGTATGTTACGCTGTTGTTCAGCACTTCCGGCCGGACCTTGCGCCTGGGTAAGATCGCCAATCTTACTGAGGGCAGAGCCCACCGTCTCACCAATCTTGTCGCCCTTGCTTAGCGCGAAGAAGCCGGCTATGCTCTTCCAATCCATCAACAAAGTAGAAGCGGCAGAGACGCCGTCTGAAGCCGCGGATTGTCCCCATAGTTTAGCGGATTGCGGCAACTCGTTATACCCGGCGTCGCCTGTATAGGAATCGGTATGACTCAGGCTGGCGCCGGCAGCAATCGACCACGTGCCGACCTCTTTGCTGGAACCGCCCATGCGGGCATTGACCTTTTCTTTCTCGTTGGCGTACAGGATAGCCACCCATTCGCGAATCATGTTATCGAGCGCTGCAACACGGTTGGTATAAACCTTGTTATCCTGCGCATCCGGTATAATCATCTTGTACGTGCCTTTGGGCAGCGTGTCGGTAACCCCCGCCATAGCAGAGGTGTTGCACCTCCAATATACCGGCTCGCCTGTACCATCGGCATAGGCTTGTGCCGAAGTAGAGTCGGGGAAATCCATCAGCAGGTTGGCGCGCTCCAAAGCCAATTTAGGAATCAACGTATTGATAATATAGTCTTGCGTATAGATGAAAGTATTGTTCACCTTGGAGCCCAGAACTGTTTTCTGACCGGTCACGAGGTAATAAGGCTTGCCGTCGGCGGCTGTTCCTTGCCCCAACACCTTCATCATGCCGGCAGCAATAGCAGGCATACGTATCTGGTACAGACTGTCAGAGATAACTGCCACTGCGCTCACCTTGCCTGCCAATTGGCTCACCGTTGTGCCATAGAACACATCCGCCAAAGAGCCGACATCTGCCGAAGTAATACCCATAGAGGTGGAGATATTGTCACTGGTGGTGACGGAATAGACGTAGTTGTATCCCCAGTTCCATTCGTGGTTAATCGGAATAGGAATTGTGAGCAGACGTGTAGTCTCAAAATTAGAACCCATATAGGTACCGGAACCCATTGGCGCTGCCACCGTACCGATGTCCTGCGAGAAATTCAGACCTCGCATCACATCTATCTCCACGCCGGCAGACCATGCATACGTCTCGGTATAGGAGAAAGAGTAAGTAGAGCCGGCGTCCACCCAAGCCGAAGAGCCCATACCGGCGGGGTCGCGAATGATATCCAGCAGCACCACTTCGCTCTCGGTGGCGGTGATGTCACCGGATTGGTAGTCCACTCCGCTGACATAGGCTTGGAAGACGGATGTCTCTACAGCCGTGCCCTCAGTCTTGAGCAGCGTGCTGACAGTGCGCAGGGCATTGGTCCCGCTGTTGCGTGTGTCTATTTGGTCGACAGAGAGCCATACCGCGCGGTTCTCGCCCTTTTCGTCAAGCGTGATGTGCACAGTGTCCGTTTGGCTATGCAGACCATTGTGGATGATCACTTCACCGCCACGCTGCGGCACACGGTCCACGATGCCGATGCTGCGGTTGTTATTGTATATATATTCTTCATACGCACGCGCAACGAATTGGTAACGGCGGTTGCTGATGAAGACGGGATGGCCCATCAAGTAGTTGATTGTACCATCGGGTTGCTCGGTGTACATCGTCACCTTGTCTGTCGCCATCGGGTTGAGGGAGGAGAACTCCATCTCGGATTCACCGTACCCCTTGCGCTCAATACCATAAAGTATTTGGTTGAGCCCTATTACCACGGGGTTGTGGTAGATTCGGTCATAAACGGCATGATAGACGACCTCCTTACCGTTGAGTGAATCGGTGATTTGCTTCAGCGGAGCGTTCACCAAGTCGAAGGTCTCAGAACCTTGCCCTTGTGCAAAGAGGGTGGCATAGCCCGTGGCTGTGGCTTGTACCACTTTGTACTTCACGGGGAACAGATCCACGGCGAACTCACCTGTTGCAGAGTCCGGACGCAGCACGATTCGTTTCTTCTCGAATCGGGTATTGGTCACCACTTGTCCGCCGCTAACCGAGGCATAACTTACGCTTTGATTCATCGTGTCTCGGCTCAGGTCGTCCGCGTCGTGAACGATTTGGGCGGTGTTGTCCCCCTCGAGCATGAGGACAAGTTGCAAGTTGTCACCCAAGTTGTTCTTGCCCAAGCCAAAACCGTGCTTGAGGTCACGCTGGTCGTTACCACCGGCTACACGGCCTACGAGGCGCACTTTCGTTTGGTCGTAGAAGCGCACTCCGTCCAAAGGCTTGGTCAGGGCAAAGGTGTCTTTACCTTGCTCCACATGCAATACGCCGTCCCCCTCAAAGGTGTGTCCGGGCTTGAAGACCTGTAGCTTACACGGCTGCGAAGTGGGCAACACCAGTTCGAAGTTACCATCCGTACCGGTAGTCACCGGCGTATTGCCGCGGCGAACGGTGTCCCCGTTGAGCAGGAACATAGCACCCGGCACAGGGATGGTACTCATCTTGTACAGCACTCTACCCGACAAACGCGTGGAGGAAGTGTTGACAAAATCAATGCCGCTGCCTACAGCCTCCGCCGCAGACAAGGTCACTGCAGCCGTGGAGGCAGAGCTGCTGTTGTAGGAGAAGGTACCATATTGTGCAGTAGGCACAACGATAAAAATAGCTCCTCTGGTAGCGTCATACGCCAAACTGTCAAACAGGAAGAAGCCCGTTGCATCTGTGTTCATTGTGCGTAGCGTCGTTCCGGCGGTGTCTTGCAGCGCCACTTCCACTCCTGCCATGCCACTGTTGTCCGGCATGTTGATGTAACCCGAGATCTCGCCATACTGTGTACGCCATCCTTCCACTGTCGTAGCGTTAGAAGTACTCCTGCCGTTGCAGGAATAGTGGGTGGCAATGGTGTAGTCGTAGTGCACATCGGGCACGGCAGAGCGGTCGAAGAAATCGCTGTTGTCGCCGCGATATACGGTGTCCGGAGAGGCGTCGCTGCCTTTACGAATACGTGTCAGCACGTACTCATCCACCGCATTGCTGTTCACCTCCCAACGCAGCATCACTCCGTTCTTCATGGCTGTAGAAGCATCGCCTTGGGTGGCAGTGAAACGGGTGATACTCGCTGACTCGTCGAAATACAGATTAGGACCGCCGATGACGATGGGGTGCAGTTGAGTGGAGTCCATCACATGCAGGTCGGCACTGCTTTGGTCGATACGAACGGCGTAGGAGTAGTGCGAGCAGGCACGATCGGCTATGTCGCTGTAGGTGGCTATCCATGATCCGTCTGCCTGACGGCGGATGCTGTCGGGCGGAACAATGAACTCCATCGTCTGACCCGTCTCCTGAATCGTACGCATGACGATCAACCGAGCAGAATTGTCCCACATGGCCTTGCCGCCACTACTATACTGCTGTTGATATTTGGCTACAAGCAGCGGACTCAGACTGTCTATTAAATGCTGGTGCACGGCAGGTGTCAAAGGATCCTCCGTAAAGATGACACCATAGTCAAAAATATCACAGATAAAGACATTAACATCCTGCACTCGGAATAAGTGGCTTTCATTCAACTCGACAACTAACTCTTCTCGTCCAAAGCCTTTGCCGAAAGTGATAATAGCACCTCGAGGTACTTTGAATTCCCTGTTCCCATGGAACTGATATTTGTCCTCTTCTCTAATAATAGCTCCTTGATGGCGGACTGTCATAGAAAGATAATTTCCGCTTCTGTCCGGCTCGTCAATAATACGCACCGTCACCGAATCAGCGAGGCTGCTTATTTTATTCACCCTCAGCTTGAATCCTTCGTTAGGGAATGATATAGGAGGAACATCGGTGTTCTCTATCTTGAAACGGAAATTCACCTTGTGATTTGTTTCAAACTCGGCATCCTTGGTGTAGTTCTCTTGCGTGGTGGCGAGCGGTGCCAAATAATTCACATTGTATAGTTCCGCTGTTTTTACCAAGTCGGAGTTCCAGCCCCAAACAGCAGCAGATGCACGGCGGATACGATAATATACGGGTACTGACGACACCTGCACCTTGTCGTTGATCAGTTCCACCTCTACACTGTACTTGGCGTTTCCGTTCTGGTCGTAGATGATATAGGCAGAACTCGGAGTATAAGACGAATGATAACTGATGGTATCGGCTTGTGAGTTATTGTTGCCTGTCCACGTGTCGCGGCTATTGTCCACATAAGTATAGCTGCCTTTGTTGCGGTTCATCGATGCCACTGTCACCTGTCGGGCGTCTGAGAAGTCCGCCTTCAGGGCACGCTGTATCTCAAACATGTCACCATCCATCAGGTCTGTCAGGTGAGGGTTCTTGATATTCCACGTCAGGAGGTGATTGCCCGTAAAGGTGCCGGTCTCATCCGTCTCTGCGTTAGCCTCGAAATCATAGATACGATGGTAAGGCGGTATATCCACCGAGTTCGACTGTATCCAAACATGCTCTTGCGTGGTGGCATTGCGCTCCTGCTCAAAGGTGGCGTAAAAATCGGTCTGCACCGTATCGGTGGTAGCTACCTGAATCATACCGGCGCGCTCTTTGTTCTTGATCGGCCATTGCACATTCGGGTCCAACGAGGTTTTATAGTTAAACACTGCCTGAAATGCAGTGAAAGGCACCACCGCGGCGCCATAGCCCGTCATACCGCTCTCATTTACGGTGTACAAGTACGGAGTCAACAATTGCGGCGGCATGACGTTGTCGTTCGTCGAGTAGTTTTGGCCGTTATTGTCGAAATGCCAATCAAAATCGTATGACGAGTTATTGTCCTTGGGATTCGCTTGGTTTCTGTAGATGTAAACTCGTAGGTTAATACGGAAGGTCTTGCCGTTCAACTCGGTTGGCGGGTACCAGTCGAAATCCAGCTTAGACACGCATCGGAAACCGTCGTCCTCGCCTTTCTTGACTAAGAGTTTACCGGATTCGCTGCCTTGATTCACCAGCTTATTGATTCCGTCATAGGTAGAGGTCACAATAGCTTTACCCTTCTCCATCTTCAGGTAAGCGGTACCTTTCCCGCTGTCATAGTTGCCGTTTTCCGAATCGTCGGCAGTACGCTTGGAGTACATGCGAGCAATGGTCTGCGAACCGGTCTGCCCCGTGATGTTGTCAATGTAGATGTAGCTCATCGAGTGTACGTAGTAGTCATTGCTTGAACCGTACGAATACACCGGAATGGAGAAATGAATCACATCCGACCCGGCAACGGTGACGGTGTAATGCTTCTGTTTCTCAAGGTAGTCGTTTCCGGCTGCCCTTGCATGCATCGGCAATAAGCACATCATGCACATAGCAAGAAGCCATGTATAAACGCTTCCCACTCTTTTTTTCATGGCAAATATTCCTCTCATAATATCAAGTTGTTTGTTGAAAATTTTTGATTTTTGAGTGCAAAGATACAAAAAATTTTTGACATTTGCAAATAAAAAGCAAAAAAAGCGACCGAAGTCGCTCTTTTTTACTCTATCCCTGCATCCTTTCTCAGTCCCCGATAGATCTGCGTGTACATCCGGCCGTGCACGTTTCCTTTGACCGTCTTTTACGCTGTCCGGTGCTCCCCGCACTATGTCAATTGCATCTACAAATGTTACTTGTGCCATAATCTTTTAATTTTGTTTTCTTTGTTGTTCGTTTATTGTGTCGGCTTCTATCCGACAATGTTTTTTAGGTTTTTTGCTTTTGAGTGTTGCTCGTAGAGTGGTGATAATTGATGATAAAAACTATCCGAAAGTTCGCTTTCGAAAGTTTTTAGCGGCAATTAGCACAAGTAGCACAGCTACTAAACACTCAAAAGGGTTTTATCGGTTTTTGTTATATTTTTTGGTCTCCATTGATTTTTTGATAATTTTGGGCCATTTTGGACGAATAAGAATCCATCAATTATCAATCAATTTACCTTCCATTATCGGTCCGTTTCCACTCCATTATCGAGGGTATCCTAGACTTTACCCACACCCTTATGCCCCTCGCAAGACCCCATTCACGTCGTCTGTTAGGTCGGATGTTATCCGACAAAGTATTTTTTTGCATGTCGCTGTGTCGCTCTTGTCGCTATTTGCTATTTCTCTGGTACTTTGCGTTTTATGCCTCAAAAAAGCCTGTAAAACACAGCGACACAGCGACACAGCGTCATCCTCTTTTTTTATATTCAGCATAATTGATCTTCGTCACCAGACCATTTTCTATCCAACTCAAATTCCATCTTTCTGCGGTTCTTTTGGATATACCTTGCCGTTTAGCCTCTTGAGCCAATGCCTTATGGTTATACTCCCCTCCAAGCCGTTCGTACAACATCTGTTTTTGGCAGCTCGTCTCTATCTGAGGCACCAACTCCGTTTTCTCGCCCTCTATCATCTTGTACGCCGCTGCCATGTGGAGCAAGAGACGGTTGCCGATGATTTCGGCTGTGTAGTAATCGGCATCGGAGCAGAGGAATCGCCCATACATGGTCGATGCCTCATTGCTCACGGGAATACCCGCGCTCGCAGCCGCAAGCGTAGCCATCAGGATGATGTCTTGCTCCTCCGGCGTACTTGCCAGCGAAAGCATTTGGTGTAAACTCTCAGGGAGTTTCTGCACGTCGAGGTGCTCGACGATGCGTAGATCAATTGCATTGATTTTTTCCATAGATTTAAAAATCGTTTAGTTGTTTAATTGTTTTATTATTTCTGTTCATCGAGCGACCTTTCACTTTTCACTTTTCACCTTTCACCTTACAAAGGCCTCTCTATATATAATACACAGAAATGTCCACCTACGAGATGTTTTCTGTCTTGCCCTAAAAGCTATTTGGCTCCGCAAAACAGCAAAACGGCTCACAAATCAATGAAAGTAAGTCCGTTATAAAAAGCTATTTTTTTCTGTTTGTATGTAATTTTTTTTCGCTGTCTGAGATTTTAGCAAAATCCACATTCCTGCGCAAATTTTGCAAAATTATTTGCATTTATGAAAAATTTTTCGTAACTTTGCACTCGCAAAGGTTATAGATGGGGAAAGCCATCTAACACCCCCGCAAGTACCTCATCAAGTACCCCCGCAAGCAACGCCAATCAGTTCGAAACAGGCAATGAGAAAAATGTCGCAGATAATTTGACAGAAAGACAGAGAGTTATATGTGACTTTATTAGACAAAATGTCGCAGTAAATGTCGCAGTAAACACAAAAATCATATCAGCAAAATTAGAAAGATAGATGGCAGATAAGGTAAACATACTGCAAACCATAGAGCGCTATCGAGCCCTAGGCATCGAAGAGCAGATAGACTACAAGAAATTTTACTTGTATTCTATCATCACGCACTCTACTGCCATCGAAGGATCAACCGTCACGGAGATTGAGAACCAACTGCTCTTCGACGAAGGCATCACGGCTCCGGGACGAACGCTGCAAGAGCAGATGATGAACCTTGATCTCAAGGCGGCGTACGAGGAAGCGCAAAGGCTTGCAGACCAACATACGCTTTATAGCATCGATATGCTTTGCAGCTTGTCGGCTATCGTGATGAAGAACACCGGTAGCACGTACAACACACCACTTGGCTCGTTCTCGGCAGTCCAAGGTGAATTGCGCAAGCTCAATGTTACTGCCGGTTTCGGCGGACGCTCCTATCTGGCGCATGAGAAAGTGCCGCAAGCCTTGTCGGATTTCTGCCGTTGGCTCAATGCCGAACGTGCAGCTTTGCCAAAGAACGATATCCTCGCAGCCTATCGGCTGTCGTTTGTAGCGCACTATCGGCTCGTAACTATCCATCCGTGGGCAGACGGCAACGGCCGTATGTCGCGTCTAGTGATGAACATGCTTCAGTTTGAGTTCGGACTCATCCCGACCAAGGTTCTAAAGGAGCAGAAGGCCGAGTATATCCAGGCTCTCAATGACACACGCGACCAACAGGACGAATCAATCTTCCAGAATGTCATGATTCGTTTGCATAACACCAACTTGCAATCGGAGATTGATGCGTTTGTAGCAAGTCAAGAGACAGGTGTCCCTCAAGGTGTCCTTCAAGATGTCCCTCAAGACATTACTACGCTCATCAAGCAAAATCCGAAGATTACGCGTGAAGAATTGGCGGCACTATTGCATGTTAGTGTTAAAACTATCGGTCGCCGATTGGCAAAATTGCCGCACATCCGGTATATTGGCAGCGGCTACAGCGGTCATTGGGAGATAATTGAATAAAACATACCGTCCCATCCATGACGTGAAACTGGATCGCAGAGAAGCGTCAGAACAAAATGAAATATACGGTAGTAATAGAGGAAACATTGCGAAAAGAGGTTGCAATTGAGGCACAAGACGCTGATGAAGCCACACGCAAAGCCAAAGCACTATATCGCAAAGGAGAGATTGTTTTGGATGCAGGTGACTTTATTGGAGAACCGACTATAATCTGTAAATAAACAGATATTTAACTGACATAAAAACATCCGCAGCGGCGGAGTAAACATATTTTATAAGCGTTTGCTATTTGTCTATTCGCACTGAAACGTAGGAAATTTCAAGAATAAGCAAATTAGAAAGAACAAAGGCAAACCCGCATTATGTGCGGGCGACTTGTCTTTCTATTGGTGCTATTCCTACGACCACAGTGCGAGCAAGTTTGCCCGCATTTTTTGTGTGTGCTTGCCGTTCCTTGGCCGTAGAGCAGAATAGAATTAGGTAGCAGACAGTCAAATGCTATCTAATGAAATTAACCGAATCAGTCGCCAAACCCTTTGTCAAGTGGGTTGGCGGCAAAACACAGCTCATTGAGCAATTAGAAGCTTTGCTTCCGGCTGATTTTGATGATTGGAAAGATGTAACGTACATAGAGCCTTTTGTGGGCGGTGGGGCTATGCTCTTCTATATGTTGCGTGCACATTCCAACATCAAGACAGCTGTTATCAATGACATCAATTCTGATCTCACGACGTGCTATAAAGTAGTGCGCGACAATCCGTCTGAATTGGTGGACACTTTGCAGCAGATCCAAGCAGAGTATTTTGCGCTCACTTCTGAAGACGAGCGTAAGATTTTCTTTATGCATAGGCGTGAGGAGTTTAACACCAAATCATTAGACCCACTCCGCAATTCAACATTATTCTTTTTTCTAAACCGCACTTGCTTTAATGGCCTTTATCGCGTCAATAAGACCGGGCTTTTCAATGTGCCTTTCGGTCGATATAATCATCCACAGATCTGCGATGCTAAAACGATTTACGCAGATAGTGAGTTACTGAAGAACGTGGAGATTTTAACCGGTGACTATCAAGAGACATTGTCTCGCGCGAAAGGTAACACGTTATTCTATTTCGATCCGCCTTATCGACCGCTCAATAACACCAGCAGTTTCAATGACTACACGAAGGAAGCGTTCAACGACCTCGCCCAAGTTCGCTTGAAACAGTTCTGCGATAAAGTAGTTGCTTCCGGCTATCATTTTATGTTGAGCAATTCCGATTGTCAGGATGGTTTCTTTAATGATTTATATGCGCAATACAATATTGAGCGCGTGTGGGCATCACGAAGCGTCAATGCTTATGCCAGCAAGCGCGGTAAACTGACAGAGATTCTTGTACACGATTATAAAGACGTTAAACAAAGCCAATTATTCTAAACTATGGCAGCACACAATACAGCGCAATTCAACCTATTCATGTCTCAGTTGCGCGAGACAAATGCAACGCTCGATTTCTACTGCGACTTCCCGAAAATTGCTAAAAATGTTGCAGACATCGAAATCAGTCTTAACACACTCAATTACCTCATTGGAAAGGAGAATCTCCGCGAGGCGGTAGAAGCGTTATGGAAGCGGGACAAACGAGTTTTCGATGTAATGGATATCCTCATAGCTACGCGCAAGAAAGATGACAAGAAATTCATCGACAACGATGGCACAATGCACTCCATTCACACGTTGTTTAGTTCCGTAGATGGCGTAATGAAATTCATTGAAGGCACAGGTCTCAATAAAGTTTTCATGAATAAGGAGGTTAAAGATCTTGTAGATTACGTCTTCGGTGTAGAAACAGGTCTCGATACCAACGCACGCAAGAACAGAAGTGGTGAGATTACCGAAACGCTTGTTGCTCGTATATTCGATAATGCCGGTATCAAATACCGCGAACAGGTATCGTCAAAAGAGTTCCCTGCCATTTCCGCTGTACTTGGGGCAGATCAGAAAGTCTTTGACTTTGCTATTTCTGCGAAAGGCAAAACCTATCTCATGGAAGTCAACTTCTATTCCGGAGGTGGTTCCAAACTCAACGAGGTTGCTCGCTCATATACGGATGTTGCTCCAAAAGTAAACGGAGTGCACGGCTTTGAGTTCGTTTGGATTACTGATGGTGTTGGTTGGAACTCTGCCCGTAACAAACTGGAAGAAGCGTTTGCTGCAATTCCGAGCATATATAATTTGACTACGATTAACGATTTTATTCAACGTGTCAAATAACACTACATATCCCGATTTCACCATCCTCAATGGTGATTGCATGGCATTGCTACGCGAGATAGAGGATAACTCTATTGATGCTATCTTTGCAGACCCGCCATACTTCCTGAGCAATGGCGGAATTAGTGTGCAAAGCGGCAAGCAAGTGTGCGTGGACAAAGGTGATTGGGACAAAGGCGGTACACCCGAATATATCTATGAGTTTAACCGCAATTGGCTATCGCTCTGCCGTTCCAAACTCAAAGACGATGGTACGATCTGGATTAGCGGAACGCACCACAACATCCACGTCGTAATGCGCTGCCTGCAAGAATTGGGATACAAGGTTCTCAACACTATAACGTGGCAGAAAACCGATCCACCACCCAATCTGTCATGCAAGTACTTCAACTTCTCGACCGAGCTTATCATCTGGGCACGCAAGCACGAGAAGAAAACGCACAAGTTCAACTACGAGACAATGAAGCAGTTGAACGGCGGTACGCAGATGACCGATGTGTGGCGTATTCCGGCGGTAAGCAGTTGGGAAAAGAAACAAGGCAAACATCCGACGCAAAAACCTCTGCGGTTATTATATCGTATCGTCTTGGCATCAACCCATAAGGGCGACACCATTCTTGACCCATTTTGCGGTTCAGGTACAACAGGAATAGCAGCCAATCTGCTTGGGCGGAAGTTCATTGGCATTGAGCAAGAAACTCAGTTCTGCGATTTGGCGCTACGCCGTCGCGCTGAAATAGATGATGCAGAGGAACGTAAGAACCTCTACGAAAAGATGCGTGAGAATCCGCAAGAAAGCACCGTTTTAGTGAATCATATGCGTGAATTGGACAGAATTATCGCCATGCAAACAGGTATCACCTACCTACGGGCCGGTGACTCGCGTGGTTCGTTGCTTGTTAAGCCAGGCTTTGAAAAACTCGGTTATATTTGCTTGCACACTTTTGGCGACAAGCCCGAGCTATTCAAACTCGCCAAAAGCGGATTCCAGATATGGACACCTGCTGCATTGCAAGGACTTGGTTTCTCAGCAGAGAACGCGCCTTATTACGCCGTTTTACGTTTTGATCCATCCAAGCCTATCATGTACGACCAACAAATAGACCTGCACCAACGCAAATATACCACCGTTGCGCATATTGAGCCATTAAGTACCTTTATAGGGATTGATTAGATTCGTCCATTGCACCAGAAATAATCGAGCCCATGCGGCTAAGAATAGGATTTCGTCATTACGTCCTCCTTATCGTCCGCTTATTCCATTGGCAGCACACCTAATTCGGCGAGAAGTTTCACTTCGTCTTGGACGGCAGGGTGGTAGCGGCGAAGTTCATTCCACGCGCGGCGGAACTGGGAGAGACCCGTACCGGTGGAATAGTCGTTCTGCAATCGCTCTGAGAGCCATTTGGCGATAGAGGCGGGAGTAAGGTTATAGGATATATAGCCCAATTGACGCAAACTATACACAGCTATCGTCAGACATTTATACCGCTGAGGCTCACGCTCTTGTATTTTGAGATAGTCGAGTAATTTCTCCTGTTGTTCTTCGGTAACATCCTTGGTCCAGAATGTTATCTTCTTCTCCGGCTTGATCTTGCCGGTAACGAAATCAGCCCACTGCGTCATCCACGAGTCGAAAAGCCTTGCGTGCTCCGGTGCGATATCGTTCATCTCGGGCTGGAGGAAGTCGTAATGGGTTTCGTTTTCGAGGATGAGTTGCTTGAGCTTTACCAGCCGTGCCTTGGCATCGTAGAGGAACGGGAAGTCGGCAACCAACTGATTCCAGTTTGGCACAGCAGCAGCCGGCACGTCACACCCTGCATCCACCAGATTAGTGCCGTGCATGAGTCGTGCAAAGCGCGTTGGCAGCGAGTCGGCAGGTACAGCATGTGCATCCGAACGCCACGCACCGATAGGCATAATGACTTGATTGTACTATGTATCTGCTTATTGTCCTGTAGAAACGCCTCCACCACCGCCAAGGCGGTTGAGTTCGTCCATCTGACCAACCTTACGATTCTTATGCTGCTGGTACTGGCCGAACATCCATGTCACGGAGAGCACTACACGCTGCTGGCGAATGGTATTCTTGTACCAGCTGGTGTATCCGGATGCCAACCCCTTGTCTTCGTTCAAGAACGATAGCGAGCGCGCCAAGTCCTGCACATTCAGATTGAAGATGAGACCTTTCTGCATGTACATCTTCCTCAAGCCAAAACTGAGGAAATACGTGCTGCCGCTGGTGTTATATCCGGTGGTCATCGGGCTTGACCAGTTGCCGTCGAAGGTCATCGTCCAATCTTTGGGCAGGTATGCCGAGAGCGTTCCACCGGCATAGCCATAATGGCTGCGATTTTCATATACGGGAGTACCATCAGCCTGTTTCTCGTAGGATTTGTTGATAAAATGCAGCCATCCGGCGTTGATGGTGAGTGCCAGCCATGCACCTTGCATTGTTCTTGTGCCGTCTTCCGCGGTCATATACTTCGGAACGATAGGAAGCTCGGTAAGCGATATATTACCGCCATGCGTGGTGCACGTACCGAAATTCTTCCACTGCGTGTACCCCATACCTGTAGGCAGGATGTAGGTTTTTTGCGAGAACATATCCTGCGTGTGGGCAAAGTTGAACGTCACGTTCATGTATTGCGTCCAGGACAAGTGCACCTCGACATCATTGTTAAACTCAGGTGTGAGTTCGGTATTTCCCTCCTGATAGCTGTACGCATCCACGTAGGTACGGAACGGGTTGAGCATCCAGTAGTTAGGGCGCTTGATACGCCGCGTATAACTGGCGCTTATGCTGTAATTGGCAAGCTGGTTGCTCGGATCTGAAGGCTGATTGCTGTAGCCCACATACGCTGTAGGGAACGGATTGAAATACGACTTGCGGGTGATAGAATCAGCAGTTATCCAATCGCCGTGACTGAAGGTATATTCTCCGCGCAGTCCGAGTTTGACCGACCAGTGCTCACCAAACTGTTTGCCAACCGATATATAAGCCGCAGCCACGTGTTCGTCATAGCGGAAGGCGCTGGTAGCGGTAGGCAGCCCCACATCATTCACCGTTGAATCGGTGGTCATCCGGTTGCCGGTGGTCGACAGGCCGTACTTCACGCCGCATTCTATCATGCCCGTTTGCCAGAACTTGGTCTGAAAATCCAACTTGGCGCTATATATATCCACAATCTGGCGGCTGTTGATATTCAGTCCGATGGCGGAGTTGCCGAAATAGGGTTTGTCGTAACGGGTCTCCTGCACATTGTTAGAACCATTGTTGTAGCGGTTATAATCGACGTTCACCGTCAGTTCGCGCTCCAGCGCTTCGGAGAAGGTGTGCGTATAGTTCAGGTTAGCCGTGTGCTGAGGAGCCTGGAGGCGGTTTTGCGAGTGGGTGACACTATTGGTCGTATCCGTACCCTGAATGACGTAGGCAGAATTGCGTCCGGGAACAATCTTCTGGCTCACATCCATATATGGCACTTGTAAGATGAAGCCCAAGGTGTTAACGGAATCGATATACCAATCGTTGCCCACCTTCAGCATATAATACTGGAAATTTATATTATAGCCGGACTTGGAGTAGTTCTCCAGAGTAGGCGTCTTGCGATAGGACTCGAAGTCGATATCGTTCTGCGCAAATACTTGCGTCAGTTGGCCGAACGTGTAGGTCTTCTCGCCTCGATAGTTGAGCATGAGGGAGAACATCTCCTGGTTCAGCCACCGCTTGACATCGCCGAAGTACATGCCACCATAACCGGCAGCCAGCATGCCGTTCAAGCCCTTCATCATGTTGCGCTTGGTCTTGATATTGATGATACCGCCTTGCCCGCTGGCATCATATTTGGCGGAAGGATTGGAGATGATCTCAATCTTCTCGATGGTGTTTCCGTCCGTTCCGTCCAGCATGGCTTTCAGCTGCTGTCCGCTCAGGTACGACGGCTTGCCATCGACCCATATCTCCACTCCCTTGCCGTTGACGGTGATGTTTCCATCCTTGTCAATTCGCACACCGGGAGCGCGACGAAGGATATCATTGCCGTTGGAGCCTGCGGACAGCGGCGAAGCACTCACGTTCAGAACCAACTTGTCCATCTGGCGTTCAATCAACGGTTTCTTGGCCTTCACCTCCACTTCTTTCAGCTGCTCCGTCTCTTCGTTGAGCACGAAATCCGGTCCGCCGAACGCGGTGTGATAGCCGATATAGGACGCCTGGATGATAGGCTTCTCCCCACCTCTCCCCTCAAGGGAGGGGGCGACGATTTCAACGGAATATTCTCCTTGCTCGTCGGTTATTGTTCCTGTTAGCAGGCTTGAATCTTGTGCCAGTACGGAGATTGTCACGAAAGGCATCGGGGCACCGTTCGTATCCGTAACACGTCCTTTGATTGTCTCTGCCGAGACGGATAATCCTGTCAGCACTATTCCCAGTACCAAAAGGATTACATGTTTAATTGTTTGCATACTCGTTTTCTTTTATTTGTTTCTTAGCCTCTCGCGAGGCACGATTAACTTTGTTTATCGAAATCGAGTGCAAAGGTACTGCTTTTTCAGGATATATCAAATGAAAAAACGGACATTTTGCAGTTTTTTATGAAAATCGTATCATCTTTGTACCGAAATAAGAAAAATTCATCAACTATACTTCAGTTTTTACCACAAATATGACAAAATATGAATTATACTTAATATTTTTGCAGGAATATTTGCATATATCAAAAAAAATATGTATCTACACGAGAAATCTATTTAGGCAAAAAAGACGGAAAAATCAGCGCTTAAGGGTATGCCTAACGCGCGGAAATGGCGGGGGGAGACGCATCCCATCTGCTGGAAGTCCAGCGCCATGTGGCTCAGGTCATAGTATCCGTGCGTCAACGCCACAGACAGCAAGTCAATCGGTTGGCCGGCGTGCGCTGTCTGCTGCATCTGCTGAATGGTTCGATGAAAACGACGCAACCGGATGAACTGCTTGGGCGGGATACCCACGTAGGTCTTGAACACCCGCAAGAACTGCCGCTCACCCAGGCATGCCACTCCCGCCATCTGCGCCGCGCTGATATTACCTTTGGCCTCGTCACAAGCCGCGATTACCTTACGCAGGCGCGAATAATTAAGGTCTTCCTTATGCGGCAGATGCCCCAGGAAGAAGGCATCTATCAACCGGGCGATCTCCGGTGCGCTTTCGATTTGCTTGAATACACTGTCCAGCTGCAACAAGCCTTCATCGCCGTAGGCTGCTGCCGTCAGCACCTTTCCGGCCAACTGCTGCAGGTCGATGTGTAGCAAGGCGTACATTCCTCCCGGTTCAAAATCCAACAGCATACCCTCGAACCAGCCCTTCAAGGTAGTCAGACCTATCGTCTTCTGATTGGCACCCAACAAGGTCAACCCATCCGCCAGTACACCATTAAAATCCGTCAGCACATTGCGCATGAATATCAAACTGCCGTAGTTCGGCAACAAAGGCTGTACGTGCTTGCCGTCCACAAACCGCGGGTCGTCCTGAGGAGGAGTCATTGTGTCGGTTGAACCGTCAGCACGAACAAACACATACCTTGTAATATAGGGTCGCAACGCCTCTGTCGGCTGGATAATTTCAAATTGCATACTGTCTCAAGATTAATGCAACCAAGTCCACTATCTTCGGCTTGGATGGCGGCGGTCTTATTTAACCAACAACGATTGCAGGTCGGCAACCATCTGTTGATACTCCGCGTCCGACAGATACACCTTGCCGGGATTCATCCGGAAGGTGCCGCCGTAGTCCGGACCGTCAACATACTTCGGAGCGAGATGAAAATGCAGGTGGCTTAACTTGTCGGAATAGGCTCCGTAGTTGATCTTCTCGGGCTTGAACAGCTGCTGCATGGCGCGCGTCACATCCGCTACATCGGCCATGAACAGGTTGCGCTGCTCATCATCCAGTTCGTTCAGGTCGTTCACATGACGGTCGTACGCCACCAGACAACGGCCTCGATACGTCTGCTCCTTGAACAGGAAGGCACGGGATACGCGCAGATGGCAGATCTCAATCATCAGTTGATGCAGTGTCTCATTGTTCTGACAATACAGACACGTCTTAGGGTCGGAATACATACGTTATTTGTTTTATACGATTAGACAACTTTTTTAACAACACTTTCTTTGCTCCCTGCACGCGTCTTATAGGGTGCTTCAATGATTTGTCAGTCTCTTATAAATTAAACATACCGAGAAGTTTGCATAATCAGTTCTTTTCGTTTGCTTTTCTTGCGAATTCAAATAGTGCTTTGGGCAGATGGCAGTAACCGTCCGGATGTTTGTCCAAATAGTCCTGATGATATTCATCCGCGGGATAGAAGCTTTTGAGCGTTTCGCGCTCTACCGCTATCGGTTGTGCGTACTTGGTCTGCTCTCCGGCAAAAACTTTGTCTATCACCGGGCGGTCTGCCGCATCGGTATAATAGATACCCGTGCGATAGCGCGTTCCTTCGTCATGACCTTGCTTGTTCAAGCTGGTAGGATCAATCGCCACAAAGAACATCTGCAACAGAAACTCCAGACTCACTTGTGCCGGGTCATACACCACTTTCACGGTCTCTGCATAGCCGGTAGTATCCGTATATACCTGCTCGTACGTAGGATGATCCGTATATCCGTTGGCAAAACCCGTTTCGGTATCCGTCACACCGGCTATCTGCTTGAAGAAATGCTCTGTCCCCCAGAAACATCCTCCTGCCAAATAAATCTCTTTAGTTGCCATACTTATCGATACAATTCATAATGATTTCCACAGCTGCATCTTCGGTCAGTTCGTCCATGGACAGAACACGCATACAAAGATAATAATAAATTTTGACATTTGCAAATATTTCCGCCAAAAAGTGCAAAAAAAGTTACCAGATAAAAGGTATCAGCCTGTATCTAACACGCTGCTTGTATTCGGCATAACCATTCAATTCACGCTCAAGCACCTGTTCCTCGTTGCGAATACGCTTTACGATAATCGGTACATAGAACAGCATCAGGATGAACGAAAAAACCGAATTGAGCACAAGTGGCATCGAGAGGAACAACACCAACGTAGCAGAATACATCGGATGGCGCACGATGCCATACAAACCGGTGCTGACAACCTGCTGGTTCTCCTGCACTTCAATGGTTCGTGACAGCCACACGTTCTCGCGCATCACTTCGGCATAGAGCGCGTAGGCGGCAAGGAAGACAACAGTGGCGACAAACACTGCCCAATCAGGTAGCATATACCAGCAGAAACGGCGGCTCAGTCCTGCCACGACAAACACAGCGATGAACATCAGCCCGCTTAGTGCGACCACCCATTTCTGCTCCGGTTGCTGTTCTTTGGCATCCAGTCGCTTGCGCAACAGTTCCGGTTGACGAATCATCAACACGATTCCGGCAATGAACATCGGTCCAAACAGAATACCGATAAAGAGCCATGCCTGCCAATAAGCAAACGTGCCGGCAGGAAGAAACAGCAATAGTCCGACCAGCAACAGACCGGTGACGAACTTGGTTAGTGCTTGAAAGAATAGTTTACATGTCATAGTCCACACATGGTTTGATAGAGTCCGGGAATGAAAGAGGTTGCCACTATCTGTGCTGCTGTCGCCAAGTCAATCAGCGCATGACCAACCATGATAGGCAACGGATTGCGCTTGCGGTAGTAATACCAGCAGAGAATGAGCGTCAACGGCAGAAAAGAGATAAAGCGATATACAATATATTTGCCGTCCAATAAGGTCGGAATGAAACAATGCTGCAAGGCATAGAAGAACGCGGGAATAATGATGGCGGCGTACTTATTTTTTATTTGGTTAACGCCACAGCCGAGATAGAGACCATCTTCTGCGAAAGTAGTCGTAATGGGCAATAAGATGATATTGATGATAGCAAGCACTTTCGGTATCGGCGCAATCATTACGGGTGGCGCGTAGAGGAATTTATCGTAGCACAAGAACCCCGCCAGATATATACCAGTCATGCCGACCACTAATACAAGCAACGTAATACCCACTATTTGTTTCCACGTAGTCTTTCCTTTCTGATAATTGATCAGTTGCCAGAATGTTTGTCCGTTTCGTTTGGCAAGAACGACCAGCAAACCGATGGTCAGACAGTTCAGTATTACAGCAATAACCGACCACCAACAACCTATTTCGCTGAGGTCTTGCCCAAGCACGCCGGCACAACTGATAAACACCAGCAAGAACGCTATTGAGCGTATGGGGAGCCAAAGAGACAGATGTTTCATATCCATAGCATATCTTACCTTATATTGCTTTACACCAACTGATAAAATAGCGGATACCCGCAATAGATAGCGCTGTACCCAGTCCCGGATAGAAGCCTGCAAAAAACTCAACCGGCATTCCCGGGATGAATTTCAAGCCAATGCCCAAACACATAAAGAATGCGATCATGATATATCCATGAGCATCAAAGAACGCGAAGAGCGATTTCTTGCGTTCAGAAAAGTTGAGAATGCGGGCAGTGTAACGCTTAATGAAGTTATTGAACATCAGCGAGAAAGTGATAGTGACCATAATGGCTATGAGCATAAGCCACCATACTCGTTCCGGATGAGTAGTATTGACATACAGCATGGCTTGTATGCCGGTAGTTAACACCTTTATACCGGGTCCAAGCCAGCACAGTACTTGCATAAGCAGCAAATGCTCACGATTCACAGGAAGAATGCGGTCGGTATTCATGTAAGTACCTAGTTTTAATATTTTGTAAAGTTATATTTCTCGCGTAATTGCTTTTTCTCTTCTGCCGAACGGGAGGTAAAGTACGCTTTCCATCCCGGACAGAAATTGATGTGCCATCTCCAGAAACGACCTAACGCAGAGTTAGGTTTTGCGTCGTAATGCGCACGAAACTTACAATTTTCACATGCGTATGCCATATTAAAAGATATTTGAAGTTAATATATCGTCTTTTGGTATGCCAGGCGTTCGTCGCCCGAAAGTAAATAAATGATGCCGCAATAGGTAAACCCGTGCTTGAGGATGTTGTGCTGCATGATATGATTGTCTCGATGGGTATCTACGCGAAGCGTATGTGTCCGTTCAAAAGCCCATTCGAGCACGCTATCCCATATCCCATGCACGTCCGGCAGGCTTGCCAAGCGATGGATAACGTAGTACGGTTCATCATTCTGCCACGCACCTTCATAGATCTTTGCGTATGTCGATTCCGGAGCTGGCAAGAAAGCAAAATATGCCACTATCCGCTCATCCTCTGTGACCACATAGCCACCATGTCGATCTATGTCAGCATGGATAGCCTCCTCGGAGGGATAGCCGTTGATCCACTGGTTCACATTCCCCGAAGCGTGCATCATCTCCCTTGCCGCATCTATTACCGGCATGATTGCAGGAATGTCATCGTATGTCGCTTGTCGGATTGTCATGCTTATCTCAGTAGTTTGCTTATTTGTTTGTCGGTCGCGTGCGGAAGGATGGTATGCAAGTGCTGGGTCATCAACTGATACGATTCCTCCGGTGAGCAATCAACAGAACATGCATCTCTGCCGTAAAGCCGTTCGGGAGTGGTGAGTAAGGACCATCCCCAGCCGTATTCACGATTATGCTTGTCACGCGGATAGACGAAGTCTTCCGTCACCACGCGCGTTGCCATCTGAAGGCGAGTGACATAACCATCAAACTTACTCCGCATCTTCGGACCGGAGAATCCACAAACCGCACGCAAGTCCCGATTGATGATACTATCTTGTTCGCAGAGCGTCTGGTAAATGATGCCTTCTATACTACCACTCTCCGGCATGAGATAGAGGCTGCGCCTCCAATTACAGAAATGCGGCCACCAAGAGCGACTAATGAAGCCGGCCTTACCATTGAAGAACTTTCCATAGACGCAATCGCTCTCGTTGATGATGATGCCCTTCCATTTCCATAACGGCCAATCCCATCCGCCGTCCGGAAAAACGACGTAACGACATTCCTCATCCGCCATCTCCTCCGCCGAATAGCCTGAGATACCGCTCACTAAAAGCGGCAAAAATCCGAGCTGTTGGATGAGTTCTATCATCTGCTCGCAACTATGTATCTCGTAGCGTAGCATGGTTAATCCGGTTGCTGACCGTCATGGGCATGCCATGCACAGGAGGTTATCTTCATGTCAGAGAAAAGAGCCGTGAAGGACGAGTCCTCCGGCGAACAGGCATAGATACCGAAACGAATCTCTCCGGCTCCTGCGTGCATGTGGCATATACGCATCTGGCTGAAATGCAGTCCATCGGGGGAGCACTCGATACAATAGTCATCCTCGCGACGCGAGAAGCGATACCACATGGTTTTCACCTCCGCAGGAATAGCGGTCGTAGCCCAGTCCGAGTAGCCACCATTAGTAACGACCGAACCGAGGTGTTGGAACTGCTCGTTTTCGTACTCTACAGAAGCTTTGAGCCAGTTCTCACTATCCAAATACATCACAATGCCGCACTGGTCAAAACGATGATGGCTCTGCGAGAAATCGGTCTTGACAACAAACGAGAAGAACCGCTCGTTTGTCTTCATCTGCAGAACAGGCGCGTTGTCATTACGGAAATGGTAATACGTGCGCTGCCAGAGGTCGGTGTGCGGCGCGGTAGTAATAGCAATCGTATCGCCTTTTATATCATATCCCGCCGGCTCGCGTGTCCATTCCAGCGCGTTCAGGTCTATCCGACCATCATTGACCAAAGCTTTTTGCACATCATCAAAATCATTTGTCATATTGTCTTGTGGTTTGTTGTTGCACGCCGCGAGCAACGTCACAGCAAATGCAAAGATGATTAGTTTTTTCATATTAGTTGATTCAATTTATCTTCTCGAATGATTTTCGGTGCAGACTTGCCTGCCAGGCCGTCACGGTAGATATGTAACTGCCGCAGCAAAAGCGTGCAACCGGTTAAGTGCCTCGGTAAGCACTTCGCGGGAAGTGGCTAGATTAATGCGGATATAGTGTTCTGCCCCATACATCTCTGATGGATTAACAAGCACATGTCCGTTCTTGACTAACTCTTGGCAAAACTTCTCTGCATTCATACCGGTATCAGCGATATTGATCCATGCCAAATAAGTTCCTTCGGTGTCGTAGATATGGAGCATTGGCAGAAATTCGTGAATATAATCACGAAGGTAGAGGAAATTGCTGTAAACATATTCGTTTAGTTCATCCAACCATGCTTCCGATTCATTATATGCCGCAACTTGTGCCACGAGACCGAATGGGTTGATTTCTGCCACCTCATGTACCTCGAGTGCCTGACTGACATAACAGAACAGATCGTTGTCAGGCACGAAGATATTTGAGCAAAGTAGCGACGCAAGATTGAAGGCTTTGCTTGCCGAGGTGCAAACACAATATTCCTTATCGCTTACGGCAATAGTTGCAAAAGGAGTGTATGGATGTTTCGGAAATGTAAACTCGCAATGTATCTCATCGGACAGCACAAAGACATGTTCGTTATGCATGATTTCAGCCAGCTGCTGTAATTCGTCCTTACTCCAAACGCGTCCGGTCGGATTGTGAGGATTGCATAACAACAAGACATCGGCTTGTTTGGCCTTTTGCGCAATATCTTCGAAATCAATCTCAAAACGGTTACCACGGAGCACAAGAGCGGACGAGACCAATTCGCATTCCATATTCCGAATGCATGAAAAGAAACAATTGTATGCCGGAATGAACGTCAGTACACGGAGCGTATGTCGGCGATGGAGATAGTTTTTGAGTGCTTCGAGTACGGCGGATATACCTGCAACGACTGATGTCGTGTACAAAAGATTAGAGGAACTGATACCTTTCCATCCGTGCCTGCGCGCAAACCAGTATGCTACTGCATCATAGTTGGCTTGCGGCACAAACGTATAGCCGAACACGCCGTGCTCCAATCTTTGCTGCAAGGCGTGCTGAATGGGTGGTGCAATCTTGAAATCCATATCTGCTACCGACAACGGTAGGCAGTCTTTTGCCCCGTCAGAATCCCATTTGTAACTATCAGAGCCTTTTCTGTTTACGTACTCTATCATATCCTATCTGTTTATCTCTCTTCTGACATCAAATCTATTAATTCAGTTTAATCACTTATTCTACCTCGTAGTCGGGTAGCAGATCCACATACTTGTCGCATTTGAACGCATATACTTCCGGCTTAACCTGTTTGAACTCACTCACGGCAAACGGTATATCTTTGCGCACGCTTTGCTCATATTGTGCGTCTGTCATGGGCTTCTGTATTCCGCACGCCACGAACATCGTCGCTGCCAGTGCAAGGGTAAATAATTTTTTCATATTCATTTACTATTTAACATCCTACCATAATCACCATGATAAATCATCTGATGTGTCATGTCGTCCTGCTTCAATATTCATCGGCATACCAGACCGCCATCGATGAGGTAGTGACCACCTGTACAGAAAGAGGCCTTGTCTGAGATAAGGAAATAAACCATCTCGGCAACCTCTTCCGGCGTTCCGGCAGAGCCGCGTGCAAAGAGTGCGTTCTCCTCCTCCCAGTACTGCTCGATTGTCTTATGGTCTTGCTCAGAGAACTTGGCGAACAGATTGTCCACCAGCGGCGTGTGTATCGTGCCGGGACATATAGCATTAACGCGGATGTTATACGGGCCGAGGTCAATAGCCAGACTGCGTGCTATCTGACCGATTGCGCCCTTGGTCATACCATACGCAAAGCTATGTGCCTTGCCAACGAAGAACTGGTCAGACGAGTTGAGTACGACAGCTCCACCACCGCGAGCAATGATATGCGGCAGCACAACTTGCAGGGTATAAGTAGTGCCATAGATGTTCGTTCGAATGACGAGATCCAGCTCCTCTTGACTGATGTCGAGGATGGTGTTGCGGCGGTGAATACCCGAATTGCAGAATAGCGCGTCTACACCTCCGAACCGGTCCACTGCTACCTGAACAGCATGCTCCATTGCCGCCTTATCGGACGAGTCGGCTTGAACGAAGCAAGCTTCATCCGGAACAAGTGTGGGGGACTGAATATCCGTGAACAAAACATTCCATCCCTCATCGAGGAACTTATTGACGGTAGCGGCTCCTATTCCACTCGTACCGCCGGTGATAAAAATGGTCTTTTTCATATCAAATCACTATCTTCTAACCTGTTTAATGTCCTCTTACAAACTGCCCTTCTGTTTTGTTAGTCAGTCATTTTACTTCACCAAAACCCGGGAGTAACTGCTTCGGGTATTTACATCAATTTACGTTTTCCCATGAGGCGAAGGAAGGCATCCCACCAACGTGTCGGAAGCAGCCAATGGAAGAAAACGATCGCGTTTGCCATCCGTCCGATGCGGTAACGGGTACACGGACGACGGGCATTGACGGCGCGAACGATGGCTTTGCGTACGACTGCTGGATCAGAGATCATATTGGAGAGGTACATGTTCCTGAGGTTATTCGCCATCATCGTACCTGTATCTTCGTAGGCTGTCCCTTTGGAGGTCTCGGTCAGGTGGTCGGCTGCGATGATGCCCCAGTTGGTTTTGATAGCGCCCGGCTCGATGATGACCACATCGATGCCGAACGGCTTGAGTTCCATACGCAACGCATCGCTCAGCGACTCCACGGCATATTTGGATACGTGATACCATCCGCCGTAATAGAATACCGCCCTGCCGGCTACCGAAGCCGTATTGATGATACGTCCGCTATGCTGGGCACGCATCGTCGGTAGCACTAACTGGCAGAGCCGCGCAAGACCGAAGACATTGACTTCCAACTGGTTACGGGCATCGTCCATCGGTACGTTTTCCACCGCTCCGAAATAGCCGTAACCGGCATTATTGATGAGTACATCGATACGTCCTTCTGCATCCAGAAGCGCTTTCACCCCTTTTTGCATCGATGCTTCGTCGGTCACATCCATTTTGAGCGGCACGATGCCGTACTCACGAAGCGGCTCCATGCGATCGACACGACGCGCAGCTGCATACACTTTGTGTCCTTGTTGTGCCAACGCAACAGCGGTGTCATAACCGATGCCGCTACTTGCGCCTGTGAGGAGAATTACTTTGTTACTTTTCATAGAGTTCATTTTTATTTAATTGTCTTGCTTTCTCAACAAGCCGTTTGCCGAGGTCGTACGCTTTCTGCAAGTCCTGCGGAAAACGGGTCTCGCGGATATGCGCACGGGTCGGTTCGTCCACAGCGGTCTCATACTTGGAGTAGTCGTTGAACTGGTATGTCTCGTGCGAACAAAGCATTTCCGGCTGACCACCAAAGATACCTAACACGCGGTTGCTCTCTCCAAGGATGATGTCGTAATGCAGCGGCTCTAACAAAGTTTCCGGCGCGTTCATCGTGTAGATCGTAGCGCATTGGAGCGGCTTGCGGATAAGCGGCTTGGAGTAGTCATTGTAATTGACCGCAGGGAAGACCAACCGCTCGATGAACGCACGCGCCATGCCTGTCGGGAATGAGTCATAAACAGGCGAACCGATGACGAGCACATCGGCGTTGATGGCCTTCTCCAAAACGGGTTGCAACTCGTCCTTGAACCCGCACAGACCATTTGCCGTATTGCCCTTGCGTTTGCAGAGGAAACAACTCATACAACCTTTGTAATTGAGACCATATAGATGGATCATCTCCACTTCTGCTCCGGCTTCCTGCGCGCCTTTCATAGCGGCTTCCAACATCTGCGCGGTATTTTTGTTCTTGCGCGGAGAACCATTGATAAAAATTGCTTTCATCTTATTGTCCTTCTTTAATTAGTTTCTCGATGCATGAACCGAGACATCTATCTGCTCAGTACGCGGAATCCACTCGGAATAGACCTGTGCGGCGGTCTCGGCATCGTTGCGAGCGATTGTGTGGAGATAGTGATAAGCGGTTTCATCGGTCTCGTTGGACAGCAAGGTTAAGCGGCAGGTGAGCATGTCACCTAAGAACGTCTCCTTGAGCCAGTGGATAGCCAGGCATCTAATCGCGTGTGCGTCCATGAATGCCTCGTCCGCCGACTGCATGGCGATACTAAGGTACGTGCGGTTATTGACATGTCCGTTGAAATCGAGGTTAATGGGATTGACACGGTGTTCAATCTGTTGAAGCGGTGTACCATCCGTCGGGAAACGGCGTTTCTTGTGGGTCTCGGAGGTCATCTCGGGCAGTACAGGAATCTGCGGTTGGAATGGCGTCATCGGCGCAAGACGATGTGCTTCGGTGTCCAATAACGTCCAACAGCCGTAGCCATGCGCCACTTCTATTCCATCTAACCGACGTACACGGAACTCGGCATAGAGCCGTAGCGCACCCACTTCGCTGTTCCAAACGGTCACATCGATATCGTCCGACCAGAGAGCCGTCTGTTCCTCAAACCACGCGTTGAACTCCGTTATGACCCAGATGCGGTTCTGTTTGACGATATCAAAAGCTGCCAGATGCATACAAGCCATAAAACGCGCCCAACAGTCCTGATAATAAAGCAGGACAGCGTTCGGCGTCATCCGGTAACGCGTGTCCATGTCCGCCGCTGTGAGCGAATACCGATGGGTGTATTGATTAAGTCCGTTCATAATTAAACTTTCATGATTTTGCGTGCAAAATTACAAAAAAAATCCCACATTTGCAAGTTTTTGTGGGATTTTTTTGCAATTTATCGCAATCGAGCCAGCATTTTGATGCCATAAACCGGCCAGTAAGGCACTTTCTCGATGCCGGTGCGAACTCGTGGGATGTCAAGCAGCAGGAAAGCAAAGGTCATGAATCCCGACACCCAGATGATCTGCCCGAAGATCTGTTTCAACGTTACTCCCATGACGCTCTCGCTTAAAGCTGACAAGCCTAACCCAAGCCCTTCTCTAAAAGGAAGGGATGTAGAGGTCAGCGTCAAATACGATCCGTAACGCGCCATGTTATCCGCCATGAAATGTTTGAAGAGCGTGGTATAAAGTCCGTAGCCCGATGCGCCGGCGAGGTACATGTGGATGACGTTGAAGATGAAAAGTGCCATGAAGAAATGCTGCAAATCATGCACGGATTCGTGCAACGACCACATGAGCGAGACCGCTAAAATAGCGTACGCACAGCCGCGGAACGCCAAGCCCAAACGGTATTGCTCAATCGGCACATTGACATCCAAATAGAAGTACATCCACATCGAATAGACCAAGATGCAACCGAAACCGATGGCAAAGAGTTTCCACACTTTCCAACGGGCATGTCCAAGCCAGTAAAGCGTGATTAGTACACCCGCATACACACCCGGCAACGACCACAGGCAGAGCGCCCCTTTGGTATGTTCCTCCAAGCCTCGTACTTCGGTCCAATAGATCTCCTCCAAGGTGTGTTCGGCTCCCAAAAGCAGCTCTGCAACCGCAGTCACAAAGAGAATCGCCAGCACGTTCTTATACTTGAAGATATCCAGCGAGATATACGGCTGTTCAACCGTTTTGAGGCGGTATAGGATAAAGGCAAGAAGGATGAGGCTAAGCGCCAACACCCAGCGTAAAGTGGGTGAGAAGAACCACATAAGGCGGTCGCCATAGACGAGAATATAACTGATCATGAGCATCAGCAGGCTTATCAGCAGACCTGTGGAGATGTCGATGCCTTTGAGCGGCATCCGTTGCGGCATCGGACACCACGGTTGGCAAAGAAGCAGTTGAACGAGTACCACAAAAGCCATCGTGCCGATGGTCAGTACGTGCATCATCTGCCAACTCAGATGGAAAGCAACCACCGCCGCCAGCCACGCGCTGCCGGTGATAGCGGTCAGCAGGATAATATGCAGAATCGGGAAGAAGATACCGAAATCGCGTTCGGGCGTCATCCACAACTGGATATTCGACATGCACTCAAACGTGCCTTGTATCTTCGCCACGCCCGCAAGAAAACAAACCGGCAGCAGAATAGCCATGTTCGTCGTGCGCATAGTAATAAAATTGCACACCGCAATCACGACCACCGAGGTGATGAGCAGTTGTTGGTTCGTGAAACGGAACTTCATCCGAAACAGCATCGGAAACCACACCGCCATGCCTGCCAAACCGGCATAAAGGAGCATCAGCAGCTCTTCCAACTGCAAAGCCGTCGTCCCGCGTACTGCCTCCATCGCGCCGAGATAAACCCCGCATGAAAACTGAATACATACCACCTGTAGAATATAAATCCACGGCTGGATGCGTTTGGGCACCCACGACCGGAACATGGGCATCAGGAACGGCGTTGCCGTTCTATTGGAAATTTGTGATTGTTGATTTGAAATTTGAGCCATAAGCGTAACCCTTTAATCATTTAACTTAACCAAATTGAAACGTTGCCCAAACATTTCAATTTGAGAGCGGAGCACATCCGAGTACTTACTGCTAAAAGTCATTTTTAGCACATGCACGAGGATAGTGTCCGCGAGGAATATTCTCGGGGCACGCCCTTGCCTTTACCAAGGCCAAAAGATGTACGATTTATTGTCAAAATCGGGTGCAAAGTTACAAAAAAAATCCGAATTACGCAAGTTTTGAACACAAAAATCTAATTTTTCTTGCATAATTCAAAAAAAAGTTGTAACTTTGCACCCGAAATCGCAAAAAGAAAGATTTTAAATATAACATGGAGCAACTGAACCGTGCAGATTACATAGAAGCGGTTAAGGCAATTAAAGAGGCGATACAAATTAGTCGCTACCGAGCCGCCAAGTTGGTCAATAAAGAGGTATTGGCTTTGTATTATGCGGTGGGAAGATATATCTCCCTCAATAGTCGGCATGCTTCATACGGAAGTAGTGCTCTGCGGGTTATTTCTGATCAACTCCAACAAGAAATACCCGGATTGAAAGGCTTTTCGGAGTCCAGTTTGAAGAGAATGCGCAAATTCTATGAGGATTGGAGCGGACTTATAGAGAATCGTCCACCGGTAGCGGACGATTTGAATGCAGCCATTATACCGTTTGATAATCAACATATTATAATTCAGCCACTGACGGTGGACGAATTTACACCAGAGCAATTACAGCAATTCTTGTCGGTTCCTTTTATACATCATTATGAGATTCTAACAAAAACCTCCACTATAGAAGAACGTCTCTTTTATATCCGTCAATGTGCTACACAGTTTTGGACGAAGGACAAACTGATTGCAAATCTTAAAGCGGACATATTCCATAAGGAAGCGGCTCCGAATAATTTCCAGATTGCCATTTCAGACAGCCGTTTGCGTGACAAAGCATTGCAAGTATTCCGCGAAGATGTGGTCTTGGATTTTCTAACGCTTCCTGATCCGGATTTTGTCGATGAAAAAGATGTGGAGCTGCAGATTGTAAAGAATATTAAGGACTTTATCATGGCACTTGGCGGGGACTTCAGTTTTATGGGCAACCAATACCGCTTGAATGTGGACGGAGAAGAGAGTTTTATTGATTTGCTGTTCTTCAATCGCCGTTTGCGTTCCTTAGTAGCTGTTGAACTCAAAAGCGGCAAGTTCAAACCGGAATATGCGGGAAAGATGAATTATTACCTGTCTGCTTTGGATGAATATGTCAAAATGCCGGACGAGAATCCCAGTATCGGTATTATTCTTTGCCGTTCGATGAACGAAAAGAAAGTAGAATTCTCTTTCCGCGACATGACTAAGCCGATGGGTGTTGCTACATATCATAGTAGCAGCGAACTGCCGGAAGCATATAAAAATATCTTACCATCTGCAGAGGAATTGAGTAAACTACTATAGCATCGTCCCTCTCCGAACGGTGCTTCCGAGCACTCAGGGAAAGGAGAAAGACAAGCGCAAAGCGTTGCGCTAAAATATAAACAAAGCATTACTATTATTTCGCGAGAACCGAAAGCGTCAGAAACTTAACGGAAATATAAAACCCGAAATAATATATAGGCAGCATACTAATGGTATGCCTTCCGAACTAGTAATAGGTGCTTACACGTTTAGTGTGAGTTTCTTATAGTTCGGTATAGGCTTTTCTGACGCTGCCTTGGTCTCGCGATAAGAAACTCGCACTTTTCTTATCGCACGATTGATAGTTATGCACAAATTTAACTATCAATCATGTTACAAAAAATCAAATCTTTCTTTTCAAAAGACAATCACGCACAATGGTGTGTATTCTTCCTTTTTGCATTCACCATCTTCGTAAAAGGTGTTCTTTTTCATTGGAATTGCTACCATTCTGTTCTGATTTCTAGTTTATGGCATACTCCTGCTGAGTTCTTTCGTTTTTGGGGAGGAAAACTAGTTCCCGCACTATTTATAGGATCATTTGTATTCCTTACTAAAAAGAATTGGTGGACAATAGTTGTTAATGTCATTGCTGATATATGGTTGATAGCTAATATGTTTTACTTCAAAGCCAACTCTTTATTCCTTTCATACGAGACGATGCAAATGGCTGATAATATGAGTGGCTTTTGGAGTTCTCTATATTCTTATTTAGGATGGGATATTTATATTTATCTTGTTCTTACGATATTGTATGTCATATGCCATTTGCCTTTCAGAAAAGTGATAAACAAGCGTAGTATAGTTAAATTTGCTTTTGTGTTTGCGTTTTCAATAATCCTTTCTATTGTTGATAATATATGTTATGCAAAAGTTATGGATATATGGGAAAATGAAACAGAAGAAACTGCCATGGTTCATTCACAAATGCTAGCTGGAGAACGATTTACAAAATATTATCCATTTGGAAATGCAGCATATTACGCAACGGTAGAAAGTTGTACAGATTACAATGCATGGGCAAACTTTTATATCAAGGATTATTCGATTTATTCATACTTTCCGGCTACGTTTATTTTTAGTGCATTGCGACCTGCAGGAGAAATTATTTCTTTGACAGAACAAGATATCAAAAGGTTGGAACCTTTTTTTACCAACAAGAAAGACTCCATTGTTCCTAATTCTAACTTGATTTTTATACTATTTGAAAGCTTGGAATCGTGGCCTTTAGAGGAAGTATGCGGTCATAAGTACATGCCCAACATGTCTAAATTATTACAAAACCCTCATGTACTTTATTGTGATAAATTAAAGTCGCAAGTTAAGCATGGAAACTCGGCGGATGGTCAAATGATTGATGCAACAGGCTTATTGCCTATTTCTAACGGAGCCGTTTGCAGATTGTATGCTGACAATAAATTTGCAGGCTATGCAGAATGCTATGAAAGTGCAGCAATAGTAAATCCGGCTCCCGGTATGTGGGGACAATCTAAAGTTACTTTCGGATATCAATTCAAGGAACTCATTGAGCCAAAGAAAGGTGAAAATTGGGCAGATTTAGAATTAATGCAACAAATGATTAATTATGCTGATACAATCGCAAATCCATTCTGCGTGTTAGGTCTTACTGTTTCTTCACACGTACCATTTACTCAAGGATCAAAAAATCCCAAATACATCGTTGATGGAATGCCATTAATCATGTCTGCTTATCTCAATTGTCTTCACTATACAGACTCATGTATAGGAGAAGTATTTAAAGCTGTTTTTACGAATGAGAAACTTAAGGATAATACCACTATTGTTATCTCAGGAGATCATACAATATTCCGTTCTGTGAATGAGGAATTTGATACTTTTGCACAAAAGAATGATATAAATATGCAAACGACAAAGACATTCACACCTCTTATCATATATTCACCGAACATATCTAAGAATATCCAAGTTACGGACACTTGTTACCAAATGGATATTTATCCGACCATAATGCATCTTATCGGTTGTGATGATTATTATTGGAAGGGATTTGGCGTAAACCTCTTGGATTCCGTTGCTCGTCATAACCGTCCCATTTCTGAACAAGAAGCCTATGAACTATCCGACAAACTAATCCGTAGCAATTATTTCGCAAATATAAATAAATAGGATTTGTATTCTAATGGTGGCGCGAGAGTGGCTAATTGATCGATGAAATATAGTTGGAAACTTAATAGCACTTTCTTAACAATCATACACCTTTCAACTACCTTCTAAAAACCTTATATTTTAGGGACCCCAGAGTAAACCAAGCCATAGGCTGTTTGCTATGGGGAGAGCGGAGGCAGGAGTGGCTTTATCAATTAAGCGGAGCGGTATTGATCGTCGCAATCTCCTTGTCGAACGCGAAGCATATCTCGCGCCACTCTCGCGCATCTATTAAGCATATATGGGTATGTCCAAATCTTAAAAATTGCACATTTTCCCCTTTAGTACTTCACTTCGCACTCAACACTATAACCGGCTTTGAGGCGTGCCAAGTCTTCTGCGCTATTCTCATCCAGGGCGATGCGGATGGTGAGGCGTTGCTCGACCTTGACGAAGTTGCCCGTGGCATTGTCAATGGGAATGAGGGAGAACGCGCTGCCGGTAGCATCGGAGAGGCTGAGGACACGGCCTTTGTACTCGATGTCAGGAACAGCATCTACACGGATAGAGACCTCGGAACCCTCGTGGATATGCGGCAGTTGCGTCTCGCGGTAATTGGCTTCCACCCATTTCTGGTTCTCATCCACAATGCTGACAAGCGTCTGACCCGGGTTGACCAGTTCGCCGACATTGATGTCACGCGAACCCACAAAACCCGAGTGCGAGGCAATGATGTAACAATAGGAGAGATTGAGTTCGGCTAACTCGACCGCCGCCTCTGCCAGTTTGACGGCAGCTTCCACCGCCGAGCGGTTATGACTCGTCTCATCCGCCATGCTGCGTTGCATGTCGATGGTGTGACAGATCTGCTCGTAACGTGCTTGCGCGGCAAGATAAGCCGAGTGCGTCTGGTCGGCTATCTGTTGCGAGACAGAACCCGTGCGAAGCAACTGTTCGCAGCGTTTGTCCTCGCGAGCAAGGTTGTCCAAATTGGCTTTCGCCTCGGCTTTGGAGGCCTCGGTAGCGGAGATGTTCGATGATGCCGTACGAACGGACGAACCGGCTTGTTTGCTTTGTTGCTGGGCGCGCGCCAGATCGCTCTTGGCTTGCGCCAGACGCAGACGAAACTCGCTATCCTCGATGATGACCAACGTGTCGCCTTCTTGAACGTGTTGGTACGCCTCGAAACGAATCTCCTTAATAAAACCCTGAACGCGCGTGTTCTGCGGTGCGATGTACTGGCATACGCGGGCGTTGTCCGTGTACTCGATGTGTCCGAAATGAGTGAACTGCAGCACAACATACGTTATGCCTGATAGAAGAAGCAACACGATAACCGTGTTGTACAAATACGTGAAAATCCGGGATTTTTGCATAAATAAAGCAACCCTTTTAGTTAATACTCTTTGGAATATTCTCGGGTTGCCCCTTGCCTTTACCAAGGCCAAATGATGTACGTTTTGACGATTTACGATGTACGATTATTGTCAAAATCGACTGCAAAGGTACAAAAAAAATCCCACATTTGCAAGTTTTTGTGGGATTTTTTTTTGTTTAGAAAGGATGATTTCCTTATTCTATCATCTTTATCACTTTCGCCGGAACACCGCCGACGATAGCATTGGCAGGGACATCTTTGGTGACGACTGCTCCGGCGGCAACGATGGCGTTTTCGCCGATGGTCACTCCTTGCAGGATGGTCACATTTGCGCCAAGCCACACTTTCTTGCCGATATGAATGGGTTTGGCTATCATGCCTGCCCGTTGCGCCGGGTCGGGGATGTGATTGAGCGTGCAAAGCGTGGCGTTATGCCCGATGAGGGCATCATCGTCGATGAAGATACCGCCTTGGTCCTGGAACTTACAGCCCATATTGATGAACACGCGTTCACCGACATGCGTGTTCTTGCCGCAATCGGTATAGAACGGAGGGAACATACCGAACGACTCCGGCACATCTATTGCCCATAACTCACTCAACAACCGTCGCAGTTCCTCGGGCGTGTGGTATTTGCCGTTGATCTCGGCGGTAATACGCAGGGCTTCCTGCGAATATTGATGGAACTTCCTATGCAAGTCCGAGCCGCCTATTATAGGCTCGCCGGTTGCCATCCGTTCACGAAACTGGTCAATTGTCATACTCATGCTACTGTCCATCTTTATGCTTCTATCTTTTATTTAGCTTTTGTTCAATCTTGTTCAAGGTATAAAAAAAACGATGGGTGGCGACTGCAGGTCCGAACAGAAGAATACCAAATGTGTTCCATCCGAACATATTCCACCAAGACGTGTGCGGCCCCTCAATACCCAGTTCAATAGCTTTGACTTTGAGTTCTTCCGCAATACGTGCCATCCAAACCAAGGTATAGATAAAGGCTGTGGGAATACCCCATAAGTAAGCTTTCCAGTAAGGCTGCACTTTATGCCCGAGAATCGTCTCTATCTCATCTTGAAGCCCACCTAACGGCATATAGAACAAGAAGAATAGTCCGGCTGTAAAGAAATCTACAAAGCCGAGGAGGAAACCCGGTCGATGGGTGTGATGGAACGTCGTGTTTGTCATCGTTTGTGTACGTATTTTGAGGGCATAGCCTATGGCTACAACGTAATCCATTCAAAATTCTCTTTTCCGGCGGCGACTTCGAAATGGTACTTGACGATGCCAAGGTCGGTGTGGACGTAACTACCGATAAGCAAATAGTTCGGTTTCGCCTCTACGCGGTTATTGTCATGCAGCACAAAAAGGAACTTCTGCTGATTGACAGCAGTGGGTGCCAGCAACGCAGCTTCTACGCCCGCACGAAACCAACCGGGATATTTACTCATTTGTTCATTTACCATTTTCTCATTTAGCGACCTCATATCTTTTGCTACATCGTCAAAACTTTTCTTCTGCGGGTGTTGTACACCTTGCGTGGCACCATAACCAAGTGCGATAACACTATTGAGCACCTCGCCTTCGCGGATCTCATACTTGTCCGGCTGCTTGCGGAAGGTCAGACCCACCCAGCAGGAGTTCAAGCCCAGCGTCTGCGCCAGCAGCACAATCTTCTCACCGCAATAACCGATGGCCTCGTCGGAACCTTTCTTGCCGATCATAGCCAGATAATTGCTCACACCGCTGAACTTTCCATATTTGGCGAGTCCGCCTGAGAAAGCGTTCGGCTCGTTGGTCACTAATTGGATGTGCACACCCGCCTCGCGGTTGCACTCGTCAATCAGCGCTTGCAACTGCGCTATTTTCTCCGCCTCAATGGCGATGTCCTTGTACTGCCGCACACTATGGCGGACTTGGATTGCTTCTTGTATAGTCATAATCATTCTATTTAACGTCCTCTTACAAACTGCCCTTCGGGCTGATATTCAAGGAAGCAGTTATCCTCCTGCTGCTCCTCGTCAATTGCCTGTTGCTGTTGCGCTATGTACTCGTCGTATGTCATAATAATGCTGTCAAATTAGTTTCTTTTCTTCCTAATGCGCAAAACTTGCGCAAAGGTACAAAAAAAATCCCACATGTGCAAGTTTTTGTGGGATTTTTTTGCTTTTTTTATCGTATATTTGCGTTGTATTGTGCATCGCTAACAGGTTCGAGCCATTCGTTCGTGGCGCCGGTTTGCTCTTGGGTATGAATCGCCAAGTGCTGCATCCACGAGTCCGCAGCGGCTCCATGCCAGTGTTTGACGCCTTCGGGAATAGCGATCACGGTTCCCGGCGTAAGCGCAACCGCAGATTTGAATTTGTGCAGCTGACCAAACACACAGCCGCTAGTATGAATAGTATTTTTCTCATAGTTTCTTAAATATGTGCTCCATAGCCTCCGGTGCGAGCGGCTCAGTCGCCACGAGTTGAAGCGACTTGACCATGTGCAGCGTACCTTGTTTGTATTCCAAGAAATGCGGCGTCTGCAGATGTGCCTGATAAGCCTCATCGTTACGGTAAATCTCCAAAATGCGGATCGTGTTCGGCGCGTCCTTAACTTGCATCGGGAAGATACAGATCACGCCCGGCTCACTCTCCACGGACTTCGTCCCCACATGATGCGCCGCTGTCAAATACTCATCCAAATACCCCTCATTCACCTCTATCTCCGCGATGCGGACAATTAAATCATTTTCGCATTTACTCATTTTTTCATTTGAATTTGTGCAGGCAGCAAAACATAGTGCCGCAAGCAAAAGGATGAATAGATTATTACATTTTCTCATTTTCATATTTCTATATTTGAAAATTTGCTGCAAAGGTACTACATTTGGCGGATATAGAATAACATAATTTTGCTTTAGTTGGAGTATTTTTTATATATTCTTGCCTAATTCGTATGCCTCTTGCAGCTTGGCATTGCCTGCAATCTCTTTCGGATCATTCACGCCGCCGCAGAACAAATGCCCTTTGAGTGCGCTTTTATCGTAGCAATCAATCCATCCTTGCAAACCGCTTTCTGCACGTTTGGGCGTAAACTCCTCGTCCTCGGCAGCGGTAGTCAGCAGGTAGATGTCGCGGAACTTATAATCCTTCGGATACATAGCGTTCATTCGGTCAATGAGGGTCTTCATCTGACCCGACATCTCATAGTAATAAATCGGCGTCGCCCAGCAAACGACATCCGCATTGAGCACGCTCTCCATGATTGCCGGCACGTCATCTTTGAACACACAAGCACCTGTCTCTTGACACTTGAGACAACCGATACAGAACTTGATCTCCTTGCCCCTCAGCGAAATCAACTCCACGTCATGTCCTGCACTCTTTGCCCCGTCCGCAAACCGCTCCGCCAGCGCGTGACTGTTCGATCCCGCCCGAAGGCTCGTAGAAATAACAACTACTTTCATATCTGCAATTTATTTTAGATTTTTCTCAAAGAACTCCGCTAACTTGTCCCACGGAATCATATTCTTGGGTTCACCTTTGCCTGCCGGCTCAGTATAACCGCCATCATAGAGGTCGCAATGGGACGCACCTGGAATGATAAGCAACTCTTTGTTCTCGGGACAGGGATTCGGAGCCACCACGGTTTTGTAGCCTTCTGCCTTGCCGTCCACCATGTAATGATACGCCGCTTCACAGAAATAACGGCTGTGGGCGTTCTCGCCGTGCATGATCAGAACTGCCGAACGGATCTCATTGATATAATACAGGAAACGGCTGTTGGAGTATGCCTGCGTGCCGATGACGCGCCAACCGTCATTCGAGTTACCGCTACGCGCATGGTAGCCGCGCGACGTCTTGTAGTAGTCGTAGTAGTCTTTGACGAACTGCGGCACATCGTCCGGCAGCGGGTCAATCACGCCACCTGCCATAGCTTGCGGATCAGACAGACGTTGCGCTGCCAAAGCCTGACGTGCTTCGTAACGTGCCGACTCATTGTCCGCGGAATCGAAATAACCATTGCCCGAAACGCGCGTCATGTCGTACATCGTCGAAGCGACGGTAGCTTTGATGCGCGTATCCGCCGCAGCCGCATTGAGGGCAATACCACCCCACCCGCATATTCCGATGATACCGATGCGCTCAGCGTCCACTTCGGGCAGTTTGCTTAGATAATCCACCGCCGCCATGAAATCTTCGGTATTGATATCAGGTGACGCAGTACGACGCGGCTCGCCCGAACTCTCGCCTGTGAAGGACGGATCAAAAGCCAAAGCAACAAACCCGCGTTCCGCCATCTTCATCGCATACAGACCCGAACTCTGCTCTTTCGTTGCGCCAAAAGGACCTGACACCGCTACCGCGGCGTATTGGTGATTTGTGATTTGTGATTGCTCATTTGCCTTCGGCGTGTAGAGATCGCCAACCAACGTAAAGCCGTATTGGGTCTCGAAGGATACCTTTTGGTGGTTTACTTTCTCACTTAACGGGAAAACTTTATCCCATGTGTCATTTTCACAATTATTCATTTGCTCATTGGGTTTATTGCAGGCAGCGAGTGTAAGGGCTGCAAGCATAAGGGTTAAAAACTTTTTCATATTTTCTTTCATATTTGAAATCCGCTGCAAAATTACTACATTTTTTGCAGATACGCAAACACAAATTAGCCAAATATATACCATTTTTGCATATTGGGGAGATTGTTTCTATGGTTTGAGGATCTTTTTGACCATGCGGATGACTTCGGATTTACGGTGTGCAATGTATTCGCGCACTTGGTCGTCGGTCTGCGAGAGCAGGTCTTGAAACATCGGCAGGGAGACGAACGTGAAGACCGTCAGCGAAGCGATAGTGATCATCAGATCGAAGGGGTCGATTTTGGTAATATGCCCGGCTTGCTGCTCCAGCTTGAGACGCGCGTCAAACTGCATGTAGAGCATCGCATACGAAGGATTCTTGACAAATTTCTCCCGCATGTACTTGCGGCGCTCGGGGTTGTTGACCAACTCTTCCAGCACAAAAAACGGCAAACGCGGATTGCTCGACAGCGCGTCAAAATACATAGAGATAGCCTGCTCGATGAAGCGGTCAAACTTCTCTTCGTTCGCCAAAGAGCGCCCGATGACATTCAGAGCCGCCAAGACTTGCTCCAAGAAAATCTGCCGGAAGAGGTTCTCTTTCGTGCGGTAATAATAATGTACGAGTGCCTGCGTGCAGCCGACCTCTTTTGCTATCTGCGTGGTCGATGTAGCCGCATAGCCTTGCTCAAAAAAGAGTTGTTGCGCCACCTCTCGAATCCGCAGTTCCATATTGTCATTTGTCGTCATAACTAATAGGTCTATTAAAATTGATGCAAAGTTACTAAAATATTTTCATTTCTGCAAATTATTGCAACAAAAAGTGCAAACGGTTGGTGATATTGGCATCGGATGTGCCGGCATCGAAGTCGAGGAAGAGCAACGAGAGATCCGGATAATGTTCCTTGTACCGCCGCTCTATACCTTTGCTGATGATATGGTTGGCAATACAGCCGAACGGTTGCAGCGAAACTACCTTGCGTATGCCGTGATCCGCCAGGTCGCAAATCTCGCCCGGCAGAAACCATCCTTCGCCAAAGTCTGCCGCGGAGTTGATCACACGGCGGCTTTTGCGCCAGATGTCCATGATATCCGTGAACGGTCGGTAGAACGGATAAGAGCTGCACAGACGGTCATAGACATGCGCATAATGCTGCAGCAGCCTGTTGACCAGCCGCGCCTGCCAAGGTTTCAAGCCATCCATGCGGATATGCTGCTCGCGGTTGATGAACGCATTGGGAATAGAGGTGGAGAAGAAACCCGTGATTGCCGGCGGCACGACTTCCACGCCGTGCTCCATCAGCCAGCGCACCACGCCGTGGTTGGAGAACGAGTTGTACTTGACATAGATCTCGCCCACCACTCCCACCACCGGCACTTGTCTGTTGGCGTCCGTAATCTCCGCAAAGGCACCTGTAGCGTCTCGCATAAGCCTGCGGATAGCGCGGTAGTCACGTTTCGCCAATAGCGGTTGTGCGGCATTGAGATAATGGTTGTACAGTTGGCGCGCCGAACCGGCAACGCGCTCGCGAGGAGCGGCAGGATAATAGAGTTTGGCAAGCGCATCGGCAAAATACAGTGCCTCCAGTGTCGGGCGGATAAGGTGTAACCAGTTGATCTCAAAGCCCGGCTGGCTGTTCTTCAGACTCGGACCAATCGCCACAGCAATCACCGGCACTTGGCTCATGCCTGCCGCCACGAGGGCGTTTTTGATGAGCGCGTAGTAGTTCGACGCACGGCACTGACCGCCTGTCTGCGTGATCGCCACGGCGGTTTTCGTCAGGTCGTACTTGCCGGATTTCAAAGCCCGCATGATCGACCCCACCACTATAGTAGCCGGATAGCAGATGTCATTGTTCGCCACGTGCAGCCCTTCTTCGGCATCCGCCTGTGTCGCCATAGGCAGCGACTCTATCCTGTAACCCGCCAAGGCAAAGATAGTGGGCAGAAACTCGTTATAACCCTCTGCAAAATAAGGCGTTAAGATAACCCGCTCGCGATCGGACGGCTCAAAAGGTTTGGTCGTGAATGGCTTATCATTCGTAATCTTTAATTTTTCATTTTTAATTTCTTTTGCACTCTCCACCAGCGAGCGTACTCTCAACCGCAGCGAACCGATATTGTTCACATCATCTATCTTCAGAACCGTAAGGTTCTTGCCGTAACGGCTGAGGATAGCGCGCACCTCGTCCAGAATGAATGCATCCGGCCCGCAGCCGAACGAGGTCAGTTCTACGATATGCAAGTTGCCGTACGGATGGTTCCCGACCCAGTGCGCCGCCTTGAAAATGCGATTCGGGTACGCCCATTGTGCCATAGCGTTCAGTTCGGCATAGACGCCTTGCCCCTTATGCGCCGCCACATTCTCCGTAATCACATCAATGCCCATGGCAGCTATCGCGTCGGCAATCTTGTGCTGGATAAGCGGATCAACATGATATGGTCGTGCTGCCAGCAGAATAACCATTCTGCCTGCCGCACGCGCCTCCTCCAGTACCTGCATGTTCCTTCGCTCCAACGTATTCAGATAATCCTGTTGTGCGGCAATAGCCTGAGTGATAGCGTGTTGAGCCATAGGCTCGTTGATGCCTAATGTTGCCAGATACTCCACAAGCGATGCACGCAGCAGCACTTCGTCCTTAAACGAGATAGTAGGCGAATCCAAAGGAATACCGTAGTTCTTCTCAGGATTGATGGCACTCTTTATTACATCCGAATAGCCGCTGACGACCGGGCAGTTGAAACTGTTCTTGGATTGCTCGTCCTCCTTGCGCTCAAACACTACCCAAGGATAGAATATGCGGTCAACATGTTTATCGATAAGATCCATTATATGCCCGTGCATCAGTTTGGCAGGATAGCAGATATTGTCTGCCACAATCGTCCTTACACCTTTGTCAAAAAGCCTGTTCGTACTCATGCCGCTCAACCGCACATGCATGCCGCAGCACCCGAACAGAGTCTGCCAGAACGGGTAGTTCTCATATATACCCAGCCCGCGGGGAATACCGATGGTTAGACCGCCCTGCGGGCTGTTTGACCGCTGCGCTGTTTGACCGTTCGCTTCGCTCTCTGTTTGAACGCTGACGCTATTTGAATGCATTGCTGTTGGAACGCGTTGTTGGAAGAGCATTTTATATTTTTCCTCGAACATATTGATGCCTTTTCGGGCGGTGGTGCCTTCGTTGGAATAGACGCGCTCGCAATTATTGCCCGACGCGTACTGCCGGCCGTTAGCAAACGAATACACGCGCACCTGGCAATGGTTCTGACAACCAGGACATACTTCCTCTCTTTCTTCGAAATGATCCGCTTTTAACAACTCATCTAAATGCATACTGTAGTAGGTAATTAGTAGGTGATTAATAGGTGATTGGTAGGTGATTAGCAGGTGGTTTATGTAACAATCAGCCAACCACCCTGTAACGTGAAGCATACAACGCGCATCCGTAAGCACCCATCAGTTCGGGGATCGGACCAAATCCTACCTCTTTGCCGGTGAGGATCTCCAGGGCGCGAACAACCGAGTGGTTGCGGAATGTGCCGCCTTGAACCATGATATGTTCGCCCAACTGGTCAAAAGACTGCAGTTTGAGCACTTTGTACAGACAGTTCTTGATAACCGAATAACTGAATCCGGCTGCTATATCATCCACCTGCGCACCTTCGCGCATGGCTTGTTTGACCTTGCTGTTCATAAACACCGTGCAACGTGTACCGAGGTCGTACGGGTGTTGCGCCAGCGTCGCCATGTGTGCAAAATCGCTCACCTCGTACCCTAACTGCCGTGCAAAAGTCATGATAAAACTGCCGCAACCCGACGAGCAGGCTTCGTTGATCTCGATACGCTGAATGCTGCCGTTCTCCACAAAGATCGCTTTCATATCCTGCCCGCCTATATCCAGCACGAACGACACCTCCGGCTGCAAATGTTTGGCTGCCATAAAATGTGCCATCGTTTCTACAATTCCATGATCCAGACGAAAAGCAGTCTTGAGCAACTGTTCGCCGTAACCCGTTGAACAACTGCCGGCTATCTCTATATCCTGCCCGAGCGTGTCGCGCATCCGCTGCAAAGCACTATGAAAAGCCTGCAACGAGTTGCCGTTGTTGTAACTGTAGTCCGAAAACACCAACTGCCCTTTTTCGTCAATCAATACAAGTTTGGTGGTTGTGCTGCCGCTATCTACGCCGAGATAGAGTGGCGTATTGAGAGTGCTTTGCCCGAGGGAACAATCTGAAGGTACGGAGCGTTGAGCGAAGTTGGATAGTTGAGAGTTCATAGTGTTGTGACCATACTTCTTCTGTTTCTCGGATAGCCATTGCTGATAATCCTTCTCGCCGTCAAACAGCGGAGGCAGTGTGCCGGATACAGCTACTGCCGAGCAATGGTCGGAACTGAATAATGTACGCGCCTGCTCGCACGTGAACGTTTCGCCGTCAGCTAACAAAGCTGTGCCGATAGCAGGAATGTACTGCGTATATTCGGGCACAATGCAATCTTCTTCTGTCATATCCAACGCCCGCAACAGATGTTTGCGCAGTTCGGGAATATATGCAAACGGTCCGCCGCAAAGGAATATCTTCGGGTGCACTTCTGTTCCGCGTGCCAGCGCACTCACCACTTGCATCGTTACCGCATTGAGCATCGAAGCGGCTATATCCTCTTTGCTCACCGAACGGGAGATAAGATTCTGTATATCCGTCTTGCTGAATACACCGCAACGCGACGCTATCGGGTAGATATGTTCGGCACGTGCAGCCAGATCGTTCAGTTCGGATACATCCACGCCGAGCAAAGTAGCCGTCTGGTCGATGAACGCGCCCGTTCCGCCGGCACAGTTGCCATTCATACGCATATCAGGCACGCGACCTGACTCAAAGAAGATCATCTTGCTGTCCTCGCCGCCTATGTCCACCAGCGTATGAACTGACGGATACAACTGCCTGACAACCTCCGCTGCCGCAATCACCTCCTGATGAAAACCCACACCAAGCCGCTGCGCACAACCCATTCCCACCGAACCGGTAATGCCGATGCTTATTGATGATCGTTGCTCTCCGACTGCTGACTGCTGGTCTTTGATTGCTCTCAAGATACCTTCGATCATCTCTTTGCCCACTTTCATCGGTTCGGCGTTATGCCGCCTGTAGTCGGTTGCCAGAACTACCGGCTTTGAGTCCGAAGGACGGTCGTTTGTCTTTTGACCTTTTAGTTTGATTAGCGCCATCTTAATGGTCGTGCTGCCTATGTCGATACCTAATTTATACATTGTGTACCTTATTTGATAGAGTTATTAAATCATGCTGCAAAGGTACAAAAAAAACCTGACGCATACAAGCGCCAGGTGCTTTTTCTTTAGTGCAGACCACTATTTCTTAATTTGCAACCTGTTTTCCCTTATAGATTTATCAATTTTATAAGGATTAAAACGTAATCAGTTGGTTATATTGCTTATCGCTAACGGATTCGAGCCATTCGTTCGTGGCACCGGGTTGCTCTTGGATTACCGTATTTGCCCGTTGACGCTATATTCAATACCGTTGCGGAGAATGAACAACTGTCCGTCACGAAGAACCTTGGTACTCGGTATTTTGTCCCTTTGTACCTCTCCAAGGTCTGTCGTCTCTCCTTTCTCAAAACGCACACTCACATTGCCGGTTCCAAGTGCGTCCGAGAGACCAGAAGGATCATCCAAAGCTCCGATACGTGTATAGGAATACCCACTATTGAAAGTTTTGTAGAAGAGGACGACACAGTTGTTGCCGTAGAGCATCAGATCGCCGGCATGGATGGTGCCGGGCTGGTATGCAGCGGTGGGGAGAGAGGTGGACAGGTAATGGTATTTCTCATTGCCGTTCAGTTCGTTCATCGTGACCGTTAGGGGTAATAAGGCAGCAAAGACTTCGCCGGTTTCGGAATCCGAGAGCGTGGCGGTAAAAGTCTTCGAGCCGATTACTACATTGATTTGTTGGGCGGTGTTGGTCGGTTGGTTCAAGCCGCAGGTCTCCACCCAGTTGGCAATGAGCGTGGAGAGGTTGGAGCGGTTGGAGTTATTGATCCAGAGGTTCTCGGGCAGGTAGTCGGCATCGGGTACGAGGCGATGACAGTCGGCTACGACGCCGCTGATGCTACTGGAGGCAGAGGAAACGATAAGTCCCACATGTTTGCCGGACAGTTGTGCGCCGACTTGGAAAAGGTAACTCTGCATGATAGCTGCCATCTGGCTCCACCAGAGCGGCGTGACGATGATGACGGTGGAATAATCCGCTACGGACACACTTATCGGATCTATCGCCGGATAGGACGCGGCGTCGTTCGGGTTCGCTTTGATGGCATTGAGCAGTTGGGTGCCCAGCGCGTAGTTGTTGGCTTCGTAATGAAGTCCTTTTTCTGCCGGTTCGATCTCCACAACATCGGCAGAGATCCGGTTCGTCAGTTCGGTAACTATACTCTCACAGTTGCCGGTGTAGCTATAATAAACCACCAGCGTTTTGGCGGAAGACGTGCTGAGAATCAAGCTCATAGCAGCAAAAAGGGTAAAGAATTTTCTCATTTTCATATTTTCACATTTATGCATTCTCTCATTTGGAGGGAAGATGTTGCTTGATACGTTCGATGTTGGCTTTAATGACTTTGGGCGCGACATATGGATAGTCAGTTCCGTAGAGGAGACGGTCAGGCTTGGTCAGGGTCAGCAGCGCGCGGATGGTCTCGTCCGAAGGCGAACCCGCCAAGTCAAAATAGAGGCTGTTGAGGTTGGCATCGAAGTCAATCTCGCTCACTAAGCCGTTTTGGCGCATCACCGGATAGAGCGACCGCATTCTCGGTATAGCAATCGGCAGATATGCGCCTGCGTGCGGCACAACAACACGCATTCCGGAATAGCGCGCGAGCACATTGCGGCTGATCATGTTGCAGACCGTGCGGGTGGTCTCGGAGAGGTATTCCTGCATCGCTAAGGGCGTTTGGCGCATCACATTCTCGTTCACAGGCGAGGGTTTGTGCGGATGAAGGATGACAAGCGCTTGGCGCTCGGAAAGAAAAGCCATCAACGGGTCTAAAACGCTGTCACCGAGGTATTGCCCATAGACGTTCGTCGCTAACTTGACGCCCACGGCTCCTAAGGTATCCAGCGCGTACTTGGCTTCCGCAATCGCTGCGTCCACATCCGGCAGGTACGTATGACGTGCGCGTCTCATGGTCACCGCGCTTCAAATGCTTGCTGCCTGAGGTTCTGAACGTACCCGGACGAACGGGCATCCGCATTCATTCGGGCAACCGCCCCAAAGACACATCGGGGTGCATCCTCGTAGGGCGCGAGCGTTTTAGCGACTACATCACTAATAGCAAGGCGGCTATGACCGACCTGCTGCAAATCTTCCACAATCATGAAAAAGAGACTCACACCATCCATATCATCGACTGCTGTTAAGGCGGCAAAAGCGCTGCTATGCCTCATCGCGCTGCTGGTCGCCGCCAGCCTGCTGAACGCCTGTAAGACGCAGCAAGCCACGATAAGCACACCGCGAAATGATAGCACATCAATCACGCGCAACGATAGTGCTGCCATAAGTCATAACTTCGAGCGCTTGCGGCAGTACATACGCGATAGTGTCATCATACGCGAGAAAGGTGATACCATCCGCATCGATCATTGGCACATTCAGATTAAGGACAGCATAGTGCTCGTAAAAGATACCATCTATAAGGACAAAGAGCACATCGTCTATAAGGACAAAGAGGTACTTGTACAACTTCCTCCCGAACGTTATATCCCTTCCTGGGCTTGGTACTCTCTCGGTGCATCCATCCTCTTTTTCATCCTCTTCCTCCTCCGCATCTTCATCCGCATCTACTTCCGTAGATAAGGAATATTTGTAACTTCGAGGACACCGACGCGGTTTTTTAGCCGGGATATATTTGATTTTATGTTACCCCCTTTTCCTCTGCCCGCTCCGCGTGCTCGTTTCCCCCGTTTCATCGGGGGAACATCATGTTTTTGCCTATGTGTACCATGTCAAAGCATACACCTTTCAACGGCGGCTGCACGATAGAACCTTCGCCGAGGTTTTCGCCAAAGAGCGCTTTGGTTGCCTCTATATTCTCCGGCGTGAAAGGGATCGTTTGATTGAACGCCAAGAGCTTGCGTCCCTGCTCAATGTACATTGCTTGCGCTTCGGGTGTCGTTACCCTTGGGTCAACTCGAAATTCTTTCATAATAATCAGATATTAAGCCCTTTAATCCATTTCTCTACTTTTGCTTTGTTCGTGCGCACCTCGTGGCCGTAGATGCTGAAGCCGGGCTTCACGTCGGCTTTCGGGTACGCTTTGCGGACGTCGCTCACTACATTGCCGAGACCGCTTCCTTCGTGGGTGGTGAAGGGATAGATGGTTTTGCCGTTCAGGTCGTAGGTGTCGAAGAACGTGAACATCACTTGCGGGTAAGTGCCCCACCAGATCGGTCCACCGATGAAGATGATGTCATACCGGTCAAAAAGTTCTTTGACGTTTGAAGGTTTGATGATTTCGCCGTTTGAAGTGGTTATTTGCGGTTCAAACGCCGGACGCTCGTTGTTGCGGGCTTCCTCTTGTGCCAATTCGGTCAACGGCGTATAAGCCATTCCGTCGTATTTGTGGGTCACGATCTCAAACCGATCAGCTCCGGTCAGTTCGCTAATGTAGTCCGCCACGATTTTGGTGTTACCCACTTTGATGTTTCCCACCGAGTAGTTCTCTCCGGCATGGGAGAAGAATACTACCAAACATTTGTTATTCGTCATTTGTGCTTTGTTGTTTTGGGCATTGCAGCCGGTTATTGTGAGTGCTGCAAGCAAAGTGAATAAAATCTTTCGCATAGCAGTTGATTTGATTTATGGTGCAAAATTACTGCTTTTTATTTAAATAAACAAACATAAATTTGCCATATATATACCAATTTTGCAGAAATTGCAGAAAAATATCATTTTTTTGGCTGCCATTTTTGCATATCTCGCAGAAAAATTGTATCTTTGCACACAAATTTCAGCCCTTATGAAAAAACTACTGAATATACGGGAACCGAATGTGTATGCGCGGCATCTGGAGGCGGAAGTGATCCACCCGCTGATTAGTGTCGTTCATTTTGATGAACTGGAGAAGGGGGTCAGGACGAGTTTGAATAGCTACAATGTGTATGGGTTGTTTATCCAACGGGAGTTTCCGCAGGACTTGTCGTATGGCGTGCGGCCTGTGCAGGTGAGCGAGTGGTCGGTAATCGCCGTCGCACCGGGGCAAATAGGCGGCAGAGAAGATGATGGCAAACCGCTCTTTCTGAACGGCTGGGCGGTACTATGGTCGCCGGAGTTGATGAGCAAGACAGACCTCGAGGCACACATCGCGGAGTATAATTTCTTCTCGTATTTCTTTACCGATTCGCTGCCTCTTGAACCGCAGGAATGGGATGCGATAGAGACGCTTCTGAGCGCGCTGCGCAAAGAACTGAAAACGCACACCGACAGCTCCGCACTACGGAATATAGTGGTCAGCTATCTGCGGTTGATCTTGGATTATTGTCAGCGGGCGTATTGGCGTCAGAATGCCCGGATTACGACGAACGAGCCGGATGTGCTGAAACGGTTTCACGCCTTGTTGGACAAGTATTATTACGAAGGCCGGCAAGTCGCGAAAGGCTTGCCGACAGTAGCGTATTGCGCCTCGGAGATGGCGTATTCAGCGGGTTATTTCGGCGATTTGGTGAAGCAAGCCACAGGCGCTTCTGCCAAGGAATATATCCAATCGTACATCATCCGAATCGCGAAGAATATCCTCATGAGCGGCCGCAGCATCAGCGAAACGGCATACATGCTCGGCTTCGATTACCCGCATCATTTCACGCGCATGTTCAAAAACAAAACCGGCATCACCCCCGGCGAGTACATGCGCGGGCAATCATCCTAAAAAACGGAGCGAGTAAACACGTATCTCCGCATCAAAAATATCAAGAAAGTGGAGGTTGCAGCCCGGTTTGGATGGGGGAAACCGCAGTTTAGAAACTTGGGGAATGGTTTATTGAGATTGTGGGTTCGTTCGCCATGCGAGCCCCACGGACACAAAAACCAATCAGCAACCCTGACGGCTGCTGATTGGTTATGAATGACAGTGATAATTATCTTGCGGAAAGTGAGGGATTTCTGCGGAACCCCTATCCCATGCAAAGGGCATCCCGGGCGGAAAGTGAGGGATTTCTGCGGTGAGAAAGTGAGGGATTTCTGCGTAATCCCAACAAGCTGCCGCTGGCACCTTGTTCAAAGAAAAAGATGCGATTTGCTTGCTTGAGTAAACTCAGACAGACATATCGCATCTTTTTCTTTGCGGAAAGTGAGGGATTCGAACCCCCGGTACGACGTAATGCGTACACCACATTTCGAGTGTGGCTCTTTCGACCACTCAGACAACTTTCCTTATGCTTCGGTCAAAAGCAACTGCAAAGGTACAACATTTTTTTCAAATATGCAAATGTTTTGGCAAAAAAATGTGCAAATTGTTGCCATTTAGGCGCATTTTGTGCACTTGATGTTACCAAATAGCACTATTCAGCTTTGCTTTTGCCGATGGCGTTCTGTCGGTTGCGCCACCAGGTGAGTTGGCGTTTGGCGTAATGGCGGGTGTTTTGGCGGATTAGATCGGCGGCGGCGGCGAGAGAGGTATCGCCTAAGAAATATGGGAGAAGTTCCTGATAGCCGACCGTGCGGAGGGAGTTAGGGAGCATGTAGAAAGCCCGGTCGAAAGTCATGGAGCGGTAGTTATCGCCCAGAGTGAGGCGGAAAGCGCGGTCGGCTTCGTCAAGCAATCCGGCATCAATCATCTTTGTTACGCGCGCATTGATGCGTTCGTATATCTCCTCCCGCGGACGCGTGACAACCTTAAGAATGATATCGAACGGTCGCTGCTGCTTGCTTTGCTTGCGCAGGCTGCTGTAGGTACCGCCCGTGACGCGGCATAGCTCGACACAATGGAGCAAGCGTTGCGGGTTTTGCCGGTCAACCACCTGCCAATAATCCGGATCGAGGCGCTGCACTTCGGCTTGGAGCCACTGTAGACCGTTAGCGCGATACTGCTCGCCCAACTGCTGACGCACGGCAGCCGGCACTTCGGGTATATCATCCAGACCGTTGCAAAGGGCATCGATATACAACATACTGCCGCCACAGACGATGGCGACGACGGAGTCCAAACCTCGGTAAAAGTCTGTAAAAACCTCGTGTTGACCTCGTGTATGGTCTAGGATAGACTCGTTAATGGGCCGTTGATGAGCCGTTAACGGACCGTTAACGGACTGTGGATGGGGTGTTTTTTCGTCGATGAGGGATTGGATGATGCGGAGTGCATCGCGCTCGAACATGCCGGCGTTGTACGATTGGTCGAGACTATGGGTGGCGACCAGGTAATGCTTGACACGCGCTTGCTCTTCGGCAGTGGGCGCCGCGGTACCGATGGGCAGGTCACGATAGATCTGTCGGGAGTCGGCATTGATGACGGGCACGTGCAACTGTTCGGCGAGACGGATCGCATATTCCGTCTTGCCGGAAGCCGTTGCGCCGGTGATGACGAGCAGTTTAGGCATTCAGATTAAAACATGGTACCGTCGTCGAAACTGAGATCCTGGAATCCTTCGGCATCGAGGTCTTCCTCGTTGTAGCCGTTGGAGCCGTAGAAATCTTCGTCCATATCCAGGTCTCCCAAGTCGCCTTTGCCGTCCTTGCCGAGGATAGCATCGAGGTTATCTTCGGTCTGGAGCTGCTGCGGGGCTTTGCCGATGGTCTCAACACATTCGACGCCTGTCATGTGTCCGGAACGGATCTCCTTGAGGCTGCCGAAGAAGCAACGCTCGAACATAGGATCGAAGATGTAGATGAGGCGCTGGCCTTGCTCGGTGAGCAGGTCGCTCAGATGGGTCTGGTCCATGACCATGTTCTCATACTGATCGGTATCGCCCATCTCGATGAGGGTGATCTCTTGCTCTTTCTCCCAACGGTCGTTGCAGATAAAGAACGAGGTCATCTGGTCGTCAGGATACTCGACGGACTCAAGGATAGCCTTGTGCAGGTCGAGGAACAAGGCATCGCTATCGGCTTCGAAGACGCGACGGAAGCGGCTAACTTCATCGCAAGAGAATGTAATACGATAAATCATGACGTTTCACAATTTTGTTAGTGCAAAGATACAATAATTTTTCGAAATATGCAAATCTTTCGTCGATTTTTTTGGCAGACAGGTCTGCGCAATGCATGTATGCAAAGTAAACATATTAAAACGAAAATAATTGCTGAGGGGTATAAAAAAAGTGCGCTGAACATTTGGAGGAATGGATTTTTTTTTGTAACTTTGTATGCTTTTTGTGGCATGACCGTCAGGTAATGCCTGAAAGTGAGCGGCAGTCGTCGGATGTGGCGAGCCGTAAAACAAATACATTAATTAACAAATGGAGGGCGTAATCCAACCCAGCTCTCCGCAAAAGAAACAAACAAAATTATGGTAAATCACTACGAGACCGTTTTCGTTCTTACCCCCGTTTTGTCTGAGCCACAGATGAAGGAAGCGGTCGACAAATTCGAGAACCTTCTCACGCAGAATGGCGGCACCATGCTGAACCGTGAGGAGTGGGGTTTGCGCAAACTGGCGTATCCCATCCAAGCAAAGACGTCGGGCTTCTACTGCGTACTTCAGTATGATGTAGAGACGGCATTCATTGCAAAGCTCGAGACAGAGTTCACCCGTGATGAGCGCGTGCTTCGCTTCCTCACGACCCGTCTTGACAAGTATGCTTTTGAGTATGCTGAAAAACGTCGTAACCACACTAAAAAAGAGGAGGCTTAATCATGGCACAGAATGAAGAGATTCGCTACCTGACCCCGAAACAGACGGATCAGAAGAAGAAAAAGTACTGCCGCTTCAAGAAAGCCGGTATCAAGTACGTAGACTACAAGGACCCCGAGTTCCTGAAGAAGTTCCTCAACGAGCAAGGCAAGATCCTTCCGCGTCGTATCACAGGTACTTCGCTGAAGTTCCAGCGCAAAGTTGCTCAGGCTGTTAAGAAAGCTCGCCACTTGGCATTGCTGCCTTACGTAACGGATATGATGAAGTAAACTGAAATTGAACACTAAAATTGAAAGGAGAACATCATGGAAGTTATATTGATTCAAGACGTAGCCAACCTGGGCTACAAGAACGATATCGTTAAGGTACGCGACGGTTATGGCCGCAACTACTTGTTGCCTAACAAGATGGCCATCATCGCCAACGAGAGCAACCGCAAGCAGCTCGCCGAGAACCTGAAGCAACAGGCTCACAAGCTTGCCAAACTGCTGGCAGACGCTCAGGCACTGGCAGAGAAACTTGCAGCTATCGTTATCACCGTTCCGGTGAAAGCTAACGAGGACGGCAAGATCTTCGGTACGGTAACCACCGCACAGATTGCTGACGCCCTGAAAGCTCAGGAGATTGAGGTAGACAAGAAAGTCATCACTGTTGAACCTATCAAGGAACTCGGTGAGTACGAGGCAAGCGCCCGTCTGCACCGCGAAGTGAAGGCCACGATCAAGATTAACGTAGTAGCTGAAGCTGCTGCTGAGTAATTCGTAATTTTTAATTTTTAATTTGTAATTACAATGAAAGCAGGAATTCATCCCGAGAACTACCGCGTAGTAGTATTCAAAGATATGTCGGATGGCACACAGTTCTTCAGCCGCTCATGCGCCAACACGAAGGACACCATCGAGATCGACGGTCAGACCTATCCGCTTATCAAGTTGGAGATCTCCAACACGTCGCACCCGTTCTACACAGGCAAATCGAAACTGGTGGATACGGCAGGTCGTGTGGACAAATTCATGTCCCGCTACGGCGACCGCAAGCGCAAATAACCCACTACGAGGCGAGCACCATGCTCGCCTCGTGTGTTTTTGGGGCTGTTAGCTCTTAGCCATTAGCCATTGGCGCCAATAGCAAAAAGCCAATAGCCAATAGCCGATATAATCCATGAAGAGAAAGAATAACACTATCTTACACGCGCGTACGAGCACAAGCCTACAGGAACTGATTGAGGCTAAGATGGGAGGAATGACGCCAACGAGCGTCAAGCAGTTGCTGCGTGCCCGCCGCGTACAAGTGAACGGCGCCGTGCAGACGCGAGGCGACATGCCTCTCAAGGCGGGCGATGAAGTGACCATCATATCGCAAGCCGCCACCACTACCCTACACCATCCGAAACTATCGCTCGTCTATGAAGACGACCATCTGATAGTAGTCAACAAAAAGCCGGGACTGATCACCGTCCCGAGCAATCCCGATAGCGCAGAGACCACGGCGCTGTCGATACTGAAGGCGTACGTCAAACGCCAACACCCGAAGAACAACGTATACGTGGTGCATCGCTTGGACCGCGAGACGAGCGGGCTGCTCGTGTTTGCACGTTCGCCGCAATTGCAAGAATATATGCGTACCTACTGGCGTCAGTTGGTGACCAAACGTACGTACGTAGCCATGGCGGAAGGTGAGCTGCCCGAGCCTAAGGGCACCATCACCACCTGGCTGACCGAAGACAAACGCAATGCGATGGTCTATTCGTCGCCCGTGGATGATGGCGGACAAAAAGCCATCACGCACTACGAGGTGCTGGGCAAGCGCACCGTGAAGAGCGGCAAGGATAACACAGAACAAGTCATCTCGCTGCTGGCGCTGAACCTGGAGACCGGACGCACCAACCAGATACGCGTACATCTGGCATCCATCGGACATCCCGTGGTGGGCGACCGCAAGTACGGCCACGGCAACACCTATTCGCCTATCGACAGGCTGTGTTTGCACGCACGCATCCTGGAATTTATCCACCCGGCAACGGAGCAGATCGTGCATTTTGAGACTCCCATACCCAAGGAATTCAAGGTTTGACCAAACTTGGTCAAATAAGCGACATATACAATCATGACACCATTCTATATACTACTGACCATCCTGGCATATTTCGCCATTCTGTTTGCCGTTTCGTACGCGGCAGGGCGAAAAGCCGACAGCGCAGGTTTCTATTCGGGCAACCGTCAGAACAACTGGGCACTGGTAGCTATGTCCACTATCGGCGCGGCTATCTCGGGCGTGACGTTCGTGAGCGTACCGGGCATGGTGCAAGGTGCAGCGTTCTCGTACATGCAGATGGTGCTGGGCTTTACCGTGGGACAGATACTGATAGCTTACGTGCTTATCCCGCTGTTCTACAAGCTGAACCTGACCAGCATCTACCAATATCTGAATCACCGCTTCTCCACCACGTCGTACAAGACGAGTGCGTGGATCTTCTTTGTGAGCAAGATGCTTGGCGCCAGCGTGCGGCTGTTCGTGGTGAGCGCGGTATTGCAGAGCCTGGTATTCGGGCCGTTGGGCATCCCCTTCTGGCTGAACGCGCTGCTCACGACGGCGATGGTATATCTGATCACCTTCCGCGGCGGCGTGAAATCCGTGGTATGGACCGACCTACTGAAGACCTGTTGCCTGATCTTCTCCGTAGCGCTGTGTATATGGTTTGTGCTGCGTAGCGGCGTGAGCATGAGCGGCATGGGTGACAGCCCGATGGCACGGACGTTCTTCTTCGACAACCCGAAAGAGCCGACCTTCTTTTGGAAGCAGTTCCTCGCCGGTATCTTCCTCGTGATTGCTACGACGGGTCTGGACCAGGACATGATGCAACGCACGCTGAGCTGCAAGAACTACAAGGAGAGCCAGAAGAACATGATCACGGGTGCGGTGCTGCAGATCTTCGTGATCGGTCTGTTCCTCGTGCTGGGTTACCTGCTGTACACCTATGCTGCAGCGAACGATATCGACCTGAGCGGCATGAAAGGTGACGATGTGTTCCCCTACCTGGCTACCGGCAACTATTTCCCCGTGATAGTAGGCATCCTGTTTATCGTGGGCTTCATAGCCGCAGCCTATTCGGCTGCCGGCAGTGCGCTTACGGCGCTGACGACCTCGTTCAGCGTGGATATATTGGGCATCCAGAAGCACGATGAAGCCAAGCAGAAGACCATCCGCACGTACGTGCACATAGCCATGGCGGTGATCATGGCGGTGCTGCTGTGCGTGATATACGTGCTCAACGACGATGCTATCATCCAGACTGTTTACAAGGTGGCATCGTACACCTACGGCCCGCTGCTGGGCATGTTCTGCTTCGGTATGTTCACGCGGATGGAGATACGCGACAAGTGGATACCCGTGGTGGTATTGGCAGCGCCCGTGATCACATGGATCATCGATGCACATTCGGTGGTGTGGTTCAACGGCTATGCTTTCTCGCATGAGCGATTGCTGCTGAACGCACTGCTGACCTTCGTCGGGATGCTATGCTTGGCTACAGGCAAGAAGAAAGATAACTAACAGATAGCAGCCAATCTTGGCTGCCTAACAAAACAAAATCACTTATGGAAGATACGGTAACCATCTACTGCAAGAACAACAAGCAGTATTACGACATCAAGCGCGGTACGGCACTGATTGATGTCTATCGGCAGATTGGGCTCAAACTCCCCTACAAGGCAGTGGCGGCGCGTGTTAACTACAAGGTGCAGAACCTGACGTTCCTGGTGTACAAGCCCAAAGACATCGAGTTTCTGGACATCTCTTGTCCCGAAGGTATGCGCTGCTATGTACGCACGCTGGAGATGGTCATGGCGTACGCCGTCCGCACCCTCTATCCGCATACCGACCTGCGCGTGGAGCACCCCATCAGCAAAGGTTACTACTGCACGCTCAAGAACTTCGACGGCACCTACATGCCCATTACGCAGCAGATCATCGACGCTATCGATGCCAAGATGCGCGAGTATATCGAAGCCGACAAACCCATCATCACCGAGGAGAAACAGACCAAAGAGGTGATCCGTCTGTTCAAGGAGTGCCACGACGAGGAGACGACACTCTTCCAGACCTTGGGCAACCCCTACTGCCGCTATTTCCGTATCGACGATTTTATTGACTACTATACCTCAGCCCTGATGCCGTCCACCGGCTATCTGAACATCTACAAGCTGGAACCGTACTACGACGGCATCCTGATGCGCATACCTAACCGCAAAGACCCGACCAAGTTGGAGGAAAGCTGCAACCAGGACAAGATGTTCAAGATCTTCAACGAGTATACCGGCTGGAACAAACTGCTGAAGATTAGCAACGTAGGCGAGTTCAACAACGCCTGCAAAGGCAACAAGTCGTTTGAGATGATCAAGCTGTCGGAGGCGCTGCACGAGAAGAAAGTGGCGCAGATTGCCGATATGATTGTCAACAAAGAAGGCGGCATGCCCAAGTTCGTGTTGATCTCCGGTCCGTCATCGTCGGGCAAGACCACGTTCAGCAAACGTCTGACCATCCAGATGCTCGTCAACGGCATCCGTCCCGTCGTACTATCGATGGACAACTATTTCGTCAACCGCGAAGATACCCCGCTCGACGAGAACGGCGATTGGGATTTCGAGCATATCGAAGCCATCGACCTGCCCTATTTCCGTCAGCAGTTAGCCGACCTGCTCGATGGCAAAGAGGTGGCATTGCCTTCGTTCAATTTCGAGACGGGCAAGCGCGAGTTCAAAGGCGACAAATTGAAGCTGAAAGATGATACCGTGGTTATCCTGGAAGGTCTGCATGCGCTCAATCCTCAGCTGCTGCCCAATATCCCGCGCGACAAGATGTTCAAGATCTATGTCTCCTCGCTCACCACGGTTAATCTGGACAACCACAACTGGATACCTACCACCGACGTGCGCCTCATCCGCCGTATTGTGCGCGACTACCGCTATCGTGGCTATTCGGCACGCGACACTATCGCTCGCTGCGCTTCCGTACGCCGTGGCGAAGAGAAATGGATCTATCCGTTCCAGGAGGAAGCCGACGCCATGTTCAACTCCTCGCTGCTCTTCGAGCTGGCGGTGCTCAAGCGCCATGCCGAGCCTATCCTGGATGAGGTACCCAAGTACTGCGACGAATATGCCGAGGCACACCGCCTCATCAAGTTCCTCTCCTACTTCGAGTCCATCCCCGAGAAAGAGATTCCGCCTACTTCCTTCTTGCGCGAGTTCGTCGGTGGATCGTCGTTCCGCTACTAATTGGCTAATAATAACAATAAAATCTATTCAATATGAAAAAAACAATTTTTACACTCATTGCCCTATGTGCGCTATCCTTTAGTGCGTGGGGAACGGTCACTCAGCAACAAATTGGTAGTTTCTACTACGAATTGGATGATGCGACCCACACCGCTACTTTGATTAAAAATCCCTATGCAGCAGAATCATGGCAGAGTTATGATGTTTATAGTGATTTGGTAATCTCGGCAACGGTTAATGACGGTGTAGCAGACTACACGGTTACAACTATCGGTGAAAATGCTTTCCAAAACGGAGGCATGCCTTCTCTTGTTATAGAGGAAGGTGTCATCAACATCGCCGACAATGCATTCTGGGCTTGCTCCAACTTAAAAAAGGCTACCTTGCCCTCTACGGTAAGCAGTATTGGAAATTATGCGTTTCAAACTTCCGGTTTGACCAAAATCACTCTTAACGCAACCACCCCGCCGACGTTGGGTGATTATGTGTTTGATAATGTATCTTCATTAGCGCATATTTATGTGCCTTCCGCAAGTGTAAATGCTTACAAAGCAGCGTGGTCAGACCTTGCAAGCATCATCGGAGTTGCTCCTGTATCGGTTGAATGGAATGAGGCCAAGGTTTCAAGTGTTAATGTTTCTTGCGATTATGGCAGCGACCCGGCATCGCAAACGGTTGATGGTATCACCGTTACAGCCACAGCTCCGGCCGGAGGAGATTACAGCCAGTTTAAAACTTATGTAGATGAGGAATATCATACATCTACTACTTCCATTTCTATCAATAATGGAGGAACGATTACCTTTACTCCGACTTCAGGAAAATTGAAGAGCATTGTCATTGATTGCGGATATCATAATCACTCGGATCTTTTTGTAACAGGATCCGGTTGGTCATGGAATGGAGGTGACGATAGCGGCCAACTTATATGGACAAGTGCAACTGCAGAAGGAGCATCATCCGTAGTGCTGGCATGCAGCGGTGAGTCATTCTATTTTAATATTACATCCGCTGAGTTTGTCTTTGCTGAAGAGCCAACTCCGGTTGATCCGTCTGTTGTTACCTCTACCATCACATGGGAGACGACTGACCTCGCAACAGTTAATGTAGAAATGGGTTACAATTCTACGGGTCAATCTCAATATATTAAAGACATTATTGTCACTAATAGTACAGACTACGCAGCCGGCAAATATTGTCATTTTAACACCACTAATGGTCAATATAATGGTGAAAATTGGCCTGATTTCTCCATGAGAGATGGCGGATCGCTCACATTCGCTCCGGCAGAGGGAAAATTGACAAAAGTTGTCATCACCTGTGATGAAATTTATCCTTCAAATCTAGCTGCAGGATCCGGATGGGTATGGGATGGTTCAAGCAAACTCACATGGTCAGATGAAAACGGTGCAACATCTGTAGTGTTGGCAGGTGATGGCACTTCGACTTCTTTCTCTTCCGGACCGATTAGACTCATCGAGTTTACCGTAGTTACGGATGCCGCAACTCCAGATCCTAATTCGGTTACATGGAATGCGGTTATGTTAAAGGCCGTAGATCTTTTGCGATACACAAACATGTATTCTTCATATAGTGAAACATATATTTCTCATAATGACGGTCCTTCACAGGTGGAAATGAAAGATGTTGTTGCTACTATATCTGCTACAACGGATGGTTCCTATGCTCAATTCAGTACTCGCGACGGCAATACAAATATTTCTGTGCGCGACGGCGGAACACTTACTTTCTCTTCCACGACACGTGAGTTTGAAAGCATTGTAATCAACTATGATGGTGAGAATGGTGGATATGGATCTGCGAATTATCCAACAGAATGGAACAGTATAGAAAGCACGTTGACGTGGGAAGGTGAAGCTACCAATTCAGTTGTTTTGGAGGATGCGCTTGTTACCCATATTACATCCATCGTGTTTACCTATGCAACAGCTCCGGAGCCGGATCCTATGCCTTCGGGTCCCTCGTTCATATGGGAACAACGCCAAGTAAAACATGTAAAGATGAATTGCAGTAATGGCGAAACAAAAACCACTCCTGTAATTAAAAATATTATTACCTCTCTGACGAGAACAAGTGATGGCAACTGCTATTTTGGCGAATATGGGTATGGAAAATTTGAAATAATGGATAACTGTGGTACACTGACATTCCAATCCATTGTCGGAGATCTCACAGGTATCATTATTACATGTTCAACAGTGTATTATGCAAATGATCTTCCAGCCGGTTGGAGATACGATAGCGAAACAGGTAAGCTTATATGGGTAGGTACGCCGGTTGAGACGGTTACCCTCTCGGGCGATCTCAAGTTCACTATCACGGCAATCGAGTTCTTCTATGACCCGGCTCCAACTCCGCGTTTGGGTGAAACGGTTAGTGATGGTCTATACGAAATCACGGGCGCACACACGGCAAAGGTTATTCATCAGACTCACGGACAAACGTATAATATTCCTTCCTATGTGGAAGAGGACGGCGTGAAGTATTATATCACCGAGATAGATGAATCTGCGTTTGCCAATATGGATGAAGAGGGCAATGTGTATGTCAACGGAGAAAATCTTGCCAAGATCGGTGCATATGCCTTTAAGAATTCCCCACGCTTGACGTTGGTGGCGATCTATAGTAAAGTACTTGATGAGATCGGAGAAGAGGCATTTATGAATTGCAAACTCATGTCTTTCTTCGAATGTCATACTGCTGTTCCTCCTGTTCTCGGCAGAAAAGCATTCGACGGCACTACATACATGAATCATATTGTTGTGAATCAGTTTGACGATATTGATGTAGTGTATAACTATAAAAATGCATCGGGTTGGTCGACATACGCTGACAAGATCATCGAGATGGGCGGCGAAGCTACTCCGGGTGAGCAGTTCTTCTTCCATAACCAGATGACTACCGGTTGGTATGCTGTCTCGAGCGGTTCACCGAGAGAGGCCAAAGTACTCCCGTACATAGAAGAAGTGGGAGCTCTATATCCTCGTTCGCTCGAGGGCACACTGGTTATTCCGGAGGAAGTGCCTTATATGAGTTCCGCATATAGTGTCACCGGAATTGGCGCCAATGCCTACAAAGACAGTACTCGCTTCAACATGGTTTTGATACCACAGTCTGTAAAGACCATCGAATCGGGTGCGTTCTTGAACTGTACCGGTGTGGAGAAAGTATTCTTCTTGTGGGATGACCCGAGCACCATCACTTGGGCAGATGGCTCGATTGGTGCAGAGTTCAAGACGGCATCAACTCACGGCACTAAGATCTTTGTTCCGGCCGGCAGCTTAGATGCATATAAGTTAAAGTTCCCTGCATGGGCAGATTGTATGTTTGGAGGCGAGCTCGTGGATGCCACGGCAACACAAGACCCGAATTATCCTGTAAGATACTACCGCACCTTCTACGATAGCCAAACCGACTACATGATGCCGCCGAGCGTATGGGCACATGCGGGTTACGTACAAGGCAACGAATTTATCTTGCGTCCTGTAGCTTTCGATGGACAGATTCTGCCTCGCGGAACAGCAGTGGTACTCGAATCGGAAACACCTGACTATCGTTTGATTCCTACGGGTAACACGGAGCCTCTCTATACCGGTCCGAACGACCTGATTGGTACAGACGTAGCCTTCCCGAGAAGTGATTTGGGTGCTAACGCCGATAAAGTGTATGTGCTTGGCAGACAAGCCACTATCAATGAACAAAGTCAAGTAGGCATGGGTATGTACCGCTATACTGGCACGAACTTAGGCGCACACAAAGCATACATGATTCTTGACATTTCAGGTGGTTCTGCTCCTGCACGTTTCCTCTTCCGTCATGAGGATCAAGCTACGGACGTAGAGAACGTACAAGAGAACGAACTGCTCTGCACAAAGATTATACGCGACGGTCAGTTCATTATCATCCGCGATGGTAAAGAGTATAATGCACAAGGTCAAATCATTAAATAAGGAGGACACAACTATGACAAAAAATATGTATATACAGCCCTCTGTTGAGGTAACGGAGATAATGATGGTTCAAACAATCTGCGAAAGCCCCGCAGGTGGCGGCGGCGGTTCGATAGGTATTGTACCCGGCGCAGAAACAGGCGAGCAACTGTAATCGCAGCAATAACGGGGAAACATATTCCCTTCTAACCAAAAGCCGACCCGCATCCGCGAGTCGGTTTTTGGTTTCACTTTCACATTTTCACATTTCCACACATTTGTGTGGGTTGTAAAAAGTGGATAATATATATAATATATAATATTATATTATTATAGGAAAAAATGAAGGCACATGGATGCGTGGAAATGTGAATATGTGAATTTTTCCGCCAACTTTACTTAATCGATCGAATGTAGAGAGATTAGAAAATGTCAAATTGCATTTTTTTTGATTTTTTTTGCGAAAAAATTTGCAAAACACAATTTGTTCATCGTATCTTTGCATCGGATTTCAACAAAGCCATATAAGCACAACGAGTCATTATCGGTCCATTAACGGGTCATTATCGGTCCATCATCGAGAGTGATCGCAAGAACCCAACTGAACCTACACGCGCTGGCGAATGCGCAGCAAGGTTTGCAGCAAGGTTTGGCACGATTTTTGTGGGAATGCATATATATGCATTGGCATAACTGACAAACATGAAACAAACTATTCTTACCATATTCATCGGGTTGCTCGCGGCGCTGTCTATCTCTGCACAAGAGGTGTCGGTAGCTGCGCAAGAGATGACAGTGGCTGCACAAGAGGTGATAGTGGCTGAGGACGAGATACCTGCCATAGTTCAGGACTCGCTGCCGGCGGATAGCCTGCAAGCCGATACGCTGCTGGTACTGCCCTACCCGCAGATATTGCTCGACATGCCTAACGTCAACGTCATACAGGACAGTCTGGTCACGCTGCTCATGAAAGAGAAGATTGCCGGCGTAGAGCGCGGCGAACAGGAGATGGAAGGCTATCGCGTGCAGATATATTCGTCCAATCATCCGAAGAACGGCAAGATCAACGCGCTGCAGATTGAGCAACAGGTGAAAGAAGTGATCAACGAGTCGGTGTACGTCATCTATGCTACCCCGTCATGGAAAGTAAGGCTGGGGGATTTCCGCACCAAAGAGGAAGCCGAAGTGTTCCGCGACACGTTCAAAGAGCTGTTCCCCGACCTGGCTGACTACACCTACATCGTACGCGACAAAGTGAAGATAAAAGTGGCACACTAAATCCCATTTGATACTATGGATTTACAGGCATTTACCCCATCTGCCGAGCTGGCAGACAAGATTGGCGAACAAGTAGAAAAGACCCTCACCCTGCTGGGCGAAGATCCGCAACGCGAAGGACTGGCGCGTACGCCGCACCGTGTGGGCAACACGCTGCAGTTCCTCACCAAAGGCTATCACGAAGATCCCGAAGCCATCCTGCGTTCCGCCATCTTTGAGGAAGACTACAAGCAGATGGTAGTGGTGAAGGATATCGAGTTCTACTCGCTGTGCGAGCATCACATGTTGCCCTTCTTCGGCAAGGCGCACGTGGCATACATACCCAATGGCAGGATAACCGGCCTGAGCAAGATTCCCCGCGTAGTGGACGTCTTTGCGCGCCGCTTGCAGGTACAGGAGCGACTGACCACCGAGATCAAAGACTGCATCCAGCGCACCCTCAACCCGCTGGGCGTGATGGTGGTGATAGAAGCCGAACATCTGTGCATGCAGATGCGCGGCGTACAGAAGCAGCACTCCCACACCGTCACTTCCGACTTCACCGGAGCCTTCAACCGCAAGGAGACACGCGACGAGTTCCTCAAGCTCATCATGGAATAGCCGCAGCTCTTTCGTCCAAGCAGCAAAAACAAATCCGCCACCCTATCAGGATGGCGGATATTGTTTGCCCCATGGCGAGCCTTCCGTTACTGGAAGTACTCGCGACGAGCTTGCTGCGATGCCTCGTATTCCTGTGCCAGGCGGGCAGCCTGCATAGCGGCATACTCAGCAGAGTTGTGTACCACGAGCTTGCTGAACTCACGCAGACCGGTACCGGCAGGAATCAGGTTACCGCAGATCACGTTCTCCTTCATGCCCTCCAGGTTATCGATCTTGCCTTGGATAGCCGACTCATTGAGCACCTTCGTCGTCTCCTGGAACGAAGCAGCCGAGATGAACGACTTCGTACCCAATGCAGCGCGGGTGATACCTAACAGGATCTGGCGAGCCGTTGCGCTCTTGGCGTCACGTACTTCTACAAGCTTCTTGTCGCGGCGGCGGAGCGTCGAGTTCTCGTCGTGCAGACGACGGGCAGTGATGATCTGACCCTCGCGGATCGTCTCGCTGTCACCGCTCTTCTCAACAACTTTCTTGCCCCAGATACGATCGTTCTCTTCCATAAAGTCGCTCTTGTCGACGATCTGGTTGTCGAGGAATCGCGTATCACCGGCATCGATGATCTCTACCTTACGCATCATCTGGCGTACGATGATCTCGAAGTGCTTGTCGTTGATTTCCACACCCTGCATCCTGTAGACGTTCTGCGCCTCGTTGACGATATAATCCTGAACAGCGGTCGGACCCTTGATCGAGAGGATATCGTCGGGCGTGATAGCGCCGTCAGAAAGCGGCACACCGGCACGTACGTAGTCGCCTTCCTGTACCAGTATCTGCTTCGACAGCGGTATCAGATACGACTTGGTCTCGCCCAGCTTGGAGGTGATGGTCAGTTCGCGGTTACCGCGTTTGATCTTACCGAAGCTGATCTCACCGTCGATCTCTGCTACGATAGCAGGGTTAGCCGGATTACGTGCCTCGAACAACTCCGTTACACGCGGCAGACCACCCGTGATATCACCGGCAGTACCGAACGAACGAGTATTGGTGAACAGCAGGTCACCTACCTTCACCTGCTCGCCTTCGTTGTGCACAAGCGTAGCCTTGACAGGCAGGTTGTACGAGCGGAGGATATTACCCTCAGCGTCAACGATATTGGCGGTAGGCATCTTCGTCTTGTCACGCGTATCGGTGATGCTCACTTCTTTCTTGCCGGTCTGCTCGTCCACCTCGATCTTGCAGGTCACGCCTTCGATCACATCCTGGTACTTGAGCGTACCGTTCTGCTCGATGACCAGCGAAGCTTTGTACGGGTCCCACTCGCAGATGAGCGTGCCCTTGTCGTACTTCTGTCCCGGCTCGATGAAGAGCTTCGAAGCGTACGGGATGTTGAACGTGGTAAGGATCACACCGGTCTTCTCGTCCTTGAGCTGCAACTCGTTCAGACGGCTGACAACGATCGTATCACCGGCCTCGGTGGTGATGGTACGCAGATCTTCGATATCCACGATACCTGCATGCGGCAGGCTGTAGGTATTCTCGGCCGTAGCGCCACCTGCCAAACCACCGGAGTGGAAGGTACGCAACGTCAGCTGAGTACCCGGCTCACCGATAGCCTGAGCGGCAATCACGCCGACAGCCTCACCCTTCTGTACCATCAGACGGGTAGCCAGGTTACGGCCGTAGCACTTAGCGCACAAGCCGCGTTTAGCCTCGCAGGTGAGAACCGAACGGATCTCCACTTCCTCTATACCGGCTTTCTCGATAGCCTCGCAAGCTGCCTCGCGAATCTCCTCGCCGGATGCAACGATCAGGTTGCCGTCGTTATCCAGTATGTCGTGTACGCTTACGCGACCCAGTATACGCTGGGTGAGCGTAGCTACTACGGTATCGTTCTGCTTGATAGCGCGAGCTACCAATCCACGCAGCGTACCGCAGTCCTCCTCGGTGATGATCATATCGTGCGATACGTCCACCAGACGACGAGTCAGGTAACCGGCGTCGGCAGTCTTCAATGCGGTATCAGCCAGACCCTTACGAGCACCGTGGGTAGAGATGAAGTACTCCAACACACTCATGCCTTCCTTGAAGTTGGCAAGCACAGGGTTCTCGATAGAAGTACGCGTGTCGGTCGAACCGGCTTTCTGAGGCTTACCCATCAGACCACGAATACCTGCCAGCTGCTTGATCTGCTGCTTGTTACCACGGGCACCCGAATCCATCATCATGTAAACGGAGTTGAAGCCCTGGTCTGCCTCTTTCATGTGCTTCATCAGGATCTCGGTCACCTCGTTGTCGATACGTCCCCAGGTGTCAACCACCTTGTTGTAACGCTCGTCGTCGGACATCTCACCGAAGTTATAGCTCTCGGTGATAGCCTCTACCTCGGCATTACCTTTGGCAATGAGGTCTTTGCGCTCCTCAGGGATAAGGATATCATTGAGGTTGAACGACAGACCGCCCTTGTATGCCATGTAGTAACCCAGGTCCTTGATATCGTCGAGGAACTTGGCCGTGCGAGCCACACCGCAAGTCTTGATCACCTGCGAGATGATGTTCTTAACGGCGCTCTTCTTGAGCACAGCATTCTGGAATCCTACCTCTTTCGGCACGTATTGGTTCACCACTACGCGACCCGGAGTGGTCTCGATGATATGACTAACCAGTTCGCCGTCGATGATCTCCTTGATACGTACGCGCACCTTGGCGTGCAAGTCTACGCGACGCTCGTTCAATGCTATCGTACACTCCTCCTCGCTGTAGAACGTCAGGCCTTCGCCCTTCACGCCGGCACGCTCCTTGGTGATGTAATACAGACCAAGAATCATGTCCTGCGACGGAACGGTGATAGGATTGCCGTTAGCGGGATCAAGGATGTTGTGCGAACCCAGCATGAGCAACTGCGCCTCGAGGATAGCCTCGTTGCTGAGCGGAAGGTGAACGGCCATCTGATCACCGTCGAAGTCGGCGTTGAAGCCGGCACATGCCAACGGGTGCAACTGAATAGCCTTACCCTCGATCATCTTAGGCTGGAATGCCAGGATACCGTGACGGTGCAGCGTAGGTGCACGGTTGAGCAGTACAGGGTGACCTTCCATCACGTGCTCCAGGATCTCGAAGATAACCGGATCGCGACGGTCGATGATCTTCTTTGCCGACTTCACCGTCTTCACGATGCCGCGCTCGATGAGCTTGCGGATGATAAACGGCTTGTACAGCTCGGCTGCCATCTCTTTAGGCAGACCGCACTCGTGCATCTTCAGCTCAGGACCTACCACGATAACCGAACGGGCTGAGAAGTCCACACGTTTACCCAGCAAGTTCTGACGGAAACGTCCCTGCTTGCCTTTCAGCGAGTCGCTCAAGGACTTGAGCGGACGATTGGCCTCGCTCTTGATGGCCGTGGTCTTGCGGCTGTTGTCGAACAGGCTGTCCACTGCCTCCTGAAGCATACGTTTCTCGTTGCGCAGAATAACTTCCGGCGCCTTGATCTCGATCAGTCGGCGCAGACGGTTGTTACGGATGATCACGCGACGATACAGATCGTTCAGGTCGGACGTAGCAAAACGTCCACCATCCAGCGGCACGAGCGGACGCAACTCCGGCGGAGTGACAGGTATAACCTTCAGCACCATCCATTCGGGTTTGTTTCTGCCCTTGGCTGCACGGAAAGCCTCTACCACCTGCAGACGCTTCAGAGCCTCCTGCTTGCGCTGGTTGCTGCTGTCGGTATCTGCACGGTGACGCAACTCGTCGGCCAGTACATCCAGGTCAATCTTTGCCAGCAGGTCGTAGATAGCCTCTGCACCCATCTTGGCAATAAACTTCTCAGGAGCACTATCTTCCAGTTCGCGGTTGCCCTCGGGGAGCTTGGACATGATCTCAGCATATTCCTCCTCCTCGAGCAGCACTTTATCCTCGATGATATCATGCTCGTTTCCGTACTCTACGCCATCCATCGCACCTGCTTGTACGACGATGTATTTCTCGTAGTAGATGACCGACTCCAGTTTCTTGGTCGGTACACCGAGCAGCGCGGCAATCTTCGAAGGCAGCGAACGCAAATACCAGATATGAGCTACAGGCACACACAGACGTATGTGACCCATCCTCTCACGACGTACCTTCTTCTCCGTAACCTCCACACCGCAACGCTCGCAGACGATACCTTTGTAACGTATACGTTTGTACTTGCCGCAGTTACACTCATAGTCCTTCGTAGGACCAAAGATGCGCTCGCAGAATAATCCATCACGCTCGGGCTTGTACGTACGGTAGTTGATAGTCTCGGGCTTGAGTACCTCACCGCTCGAAACGTTCATGATCTCTTCCGGTGATGCCAGACCGATAGTGATTCTGGTGAAACCGGATTTCTTATTATCTTGTCTTAAAGCCATAATTATTCAAAATTATACAAGTGTGAATGTATTATTCCAGCGTAATGGACAATGCCAAACCTTGCAACTCATGCAGCAAGACGTTCAGTGACTCGGGTATACCCGGCGTGGGGAAGTTCTCGCCCTTGACGATAGCCTCGTAGGTGCGTGCACGTCCCATCACGTCGTCAGACTTGACAGTCAGAATCTCTTGCAGAGTGTGTGCGGCGCCGTGTGCTTCGAGCGCCCAAACCTCCATCTCACCGAAACGCTGACCACCGAACTGTGCCTTACCGCCGAGCGGCTGTTGCGTAATCAAGCTGTACGGGCCGATCGAACGGGCGTGCATCTTGTCGTCAACCATGTGACCGAGCTTCATGAAGTAGGTCACACCTACGGTAGCCATCTGGTCGAACGGTTCGCCCGTCTCGCCATCGTAGAGCTGCGTCTTGCCTGCGCGAGGCAGACCGGCTTTGTCGGTCCACTCATCCAGCTGCTGCAGCGAGCAGCCGTCGAAGATAGGCGTAGCAAACTTCACGCCCAACTCGCGACCTGCCCAACCGAGCACAGCCTCGAAGATCTGACCGATATTCATACGCGAAGGCACACCCATCGGGTTCAATACGATATCCACCGGCGTACCGTCTGCCAGGAACGGCATATCCTCTACGCGCACGATCTTACTTACGATACCCTTGTTACCGTGACGACCGGCCATCTTGTCACCTACGCGGATCTTACGACGCTTGGCGATATAGACCTTAGCCTGCTGCTGAATACCTGTAGGCAGCTCGTCGCCGATAGTCAGGTTGAAGCGCTCACGCTTCAGGTCAGCCTCGATCTCTTTGTACTTCGACAGGTAGTTGATGATACAACGGCGTACCAGATCGTTCTTGTGCTCATCGTTCGTCCAGTTCTCCAGCAGAACGGAAGCATAATCGATCTCCTCCAGAGCGGCACGTGAGAAGTGCTGACCCTTCGGGATGAACTCGGTATCCACTATATCTTTCACACCGGCGCTCACTGCGTTCTTCAGTAGCAGCGACAGCTTGTCCACCAGTATCTGCTTCAGTTCCTCGGTCTGAGCCTCGAAACGTGCATCCATCTTGGCGATGATCTCCTTGTCAGCCAGCTTGGCCTTGCGGTCTTTCTGGGCACGCATGTAGAGCTTCTTCTCGATCACTACACCATCCAACGACGGTGAAGCTTTCAGCGAAGCATCCTTTACGTCACCTGCCTTGTCGCCGAAGATGGCCTTCAGCAGACGCTCCTCAGGCGAAGGATCGCTCTCGCCCTTCGGCGTGATCTTACCGATGATGATATCACCCGGCTTGATCGATGCACCGATACGAACGATACCGTTCTCGTCCAAGTCCTTCGTGGTGTCGTCGCTCACGTTCGGGATATCCGCCGTGAACTCCTCCATACCACGCTTCGTCTCACGTACGTCGAGCAGCTGCTCTACCACGTGAACCGAGGTGAACATATCTTCGCGAACCATCTTCTCGCTCAGCACAATGGCATCCTCGTAGTTGTATCCCTTCCAAGGAATATATGCCACCATCAGGTTCTTACCCAATGCCAACTCGCCGTTCTCGGTAGCATAGCCTTCGGTCAGCAACTGGCCTTTGGTCACATGATCACCCTTGCGAACGAGCGGACGAAGGTCGATGGTCGTATTCTGGTTGGTCTTCTCAAACTTAGGCAGTTTGTACTCTTTCTCCGACGAAACGAAGCTGATGAACTCCTCTTCCTCCGAGCGGTCGTAATGGATCTTGATCACGCTGGCGTCCACGTAGGTTACCACGCCTTCGCCTTCAGCTACGATCTGCGTACGGCTGTCGTTAGCCAACTGCTCTTCGATACCCGTACCTACGATAGGCGCTTCATTGCGCAGCAGAGGTACTGCCTGGCGCATCATGTTCGAGCCCATCAACGCACGGTGAGCATCATCGTGCTCCAGGAACGGGATGAGTGCGGCTGCGATAGATGCAATCTGGCACGGAGCTACGTCCATCAGGTTGATCTGCTCAGGCGGCACTACAGGGAAATCGTCCAGGTGACGGGCTTTCACCTTCTTGCGGATGAAGTGTCCGTTCTCGTCCAGCGGGGCATTACCCTGTGCTACATAGTTGGACTCTTCGTCCTCGGCGCTCAGGTATACCACGTGGTCGTTATTCAGGTCTACCACGCCGTCCTTAGCCTTGCGGTAAGGCGTCTCGATGAAGCCCAGATCATTGATCTTGGCATAGATACACATCGAGGAGATCAATCCGATATTCGGACCTTCCGGCGTCTCGATCGGACACAGACGGCCATAGTGCGTATAGTGTACGTCTCGCACCTCGAAACCTGCACGCTCACGGCTCAGACCGCCGGGACCCAGCGCAGACATACGACGCTTGTGCGTGATCTCTGCCAGCGGGTTCTGCTGGTCCATGAACTGGCTCAGAGCGTTCGTGCCGAAATACGAGTTGATAACGCTGGAGATAGCCTTGGCGTTGATCAGATCCGTCGGGGTGAACACCTCGTTGTCACGAACGTTCATGCGCTCACGGATGGTACGCGACATACGCGCCAGACCAATGCCGAACTGGTTGTAGATCTGCTCGCCTACGGTACGTACACGACGGTTGCTCAGGTGGTCGATATCGTCCACCTCGGCGTTGGAGTTGATCAGCTGGACAAGGAACTTGATGATCTCAATCATATCTTCCTTCGTCAGTACGCGGGTATCCATAGGGATATCCATGTTCAGCTTGTGGTTGATACGATAACGTCCTACCTCACCCAGGTCATAGCGCTTGTCCGAGAAGAACAGGTTCATGATCGTCTCGCGTGCCGTTGCATCATCGGCAGGCTCCGCGTTACGGATCTGACGGTAGATGTACAGCACAGCCTCTTTCTCCGAACGAGCAGGGTCTTTCTGCAGCGTGTTGAACAGGATGGAATAATCGCTCTCGCGATTCTCCTCCTTGTGCAGCAGTACAGCTTTCGTGCCGGACTCTACGATGCGCTCGTAGATAGCCTCGTCGATCTCCGTCTCACGCTCGATAACCACCTCGTTACGCTCAATCGTAACAACCTCGGCGGTATCCTCGTCTACGAAGTCCTCCGTCCACGATTTCATTACGTTACCCGCCAGCTTACGGCCAATCATCGCCTCTTTGTTCGACGGAGTGACTTTCATCTCCTCTGCCAGATTGAAGCAATCGAGGATCTCCTTGTCACTCTCAAAACCGATGGCACGCAGCAGTGTGGTTACCGGCAGTTTCTTCTTACGGTCGATGTAAGCGTACATCACGTTGTTGATGTCCGTGGCAAACTCTATCCACGAACCGCGGAACGGAATGATACGTGCAGAATAGAGCTTCGTGCCGTTGCTGTGCATCGACGTGCCGAAGAATACACCCGGCGAACGATGCAACTGGCTTACTACAACGCGCTCCGCTCCGTTGATAACGAACGTACCCTTCTCCGTCATATAGGGTATAGTTCCAAGATATACGTCTTGAACTACAGCATCAAAATCTTCATGATCAGGATCATTGCAAGTAAGGCTCAACTTGGCCTTCAAGGGAACACTATACGTCAATCCGCGCTTGATGCACTCCTGCTCCGAATAACGCGGCGGATCAATGTAATAGTCAAGAAATTCGAGCGTGAAATTGTCACGCGTGTCCTTGATCGGGAAATTCTCGCGGAACACGCGGTACAACCCTTCCTTCTTACGCTGCTCGGGCGTCGAATCCATACGGAAAAAGTCGTGGAAGGATTTCAATTGTATTTCCAGAAAGTCAGGGAACGGCATCTGCTGCTGCATAGCCGAAAAGTTAACTCTCTTTGTTGTTTTGGTTGATGCCATTGGATGAATGGTATTTAAGGGCATTTTTATTAATAAAAATATTGACTTTGCCCTTGTTTAACAGAATTTAATAAATAATCCGTCAAAACTGCTGCTTTTAACACATTTTTACAGTATCCTTATAGCAGCGAAAAAGGTTTAGACCCCACTTGAGGGTCTAAACCTACCTACACTAAAAGGGGTGTATTACTTGAGTTCTACCTCAGCACCTACTTCCTCGAGAGCTTTCTTCAAAGCCTCAGCAGTAGCTTTGTCTACACCTTCCTTAACGGTTGCAGGAGCAGCGTCAACGATGTCCTTAGCCTCTTTCAGACCAAGACCGGTTTGCTCTTTCACTGCCTTAACCACCTGGAGCTTTTGAGCACCTGCGCTCTTCAGCACTACGTCAAACGACGTCTTCTCCTCTGCTGCGGGAGCGTCTGCAGCTGCAGGAGCAGCAACTGCTACAGCAGCAGCTGCGGGTTCAATACCATACTCGTCCTTCAGAATTTGAGCGAGCTCGTTAACTTCCTTAACCGTGAGGTTTACCAATTGTTCAGCAAAAGCTTTCAGATCTGCCATTGTTGTAAATATTTAATTTGTTATTTTTTCTTGTTAATTAATTCTTTGTTGCAGTTGAGCCCTTGAATTGTGAACTTCGAAACTCTAAACTTTTTACTATCGAACTTTTTTCAACTCTAAACTCTCAACTTTCAACTATTTTCGCTGATTCTTACTCAGCTCGCTCGCCGAGGGTCTGCAATACACCGTGGATGGTGCTGCCACCGCTCTGCAGGGCGGAAATGACGTTCTTAGCAGGCGACTGCAACAGAGCAACCAAGTCTGCAATAAGTTCGTTCTTCGACTTGATAGTAGCCAGAAAATCCAAGTTCTGTGCACCTACATATACCGTCTCTTCTACATAAGCGGCCTTCAGATAAGGCTTCGGCATCTCGCTCTTGTCACCCTTCGTAAACTCTTTGATGAGCTTGGCGGGAGCATTACCGGTAGCGGTAAGCATGAGTGCGGTGTTGCCCTTCAGTGCCTCAAAGATCTGTGCGTCAACGCCGGCGTGCTCAAGAGCCTTCTGCAGCAGCGTGTTCTTCGCTACCACCAGCTTGATGTCTTTCTTGAAGCACTGACGACGCAAGGCGCTCGTCTTCTCTGCGTTCAGACCTTCGATGTTCGTGATGTAGAAATGAGGGTATTGAGCCAATTGCTCCTGGAGGGAGGCAATAACGAGGTTTTTATCTTCTTTCTTCATACTTGTAATCTTTAATTAGTTAGAACGATTTCGGATCAACCTTGATTCCTTGGCTCATAGTGCTGGAGAGATAAACGCTCTTGATGTACTCGCCTTTGGCTACAGCAGGTTTCAGCTTGATTACGGTGTCGATAAACTCACGTGCGTTCTCGGCGATAGCCTCAGCGCTGAAGCTAACTTTACCGATACTGGTGTGCAGTATACCGAATTTGTCCACCTTGAAGTCAATCTTACCTTGCTTTACTTCCTTAACGGCTTTCGCCACGTCCATCGTCACCGTACCGCTCTTGGGGTTAGGCATCAAGCCACGCGGACCCAATATACGGCCCAGCGCACCGATCTTACCCATGATCTGCGGCATCGTGATGATTACGTCTACGTCAGTCCATCCGCCTTTGATCTTCTCAATGTACTCGTCCAGACCTACATAGTCTGCTCCGGCCTCTTTGGCGGCAGCCTCCTGGTCAGCGGTGCACAGAGCAAGAACGCGAACGACCTTACCCGTACCGTTTGGCAGGCTTACCACGCCACGTACCATCTGGTTCGCTTTACGAGGGTCTACACCCAAACGAACGTCAATATCTACTGAAGCGTCAAACTTTGTAGTTGTGATCTCTTTAACCAATGCGGCTGCTTCCGCGATGGTATAGACTTTACCTGCTTCAATCTTCTCAGCAGCAAGTCTTTGATTCTTTGTCAATTTTGCCATGTGATTGAAGTTTTTTGATTATTTAACGGTAATTCCCATACTACGCGCTGTACCGCGTACCATTTTCTCAGCGCTCTCAACGGTGAAGCAGTTCAGGTCAACCATCTTGTCCTCAGCTATCTGACGGCACTGCTCGGCAGTGATCGTAGCTACTTTCTGACGGTTAGGCTGAGCCGAGCCGCTCTTCACCTTCGCTGCCTCAAGCAGCTGAACAGCTACAGGAGGAGTCTTTACGATGAAGTCAAACGACTTGTCGGCATACACCGTGATTACTACAGGCAGCACTTTGCCTGCCTTGTCCTGAGTTCTGGCATTGAATTGTTTGCAAAACTCCATGATGTTCACACCCTTCGAACCCAATGCAGGGCCTACCGGAGGTGCAGGGTTGGCTGCGCCACCCTTGATCTGAAGTTTAATAAATCCGGCAATTTCTTTAGCCATAGTTGTTTGTGTTAATAGTTTTTGCAATACGGGCGGACTTTGCGTTCGGCTATGCTGCCGAATGATCGTCCTCTTGCGGTGTTAATGATAAACTATTGAGTAGTCAAGCGGCCCGTAACATGCCTTCTACTCTACTTCTACTTGATTGAAGCCTAACTCCAGCGGAGTCTGACGGTCAAAGATCGTGACGATTACCTTCAGCTTGTGCTTGTCTTGCATTACCTCGCTAATCACGCCGTTGAATCCGTTGAACGGACCATCGGTCACTTTCACTTTCTCGCCCACGATGAAGGTCTCGTTCATCTCGGCGGCTACCGACTCTTCGTCGATATTGCCGACAATCGCGTTCACTTCCTCCTGGGGAACAGGTTTCGGACGCATCGTCTTGGTGTCGTTCAAGAATCCAAGCACGTTAGGTATGTTCCTCAAGAGCGGGTAACACTCGTCTTGCAGGTTACACTCTACCAGCACGTAGCCCGGAAGCTTGTTACGCTCCTTTACAGTACGCTTGCCGTTCTTTGTAGCGACAACTTTCTCCGTAGGTAACAGTACTTGCGATACATACTCCTTGAACATAGTCGAGGTTACCAAGGCGCCTTCGATATACTCTTTCACCTTGTTCTCCTTACCGCCTATCGCACGGAGCACATACCATTTGTAATTGTTCTCTGCCATCTCTTTAAATTTTATACTTTGAACTTTGAAATCCTTTCAACTTTCAATATTCAATTTTCAACTTAAAAAGAATTAGAACAAGCCGTAGATAAACGTCATCAACTCCTCAAAGCACCAATCCATAAGCCACACAATCAGTGCCAGAATGATGGAAGCTATCAGCACCAATGCTGCACTCTGGGTCAGTTCTTTGTACGACGGCCAACTTACCTTGTTAACCATCTCGTTGTACGATTCTTTGATGTTATCAACCAACTTCATATCAGTAGATTTTTTATATTTCCTATTTGCGCACCAATATTCCGACCTCAGCCGAAGCTAAAGCCAGAATTGGAAGCTATGTCATGTAACAATGGTTGATGGTTTGGGCTTCAGTGTCCTTTCACTTTTCACCTTTCACCTTTCACCTTTATTAGCACGGAAGGCAGGAATCGAACCCACATTGACGGTTTTGGAGACCGCTCTCCTACCATTGGAGGACTTCCGTAAAAATGCCGAGGCTCGACGCCTCGAGCATTTTTCCCTCATGGGGTCCCCAGCGTAAACCAAGCCGTAGGCTGTTTGCGATGGGGAGAGCGAAGGCACGCATCGCTTTTATGCCGCCAAGCGGCATCGGTGCGATTGCGTTGCCGAACGCGAATTAGTCGATGAGTTTGGTGATCTGACCCGAACCTACCGTACGGCCACCCTCACGGATTGCGAAACGCAGACCCTCAGAGCAAGCTACCGGATAGATCAGCTTAACCTGAATCTCCAGGTTGTCACCGGGCATTACCATCTCAGTTCCCTCCGGCAGAGTGATCTCACCGGTAACGTCCATCGTACGGATGTAGAACTGAGGACGATAGTGGTTGTGGAACGGCGTGTGACGGCCACCCTCTTCCTTCTTCAGGATATAAACAGAAGCCTTGAACTCGCTGTAAGGTTTAACTGCACCCGGGTGAGTCAATACCATACCACGGCGAACCTCGTCCTTGTCAATACCACGGAGGAGCAGACCTACGTTATCACCGGCCTCACCTTGGTCGAGCAACTTACGGAACATCTCAACACCCGTAACAACAGACTTACGTCCCTCGCTACCGAGACCAATGAGCTGAACCTCGTCACCTACCTTAACAACACCGGTCTCAATACGACCCGTTGCAACGGTACCACGACCCGTGATCGAGAATACGTCCTCAACCGGCATCAGGAACGGTTTGTCAACGGCGCGAACAGGCAGTTGGATCCAGTTGTCGCAAGCGTCCATAAGCTCCATCACCTTGTCTTCCCACTCAGGAACACCGTTCAGTGCACCAAGGGCAGAACCGCGGATAACAGGAGTATTGTCGCCATCGAAATCGTAGAACGACAGAAGCTCACGCATCTCCATCTCTACCAGGTCAAGCATCTCGGGATCGTCCACGAGGTCGCACTTGTTCATGAATACAACCAGACGCGGAACGTTCACTTGACGAGCCAACAGGATGTGCTCACGAGTCTGAGGCATCGGACCGTCAGTAGCGGCTACAACGATGATAGCACCGTCCATCTGGGCAGCACCCGTTACCATGTTCTTTACATAGTCGGCGTGACCCGGGCAGTCAACGTGAGCATAGTGACGGTTAGCCGTCTGATACTCTACGTGAGCGGTGTTGATGGTGATACCACGCTCTTTCTCCTCAGGAGCGTTGTCGATCTGGTCGAAGCTCTTAACCTCAGACAGACCTTTCTTAGAAAGTACCAGGGTAATAGCGGCTGTCAAAGTCGTTTTTCCGTGGTCAACGTGACCGATAGTACCGATGTTAACGTGCGGTTTCGAACGGTCAAATTTTTCTTTTGCCATAGTAATTACTTTTAATTATTAACGTTAATACTTATTTTGTTTTCCTCCGTCAAATAAAGGCAGGTCAGTTTTGACCCCAACCTACCTTATTTATATTTTACGCCTCCTTTTCTTCCCGGGGTCCCCGAAAGCAATCGCAGATTGGTTTTGGGGAGAGCCGAGACATCGGTCGCTTTGATGAGCGCGGATCGCTCAGCCCGTGCGATCCGATCGTCGAAGGCGAAGAGCTGCTTCCGAGAGTTGAACTCGGGACCTCATCCTTACCAAGGATGCGCTCTACCACTGAGCTAAAGCAGCATAAGAGCGGAAAACGGGACTCAAACCCGCGACCCCCAGCTTGGAAGGCTAGTGCTCTATCGACTGAGCTATTTCCGCGAGATTTTCGCGAAAATCTCGCGGGAGCCTTGGCGGCGGCGAACTGCGAAAGCGAGCTTTCGTTCGCCTTGCACAAGCCGTCCGCAATTAACTCACGGTGTTTTCGCTCGCGGCTGACGCCGCGTGTGGGTGCGGATGGATTCGAACCACCGAAGCTGAAAAGCAGCAGATTTACAGTCTGCCCCATTTGGCCACTCTGGAACACACCCAAGTTCTCAATAAAGTTTGATCACTGCGCCAATCTTCAAATCTCAAATCTTCAAATCGGCGCGGCTAGCGCCGCGGAGCCTCTTGTCGGACTCGAACCAACGACCGCTTGATTACAAATCGAGTGCTCTACCAACTGAGCTAAAGAGGCGTCGATCTTGCAACCGTATCGTTCGGCGCGAAATCGGATGCAAAGGTACAACATTTTTTTGACTCTTGCAAATTATTCCGATAAAAACGGCTTCAGACTCGCGCAATTCCATATTTCTGCAAACTCAACTTGCAAAACATCCGTCATTTTGACCTCGGATGCGCATTTTTATAGGCTTGTTGGATCTGCTCGAAGGTGGTATGAGTATATACTTGTGTGGCTTCCAGGCTGGCGTGACCGAGCAGCGATTGTATCGTGCGGATGTCCGCGCCGTTGTTGAGCATAGCGGTGGCAAACGTGTGGCGGAGCACGTGCGGAGAGTGCTTCTTGAGCGTACTTACTTCGCCCATCCGTGTGCGTACTATCGTATAGACAGCCGCCGCACTCATGCCGCTTGTCGTGCCGTCACGGTGGATATGCGTCAGAAAATAGTTGTCTGTCGACTCAAAGCCTCGCCGCACATCCATATAATCGCGTATCTCATCCGCCAGACCATCGCCTATCGGCACTACCCTTTCCTTCCGTCGCTTGCCGAAAACGCGGATCTGCATCCCGTCCAGATCAATATCCGCATCTTTCAGCCCTACCAGTTCAGCTCGGCGCATACCGGTCTGGTAGAGAAGGGAGATGATCAGATTGTCGCGGGTGAGGCAGAAGATTTCTTTCGGCGAAGCCTGCTTGTCGGGGCTGTGCATCAGCTCATCCAGTTCGCGCTCGCCAATGGCTTGCTCCCTTTGCATCTCGCTCTCGCGGAAGAAGACGGGCAGCGGTTTGTCGGTCTTCGGTGCTATCACTTTCTGCGTCACGTCGCGCTTCACCAGCCCTTGCCGCAGCAGGTACTTGTAGAACGATCGCAATGCCGACAACCTGCGTCTGACCGTTCTTGGCGAACGGCCTTGGTCGAGCATCTCCACCATCCACAGCCTCACGTCGTTCTCGTCAGCACCGGCTGCCTCAAACGCCTGACCCGAAGTGCGCTCCACAAAGTCGCGAAAGGCCTTCAGATCGTCGCGGTACTCGCCTACCGTGCGCGGCGAGTAGCGCTTCTCCGTTGCCAGGTATGCGATAAAACGGTCGATCATATCTCTTTGCCGCAACCTTCGGTAGGCTCGAACGGGAACAGACCGAACAGCTCGGCATCGATCCTATCGGTCACGAAATGGAAATCTTTCGGATTGTCCCCGAACTTGATGGTATCGCCATCCACGATCAGCAGCTTGCCTTTGTAGTCGGCAATCCATGCCTCATACAGGTCGTTCAGGCCCTGCAGATAGTCGATACGCATACTGGCCTCGTACGTACGACCGCGCTTCTGGATCTGTGCCACCAGGTTGGGGATGGTCGAGCGGATGTATATCATCAGGTCGGGCATCTTCACCAGCGACATCATCAGGTTGAACAGGTCGGTATAGTTGTCAAAATCCCTATCGGACATGAATCCCTGACGATGCAGGTTCGGCGCAAAGATGCGCGCATCCTCGTAGATAGTACGGTCCTGGATGATCCACTCGTCCGACTTCGAGATATCCACTATGTCCTGAAATCGCTTGTTCAGGAAATATACCTGCAAGTTAAACGACCAGCGGCTCATGTCCGCATAGAAATCTTCGAGGTATGGGTTGAAATCCACACTCTCAAAACGCGGTGTCCAACCATAATGCTTCGCCAACATGTTCGTCAGCGTTGTCTTTCCGCAACCGATATTGCCTGCTACTGCTATATGCATTCGCGTTCGCCAATGGGTCGCACGGGCTGAGCGTTTCGCGCTCATCAAGGCTCCCCATGTCTCCGCTCTTTGGTCCACAAAATTTCATTTTGCGTCCCAAGAGAGGGAGAACCCTCCATGGCGATTGGGAGGTTCTAAGGTTATTCTATTGCTACCATTGTTGTTCCGAGAACAATCCGAACAGTTGGGCGTCAATCTTGTTGACGATAGTCCGGAAATCTTCGGGATTGTTCTCAAAGTCCATCTCGTCGCTCTCAATCACCAGCACTCGTCCCTCATATTGCTTGTAGATGAACTCCTCGTATCGTTCGTTCAGGTCTTTCAGATAGTCTATCTGCATCCCCTGCTCGTAGTCCCTGCCTCGCTTTTGTATCTGTGCGATGAGCGTCGGCACGCTCTTGCGCAGGTATATCATCAGGTCAGGCAGTTTCATCAACCGCTTCATGTGCTCGAACAGCTCCATGTAGGTGGTATAGTCGCGGTCGCTCAGGTCGCCGCGCCTGTAGTTATTTGCCACGAACACGTACACACCCTCAAAGATGCTCCTGTCCTGAACGATGGTGTGCGTCGAGGCGTTCACGGCAAGCATATCCTTGAAGCGCTCCTTGAGGAAATAGGTCTCCAGACAGAAAGACCAACGCTTGATATCGCTATAGTAGTCCTCCAGATAAGGATTGAACCCCACACTCTCAAAGCGCGGTTCCCAGCCATAATACTTCGCCAGCATCTTCGTCAGCGTAGTCTTGCCTGCTCCAATATTTCCAGCTATTGCTATATACATCCTATTTTACATAATACTCGAGAAAACGGCCACTTTTATCAGGGTTTTATCGAGATTTGAACAGACTTTTAACGAAGTTTTATTACAAGCCTTTTTCGCCCTTTGAAGCCACCCGATGGGCAACGCGTTGCACAACCTTCCTTTGTTCAGGAGTCATTCCTTCGGCCATATATTTGCACCCCACGGCGCTCTTCCCCGTGATCACTTCCAGCCACAAACACGCCATCAGATATCGCCCGTAGGTGAAACTCAGATGGAACCCGTCGCGGCAGAGCGTGTCGCCCAGTTTGGTCTTACGCGCCTGCTGGATGGCTATGCCTCCCGGGATGAACCCGTCGAAATGATGACGCTTCAGTACCTGCTTGTTGCAGCCCACTATCTCCGCGTACATGTACGCCTGATCGTTGTTGTAGTTAGGCAGAAAAGCGGGATGTGTGGCATCTTGCTGGTAAGCCCAGGTCATATACCAATATATCTTCGTCTTGGGCGCGATGTGCAGCCGTACGCTGTCCAGCAGTTCGGTCAGGAACGGCTCGTAAGTATACCATTGTCCGCTGAAATGACTCGCCTGCTGCATCGTGATCACGTCCCACTCCTGTGACAGCAACGCCTGCATGATGCTCACGCTGTCTGTCACCGTTCGTGTGAATGTTCCGTCAGCCTCGCGTTGCATCACGCGGTAGGAGTATGCCGCCGAGTCGCGGCGGATGTTGAGCGCGTGCCGCTCCAGCGAGCACCCGCCTATATACAGGTTACCCACATACATATCCACGCCGCGTTCCGCAGCCAGTTGCACCAGATTGTTCTCCACCGCATCGATGGAAAAACTGTTGCCGATACACAACACCTTGACCTGCTCAGCCGCAGCCGCCTGACTGCCGGACATGATGCCTGTAAGCACCTGCCCGACCGTCAGAAGCACTAAAGTGATAAGGATTTTCTTGCTTTTCATAGACGTCTGTTCCCAAAAGTTATTTACCATGGATCATCCGTTTCCTCCTCCGAAGGCGTAAACGACCCGGGGGCTAACAGCGCCTCACTCTCCAGCAGCACCGCCTCGGTGCTCGGTTCTATATATTTCTTTTTCATATTCATCGCTTCTATCTATTAAGGAATATACTTCAACTCACCGTCGATAATGTTGATCGTTCCGTGTATCGGCTCTGCCAACTCATGACCGAGTATCGAGAATATGCCAAGCTGCTTAACCGGCTCAGCGGTCTCTATAATGGTGATGTCGGTCGTTACGTTCGGACGGTCGATGCGCAGCATACGCGGCGGAGCACTTTGACCGCTCGTCCAGAGCACGTATGCCCTATGGGCAGGTATCGAGGCAGTGGAGCTGAGCTTGTAGAAGCCTATCACGCCATTCACCGCACTGAATACGTACGGCGTACCGCCGGTAATATCGGCGTACGGCAGTGTCTCGTCCGTTCCGGTGAAGTCATTCTGACCGATCTCCCATGCATCTTCTGCGGTCGGCAAAAGGTCGAACAAGTTCGCCGTTTCCGAATGGAGCAGCACACCTTCGCCGGCAGGAATGATGCTTCCGATAGCCTCCAGGTGAATCCTCTCGCCTACTATCACGGCCTTGTATGCCGTGTAGCCGTCAGGCACGATATAGTTGCTTGTCGAGGAATAGAATGTTGCATAGTAGCCGCTGCCACTCGGGTCGGTACGTCCTACCTGATCCTCAAACGTCTCGCCTTCGGGTTCTTGTTGCTGCGGATCGCTCCACTTGAGGTAGTATACCAGGTTCTTCGCCGTACCGGCAGGGATAGCCCATGTTGCCTGGTCGGAGAAGTCTGCCTTGGCATACCAGCCCAGAGCCGTGAGAGTCTCATCCGTGTCATGACGCAGGTCGCTTGCGCCCGGCAGCGGAGTATCGTTCACCGCGTCGTAGGTGTACGTCGAGCGGCCGTTGTCAAGTATCGAACCGCCATTCGTGCGCAGCACAACGTCATAGATGTTCGAGAACGTAGTGGTGTACGTAGCCGCGCCTGTTACGGTGATCGTACGCGACGGTGCCACCAGGTTGTCCTCCCATTTCTGCAGGTAGTATCCCGTGTTCGGCGTAGCAGTGAGAGTAAGTATCGTACCATACTCATATTCGTTGCCGCCGGCACCTGTGCCCGAGATATTGGCAGTCAGGCTGCCGCCACCTATAGCATTAAGCGTGATGGCAAACTTCTGCAAGCTTTCTTGGTATACTGCAGTATAGATAGCATCGCCGTCCACGGCTGCCAAGTTAGGCGACCAGTCTGTGAGCGTATACTGCCGTCCGTTATTGCCGGGCTTGTTGGGATTGGCATCAAACTGAATGGGTGTAGCCTCATCCTCGATGGTCAGGTAATAATCGCCACCTGCATCCGCAGCCACCGAGATGGTTTTGCCTGCCGGTACATCCGAAACATTTAGCAGCATCGTGTTATCCCAATCAAGGAAGGTCAGTTCGTAGTACTGCTTGATCTCGCGTGCCACAAGCTGATACTCCTCATCTGCCGTTACGGCGTGGATGGGCGGATACCAGTCGTACAACTCGCCTATACCTGCCGGAGCACCCGTGCATACCGGTACCTGACCTATCTGCACCTGGTTCTGCTCAATCAGGTCGCCGTTAGCATCGCGGAACGTGATGGTGCACTCCTTGATATTCTCCTGGTACTGAGCCACGTACGATGCATCGCTCGTTAGGTGCTCAGCCGGCTCGGGCAGCCAGCCTATGAAGTCGTATGTCTTGTAGCCATCCGGAGCCTTGACAGGATCATCGTGGAAGTACTGTGCCTTATCGCCATAGTGCACGTTCGTATATTCGTGCAGCAGGGTTGTTCCGTCGCTATCCAGCCAGCGAACAGTCAGCAGTTTCTCTTTCCACTGCGGCACCTCGGCTGCATCGTCGTAGAAGTAATATACATTATTCTTCGCGCAATAGTACAGCTCATCCTGGTTCGGCACTTTAGTCACTTCCCACCACTGGCAGTCGTCCATCAATATGAACAGACGCGGCGTGAGTGCCTGACCGTTATCAGGATCGGTAGCTGCCAAATGATACAGATGATCGGCAGCATTCGGCTCGCTGGATGCCAGCGGCACATAATCTGCCGGCTTAGCGTAGTAGACCTCCGTACCATCGTTCTTCGTCTCCTTGGCAAGGCAGTCAACGGTCTCCCAGTTCCGCCAATGGCCATTATAGTACGCGTACGTCCTACCTGCCTCTGCGCCGCGCGTCTCGGCAAACGTAGCATCACCGTTGCGTAGTTGTGCGGGATAAGCCACCCGCTTCTGGTAGTTAGGCGCATTCTCATTGTCGCTCAACGTATTATTGGCAAGATACAGATTGTCATAGTCCGCCGAAGGTGCAGCATTGTTTATCAGCAACGTGCCCGCATCATCGTTCGACGAGAAGATATTGGCTCCATGCTCCGTTGTATACATCGCACCATCCACGCGGAACGTTCCGTGCACGTTGATCTTGGCATCACTCAGCGTAGCCGTAGTACGCGGGCATACGCCACCTGCCCAACTCGGAGAGTACGATATGGGATATACATTCACGCCGCTTTTGAATTCCATCCAATCCTCGGCATCCATTACGAACAGGTTCTTGCCTTCCACAATGTATGCTGTAGCCTCTTTGTCTACCTCTATCTCTGCGCCCGGCGTGAGCAGTACATCCTGTGTGATGGCCAACTCGCCCGTCAGCAAGTGTATCTTCATGTTGTTGGTCAGCGGCAATACGTACAAGGCTGAATTGAACGATACGGACATGATTATCACATTCAGCGTCAGCACCAGCGAACTAACCTGTGCCGAGTTGTTGATGTCATATACCTGCTTGTCGTTCGCGGCATCGTACCACTTCCTTACCCATGTATCTTCGCTGATATCAGCCAGATCCATCGAGAACATACATTTCTGCCCGTTGCCGCCAATCAGCAGCACGTCGGTGAAGGGGAACGTCATGCCCATTGCATTCACCAGACCGTCTATCAGTTCTTTTGCTCCCGGACGGAACGTTGCAGGCACTTCCACGTTCTGTATGTAATACTGGTTGAGCGGGAACACCTTGTACATATTGTCGTTGAAGCTGAACGTAGCCGTTCCGCCACGCCAGTCCCGTATCTGCATCATCTCATGTACGGTACCTCCGCGTTTGACATCTATTGTACCTTGTCCGACAATGAATCCCCACGCATACAAGTGACCGTCACCTTCCACGGTCATCGTGCTGCCTTCGGCCATGGCAATCTTGCCGTATGCACCTGTCGGAGCACCGTTGTTGCCACCCAGTTGGCCTTGCGCACACTGACGGCTTCCTACCTGCAGTTTGCCGTAGATATCCAGCCTTGCGCCGGCTGCCAGGGTCAGCGTACGGAAGCAATAAGGAGTCTCGTACGAAGTCTCGCGTCCGGGATGCACGTCAATAGTCGTTTGCTCGTCATCATAAGGTATAAGCAGTGTAGCCTTGGCTGGCAGCGTATATTTGCCGGCAGCGAGTTGCTCATCCTCCATGAGGATGATGGTACTTTCCAGATTCGGATTATTGTTCACGTACGACAATGCGCTTACCAGCGACGGGAAGTACATGTCGCCTATCCTTGCCACCACAGCATTGGGGTTGTCGCCTACCGTATAGCGGTAACCGCTCTGATAATCCGCACTCTCTGGATTGAGGTTGCGCACAGGCGCCGTAGCCAGCGTAGTCAGATTAGTATTGCTTGCATATACGCCGCCGAAGATACGCAACGTGCCGGCTTGCTGATATACATTAGCAGCCGTACTGATACCGACAGTAGCTTTGAACTTTCCTCCGGATATAGTAGATGTCTTTCCAGCGCCGTTTTGGCAGAAGGCGTATGCTGTTGACGATGAGGCTACTGCAGCCAACTCACCCTTTTCTACCGCTGTAGCGCCGCTGCTATATACGGCAACTGCATTCGATGCCGCATTGGCGCTGATTGTTCCACCTTTCACCGTAAGAGCTGCCGATGCTCCGGCTTTCATACCCGTTGCCTCCGAGCCGGTTGCAGTGGCTGCGAAAGTTCCGCCATTGACAGTACATGTACCTGTCACATCCACGGCTATTGCCTTGCTTGCCGCCGTGGCGGTTATTTCACCGCCATTGGTTACCAACGTGCCTGCAGCCTTTATACCCGTGGCATTGTTGGTTGTAGCTGTTGCTTGAACGATGCCGTTATCGCGCAGCTCGCCTTGTGCTCCTGTCTGAATATTCACCGCTATCGCCGATGCGGATGCATCCGACGAGGTATTCTTGGCGGTAATTTTTCCAGCGGCAGCAATCAGTTTGCCGTTGACTACGTCTACCGTTACCAGTTCTCCGTCAACGGATGCCTCATGCTTTATTTCTCCGTCAACACGGCTGTCGGTCAGCGTGACAGTAGGAGCGTTCGAGCCATCACCTATAATCAGCGCCGGAGTCCGTGATGCGGCAGTGTTTGTAATCGTCCTGCCGCACAGGTCGAACGTAAGCGAACGGGTAATAGCCGGAAGAGCCGATGTGATGGTCACATCCCGACGCAAACGGATAGTAGCAGCCCCGGCATTGCCATTGGCTGAGTTAATTGCAGCCGCCAGGTTCTGTTCGCCTGACAAAGGATTTCCCTCCGCATCCAGCACCACGGCATCAGCCGTTGCAGCATTCTCCACAATCGCGGTTACAGGTATAGTCTTCGACACGCCGGCAGAGGTGGTAAGCGTCAAATCCGTTTCATACGAATTTTCAGCCAGCCCCGAAGCATCGAATGTATAGTTCACCCGCACCTCGTTATTGGCGTACGAGTAACTCGAAACGCTCCACTTGCTATCTGCAAACGTAGGAGATGCCGGGAAATCCAACGGCTTATATTCTGCATACTGCGTTGCAAATGTAGCGGTAGCATTTACCGATGCGTTAGGCGCACATACTACTACCGGAGCATTACCACTGGCAATATTGGCATAATTGGCACGAAGCTTTACTATCTTTTCCGACTCGCCACCCTTAGTCCGTATCTTCAGTTGGGCAGTGCTTACTCCGGGACGACTTCCATCGGCGTCCGACAAATAGAAATTGTAATGAACCGTTACCGTCCCGTCATAGCAGCCCCAACTTGTCAGCTCAAAAGCGCCATATCCGGTCAGGCTCTCTATGTCAACCAACGCAAAGTCACTCTTTGCGTCAGCGTGAGGCACAGAAATGGAAATCGTGTGACTGGTCGTTGCTGTAGCACTTGTAGGATGAATCGCCAAATCGCCCGATACCTCACCTATCTCCAGATGTGGGAAAGAGGCATACAACGGCCCCATCTCGGCGTACACTTCCTCGCCTGCTGCGTAAGGTGCTTCACGAACGTTCCAACCTTCTTTCACGGCAAATGTGGGCTCCGGATAATCGGGATCACTCGATACAAGGACGCCTTTCTTGTCTTTCCATCCCTCAAAGTAGTAGCCGTCTTTCGCAGTACCTGCATGCACATACAGAGGACTGGCTGCCATCGTCGCAGCAACGGAGTACGTTGTAGGACCTAAGTTCATCTCAATGCCCATACCGGCCAGAGCACTCATGATGGGAGCTACGTCGTTCTGCCTGATAGGCAGATACTGATAACTTTGCACCATATCAGAAGATTTCCAATCAGCAGATGCAGCCGCGGGCGCCTCCGAAGAAGTAGACGCGCATACTTTGCCGCGTCCGCTATGTCCGTCTGCCACATTGGCGGTAACCTGCCCATAGCAATACAGCTCAAGCACAATGGGATTCTCTTCTTGTGCTCTCAACAGCATCGGCATGCCCAATAGCACGCCTAACAATAGCATTTGTATTCTTTTCATATTTCTCATAATATTCAATCTATTCATATCTCTTCCTATTTTCGTCATGCCACTTTCCGGCGAAAAACCAATTGTATTGAATCACGCTTTCGGCAAATGACATAACCGCCTGCCATCAGCAGCAACAGCAGCCACGGCATGTCGCCTATCGGTGAATCGGGATTGGCCTGCCCCTCGACAAGTACCCAACCACTACCATCATAACGGTACGAGCCATCATCTTTTATCCATATCATACCTGCCAGTGGCTCATCTACCCACTCTTCATCATCCGCGTTCCACCATGTATCGTCATCTTCATTATGTTCTCCATTCCATTCACCGTCTCCATTTGGTTTAATCCTTCTTCGTCCAGGAGCAGCAGCCCGAACCGGGGTAACGGACGACGACTGATTTGTCAACCGTGAGGAGTTCATCGCTATCGTCGGCATACTTACCGATACACCTCCATAACTTGCGCTCGGCGATGACGACGCTTTCCTATTGGATGATGTATACGCACCGCCTCCGCTTCCGCCATTTGAACCATAACTATGGTAGGTAGCCGAAGAGGTCGTGTGTATTCTATATCCCCCCATGGAGGATGAACCATTCATCCCGCTCGTAGCAGGCATGCTACTATGCCCCTGATAGGCATATCTGCGCACCGCATTGCCGCTTACCATCGGAGCATTGCTGCCATACGAAGCAGTATTGCCGGATGTCCAAGATACGGATCGTTTGGGTGCATTGCCAATCGGATTTAATTGAGCCGACGGACCGTATGTTTCTTGTTTCGCATCGCGATAAGAAGTGATAATCACAAACACCCATATACCTATCATGGCACATACCACCCCTATCGCTACCCTGTTACGAGGATTTTTCATCTCTGTTTTCATCTCTACAAATCTCTTAATAACTTTTCTTGTCTATGTTATGTGCCTTATTTGTTAATTACCACTTTCGTTGTTTTGCTTCCTACATGCAGCAGATATACGCCTGCACTCGGTGCATCAATCTGTATGTCCGTACCATCGGCTTTGCCGTAATACAGCATCCTGCCTATCGCATCAAATACGAGCACCTCCGTTCCGGCATCCACGCCACGGATGATCATATCATCACCTATGCCATGTACCTCGAAGCCGCTGTTGGCCTGATCGTTTATATCCGTTACTACCTGCGCCGAGAAGAATCGTCCGCTCAAGCTGAATCGTCCGCTCGTAGTGCCTGCCGGCAGCGTAATGGAATAATCCGAATCAAGCAAATCAATCGTAGCACCTGTCACCGAATCCGTAAGCCAGACATACGCCATACGATCCAGCCATCTGTTCTTACGCAGCGAGAAGGTCAGCTCCTGTTCCGTAGGATTGTATACCGTAACCGATACACCTTGTTCAAACTGAGCGTCCGGCACACCGGCAAAAGCCATGTTGCCATACACGTGCGTAGTATAAAGTATCGCGCGCGAAGCTGTCAACGATTGTTTGGCTTCGTCCGTACCGGCTTGGTAGGTTGCATCATATTGCGTCGGATGGGTAAAGACGCTTGTCTCGTCGCCTCGTCCCGTAGCGTCAAACACTTTCAAGCGAATCCATTGTATGTGTTCGCTCTCATTTTCTGAGGCATGACGGCTCGGTGCTCCTTGAGGTGTAACAAAAGATAGTTGATCGCCTTCAAAATTCAGCGTTCCTGCGGCAGTAGCTTGATATGCGAACGGTATGGCAGGTTTGATCTCATCCGGGATAATCTGTATGTACGAACCGTCATCTTGCAATTCACTTATCTTCAAGCCTGTCGGACTGAGTTCGTTTTGATATGCACTCGTCAACGGCGAAGTTACTATGTTCCATCCCCAATGCGCCTTGTTGGCATTTTTATTTATATCAGTGTAAGACACTTTTACATTCTGCGTCAATTTACTCAGATCTACGGGGAAGTAGAATTCGCGATAGTAATTGTATGCCGAGAACATCTCGTAACCTACACGGCCTTGTATACTATCTGATTCTAACGTTACCCAGTTATCCACAGTGGTACCGTTCTGTGTACGGCTCTCCTCGCTATACGACCGTAGCAACCATCCGCCATTTTTGCCATATTTGATAGTTGAGCCGTCTGACAAGCGAACATCGTTCAATGCGCATGATAGCGGCAGACCAAACTGATAATACTTCGATTTGTCTTTAATGATACGCGAATAGTATACATTGGTAGCAGATAACGTTCCGTTATTCTCCAATTCGGCAGATGTCCATGGAGTAGTACGCAGGATTATGGAATCAGCTGTCAAGGTCTTGCCCGAACTTACTACCAGCTTGGCGTTCGGATTCACATAAATACGCTTAACCGTTGCGTTGGCATCTACAGTAAGCGTAGTACCTTCTTTTACATGAATCACTTGTTTTTCCTTTGCAGAAAGGCTACTGATGTTCGTAGCAGCACCTACCTCTTTCGGAATAATATAGGTTCGCCTGCTGACCACTGTGCCGCTTGCATTCTTCACCTTGATTACAAAATTATCTCCGGCATTCCCCGTGTATGGTATAATCAAGGTACGATCGCTCTCTCGTGCGGTCTTCAAGTACGATGTACCGTTGATATTGTATCCGGTTGCTCCCCATCCGGAAGATGCCCAGCCGGTCACGTTAAGCGTCAATTTCTTCTCGGAATTATTAACGTCAACTATATCGGCATCGAATCCTATTTCTTTGGATACTTCATCAAACTGTGCAGTATAGGTTGCAGCGCCCGTCACCATCTCAATCTCACTATCCCAACCGGCAAAAGTATACGTATAATCCTCCGTTTCTGCCTTCGTTGGTGTCTCACCACCATAAACAGGAGTCTGACCATACTCTACCTCATCGGTATCCAAAGTAGTTCCATCATAATTCTTCCATGTGATAGTGTAAGAATTCTTGCTGCTGCTGAATGTAGCTTTATACGTAGCATCCCCTGTTACGGCAACCGGTGTATTGTCCCAACCGGTAAACGTGTACGTCCACTCTGCTGTAGCTGTCTTCGTGGCATCTGCATGTGTAGGCACCGCACCATACTCTACTTGCGTCTGGTCGATTTGTGAGTTATCGTCGTTGAGCCAAGTAATGGTGTATTCGCGTTTGGTCTTGTTATAAACCGCTGTATAGGTCTGCCTACCTTCCACTTCAGTGAACTCTGGAGTCCAGCCGGAGAAAGTATAGTTCCACTCCACGTCCTGTTTGTTTGCAGGATTATCCCAAGTATAAGAAGGAGTCTCACCGTATTCCAATTGCGTCCAGTGGAGCAAGGTCTCCCCATCCTCATCCACGAACTCTATACGATATTTCTTGGTAGTCTCTGCAAACTGCGCGATATAGGTCTGGTCGCCCTTCACTTGTGCAAAGCCGTTGCTGCTTGCGCCTTGGAGTCTCCAGCCTGCAAACTCGAACGAGAACGCACTATTATCCGGTTTGTACGGATCTTCCGTCTTCGGAGCAACCGCTGCCAGATACGTATCGTTCGTCGGAGTACCGTTATAGTTCACTTCCGCTGTTCCCAATTCCGACATATCATAATTCAGGAACGTGATTGTGTATGCACGCGGAGTAGCATCATACTGCGCCACATAGGTAGCCGAACCACTTACCGGAACAATAGAAGGATTCCATGTACCGTTGAACTCATAGGTCTCTGCGGCTGTCGGGTTCTTGGTTGGCGTACCGTCGTATGAAGGAGTAGTACCTGCGATCCAGTTCTTCGATTCCAAAATAGTACCATCCGAGTTTTTGAAGATAATATTGTACTCGTAGTACTTCTCATAGAAGTGCGCCGTAAAGGTGGTGTTCTCCGTTACAATCGGCAGGTCGTTATTCGCAATAACGGTTGCATCGCTGCCTTTGGTCCAACCATCCCATCTCCATACATAATTGGAGGAAGAGGAAGCCTTGGTAGGTGTAGCACCCAACCACTCCGGCTTCGTACCATAACCTACGGAATAATTGGTATTCGTGCCATTGATATTCCAAGTAACGGTTATTGTCTTGATTTTCCAACAAGCAGCAGAGCTGTCGTAGTAATAGTAATTATACTTGCCATTGTGGTCAGGAGTGGTAGCTTTATAGTAACCTTCCGGTGTCGGATTTGTTTCTACTTCCCACCAATAGCAATCTGCATCCCAAACAAACACACGATTTCCTGTTACAGAAGTATAGGTATGGTTGCTTTGTGCCGGATAGTTCACTTCTACAATATCAGACGGCTGGATGAAATAGTGCTTTTTATCGGTCGTCTCTACACTAAAGCAACCTTCTTTCGTCTTTTTGGTCCACTTACCATTCACGTAAACCCACACATCGCCTGCAGAAGTACTTGCCGTTGACGAATAGGTATTATCTTCATTGAGCAATTTTGCAGCATTAACCGTAACAGCCGTTGCGGATGTTGCAGCATTTTTTAAATAGTACGTTGTCTTGTCGCCTTGCGCGGCCGAGGTATATAATACTTGACCGGCATCCGCATTCGTAGAATGGATATTGGCTCCACTTGCAGAAGTATAGAGACCACCGTTTTGTCTCAAATCCACTTTACCATGCACGAACAGTTCTGCATCTTTAACGCTGGTGCTGCGAGGATTGGTCGTACCCCAAGTCGGAGAATACGAAGCACGATAGATAGTAGCTCCGGTATATTCCGTAAGATCCAGCATACTTACGTTCACACCACTCAGGACAAGCGTACCTTCCTTGTTAATAATCAGTTTTGATCCCGGCGTGAAGACAGCATGCTGTCCGATGGAACCTTCGCCATAATTCAGAACTACTGCCATATTCGAGCAGATTGGCAATATATAGTCTGCGGAGTTCACATCAATAGCATTCGGGATTTTAACGATAAGATTTCCAATCGATGCACCACTATTGATGGTCCAATAGCAGTAGTCGGTGGTTTCATCGTAGTCTTTCATTACCCATGTATCCTCGCTGGCATTCACATTATCCATGATGAACATCGCATCGGAAGTACCAACCAATGGTACAGCATCCTGACCAACCGTTCCCACGAAGGACATATTAACGTGGGTAGAACCTAATGCTTTTGCACCGGGACGATAGGTAATCGGACATTCGATGCTTTGGTAGAAATAATGGGTAATCGGGAAAGCTTTGCCCTTATTGGATCTACCGGTCAAAGTAGTAGCATTGGTACCACCGCACCAGTCGCCTAACTGAAAACCTTCCAAAACGGTTGCATTGTTTTTTACATTAATTGTACCCTTACCGGTAATATATCCCCAACAGTTCAGACGAGAACCGCTCTCCATACTGATATGCGAACCTTCGTCCATCTGGATCTGTCCGTACGCACCGGATGGCATGCCCACATTAGCGCCATACTGACCGTTTGCTTTTTGTTGAGCACTCGTTTCGATTGTTCCGTAACAAACCAAATTGACTCCATTTCCAAAAGTCAGTTTGCGGAATAGTACAGGAGTTGTTGCAGAAGTAGTTGTTTCTGCCGAATTACCAATAGCAGTAGTTGCACCCTTACCGGAACCTGTTTTATAAGGGATCAGTAAGGTGGTATTCGCCGGAAGTACATAGTCACCAGGGCTTGCCATCGTGTAGTTAGCAATCATGTAGATCACCTGACCGGAAGTAACTACTTGCAATGCCTCTTCCAGCGATTTATATTTGGTCGAACCAATCTGGCATACATCGATACCGTGCATACCGGCTTCGTCCACCTCATAACGATAGCCTTCACCGTATTCTGTTCTGTCACTTGCAAGCGGAACTTCTTCGAGACCTTCGGGAATATGCTTCGAAAGCGTGGTGTTTACATTATAAACTCCACCCTTAAACAGGATATTTCCTGCTACACCATTGGTGGAACATATACCCGTCGTACCTCCACTTGCTAAAGCCCAGAACTTACCGCCTTCTATCGTACAATTCGGAGCGGCTTTTACTGCACCCTGAACTTGTTCTGCCGAGAGATTGACTGCATAACATGTCGTTCCTGTAGCAGTAGCCTTATACGAGCCACCTGTTACCAACGCAGACGTTGCGTTCGCGTAGTCTCCTGCAAATGTACCACTTGCTATATTTCTCTTCGTAGCAAGTAACGTCAGGATATGCGCTGTATTACCTCCTGTAGCAGTTGCAACACACTCATTGCCTTCACCTAATTCAAACTCACCGTGATAATCCCAACCGGTAGTAGAACCGATAGCTGCCTCTGCATAGAAGAGACGCGCCTCCGTGGTAGCCTTTACATCAAACTTTGTATTAGTAATGGTCGTTTTCTTATCGTATGCATGAACACCTTTAGCCGTACCAGTCTTAGGTTGTACCGTAATATCACATCCGTCAATAATTGTTGGACCACCGGCATAAACACCGATTGCAGTAGTCGTTCCATTGGTCTTAACGATAAACTTGGCATCATGAATCTCCAAGTTACCGGAAGCCACAGCTATAGCATTAGTAGAAACCTTGGTTGCTGCCAAGACGGCACCATACGCAGTGGTCGTCTCTGCTGTAGCGGAATACGTACCACCATTGATAGTAGCTCTACCCATGATAGAACGTTCGCCTACCTGCGCGTAGTCGCCATAACTCTTATAGTTACTATTATTCGCGGACTTCATTGCATCGAACGAAGCCTGCGTATAGGTCTTGGTTGCTCCATCAATATAGACGGCACGTGCTTCTGTTGTCGTACGGGTAGTTGCCGTGACATTACAGTTATTCAAAATTGCTTCTCCGGCATAGGCGAAAAGACTCCAATCCGAAACGGTTCCTGTGATATAGACACCATACGCTTTTGTCGTTGCACTGGCGGGGAAGGTAACACCGTTGGCAGTTGTAACACCACTATTGATTTTCAAGCCATACGCATCTGAAGTACCTGCAAACGCATTGAATGTACCACCGTCAATAAGGGTTGTACCACCGGACTTAACGGCAACAGCCGTAGATGTACCGGTTGTAGCTGAGAAGTTACCACCGTGGATATAAAGTTCCGGATATGCCTCAGCATCAGAAGTCAAAGCGTAGTCGCTAAGCGATCCTTGCGGATTAGCCGCAGCGTCACGTCCGGAGAATACGCCATTCACGTTTCGCACACATTTAGCACGGTCAGACGAACCGATTCCGTACGCAGACGAGGTCTTTGCGTATGCCGTATAGGTACCACTATTGACGGTTATCTTACCAGCTACAGCATACTCTCCATAATATGTCGCGTTACCCTCCGATGTGCTCCCCGTTGTTGCCTTGGCATTAGCTACTGTACCCGAAGTACAACTTGCCCATGCACAATACGCTCCAGAAGCTACTTCTGCCGTGGCATTAATCGTTACGTTGGTCAGCTCAAACTCACCACGTGTACAGCCGCCATTACCGGTAAGGTTTGTTAATGTCGAACTCCAGTTTACATATGCAGATGCATATACGCCGTACGCCTCCTTATTGGTAGTTACATTAATGGTAGAATTCTTAATGGTGAATGGCGTTGTTTTATTGTCAAAGGAGTTGTACGAACCCACTGCCATGACACCATAACCAAGGCTTCCGGCATGCGTTACGTTAACCGTAGCATTCTCCATCGAGCCAATAGCACACGCTTTCATTACCTTCGTACCATCCGGAGCCGTCTTGCCTGCACCTGCACCAGTGGCAGAAATATTCATATAGATACCATACGTATGCTCGGATTGCAAGGTCCCACTTGAGTTCGTCGTTGCGTTCACATTGATGGCGTTGATAGTACCGCCTGTGATCGTCAGCGTACCGAAATAGCAGTTTGCTGCCGTCGCGTTGGAAGATGCAAACATCTGAATACCATAGCCGTAGCGGTGCAAAGTATAGTCATTCCATGCATTAGCAGTATAGGTGGTATTACCATCAACCGTCTTGTCGTTCAACAAAGCCGTTACCGAACCTCCACTAATATTAACCTTACCACTGGCATAGATACCGTATGCATACGCAGGAGCTTCACCGATAACCTCGCCACCGGTAATATTCAGCGTAGTGTTATTGGCCTTGCTGCTTTCCTCACGGATACCAAAGGCATTACGAGAACATACCGCATGAATTTTACCTCCGCTGATATTGACTTTCGAAGTAGCTGCCATGTGAATACCGCGAGCCTGCATACTGGAAATATTGGGCGTTCCATCCGTATAAGTGGAGGTGCCATAGGCGTATTGAGATTGGTTCTCTACGTAGATATAACCGCTCTCCACATTAAGAGTTCCTGCCGATAGGTTAATAGCATAAAGAACGCCGTTGTAATTCGAAATATTCTGAATCTTACCACCGGTCTTGGAGTCCTTGATGGTTAAGGTCTTTCCGGAAGTTTTGGGATTAAGAACAGAACCGTTGATCTCACCACTAAGAATCTTTCCATTCAAGTCCAACGTAAAGGTATTAGTGGTAGCCTGTGTGCCAGTTTGCCCCAGATCATTCAAGTGTACATTACGCAGTAGTTGCAATGTACATCCTGCATTGGCTGCGGTATTGGCTTTGCCTAAAGCCGTCACCCAGTCACCTTGATAGATCAGCGTCTCACCATCCGAAGCAATAACTTTTGCATCGTCCGTAGCCTCTTGCGTGTTCTCTGCCGTCAGAGTAACAGTTGCCGATGCGCCACCTGCTGCGCTGGTATCATCCCAACCTTTGCAGTTATTGGCTGTCAACGTCAAAACAGCAGTATGGGTACCAACCGCTTTATTTCCGTTGAAGGTATAGGTTACCGTTGCTTTCTGGTTGGCCTGATCCATAGAGATACCAGTTACCGTCCACGTACCGCCACCGGTCGCTCCGCTGAAAGCAGCGGTGAAGTTATTGGCGTTATCCGCATATACCACATCAAACACAGCCGTCTTCTCAACAGCCTCTTGCGTCTCATCCGTGGATTTGAAGGTCGGATAAATCGTCAAATCAGTTGACCCTTCATTGCACTCAACAACCTTCGGATTCGGATATTTCGCTGTCAGCGTACAGGTCTTAACCGTTGCATCATTCAATCCTTTGAGAGTAACCGTCTTCGTGAACGTACGGTTATTGGTGCCGTACGAACCATTACCAACGAATTTGTAGTTAAATGTCGTACTTGTCGCACTGGCATGCGTCGGCCATGCAGAAATAGTCCATCTGCTGTCTCCGCTACCGCCCGTTGTAAAGTCACTGTTCGCGTTAGACGAGGATGTCGTGAAACCAACAACCACACCTGCTGCATCCGGATAGGTAGCCGAAGGATCCGTCGCATTGATAGTCACATCCGCCGGAGCCGCTGTTACTTTGATCACCTCAAAAGAAGCCGTTGCGGTTTTTTCCGTCGGACTGCCCGAGTTTGTTGACGAAGCAGAGAACGCGCCCGTCGTATTGGCTGTCGTTGTACTTCCGAAAGTAATATCGCTACCCGACCAAGAGGTAAACTTATATCCCGCATTTGCCGTCGCATAGATGTTATAGGTATGCGTCGGTGCAGATGAAGCAGACGAGTTTTTCGTATCTGACGTTTTGCCAGACGAGGTAACATACACGGTTCCATAACCGGTCTGCCCCGAAGTAATAGTCACATTCATCTTGGAGTAGTACGTCTTATCACTACTTGCCCACGCATTGCCCATGCCCAGCATCAACAGCACTGCTATCATCGAAACATAGCGCATTGCATACATACCTCCTAAACCTTTCCGGCCCGAAAGGTTCTTCGCATTCATGTTGTTACTATTTTGCATCTTGTTACTATTTTGCATTGTTGTATTTGTTTTCATTCCCACAAGGGCACGATTTACTTCGTTTGTCATATCTTTGTATATTGGTGAATATTTGGTGTTTATATTGTTTCTTATATATAACTGATTATGATCATTCCTCTCGCAAATCTCGCTCTATATCCTCTATCGATGGTAGTGAAGAGCGGAGATCTTTTGGTAATGCAATTACGCAATCGCGGATTGCGTATTTAGAATTGAATCATCGATATTGACTACGGTTTAATTGCGACCGCACAGCGGACGGAATTGGATATTCGCGAACATTTCATTTTCCACATTATTTTTCTCCTATAAATCCCACAAATTCCTCAAGGCTTCGCTGCAATACACTGCCCACTTTCAACTGCTCCTCATACTTCGAAACCATCGTCGGGCTTATGCTGCGATTTAATGCATAGCGCACTACTTCCGGATTGGCATCTTTGCACATCAATATACCAATACTCGGATTCTCGTTGCTACGCTTTTCCGTTTGATCAAGCGCCTCCAAATAAAACTCCAGTTGTCCTAAGTCACGCGGATCAAATGCCGTAGTCTTTAGTTCGATAGCCACAAGGCACTGCAATGCACGGTGATAGAACAGCAAATCACAACGGAAATTCTGACCGCCGACCTCAAGTGTATGCTCTTGATCTACGAAAAGAAAATCCTTTCCCATCTCAAGGATAAATTCCTTCATGTGCGACACAATCTCTTTGCGTAACTTCGTTTCCTTGTACCGTTGCGGCAAACCCAAGAACTCCAAGATTGCTTTATCCTTCAGTAACACCTCTGCCTGCGGATAGGTCTCTTTTAGCATGGCTGATTGCAATTTCTTATCGCTCAACACACGCGAGTACGCATCTGATTTGATGGCACGCTCAAGCTCTTCATATTTAAGATGTTCGTGCTCTGCATAGAGAATATAAAATATCTGCTGGTCAACTGTCTCGCATTTATGCAGAATGGCCTGATGATTACTCCATGTTGTCCTCAATAAGAACTGCGAAATTTGTGTCAATGGCGTTGACACAATTGCATTGTGTCCAATTTGTGTCAATGGCATTGATACAATTTGTCTCACCACTGGTGACACTATTTCACCCGACTCAGTTTTAGGGAGTAATTTAAGGTTACTCGCACGCTCGACAAATTGCATAGATGAATAAGTTTCGAAAAACTTAACCATCCTATAAATGGTCACTTTACTCCACCCCTTCAAGGTCGGATTTTGCGTATGGATATATTCAGCTAATTGTTGCACTACCTTAGAGCCCCAGGCGGCATTCTTTATTCGGTCAGACACGAACGCACCCACCTGCCATGCCGTCAATACCGACGCATGATTAATCACCTGAACAGCTTGCGCTCTATTTTGCTCGATGATTTGCAACACCGATGCAAAATCCTGCGTCAAACTCACAGGCTGATTCTTGGTTTCATATTTTGCAGTTTCGTTCATGTCTATTCACTTTCGTTTTTCTGAGGAGCCAAAATGCTCCAATAACTAATTATCAAATATTGATTCGATGATTTTATCTGCTATGCTTATTTCTCTTTCTCAAACGGCAGTTCGTCTTTTGGCATGATATAATCAATAGCCTTCTTGTCACTGATTACCGTATGCCCCAGTCGATACTCAATATCTGCTCTGGCATTGCGCGCCACTTCCGCGCCATCTTTCGCCACATGCGCAGCCTCTACTATTCCTTTCGGATCGCGCTCCTTGCTCAGGTCGGTAGCGGTTTGTTCGGCAAGCGCATTGAGCAGCAGCTCCATATTCGTCATGTTATCGCGCAGATTCTGACTTGTCAACCCCTTATGCTCTTTGTACTCACGCGTGGTCATTCCGCTCCACACCTTACTCATCAGATCGGTCAATGCCGCATAATCTGTTTCGTTCTCCACCCCGCTACGTTTCCACTCATCCGTCAGCCCTTTGCGGATCTCAATCGTCTTGATTCGCTGATTGATCCAGTTCTCCGAATAGCCCATGCGGCGATAATCCTTTACGGCTTGTTCTATACTCCGCTCCGGGTCTTGCAATTGATAGAACCGCTCACTTCCCACCTGCGCCAACCAGCGTTTGATTGGCTCAGCCTTCTTCGACGGGATGGATTGGATGATTCGAAATATCCCCTCTAAATCAGCCACATCGGTATTATATCGCTTCCCATCAGCTGCCAATAATTTCAGTTGGTGACAATTTGTCACCGACTCATTTCCTTCTTCCGCAAGCCGCTGTTTAAGCTTGTTCCAATACTTGCGGCCGTCAATGCTCTCAGTTAATACTCTAACCACATCCACTACCGAGAAGAAGTATTTCTCCTTCTCATCATCCCACACCACGCGGATCTTCGTGCTGTCAAACGTCTTTATCAAATCGTGTATTGCCATTTTTTCTCTGTCAAAAAATGCCCAATATCATAATCTATTTCGAGCAATTCTTGTACATCCCAAACATCATGCACACACAGGCGCACATAATTTTGCGACGCAAAGTTACGAAAAAAAATCAAAAAATGCAACTTTTTTACGAACAAATGTCCGTTTTTTTCACTTTTGCCACTATTATGTAGCAACGCGCATACGCACATGCAAACTACAGCAAGCAGGCTACGACTGAAAAAATAGCGAGAAAAGAGACTGCGATGAGGGTGACCAAAATGGTTATAAAGCGACATGTAAAATACCCTATATTTTGGATACCCGTATTCCAAAACCTCACAAAAAATCTGCTATTTTTTTTACAAAAACTCAAAAAAGTAACTTTTTTGCTGATTTTGGATCATTTTGGGGCATTTTGGACATAATTTCGTCAGTTTTTGAGGCTAGCCACGCACGAAAACAGCCACAATTTCCAACTCTATTAATCTGATTTTCAATTTTGATTATCGAAATGCAACCTCAACCTTACAATTTTGTTAAAAAATCTTAACGAACCCATCTTTTGCCCATCTAAACAACTGCCTGAATGTCACCCTTAACATCCAATAATATAGAGGGGTATGTGTTTCAATCACAGATTATTACTTTTGGTTTAAAGGCTATACCCGTATGGCTATATATATAGAAAGGCTTTGTTTCCTAAAGGACGCTGAAGGTTGTCACCGTGTGATATTATTATAGAGGGGTATTGTTCCCGAGCCCCCCCGAAAGCCAACACCGTGTGACTATATAATAGAGAGGCATAACAACGGTTGCCCCATTATATGTTTTTGAAGCAAAGCGTTTTTTTGTGCGAAGCGTTTATAATAAGGCGTCGTCCTATCGGGGTCCCCGACGCAAACCAAGCCGTAGGCTGTTTGTGGTGGATGGAGAAAGCAGTTGACTTCTGCTTTCGAACAGGCGGAATAGCGGGGAGCGTCATTCCGCCATAGAACAAGCGAAGGCAGGCTGAGCTTTAAGGCCGCAGGGCGGACTTCTGTACGATGCCTTGCCGCACGCGATGGAGCTCGCTCCTAACAGACTCTATACACGATAGGCATCAGGCTGCTTTCAGCCATCACGCCGCGTTTTTGATTTATTTAAAAAACATTTTGGGATCATTTTGGGAAATTTTTGACCAACAGTTTTCTCTCGTATAAACATTTAACAACTAACAAATTAACACTATGACAAAACAAATCTTACTACCGGCTGTTCCATCACAGGACAGCCAAGACATGGACGATCTGCATATCGCCGAGTACCTGAACCTTCCTTCCTTGCCCGAACCGCTACAGCGGATGCTCGCGCAAGCCTCCACGCCCGCCGAGCGCGATATGCTCCTCATGGCTACACTCACAGCCGCCAGCGCCTGTCTGCCTAACCTCTACTTCCGTTATGGTCCGACCGGCAAGAAGTACTACGCCAACCTGCAATGTTTCATCCTGGCTGCGGCTGCAAGCGGAAAGGGCATCGCCAATCAAGCGCTGGAGATGATCCGTCCCGTGGAAGATGCCTATCCCACGCTCATCCCCGGTGACAGCACTTTCCCCGCTTTCTTCAAGCGCCTGTACGAGAACGGCGGTCACGGCTACGTGCACGAGAGCGAAGGATCGGTCATCACCGAGATTTGGCGTTCGCAAGCCGCCACCTACAACTCTATCCTACGCAAGGCTGCCGAACATGAGCAGGTCAGCCACAACCGCGTCAAAGGCATGCAGGTCATTCCTTGCCCGCAGTTGTCTGTATTGCTCACCGGCACGTTCAGCCAGTACCATCATCTGGTTACGAGCATCGAGAACGGTTATTTCTCGCGCTTGCTGCCGCTCATCATCCGCGATAGACAGGCGTTCGATGGTCGTTATGTCGTAGCCGACGGACAAGCCGACGCTATCAGCCGGCAGGTGGGACAGCAGTTAGCCGGGCTATGCACGTACCTCAGCCGCCAACAGGGCATCGAATGGTCACTCTCGCCGGCGCAGAAGCAGCGCCTGGCAGAACACTTGAGCACCGAATATAAGGCGCTCATCGACATGCTTGGGGAAAACTTCCACTCTGCCGTCGTGCGCATGGCCATCCAGATAGAGCGCATCGCGATGATTCTGACGGCGATGAGAAAAGCCTACCCCCAACCCCTCCCTGAAGGGAAGGGAGTGATATACTGTGAGGAGGAGGATTATGAGGCGGCGGAGATGATAGGCAGTAAGCTGATACTGCACGCGGCGGTGGCGTACAAGATGATAGAGGGCGAGAAGACGGAGCTGGTGCCACAGGTAGAGACGAACTGCCAAAAACAGATGTTGTACGAACGGCTTGGAGGGGAGTATAACCATAAGGCATTGGCTCAAGAGGCTAAACGGCAAGGTATATCCAAAAGAACCGCAGAAAGATGGAATTTGAGTTGGATAGAAAATGGTCTGGTGACGAAGATCAATTATGCTGAATATAAAAAAAGAGGATGACGCTGTGTCGCTGTGTCGCTGTGTTTTACAGGCTTTTTTGAGGCATAAAACGCAAAGTACCAGAGAAATAGCAAATAGCGACAAGAGCGACACAGCGACATGCAAAAAAATACTTTGTCGGATAACATCCGACCTAACAGACGACGTGAATGGGGTCTTGCGAGGGGCATAAGGGTGTGGGTAAAGTCTAGGATACCCTCGATAATGGAGTGGAAACGGACCGATAATGGAAGGTAAATTGATTGATAATTGATGGATTCTTATTCGTCCAAAATGGCCCAAAATTATCAAAAAATCAATGGAGACCAAAAAATATAACAAAAACCGATAAAACCCTTTTGAGTGTTTAGTAGCTGTGCTACTTGTGCTAATTGCCGCTAAAAACTTTCGAAAGCGAACTTTCGGATAGTTTTTATCATCAATTATCACCACTCTACGAGCAACACTCAAAAGCAAAAAACCTAAAAAACATTGTCGGATAGAAGCCGACACAATAAACGAACAACAAAGAAAACAAAATTAAAAGATTATGGCACAAGTAACATTTGTAGATGCAATTGACATAGTGCGGGGAGCACTGGACAGCGTAAAGGAAGGTCAAAGGAAACGTGCACGGCTGGTGTGCAAGTGGCATTACTGGGGAGAGAAATGGATAGCGGAGGATGGGAGTAAGATCCATCTGCTGTACACCTACCATTTTCATGAAGGCGAATGGGCAGAAGGTGCCACTCGCAACCGCGAGATGATCAAAGCCGCACAGCGGATGGCGCACGACATCGAACGCGTATGCTATCATCCGGAGGAGTACGGCGAGGAAGACCGTGAGCAAGCACAAATCTGGCAGCAGAAATATGCCGAGTACCGCGCCACCTTCCCTCCCGACAGCAAGTGCTACAAGCACTTCTACGGCTGGATGTACACGGAGATCTATCGAGGGATGAGAAAGGAGATGGGGATAGAATAAAAAGAGCAACTTCGGTCGCTTTTTTTTGTAACTTCGAGGACACCAACGCGGTTTTTATTAAAACCGCCCCACCTCGAAATTACGACAAGGCGATGCAGGGCATTTATGCTCGCGTTCGGCAAATGGTGCTTAGCAGATTTCGCCAGGCGAAATAGGGCGCACCATTGCCTCCGCTCTCCCCACCACAAACAGCCTTTGGCTTGGTTTGCGTCGGGGTCCCCAATAAGTAGAAAAATGACACTTTGTGTCTCACTTTTTAGTATCTGCGCACCACATTCGTGCGAGCCCGTGTGATGCGCAGATATTAAAAAAATGCAATAAATTGCTATTTTTCTTTGGGAAAAGTTGCAAATGTGCATTTTTTTTTGTAACTTTGTACGATTTTTGATGAAATACCGACAACAAACATGCGTATGCGATTGTTACAGAAAGCGATAAGCGTCATCCTACTGCTTGTCAGCATGGGCATGTACGCCCAAGAGAAAGAACTGACCGTAGCTGAGCGCAATGCCGCACAAGGCTTCAACGACACCATCGACCGTCTCGCCCCGGACTTCGTGCTGGTCAGCCTGATGGTGGCCGATCCTACGGATATGACTCAGGATTACTTGGGCGTCACGGGACATGCTTTCCTCAGGCTGCAATGCCCCACGTTTGATCTGGACTACTGCTTCAGTTACGAGAGCGAAAAAATCAAAGGACAACTCTGGGACTACCTAACCGGCAAGCTTCGGATGGGTATGTATGCTGTTAATACCGACGAATACATCGAAGACTACCGCCGTTGGCATCGCGCCGTACACGAATATCGCATCAACATGCCTCCCGAAGCCGAACAGCGCCTGTGGGAACAGATGGACAATCACATGTTAGCCGAACAGGACATGCAGATGAATCTTATCAAGTTTGGCTGCACCAACACACTGCTACGCTATGTAGAACGAGCTCTCCGTCCGGATACAATCCATTATACATGGCCGGATAAATTCTATACCCAATCCGCCATGGAGATTGCCGAAGACCACCTGGCAGATTATCCCTGGACCGCATTGGGATTGCGGCTGACTACGGGCAACGAGATCAGCCATCTGAAGACGCCCAAACAAAAGGTTATTTTTCCGACAGATTTGCTCGAAGTTTGGTCGGAAGCCACCATCAACGGCGAACCGCTTCTGGAATATGTCGACGATATCGTAGTAGCGCCACAGGTAGCACCGCGCAAGACATGGTTTACGCCTACCGTTTGCGCCATCATGCTGATTGTTTTAGTTTTAGGCATCACAGCGTGGATTGTTGTACGCAAACGCAAGAGATGAACCATCGCATTACATATCCACTATTGCCGTTCTCGCAACTCGTATACGACATGTCGCGCCTGATGCCGAAGGTGTACATGTTCGGCTGCAGTCTACGGTGCCCGGGCGAAGCACCGCATATCGACCGCATCAAGCAAGCTTTTCGTACCGCCATAGCCAATCATCCCGTCTTCAGCATGCAGATAGATTGGCGCGGCTGGCATTTCCCTTCTGCACAAAAAGATATTTTGCACGGACGGTTTCACGATTTCGACATCTCAGCACAAGGCAATGACGTACGGATTGATGTACGCTTCAACCGCATTCTGGGTGACGGCAAAAGCCTGGATATATTGGCGGAAGATTTTGCTCGCGCCTATCAGGGATTGTCCTTAGAGCCTGATGACTACTGGACCTATATGGCACGATATGAAGCATATAAGCACGATGCCCATTATACTGCCAGCCGCACTTGGCTGACCGATGAATACGCCGACATATCCGTTCCCGTTCGGCCAACCATCGACCGCTCACGGCTTTTCACCATCCTGCCGCCGAAAGCGGGAATGCACACCGACGATTATACCGATCTCTCCCCTGCTATACAATCGCTTGCCAATGAGCATTATCTCTCCATGGATGGATTTTTCTGCCTCTGCACAGCACTGGCTATCGCCGAATATTGCGGCACGGATGAGGCTGCGTTGACATGGGCTTATGAGGGACGCGAACGACCGGAAGAACAACGCATCTTCGGCAGCCTGCATCGGGACGTGCCATTCAAGATCCGCCGCAGCAATAATCGCGATGAACTGATTCGCATGGCACGCGACGGAATGCGGACAGGCGTAGCGCACAGCGATTATCCTTATACGCTTTCCAAGCCCTATTCCGGCCGATGGAATTATGCGGTAAACGTGCTTCGCATAACGGACGCGGAAGAGCTGCTGAAGGTTTTTCCTTTGCCGTTTGAGCTGCTCCCTACGCCACCCAAAAAGATGGCTTACGCATTGCTGGACGTGGAAATCCACGAGCGTCAGAACTCGCTGCGACTATGCTACAACTATAGCGCAACGCACTACAAAGAGGAATCGATACGACGATTTGCTGGACTTGTGAGGAAATACGCCGAATGGCTGATAAATGATTAGAAGATTAGTGATTAGGGAATTAGAGATATTGGAGAATAATGATTTGCGTGCGTTGTTAGAGCAGTCGCTCCGGCAAGCAGCAATTGCTAATCCACATCGGGAAACAAACCCGGTGCGGACAATTGAGCAGTGGCGCGTTTACGCAGAGCGATTCCTCACCCGGATGCCGTGGCAAGCCATGGACATAGGCGAGAGTGCTTCGTTCTTCCGCCGTATCGACCAGAATATCGGGTACTTCTATTTCCTTTTGGATCAGCCGCTTGAAGCGCTACGCGACAAAGGCTATATCTACCCTTCCCTGCAATACGAGCCGCGCATTGCGGCATGGCTAAGGGACTATAACACCGCATGGGGCGAATGGCTCAGCAGCCCTGCAAGTTGGAACGAAGCATATTACCGTTTGGCGCTGACTGACACCCGCTTTGAGTTGCAATCCAATCGCTACGAATCACCGGACAACTGGCATTCGTGGAACGACTTTTTTGCCCGACGTCTTGCATCTTTCACCTTTCACCTTTCACCTTTCACCTTTCTTAGTCCATGCGATGGTGAGATAGCTTTTGCACCCGTCAAGACAGCAAGCATCACTAACTGGCTCGACCTCTTGGGCAACAGCCCGTATCGGGACGATTTTGCCGATGGCGACACGACGCATATCGTGCTGGATGTGTTTGACTACCATCGTTTTCACGCGCCGTGCGACGGCAAGGTGCTGGAGTGCCGGACCATTCAAAGCATCCATGCCGGCGGAGGAGTGATTATCTGGGACGAAGCGGAGCACCGCTACCGGTACGACCAACTCGGCGTTACCGACTTCCAGATGCTGGAAACGCGCGGCGTGCTCGTCATGGACACACCCGACTTCGGCAAGATGGCTATTATCCCGGTAGGAGTACAGCAGGTCAGTTCGGTGGTGTGGCACAATCGAGTACAGCCGGGCGCAACCATCCGCCAGGGCGACGAGCTCGGCTTATTCCGTTTCGGCGGCAGCGATGTGGTATTGCTGTTTGAGCAAGGCAGAGCACCGAAGATTTCAGCCAATGCGGTAAAAGTCGGGGATGTTCTATCGAATTAAAGAGTTAGGGAATGAGGGAGTTAGAGAGTTAGAGAGTTAGAGAGTTAGGAAAAATATTTGTAGTTTTGCAGCGGATTTTTGCTTTTACCGGTTTTTGGTAATTGATTTTTGGTAATTTTTCATGCGTATAGCAACAAGCGCTAAAAAATGCCGAATCAAACATTGCAGATATGCGACAAAAAGGCAAATTCTCATTGCAAAGTAAAAAAAAAACCTCAAAAATCTAAAAAAATCCATTTAGAATTTGCGTAAAACAAAAAAAATCCGTAACTTTGCAGCAATATTGAATGATCATGGAAAAAAATCCTACAGATTTAGCTTACCAGATACTGCGGGAAGTGGTGTTTGCCGGGGAAGACAAAAAGTCTTCGGCTGCGATATCGAAATTATTGGAGCTGGGTAAGATTCGGCGTATTGCCCCGAAGATTTACACGACAAACTTCGAGGCTCAGGATGCTGACATCGTCAAACGCAACCTATTTCCCATCATCGGAAGGCTATATCCCGGTGCGATACTGAGTCATCGTACAGCTTTCGAGTGCATGCCAACGAGTCAAGGTGACATCTATTTGACATACAAATACACGCGAAAAGTGAGTCTGCCTGGGATAACGGTGCATCTGTTAGAAGGTCCGAAGGTGGATGAGCGGGATATACCGTTTGTGGATGGGTTATACATGGCTCATCAGGCTCGTGCCTATCTGGAGAACATGCAAGTGTCGAAGCAAAGCAAGGGTTCGGAGAAGTGCCTGAGTCAGCGCGTGATTGAGGAAAAACTGGAGAAGATGGTGCGCGTGAACGGGGAAGAGGCGCTGAACAAGTTGCGCGACGAGGCACGTACAGCAGCGGGACGATTGGGAATGGATCGTGAGATGGTGCGACTGAGTCAGTTGATCAGCGCGATACTAAGTACGCACAGTTCGTCAATACTGCAATCGCCATTGACGTTGGCCAGAGCTATGGGTGATCCGTACGATGCGGAACGGCTGGACCTGCTGCAGAATGCGTTTGCGAGTTTGGCGAATCATGAGTTTCGAAGCGTGGAAAATAAGCAATGGGAGGACAAGGAGTTCCGAAACTTTGCATTCTTTGAGAGTTATTTCTCTAACTATATCGAGGGAACGGAGTTTTCGATAGAGGATGCGCATACCATCATCTCGACGGGACGTCCGTTGCCGATGCGCAATGATGATTCACATGATGTGCTGGGGACGTATGCGATAGTGTCGAACAAAGTAGAAATGCAGCGAGTACCTGGGAGTGCGGAGGAGTTTATCCGAATGCTTCAGGCGCGTCATGCGGTGCTGCTGGAGTCACGGACTGCCAAGAGTCCGGGACAATTCAAGATGCAGAACAATCATGCGGGAGAGACGTATTTCGTAGACTATCAGTATGTTCGCGGGACGCTGCTGAAGGCATTCGGGCTGTACAACGCACTGCAACAGCCGTTGGCAAGGGCGATAATGATGCATCTGATTGTGGCAGAAGTGCATCCTTTCAACGACGGGAATGGACGTATGGCGCGAGTGATGATGAATGCTGAGTTAGTAAATGCACAGCAGTCTAAGGTTCTAATACCAAACGTATTCCGTGATGATTATATATTAGCGCTGAAGAAATTCAGCCATCAAGGGGATGTGTCGACATTGGTGCAAGTGGTGGAGAAGATGCAGGGTTATGCGGCTCGTATACCATGCGAGAGTTACGAGGCTGCACATACGTATCTGGAGGCAACTAATGCGTATAAGGATCCGGATGAGGCGCGGATTGTGTTGGATGCCCAAGTTCAATAACACCCTTATTCGACAATTGATAATCAACAATCGAACAATGAAACGATATGCATTAGTGACCGGCGCAAGCCGGGGGATAGGCAGAGCCATTATGAAGTGAAATCTATGTAGCGAAAAAAGTGTGACGAAAATTTCGACATGACTATAGATGTTTAGAAATCAGCAAAAAAAGCCATGACCAAACAAGAGATAATAGAAAAGACGAATGAGTTTCTGACCGGAACATTGGATATTGATCAGTCCCTCATAAATCCTGACACAGAACTCAAACGCGACATTGGCATCACAAGTGTCGATGCAGTGGCGATAGCGTCTTTTGCGCAAAAGACTTTCGGTTGTGCTATCGTTATGAGCGAAATAAAGGCGATAATTACTTTAGAAGATTTGTATAACTACATCGAAAATAATCAATAAATGAAGAAATCATTTTTAATAGGTATATTATTGATGTTATGCCTCATAGCCCAAGGCCAAGAGCAAAGTGTCGCTGAGCGTAATGCTGCGCAAGGATTCAATGATACAATTGATCGTTTAGATCCTGATTTTGTTAAGGTTAGTCTTTGTTATGCAGAACCGACCGAGAGCAATAATGATTTATTTGGTATAATAGGGCATTGCTTTTTGCGGTTGCAGTGTCCTGTTTTCGGATTAGACTATTGTTTTAGTTATGAGAGCGAAGTAGTGAATGCCCAATTAGATAAATTCCTCGTTGGCGCTTTAGAGATGGGAATGTTCGCTATCCCTACTGATGAGTACCTCGAAGATTATCGAACGTGGCATCGCGCAGTACATGAATATCAATTAAATCTCCCTCCGGAAAGCGAACAACGTTTGTGGGAAATGTTAGATAAAGAAGTAATGAAAGGATCGCATCAGAAATTTGACCTTGTTAAACATGGATGTGGGATATCGATCGTGCATTTTATTGAAAAAGCGATTGCGCCTACTCGCATCGAATATACCTATTGGCCATCCCATTTTGATAAATCCAGACGTGAAATATTGCGCATGCATCTTACCGGTTATCCATGGGAGAGATTAGTTATCTTCACCTTATTCGGTAGAACGTATGACGAGGAGTGTCCTAAAAAAGAAAAACTCATCTGCCCTGATGATATTATAGATACATGGTCTCATGCCACGGTAGATGGCCAACCGCTATTGTCGTACATAGGCGACATCGTGGAATATCCGAGTGTAACACACAAGGAGCCTTTTTTTCCAATGATATGCATGTGGTTGATAGTGTTGTTGACAATAGTGTTTATTATCATCAATTGGAATGAGTGGAATTATATTCTAACTGGAGCGCAATGCGTGTTAGGATTGTTATTGCTCTTTTTGTATTTTGTTTCCTCTGTGGCGGACAGTCCGAATCTATGGCAATTGGTGCTCTATAATCCATTAACGCTTTTGTTATGGCATTGGAGACGTTATTGGCAGATTCCCTATGCGTGTCTTCTGCTGATTTGGATAATCGTTTCAATGGTGTTGCCTTTCTCAATGGTTGAGAATGAACATCTTGTGTTTGCACTTGCTGTGGCATTGTATATGAGCAAGGATTGGTTGAGAGATAAGTATAAATTAGTAATCACTCATAAATCCAAATAAGTATGTTGTACTCATTGCTTGTCTTCTTATATGGTATCAGTTGGACGGTTGTCTATATATCTTTTATCCGTAATGGGAGGAAAGAAAAAGTATATTGCATGCCTTTCTTCTGTATAATCGGAGAAATAGTGTGGGAAGTTATTTATTCAACGCAAACCTTCCATGTGGACATCTCAATGCAAACTATTTTCTTTTGTATTTATGGAATATGTGCATTAATATTTCTATTCCAGTTCTTCAAATATAAAAAAGATAGTTTTCCGGCGATAATAGATCATAAATATGTAGTACCATATATAGCAATCTCATCAATTGCAGCCATTGCTTTGCAGTTAGCTTTCTATTATATGTGGTCTTGGCCCTATAATTTTATTTATTCTGCTCATATTCACACATTTGGGATTTCCTTCTTGATGCTGATAATGTTATGGATTAGGGGAGTGAAAGGATATAATTTGCGAATAGCCATCTTTAAAATCATCGGAGATATAAGTGCGATGGTACTCAGCAGTAACCTTTATTTGGGCGAAAATATAGATATAGCGGTGATTTGCATAGGAATAGCGATGTTTGTAACAGATAGTATATTTCTTGTTTCTTTCCTGAAATTACGCAAAGAAGCTTTAAAATCATAAAGCAGTATGAATGCGAATAAAAATTTATACCCTGATAAATTAGTTCATGTCATCAACGAGAACTGGGATAACCCCGCTCTCACGGATTTCTATCTTACAGAAGATGGCTCTACCCAAGACATCTCTCGTGGTAACCAATATACCTATGGCGAGATGTATGCAGAGATACATCGTCTCGGCGAACTCTTCCACTCCCTCGGTCTGCAAAAGGGAGACCACATTGCTATCTGCGGAGCCAACTCTTCCAATTGGTTAGTTGCCTATTTGGCTATTGTCGCCTATCAAGGAGTGGCTATTACAATCATGCACACTCAGTCTCCTGAGGATATCGCTCGCCAAATCGACTTCTCCGATGCAAAAGCCATTTTTACAAATCAGGAATTGTGGCAAAACCTAAAAGGGGAAAACATGCATCAGGTAAAGCATGTAATAAGTCTTAAGAATTGGCGAATATTACGAGGCAAACAAATATTCAATCTCCAATCTCCAAATTCCAATAGAGAAGCCTGTTTCTACTACGGAGAGCCGAATTCTCTCTCTATGATCTGCTTCACTTCAGGATCGACAGATGTAGCAAAAGGAGTTATGTTCTCTATCCGAAGTCTTAGTGCCGGTCTGAACATGGTGTTTGATTCCTATCCGGCATTGCATAATCATAATGTGTTGTCTATCTTGCCTTTTGCACATGTGTTGGCTTTCGGAGGCACGATCGCAACTTTATTGCAGGGATGCCATGTGAACATTTTAGTTTCTGCTATCACTCCGACTAACTTTGCCACCTCCGTTTTACTAATCCGACCATCTATAATTCATATCATACCTCAACTTATTCCGGTATTATTGAATCCGCAATTTCTTGATGCGTATTATGCTGGTGTAGGAATAGACTATCTCGTAGTTGGAGGTGCAAAATGTTCTCTGGAGTGGATTATTGCCGCTCAAGAGAAGAAACTTCCGATAACGATAGGATATGGATTAACGGAAATGTGCGTGATTAGTACCAGTGTACCTTCTAAATATAAACTAGGAACAACCGGTCAGTTATGCGATGTACTTTCTTGTCGTATTGAATCTAACGGAGAGATTCTAATTAAAGGCGATGAAATGATGCTTGGCTACTACAAAGACCCGGAAGCCACGGCACGGAAGATTGACAAAGATGGTTGGCTGCATACCGGCGACAAAGGACATCTAGACGAGAATGGCTATTTGTATGTGGAAGGTCGTCTGGAGCAAGACATGATAGTCCTCCCCAACGGCGAGAACATCCATCCCGAGGACATCGAGCGCAAAATCAACGCCTTGCCGGAAGTATCTGAATCTATCGTCCTTGCCCGCGACGGACGATTGGTAGCCATCGTAGTTCCCAACTACACCATACACCATACACCATACACCGATGATGCGACTCTTCGCCGCAACATCTTACGCACCATTAATCCGCAACTTCCGCTGTTTAGCCAGCTCTACGACATCGAGATAACCGATACCCCGCTACAGAAAACCGAGAAACAAACCATCAAGCGGTATTTATACAAATAAAAACCATTTGATGCCAAAAGGGTGACGCAATAGCAAACGGAATCATATAAAAAAATGACGATTCCGTTGATAATTTAATATAAAATTAGCAAAAATGCGTTATTGTCAACGGAAACTTGTTTTTTTAAAAAGATTTAGTTGTGTATAATCCAAAATATTCCCAAAAGCAATAGTGTCCCAAAAACATTTATACCGATAATGTCGCAATTATTTGCACATAAAAATAGCAAAACATGCAAATAATGCCGTAAAAGAGTTCTTTTACATCACATAATGTTTGTTTTTCCAATTTTTATTTGTAACTTTGCGCTATAAAAACCAAAAATGCAATTATTATGGACTTCTATTTTGCATCAGACAGATTACTCTTGGAGCGAATTGGAGCTACTATTCGCCGCCGCCGGATAGGAGCGAACATTACGCAAAAACAGTTGGCACAACGGGCTGATGTGGCACTTTCGTCCGTAGCGAATATAGAAAAGGGAAAAAGCTGTTCTTTGCTGACCATTATCCAAGTGCTTCGCACATTGCAATGTCTTGATTTATTAGAGCCCTTCTTCCACGAAGAAGAGTTAAGCCCCATAGCCTACGCTGAGGCAATGCGTAAACAACGCACACATCAGCGCGTGCGTAAGCCAACAAAAGAAATACCCCAAAAAACTGAATCAGAATGGTAACGACAGCTGACGTATATTTGTGGGGACAAAAAGTGCTACGCATCAGATGTCAATCAACAACAAATGGGATAATATCACTCGCGATGACCTTCTACACGTAGCGTACGAAATGAACGTAAAGCGTGTGGACAAGATTATCGACCAAGTATCAGAAGCCATAAGCCATTGGCGACAACTGGCTCACGAGCAAACGGATATTCCACAATCAACCATTGACGCTATCGAACAAACACGCGTATATTTATGACTCTCATTCAAGATCAAATATTTGCCGGCGAACGGCCGCTGTATGCCTCGCGCGACGTACGCTTGGAGCGCGTGACCATAGGCGAAGGCGAGTCTGGAATCAAAGAGTCTCGCCATGTCGAAGCCGTGGACTGCACATTCAACGGGATGTATGTCTTCTGGGAATGCGAGGACGTGGCGTGCACCAACTGCCATTTTGCTGCCTCCGACCGCGCACCGCTATGGTACGGACGCAACATCCGCCTCACCGACTGCCGCATCAATGCCCCGAAAGCCCTGCGCGAACTGCATAAAATCACCCTGCAACGCGTTCGCATAAAGCATGCTGCCGAGACCTTCTGGTTCTGCCGCGACGGCCAACTGACCGACATCCGTATGGATAACGCCGAATATGCTTTTTTCCACACCGAACAATTGATAATCAACAATCTGCTGTTGCACGGAAAATATGCATTCCAATACGCGAAAGGCATTGAAATCCACAACGCTTTTTTTGACACCAAAGATGCGTTCTGGGAAAGTAGCGACTGCACCATTTACGACTCGGAGATACGTAGCGAATATCTGGGCTGGTATGCCCGGAACCTCCGGCTCGTTCGCTGCCGCATCAGCGGCACGCAACCGCTGTGCTACTGTGAGAACCTCATCCTTGAGGACTGCACCTTCGCCCCCAACGCCGATCTCGCATTCGAATATTCATCCGTTAATGCAACCATCCTCTCGCCCGTCACGTCCATCAAGAACCCGCTATCCGGAGCAATAACCTGCGCCTCATGCGGAGAGATCATCCGTGACGAGTTCCGCAAACAGCCTGACGACTGCCGGATAAACGTCAATCCGTAACATCCAAAAATGACGACGAATCAGAAAAACAAAGCAGGACATGGAACACACCATTTCCTGCTCAGTACCGCGAGTGGGACTTTCTACGTAAATCCCTTCGCACCACTTGCAAAAGAAAAACCCGATAACACATTCAAGCAAGCTTGTGTGCTCACGGATTTTTCTTTCAGTACCGCGAGTGGGACTTCCTGCGTAAGTCCCATTGCAGTGCCTGCAATAGAAAAGACAGATACCACATACATTCACAAGTGAACTTGCATGTACGTGGTATCCTTCTTTTACTCTCGGTACCGCGAGTGGGACTTGAACCCACACAGCCGTTTCGGGCCAAAGGATTTTAAGTCCTTCGTGTCTACCGATTCCACCATCGCGGCATCAAAAACGGTGCAAAGATACTATTTTTTCTTGAAATATGCAAATTTTTTGACAAAAAACGTAAAAAAAAGTGTAAAGATTTGCAAATTTCGAAAATTTTATGTAACTTTGTAAGTCATTTCGCGTTCAACAACGTGATCGCACAGGCTGACCGCTCCGCGCTCATCAAAGCGACACGTGTCTCCGCTCTTCGATAAAACGTCATTTCATTCAACGTTTTTTCGAGAAAGAAGAACACTCGCCACGCCTGTGACGAGGAATGAACGGGACAACAAAAATAGTGAATATTAAAAATTTAAATACAATACAACCATGCAAAAATCTCCTTTACAGATTGCCAGAGGCAATTATCAACCTAAAATGCCTGCAGCGCTATTAGGGAATGTTCGTTTGAGTGAAGGTGAGTCCACGCACAGCGTGGCTGATCAGGAAGAAATCAAGAAACTCTTCCCGAACACCTACGGTCTGCCCGTCATCACGATGGAGCCGAACAAAGATGCTCCGGCTATGGGCAAACCAATCCATGTGGGCGTTATCCTGTCGGGCGGTCAAGCTCCCGGCGGGCACAACGTGATCAGCGGATTATTTGACGGACTGAAACATCTCAACCCCGAGAACAAACTGTACGGTTTTCTGGGTGGTCCTTCAGGACTGATAGAGGGCAAGTACATCGAACTGACCGGTACCATCATTGACGAATACCGCAACACAGGCGGCTTTGACATCATCGGATCGGGACGTACCAAACTGGAAGAGACATGGCAGTTTGACAACGGCATCGAGATATGCAAGAAGCTGGGCATAACGGCTATCGTGATCATCGGCGGTGATGACTCGAACACCAACGCCTGCGTGCTGGCCGAGTACTACCTGCAGAAGCAATGCGGCATCCAGGTGATAGGCTGCCCGAAGACCATCGACGGCGACCTGAAGAATGAGATGATTGAGACGTCGTTCGGTTTTGACACCGCTTGCAAGGTATACAGCGAGCTGATCGGCAACATCCAGCGTGATGCCAACTCGGCAAAGAAATACTGGCACTTCATCCGCCTGATGGGTCGCAGCGCCAGCCATATAGCACTGGAGTGTGCACTGCAGAGCCAGCCGAACATCTGCCTCATCAGCGAAGAGGTAGAGGCCAAGAACATGACGCTCAACGACATCGTAGAGCAGATCGTAGAGGTGATAGTAGACCGCGCCAACGCAGGTCTGAACTTCGGTACGATACTGATTCCGGAAGGCTTGATAGAGTTTATCCCCGCCATGCGTATCCTGATTCAAGAGCTGAACGACATGCTGGCTCAGAACGAGGAGTTTGCCTCGCTGGAAGGTGACGACGCCAAACGCGAGTACGTCAAATCGATGCTGTCGCCTGCATCATGCGAACTGTATCGCTCGCTGCCGAAAGGTATAGCACGTCAGCTCACGCTCGACCGCGATCCTCACGGCAACGTGATGGTAAGCCAGATCGAGACCGAGAAGCTGCTCATAGAGATGGTAGGCAAACGCCTGGCACAACTGAAAGCTGCCGGCAAGTACAAAGGCAAATTCTCGGCACTGAACCACTTCTTCGGCTACGAGGGACGCTGCGCCATACCTTCGAACTTCGACGCAGACTACTGCTACTCGATCGGCATCACGGCTACGCACCTGATCGCTGCCGGCAAGACCGGATACATGTCGCTCGTACGCAACCTGACCAAACCCGCTGCAGAGTGGATAGCAGGCGGTGTACCGATCACGATGATGATGAACATGGAGAAACGTAACGGCAAGATGAAACCCGTGATCCAGAAAGCATTGGTGGACCTCAACGGTGCTCCGTTCAAATATTTTGCCGCACACCGCGCCGAGTGGGCTGACGCCAACACGAGTTACATCTATCCGGGACCTATCCAGTACTACGGACCGACGGAGGTATGCGACCAGCCTACACACACACTGATGCTTGAGCAAGGCGCCAAATAAACCAAAAGAATATTAACCAACACTAATACAAAAAACAAAAATGGCTAAAGTTTATAAAGCAAACGAGATTAAGAACATCGCTTTGATGGGCGGTAGTGGTTCGGGTAAGACAACATTGATGGAAGCAATGCTGTTTGAGAGCGGCGTTATCAAACGTCGCGGTACAGTAGAAGCACAATCCACCGTCTGCGACTATTTCCCCGTAGAGAAAGAGTACGGCTATTCCGTCTTCTCAACCGTATGTAACGTTGAGTATGCCGGCAAGAAACTGAATATCATCGACTGCCCGGGTTCTGACGACTTCTGCGGCGGTGCTATCAGTGCGCTGCACGTATGCGATACCGCTATCATCACCCTGACCGCCAACGGAGGCGTGGAGGTAGGAACGGAAAATAACTACCGCATGGCCGAGAAAGCCAACAAACCCGTAGTATTCCTCGTGAACAAGTGCGACCACGAGAACGCCAATATCGACCGTACGATCGAGGGACTGAAGGAGAACTTCGGCAACCACGTGGTGGTACTGCAATATCCGGTTAATCCGGGTGCAGGCTTCAACGCCGCTATCGACGTGCTGAAACGCAAGATGCTCGTATGGAAAGCCGAAGGCGGCGCTCCCGAGCTGAAAGATATCCCCGCAGAAGAGCAGGCAAAAGCAGAAGAACTGCTGTCAGAAGTGATGGAGAAAGCAGCCGAGGCCAACGACGAACTGATGGAGAAATTCTTCGATCAGGGCGAGTTGAGCATCGAGGAGACGCTGGAAGGCATACGTGGCGTATTCAAAGATGGCGGCATCCTGCCCGTTATCTGCGCCTCGGCCACCCGCGACATGGGCGTACGCCGCTTGATGGAATTCCTGGGCGAGATGGCTCCGTCGGTAGCCGACGCTCCGAAACCCGTAGCCAAAGACGGCACAGAGGTGACTCCGGACGAGAACGCTCCGACATCGATGTTCATCTTCAAGACATCGGTTGAGCCGCATATCGGCGACGTGAACTACTTCAAGGTACTGCAAGGTACCGTACATGCAGCTGACGACCTGGTGAACATGGACCGCGGCTCGAAAGAGCGTATCTCGCAGCTGTATGCAGTAGATGGCAGCATCCGCGTACCGGTAGACGAAGTATGCGCAGGCGACATCGCCGCTACCGTAAAACTGAAAGATACCCGTACGGGCAACACGCTGAACGCCAAAGAGTGTGAACTGACCTACGAGCCTATCAGCTATCCCGATCCGAAGTACCGCCGCGCTATCAAGCCGCTGAGCGAACAGGATTCGGAGAAACTCAGCGCCCTGCTGACGCGTATGCACGAGGAAGATCCGACATGGCTCATCGAGCAGAGCAAGGAACTGAAGCAGACCATAGTAAGCGGACAAGGTGAGTTCCACCTGCGTACGCTGAAATGGCGTCTGGAGAACAACGACAAGATGATGGTTAACTTTGAAGAGCCGAAGATCCCGTATCGTGAGACGATCACCAAGTCGGCACGCGCTGACTATCGCCACAAGAAACAGTCCGGCGGTAGCGGTCAGTTCGGCGAAGTACACCTGATCGTGGAGCCGTATGAGGAAGGCGTTCCTGTAAAGGAAGTTTACAAGTTCGGCAATCAGGAGTACCGCATCAGCGTGAAGGATACGCAGGAGATACCTCTGGAGTGGGGCGGCAAGCTCGTGCTGATCAACTCGATCGTAGGCGGTGCTATCGACGCACGCTTCATCCCGGCTATCCTCAAAGGCTTGATGGACCGTATGGAGCAAGGACCGTTGACAGGATCGTATGCGCGTGACGTACGCGTGATCATCTATGACGGTAAGATGCACCCGGTAGACTCGAACGAAATATCGTTCCGTCTGGCAGGCCGCAACGCCTTCGCAGAAGCGTTCCGCAACGCTAACCCGAAGGTGCTGGAGCCGATCTACGACGTAGAGGTATTCGTTCCGTCGGACATGATGGGTGACGTAATGTCGGACATCACAGGCCGTCGCGGCATGGTGCTGGGCATGCATACGGAGAAGAACTTCACCCGTCTGAGCGCACAAGTGCCTCTGGCAGAGATGTCTTCGTACTCCACCACCCTATCTTCACTGACAGGCGGACGTGCTACGTTCACGATGAAATTCAAAGATTACGAGCTCGTTCCGGGCGACGTACAGGACAAACTCTTGAAAGCATACCAGGAGAGCCTCAAGGACGAGGAATAATCCCTGCGGGAATAGAAAAAACGGGCTGCCTTTTCGGGGCAGCCTGTTTTTTTGTGTCAGCCAATCTTGGCTGACTGTTTGATGGGTGATGGGTGATGGGTGACGGCTATTCGGCAGCCAAACGGGCCTGACGTCGGCTGCGGAGATAGGCAGCGTTGATCTGACGGTCGTGGAAATAGCCGCCTATAGCCAGATGCAGACAGGTGAGCAGGAAATAGCCTCCCGCCAGAATCCACAAGGCGATATACTCCTTGGCAGTTGTTTCGAGCGTGGCGCCCATCGAATTGATATGCAGGAATCCGTGCACGCCCCAGGTATAGGGGAAGAAGTAACTGAGGTAGCGCCATGCATCGGGCAACATCTGTTGCGGCCAGCTCACACCGGCTATGAACAAGAAGATAAGCGACGAGGAGATCAGCACCACCATGCCGCTCTCACGATTGCGCGTGAACACACTGATACTCATCGAGAAGAAGATCACCGCCAGCAGGTAGGGCACGATGAACTTGAGGATGGCTATCGGATCGCCAATGTGCGGCAGAGAGAACAGCCGCGGCACACCAAGCAAGACAACGGCACTCAGGGCAAAGTAGATGAGGAAATATGCCGCAGATCGCCCGACGGCAATACGCAGCACGCTATAGCCGCGCCGACGTCCTGGCAACAGGAAGAGTTCGTTGCTCTCCTCACGCGCCGTGCCGCCCAGCATACAGATGCCGAAGAACAGCGTCTGATGCAGAATAAGCATCAACACAGCCGGGATGAGGAACGAGGCATAGCCTCCGCTCTCGCAGAACAAAGCGGTCTCGGTATAAGGCGCAGCCTGCACGAGCATCCACGAGAACTGCTTGTCCATACCCATCGCCTGATAGCGATCGACCTGGATGCGGCTCATATCTTCGAGCATCACGCGGTTGCAGCTCAGATAAACGGCTTTCATGTAGAGGAACGACGACATATCGCAGTAGAGCGAGATATGCGCACTCTTCATGCCCGTATTGAGGCACTCGGCAAAATCCGTAGGGAAATAGATGATGCCGTGGATCTTCTGCGCGCGCATCAGCTGCTCGGCTTCTGCCATCGAGGTGCAGTAATGGGTGATGGTTATGTCGGGCGAGGCGTTCCACTTGTGCAGAAACGCGCGGCTCTCCTGGCTGTGACTCATATCCACCACTGCTACCGGCACATTCTCCACGTTGTCCTTCCAATAGATGAAATTGTACAGGATAGGATACGCCAGCGTAGCGACGAAGAAGATCACCACCACGCCCGGGTCACGGAAGATGCGGCGAAGTTCGTTCACGAACACACCCCACGTCTCCTGAACCTTGATCCATTTGCTATTTAGAAATCGAGTGATCATTTCAGCGGATAATTGTTGTAAATCATAGCATCATGCAACCTGCGCGATACGAGCAGCGTAAACAGGAAGAATCCTGTCAGGCAAAGCATGGGAATGACCGTGTTCTCGACAGGACCGTCCATGAGCGCTTCGTTCACGTAGATCTTGTAGTAATGGCGCAGCGGTATGAGCCACGTCCATGCCTTGAATACCGGCAACATGTTCATCACGGGATAGGTAAAACCCGAAAGCGAGAAGCCCAACATGCCGTACAGGGCACCTATACTGATGGCGTCACGCAAGGTAGGCAAGGCGCCGATGATCGTGATGGCCATCGACTCCATGGCAAACACCAGAAGCATGATAGCCAGCATCATACGCCCGGACGAACCGGCCACAGGGAAATGCAGGAAACGAAAGAGGATAACATTGCACCCTATACCAAGCACGAGGAACAACACTGTATACGGCAGCAGTTTGCCTATCATGGCAACGGTATAGTTGCCACCCGCCGTGTCGAGCCACTGGTTGGAGGTCTTCATCTTCAGTTCGAACCCTATGGCGAAGATGCTGATCATCAGCACGATGATAGCCAAGATGCCGGGCAGGATAGTCGACACCAGATAGATGGCATAGTTGCCCCAAGGGTTGGCTATCAGGTGCGCCGAGATGGCAATGGGCTGTATGCGCTCCATGATCAGATGATCAGGCAAGCCTTTCTTGCGCAACACCTCGCGCTGAAACGCGCCGGAGGTGAGGTTGCACATGGTGAGCAACTGCTTGTACGCAGTGTTGGCTCCTACGGTATAGGCATTGTTGACATAGAAATGCAAGGTAGGCTGCTTGAACGAGGCTATGTCGGCATAGAACCCGTCGGGTATCTCCAGAATGCCGAACACCTCACCCTGCTGCATGGCAAGCCGTGCATCGGCAAAGTTGGGAGTGACAAGCACTATCTCGACCGATTGTGTAGCGTTCGTCTCGTGGCACAGGCGACGGGAGATAGACGACTGGTCTTTGTCGACCACCGCTACCGGCATCCGTTCGGGGGCGCCGCGCTTCATGATGCTCAGGAAGAAGAACGTGCACAGCCCCATCACGCCGATGGACGCAAACAGATACAGCGGACGAAGCATCATGCGTCCCAGCTCACGCTGCGTTACCCTCCAAATATTCAGGAAGATCTGTTTCATAGAATATCATCCGCCAAAGTTGGCGGATAGCAATAACTATTTTTGGATAACGATGGTGGGCATATTACGCGTTTTCTCGCGCACGACGATGGCGGTCATACCGGGACGCAGATCGCGTATCGGGCGCAACGGACGCGCTTTGACGTCGAACGTACGCACGTCGAACTTGCCGTTCTGCTTCGTAGCGCGCCACGTGGCATACGTGCCCATAGCCTTGATATACGTCACTTCCACGGGGTAGAGTTCGTTGCCCAGCGCGGGGATGCGCACCTGCAGAGCCGTGCCGACCTTGATATCCTGAAGCATATCTTCGCGTACGGCGAAGGTGAACCAAGCATCGTTCAGGTCGACTACGGACATCACGGGACTACCCTGCCCTACCAACTCGCCCGTCTTCGGGAATCGCTCAGCCACCTCGCCATCGATGGGCGATGTCAGGTAGCGTTCGGCGCGAGCCAGTTCAATCTCTTGAATAACGCCATCCACCTTTGCCACCTGGGCTTCTGCGGCAGCCTTGTCCTCTTCGCGTGCACCTTTCAGCGCCATGTCGTATTGGCTCTTGGCAGCTTTGACAGTAGCTTTGGCAGCATTGTATTGCGCCTCCACCTCATCTTTCTTCTGCGCACTGACTACGCCGCGCTCGTACAGACGGGCTACACGCTCGTAGCTCTTGCGGTAGATCTCCTCACCGGCTTTGGCTTTCTGGTACATCTCGTACGCACCTACTATCTGTTCGTGGCGTGCTCCATGCTTGGCTTTCTGGTTGACGGACTCAGCCATCTCGCGTGCAGCCTGTGCCTGAGCCATCTTGGCTTCCACCTCGGGCGAATAGATGACTACCACGGTATCACCTTTCTTCACTTGGTCGCCTTCCTCCACGAGGAACATCTCTATACGACCGGGCACTTTACCGGAAATGCGGTACTCCGAAGCTTCCGCCTCGCCCGTGATGAGCACTTCTTCTTCCTTGAGGGCGAACACGCCCACCAAGGCTACAATCACTACTACCGCTAACATCGCAGCCAGCCCCAAGAGCAGACTGCCTTTCTTATCTTCTTTCATGATTTTATTCTAACGTATTGGTATATCGTTTGTACTTCGTTTCAGCCACTTGTGCTTCCACTTGTGCATCTATATGGTCGGCGCAAGCCGCTTGCCATGCCGTCTGTGCCTGCATCAGGTCGGAAGCAGTTGCCATACCGGCATCGAATGCTTCTTGTGCGAAGCGCAGCACCTCTTCGGCATTGCGGACCTGCATCTCGGTCATCGCCACTTTCTGCTGAGCTTCGAGCACTTTCTGGTTGGCCTGCGTCACTTGCAGCGTGAGCAGCTCTTTGGCTTCGTCGCGCTTGATGGCTACGATGTTCGCCTCGTGCTTGGCGGCTTTCAGACGGAGGATATCGTCGGCATGAACGATAGGTATGTTCACTACCACACCTGCCGAGAAGAATCCCGTGCCGTTCCACTTGTTGGAGAAACCGTTGTCCATGTTAGGATTGCTGTAGATGTAGTTGGCTTGTGCCACGATGTTCGGCTGCAAGCCGGCTGACATGAGTCGCACATTGGCTTTGGCGGCTTTCTCCGCCTGGTCGAGCAGCTGCACTTCCGAGCGAGCGTTGATCATGTCGTCGGAGATGGTTAGGGTGTCATGCAGCCGGATGTTCTCGAGCAACTGGTCATCGAGCACAAACTGCGTATTGAGCGGCAAGCCCACTATCTGGCACAGCGCCATCTTCGACAGGATCAGCCCGTTCTCGGCCTGCATCTTTTTCACTTCTGCTTCGCCTCGTTTGGCTTTGACCTTCAGCAGGTCTGACTGCGTAGCCACACCTTCGGCGGTCAATTCCGTGACATTGTTTTCGAGGGTGACGAGCAGGTCATAGTACTGGTTGGCGAGTTGCCTTTTATGCTCCACATTCACCACGCGCCAATAGGCTTCGTCTACTGACACGATGATATCCTGGCGCTTGCTGTCGGACTCAATCTCGGCTATCTGCCTTGTGGTGGAAGCTATGTCGTACATGGCTTTCAGCCGGCCACCCACATAGATGGGCTGCGTCAGGCCTACCTGGCCGATTACGACGTGCGTAAGATCGGGGTGCAAAGCGCGGTAGAGTTCCTGATAGGCATCGGCAATCATGCCGCCTACCTCCGTTCCCAAGGTCTCGATGCGTGCATGTGCCTCGGGGTTGGTACGCGCATCCTGGCTCAGGCGATTGATGAGCGACGACTCGCTCCACTCAAACGTACCCATGCCGTCAGCGCCAACGCGTGCCGTACCGAAATCGAATTGCAGCTCGTTGCCAAGGATCACGGGCGACTTGCTATTCCACATGTAGGCAGCATTAACGCTCAGCTTGGGGAACATTGCCGCGAGCGCTGCCTGTTGATGCAGACGAGCTGCCTCCAGCGTCTCCTGGCGCATCTCGCTATTATGCGAGGCGTCCATCGCCATCTGGCGGCATTGCTCCAGCGTGTAGGTAGGCACAATGGTCGGCTCCTGCGCCCACACGCTACCCGCAAGCAGCAATAATATGGTTAAATATCTGTATTTCATAATCATTATTTTGGACTTTTAGAGAGCAGATTTTGTTTTTCTTGTAAGGGAGTTCGGGGTCCCCAAAGAACTTGTTCGAATGGGGTGTCAGTTATGTGGGACATAATGACCGCGCAAAAAAGCAAAAGATGCCTCTAAAAAAAACAAAATATCTAATTCTTTTTGGCTAACGAGCGTATACCCTTCCCTCGCAACGTCCGCTCGGAGGTCTGCGATTGACCGGTGTATTCCAGGTTGAATACGAGGTTGTTGTCATAGACGTCGGCATAGCCTCTGACTGTAATGTCGTAGGTCTCGTACTCATTGCGCTCGCGCACGAGGATGGTGTCGTAACTCAGGATGGCTCCGCCTATCCGGATGGTATCGAAGTACTTGACGGCTGTAGGCACGTCCAGCGTACGATAGTAGGCAGCAAAATTCATGCGGCCGTCTTTCACCATACCGCGCGTAACCGTTACATTGCCGTTCTTCTGGTCAATGGTGATCAATAGGCTGTCGCCATCATGCAGACTGACGATCTCCAGCGTACCGGACTCGTTGTCAAGATTAGCCACCAGCGTGTCAGCCTTCGTGGCACCGGCATAGTTCTCCTCCAGCGTCACCTTGCCTGTCGTCTTGTAGCGATACGCACCTTTCACGCCGCGAACAGCCGGGCTGTCAGAGCATGAAACAAGCAGCAGTGTTGCTGCCAATACTATAAAAAGTTTTGATTTCATATTGTTTGTATGTATGTTTGTTATTTTTCCTATAATCCGTTCAATCCGTCCCATCCGTGGGCGATAATATCCCCTCCTGCAATCCGTTCAATCCGTCCCATCTCTGGGAGCTCTTTCCCCTTTATCTTCTATCAAAAAGCATGCCACCTTGACATTATGGCAGATTTTGGCAGAACAATCATGTCAGTTTGGTACGATTTTTGCGGTGCACTTAACAAAAACACATCCTATCATGGCTCAACATACTCATCCGTCAGTAGCATTGGTATTAGGTTCGGGCGGCGCGCGCGGACTCGCGCACATAGGCGCCATAGAGGCTATCGAGGAACGCGGTTACCGCATCACCTCCGTCTCGGGATGCTCCATGGGATCAATAATTGCCGGCATGTTCTGCGCAGGCAAGCTCCGTGAAGCCAAAGAGTGGTTCTTATCGGTTGACCGTCAGCGCATTCTGCAGCTCACCGATTTCTCCATTACCGGTAACTCACTCGTCAAGGGCAACAAGGTGATCAAGGCCCTGCAAGAGATCGTTCCCGAGTGCTCCATCGAATCGCTGCCCATCCCGCTGACGCTGGTGGCATCCGACCTGCTCACTACCGATGAGATCGTTTTCCGCAGCGGTTCGCTTTTCGAGGCCATACGCGCCTCTATCTCGCTGCCGCTGTTCTTCCAACCCGTGCAATGGAAAGGCCATCTGCTCGTTGATGGCGGCATACTCAACCCGCTACCGCTCAGGCACATACAACGCACCGAAGGTGACATCCTTGTGGCTATGGATATCTCCGGCAAGGACGGTTTGACCATCGAGCACAAGAGCTCCGACCTGGTGCGTATAGCCCAATCGCTCAGCCAGCGGCACATGCGCCACATGCCTAAAGCCGTTCAGCAACTCGGAGAGAACGTCACGCAACGCCTTACCGCCATCGATCGCGCCAGACGACTGAGTCTGCAAGGTGCTGTCAATTACATCACTATGCTCGATCGTATGTCCGACATGCAGATCCAGCAGAGCACCATGCTCGCACTCAAACTCACTCCGCCTGACGTCCTCGCATCCATGCCTCAATACGCGTTCAACACCTTCGATTTCGACAAGGCGGAAACCATCATCGCTGAGGGCTATCGGCTTATGTCCGAAGCCCTTGAGCGTTTCGAAGCCTGAGCAGCAAAATGTTGCTATAACGACTTGCAAAAACCGGCAGTCAATTGAAAACTGCAGGTTACATTACTATGTAATGAATTGAAACATGCACTTGTAAGGGTGTACAAAATTTGCGAATTGGTTTCACTTCTTTACGAGTGCATTCATTTTGCGCCCTAAAAATTTGCATATATTAAATATTATTCTTAACTTTGTACCCGTTTTTCGCGCGAAATAGTATCAAATCTTGCGACATGTCTTAAAAATCGTACATTTTTGATAAACAAACGGCAGAAACAGAAGAAACAGAAAGTTAAACAAAGAAATATTTAATATACAATATGATGAAACATATTTACACAAAATTAACATTTGTACTCTTGCTACTGATGAGCAGCATTTCGTTATTTGCCAATAGCAGTAAGACATACTACTCAACGATGAACGTAGCTGTTGCTTCGGGACAGACCGGATATGGAACAGTGTATGTTACCTCATCGGGTAAAGCTTCAGATACGAAAAAATCTAGCTCGACCGATTCCTCAGTGTCACATTCATATAATATCGTTGCGACACCAAGTGATGGATACAAGTTCACCTCTTGGTCAGGTAGTGGTATCACCTTTGGAAATACAAATGCGGCGAGCACTACAGGCTCTATCTCTACCTCATCCACATCATCTCCGGGTACTTCAAAAACTGCAACTGCATCTTTTAAAGCTATAGAAGTTAATTCGGCGACAAATCCTGACGTTATTACGGTAACTAAGCCTTCCACACCGGAAGTGACGGTTTCTTTCTCGGTTACTAATGGTGCAAAAACTTCTGACTTTACAACGCCAACGGTAACAGGTACGGGGTGGAGCTATGTGGCTAATTCGTTATCGGTAAGCGGAACAGCCGCAACGGTAAAAGTTAAATTTACGGCTACCGTTTCTACACCCCAGAATGCGAACAATGGAACTGTGACGCTTACGTCGAAAGAAGCGGGAGGTTCGAACAAGGCAGCAACGCTTAAGGCAAATGTAGATTTAACGCCGACGTTGACAGCAAACCCTACATCTCTTGATTTCGGCATGTTTACTATCGGCGTGGATAAAAAGACGAGCAAGACAATTGCATTGACATTTTCCAATGGCGTTACATTTGATAAAACAGCAGACGCCAATATTGCTCCATTCTCTGCTTCACTCAGTTCAGACAACAAGACTTTGACCGTTTACTATGAACCCACTTCTGTTGGCACAGGCACATGGTCAAAGACTTTGACTGTAACCGCCAAGAACGGTCAGGCGACAACGCTCTCGGCCTCGCAAACTATTACCCTTACCGGCCAAGCACAAAGCACGACCCATCCGGAATACACTTGCACCATTGCAGATTCATATTTTGTTGACGATGCAGCCATTGACCTGAACACTCTTTGGACAAGTACAAGTCCTGCAGCCAAAAAATACGAAATTGTTTCTTTTACTCCATTGGCTTCCGCCATTCATACCGGTGCAACTGCTCCGACTATTTCTGGCACATCTTTGTCACTTGGTCAAGCCGGTGAATTGAAGTTGAAGTTGTCGCAATCTGCTGCTCCCGGATTCTTTGATGGAAACAGCACAAAGACAATCATTATCAACAAGAAAGAGCCGAATTTCATACTGAGCAAGAACACTCTTGAACTGGATCAAACTGCTACTTTGACACTTGAGAACACAAATGGGGCAAATGTTGTATTCTCGCCCACGGGAAAAGTAAGTTATGTTGCTTCAACAGGCGTTATTACTGCAACCGAAGTAGGAACGACCCAAATGACTATATCGCAGTCAGAAACGTATAAGCTTTCCGCGAAGTCACAGACGTTCCCCATTACGGTGAGCAAGAAAACACCGACATTGACGGTGAAGATGGGCAACGTGGCTCAAACGAGCAAGAGTGTTGCGGTGGGCAATACCGTTGCGGTAACGTTCGACAAGGTTTCGGATACGACCGTTGTTGTAACGCCAAAAAACCAACAGCAATTGCAATACGCTTCGTTCGTTAACGACACGCTGACAGCTCATAAAGTCGGCTCAGCTACTTTCCGTGCAACGCTACCGGAAACAGAAACGTATAAGGAAACATCAGTAGAGTTCACATTGAATGTAACGGCCAATGTACTTCACTTGCCTATTACCATGTCAAGTTCTTTGTGGAATAACACTAGTTTCAAGGTTGAAAACGAAGGAAGTAATTCATGGAACAATACCAACGGTATAGTACTTGGTAGTGTCGACGGTGGTGGCTTTGATAGTGATGACAAGTATGTTATTCTTCATTTTGAGGGAATCCCTGATAAATTAACCTTCGAAATAGCTACTCCTTCTAAAGTGGGAGGTGGTATAGGAAGCCTTTTGGGCGGTGTTTCTAATGTTGAATGGTACGTAAAAGAAAGCAAGACAAGTACAATGCCAAGCACAACAAAGTGGAACAGCACCTATGCTGAAAAGGAATTCAAATCATACTCCATCCAATTGGATCCCGACACCCGATACGTACAGCTGTGCTATTCGGGTAACTTCGGCGCTTACTTCCACAACGTACAAATCAGCGAATTAAAGAAAGTGGAGGATCCGACTCCTAATAAGGTGGATTTTGGTACCGCAGAAATCAATTCCGGTGTTGTTGAAAAAGAAGTGAATGTTAACTGGTGGAATATTGCTCCCATGACAGTAACATGTGACAATTCACGATTTACTGTTACTCCTCAATCGTTCGGCAATTATGAAAAAATAGGCTCGCAAACAATCAATGTATCTTTCAATCATACGAGCGACGTTGGCGAATATACCGGCACCATTACCATAAGCAACGGTGACGCATCATTTACAAAGACCATTCCCGTAAGTGCAAAAACGACCAAACACGAGCAACATATCACGTGGAATGAGAATTTAGAGTCTACAGGTTTTGCCATGAACGTAGGTGAAACTTATCCGGATAATACAATTATCTGGATTGCGAAAGCGACAAATCGTGGTACTATTAACTACACATCAGACAAAACCTCAATCATTCGAGTAATAAATGACACCATCTTGGAAGCTGTTGGTGTTGGTACTGCTCGAATTATCGCCAAACAAGACGGAGATGATGAGTTCCAAGAAGTATCAGATACCGTGTCGTTTGTTGTAACAGACTTGAGAAAACAAAAAATCACATGGAACCAAGACTTTTCCGGTCTGTTGACAAATAGTAATGATACCACATTAACCGCGAGGGCTGAAAGTGGTTGCGATATTACTTATTCATTGAGCAACGATACTGTTGTAAGTATCATAAATGACTCTATCTTACATATAATTCGCAGCGGTGAGGTTGTCATTACGGCAACACAGTCCGGCTGCACGGCTGACGGTGTACAGTGGCTGGAGATTTCACAAAACAACTACGTCATTGTACGTGATCCGAATGAGCAATGTAAAGGTTACGCAGTAGCAGTAAGTTCCTTGGAATTAAATAGCACCAACAACTTTAAGCAAGAATATGAAATACACGGCGTTCCTGTATCTCTGACATTTAGCGCACTACACGGCACGAAACCGAAACCAAATATTTGGACATCTGCCACATATGCTCCATTAGTAGTGGAGGAATACGTAAAGAAAGATGGTGTATGGAAATGGATAAACAAGTACAACGAAGTTGTAGGAACATCCAGCACACCTTCCGGTACAATCGCTTTGAGTGAAGGAGCGACAAAGATTCGTTTCAGCACCACTGAAGATGGAACAACGCATACTATAGAAAAAATCTATGTTACTCGCATGAAGCAGATGAGTTCATCAATTGATGCTATTCATACTGAAATTGAAGCAAATACCAATTGGAGTCAACGAGTGACCATTGCTCATTCAAACATCGACTTCATGAACATCAGCACCAAGAAAGGATTGCTTACATTAAGTACGACTACTCTTGGCGAAGGTTGCAACGACTACACGGATGACGAGTTTACTATCAGCTTTAATACCATCGAGCCTAACAAGGAGTTCGTTGATACTGTTGTCATTACCGATAACAAGCAAGAGCCGGCGACTATAGTGATACCGGTTTATCTCAAATCCAAAGGATTGAATCAGTCTATCAGTGATTTCGTCGTTTCGGAGACAGCCTACACTACTGACTCCATCGCGCCATTCAACGCATCAGTTGCCAGTGGGTTACCTGTGACATACAGCACTTCTGATTCAACAATCGCACGTATAGTCAATGGTAATGAACTTGAAATCCTTACTGCCGGAACGGTAACAGTAAGAGCAAGTCAAGCCGGAGATGCTACGCACAATGCTACGTATGAGGAAAAAACGCTTGTAATCAGCAAAGTTACTCCGACTATTGACACATATCCCACGACAGATGTTCACTATCTTGGCACTTGGGATAATAGTCAGTTGACTAAAGGCAAAGCAATTGTAACATTCCATGGTAGAGCCAACACACAAGTAGAGGGTACATTTGAATGGACAGAAAATAATGGTACTCAGGTCGTAAATGCTCCTGGCAACTATCCTTATTATGTTACATTCAAGCCGACCGATACTGGAAAGTATAATGTATACACCTTTGACATGCCTGTGACAATCAAGAAGGCTATCGCCTCCCTTGAGATGAATGATGGTGAAGTTACGGTAAGTATCCCTGATCATATCAAAACTATTGATTTGAATAGCCTGAAAAACAGTGCTTCGGACAATGGCAGCTTGAGTTATTCCGTTATCAGCGAGAACAATACATTTGCGACAGTAAACGGCAATCTGTTCTCTGCAACTGCCGGAGATGAATACACCATCCTCGCCACAAAAGCAGAAACAAACGTCTATGAGCAAGCAACGGACACATTTACCGTTACAGTAAATAAAATAACTCCTGTAGTCTCTACAAGCGAGCTTGACGGCGTGACTGTAGCATTTGGTGAAGCATTGTCAACTCCTACTCTCTCTGAAAAACTTGTTGCCACAGATAATATAAATAATGTGACATTGGGCGGAGAATATGCTTGGAAAGTACTGCCTATTGTTGGCGATAACAAGGGTACAGCCATCTTCACTCCGCAGGATACGACTGCATATACCAAGGCTGAATTTGAGATTGAGTTGAGCGTAGAGCCTATTGAGACTACTTATTCCGCAACAGCTCACCTCATCTTTGGCCGACCTCTCTCAGATGCCGTATTCACCAACACGACTAAAGGTATATTGGACGAAGATGTTGAAGGAACTATCCAATGGGCAGAAAGCGTAGATGCGACAGCCACACCTCTTGCTGATACCTACACTAACTTTGCTATCGCATTCACCCCGGCGGATGGAAGCAACTATGTAAGCGGTATTGGCACATGCGTGCTAGTTGTTGAGCAAGCCGGCATCATCTTCGAAGGTGACGCCGAAAACAACACCACCGTTTGGGGTAATGAAGACAACTGGTTAGGCAATCAGATGCCTACAGAAGAAGACTTCGTTGTCATCAACGCCAACGTGGATGTAACCACCAACGTCAGCATTGCTGGTCTTACCATCAATCAGGATCACACGCTGACCATCAAAGATGGCGGCTCGCTGACCATCGGCAACAACAACTCGCTGTTCCGTGAGGCATACGGCAACATCATCGTAGAAGCTGGCGGACAACTCAACCTCGGCACAGGTACCGTTGAATTGAACGACTTCACGCTCTATGCTTCTGCAAGCGGATACACTTCGGCTGAGGCAACCGAGCCTGTTCCCGGCAAATCCGGACAAGTAAGTAACGAGCAACAGTTGACAATCCACAACAAAGCGTACTTTGTGCTCGACCTTGATCCGTCTGGCGCCGCATCATACGGATGGTACGACTTCACCGTTCCGTTCCCCGTTGATGCCCTGCACGGCATTACACGCCAAGATCCCGAAACAGGCGAATGGCTCACGCTGACCAACGAAACCCATTACGCCATCATGAAGTATCATGAGGACTTGCGCGCGCAAGGACAATATGGTTGGAAGAAATACACTCAAACTCTCCAACCGGGCGTAGCATACACGATGACCACCAACTCCTCTATCAACCGCTATCGATTTGAAATGACCGAAGGTAGCACGTTCAACAACAATCTGACGATAGATCTTCAGGCTACGGAAGGCGGTCTCCAGAAAGATAAGGGTTGGAACGGCGTTGGTAACGGAACAATGACCTATGTAACGCTGATGAATGCTCCGCTGCATACGGTACAGATGTACAACCACGCACGCGACATGTACAAGGTGGTGGACGCTTCTACCTATCAGTTTGTCATCGGCTCGGCATACTTCGTTCAAGCTGAAGTTCCCAGCGTACTTACGATGCAAGCCAATACCGAAGCTACGCCCGAAAATCTTCGCGCACCGGAACGCACTCCGATGCATCAGACTGGCGCAACGCTTACGATCAGCCAGCCGAACAGCAATAGCGAAGCCGACCGTATCATCCTCACGGCTGACGAAGATGCCACTTCCGAGTACGTCATCGGCAAAGACCTGCTGAAGATGGGTACGATGAGCAAGTCGCTCGAACCGCGTATATGGTCAGCCATGAAGCCGGCAGGTATCCTCTGCGGCGTCTATGCTCCGATGACGCAGAATGAGGCAACCGTTCCGTTCAAGATCTATACGCCGAAAGCCGGCACGTACACGTTCTCGGCTGTCGACAGCCAGGCAGAAAGCGTATATCTGATGCGTAATGGAGTGATTGTATGGAATCTCTCAATGAGCGACTATGTAATCGACTTGCCTTCCGGCTTGAACACAGAATATTCGATCCGACTCGTTGCCCAAGGCATGGATGCCGCAACAGGTGTCGATTATTTGAACAACGATGATGAGAATGGCACGATTTTTGTAGAGAAGATGATTGTAGACGGACAACTGTTCATCCTGCGCGACGGCATCCTATATGACGCACAAGGACGAAAAGTAGAACGTTAACGCCCGGAACGCTGATTGTTAAATAGAAAAATACACGCAACAATGAAATACGCAAACAAAGAGTATTGTGCCCCACGGACGGATATCTTTCAACTCGGCAGCAACGAACGCTTGATGCAAGATGTACCTATGGCCGGCTCTCCTACACATGGCGAAGTGGGTGAAGGCGGTGAAGGATCCTTTCCCTAAGTATCCGTACTCATCAAACACAAACCATCCTTGTAGCATCAACGCTGCAAGGATGGCTTGTTATATAGCGTCTCTCTTAATAGCGATCCTCTTACCCGACAACCTTTTTGACACCTGCGTCACAGATGCTTATCGGAGGCTCATCGGACCAATCACGTATCCTACCCTACCTTATATATACTACGTATATATCCCGTGAAGTTGATTTTGGAGTACTTGCAAATTAACGTACAATTTTTAGAAGTACCCTCTCATTCCGTCAGTGCAGGAACATCATCTTCTTCCGCCGGCGTCAGCGGGTGAACGGTACTTGCTTTCGCGCCAAGCTTCACCAGCTTATGCGCCGAGCCCAACACACTCTGCCCTTTGTTCGCTTTCTCCACCACTGCCTTATAGGCATCGTTCACATCGTCAATCTTCCGGCCTAACTTCATCACGCGCTCCAGCAGATCACCTACCCTGCCTAACAGTTCCTCGGCCGTGTCGCAGATGGCTTTGTTGTTAGCATTCTGCTTGATGGTTGTCCATGTTACCTGCACCGCCCTCAACGCTGCATACAGATTCTGCTCGCCCACGATAAACACGCCTTGGTTCATCGCCTCACGCCACAGTGTAGCATCCGACGCAAGCGCCAACTGCAATGCCGCATCCACCGGCACAAACATCATCACAAAATCTACACTCCTTCTCGGAGCCTGCACATACGAGGCATAGTTCTTCTTCGCCAACTCTTTCACGTGGTTGCGTACGCTCTTCAGGTGTGCCGCCAGTGCCACGTTGCGCGCAACGTCATCATCGGCATTCGTATAATCCACAAACGCATTGAGCGACACCTTGGCATCTATGATCAGGTCACGCGTCTCATCCAAGTGCAATATGATGTCCGGCTGCATCCTATGCGATGTGTCGCTCGATACGATGATGTTGCCGTTGGCATCGCGAAGATACTCCTGCGCATCATACTCCAATCCACGTTCCAGCCCCAGCGCATTCAGCAGCGTCTCTATCTTCTGCTCGCCCCAGTTGCCCTGCGTCTTGTTCTCCGCCGTAAGCGCGTTACTCAGCCGCTCAGCGCTATCGCTCACCTTCATCGTCGTGCTTACCAGCGTGGCAATCTTCTCCTTGATAGCCTCCGTCGATGTCTCCTGCGTCGATTTGTTCTCTTTCAGAGCCGTCTCCATCTTCTGGATGCTCTCTTTCAGCGGATCAACTATCTGCCTCATGTTGGTGGCGTTCGACTGCTGCATCTCCTGCTGACGCTGCTTGAGCATCTCGTTCGTAGCGTTCTGCACCTGATCTTTCATTACCCGCAGAGCGTCATCAAATCGCTTCTGTTCAGCCGCCGTTGCTTCCGCCTGACGCTTCTCCAGCGCACTCATCGCCTCCTGATGTCTCTTCTCGATAGCATCAATAGCGTCCTTGTGCGCCTGTTCCTTGGCATCCAGCAACGCCAGATGATGCTTCTCTGCTTCCTCCAGCGCTTGCGCCTGTGCAGCCGCAGCCGACTTTTTCACGCTATGCATCACAATACCTGCTCCCACTACCGCCAACAGCAATCCGGCGGCAAACGATAATAATAGCTCCATCTTTCTTCGCGTGTCGCTTATGACATCCGCAACGCAAAATTACAACTTTTTTTTGATATTTGCAAATTTTACGGCATAAAATTTGGAATTCTCCTAATTTTTCACTAACTTTGCACCGATTAACCGCTATTCCGCCCAATCGGACGAAGCAATCACAATGAGAAAGATCATAGCCGTCATCCTTTTGTTGCTAACCACTCTCGTGGTCAATGCCGAACCTTCCGTCTTTGCTCGCGGATGGTTTCGTTACGCGCCTTACGGCCGCAGCTTATATGCCGATATGCATCCCTATTTCCCGCGTATGGATATCCCTTACGCCACCAATCATCCGTCCTACGACTGGGGTGATCATAGTTCATCCTATCGCTGGCAGACGCAAGGGATGTTCGGCATCAACATGCCCATCTGGTCATCCTTTTTCGCCGACTCTACGTTTGCCCTGTCTACCAACCTCCAGATGAGTGCCAACCTCTGGATGGATCTTTTTGATTTCCATACCAGCCCTATCGTGGATACTGACTACCGCATCGGCGTACCTGCCACTACCTTCCTCCACCAGTTGCATCGAGGCTTTTTCCGCAACTACTCCATCACCTGGTGTCCGTTCAAACACGAATCGACGCATATAGGCGACGAACTTGAGATCAAGCAGGTTGAGCGCGGCAGCGCGCTGAAGCGCGTGAATGTCTCATATAACTATACCGAACTCATCTTCACCCTGAACGAACCCATCGATCGGTATGCCGAGAACCATTGTTTGCGTCTTGGCCTGATGCTGTTGTGGCATGGCGGATGGTACAATGTCGATCCAGAAGACGGCGATGCCTCCATCGTGGATGCACGCGGCACAAAAGCCGTTCCCTATTTTCAGCGCAATCCTTGGGAACTGTACCTGCAGTACCAATACCAGTCGCCTACCAGCCGGCATGGTTTTCAGGGCATTGCCTCTGCCGAGATTCGCAATCGCGAACTGTACGGCTTCGATCTTACTACCCGCACTACCGACAATCCCGTCCGTCGGCAACCGGAAGGCCGTATATTCACCTACAATATCTTCGTCGGCGCCTGTTACAACACTCCGGGTTATCAAGGCTATTTCTCCCGCATAGCGCTTGGTCTGCGTGCCTACCACGGCAACTGTCCCTACGGCCAGTTCCGCTCCATCAGCAACTACAGCCAGATCGGCGTCTGCATGATTTTCGACTGACATCATACATCATACATTCATACACCATACACCGTACACTATACACTATACACTATACACCATACATTCATACATAAAAACAATCAAGGCGCCCTCTCGGACGCCTTGATTCTTGCCTCGAATGGTCACTCTACCCCATCTCAAACCATTCCGGGAAAAGGCTCTCGCATAGTTCGCGCACCACGGCATCGCCGCCTTTGCGCGACATGACATGGATTCCCGGTATGTTCTTCACCTGCCGGCATGCATCTGCCGGACAAGCCGCATAGCCCACTGCCTTCAGTATGTCATAGCAGTTCAGGTCATCGCCTATATATGCCACTTCGTTCATCGTTATGCCCATCTCACGGCATATCTCTTCCGCCACAGCCCGTTTGCCTCCGTCGCGCTGCCCTTGCCGCAGATAGTCCACGCGCAGCTTAGTTGCACGTCGCGTTACCAGTTCGCGTATTTCGGATGTGATAATACCCGTTTTCACGCCATGGTCATGTATAATCTGCAGCGCCATGCCGTCGCGGGTGTTGAACTTCTTCAGTTCATCGCCATTCTCGGTGTAATACATACTGCCGTCTGTCAGCGTTCCGTCTACATCGCACAATAACAGGCGGATATCAGTTCGTGTTGGTTGCATAGTTTCTCTATTATTTTGTGCCGACCAAACTTGGTCGGCTTGTTCCTACATAAGATGTATCACTTGGTCTGCCTGCGGCAACAGACTCTCGCGGTGGGTGACGCAGATGACTGTCAGTGCCGGACGTGCCGTACGGATGTTCGTCAGGATAGTCTCTGCAGTAGGCGTATCCAATGCCGAGAACGCTTCATCCAGCAGCAATACCGGTGCATCCATAAGCAAGGCACGCGCTATCGCTATTCGCTGTGCTTGCCCCTCGCTCAATCCCGTACCGCGTTCGCCACAAGGATAATCCAGTCCGCGCTCGTCCTCCAGCACAAAATCCGCATCCGCCAGATGCAAAGCCTCACGCATCGCATCCTCCGTAGCTGTCGGATTGCCGAAAAGCAGATTGTAGCGGATCGTTCCGGATAGCAGCGTATTGCCTTGTGGCACGTACGTAAACCCCAAAGTCGGTACGCTAATCGTGCCTTCCTCTACCGGCAACAGCCCGAGCAGCAGTTGAACGAAAGTGGTCTTGCCTATACCCGTCTTGCCCACCACTGCCACCAGCGAACCGGCCGTTATATCCGCATTCAGGTGCGATAGCACAGGCTCCTTCGAGTCGGGATAGACAAAGGTCAGGTCGTGTACCTTCACTTCGCCTTTGTCCGTCTGCTGCCTCCGTGATACACCGGCATCAGGTTGCTGCAATGCAGCCACACGCTCCGAGGCTGTCGCTACGTTGACGAACGTTCCCACATAGCCAATCATCGTGCGCATAGGCTGCTGGATGCGCCCCACCAGCTGGATGAACGCTACCATCGCACCGAACGTGATAGCCTGTACCGACAAACTGTATGCACCCCAGAAGAAAGCTATCAGATAACCCAGAACGAACGCCGAACGAACCAGCACCATCGCCATCGCCGAATATCTCGTCATGCGCATGAAACTCTGGCGGTAACATGCATGACGCTCGTCCAGCAGACTCTCTGCATAGGTGGTTCTATTCAGCGCCTTGAGCAGCAACGAGTGCTGGAGCGACTCCTGGATAAACGCCTGAATGGATGCCTGATCATCGCGTACGTGATGTCTGTGCCTCCGCATCTTGCGGATATACAGTTGCGCTACTGCAATCATCACAGGCGTTACTACCACCACTACTATCGCCAATCGCCAATCCAGCACCGCCAGAAAAGCAAACGCTCCCACAAACTGCAGCACAGCCGTTATGAATGCCGGCAGCTGTTCCGATAGGAAGGACGAGATCGTATCTATATCATCTATCAACGTGTTGGTCAGTGTGCCGGAGTGTTGCTTGCGCAAGTATAGCCATGGCGATTGCAGTAGCCTGGCATATTCGCCCGCTTGCAAGCGGTTCATTGATCTTACGCTCAGTTTGGCCCGCAACCATCGCACGGCAAAGGCCAGCCCCACCGACGTCAGCATACATGCCACAAGCATTGCAGCCAATGCGGGTAGCGACATACAGCCGCCGTCGCTCACAGTCCACGATTGACCTGAGGTAGCTCCGTCAATGAGCAACTTGCTCAGCCATACCTCAAATAGACCGATCATCACATCAGCCACTCCCAACGCAATGTTCACGCCCATCTGCAATCGATAGGCATGCGCTGCATGACGTAAGTAGGAATATGTTTTTGTATTGATGATAGCCAATGAAAATGTTGGATAATTGTGGATAATTGCTGACTAATAATGTTTCCATCGCCGCCATAGGTAGTGGATAGTCCGCCACGGCAGGACGCAGAGTGTTTCTGCCGGATAATCCCATTGAACGCGGCTACTCACCTTGCGCTCCGGCAGGGCTGACAACAGATGCCGTGCTGCGCCTGACAGCCGTTTGTCATCCGCTTGCCCGAACAGGTCATCAGCTACTTCGTTCATCGCTCCGGCAAAACGCGTCAGCCCCAGTTGCCGGTAGATTGTATCGGGCGCCTGCACTCCGGCTTCGCGGTTAGCGCGACATACCAGATAATAATCCATCACGTGCCGCAATGCCATCCCGTCGTGATAGATATGCCTAAATGCATGCAACAATGCATACACCTCCTGCATCTCGGCATTCAACGGCCCTGCTGCGAACAATCGCTGCAACCGGCTGTTGTGTATCGGATTGCATAGCCACGTAGGCGTTATGTGGTATTCCACTTCCGTGTTGCCTATTGTCGTTTCGATGTGATGATACACCACTTCGCCTATCTTCGTATCCGGCTGCTGCTGTAGATATGCAAGCAACGCTTGGCGATGCATCTTGAGTGGGCTGCCTTTGGCTCGCCTCTGCAATGCCCATACATCCACATCCGCCGCTTGGCGGTGTGTCGGCTGTGGATAGTACGCTGCCAATGATGCTCCTTTCAGTATCTGCGAGTCATATCCCGCTTCGTGCAACGACGTCTGCACCTGTGCTGCCGTCTTGACCATATTACGGTTGGCGGCTTGGATGGCCTGACTGTCGGCAAACCATTTGCCGGTCAAGTCTGCCGGCATCGTGTGTATCTGTTCCGGCACTTCCGATTGCAGCCGCTCTACCCCGTCCCATGCTATGCCCGTTACGGCATGGCGCTGCGCCATTCGGTATACGTCCCGCCATTCGTCAGGCGTCAGCAGTCCGCTTGGCTGCATAGGTTTCGGATAGTTGTCCTCCATCCCCGGCCGCAGCAACATCACGAGCGTATCAAAAGCCTTCCTTAACATCCAACGTCTAACTTCTACCCCCCCCAACTTCTAACTTCCAACATCCAACTTCTAACATCTAACATCTAACTTCTACCCCCCAACCTCTCCCGAAGGATGTTGTGTACGAATAGGATGTTCCCTATGATATACCTGCGCCACATCCGCTTCGGTTCTTTCATCAGCCTGTACAGCCATTCCAGCGAATGCTGTTGCCACCACAGCGGCGCACGTTGGGCTGTGCCTGCATAGAAGTCAAATACGGCCCCTATTGTCCCCACATGGCAATGGATATCCAGTTCAGCCCAATGCGAATACGTCCATTTCTCCTGCTTGGGTGCCGTCATGCCTATCCACAGCAGATCAGGATTGGCTGCGTTGATGGCATTGATGATGGCTGTATCGTCTTCCTTAGAGAACTCTGCTTTATAAGGTGGCGAATAGGTTTTTATCTCCAGATGCGGATAGTCCGTTGCGGCACGCTTGGTTATGCGCTCCAGCACTGTTGGCGACGAACCCATGAAGAACACCGTCAGCCGTGTTTTGTCTGCTTTAGCTCGTTTTTCAAGTGCCGCCATCTCATATTCAAACAAGTCATACCCCGCTATTCGTTCCTTGGGTTGCGATGGCGTTCGTAGCCACCGGCACGCATGCACGATGCTCGCCCCGTCAGCCAGCAACACATCCCCGTTCTGCAGTGCCTCGGCAAACAACGCATCTTTCTGCGCCACGTTGTACGAGTGCGCATTGATAGTATTAATCAGCAGCTTGCCTTCCGGCAACTCAGCCAAAGCTGCTCGAGAGGTAGTTATATGTAGGTCGTATAGGGAGAGCATGCGTAGTTAATCAGTCATATTAGTTAATCAGCCACATTTGGCTGATCCCCTTATCGCTTGATAGCCATATTGGCAGCTTTGTCGGCGCATATCATCTGCGCAATGGTATTCATATTATGAAAACGACTATAGTCCGTATTGGATGGCACGCCGTTCACATCGCCTTGTGCCTCCAGTTGCCACGGCGAAAGGATGAGCAGCTTGCCTTGCGAGCATAACTCATACCGTCTGTATTCGGGGTGCCAGTTCAGCGACATCGGCTCAGCTTGCAGGTGTATCAGTGGCAATTCCTGCTCTATGCAATCTCTCACCAGCAGCTGTTCTCCCCTGGATATACCCGGTGTCACCAGCACCGCCCCATCGATGGCGGCTTGCAGCCATTCGTCACGCTCATGTCGGAACTCGTCCGTCGTTTCATAGGGCGTACTATAGTCCCGCTTGTCGCCATCCATCTGCCAACGGTGGCAGAACACCTGCTCTTTCCACGGGCGGCGCAGCAGGAAGATGTTGCCATACGCAGCAAAATCCACCCCATCAATCATTATGTGCTGTAAGCGCCGGAAGAAATCCGGCTGCGACTCGCGCAGTACTGCACGACGCGGGTTGTCCTGCACATAGCGGATGATGTTCTCCAACTGTCCTTTGCGGTAGCAAATGGTGTCATCGTAACTATCGTCGAAGAGCGGTTCCGCACCTATTGATTCATAGTACTCCTCTCGCTGCTTGTGTGACATGTGCGCCAACTTCTCCCGTGCTTCTTCACTCATCAAGTCATCAGCCAACCTTGGCTGATATACTCTTCTATATTCCTTAGTGCACGCCGCCTTGAAGTCACGCACAATTCCCCCCATACTCTCCTGCATCGGCTCATCCACGCGCAGGATGCCATGAAAATGATCAGGCATAACTTAATGCCCTAACACACTCACCTTTCGCCCGTGTGTAGCCTGTATTTCCGGTATCTTCAACCATTGTTCCTCCACATATCGCCCAAAATCGCTCACGATTACCTTAGCGGCATGCACATCCTTATTCAACTCCCCCAACACTCGTCTACGATGATGCACCACTATCGTTATATGGTACACCCCTGGCCTTTTATAATCATGCCACCTCGCCCGTTGTCTATGTGCTTGTTCTTCCAAAACAGTCCCTCTATCTTTTCATTATTTTACCGCCATCAGCCAACCTTGGCTGATCTGTTCATCCGCATCTCCTCTCCCGCTTACCGCCGTCAGCCATGATTGGCTGACTTGGCTGATTTTATCATGTTTCCTTACCGATACGCCTCCAACCTGTTCATATCCATCCTCACGCCATCCCACATGGCGCGATAGACGATACTCAAGCTTCGCCAATTGAAGGAATAGAAGGTGAAATAGATAAAGTAGCAGAACACCAATTGCAACACATACCATATCGGATGTCGAAACAAGTGCAATGTCCGGATATTATACATCATGTTGCGTATATAGCAATACAATTTCCAATCCTGCTTTGGCACAACAATCTTTCGTTTCCCAAAGACCGTCTCTTGCTGCTGTCGATCCGCCGGATGGACATGAATTGCATCAACTACTACAGCAGCCGAAAAACCATTTTCTTTACAGCGCCAGTGATAATTCGCCTCATCGCCCCATATAAACATCTCTTTGATCGGATAACCGACTTGCCTAACTAACTTGCGAGAATATAGAACCCCATTAAATGGAAAAGCCACATTGTCAACCATTCCGTTTTTCACTTCCTTTTCGTTTAGAAAATCTTGTATCTTCGGCTTTGCGCCAAAGGATATTCTGCTTTGATCTTCTTTTGCGACAACTAATGGAGAAAGATAATCTCTCTCGCCAAGTCGCTCCTGGAGTTTCTCTAACTGGTAAGGCTCAGGCAAACCATCATCGTCAAGCAACCAAAATGCATCAAACTTATCTTTCGCCTCGTATGCCGTCTTTAATCCAGTATAGAATCCTCCCGCCCCGCCAATATTTTCGCTCATTCGTATATACCGATATTCTATACCTTCTTTTGTGCCATCAAAACCATTTGTGTGAATCCAAGAGTCCGTCCCATCAGACGAAGCATTATCTATAATATAGACCACAACAGGTGGATATGTCTGTTTCCCGACATATGCCAAACATAGTTTTAGTAATTCTTTACGGTTGAAGGTTACTATTATGGCAGCTATTTTATGAATCATAGTATCTCGCGGCAAATATCGTTATTCTTTCTTTGAAATCACATCATACACAATCTTGTCACCTATTTGACATCGCTCTTGGAGTTCGTATGACTCTATCAGCTTCTCGTCTAAAGGCTTACTTTTATTACAGATTATAACGGACATATCTTCCGGGAAATGTGCTGAAGTTTCCGTAAGCCATATATTTTCGTTATACTCAATAACATAGTAATACCATGATGAAGGGATACATGTTAGTTCATCCGGATTAATTTGAGCTTTCTCAATGTCTTTTATGTTTTTCTTATCTCGTTCATGAGCATGCCGTATATGGTACGTAAGCATTGAGCTGTTTTCAAGACCAAACCATATAACCATCAAAAGCCCGACTCCGACATGCATCCATCGCTGCTTGAGTTGTTCTGTTAACATGACGACTGCAATAACACAAGGGATATATGCCGCCCATGTATAATACAAAGCGTATCTACCAGCTAACACATATACTAATGGAGAAACAATTGACATTGTTACGACTTCCAATATTGGTTTCTGGATATTCTTCCATGATATTTTTTTCATCAAACAAATAAATAGAATTACCATCAGAACAGTTAACGCCAAATATTCTTTGTTAAGAGTAATTCCATCTATTATTGACTGAAAAAATGAGACTTTGGATTGAGCTGGACTCGGAATCTTCACATCCTCCATTTCCCCAGATATGATATAATTCATCCATGAATATATCTTTACTATCAACGGCGTTATTGTTTTTGAAAAGCCGAACGTAAATCCCAAGAATAGGGTCAAGCAATGCTTTGCCCATGCGATTATCATCAATATTCCCAACGATACGACATATCCTCCAAAATGCCATATATATAACACATTGTTTCGCCATGCTTCGCTATAATTATATGCAGAATATATCAAAATGAACAATGTTGCAAAAACAACGCCCTCCACACCGGTAGCCAAAAGTAATATACTGAATATAAAGACACCTATCTTATACTTAAGTGTCCCGGTCTCAACAGCTCGGATAAAATAATATGCTGTGAGGAAACCCAAAAGAAGACATAGCACTTCAATACGGCCGCAATTATATGTCCAGAACATCGTTGGAGCCAGCCAAAACAACAAGGAAAAGCCAACTATACTTTGCCAACTCTCGATATGTTTTCTACCCACCAGAATAACCATTAATAGCCAATATGTTATTAATGTCATAAAAATATTGGGGAATTGAGCAGTAAAAAAGCTAAAGCCGACCACCTTATACCATATCGCCATTAAGTATGCATATAGCGGGCAATTTACTGGCGGCCATGATCCATGTATAATTTTGCGATAGCCATTGTGCTCTGCTAATTGCCTTGCCCAATCCGCAAAGAAAGCATCATCGCACCACGATTCTTGCGGGCGGAAATACAGCCACACGACGTATAGTATGAAAAAAGCAAGGCCAACAGAGAATATCAGCCATCGATTGTTTCTTTCAATCTTTGATAATAAATCTTTCATTTCATTTAGATATTTATCAGTTAACCCCGTAAAACATCGGGGAAATGGAGTGTCTGGCATATCGCAGTCAATCCGCATCTGTCAAATATTCATTTGATGCCGATGAACATACGTATGTTCAAGTAGCGACTTATAGATTTCCATCAACTTTTTTGTTTTTTGTTCCCACGTCATATCTTTGGCTTGTAGAATGCAATTGCTTTTCATACTTACCAATATATCTTTATGGGAATACATATACATAATTGCACCGGCAAAATTAATAATTGATTCTTGGGGAGTTGATATGGAATATGTCATTCCGACCGCATTATTCACCACATCCCCCTGGCCGCAAGTCTGGTGGCAAATAACGGGCAAGCCATTTGCCAACGCTTCCATAACCACGTGCGGTGTCCCTTCTGCTACAGAAGTGAACAATAGCACATCCGAGTTTCTCATTATTTGTTGGACCTCGGCATGTGGTTGCCGCCCATACCAGATTACATTTACATGCAATTGTTCCGCTATTTTTTTATAGGGCGCATTATCGCCATCTCCTACTACATGCAATAACACATTGGGAATTTTGCTTTCCGCCACTGAACGGATTGCCAGATCCAACTGCTTTCGGAAATCCATCTTACCGCACCACAGGACATCAAATGTGTTCTTGTCCGGAGAGGCACTCTTTGGCAATTTTCCCTTTGGAACAACATCTTGCGCCGAGCATCCTGTTTCATTCATCAAAATGCTTTTTTTATGCCAATAGCGGTCGATGCTTCGTTGTGAATCACTGCTTGCGCTAAGGAGCACTGCGGATTGTCGGGCGGCACGACGCACTCGCGGCATAAACCGCAGTTGCAGGCGGGTTATCACATTCTTCAGAAGCAGAAACACCTTAATTTTCAGCGATGCCCCTTTAGCGTATGCCATCGGAAAACCTTCCTTTGCATCTATCGGTCCCCAAACAAACGGCACACCGGTATCTTGGGAAACCTGCCATAAGAACCCCGGCTCACGAAAGCCAATCATATTCAACTGGTGAAGAATATGTATCGGATAGCCGGCACGCTCGTGCTTATCCACAATCCCTCGAGCGCATTCCGCCACACGTTTTTGCCACTTGCGATAGTGATAATAGAACCGCCAATCGCCCTGATTCCAACACATCCGACGAATACGCGCACATCTTTCCGCATCATCGCCTCCAATCGGCAACCAATTGAAATGCAGCGATTTGGCAACCTGGCTGTTTTCTGGCAAATCCAACCATTGTTCTACTTGCGGTCGGGACTCGCCCTCCGAAATAACATAGCAGTCACAGTATTGCGCCAGCGACACAATCCAGTTCCACCCCATACCGGGTTCGGAGCCCATGTTCGGGCAACAGGCGTAACTATTTATCAGCACCCGCAAACGCATGCTTCTCTATAAATTCATCCACCATAGGCAGCAACGATGCTGTAGGATTGATACCTCCGCTACGCGGCAGACATCCGGTTGTCACGACCAGCATATTTCGCCAGCGGCCGAAGTAATCGTCGATACTCTTGAAATCAAACATGCCATAGGGATGGTATATATCCTCACATGTCTGAACGTCAATTCTTTCCGCTAACACCTCATAGCAAACGCCGGCCTCATCCAATACGTTCTTAGCAGCCTGTTTGGCACTCTCATACACCTCCGCAGCCTTATCCCCGACATGGTAGTACACATCTACTCCTTGTATGCCGAACGCATCCTTCTGTTCCGACAATGTGATGTAGCAGTCTTTTGCGGGATTCTCGGCATCTATATACAGATACCATTCATTGTTCAATACATACATCTTCCGCTGCACCAGCACAGCCCACGCAAAACCCAGACAGTGCGGAATATCTTTGAGCGCAATCCATATGTACTTCCACTCGAAGTGGTGCTTGAACAGCACCTCTTTCATACAGTCAAAGAATGGGAAGCGCAGATTGAACACGGGATGCACATAATAAGAGGTATCATCTTTCTCACCAATCATCCGTTTGGTGATGAGGGATGTGCCCCGCATGCGGAACACAAAATCCTCATCCTTGATTTTGGTTGTGCCTTTGATCTTGAATACCTTGGTTGACAGGTGGTCAGAGAAATAAACCTTGTCGCCTTTCAGCATTCCGGATGCCAGCAGGATTCTTGCGCTCTCAAACGCTCCTGCTGTCAGGAAGTAATAATCGAACGACGCTTTTTGCTCTTTGCCATTATGCAGATACACTATCTCCTTTATCGCTTCGGAGTCATCGGCAATCAGCCGCACCACACGGGCTTGAGTGAGAATCTTCACCTGCTTGCGCTTGTGGATTCTGAACCAGTTGAAGAAGTTTCGGTGGAATGCACTCAGCCACACACCGGTTTTCGTAAACAATTCATCGGATATGTGATGCTCGGGATATTTGTTCTCTATCTTGAATTTGGCCAACATCTCATCTTTACGTGCCTTATCCACGCTAATGACGTCACGCATGAACGCATCCGGATGCGCAAAATCATTGTCCGAGAATGTAAGCAATTGCCCACCCCATTTGTCGGAGGCTCCTCCGAAACCGAAGAAGCGGCCGTCGGACAGTCCCTTGTACAGCGCTTGCTTCAAGGTGGTATAATACCCTATCTCCTGCTCGCTCTTGACGCCCCGTTGCCACACATCGAACAACGTGATATCCGCATCGGGATATTTACGCAAGAGACCATCTATAACATAACTGCCGTATGTTCCGGCTCCTATCACTGCTATGCGCATATCAGATACTGGTAAAATGGATGTTCAAAGCTCGTTCCGTTTGCTCGGAATGAAATTCAGTATATATATACATACCCTCAAACCGGCTATACAGCGCCCACGAAATCAGATGAAGTTTGGCAAGGACATACGGTATGCGTTCAAACAGCCACTTGGGCATCGTTAGGATCATGCCGCCTGCCGTCTGCTTGGCATACCGGTACTTGGTCATTCCGTCTGACGGGAAGAAATGATATACCGGCTCATTCTGCTCTTTGTTGATGATGGCCAATAGCGCGCGGTGGATGTCTTCGCGCCTGACTATCGGCTGTTTGCTGCGCTTGTCGCCTTTGATAACGTGAATGCCTGAAGGCAGATTCATTATGAACGGGCAAGGGCGGTTATCCGCCAGAACGTATCCGGGCCGAACGAGCACCAGTTCAAACGGCAGAGAGTCACGGACGGCCAGCAAATACTCATCCACGGCTACCTTTATCTCGCCATACCCGCGTTTGCGAGTGACAGATTGAGTTTCGGCAGGAGTATTCTCATCAACAACCGCAGCCTGATAATCATACACCATAATGCTGGAGAAGTGAATCAGCTTTTGCACCTTATGGCTTTTGCAGAAATCTACGAGGGAGTGAATATACTGCAGATTGTCTTCTGTTGATTGATCTTTTAATATTGCCAAGTTGATGACCGCATCATATTCTGCAGAAAAATACGGATTCTCGCCAACATGCAAGTAATCACCATATATAACATCATCCTCTTTCCCCTCTCTTCCGCGAGAAAACAGATTGACTTGATGACCGTTTCTCTCAAGAGTGGCAGCCAAACCATACCCTACAAACGAGCGCGATCCAAAAATAAGAATTCTTACCATAATCAATGAGTTAATGAGGATTCTAAAAATGCCAGATGTTTCTCTTTGTCTTTAGGATTAGCAAATCGTTCTTTTATCTTGCGTGCAGGAATCCCGCCCCATATTTCGCACGGAGGAACATCTTTGGTCACAATTGCTCCTGCAGCAACGATTGCGCCTTTCCCGATTGTTACTCCCCCCATAATGGTTGCCCCATCACCAATCCAGACGTCGTCTTCAACTACGATAGTCGCCGATACGCCTCGAGGGCTATCCCATATTGTCGTGCCTGGAATATTATATTGATGGTCGTTCCCTTCAATAAAGGACACGTGTCCGGCACACAACACGTTGTTGCCAATAATTACATCTGCAGCTATACTGCAATACCGCCCGAACTGAACGTTGTTCCCCAAAGTTATATTACGTCTCACGAACTCCGTAAAGGGCATCACTCGCACAAATCCGTTGTAGTTTACCCAAGGATATATCAGATGGAACAAACACCAAGAGCGGATTTTATTCAGGATATACCTGATTACGAACCCCGTTTCACTCTCGTTCCTTGGCATATTATGAAATGTTACTGCCATATTACTATATTTGCATATATACAGACACACACTCTTCGAAAGAGTATGGCATACGGTTTTCTCTTATTTCTTCAATACAACTATATTGTTGCATTGCCCTTGATAACGTATTCTCAAATTCACCCTGATTATTCGGGTCGAATATCATCCCATTGCCATCATTTATCAAATCCAATGCACCAATATATTTACTCGCCAGCACCGGACATCCATAAACTAATGCTTCGTTAACGACAGCTCCATATGGCTCATATCTACTTGGTAGCACAAAACAGTTGGCAAGGTCGTACCATGCGTATAGATACTGAGATGAACAAAAATCAGCAAACGCCACATTATCCGCTATTCCGAGATCAATTGCGAATCGGCGTAACGAATCCCTCTCTTCCCCTTCACCCACAAGCACAATTCTCCATCTTTCATGCCGAATGTGGGCAAATGCTGTTAGCAACAGATCCAATCCTTTCACATAGGTAAGACGCCCTACATATAATAGTATATTGCACCCATCAAGGCGATATTGGGCTTGATATTGCTTTTGGATTGGAGCAAATAGTTCTCTATATGCCAGAAGAGTCTTCGGATTCTGGATATTCGGGCACACCGCTGTTTTGATAAATGGGAATTGCTTCTGGTACCACTCCTGCACTTGCTTACTATATAAAATCAGCTTATCCGCTGAACGAAGAATCAAACGACGCGCAACTCGCTTGGGCCAATTGGCTTTGCTTGCCATTTGCACGTTGTCGGATGTCGTGATTACCAATTTGAATTTGCAAGTGCCCATCAATTTTATCAGCACGCACTGCATAGATATCGGCGCGTACTCATGGCAAAATACTACACGTGGTTTTCTATGGCAAATTATCTTAGTTATCCCTATGCGAACAGAATGTGTACCGGCACTTATTCCTGACTGCAAGAAGATTACTTCGATATCAGGATTCAGCAATTGCAACAACTCATCACGATTATACATAAATCCCACCCGATCAGTGTTCCAAAATACCAAAGTCAGTTGGTAATGTCTTGCCATCTCATTGAACACATCAATACGCCATGGCGGCAGATATTGAAAGAAGTATATCGCTACGGGTTGCTCCATAGTTAGATTTGATGCGTTACTTTTCTGCTCTATGCACCGATCGCATCATCCACATCTGCGGAAACATACATCGGATATGTATTGTCGCATAGTGGAATATAGCTTTAGCCACACTCGTCTGCCTCTCCAAATGAAATATCTCGTTTGGCGGCATCCCGTTTGGGAGATGCATCAATTTCCAGCGTTTGGGGAACGGGATATCCGGGTTACACCAGCCATCCATAGCAGCATGCGCCTCACACACTCCCAGAACCGAGCCACACTGGACCATTCTTATTCCGGCTTTCTTGGCGCGTATGCCATAGTCAACATCCCCCTTGCTATGCCTGTAGTAAAAATCCAGATTACCCAGTTGCAGGAATACTGCCTGCGGTATCAGTACTATATTACCGTTAAACCATTCCACATCACGGCTGTTTCCGTCACATGGAGGAATGTTATTGCCTACATGACCGCCGTACGTCAGCATGTCCCCTTGTTTACTCTCAGTTGCTCCTACTATTATCGCACGGTCATCGTTAGCGACACTTAATGATAGTAACGATTGTATCGCATTAGGCAACAAATCCGTATCATCATTGAGCCAGAGATAATAGTCATAATCCTTGGCTTTCGAAGCAACGTCCCAAGCTGTCCACATCCCTCTGTTCCAGTAAAGCGAACCATCACCATGAAGGATGCTTGCCTGCGGGAATCGTTCTCTGACAGATTCTTCCGTTCCGTCAGTACAGCCGTCATTGACGACATACACAGCCAACGCCATCCCCTCCGGCACATCTTGAGCATACAGACGGCTCAAACATGCCATAGTCTGTTCCCGTCGGTTATGAACCGTTAGCAATGCTGCAATATACCCCATCGGATAATTCTGTTTCTAAGATATCGCAAGCATGCTACCGGACTGAACGGGTTAGGTGCCTTATGCAAAAATACCATTGTCGGATAATGATCATCCGGATGCTCCGGCTCTTGATACAAATAATTCGGGTTGTAGAAACTTCTAGGCAAAAATCCGCGTTGTGAGATATCGCGATGCGCCTTGATGCCTCGCAATTTGCACATCAGGCTCAAGACCGACTGATCTTCACGGTGCGACACGAATTGCTCCCCATAGTGTTTAGTTACCGGTTCGTACTTTCCTAATCCTTCTGATACAAGCAAATAGGTACTTTGGCATACATCAAGATACTCGCGGAAGAATTTCCGTGTGTAATCATTTACGATAAAGAAGATGTATGTCGTTTGGATTTGATTGGTCAGCCGGAAATCTTCAGCGCGGAAATACTCAAAGCACGACGGTTTGGTCCAGTTGCATTCTATAAGCGGAATATCGGTTACGAACAAAGGTTCTTCATTCGTTACATACGGCATCAACAAACGCACATCGCGGATAAAGAACGCTCCGGAATCCAGGTAAAAAATGTAGTCACCATCTTTGCTGTTATCTATCACTCGTTGGATAAAATAGGGTTTCCACAACCAATACCCATTCCCTCTTTTACCTTTAAGGATATCCCTATGGGTATCCCGAAAATCTAAATCGATATCTTGAGGTCCGAACGATAGCACCTCATCAAAGTGAGCAACATGCTTACCTGCCCACGAGTTTAATTGCTGCGCCTTGCGAAATGTATCGTTCGCATAATTGATTAACTTTATCATAATCGCTATTTTGACGGATATAATATTTTATTATAAACTGCCATCAACTCCTTGACCACATTATCCGGATTATGTCTCTGTAAAGCACGATTTCTTGCATTACCACCCATTCGCACCGCGTTAGAATAATCCTCCCTCGCCTCCATAATCGCTCCGGCCAATTCATATGGATTCCCATCTTGTATCAATATACCTTCTTCTCCGTTTTCCAACATACTTGATGTTCCGCCGGCAAATGATGCGACAATAGGCATTCCTAACGCCATCGCCTCACATACCGAATTCGGGGAATTCTCGATATGCGATGCCTGTACATACAAATCAGATTGCAGCAACACCTCTATCACCTCTGCCGCCGATTTGGCTCCCAAAAGGTCTATATGTATATCTGATGCATGTAAATTGCATATCTTCTCCACCATTCTCACCATCTCATCATCCGCAGACAATCCTATAATCTTCCACTTAAACGGGAAACGAATATCTGTTAATAGTTGCGCAGTCTTATATATCACTTCTAACCCCTTGAATATTCCGGAACTTATCGTGGTGGCCAATGTGAAATGCTCCATCGGATGAATATGCCAAACTGATGATAAAAACTCGGGACGCAATATTTCATTGACAGTATAGTATCGGATATGAGGATTTAGGGCAAATACACAATGTTTATCCCATTGAGTACGCCCTATAACATGCTGAAGGGTTTTGAACATAACGATTTCTCTGTCAGCCTTCTCGCAAAAGTTCCGATATACCCCGTTAAAACCGGATAATAATATTTTTTTTATTATTGGTTCCCTCCTTGAGATATCATTACGAGTTATTCCCGAGTAATACTTCAGTCTGCATGAGCTTAACATCCCCTGAATTGATAGTACAACGGGGCAATTAATGGTCTCATATTGAGTTATAAGGCCAAACATTTCTTCACTCCCATGAATATGAATAATGTCAGGCGACACCTTATCAATTATTCGCAAACAAGATTGAAGTTCACCCCTGTCATCCGGCTTTATGACGATTCTCCTTATCCGATGAAGATATCTTCTCCATTTCGAGCCGACCCCGTTCCACTTAATTGGATAATAAGTAACTTCGTTATACACAAACGGGCTCAAATCTTGTCCCCACAAAAATGCAACGTGCAACTCAACATCATCCTGTTGTCTGAGTCGCCGGCATAACGAATACAGCCAGCCACACGCTCTTGTGTCTGGTTGCAGATATTCAACCGCCTCGCAAAGATTATTTACAAACCATAAAACTCTCATCGTTTTGAAAACAAAAGATTGAACTGCTCCTCGCACCATTCATCATCCTGCTCTTCCCTCGTAAATGCGAAAGCCAAACCTATATATATCCACATCGCAATGTTATACAAATCATAGTGAGGTACCTCTTCAATAAAAAGCAGGACATAGTGAGAGATTAACACTAACCCTATAATTATTTTATATCTCTCATTAGATATAACCATGCATCTGTATATTGCCCACAACAGCAACGAGAGATATAATACCACTTGGATGATACCACCCTTCAGCAGAAAATACAACAGCCCGACTTCCGGTCCGAATCGGTCTGCGAGTCCATCTTTTTTGTCAAAAAAACTACTATAATAGGTGCCGTTTATTCCTTTCCCATATATCCATGCATCGTTATCGTTCATGTCTTCAATCACCTCCTCATACAAAAAAGTTCGTGTATCTGTCACATGCTCTTCTTCTACATTCTCAAGATATGACGTTGTCAATGCTTTCTCAAACACGGAGTTGCCCGTAGTAATATACACCCTTAAAAAGTATAACGGAAGTGCTACTGTCGCCAATATAATAGCGACTTTAATTATTTTTGAATTATAAAATGGAGTTATAGAATATAATAGGATTGCCCCTCCCATTACGGTACGTATAGCAGTCGCTCTTGCATCCACCTTATAACAATACAAGATAAACAACACAGCATAACATAACAAAAATATCCTGTGCTTTCGTGGGAGGTACGCCGCAAAAGCCAGAAGAAACAAAAGGCCTGTTCCTGCTAAAGTTTCAACATATCCGATCAATATCGACATCGGAATGAGTAATAACACATAATACCATACGCATTTGTACAACAGGAAAAAACGTTCTGGCTTTAATCCTATCAACAACGCAATGGGAAGCATGCATAATGGTTGGTATTGAGGATTACCAAACAATGATAAATATGCTACGTCACGCTCCCATATAGCAGCATATACGATATGTGCAACATTATATCCAATTGTTAACAATATAAGAATCCGCACAATAGGATGAAGCGCCACGTAATATTCTTTATATGCACGTATAGCCAATGAAATCAGGAGTACTTCAGACCCCATCATCAGCACTCCGACAAGTCCCTTCCCGAAAGGGATATGTTGGACAACAGATGCCATACGATAGTTATAATATAATGACACGAAAGACAACAGCCACAGAAATGCCGTGAACAACTTATCTTGTCGTAATGATATTTGCTCTTCTTTTTGCATGGACTAATAATTCGCGCTATTATGCAGGATTCTTCTGCAAATAGCATTCGTCAATCGGTATATCTGCCATTGCAACTTAGCCGGCAATGAATCAGAAAAAATTCCGGTTTTTCTGAAAAACGCTAACTTTGCATTTCGGTCTCCCACTTCCGCATAGACAAAATCGTCCTTTTTAACGGTTTGCTCGATTCGTATCAGACACGCCTTTCTTTCCTCAGTTTTAGGAGACCGGAATAATGGGCTATATATCCAATTCAACATTTCACATAACACGATGCGCTGATTGCTAAGCATTGCCTTGGGCAATTTCATCTTATGCACGTTGTAATATTCGAACAAACGATCGAACACCTGCAAGATCTGTCCGGTCTGCCTCATCAGAATCTCAGGTTGTGTGGTTTGCCCCTCACGTCCGATAAAATACTGATATACAGGCAATCTGAAATATACAACCGTTTGAATATGATCTAACGGGAAAAAGACATACTCATTATCTGTATAACTGATTCCTTGCTGAAGCTGCAACTTGATTTCTCTTAAAACGGATGTTCTATATGTCACAATATGCGAGCAAAACAGCTTGTTATAGCCTAATTTTAACCCGTCAAATTCATCAGCCTCATATACTATCCCTTCTTGGACCGAACTCGGCGCTGTGATTGTTTGGATCAGAGTTCCATTCTCATTTCGATCTTCTGCTATGGTCAAGACCATATCGGCATCACATGTTTTCAAATTCTCAAGCCACTGATTCAATGCCTCTGTATCGCACCAATCATCCGCATCAAGCATCCGGAAATATTTCCCCCTTGCCTCTGCAAGAGCACGATTGACACATGATCCGTAATTTCCGTTTTCTTTATCTATAACGCGTATGACATTGGGGTATCTTGCTTCATACATGTGACCTATTTCTGAGGACCTATCTTTGCTACCGTCATTCACGACCAGCACCTCTAAATAATCTTTATTGGCGCACAATACGGAATCCAGACAACGCGCCAGATACTTCTCCATATTGTACGTTGGAACAGCTAATGTTAGTAATTTCTTCATCATTTGCCCAAAATCATATGTTTCATTGACTTATACAAATCTATAAGCCAAATGGGAAATGTATAATAAATTGCCCCCTCCCACCAAACCATATTTCGATTTGACATAATAAAATCTGCGGGTATCTTGATTTTTCTTATATACATATAATCTTTCCCGTCATTTTTATCTCTAAAATACATGTTTTCCAATGCCCGGGCATATTGTTTTTCCGGTCTATCGCAAAACAGTTTGATTGTTTTCATTCCGATTTGTTCAAAAATCATGTCGGCATATTTCCCTAATCGGAATTGCATGAAAACAGCGGTATAATCAGTAAGAAGTTCTGTATGGATCTTTACCCAATCAATATCGTCTCGAATTTCGATATCTTCAGCCATTTTATCTTGACCATATTTGGGTACGGCTATATCGTCAACAAAAGCATAATCTATAGTCGGTCGTTCATTGTTTAGGCTAAAGAAATTCTCAAATACGGATATTAGAGTTTTTAGGAACAATTTACCAGTAACATCATAGGCATCATAAATTTGCACATTATACTTATTTCTATCTACTCCTTCAACTTTATTCCATAACACGAAATAGTACGCTGTCACTTCATTGCAACCGCATGACGTCAAGAACTCATTTAGCACGATTAGGGTTTTTCCAGAAGTGGTTGTATCCACAATAGCGACCTTATCGGTTGTCGAGGCTAAACCAATACGTCTGAAGTATGCAAGTTTCGCATCGGCATTATCTTCTTTATATAGTGCAGCACGCGACATATATACATATTCTACGCCGACTTCAGGAAAGTACGGTTGCATAGCCAATGCAATTTTATGTATCTGATATGCATCCCGTGCACAAAAATATAACCGCTTTATCCCTCTCTTCTGCGCATCTTCCATCACTTGATATATCCATGAGCAATAGAACGGCGCTACTATGTCCAAGACAAAATCGGTGTGCGTTGTCCACTCCGTACCATAATGCAACGCACGACCTATACCGGCGAGGAGACTTGAATATTTATATCCTAGCGAATAGTCATTATTAAGCCACTGCTGTTGGTATGGAGTATAGGCGTGTCTGACTAACGTACAACATATTCCTAGTTTCTTTGGTATATTATAATCTCCCTGTTTATTATCACCATAATGATGCCAATGTCTGTATGAGCAGATTCCCTCTTTATTTTTCACATAACGGTATAAATCCCCAGTCCATTTTGCCGCATTGCAGTCGCAACTTACATATATTGAATCTCCATCCTGACAGAAGCCGTTTTCACGCATTATCTCTGTCAGAAACTCCGTTGACAGATACATATCAGATATAAATAGTATCTTATGTCCCTGCTCGCGGCACGCATTTACTTTCTCACGCATGGTCAGCACCGGCACAACCATTTCGCGTTCCAGATTTTGCTCCAACTGACAGAGCTCGATGATAGACCTCAATAACGGATGAGACCAGGCAAACGTGTTCCATATGTCTTGCAATGTATAATGAGGATTTACCTCCGCTGCCTGTTTCTCTGCGACTCGCCGAGCTGCGACAAACTCTTGACGGGCCCACTCTTCTACTCTCCCCTTAAATGCATATTGTGACAACACGTCAAAGAAAAGCTCTGGTGTTCCACATTTACGCAGGAGACAGGTGTCAAATATGTCAAATGAACTCACCATATCTATGCTTTATCCGAATAATCTTTGCATTAATCCGGCATAAAATCTTTATACAAAAGGTTGAAAAACGCAATCGATATACCAAATCAAATTTTTGCAAATCTCTATATTCTTCATCCGAGATATTAGGATACACATCTGCACGGATTCGCATTAGTTCATTGCGGCAAAGAACATCATCTGTTTCTGAAATTCCTCCACCTTCATAAATGGATATTTTCTTTGGGATAAATTCTGTACTTTCTTTTCCGATTGCTATCATTTGAGCAAAATGCCGCCAATCTGCATATGCTCTGAATGACTCATCAAAAGATCCATACTTTTCAAACATTTCCCTTTTTGTAAACGTAGATTGATGGCACAAAGTACAATTAAAGAAGTCAAACCAACGCAAATTAGGTTTCATCATTGATGGATGAAACACTACCCCATTGATGTTTTCCCGCATCATCAGTCCATATAAAACACTTGCTGTATGTCGCTTGGAAAATATTTCTTCCAATATAATCGGTGTGGCAAACATATCACCGGAATTCATAAAATTGACATACTCGCCCGCAGCATGAGATAGCCCCTTGTTCATAGCATTATACACTCCCGTATCCGGTTCAGAGCACCACCATGCGAAATGGTTTTTGTATTGCTCCAGCAATTCACGACTACCATCTGTAGAACCACCATCTACAACAATCCACTCATAATCAGTAAATGTCTGGTTAACGACAGACTCTATAGTCCGGAGTAAGCCATCCAAGTGGTTGAAATTAACAGTTATGATTGTAAGTCTTGGCATTCGATTAACAACTTATCCACATCCCAAAAATTTCTCTCAACAAGATATAATTTCTCATCCGGCAGATTCCACCATTTCAAATGAAGAAGTTTGTCAATAGTAGTGTTCGAAAAACGATAACGAAGAATCCTAATCGGTGAACCGACAGCAATCGCGTATGGAGGTATATCCTTAGAGACGACTGCCCCGGCTCCGATTATTGCGCCATCTCCGATAGTTACGCCATCCAGAATAGTGACATTTGCACCGATAAAAACATCATTACCTATAGTTATCGGTTTTTGCTCTATAATTTTGTTCTCGCGCGAAAGAGTAGTTCCATTCTGGCAGAATGTTGAATAAAACATCGGTGAAGTGCTCACTCCACCGGTTGGATGGATACCATATCCCGCTAACAAGTTGGGACCTATGGAGCAGAACTTACCGATGGTCACCATCCTCAAATGTCCATTTATAGCCATATAGCTGTAATCGCCGATAGATGACCCTTGTTCTATACTAGCCGGATCACAAACCTTCGCTTTAGAACTTATATAACTATCGTTACTTACAACTACATCCACGACACGGGAAAAGTTTTCATATTCTATTGCCTTCAGCTCGGGCAATAATTTTAACAGGAATCTGCGCGCTATATGTTTGATTTTCTCCTTCATTATTTAAGTTTCTTTCGCTCAAAACAATTAATCCAAGAGTATTCACTTGCATTATACACTTTCAACCCTTTGTATTTTGCATACTGACTAAGGTCATAGTAGTTCTCAAACATCTTTCCGAAAGCATAAATATATTCATGCAGTTTCCAATCAGAACGGATACGTCCACGTTTGGCATCAAAGAGTTTTTTGTCTGAATATACTTGCTTGTTATTGTAGAAATGTGTATCAATAGAGAATAATTCATTCGTTTGCTGATCCACACGGATATCTTCCAGCGAAGACATATCCACTCCGATAAGATACGTTTCTTTATACCCCCAATACAAGGACAAGTACAATCCCACGTTCAGAGAATTTCTATTGGGAGGGCAAATCAGATTTCTATCCCACGCCTCATATAGCGGAGTATCTCCTATTTCTCGCTCACCACTAAAATAATATACAAATTCAATATTCGCATTTTTTGCAAGTGCTTTTGCCAAGCGGGTGTTTTCCACGCCCAACGGAGCACATAATCGCATCTTCCATGTCGTTTTGTTGACAATGGAGTCAATCAAGCGGTTGATTGTGTCACGCTGGTTATCCGGAATATCAAAAAAAGCAGGATCTACAAACAAATAATAATTAGGACGGATTACTTCATATTGATCTGATAGTGCAAAAAAGTTAACCACCAACCGGTCGTATCGGAGTATCTCATCTTTGTATAAATCTATAGAATCTTTTAGCGACGGGCCGTTTCCGATTAGAATCATTTTGTCCGTTTTATCCTTTATGCACGGGAGAGGACTTGGAGGATATTTTAATCTTTTATTACGTATCTTCTCCAGATAACGCATAATCACCGGAGGTGTATATGGGCGAATCTCTTCTAACATAAGTATCTACTGTATATACCGCTAATTATCCTACGAGAGCACATGCTTCTGCATCAGATTCTCCATCACTTGCCAATCATCAGGCTCATCAATCTCGAAAGAAGTGTATTCCGGCATTTCGTATATTCCTATTTTGCCGGAAAGTCGATTGCCGGACTGAAGGATATTCCCTACCGTATTGATATAGAACGCCCCATTTTCCATCAGCATTCCGTCGAACTCCTGGCGACGAGGGCGATGACGATAATCATAGTTCATTGACGTACCATCTTCATTCCAGAAGAACCGCTTGTTGCGTACACACGTAAGCATCGAATCATACTCGCCTTCCTCATACTGCTGAAGCGCCTCCACAAAATGTGAAGTTTGGGTTAGGGGAGATGTTGCCTGCACAAGCATAAATATAGCATCATGTGGCAATTGAGCATACTGAATATATTCGAGCATAACACTTTCTGTAGATGCTGTGTCACATGCATTCTCTGCTGAACGGCGATATACATGCGTCTTGCTGTAATTTCGAGAAGTAACAACCTGCTCTATCTCATCGGAGTCAGTGGCCACGATGATTTTATCAACCAAAGGACAAGCCTCCAAAGCCTCGATGTTCCAACATACCAAAGGCTTTCCGCAAAAGGGTTTAATGTTCTTTAGCGGGATTGATTTACTGCCGCCACGAACGGGGATAAAAGCTATCATTTGCATGATTTGTATAATACCATTTTTATATACTGCATATTCTGCATTGTAACATCCCATAATAAATCTTGTTCTTTTATAATATCACGCATGACTTCGGAATAATTGTTATATATTTGTATCGCTCTTTCATATAATTTCTCTTCAAAATTGTCATCACTAAAGTCCACTCCCCAATCAGGATGATGGATATCATCTAAGAACCATTTCATTTTGTCGTGTGAAATAACTGACAGTATTGGTGTATGACATCCAAACGGAATCATTTGAGCGTGCCCCCTCATCCCAATGACAAGACGAGGTCTTGCATACTCTTGTATAACACGTATAGCATCATGAAATTCTACCAAATCATATACCACATTCAGCCGATCTAAATAGCTTAATATTTTTTTATCATTTTCGACATGCACATATACTTTTATTCTTGTCAGGGCTGACAAGCGTTTTACCGTTTCTGCAATCGCCACATACCGGTCAGCCCTCCCGGAGAGTCTCATTTCTTCGCGATCAAATGCACAATTGATTGCGATATAGTCTTCTTTTATGTGATAATTTGCAATATCAGGATAAATTTTTGATATTAACGTTGTCATGCATGGCTGAAAACGCAACTTTTCCTTTAACTCATCTGTATTCAAATATCGCCTCACATTTTCAATGCTCCCATGATTTCGCAGCCCCACAAATACTGCTTTTTTAACAAACACATTTATGTGCTCTGTAAAAGTAGGATTAAAGTCTTCCTGTCCGCGAAATCTATTATACCCTACAGCAAACATGATTATAGGTTTTCTAATTTTCTTCAATTCATGTATGCTGCAACTCCATTGCCATCCACTTAAGTTATTCGGATTTGTATCTTTCAAAAATAACCCGCCACCGCCAATAATGATACAATCATCTTGATTCATCAGACAAACATCAACGTCATCCACCTCTTGATAGACATGCGCATTATGCCATTTTCCGATTCCGACTTTTTCTTCAAACAATTGCCTCAAGACAATCGGCAAAACCATATCGCCAGCATTACCATAATTAAATGCTGAAACATGCGTTGCACTGTATTCTCGCTTATTTTGCACTTTCGGAACATAATATATCACTGGCAAATTAGTGTTTCGGTACTGCCACTTTCGCAATATCGAAGGTTTTATTGTAGACCACAGACTTCTCAATGATCTATACAGACCATGGCAGCCATTATTAATAAATTGAATTATCATCCTTATCATCTCACATTCACAAGCCAGATATTTACATAATGAACATTAACGCAACAACTTTTCGTACATTTTTAGTTGTTCATTTTTCATCATTACATTATTAATGATATCGACTCTTTTTGTATTTTTCACACACTCACTCACATCACTAAGGATGTGACGGATTTCTTCATCTGTTGGCAAATTACTATATAATTTCTTATGGTCATATTCTAACTCCTCATATATTGCCATACTCTTGTGAGAATTACTACTCATCATAACACAAGGTGTGCCTCCTAACGATGCCATAATTGACGGATGCCATCTCCCTGACACATAACATTGAGCACTGGCCAATACTGACATACCAAATAATATATTAGTATGAACATCAATAATTTTGGTGTCAGTTAGTTCTGCCACCCGTTTAAGAAAGTCTTCTCCTCCACAGGTCTGAACAATCACCACTCTATATTGCCCCTTCAATGCATTTATCAATTTAATATAGCACTCTATATATACGTTGTCCTCAACATATCTTTCACGTGACGCAGAACTAACTGCTATATACGGCTTTGAGAAATCAAAAGATTTCCATTGAGATTGCAAATCCGGGAAAACAACTCCGGCATATGGAAACATCGCAGCCATAGGAATGTACGAAGAGAACTTCCTCCATGCGAACAATGCATCGGGAACATAAACTATGTTTTCTGCAATATTGTCTTTGTAATATTTATATGATAACTTATCTCGAGCTGTCACCAGATTACATTTAACACATAGTTCTCTTGTTTGATTAATATCCCGAATATTTCTCTCCGAAGCTGCCCCATCTGAAAAAACAGAATTCAACAAATAAGTCTTCTTGCCCAGCGATTGTGCCAACGCTAGTATGAATAATATAAAATTGAGATCATATCTTGTTCCCTGACGGAAAATAAACGACCCCTCACCATTAATCATTACAGCATCTGCATTATTAACCTTGCTATACAACTCTCGCAATGGTTGATATTTATTATAGCACCTCATAAAATTGCTGAGTGACTCAAATGCATTATCAGCTATAAAGTTGGCTTCTTCTTTCTTTTGATACGTTTTTCTCAAAAGAAATTTTGACAGTACACGTAATACCCTTTCACCGTATATAACAAACTTAGACGGCTTAACCTGTCCCCTATATAGTTCTGGTACATATCCGCTCTTCATATCTCCATATATGGTGGAGTCTATGACATGATATTCTGATATGATATCATATAGAGCCATACTTGATGCCCTACAGCCATAATTCAATCTCACTCGATTATCTGCCACATAACATACTTTCATAACGTACCTAATTTATTATTTCATTCTCCATTCTTTCTTCCACACAATACAAATATAGTTTCCAATATGAGGATTCGGATTCATATGCACGAATAAATCTCAGACCTGTAATAGACGGGATTGATACAGCCGAAATAATATATTGGCATCCCAAATCCGCCAAGGCATCAACATCAATCTCCAATTCGGTAATTGCAAATGTGTCATTTTTACTATGCATAAAATTTTTCCCGTTTTGGGCAGAGAACACATAGCACCTGTTCCCCCACAAATCAAAATACCCCTTCAATTCTTGATTTTTAGCCAATTCTTTACAAATAATCCTGCGGAATGCATGTTTGTATGACAACGGATAATCTGTAATATATCCATCAATACAATAAAAGCCATTGTACTCTGGGATTGCCGGGTAAAGGGCTAAAGACGCAACCTTTACAGACAATCTATCCTTAATATCTAAATCAGCACATATTGAATCAAATAAATTTTCGGCATAAAATTGTCTGAATGATGGCTCTGCACTATAGGAGGTATTAACAAGTTGCTTCCAGTTTTGTTTTAGTTCCTGATCATGACCTATTGTCTTAACCATGAAAAACATTGCTAACGCAATTATCGCCAAATTCGCATTCGTAGAAGCATGTAAAGCCTCATATATATTATTCAACGATATGGCAAGCATCACATAGCATAGACATGGATACAAGAAATACAACCTATCGAATTGGAAAAACTGAATCTGGGGGATGAAATACGGCAAACAACATTTAGTTAATACGACCTCAACAACCATTATCACCCATAATGCACCACATATCCACATGCTTTGTGTTCTCCGGATCAGTAATGATATTACATATAAAAATAGTATAAGATACGCAGGGAAAAAACCGGTGTGCATCTGCGAATAAAAAATCCAATTCCACCAATTCCGTAACATCCGGTGAACACCTAAATTTTCTACTCTATTGATTTCAAAGCGATGCGAAACATACGAAGAATCAATAAACATAGACGTGAACAAATCTATGTTAACAAGCAAATATATAGCACATATCAAAATAAAGCCATATATAAAATATCTGTTTATTGATTTGCTTTGCCAATACACATACATGCCATACACAAAGAGGCAGCCACACACAAACACGCCACTCAGGAACAGGTAAGACATCAATGCATAATACGTAATTGCTATATATGAGCACAGCACGTACTTCTCGTTCTGAAGGTTTAAGAATGCATATAGCAATAACGGTAATCCCGCCGTTGAGACTCCCATACCAACTGCCGAAAAGGATAGTGAAGCAAATGCAAAGGATATCAGTGCTATTACTATCGGATGTAATCCTTGCGCCAAATAACGATACAGCAATAGGAACATTCCAACAAATGCTGTTATTCTAACCAGCATGACGCATACTACATATGCCCAATAACTGGGTAATATTGCAAATGGCAATAAGACAAGATTCCATTCATTTCCAAATGAGGAACGCCTTATTCCACCCATCATTGGTAGAATTGCCTGAGGATTAAATAGTGCATGGTTGTCTTTTAGCAATTTAAGATGAGCTATAGATATATCCAGGTTATCGGCAACCATAACATATGCATCTTCTCCTAAAAACAGATACGGGAAACACCAAGCAGTTACCAACAGGAGTCCTACCGCCAATACAATCTTATCGTTATTCATGATATGATGAATAAACAGCCTGCTCATCCGGTTACTGATGCATTAATCAAAATTTATTCTTTCCTTCTCAATCACCAACGGCCGTTTCCTGACTTGAGTATGTATGGCACCGATATACTCCCCCAAGATGCCGATAAATATCAGTTGCACCGCAGAAAAGAAGAATAAGCCTATTACCAAAGGTGCATTACCTACTTGGAAACTATCCCAGTAGCACAACTTGTATATAAAGTAGAACAACGCGACCGCCAAACTCAATGCTGCAATCGCAAAACCGATAAACGTAGCCAGTCGCAATGGCACCTTGCTATGGTTAACAAAGCCTAACATCGCTATGTCCCACAGCGTATAGAAGTTATTCTTCGTCTTACCGTGTTTACGCTTCGGTTGCGTGAAGTACACTTCACCGATATCTCCGCCATACTCTGCCACAAAGCCACGCAAATACGGATACGGGTCATCCGTTTCACGCAACAAATCCACAAATGACCTGTCGTACAACCCGAATCCGGTAAAGTTATCAATCAGCGGTGTCTCAGACATCTTGCGCACCAGAGTATAGAACAACTTACGGATACCGTACATAATCGGATTCTCCTTGCTCTTGTTCTTCACTCCGACAACCACCTTATGCCCTTGCTCCCATTTCTTCAGGAACTCTGGGATCAACTCAGGTGGGTCTTGCAAGTCCGCCACCATCAGCATTACTGCATCGCCATAGCACTGCTTGAGTCCATAGAACGGAGAACGGATGTGACCGAAGTTCATCGCATTGACAATCACCTTTACATGCTTGTCCTGTGCTGCAATGCGACGCAATATATCCACGGTGTTATCCGTCGAAGCGTTGTCAATGAACACATGTTCGAACTCATACTTGTCCTTGAGCAATTCAAACTGCGCCTTCACCCGTTGGCAGAGTTCTTCCACATTCCCCTCCTCATTATAGCAGGGCGTTAATATACTTATTTTCTTCATATCATTTATTTTCTAAACACAATCAGTTTTTGAAAGAAAAACGAGAACAGCGCTGTGACAACTATTGCTATAAATCCGCTTATATACTGGTTTACAGATGTAAACTGCGTAAAGAGTTTTATGATTCCCACATTGATAAAGTATGCTAATACATAGCACAGCACAAAGCGGAAGAACAGCCGGTTATTAGGATTCTCGAATACTAAAACTCCGATGGTCTTGAAATTAAATAGTACTCCCAACACATTTGACACCAGCGTAGCCCACCAATAACTCAGTCCGAGCCAGATCATCAGGCAGTACACACCGTATCCAAATGCAGTATTCAGCACTCCGACAAAGATGAACCGGATAAACCGGCTGTCTATTTGTTGCCATATTTTCGCTATGCGTGGCACTTATAATTTCAAACCTTCTACTTCGCGCAAATAATTCTGATTACCGACAACTCCCACAAACTCATCGGGTATCGCAATGCATTTCACCTTTGGATAGTTTGCAACTCCTCCGGCAGCGTACAGATCATTCAATTGCTCCACGATTGCCGATCCCATACCGCAGGAACGTTGGTGTTCCTCGATAGTAATCAGCCCATCAGGATAACGAGCCACAATGTCTTGCAAGCTTTTCATATTCAGCGGTTTCACGAACGGCACACTATACAAGTCGTACGGCAGTCGCTCCGTTTCAATCTGCTGCTTGGCACTTGCCAATATATTGCCACAAGCCATCACGGCTTTCGCATTACCCTCCTTTTGCATCACAGGCACTATGTCGCCTATTTTCAAATCCAACTTCGCCTCGGCATGGGCAATCTTCTCTCCGGCTTTTCCCAAACGGATATACATCGGTCCTTCATAGTTCGCCGACAATGTCGCAATCGCACGTGCCTCAATCGGATCACCCGGAGTACAAACTACCATGTTCGGTATCGTACGAAGTGCACCAATATCTTCCGTCGCTTGGTGGGTGGCGCCTAAACTGCCATATGCATATCCGGCTCCAACAGATACCACCTTAACATTCGCCTTATGATACGCTATATCATTCCGTATCTGCTCCAAGCACCGCAGCGTCGGAAAACTGCCTATTGAATAAATGTACACATTATATCCCGTCATCGCCAATCCGGCTGCCATTCCTGCCATATTCTGTTCTGCAATACCGGCATTGATGAATCGATCCGGAAACTCCTCTGCAAATGGTTCTACCACATGATATCCTAAGTCTCCGACAACCAGACACACGCGTTCATTATGACGCGCTTCCTCCAATAACTGATTGATAAATGCCGTTCTCATGCCAGTTCCTCCAATGCTTGTTTCAGTTCATCATCTTTCGGTGCGCTGTAATGGAACTTCAAGTTATGCTCCATAAAGCTCACACCTTTACCTTTAATCGTATTGGCCACAATTACTTTTGGCTTACCCGAACGGTTCATAAGGTTTTCCAACGCATTCACAATAGCTTCAATATTATTTCCGTCAATCTCCTCCACATCCCAATTGAATGCGCGCAACTTATCAGCCATCGGGTCGAGCGATAGCACATCCTTTGTGTCACCCAATGCTTGCATCTGATTCTTATCAATTATCAGATACAGATTATCCAACCGATGATGTGCTGCAAAGGCAATCGCTTCCCAGTTCGAACCTTCATCCATTTCGCCATCGCCTACCAGGCAATAGACTTTGAAATTCTTGCCGCTCTTCTTGGCACCCAATGCCATACCGCATGCCACAGGCAAACCATGTCCCAAACTGCCGGTAGACAGCTCTACACCCGGAAGTGTATGGGTGGCATGCGCATAATAGTGCGTACCATTCTGCGCAAAGTTCTTCAGCAACTCATCTCGATCCAGAATCCCCACTTCTGCCAGCATCGCATACAGACTTGCGCAACAATGACCTTTGCTCAAGATAAACCGATCACGTTCAGGACTCTCGGCCTTCACTTTCTCCACGTCTATATACTCCGAATAGAGTACAGCCAAGATGTCTGCCATCGACAATGCTCCGGCAGAATGCGACTCATTCACATTATGCGCCAATGTCAACGCCAATGCACGAGCACGATTCGCAATCGCGTGTAATTCGTCTATTCGCTCACTCTTTAACTCCTTCATCCTTTCACTCATTTATAATTGATTCTATAACGCCATCAAAACTATGATACGGCATATTGCCTATTGTAGCATGCAACTTTATCATATTGGGTTGCAGCGAAACAACGGTATTGGACGATGGTATCGCGCCATAATGCAATTCGCTATTCGTCTTCGTCAACGCTCGCATACGTTCGATGAACAACTTCAGTGGATGCGAATCATCCGATGCGATATTGTATATTCCGTTCTCAAACTGCTCCGTCTGCATGCCATAGTCACACAAGCGCTTAATCATCTCCGCAGCATCCGGTGCGTACAAGAAATTCCAATTCTGCGTACATGCACTCAAATCAATCGGCGCATTCCGCTTCATCTTATCAAGGCACGACATCACCAAGGTGTACGGATGATCATACTCACCAAACAAACTGAAGATGCGCAGATGGATATATTTCATGCCTAACTCATTTGCCAGTGTCGAACACTCCTTCCATACTTGCAATTTAGCCTTGCCATACTCCGAGAATGGCTCACAAGGCATATCTTCTTTCTGCGGCTCAAAAGTACTGCCATATTCAGCTTGCGATCCTGCCATTACGAACAATTTACAACCCATCGCATGAGCAGAACGCAAGGCGTCTTTTGCATACGTTACGTTCCGCTGCTGCACCTCCGGATTATTGCGTCCTTCATGACCGGTACCATCCCATGCCAAGTGGATGAACACATCCGCTTTTACAATCCGCTCCGACAAGGCTGCATATTCTGATAATTGCAGTTCGATAGGCTCACATTGCTCGCGCACCTCGGCACGCAACTTACCTGCATCGCGGCATACGGCATACACCTCTGCCCCACTCTGCGCAAGCGTTCGAATCAACTCCTGCCCAAGAAAACTCGTTGCTCCTGTAATTACGTATTTCATCCGTTCATTCGTTCAACGTTCATTCGTTCACTCCTTACCGCAATACTCTCGTATGGAGGTGATCATCCAATCAATCATCTCATCCGTCATACCGGGATAGACGCCAATCCAGAAGCCGTTATTCATCACAAAGTCCGTCATCCGCAGTTCACCCACCACGCGATAACCTTCCCCACTCTTGCGCATCTCGTCAAATGCCGGGTGCTTAATCAGATTACCGGCAAACAGGTTACGCGTCTGAATCTTACGGCTCTCCAAGAAACTCGTCAACTCATTGCGCGTGAATCCGGCATCGTCCTTCACCGCAATCAGGAACCCAAACCAACTCGGATTGCTGTTTGCTTCCGCTTCCGGCAAAATCAACTGCTCCACGTTCTTCAATCCCTCATGCAAACGTGCCCAGTTCTTACGACGCGCAGCCACAATCGTATCCAGTTTCTCCAACTGTGCACAACCAATAGCCGCTTGCATGTCCGTGATCTTCAGGTTGAACCCGAAATGGCTATAGACATATTTATGGTCATACCCTTGCGGCAACTCGCCGAACTGCCCCGTAAAACGCATCTTACACGTGTTATCCACACCTCCGACGCACCAGCAATCGCGTCCCCAATCGCGGAACGAACGGACGATCTTATCCAGCAGTGCATCGTTGGTATAAACAGCGCCACCCTCACCCATCGTCATGTGATGCGGAGGATAGAAACTACTTGTGCCAATATGCCCCCACGTACCGGTTTTCTTGGTCACTCCGTCAATCGAATATTCCGAGCCCAACGCGTCACAATTGTCCTCAATCAGCCACAAGCCATGCTTGTCGCAAAATGCCTTCACTGCTTTGATATTGAACGGATTACCCAACGAGTGTGCTAACATCACAGCCTTTGTCTTGTCGCTGTAAGCAGCCTCCAGTTGGTTCACGTCGATGTCGAATCCCGGCAATGCCACATCCACGAACACCGGCACAGCGCCGAACTGAATAATCGGGTTCACTGTCGTCGGGAATCCTGCTGCCACAGTAATCACTTCATCCCCACGTTTGATGGCTTTGTCACCAAGTTTCGGCGAAGTCAAGGCATAGAATGCCAACAGGTTCGCACTACTGCCTGAGTTGCACACCGCGCAATGCTTCACGCCCAACCAGTTCGCCAGACGCGTCTCGAACTTATGCGCCCATGGACCGGCTGTAAGCCAGAAATCCAACGACGAATCCACGAGGTTCACCACCTCCGCATCATCGAAGTACCGTCCGCCATAGTTCACAAACGTCTCTCCTGGTTTGAACTCCTTCTTCACCCCATGTACCTCGCGGTAGTACTCGCGAGTGAGATCTAATATCTGTTGTTTTAGTTCTTGTTTCTTATCCATAAAATTTCAAATGTAAAATGTCAAATTACAAATTCGCAAAACGCTTTATTTCTTCAACGCATAATTCATATACGTTTTGCGATTGGTATCGCTTATACCAATCAGCCGTTAACTCAATTGCCTCTTTCGTACTCAGCTTTGGCTCCCATCCAAGCCGTGTCTGTGCTTTGGTGATATCGAGCATCAGCAGATTTGCTTCATGGACTGCATTGGGTTCGGTTTGGTCAAGCAGTGTACCCTTACCGTATGCCTCTGTCAGCATCGATGCCACATCCCATACCGGCACTACCGCATCCATCTTCGGACCGAAGTTCCAACCTTCGCAGTATTTCGTCGGTTCTTCCCACATCTTCTGCGCTAGCAGCATATATCCGCTCAATGGCTCTAATACATGCTGCCACGGACGCACCGCATGACGGTTACGTATTGCTATCGGTTGTCCGGCTTCTATTGCACGGATGCAATCGGGGATGATTCTGTCCTTTGCCCAATCGCCACCACCAATCACGTTTCCGGCTCGGACAGATGCAATTGCCTTGCCGTGCTTCGCATACTTGTCCGGATGCATAAACGAGCGTCGCCAACTGCTGATCGCTATCTCGCAAGCACCCTTGCTGCTGCTGTACGGATCATATCCTCCCATCGGTTCGTCCTCAGTATAAGCATGGTTCTGTTCGCGGTTCTCGTAACACTTGTCGGTAGTGATCATCACAGCAACCTTGGCACTCTTGCAATGCCGAAACGCTTCCATCACGTTAATCGTACCCATCACGTTCGTCTGCCAAGTATCCACCGGCTCGTCATAACTAAACCGCACCAACGGTTGCGCAGCGAGATGGAACACTATCTCAGGCTGATACTCCTCAAATATGCGCCGCATAGCAGCAGCATCACGGATGTCTGCACGCAAATCAGCCTTGATTTTAGAGCCGATTCCAGATAACACGAAGTTATCTTTGAGCGTACTAGGCTCTAGTGCCACACCTATCACCTCCGCACCTAACTCATGCAGCCAGATACTCAACCACGAGCCTTTGAAACCAGTATGACCGGTGATTAATACGCGTTTACCCTTATAGGAATTATCGAAAGTCATAAATTGTTCATTCGTTCAACGTTCATTCGTTCATTCTTTATTACACAGCCCACGGTGCTTTTCCGCTTGCCCAGAGTGCTTCCAGTTTTTCCTTCTCACGCAGCGTATCCATGCACTGCCAGAAGCCTTCGTGCTTATAGCAATCCAGCTCGCCTTTAGCAGCAATAGACTCCAGCGGTTCGCGCTCCAGAATAGTGGTATCATCTTTGATGTAATCAAACACTGTCGGTTCAAATACCATGAAACCTCCATTGATCCAACCGGTATCATCTTTACTCTTCTCGCGGAAGGACAATATGCTATCTCCATCCAAGTCCATGATTCCAAAGCGTCCTTCCGGCTGCACACCGGTCAAGGTAGCGATATGCCCATGCGCTTTATGAAAAGCTATCAACTTCTTGATATCCACATCGCACACGCCATCTCCATAAGTCAAGCAGAATGCCTCATCACCTACGTACTTCTGAATACGCTTCACACGCCCGCCGGTCATGGTGTTCAGTCCGGTATCAACCACTGTCACTTTCCACGGCTCGGCATGCTGACTATGCACGATGATGTCACGTCCGTTCGTGAAATCAAACGTGATGTCGCTGGTGTGGATGAAGTAGTTTGCGAACCACTCCTTGATCACATCCTGCTTGTATCCGGCACAGATGATAAACTCATTGATGCCGAACTTACTATACCATTTCATGATATGCCACAAAATAGGCATACCACCTATTTCAATCATAGGTTTTGGTCTCAAATGGCTTTCCTCGCTAATACGAGTGCCAAACCCTCCGGCTAAGATTACTACTTTCATATTACCACTTTATCTGATTTTTCTTCAGTTTGTTACGCTGCACTTGCTCAATGGGAAGCACATCCATACTCTTGTAAGTCAACGCTTTGGCAACAGCTCGACAATCGCGTGCAAGTTTGCGGACACCATCTGGCTCCAAGGAGGCTGCATGATCAGTACCTTTCCAAGTCCTATCCAAGGTATAGTGACGTTCAATCCATTCCGCTCCCAATGCCACCGCTGCAGAATCAACGGCTATACCAAGATGGTGGCCACTAAACCCTATAGCCTTCACTCGATTGGCATATTGTTCACGCATACGAGTGAGTTCCAGCAGACAAATATCCTCAAACGGAACGGGATAACCACTGGTACAATTATATAGCACCAAATCCTTGTTCCGTCCTTTAGACTCAAAGAATGAAACAATTTCCTCTTCCTCTGCCTTTGTGGTCATGCCGAACGACAAATGAATCTCCCCCTCATAGTTAGTGCAGAGCCATCCGAGCATTTCCATGTTCAAATTGCATGCTGACGGAATCTTGATGAGTTTGGGGTGCAAGGAGACAATCTCCTTGGCGCTGGTCAAGTCCCAAACAGATGTTGAATATTCGATGCCAAATTCCTTGCACCAAGCCTGTAATTGACGATGCTGCTCAAGATTGAACTCAAGGAATTCACGATGCTCGCCATACGTCGCTCCATACGAATTCTCAGGATGCGGATGGGGTGCATTGTATTCTTCAGGCGTCAGCAACTCGCGATTACAACGCTTCTGAAACTTCACTACGTCTGCCTTGCAGTACAACGCAGCTGTCTGAATCATCTCTCTGGCAATAGTCATATCGCCCTTGTGATTACAACCTATCTCTGCTATTATTTTCGGTGTTTGCATTTTTTTAAATTTAACTTAATAATTCTTCTTTTTTTTATGGAATATATTTATGATATATTTGTAAAAATATAGATTTTAGCTCTACATATTCGTAAGGCTTGAATATTTCACATATTGCAAAAAACACGACTGTCCCGGTAATCAATTGAACAGGAAGAATAACAAATGGTGATAGAGGCAGAAATTTAAAGAAATACACACTTATTGCCACACACATTGCTACCATATACGATGGCGTTACGTCTCGCATCTGCATTCTGGTTGAGTAATCAACTTCTCGACCGACATAATATGTATATATAAAAAACGCAGCTATTCGGGCAAATATCATGCCGACAAGCATTGGTATGATACCATAAAAGATACCCAGCAATACCGGACCGATATCCAAACTCTTGGATACTATAAATACGCGCATATACAAATCGGGCCTTCCTATTATTTTGAGCATTGACTTGTTAACTGACCACAAAGGGAAAAGCGAAACAGCGACACAAATATATGGAAGATAGCGAGCCGCATCCAACCACTTTTCGCCAATAAGACAGACTATAAAAGGCTTGGCTATTGCAGCAAGGAAAAACAGCGATATTGTAGTAACAAACATGGTAACCTTAATCATACGCCTATATACCGCAATCATGCGCGCCGGATCTTCCTGGATGCTGGATAATGTAGGGTAAGACACGCGCTCTACGACATTCGTGAGGTTGACGGATAACAACTCTGCATAACCTCTCGCCCTAGTATACTGCCCAAGTGCCTCCATAGCATAGAATTTTCCGACTACCAAAACATATATTCTAGTCCAAATCGCCCCGATAAGATTAGTGAGAGTCAGACGCCAGCCGAATACCCACATATATTTTGCACTTTCGGTAGAAAAAGATAGACGTGGTTTCCACGGACATACAATGAACAGATACGAAACACTGAGAATGGAGGTTAGCATATTTTGAGCCACCAAGGACCATACTCCTAATCCGCAAAAAGCACAAATAATCCCCACAACTCCTCCCAATATACTGGATATTACTTGGGAATATGTGAAAGGCTTGAAATTTATCTCTTTTGTCATTTTTGCACCTTGGGCTGCTGATAGAGAGCCTATCACCATCGTCAATCCTAATACTCGGGCTAATGAAGTTAACTCTGCATTGAAGAATCGAGACAAGTATGGAGCGAACACAAAAAGAAGAGTATAGGCTCCTACACTCATGCCCATAGTCATCCAAAACATCGTATTATAATCATCTTCCGTAATATTAGGCTTACGTATTAGAGATGCCCCGAAATTTCCATCTACAAAAATACCTAGAATCGCCTGTACCACCATTACCATTCCCACCATTCCGTATGCCTCCGGCGAAAGCAAACGAGCCAGCACAATGCCGATAACAAATCTGACACCATTACTCACCAAGGACTGCGCTGCGGTCCATCCAACACCTTTCAATGTCTTATTTCGCAAGTTATCAGATGCCATAAATACGCCTCCTGTGTAATAATATGGAACCTTTTTCAATCAACTCTGATTGGGAAACATGGGTAAGTAAACTGTAAATTTACAAATTAAAATCTTTCCTGACTCTTCTGGCAAACAATGTCGCTCCAATAGAATTCAGATGATTGGCATTATAATAAATGGAATCTGCACGGAATTCGTCATCATACAGATAATTGTGGTATTCTATTGGATAATGTGATTGCACACTATCGATTAAGGCATACAAATCTTGTACACCTTCCGGTTGAATGTTTTCAAGATAGTAATCCGCACAAGGGAACGTAATTGCAATCAAACGGATACCATTCTGATGGCAGATTTGTGCAAAATCCGTAAGATAGTTCAAATATTCGCGATAGCATTCTTGTGCCGGCCAACTACGATGAATATTCCTTTTTACAGACATCTCCCACTTTGGGCTCTTTCCTACTATCGGGTAATAGCCCAGCGAATCATATGTAATATCTTTCCATTTCTTATGTCTCAACTGATTCATATATAAAGCTGAACGGCATGTAAATCTTTGAGGTAGTCGGTCATAATAAATATTCATGTATTTCGAGTATTTATACATGTACAACTCATTTTCGGGATTGCACGGCTGGTAGTGATAAGAAGAATATACTGCCTCATATCCGATTGGAAAAATTACTGTTTTGAGATTTGACATAGTAGGAAATATTCGCTCTGCCAACTGGACATCCCAATATATCCAACGACCGGATATTGCGAAATCATAGATACTATCGTTATCTTGCAGCAAGTGGGGATTCATACAATTCTCAAGATAGGACGATCCCATAAATAATGTCGTGATTGCAGGATTACCATAGACTTGAGAATATTTATGAGTGTAATACGAATCTCGATGTCCTTCAAACCATTCGGCGAACATCCATAGTGACAAAAAGAGAACACAAGTCCAAAGTATTAAGCGGAAAGATTTATTCATTTTGGGGACAATGACAAATAACTAGAATTGGAAGTAAACAAAATCAGCACTTCCTCCTCGCAATAATAAAATAATGAATAGAGTAAATGAATACAACAAAGCTAGCACTATTGGTCGTTGAATATTTTTGATATATGATAGCAGTAGGGATTTATCTCTATTGAACCATTCTATAATGAGCATTAATATAATACTGACAAAAGCAGTGTATAGTTCAACTTTCCCATCCAAATCAGGTATGGAAAATAATGTCCTGTCGCTCATGCCGCAAAAGTATGACCACGCTTGAGAAATGTTACCTGCCCGGAAGATTGTTAGACCTATGGTAACAAGCATGAATGTCAATACCATTCGGCCAAAGTCCGCTATAACAGGAAGTCCCAAGCGATTAGTATGAATCTTGCTTTTCTTAAAGAACGCTCCTGATAAGATGAGAGGCACGAAGAGTAATCCATGATACAACCCGAACACTGCAAAGGTCCAATTTGCTCCATGCCACATACCTACAACTATCATGTTAATAATGATTGCCAATATCATGCCGAATTTTCCCCAATCTCGGAAACGAATGTTAAGCGGCATAAAAACATAATCCGTCAACCATGAAGTTAGTGACATATGCCATCTACGCCAATAGTCTGCCATGTTTAATGCAAAGAATGGGTGATTGAAATTCTTTGCAATAGTGAATCCCAATAGTCTGCTGACTCCAATAGCCATATCACTATATCCTGAAAAATCGGTGTACATCTGAAAACTGTACAAGATTGCGGCTATAGCCAATGTACTGCCTGTCGCGCCATCTATGTTATTCCATACTTGGTCTATGCTTGTTGCCAGATTATCTGCGATGACTACTTTTTTGAACAATCCCCATAGAAATTGACCACAACCTTCGATGGTGTTGTTGTATTCAATTGTTCTTACGGTTTTCAATTGGTTGATAAACGTTGGCCGGTCAATCGGTCCTGATAGCAGACAAGGGAAAAAGGCCACATACGTTCCAAATGCCACGATATCATTGATTGGTTCAACTTTACCGCGATAAATGTCTATTACATAACTCAACAACCGAAATGTAAAGAACGAGATACCCAACGGCATGATGATATTGAAAGTATGCAAGTTAGTATGCTGCCCGCATGTCTCGAGCAAAGCGCCAAACGACTCAATGAAGAAATTAAAATACTTGAAATACAGCAGCGTACTGACGCCGAGCACCACGCCTAATGCAGTCAGCCAATAACTTTGCTTCTCTGACTTTGCCGTAGCAATACCTTTGCCTAAGAAATAAAAAATCAGCGTCGCCACAATCAGTAGGGGCAACATCCGCCAATCAGCATAGCCATAAAAGAAATAGCTTGCCAATAGCAAAAAAATATTCTGTCCTTTGGTCGTGTTCTTCAGCGGTACCCAACAAATCAGATACACTACCGAAAAGAATACCAAAAATATAAGTGAATTAAATACCATTACTTAGACGCTATGCAATCAATCATCTGCCCGATATTCTGCCAAGAGAGAATCTCTTTGCTCGTGAACTTTATCTTGAAATGTTTCTCTATAGCCACAATCAACTGAATATGTGTCAGACTATCCCACTCCTCAATATCATCTGCAGTAGTCGCATCCAGCAACTCAATCTCTTCATTGTCCAATACATCGCGGAAAATCTCTTGCACTTCCGCCAAAATCTGATTTCTTTCCATATCTTCAATTATTTCTTTACTATATAACATTCACGTGGTTTGTATGTTTCCACGTTTAATTCATAGGTGTTTTCAGCAATCGGCACAAATCCCAAATTCGGATAATGCTCCCTCACCATGCCGTTCTTCAGCGTCGGGATATACTCTCCGATGATGCGTTTGAAACCATGCTCTCGCGCATAATCGGCAATCGTATTCAGCGTGAAGTTCTCCATGCCGCGTTTGAGCACCCGGCAACTCATAAACCATGTATCCACAAACAATGTCTCGGCATCTTTCTTCTTCAGAATCACCACACATATCAAGCCGTTATCGCCGAATTTATCCTCCAGCGTGAATGAGAAACAAGCATGCTTGTCACTCTCGCCCAATGCCGCAATTTCTCCGTCCGTATAACGTACCGTGCGCAAGTTGAACTGGTTGCTGCGCTGACTCAACTGCGCCACACGTGGTGTGTTGAAAGCCGTGAATCCTTCCACTACAGACACCATCTCCAGTGACTTCATGAAGTCCGCTTCGTTCGTGAACTTCTGTGCAGATTGCACACGCTTTGCCTCCGTCTGATATTGTTTCGTCCGGTCTTTATCGCCACTACTATACGATGCCGTTTCAAACAAGTTCAGCGAGTACAGATATTCGAGATAATCCCCCGGATCTTCAGGCAGTTCCGGCACACAGATTGCTGGTATATTCTCTCGCACAATAGCGCGTTCCACAGGGTTGTCATCAAGGAACACCATGCTATCAAAACCGATGTTCAGTATCTGCTGAACAGTGCGGATATTGTCGGCTTTGTTCTCCCAGTTCGCCACAAACACCGCAATGTCATCCATCCGCAATACCATCTCCGGATTCTTTTCGAACGGCTCCTTCGCCTTGTCCTCATCGTTCTTACTGCACACTGCAATGATGATACCACGGTTCTTGAGTTTCTTTACCCACTCTTGGAACTCCGTGAATGCCTTGCCGATACCCAGTCCGTGCCCCACTTGGATGTTCTCCCATCCGTCATCACCGACTACTCCACCCCAAACGGTGTTGTCCAAATCCAGTATCAGGCACTTGTGGAACTTCCCTTCAATCGCGCAAATGATGTCCATCACACGGCTTGCCACATACGGCAGTGCGTCCAGCGACAGAATCATCTCCGTGCTGACATACACCGAACTATCGAACATCCAATCGCGACCGAACTTGTTTTGCAGTGCCGCAATATCGCAGATGAACAGGTTCGGATATTCTTGCGTCAACTGCATCAGTTCGTAGTTCAGTTTCCGCGCTTGCCATGTGAACGACAACTCCGTCCGGTTCGCGTACTGTCCAAACACGGTATCGTCTATCTCCGGATAATTGAAGTATATCACCTTTCCTTCCGTCGTCTCACAAAGGGTACGCACAAATTGGAGCCTTTCACGCATTAAGTCATTCACTCCTTCATTCGTTAATTCGTTCAACGAATACTGTTCAAGTAGCTTATGCGTCGATTGGAACACTACCGTGTACTTTGCTCCGAACTGATGATAATCGGAAGTCGGATCTAATACTTGCCGTTCCACTTGGTTGTACTCTGCTTCGAAGAGGTTCACGTTGTAACCTCTCTCCACGCCTATCCCTTTGATGGCCGTAGCCAGGAACTGCGTCGCCGTATCACCTAATAAAGCCATTGAAACAGATGGCATCGCATCTGTAACTAGATTTATTTTTTTCTTGAGTTTATTAAAAGATGTCATAATGAGGACTCTTAGAGGATCTCACCAATTGTCAAAAACAACGTAAGCCCATTATCACAAACGGAAAAGGAATGGTTCAACAGCATAACATAAGCATAAGATAAGCATAACATAAGAACATCGTCACTATATTATCGTTACCTTCTCATTCATTTACACAATGCCATCAGTTCCGCAACTTTTCCTTCCCTGTCCGATTTTGCTTCTCTCAAAAAACGTGTCAGCAGATATTGATACAGGCTCTGTTGCCCTCCCTGTTTGGCTTTCTGCTGCTCAAAATCGGCCATATACGGCGCAGCCAACCGGTTGTCCTTGCTTATCCGTGATGCCAACTTCGACAATTGACCAAAGCCCAAATGCAATCCCTTTTCTTTCTCACTGAACTTCTCACGAGGATTCACCAGTTGCACAGCAAACTGTTTTCCGTTACGCTTACGAAAGTAAATATCGTCTCGTCCGGCCAGCTTTCCTCTGATTCCGTCTATTCCGTTACTCAACTCAATATCTGCCATCTACTTTTCCTTATATTGACATTTGCAACACTTTCTGTATCACCGGAGCCATATCATAGTAGGCATAATCTGCTAACCTACCTCCGAAAATCACATTATTCTCCTCTGCTGCCAAGGCCTTATATTGCGTCACTATCTCTGCATTACGTGCATCATTTACCGGATAGAACGGCTCCATACCGGCTTGCCATTCAGTGCTGTACTCGCGGCTGATTACGGTCTTCGGATTAGCGTACACCTCAGCACCGAACTTCTCAAAATGCTTGTGCTCAATAATGCGTGTAAAAGGTACTTCACGTTCGGTATAATTAATCACTGCATTCCCCTGATAGTTAGGAGTATCAATCGTTTCTTGCTCAAATCGCACCGTTCTATACTGCAGTTGCCCGAACCTATAATCGTAATATTGGTCAATCTTGCCCGTGAACACCATCTTATCCGCTATCTCGCGCCATGCATCCTTCAGCAGTCTTTCATCCTCAAAATCGTGAAGGACATCACTAACTTTGGCGGTGAAATAATCTACTCCTGTCACGCAATCTGCTCCTTCCAGCAGCTTATTGATCAGCACATTGTACCCGCCAATCGGAATTCCTTGATACGCATCGTTGAAGTAATTGTTGTCGTACACCATACGTACCGGCAGACGACGGATAATGAACGCCGGCAACTCAGTGCAGGCTCTCCCCCACTGTTTCTCCGTATAGCCTTTGATCAGTTTCTCGTATATATCCTTCCCGACCAGTGTAAGCGCCTGTTCCTCAAGATTCTGCGGCTCACGTCCGTTCAACGCTTTGACAGCCTCAGCTTTCTGCTCGTCAATCTTCGCCTGTGCCTCTTCCGGAGTAATCACGCCCCACATCTGGTAGAACGTGTTCATATTGAACGGCAGGTTATACAGCTTGCCCTTGTAGTTGGCTACCGGCGAATTTGTATAGCGGTTGAATGGAACCAGACCATTCACAAAATCCCAAACCTGCTTATCGTTGGTGTGGAAGATATGTGCACCATACTTGTGCACATGGATGCCTTCCACATCCTCACAATATACGTTGCCGCCCAACTGCTCACGACGGTCAATAACCAAACAGCGCTTACCGGCCTGCATTGCCCGATATGCGAATGTCGCTCCAAAAAGTCCTGAACCTACTATCAAATAATCGTATTTCATATTCGATGAACTATATTTCGTCAACAATTAACAACAATTTTTCAACAATTTACAATGATCAAGAGTTTGTCAAAAATTATCAAAAATTATTCAAAAATCTAACGAAGGCTTGTTAGTAAATAAACCGACATAAACCCCAAGTTTGTCTGTTGCCTTTCTGGCTCTGTGTCTTGCGTCGCTAAAGTCCTCTCTCAAATACATTTGGCGAGGCCTTTCTCGCCCCAATCCACACCTCTTGCGAGGTACCGGCCAAACTTGGCGATAAACATAAATAAACTTCTATGATTCACCGAATTATGACCACTTTTGAGCCTTAAATATTTGAGTTGTGACTACATTTTGAGTCATGACTACTTTTAGTCTATTAGGGGTGATTCTCCGCTTATTGATTCAATGGGTTTATTTTGGTTTATTGCTGCTTGATTGGTTGCACTTCGATAGAAGTAAGGATTAGTTGGGTAAGACACACGTCAAATGTATTTGTAAGGGTGGCTTATCCGACTAAGCCTTATAGCGCAAAGCGCGTGCAACCAAGTAAGCGGTGTTTATGTATGTTTATTTTCAAACTAATCTTTCTAAAATTATGGATAATTGTTGGTAATTGTTGACATACTAAGCAAGTGACTCATTATACCACTCGAACAAGCGGCCAACACCATCTTCTATTTCCACTTTGTGCGTCCAGCCGAGGGAGTGAAGCTTGCTGACATCAATCAGTTTGCGCATCGTGCCATCAGGTTTGGTTGCATCAAATAGCAGTTCACCTTTGAAACCAACAGTCTTTACCACCAGTTCAGCCAATTCGCGAATAGTCAGTTCCTTGCCGGTTCCTACATTGATGTGGCAATTCCGTATCTCACCCAGCGAAGGAATAGCCCCGCCTCTACCGGTCGAATGATTCCTATCCACAGCACCGTCAGCGGCTACACCGTAATGTACCTGCGAATACTTCTCGATACCAATAATGTCGGAGAAGTTGACATTCAGCAGGACATGCACACTTGCGTCCGCCATATCTTCGCTCCATAAGAACTCACGTAGCGGTTTGCCTGTGCCCCAAAGTGTAACTTTGTTCGCCTCAATGCCATAGAATGCCAGCACTTTGGCAATCGTTGCCTCATCGCTATTGCCGTCCACAACATAACGCACCACTTCGCCTTCCTCGCGGATATTCGCGCCTACAGGACGGATAGCCAGATCCTTGCGGATCATATCCCAAGCATCTTCAGCCAACAGTTTCGACAGATAGACCTTTCTCATCATGGCCGGCATCACATGCGAGTTTTCCAGATGGAAATTGTCATTTGGTCCATACAGGTTCGTCGGCATCACGGCGATATAGTTTGTTCCGTACTGCAGGTTATAACTCTCGCACATCTTCAGCCCGGCAATCTTGGCGATGGCGTACTCCTCGTTGGTATATTCGAGCGGCGATGTGAGCAGGCAGTCCTCTTTCATCGGTTGTGGCGCATTCTTCGGGTAAATGCAGGTCGAGCCAAGGAACAGCAGACGCTGCACGCCGTGCTTGTATGCCTCTTCAATCACGTTGCACTGTATCTGCATGTTCTTCATGATGAAGTCCGCTCTGTACAGGCTGTTTGCCATGATTCCTCCCACGAAAGCCGCAGCCAATACAACAGCCTCAGGCTTCTCCTCGTCAAAAAATTTCCTAACATCGGCCTGACAGGTCAAATCCAGTTCCGCATGACTCCTGCCCACCAGGTTGTGATACCCCCGTTCCCACAGATTTTTCCATATAGCCGATCCTACCAATCCTCTATGTCCTGCTACGTATATCTTTGCACTCTTGTCTAACATTTCTCTTCGAAAATTGTTGATAATTTTTGGTAATTTTTGACGAACCTGATTCTATTTTACAACTCCTTTTTCGAGGTATTCCGCCAGATTGACATGCTCCTTGATCGCATCGGCTGCCACCTTCTTCATGTCGCTATCCACCATCAGTTCCACGAGCTGCTCGAATGTCGTTGTCTGCGGATTCCATCCCAATTCTGCACGCGCCTTCGTCGGGTCCCCCCAGAGGTTCACGACATCCGTCGGGCGGTAGAAATCTTCGCTTACTGCTACCAATGTCTTACCGATAATATCTTCACCTGCATGGCGTTTTACAGCATCGGTTGCACTCACGCAGATACCTTTCTCGTTGATTCCCTTACCTTCCCAGCGCAGCTCGATACCAGCGTGGTGGAAAGCAAGCGTAGCAAACTCACGAACGGTATGCTGCACACCGGTAGCTATCACGAAATCTTCCGGAGTCTTGTGCTGCAATATCAGCCACATGCATTCTACATAATCTTTCGCATACCCCCAGTCACGCAAGCTGTCCATATTACCGAGCAAGAGTTGTTTCTGTTTGCCTTGCGCGATACGTGCGGCTGCAAGTGTGATTTTTCTTGTCACGAACGTCTCACCGCGGCGCTCCGACTCATGGTTGAACAATATACCCGAGCAGCAGAACATACCATACGCCTCTCTATACTCTTTCACTATCCAATAGCCATAGAGCTTGGCTACAGCATACGGGCTGTAGGGATGGAATGGCGTATTCTCGTTCTGCGGGACTTCTTCCACTTTGCCGTATAACTCCGACGTAGAAGCCTGATAGATACGACATGTCTTCTCCAGATGATTGGTGCGAACTGCTTCAAGGATACGCAGAACACCTACGGCATCTACGTCGGCCGTAAACTCCGGCGCATCAAAACTGACCTGTACATGACTTTGCGCTGCAAGGTTGTAGATCTCAGTAGGTTGCACTTGACCGACAAGTTTGACAAGCGACATCGAGTCCGACATGTCGGCATAGTGCAGATGAAAATGCGGCTGACCTTCCAGATGAGCGATACGCTCACGATAATCGACTGACGAACGGCGGATAATACCATGAACCTCATAGCCTTTTTCCAATAAGAACTCACTCAGATACGAGCCGTCTTGACCGGTCACACCGGTGATTAATGCGATTTTCTTTACGTCTTGCATCATTATTGTTGATGTTTGATATTTTTTCTTTATTTAGTTGTCGTCCAAGCTTGGCGACCATTACTTCTCATTTATCTTCTTCAGAAATGCCTTTGGCACGTATGCCGTTGATGCGATGCAGATGCCTTCCAATTCAACGAGGACACAAGTTTGACCGTGCAAACGTGCCACACGTCCGCGCACACCTGCGAACTTGCCTTCTATCACCTCCACATAATCGCCTTCTTTGGCGGCAAAAGTATTATTCAAATATATGCGCACATGCTCGTCATCCTGCATCGTCACGCGGATAAAATTGAGCATCTGCCCAAACGGAACAATCATCTTCCGGTCATATCCGGATTCATTCTTCCGCGTATGGTCGTACATGAAATGTAGCTGCCCTGGCACCCATTCCGGATGATCAGGAAAAGCCACAGGACGCTCATGCAGATAAATCAAATCATCTTCGCGCGCGTATGCAAAAAACATGTTCGGTAAAGCGGACTGCTCCACAAACTCACGCTTGCCGTTCTTCATACGCACCACCGTGCGCGTAGGCACATACGTGAGCAGACTGTCAGATTGGATTGTCTTTGCCACCTCACGCTCCTTGCCGTACGGCACGCGCATCACAAACCAATGGTAATCTTCAGGCTCTACAAACGTTGGGGATAGTACATAGTTTAGGGACACCCCCGCTCCGCAATTCATCGAACAGAGGTTGTCCGGCAGCCCCGCCGCCTTCCTTGTTAGTTCATCCATTACTGCATTCACAGCCAACAACTTAGCCTATTGAATACAAGATGTTACGTTTAGTCAACAATTACCAAAAATTATCAAAAATTTCACTTTTTGAAGTAATTGTTATTAAGTCTTTGGTTTATGTTTATCGCTCTTGAATGCTTTTACTCTATATGAGTGTGTGATTTGATGATAGAAATTATCTGGAAGTTTACTTACAAGAAATTTATATCAACAAAGCACACAAAGCGCGTAGCGCTAAAAGCATTCAAAAGTATTTATCTTTGTTAATTGTCTTACTTTCCTTTCACAAAATTGTTGTTAATTGTGGATAATTGTTGACCCCTTATCCCACACCAACAACTCAATACGCATGTTCATCATCATGCTTGAGAATGGTTTTGATAGTTAGAATGATAATCTGTAAATCAAGCATGAGACTATAATTTTCGATATACCAAACATCTTTTTCTATACGCTCCTGCATCTGCCATAGATGCTCGGTCTCACCACGTGCGCCGGTTACTTGTGCCCAACCTGTAATGCCCGGTTTTGCCCAATGGCGTACCATATACTTATCCACCAGTTGCGAATACTCCTCCGTATGTTTCAGCATGTGCGGACGAGGACCTACTACGGACATTTCGCCACGCAACACATTGATAAACTGCGGCGTCTCGTCTATATTCGTGCGACGGAGAAAGTCACCGAACGGGAATTTACGAGGATCATTCTTCGTTGCCTGAAGCTCGTCGGCCTGATCATTCAGATGCATCGAACGGAACTTGTAACACGTAAACTCCTCCCCACGTATTCCGGTACGTTTCTGCTTGAAGAACACCGGCCCCTTGCTTGATAGTTTGATTCCAATTGCACAAAAAATGTATATGAACGGGAATATTGTACACAAAAACGACAACGAGAATACTATATCGAACGCACGCTTAATGATGCGATTAACCGGTTCATTCAAAGGTTCTTCGCGAATAGACAGAACGGGCATATTGCCAACCATCTCCACCTGCATCACATGATGCACATAGTTACGCACATTCGGAACGGAATAGAATCGTATCAGGTGGTTCTCGCAGTAGTTCATCAGCTCTAATATCTCCTTGTTATGTCTGCTTGTGAGATTACAGAAGATGATGTCAACAGGCTGTTTTTTCAGATAGGGCTCTATATCAGCAATTGCGCCGAGACGAGGTAGCACATCGGTGAACTGGTTGTCAGTGCTTTCGTCAAAATACCCCTTCACCCGGAAACCTGTTGTGGGGTTCTCGGACAGTTCATCATACAGATACCGCAGATTGTGTCCGGCACCGACAAACAACACCCGACGATTGCTTATACCATATGTGCGGAATCTACGGATTATACCTCGTGCCCCCATGCGACTAAAAAAAAGTGCCAACGCCAATGCAGCCCAAAGTATCGGCAAATACCATAAGTGCTCCATCGGTTGATATATATTAGCAGTATAGACTGCCAGCGCATACAGCCCGAACAGTAGAATGGAACTCAACAGAGCATGATTTGCTATCTGTGCAGCCTTAGCTAATGGCAAGTGCGCCATTGGGGGATAGAAGAGGAGGATGATGATGTAGCATATTCCCAGCCAAACATACCACCCTTGTATCATTGGTATCATACCTATCGCCATACCTCCCCAATAGAGAAGGTAGATGACGAGCAAATCGACCAGAGCAACTAGCCATCGCCACAATGATTCACTATCCGAAAAAGTTGGCATTAGTGGGTACTATGATTCTTTGTGTTTTTCTCCGTAATAGCCATAACCATAACCTCCGTAACCATAACGGCCATAACCATAACGGCCATAACCGTAACGGCCATAACCATAACCGTAACGACCATAGCCATAGCCACGCTTGCCGCCTGTAGAAGCATTCAGGATGCATGCCATATTGTGCATCTTCTGCTGCTCATAGATGTCTTGGATATACGGAAGCATCTCACGTGAGATATAGTTGGCACGGGTCACGAATATCGTCATATCTGCATACTTGTCCAAATGGAACGTATCCGATACCAGATACAACGGTGATGTATCTACTACAATATAATCATACCGTTCTTTCAGCGCGTTGAACAACAGTTCCATGTTCGGAGACTGAATAAGTTCACCCGGGTTAGGAGGAATAGCGCCGGATGGCATCACATCCAGATTATCTACTGCGCCGGATGGGATAATCAGATCATCCAATGGCATGGTCGGGTCAATCAGGAACGAAGTCAAATGCCCTTTGAAGTCTATATGCAGATATTGCGACAAAGTAGGCTTGCGGATATCCAATCCTACAATGATAACTTTTTTCTTCAGTAAAGCCAACGAGGCAGCTATATTAATCGCTACATACGACTTTCCCTCACCGTTCAATGCGGATGTCACCAGCAATATCGGAGACTTTTTGTCGGGCAACATAAAGCGGAGATTCGTGCGTATAGTTCGGAATAGTTCTGCCTGTGCCGAGTTGTTATGGCTGTCCACCGCCACCACATTATCAGAAGGCATATACAACACATGTCCTAGGAATGGAGCTTTTACAACCGACTGGAACTCTCTTAAGTCCTTAACCTCATCATTTAGGTAATCTATCAGGAAGATAATGAGAAATGGAAACCCTAAACCTATCGCTATAGCAATCAGCGTTATGCGCTTACTACGAGGAGCTATCGGACCTGATGTAATCGGCGCATCGATGGTCTTGGCAGGCATAACCGTAGAAGCCAAAGTCAGGGCATTCTCCTCACGCTTCTGATAGAGGTAAATGTATAGTTTCTCCTTTATCTCTTGCTGACGCTTTATTTCCACATACTTTCGCTCCTTCTCCGGCGTCTTGTACAATTGTGATGTCAGTTCCCTGTCTTTCTTCGCCAAATCAGACTTCTGTATTTGCAGCCCGCGACGGATGTTCGTAATAGAGGATAAGATGGCTTGCCGTAAAGTGCTCGCTTCTTCTACCGACTGCGAATATGTCGGGTTCTGCTCCGTTGCGCTACGAGCTATGCGAATTTGTTTTAACAACAATGTATTATAATCATTTATCAGTTTCTGCAATGCGCCATCTTTCACGCCAAGGTTAGACGGTATAAGTGCTTGTTCGTTATTCGGTTCATTCAAATAATCCGCCAAAAAGTCCAAAAGATTGATTTGGGTCTCCACATCCATCAATTCGCGCTGATAGTTTGTTTGATTCGACAGGACAAGACTAAGTTCGCGTGAAATATCAGTCAGGCCATTCTCTTTCATATACGTCTCCACCGCAGTTTCCACTTCACCTAACTCTGTCTCGACAATCTCCAATCGTTCATTAATAAAGTTCGCTGTATTGGTAGCCATGATATTTTTGTCTATCACCGCATCCAGATTATACAACTCAACAACTTTATTTAAGATATCTCGAGAACGTTGAGGCATATCACTATTCATGGTTAGAATAATAACATTGCTCTCTTTTTTAGCTGGACGGCACGCCAAGGCTCCAAGGTGATTATTTGCAATGGCGGGAACAGGAGCAGTCCATATTCGCATCTTATCCCCCACCTTCATTGCACGCATTTCTGTAAAGGTCAACAAACCGGCTTGGGAAGGTATCGGGTCTTGCAAACCATTCGCATGAATCTCGGTTTCAACACCGCGGTAATTAATCGTCAATGCATAATCGGTCTCGTTGCGCTCTATCTCAACAAACAACCCGCCTAACGTATCAAGCGCCCCCGGCTGGAACATTAGCGTTACATCTGGATTGGGATATTGCCCAACCCAACGCAGTCCGACCTTCTTTCGATATTCAGTTTGCAAATTAAGAGCTCTAACCGTCTGCTCCATAATGGTATGGGAGCGAAGAATCTGTATTTCGTCATCAATAATCTTGCTCGTCTGATACCCCATCAACTCCAACATATCCGTCTGTAATGACGAGCGGGACATATTATTGTCCGTTCGGATCATGATTGTAGATGATGTCGAAAACACATTTTGTTTAGTCTGCAAATATAGTACCGCCAGCCCAACACTTACCGCGGCACATAGCACAAACCAATACCACTTATGTAGGCAATGAAAGAGCAATCTGATATAATCAAACTCCTGAATATCTTGTTGTTTCTGTTGCTGAGCCATAGTATTGTTATTGGATACTTGCATTTCGAGACTTGTTCAACTCTTGCAATGTGAGAGAATTAGAATATACAGAAACTATCACCGTAGCCATAGAGCCAAGAGTCGTAATCATTGACAAATAGAGCGGAATATTTTGCGATGATATGGCTCGCGCATTATTCGGCTCTACATAGATCACATCATTCTGGCGAATATAATAATACGGCGACGCAAAGATTGCCTGCTCATTCAGATTCAGTCGGGCAAACTCCATCTTTCCATCCACCTCACGAGAGATGAGCACATTATTGCGCTTTCCGTATATCGTCAAATCGCCCGCCAAGCCCAATGCATCAAATATTGTCATCCCTTGCGAACTTACAGCATGACGTCCGGGATTCTTTACCTCACCTAGTATCGTCACGAAGAAGTTCATGAAATTGATATTGATAATAGGGTCTTTTACCGACCTACCTATTAACTGCGTCAAAGTATCTTTCAACATCGTGGTTGTCATGCCCTGTATGTGCAATTTTCCCAACACGGGAAAATCGATGTTTCCATCCGGATCCACCCAATAGCCCTGCAAAGAGCCTCCACCGGTCGCAGCAGCGACTTGACGCGCGCCCAAGTTCTGCACGTTTGCCACCGGCATATTGAAAGCTTGTACCGCCTCTACATCCAAAGCATTCACAAAGATGGACAACAAATCACCTTGCGTGATATAATTTTCCTTCTGCGGCGTATATGTCTGATTGATTGAATCAGCCGATGCTGCAGTCACATCCCGCAAGTAAGATAACTTCCTTTGCGACACGCAAGAAGATGCCAATAGGGCAACCACCAATAATATGATGCTACTCGTTTGTTTCATCATTCTCCGGATTATTCTTGCTTAGGCAACGGGAACATCACTACATGCGAAGCACGAGCCATCTTTGCATCTCCTGACGGAACGATCTCTGTGCGAACCTCTATCTGCTCCTCCTGGATGCCGTTATCCAGCAATGCTTGCTTGATTGCCTCAGCACGTGCAGCGGACAACTGCTTGTTGTATTCCAACGAGCCTGTACCCTTATCCGCCGTACCGGTTACAAGGAAATGATGCTTTCCTTCCGGATCATTCATCTTGATTACTCGCAGATAGGTGCGTAAATGCGCTTGCTCATACGATGATAGTTTCGATGAGTTGATGGCATAGTACACAGTCATTTCAAGCGTATCAGGAAGCCCGCCGTATACTTCTTTGGTCACCTGCTCTTTTATGCGTTTTGCCTCTGCTTCAGCCTTTGCCTTGCGCGCAAGCTCATCATTCTTCATGCGTAGTTCATCCACCTGATGCAGTAGATCCTTGTTCTCATCTTTCAATCGGCTGACTTCCGGGCCATAGGGATTATACATTTTCTTCTTCCATCCCGCAGTATTGAAGCGATAGGTCACTCCCAGCAAAGCATTTAGCTCTACAGCCAGTCCTCCCTCCAATCCAAACTTGCGTGCAGAAGTTGCTGTTGCGCGCAAATCAAGGTTAATTAGCCAATGCTCGTTGATATGGAAGCGGTTCAGAAAACCGAGACCACCACCTACCATGATATTATAAGCAGGATTGCCTACAATTCCTGCATGAATATATGGCACAGCATCGTACTTACGATCTGGCTTATATCCGCCGAATTGTGTAGTCCAATCCCACAACATATCAATGTGCCCATAGTTATGCCATGCAGCATCAGGATGATCAGCCTTGAGGGCATTATCCTTCGACATCTTATATGGCAAATATCCGGTCATCCAGCCGAAACGCCCTGCTATGTAAGGGTTAAACCATTTTGTAGCAGTAATCTCACCTACGCCGCCGGTCGCATTATAAGGCGCACCTGTCATCTGGTCGTATCGCATATTGTCAATCAACACAGATACGCCACCGGCAATCGACAATTCCCAATTGTCCTTGAATTTGTTCGGCACATACGTCACCTTAATCGAATCCGGATTCTCCTCATCCATCGTCGGATTAACATCTTGTGCCGATACTACATACGGCATAGCCAAAAGTGCCACAATTGCAAAAATAATCTTTTTCATTTTTGAAAGCAGATAATTATTCTTTATTTTTTCAAAGTTTTCACGTAAAAAATTCGCTTTTTCCAAAAAGCCTACAAAGATACTATTTTTTTTTGACATTTGCAAATAAAAATGAAACTTTTATTCTCAAACTTACATTTTTCGTCATTTTTCATCCCCATACTCTGCAATCTGCTTATGTTCGCTCAACATCTAATATCTATCATAAAAAACCAACAACCGGCGAAACAATCGTCGGTTGTCGGTCTCTACTGCCTGTATTTGCGGTATTACATCATGCCACCCATGGCGGGATTGGGCATGGCGGGAGCAGGATGCTCCTCTTTCTTGTCAACAATCACGCACTCTGTGGTGAGGAACATGCCGGCAATCGATGCGGCGTTCTCCAGTGCCACACGCGCTACCTTGGCGGGATCAACCACACCTGCAGCCAGCAGGTTCTTGTATTCGTCACGACGTGCATCGTAGCCGAAGTCACCCTTGCCGTTGCGCACCTTGTCTACAACCACTGCACCCTCCTTGCCAGCGTTGTGAACGATCTGACGGAGCGGCTCCTCGATCGCACGGCGTACGATCTCTATACCTGTCTGCTCGTCTTCATTGTCACCTTTGACGCCTGCGAGAGCCTCCTGTGCACGGATGTATGCCACGCCTCCGCCCGGTACGATACCTTCCTCTATGGCGGCACGCGTTGCGCTGAGAGCGTCATCCACTCTATCCTTCTTCTCTTTCATCTCCACCTCGCTGGCAGCACCTACGTTCAGTTGTGCTACGCCTCCGGCAAGTTTGGCCAGACGCTCCTGCAGTTTCTCTTTGTCGTAGCTCGACTTGGTAGCGGCAATCTGCGCCTTGATCTGGGCTACACGTGCTGCAATAGCCTCTTTGTCACCTGCTCCGTTTACGATGGTAGTATTCTCCTTGGTCACTGTCACGTTCTCAGCCGTGCCGAGCATATCCAGCGTAGCCTGGTCAAGTTTGATACCCTTCTCCTCACTGATCACTACTCCGCCGGTGAGGGTGGCTATATCCTCAAGCATCTCTTTACGTCGGTCACCAAAGCCCGGAGCCTTTACGGCGCATATCTTCAGCTGAGCGCGTAGGCGGTTGACTACCAAAGTAGTGAGAGCCTCGCTGTCTACATCCTCTGCAATGATCAGCAGCGGACGGCCGCTCTGTACTGCCGGTTCGAGAACAGGAAGCAGTTCCTTCAAATTGGATATTTTTTTATCGTGGATCAAGATGTAAGGCTTGTCCATTTCTACTTCCATGGTCTCGGTGTTCGTTACGAAATACGGACTGATATAGCCTCTATCAAACTGCATACCTTGTACTACGTCAATCGTGGTGTCCATACCCTTGGCTTCTCCGATGGTAATCACACCATCTTTGCTTACCTTACGCATGGCGTCAGCAATCAGTTTGCCAATCTCAGCATCGTTATTCGCAGAGATAGTGGCCACCTGCTCGATCTTGTCGAAATCATTGCCTACTACTTCGCTCTGCTCCTTGATGTGAGCTACCACCGCGCTGACTGCCTTGTCAATACCGCGCTTCAGGTCCATCGGGTTGGCCCCCGCAGCTACGTTCTTCAAGCCTACACCTACAATGGCCTGTGCCAGTACGGTAGCGGTGGTTGTGCCGTCACCTGCCTGATCGCCGGTCTTGGAGGCGACCTCCTTTACAAGTTGTGCGCCGAGGTTCTCGGCTGCATCGTCCAGTTCAATCTCTTTGGCTACGGTCACGCCGTCTTTCGTAATATGCGGTGCTCCGTACTTCTTGTCGAGAATCACGTTACGTCCCTTCGGACCAAGGGTTACTTTCACGGCATCAGCCAACTGGTCAACGCCACGCTTCAAAGCCTCACGGGCTTCGGTATCATAGGTTATAATCTTTGCCATAGTTGTAATATTTTTTCTAGTTGTCTAGTCATCTAGTCGTTGGCCGACTAGTTTAATTTTGCCAATACGTCGCTCTGCCGCATAATCAGCAGCTTCTCGCCGTCGAACTCCAGCTCTGTACCGCTATACTTACCATACAGCACCTCGTCTCCGGCTTTGAGCACCATGGCCTCATCTTTCGTGCCCGTACCTACGGCCAGCACTTTGCCACGTAACGGTTTCTCTTTTGCGCTATCCGGAATGATGATTCCGCCGATAGTCTTTTCTTCTGCAGCTGCGGGCTGAATCAGCACACGGTCTGCTAAGGGTTGAATGTTTGTCATACCATATTTGATTTTTTTAGTTTCCGTCTTTCCAAACGCATGATCACATACGGTTGCTCTCGTGCGTCTGTCCACCCTATATTATGCAAAATCTGTGCCGAAAATGCATGTGGATTGTTTTTGTCAGTTGGCCTGCCAAATTGTCAGTTGTCGTAAAAATCGGATAAGGAACTTAAGAAATACACGTATGGAAACGATAAAAAATGTTATTTTTTATGAAAAAACGCACAAAATCGCAACAAAATCGCGTAGAAATTTGCAAGTACGATTTTTTTTTTGTATCTTTGTAGCCTTAAATTGCCTTAGAGTGGTCTTTAGCCACCCTGACATAAATAAAGCACATTATACATTAAAATATGGATTTGTTTGATAAATGCAATTTTGATTTGCTGAACAAGGTGCGCGACATGGGTATCTATCCCTATTTTCATTGCTTGGAATCGCGTCAAGCACCTGTTGTTACCATGGAAGGCAAGCGTATGATCATGTTGGGTAGCAACAACTACCTCGGATTTACGGAAGACCAGGAAGTTATCAATGCCGGCGTAGCCGCCCTCAAGCGTTATGGCACCGGCTGCTCGGGCAGCCGTTTCCTCAACGGTACACTTGACCTGCATCTGGAGTTGGAGAAAGAGCTGGCAGCGTTCACAGGCTATGAGGAAGCTATGACATGCTCTACTGGTTTCCAGACCAACCTTGCCATCATTTCGTCCATCTGCGGCAAAGACGATTATATCCTCAACGACCGCGAAAACCATGCAAGCATCTATGATGCATGCCGCCTCACATACTCCACAGTACTGCGATACAAGCATTCGGATATGGAGGATCTGGAGAAAAAACTTCAGACCATTCCTGAGAATGCCGGCAAACTGATTGTTACGGATGGCGTCTTCTCCATGCGAGGTGATATATGCAAGTTGCCCGAAATAGTCAAGTTAGCAGAGAAATACGGTGCTCGTGTCATGGTGGACGATGCCCACGGATTCGGCGTTCTGGGTAAAGGTGGCCGCGGTACAGCCAATCATTTCGGGTTGACCGACAAGGTGGATATCACCATGCTTACCTTCTCCAAGTCGCTTGCCTCCATCGGCGGATGTATGCTCACGTCTCATCGCGTAGCCGACTATGTGCGGCACGTGTCACGCCCATTCATCTTCTCAGCAAGCATGACGCCTTGCTCCGCAGCTACAGCATTGGCTGCGCTGCATCGTCTTATAGAAGACCACGAACGTCCGCAACGGCTCAATGACATCGCCGCCTATTTCCGTCAGCAATTGTTGGCTCATGACGTTAAGATCATTGAGGCCCCCACACCTATCGTGCCGATCTTTACCTACAACACGCTCGATACCTTGTATTTCGGCAAGGCCATGTTCGATGCCGGAGTCTATCTCAATCCCGTTATTGCCCCTGCATGTGTCGAAGGTGAGTGCTTGCTCCGTACCACGCTGATGGCCACCCACACCAAGCCCCTCATCGATGAAGCAACAGAGATTATCGCGCGCGTGCTCAAGCAAGGTGTAAAGATCTAGATTTCCGAGGAATATTAAGCAGCGGAAATATGAATAAGACTTTGGTCATAACAGGCGGTAGTTCAGGCATAGGCTTGGCTACCGCCACGCTTTTTCAGCAAAACGGCTGGACGGTATACGAACTCAGCCGACATGGCAAGAGCCACGACGGCATCACCCATATTGATTGTGATGTCGTTTCTCCGGAATCCGTTCGTGCAGCTATTCACGAGGTATTGCAGCTCAGCCCTACTATTGATGTGCTCATCTCCAATGCAGGATACGGCATATCCGGTGCCATCGAGTTTACCTCGCCTGAAGATGCCAAGCATCAGATGGATGTCAACTTCTTCGGTGCGCTCAACATCGTCCAGGCTGTCCTTCCGCAAATGCGCCGGCAGCAGCACGGACGCATTCTCTTCACGTCTTCAGTGGCCGCCGTACTGCCTGTCCCTTACCAGGCTTTCTACTCCGCTTCCAAAGCCGCCGTCAACGCCATGGCGCTGGCGCTGGCCAACGAGGTACGTCCTTTCCATATCTATGTAGGCTGTCTCATGCCCGGCGATGTCGCCACAGGGTTCACCGATGCACGCTACAAATCGGAGAAAGGTGCAGATGTATATGCCAACATCGGCAAAGCTGTCTCTGCCATGGAGAAAGACGAGAAAAACGGCATGAAACCCGAGCAGATGGCTGGCATCTTTTACAAGATGGCTACACGCCGCAATCCTTCCCCCTATTACATCGGCGGACTGCCGTACAAGGTCTTCTGTTTCCTCAATCGCATCCTGCCTACCCGTTTCGTCAATTGGGTAGAAGGAACAATGTATTGATAGCCGGACTTGGCGGTTATCTCTTATTTACACAACAATAGCCTGCCCGAATGGCAGGCTATTGTTGTGTAACATGGATCTAATAACCGTTTTACAGTACAGCGTTGTCATAGATCGGATAATACTCCTCTACAATGGCGTGCATGCCATTTCGTTCGCATTGCTGGAGGATGTATCCGAGCACGGCATCATAATGCTCTATAGTATTCTTCATCGCCTTACGACGATCCTTGTCGAGCGTTGCCCCCCATGCCATATACTCGGCACACGAGCGTGCCACGTCACGCAGTATCGGCTCGGCTTTCTCCTTCTCGCCCATACGCGCATAGAGCAGCGCCATAGTAGCAGCGGTATAGTCGTAGTTGACATTCTTGCCCGGCAGTTCGTCAAATGCCTTGTCGAGCACGGCTGTAGCGCGCTCATAATCGCGGCGGTTGTAGAGAGCCTCTGCCAACTGGGCGAACATCATCCGATGCGTGCGGCACATGCGTAGCGTGTTCTCGTCAAGATAGATGCCGTCGGCATTGCAGTTGCCATAGGCAAACTTGTTCATCATGTTGTCGTACATCTCTTCTACCGCCACGCGCGGCTGACCGTTAGGCGAGCGCGTAGGCGTGATGCGGTACGCCATGCCGGTGCACTCGAAGTACGGCTCCAGCCCCATATAATAGTCAGGACCGACGCTCACGGCGAAATACATCGGTCGCTGCCAGTTGTTCTGCGATAGCATCTCCATGATCATCATCTCCGAGCGCGTGAATCTACGTGCTTTCTTCAGATTGATTCTGCTGCTGTCCGGTGCCAAAACGTAGAGTTGGTCTGATGGGATATAGTTCTCTCCCTCACGGTTCTTCGTCTTCGGGTCATCCGAGCGCAAGAACTGGAACGCACGGCTCACCTCCAGAGGCTGACCGAGCTTGTTGTCGGTCCAAACAACCTCGTTCGTACCGGGCATGAAATCCTTGTACTCCCATGTAATAGGCAATGCCGGCGAATCATAGTACGGACGTTTCATCTGTGAGATGTACCAGTCGGTCTGCAGGTACGACAGGTTGCACACGCGCAAGTCAGTACCTACTCCCTCCACCTCCTGATTGTACCACAAGGGGAAAGTGTCGTTATCGCCGTTGGAGAAGATGATTCCGTTCTTCTGGCACGACTTGAGGTAGTTCGCTCCGAAATCGCGGCACACGTAGCGCTGCGAACGGTCATGATCATCCCAGTTCTGTGAAGCCATCTGTGCGGGCACACCCAGACAAACGATGGTCACCAGTCCTGCCATAGCCGCCTTGCCGCCTTCGCTGTGGATGCTCGTGACTATGCTGTCAATAAGTGCCAGCACGCCAAAACCTATCCAGATGCAGAACGCATAGAACGAGCCTGCATAAGCATAGTCACGCTCACGAGGCTGATAAGGCGTCTGATTCAGGTATACCACGATAGCCAGACCCGTCAGAAGGAACAACAGTGCTGTGATGGCAAATGAGCGCAAACCTACCAGATCCTTGATGCGCTTTACGATGCCTTTTTCTTTCTGCTCCTTCATCTCCACCTTCGTGGCTTGCCACAGCATACCAATAAGGCCGAGCAGCAAGGGCAGCATATAATACACGTTGTGTCCTTTGTTCTCCTTCAGTTCGGTGGGCAGTGCATCCTGATCGCCAAGCATGGCATTGTCTATGGCATGGAATCCTGTTATCCAGTTTCCTTTGTGTATCTCGCCATAGCCTTGCAGGTCATTCTGACGTCCGGAGAAGTTCCACATGAAATAGCGCCAGTACATGTAATGTACCTGATAACGGAAGAAGAACCGCAGGTTCTCACCAAACGTGGGTACATAGTCGGTCTTCTGCTGACCACAATAGTCATACTTGACGCGTTTGCCCTTGATATTCGCCCATTCCTTGTAGGCGTTCACATGCGAGCCTTGCCCCGACCACATACGTGGGAAGAGCATCATAAAGTCCTTCATGTAGATGTACTGCGATTTGTAGCCGGTGATGGCATAATGGTCTTTCTCACCCTCTACACGCGGTGCGGGAGCATACTGCGCATGACCTTTCTTCTCCATAGGGATGCACATGTTTCCTCTAACCTCCAGTTGCACAGGAGCATTGTAGGTCTGTCCGTACAGCAGCGGTGTATCACCATACTGCTCACGATTCAGATAGTACTTGAGCGAGAATACATTATCCGGACTGTTCTGGTCCATCGGCGTATCCGCATTCGAGCGGATTACCAGTGCAGCATACGAGCTATAGCCGATGATGATAACGGCTATGGACAAGGCTGTAGTATTGAGCAGACGCGAAGAGATGTTCGCTTTCTGCCATAGCAATATCCCTGCTGCTGCAGCCGTGATCAACACGCCGATAGCGGCACTCTCTCTCAGGAATGGAGTTCCTGCCAGCGCAAAAGCACACAGGAAAGCGATAATCTGCTGCGTAGACACCTCATCCTGATCTTTGGACGTACTCAACACAGCCCACACAAGAGCCGCCACGAGCAGCACCAGATATACAGCCAAACCCGTATTGAACGGCAAGCCCATACCATTTACGAACGCCAATTCAAACCAGCCTGCTATGGTCGGCACACCCGGAATGATGCCATACAACACAAATGCGAGGATAGCCACCGAAGCAAGGAATGCAAGGCACACCCCTCCCCAACTGAACGTATACTTACGGAAGTAGTATACAAGCACTATCGCAGGTATGGTCAGCAGGTTCAGCAGGTGGACACCAATACTCAGACCCATCAGATAAGCAATGAGTATGAGCCACTTGTCCGAGCCACGCTCATCGGCATGTTCGTCCCACTTAAGTATGAGCCAGAATACTACAGCCGTAAACAGCGATGACGAGGCATACACCTCACCCTCTACGGCGCTGAACCAGAATGTATCCGAGAATGTATACGCCAACGCGCCAACGGCACCACTGCCCAGCAGAGCAATGATCTTGGCTACGCTTTGTGGCGCAACAAGCTTCTTGGCAAGAGCCGTGATTGTCCAGAATAGGAAAAGGATAGTGAATGCCGAAGCGAGTGCCGACAACGCATTCACGCACATCGCCACGTGCGAGGCGTCACTCGCAAACAGCGAGAAGAAATGCCCCATCAGCATGAAGAACGGTGCTCCGGGTGGATGACCTACATCCAACTTGTCAGCTGACGAAATAAACTCACCACAGTCCCAGAACGAGGCTGTCGGCTCAACGGTAAGCAGATACGTAGCAGCCGCGATGGCAAAAACCACCCAACCTACTACCACGTTCCACAACTTGAATTGTTTCTCCATATACATTGTTATCCACAGTGTTGTATGTCATGTTTATGCGCAACGTACACTACGTCATGCTATGCGCATTGTCTTATATGTCCAAAGCCGCCATAACAGCGGCTTTGGCAGACGACTGACCACCCCGAGAGGTGGCCAATGCATGTGTGCAGCGTCTTACTCAGCCTTCGGTGCTTCCTCTGCAGGAGCTTCCTCAGCCTTCGGAGCAGCTTTCTTACCGGCACGACGAGTGCTCTTCTTGGTTGCTTTCTTCACATCCTTGAGCATGTTCTCGTTGTAATCTACCAGCTCGATGATACACATCTCGGCAGCATCGCCCTGACGGAAACCGGTGCGGAGGATACGTGTGTAACCACCCGGACGGTTTGCAATCTTCTCTGCTACGTTCTGGAAGAGTTCGGTAACAACCGCTTTCTGCTTGAGTTCGGAGAACACGAGGCGGCGGTTGGCCTGATTGTCCTCTTTAGCGCGTGTGAGCAGCGGCTCAACATAGATGCGCAAAGCCTTTGCCTTTGCAAGCGTAGTATGAATACGCTTGTGCGTGATCAGCGAGCATGCCATGTTCGACAACATCGCAGCGCGGTGGTTCGCCTTACGGCCAAGGTGATTGAATTTCTTATTGTGTCTCATTGTTGTTGTTTCATTTTGGGCTGTTAGCCGTTGGCCATCAGCCGTTGGCATCGAAAGAGCCAAAAGCCAAAAGCCAAAAGCCAAAAGCCGATTAATTATTCGTTAAGTTTGTACTTGCTAACATCCATACCGAATGCCAAGCCGTTGCGCTCGAGCAGTTCGTCAAGCTCTGAAAGCGACTTCTTACCGAAGTTGCGGAACTTCAGCAGGTCAGCTCTGTGGAACTTAACGAGGTCGCCCAGCGTCTCAACCTCAGCAGTCTTCAGGCAGTTCTGTGCACGAACGGAGAGATCCATATCCATCAATCGCTGGTTAAGCAACTGACGCATACGCAGGAGCTCCTCGTCCAAAGCGGAAGTCGTGATCTTCGTCGTCTCTTCGATTACAATCTTCTCATCGGAGAAGAGCATGAAGTGGAAGATCAGGATCTTCGCAGCCTCCTTCAGTGCCTCTTTCGGACTGATCGAACCGTCGGTCTCAATAACGAGCGTCAGTTTCTCATAGTCCGTACGCTGCTCCACACGATACTGGTCTACAGCCATCTTCACGTTGCGGATAGGCGTATAGATGGAGTCGATAGCCAGCACGCCGATCGGATCGTTCGGACGATGGTTCTCGTCACCGGGAACGTAACCGCGACCTTTGTTGATAGATATCTCTATCTCAAAGTCTGCAGTCTCGTCCATCTCGCACAAGCGAAGTTCGGGATTGAGCACCTCAAAGTTCTGAAGAAAATTGTTCATCTCGCCTGCAAGGAACTCATTCGAGTTGCGGATATGCATGCGGATAGTTTCGGTAGTGGCGTCCACTCCGTCAATGCGGCGGAAGCGAACCTGCTTGAGGTTAAGGATAATGTTGGTTACATCATCGATGACGCCGGGGATAGTAGCAAATTCATGATCAATACCATTGATTTTAATTGCGCAGATGGCGAAACCCTCCAGCGAGTTCAGGAGAACGCGACGGATGGCATTACCAACTGTAATACCATAACCCGGTTCGAGCGGACGGAACTCGAAAGTTCCTTTTGTCTTGCTCGACTCCAACATGATAACCTTGTCAGGCTTGATGAAATCTAATATTGCCATGAATTTATTTGTTATTTAGAGTACAACTCAACGATTAATTGCTCCTTGATGTTCTCAGGAATCTCCTCACGCTGCGGTACATTCAAGTACTTACCGCCCTTGAGGTTCTCATCCCAAGCCAGCCACGGATATTTCGAGTGGTTAAAGCCCTCGAGCGAAGCAGCAATCACTTCAAGCGATTTGGCTTTCTCGCGAACGGCTACCACCTGACCGGGTTTCACCTCATACGAAGGAATGTTTACAACCTTGCCGTCTACTGTGATGTGACGATGGCTGACGAGCTGACGGGCAGCGGCACGTGTAGGAGCAATGCCCAGACGATATACAATGTTGTCCAGGCGGCTCTCAAGCAACTGGAGCAGGATCTCACCGGTAATACCTTTCTTACGCGATGCCTTTGCGAACATCAGACGGAACTGACGCTCCAGTACACCGTAGGTATATTTGGCTTTCTGCTTCTCGGCCAACTGTGTGCCGTACTCCGAGTTTTTCTTACGACGGTTTACGCCGTGCTGACCGGGAGCGTAATTACGCTTGTCAAGCACTTTGTCCGGGCCAAAAATAGCCTCTCCAAAGCGACGCGAAATACGCGACTTAGGTCCAATATATCTTGCCATAATTATTTACGATTTACAAATTTACGATTAATTGTTACTATTTTATACACGGCGACGTTTCGGAGGACGGCAACCGTTGTGCGGCAGCGGTGTTACGTCTACAATCTCAGTAACGTCAATACCTGCTGCTACGCATGCACGGATAGCGGACTCGCGTCCTTGTCCGGGACCTTTCACGTATGCTTTCACTTTGCGCAATCCGAGGTCATAAGCCACCTTGCCGCAATCCTGTGCTGCCATCTGTGCAGCGTACGGGGTGTTCTTCTTCGAGCCACGGAAGCCCATCTTACCTGCCGACGACCAAGATATAACCTGACCGTCACCATTTGCCATAGTTACAATTACATTGTTGAACGAAGACATTACATGTAGTTGACCCACACCGTCAATCTTCACAACGCGCTTTTTAGCGGCTACTGTTTTCTTTGCCATAATTCTACAAATTTAGTGGGTTAATTACTTCGTTGCTTTCTTCTTGTTAGCAACCGTCTTCTTCTTACCCTTGCGGGTACGTGCATTATTCTTCGTGCTCTGGCCACGTACCGGCAAACCGATACGGTGACGAACGCCACGATAGCAACCGATATCCATCAAACGCTTGATGTTCAGCTGCGTTTCCGAACGGAGATCACCCTCAACTTTGTACTGCGCACCGATGATCTCACGAATCTTAGCTGCTTGGTCGTCTGTCCAATCCTCGACTTTGATGCTTGGGTCTACGCCTGCCTCTGCTAGGATCTTCTTTGCGCTCGAACGACCTATTCCGTAGATGTAAGTCAAACCGACTTCTCCGCATTTGCTCTGCGGCAGATCTACTCCGACAATTCTTATAGCCATAATTACTTACTTAAGGATAAAACGTTTTTTACTGTTACTAAGTGTAGATGCTTATCCTTGACGCATCTTCATCTTAGGTTCTTTTTTGTTGATTACATACAAATGCCCTTTGCGGCGTACAATCTTGCAGTCCGCATTGCGCTTTTTGATTGATGCTCTTACCTTCATTGTAGTAGAGTTTTTAATGGGTTGCCTTAAGGCACTTTTTTGTTGCTACAAAAATCGTGCCAAAGTGCCTAAGGTGCTTCCGATTTTTTACTTGTACCTAAAGGATATACGACCTTTAGTCAGATCATAGGGGCTCATTTCAAGCTTCACACGGTCACCCGGCAGTATCTTGATGTAATGCATACGCATCTTGCCTGAGATATGCGCCGTGATGATGTGTCCGCTCTCCAGCTGAACCCTGAACATTGCGTTCGACAATGCTTCGGTGATAACACCATCCACTTCAATTGCGTCTTGTTTAGCCATAGTCTTGCTCTCTTTTAGTATGATTGGTCTGTTTTCCAGATTAGATGAACCTGTCACCAAGTACCTCTTGGATATAGTCAAATGTCGAGAGTATATCCGCCTTGCCGTTACGCACGCATACGGAGTGCTCGTAGTGAGCGGTAGGCTTACGGTCGATGGTTCTGGCTGTCCAGCCGTCATCCTCGATGAGGATATGACGTCTGCCCATGCTGATCATAGGCTCTATAGCCATCGTCATTCCCGACTTGAGCACAATGCCATTGCCTCGTCTGCCGTAATTGCAAACTTCAGGATCCTCGTGCATGTCTCTACCTATGCCGTGTCCTACAAACTCGCGAATCACGCCGTAGCCCGCTTTCTCGCAATACGATTGGATTGCACTACCTATGTCACCCAAACGATGCCCGGTCACGGCTTGCTCTATACCCTTGTACAGCGCCTCTTTGGTCGTACGCATCAGTCGAAGTGTCGCTTCTGCCACGTTGCCCACAGGGAACGTGTATGCGCTATCCGAATGAAAGCCGTTCAGGCAGATGCTGCTGTCCAGAGTGATGATATCACCGTCCTTGAGCACAACCCTGTCCGATGGTATGCCGTGTACAATCTGCTCGTTGACGGATGTACACAAAGCATTCGGAAAATCATCGTAACCCTTGCAGGCGGGGATACCTCCGTTGTCGCGTATATACTCTTCGGCGATTTGGTCGAGTCGCGCGGTAGTCACACCCGGCTGGATGTACTTTGCCACTTCGGCATACATCTTCGACAGCAGGATATTGCTCTGCCGCATCAACTCAACCTCTTCGTCCGTTTTCAGAAAAATCATACTATCGGCTTTTGCTTATTAGTAAGCCATAGCTCCACGTCCCTTGATACGCATGCCGGACTCGAAGAATCCGTCGTAGTGACGCATCAACAGGTGACTCTCAATCTGCTGGAGGGTATCCAGAATCACACCTACCATAATCAGCAAGCTCGTACCGCCGTAGAACTGCGCAAAGCCCATCGATACACCAAACAGACGTGCAAAAGCAGGTAGTACGGCGATAATAGCCAGCAGAATGGACCCCGGCAAGGTGATACGGCTCATGATGGTATCGATGTATTCTGCGGTCTTGCGGCCGGGCTTTACACCCGGGATGAAACCGTTGTTGATCTTCAGGTTCTCTGCCATCTGAACAGGATTGATGATAACGGCGGTATAGAAGTACGTGAAGGCGATAATCAGAATCGCAAACACAAAGTTGTACCAGAATCCGTTGTTATCCATGAAAGCGTTCACAAAAGCGTTCGAACCGTCCGTACGGAAGCCGACGATAGCGATTGGGATGAACATGATGGCCTGTGCAAAGATAATAGGCATTACGTTAGCCGCATTCACCTTCAACGGGATGAACTGGCGTACGCCGCCGTATTGACGGTTGCCCTCAATACGCTTTGCATATTGTACAGGGATACGACGTGTACCCTGCACGAGCAGGATAGCAAACATGAACACTGCTATCAGCAGTACGATTTCCAAGAGGAATACTACCAATCCGCCACCGGCATCGTTCAAACGGGAGCTGAACTCCTGAATGAGCGCACCCGGCAGACGGGCGATGATACCGATCAAGATGATGAATGAGATACCGTTACCTATACCACGGTCGGTGATACGCTCACCCAACCACATCACGAACATCGAACCTGCTGTCAGGATGATGGTCGAAACAATGGTGAATGCGTTCAAACCGATTTCAACATGCTGCCCGGCTGCCGCCATCTGTACCGAAAGGTTAACCAGATACGACGGACCTTGGAACAACAGAATGAACACGGTCAGATAACGCGTAATCTGGTTCATCTTCTGACGTCCCGACTCACCTTCCTTCTGCATCTTCTGGAAATAAGGCACTGCTATCGAAAGCAACTGAATGATAATCGAAGCGGAGATGTACGGCATAATACCCAATGCGAAAATAGACGCATTCGAGAATGCACCACCGGAGAACATATCCAGCAACGCCATCAAGCCTCCTTCCGTCTGAGCATGCAGAGCGCTCAGCGAGGTAGGATCAATACCCGGCAAGACAATGAACGATCCAAAGCGGTAGATGAGCACGAACAAGAATGTTGTCAGCACTCTACCGCGAAGATCCTCGATCTTCCAGATATTCCTGATTGTTTCTATAAATTTCATAATTAAAACTTTGCTTTGCTTATGGAGTCTTGATGCTGTCGAAATCGACTCATTTACCTGGTAATCCTAGACCATTGTCAGGGTTTTAACAGGGTTTTAACGGGGTTAAAGCCTTTCTTCGACTCGCTCAAGACTTCATACTTTTTAGAGTTTTACGATAGCACCACCGGCAGCTGTGATAGCCTCTTCGGCAGTCTTGCTGAAAGCGTGAGCCTCAACGGTCAGTTTGGCCGTAAGCGTGCCGTTTCCAAGAACTTTCACCAGTGCTTTCTTGGCTACGAGACCTGCCTCATGAAGCTCGGCTACGCCGATCTTCTCAAGTTTCTTCGCTTCAGCCAGAGCCTGCAGGGTGGCAAGGTTGATAGCCTTGTACTCCACACGGTTGATATTCTTGAATCCGAACTTCGGCAGACGACGTTGCATAGGCATCTGACCGCCCTCAAAACCGATCTTCTTCGAGTAACCCGAACGAGACTTTGCACCTTTGTGACCACGGGTAGACGTACCGCCCAGACCCGAACCCGGACCACGACCGATACGCTTTGCCGTCTTTACAGAACCGGCTGCTGGGGTTAAGTTATTCAATTCCATAATTACAAACGATTTTAGTCAATTACTTTTACCAAGTGTTTTACTTTCTCCACCATACCAAGGATAGCTGGTGTAGCCTCATGCTCAACCACGGCGTTCATCTTGCGAAGACCGAGAGCTTCCATCGTCTCTTTCTGCACTTTCGGTGATTTGATAGTGCTGCGAACTTTCTGAATCTTGATTGTTGCCATAATCTTACACGAATTTATCCGTTAAACACTGTTGAAAGGCTTACGCCACGGTTCTGAGCCACCATGCGTGCATCACGCAACTCGCCCAAAGCGGCGATGGTAGCCTTTACAAGGTTGTGAGGGTTCGACGAACCTTTGGCCTTGGCCAACACGTCCTTTACACCTGCGCTCTCCAATACGGCACGCATGGCACCACCGGCCTTCACACCGGTACCCTTGGAAGCGGGCTGAATATATACGCGGGCACCGCCGAACTTGGCGTATTGCTCGTGAGGCAGGGTGCCGTTCAGTACGGGCACTTGGATCAGGTTCTTCTTGGCAGCCTCGGTAGCCTTCTGCATGGCAGCGGCAACCTCACCGGCCTTACCCAGACCGTAACCTACTATTCCGTTCTCATTTCCTACAACTACGATAGCTGCGAAAGTGAACGTACGTCCACCCTTGGTAACTTTCGTTACGCGGTTGACTGCAACCAGGCGCTCCTTGAGCTCCAGGTCTTGTGTTGTTTTTACTCTTTGCATAATCGTCAGTTGTTAGAATTTAAGACCTGCTTCGCGGGCAGCGTCTGCCAATTGTTTTACTCGACCATGGTACAGGTAACCGTTGCGGTCAAATACAACCTCGGTCACACCGGCTTTGATTGCGTTCTCGGCAATAGCCTTGCCTACGAGAGCGGCTTTCTCTGTCTTGGTCATCTTATCTTTAATCGCGAGCGACGATGCGCTGGCAAGTGTTGCACCTTTCACGTCGTCAATTACTTGAGCGTAAATTTGGCTGTTGCTGCGGAACACGGTCAGACGAGGACGCTCAGGCGTGCCGAACACTTTCGTGCGGATAGCAGCCTTGATCTTGAGTCTTCTTGCTATTTTCTGAATCATAATCTTTCCTTTCTATTATTTACCAGCCGACTTACCAGCTTTACGACGTACAACTTCACCTTGGAAGCGGATACCCTTGCCCTTATACGGTTCCGGCATACGGAACGAGCGGATCTTTGCACATACCTGACCAAGCAGTTGCTTGTCAGCCGACTCCAGGATTACCAACGGGTTCTGGTTACGCTCTGCCTTCGTCTCTACTTTCACCTCTGCAGGGAGTTGCAGATAGATGGGGTGAGTATAACCGAGCGAGAAGTTAAGCAACTGAGGCTTTGCCAACTCAACACGATAACCTACACCTACAAGTTCGAGAGTAGCTTTATAACCATCATGCACACCTACCACCATGTTGTGGATCAGGGCGCGATACAGACCGTGCTTTGCACGCATCTCTTTCTCGTCGTTCGGGCGGGTTACGTGGCACTCTGCACCCTCTACTGCTACCTTGATAGCGGGGTCTACGGCCTGTACGAGTTCGCCTTTCGGACCTTTTACTGTAACGATATTCTCAGCGCTAACGGTTACGGTTACGCCGGCAGGAATAGCGATAGGCAATTTACCAATTCTTGACATACTCTGTTCCTCCTTTTTTAATATACGTAACAAATAACCTCTCCACCGAGTTTCAGGCCAAGAGCCTCTTTGTTGGTCATCACACCCTTCGAAGTGGAAAGGATAGCGATACCAAGACCGTTCAATACGCGAGGCATCTCACGATAGCCTACATACTGACGAATACCCGGAGTGGATACGCGTTGTAACTTCTTGATGGCGTTAACTTTGTTAACCGGATCATACTTCAAGGCAATCTTGATCGTGCCTTGAGGGCCATCCTCCACGAACTTGTATGAAAGGATGTAACCTTTCTCAAACAAGATACGGGTGATCTCTTTCTTCAGATTCGAAGCAGGTACTTCCACTACGCGGTGGCCTGCTTTGATTGCATTTCTCAACCTGGTGAGATAATCTGCGATAGGATCTGTCATTGTTGATTGTTTGTTTAAAATTATCAGGACTGTCCTGACATTGTTTAAAAATTGTTCGGGTACTCGGCAACCTCTATGTTGCTCTTCCCCATTGTTCACTCCCGCAGTTTTCCGGAATTACCGACCTTGGTCGGACTTTCCGGAACTTGCGGAGCGTTTCTTACCAGCTTGCTTTCTTCACACCCGGGATCAAGCCTTTCGAAGCCATCTCGCGGAACTGAATACGGCTCAGTCCGAACATGCGCATGTAGCCTTTCGGACGACCGGTAATTGAGCATCTGTTGTGCAGACGCACGGGGCTGGCGTTCTTAGGCAGAGCCTGCAAGCCCTCATAGTCGCCGTCCTTCAAGAGCTGGGCACGCTTTGCAGCATACTTCTTGCAAAGAGCTGCACGCTTCACCTCGCGGGCTTTCATTGATTCTTTTGCCATAACTCTTACTTTTTGAACGGTAAACCAAACTCACGAAGCAGAGCGAAGCCTTCGGCGTCGGTGTTGGCCGTGGTCACGAAGGTGATGTTCATACCCTGCAGTTTCGTGATGTTGTCAATGTTAATCTCCGGGAAGATGATCTGCTCCTGAATACCCAGGGTGTAATTGCCACGACCATCCATCTTGCTGTTGATACCTTTGAAGTCGCGTATACGAGGCAGAGCCACGCGAACGAGACGCTCAAGGAACTCATACATACGCTCGCCGCGAAGGGTGACGCGTACGCCGATCGGCATCTTCTTACGCACTTTGAACTGCGCAATATCCTTCTTCGAAAGAGTGGCTACTGCCTTCTGACCTGCGATCGTCGTCATCTCCTGAAGAGCTACTTCGATGATCTTCTTGTCAGCCGTGGCCTCACCCAGGCCCTGGTTCAGAACAATCTTCTCCAGTTTAGGGCACTGCATAACAGTAGTGTAACCAAACTCTTTTACCAAGGCTGGAACGATCCGCTCTTGATAATCTTGTTTTAAACTCGCTGTATTCATTGTTAGATTTCTTTACCGGATTTTTTACTTACGCGCACGAGTTTGCCATCCTTCAGAACACGTCCTACGCGAACGGGCTTGCCGTCCTCTACAGGATTGAGGTTCGAGATGTGGATGGGAGCCTCCTGCTTAACTATACCGCCTTGCGGATTCTTCGCACTCGGTTTGGTGGCTTTCGACACCATGTTGACACCCTCTACGATAGCACGCTGCTTGTCAACGATCACTTCCAGCACACGGCCGGTCTGACCCTTCGAAGCACCTGCGTTTATATAAACGGTATCACCTTTTTTGATATGTAATTTTGCCATTACTGTAACGTTTTAGATGATTAGAGCACTTCAGGTGCCAGAGAAATGATTTTCATGTTCGTTTGGCGAAGCTCACGAGCTACGGGGCCGAAAATACGGCTGCCGCGAAGCTCACCTGCATTCGAGATCAACACGCATGCGTTGTCATCGAAGCGGATGTAGCTGCCGTCGGCACGACGTACCTCCTTCTTCACGCGTACAACGATAGCACGGCTTACCGTACCGTCCTTGATGTCGCTCGAAGGAATAACGCCCTTAACGGCTACCACGATGGTGTCACCAAGCGAAGCGTAACGCTTCTTCGTTCCGCCCAATACGCGGATGCACAGAGCCTCTTTGGCTCCCGAGTTGTCGGCTACTACGAGCCGCGATTCTTGCTGTACCATATTACTTAGCCCTTTCGATGATTTGAGTTAAACGCCAACGAACAGTCTTGCTCAACGGACGAGTTTCCATGATACGAACGGTATCGCCGATACCGCACTCGTTCTTCTCGTCATGAGCATGGAACTTGCGAGTCTTGTTCACAAACTTACCATAGATGGGGTGTTTCTCTTTCCACTTAACGGCTACGACAATCGTCTTATCCATCTTGTTGGAAACGACTTCACCTACGCGCTCTTTTCTAAGATTTCTTGTTTCCATGTGTTCGTCAATTTACTTTGTTAATTCTCTGCTTCGGAGTTCCGTTGCCAGACGTGCGATGTTCTTGCGAGCCACCTTAATCTGCATAGGATTCTCAAGCGGAGAGATGCTGTGATTGATCTTCATGCGGGTCAGCGCCTCTTTCTCAGAAGCCAGACGCTCCTCAATCTCAGCGTTGGTTAATTCTTTAATTTCTGCAGTTTTCATAATCCATTATACATTTTGGGTTGGGTCGTAGTCGCGACGCACAACAAACTTTGTCAAAATCGGCAACTTCTGTGCAGCAAGACGCAAAGCCTCTTTTGCTACATCATACGGTACGCCGTCAATCTCGAAGATGATACGACCGGGCTCCAAGGGTACAACAAATCCTTCGGGAGCACCCTTACCTTTACCCATACGTACATCCAACGGCTTCTTGGTGATAGGTTTGTCCGGGAATACGCGGATCCACACCTGACCTTGACGTTGCATATAACGGGTTACAGCAATACGGGCTGCCTCAATCTGTCGACCTGTCAACCATATCGTACCCAGACTCTTTATTCCGAACGAGCCGAATGCCAGCTCGTGACCGCGCTGCGCGTTGCCCTTGATACGGCCTTTCTGCGAGCGGCGGAATTTAGTTTTCTTAGGTTGTAACATAACTGTTCTGTTCTACAATTGGTTAAACATTATTGTTTTTTGTTGCGACGGAATCCGCGACGATCGCCACCTTCACGGCGCTCACCGCCACGACCTTCCTGCTTCACGTTGAAGTTAGGAGCAAGATCCTTCTTGCCGTATACCTCACCGCGGCAGATCCAAACCTTCACACCGATGATACCCACTTTGGTGAGAGCACCTACGTGGCAGTAGTCGATGTCAGCGCGCAGAGTGTGCAGCGGGGTACGTCCCTCTTTGTACATCTCCTTGCGGGCCATCTCGGCACCGTTCAGACGACCGCTAACCTGCACCTTGATACCCTCGGCTCCCATACGCATGGTGGAAGCGATGGCCATCTTAACGGCACGACGATAGGCAATCTTGCCCTCGAGCTGACGAGCGATCTTCGTAGCAACGATCGTTGCATCGAGTTCCGGACGCTTCACCTCGAAGATGTTGATCTGAACGTCTTGTTTGGTAATCTTCTTCAGTTCCTCTTTCAGTTTGTCAACCTCTTGTCCACCCTTACCGATAATATAACCGGGGCGAGCAGTGCAGACAGTAACAGTCACAAGTTTGAGAGTCCTTTCAATCACGATACGAGAAATACTTGCCTCAGCCAGACGGGCATTCAGATACTCGCGAATCTTGCTGTCCTCGAGAATCGTATTTCCGAAGTTCTTACCGCCAAACCAGTTGGAGTCCCAACCACGTACAATACCCAGGCGGTTTGCTATTGGATTAATTTTCTGTCCCATCTCTGTTTACTTTTCAGCGTTAGTTTTTTTCGTATCTACAAACACGGTGATATGGTTCGAGCGTTTACGAACGCGGTATCCGCGACCTTGAGGAGCGGTCAGCAGACGCTTGAGCATCAAGCCGCCATCCACCGTTACTTTGGTTACATAAAGAGTTTCGGAATCAGCCTTCTTTCCTGTCTTAACTTCCCAGTTGGCGACAGCGGATTTCAGTACCAATTCGAGCGAGCGGGCTGCATGCTTCGTCGAGAAATGCAGTGCGCCGAGAGCACGGTTCACTTCCATACCGCGGATCATGTCTGCTACGAGACGCATCTTGCGCGGAGAGGTCGGAACATTATTGAGCTTGGCGAAGTACAACTCTTTGCGAGCCTCCTTCATTGCCTGAGCTGCGTTATATTTTCTAGCACCCATTTTAATCTAATTTTAGTGTGTTAATTTTGATTGCAATGGATTACCTATTTCCCGAGTGACCACGGAACGTACGGGTGGGGGCAAACTCGCCGAGCTTGTGACCTACCATGTTCTCCGTGACATACACAGGAATGAACTTGTTTCCATTGTGAACTGCAATAGTGTGACCTACAAAATCAGGGGAGATCATCGATGCGCGGCTCCAGGTCTTAACAACTTCTTTCTTGTTAGCCTCATTCATCGCGAGCACCTTTTGCTCCAACTTAACGTTGATAAACGGTCCTTTTTTTAATGAACGACTCATGTTTTCTTCGATTTTAATAGGTTACTTTTTCCTTCTTTCAATTATGTACTGGTTCGACTGGTTCTTCGGATGACGAGTCTTATAACCCTTAGCCAGCAAGCCCTTACGGCTACGCGGATGACCACCGCTCTGACGGCCTTCACCACCACCCATTGGGTGATCTACAGGGTTCATTACAACGCCACGGTTGTGCGGACGACGGCCCAGCCAGCGGCTACGACCTGCCTTACCGCTCTTCTCCAAAGCGTGATCCGAGTTACCTACAACACCTACCGTAGCTTTGCATGCAGCCAGCACCTTGCGAAGCTCGCCCGAAGGCAGCTTGATGATGGCGTACTTGTCCTCACGGCTCGAGAGCTGTGCAAACGTTCCGGCGGAACGTACCATGCAAGCGCCCTGACCCGGACGAAGCTCGATGTTGTGAATGAGAGTACCGAGAGGCATATTGGCCATAGGCAGGGCGTTACCTACCTCAGGAGCTGCCTCCGGACCGGACATAATTGTTTGACCTACTTGCAGTCCGTTGGGTGCAAGAATGTAGCGCTTCTCACCGTCAGCGTAGAATACGAGAGCGATACGAGCCGAACGGTTCGGATCGTACTCTATCGTCTTAACGACTGCGGGTACACCGTCTTTGTTGCGCTTGAAGTCAATTACGCGGAACTTCTGCTTGTGACCGCCACCGATGTAACGCATCGTCATCTTACCGGTGTTGTTGCGGCCGCCGGTTTTCATCTTACCGAATACAAGCGACTTCTCTGGTGCGCTCGCGGTAATTGTCTCGAACGCGCCAATAACTTTGTGTCTTTGCCCCGGTGTAGTGGGTTTGAATTTACGAACAGCCATTGTTAAATATTGCTATAAAAATCGATTGTTTCACCTTCGCACAACGTAACAACAGCTTTCTTGTAAGCCGGCTTCTCACCACGGAGCAGACCGGACTTCGTCCAGCGCTGTTTGCTCTTGGCTGCTGCAATCATCGTATTGACGTCAGCCACCTGAACGTTGTACATTTCCTCTACTGCCTTCTTGATCTCTACCTTGTTGGCAGTACGCTCTACCACGAAGCCGTAACGGTTGAACTTTTCGCCGGCGGCGGTCATCTTCTCTGTGACGATCGGTTTGATAATAATTGCCATAGTTTGATCCTCCTTAAGCTAAAGTTGCCTCTACTGCTGCCAGTGCACCTTCGGTGAAGATGACAGCGTTGGCGTTCATGATTGAATAAGTGTTAAGTTCACCTGCGGTCATCACTTTGGCCTTCTGCAGGTTCGTAGCCGAACGCAGTACATTGTAATCGTTCTCTGCGAGCACGATCAGCACTTTCTTGTCAGCCACTTTCAGATTGCCGAGAACCTCAATCATATCTTTCGTCTTCGGTGCCTCGAACTTGAGGGCGTCGAGCACGATGATAGCGTCCTGTGCGGCGCGCATGCTAAGAGCCGAGCGGCGGGCCAGACGTTTGAGTTTCTTGTTCAGTTTGAAATCGTAGTCACGGGGTACGGGGCCGAAGATGGTACCACCACCTACGCGTACCGGTGATTTCATATCGCCCGGACGAGCGCCGCCGCCGCCCTTCTGGCGACCGAGCTTGCGCGTCGAGTGAGCGTTCTCACTACGCTGTTTTGCTTTTGCTGTACCCTGACGGTTGTTTGCCAAGAACTGCTTAACATCCAAGTAGATGGCATGGTCGTTGGGCTCGATAGCGAAGATAGCGTCATTCAAAGCAATCTTCTTGCCGGTTTCCTTACCGGCCTGGTTCAAAATACTCAGTTCCATACTTCTTACTTGTTGATAATAACGATAGAATTCTTAGCACCTGGTACACTACCCTTGACCATGATCAAGTTGTACTCAGGGATAACTTTCAAAATTACAAGGTTCTGTACCGTTACGCGGTCCTGACCCATGTGGCCGGCCATACGTGTACCCGGGAAGATACGCGAAGGATATGCACATGCGCCTACCGAACCCGGTGCGCGCAGACGGTCGTCCTGACCGTGAGTGCTCTGACCTACACCACCAAAGCCGTGACGCTTAACCACGCCCTGGAAACCTTTACCCTTGCTCGTGCCGATAACGTCAACGAACGAGTTCTCCTCGAATACGTCTGCCACGTTGATCGTGTCACCAAGCTTCAACTCTTTTGCGAAGCCGTCAAACTCCATAAGATGACGCATCGGCTGTACGCCTGCAGCATCAAAGTGACCCTTCTCAGCCTTGTTGGTGTGCTTCTCGCTCTTGGGCATGAAACCTACCTGAACAGCCTCGTAACCGTCTTTCTCTACGGTCTTCAACTGAGTCACTACACATGGGCCTGCTTCAATAACGGTGCACGGGATATTCTTGCCGTCGGCACCGAAGACGGATGTCATTCCGATCTTTTTTCCTAATAATCCTGCCATGTTTGACTGATTAATTAATTATTGTTACCTTTTTGCCTGTTCTCGCCCGCGGGTTGGCTTGCGCTTTCACTAACGCCACTTGCCGTGGGAAACAGACCGATTTTTGTTTGTTAGTTTTCTTCGGTATCAGCCGCTTTCGGCTGATAGTTGCGCTTTTCTATTAAACCTTGATCTCAACTTCCACACCGCTGGCAAGTTCCAACTTCATCAAAGCCTCAACGGTCTTTGCATTCGAGTTGTAGATATCGATCAGACGCTTGTAGGTCGAGAGTTCGAATTGCTCACGAGCTTTCTTGTTTACGAACGTCGAGCGGTTTACCGTAAAGATGCGCTTGTGCGTAGGAAGAGCGATCGGGCCGGAGATAACGGCACCAGTTGCCTTCACCGTCTTTACGATCTTCTCAGCGGACTTGTCCACCAAGTTGTGGTCGAAAGATTTCAGTTTGATACGAATTTTCTGACTCATTTTGTTGTATTTAATTAGTTGTTTTTGTATATTTTAGAGCGCGCAACATCCAAAGAGTCATTCGCTTGAATGTCTCACACTCTAAAGTGGTTTTCTTTGCGCCGTACTCATCCAACACGTACGTGTGTACGTGTGTGCGTATGTGCGTTATTTTTTTAGGTACGTACGTGCGCTCGCTTGCGCACGTACGCGCCTTTGCCTATCAGACAAGATCTACTCTACCGCCTACCTCCGTCAGCACAGCCTTGGCGATGCTGCTGGAAACGGGAGCGTAGTGGCTGAACTCCATCGAACTGGTAGCACGACCCGAGGTGATGGTACGCAACGCGGTCACGTAGCCGAACATCTCGCTCAATGGCACCTTGGCTTTCACCACGCGTGCGCCGTTGTGAGCGGTATCCATACCCTCTACCTGGCCACGGCGTTTGTTCAAGTCACCTATCACGTCGCCCATGCTCTCTTCCGGTGTAACCACCTCCAGTTTCATGATCGGCTCCATTAGTACCGGCTTCGCCTTGGCGCAAGCGTTCTTGAACGCCATCTGGGCGCATATCTCGAAGCTCAACTGGTCGGAGTCCACGGGGTGGAAACTACCGTCAAGTACGGTTACCTTCAGTTGGTCTACAGGATAACCTGCCAGCACACCGTTTTTCATTGCGGTGAGGAAGCCCTTCTCAATCGAAGGAATATACTCCTTAGGAATATTACCGCCCTTCACCTCATTGATAAACTGCAATGCGCCCTCAAAGCCTTCGTCTGCTGGCTCTACGCGAACAATCATGTCGGCGTACTTACCACGGCCACCCGACTGCTTCTTGTAGGTCTCGCGGAGCTCTACCGGAGCACTGATAGCCTCACGGTAAGCCACTTGCGGACGACCCTGGTTGCACTCTACCTTGAACTCGCGTTTCAGACGGTCGATGATGATCTCCAGGTGGAGCTCACCCATACCCGAGATAACGGTCTGACCGGTCTGCTCGTCTGTCTTCACGGTGAACGTAGGATCCTCTTCGGCAAGCTTAGCCAGACCGATACCCATCTTGTCGAGGTCAGCCTGCGACTTCGGCTCAACGCTAACGCCGATAACCGGTGCAGGGAACTCAATCGACTCAAGTACGATAGGCTTGTTCTCATCGCAAAGGGTGTCACCCGTACGGATATCCTTGAAGCCTACACCCGCACCTATATCGCCCGCGCCGATGAAATCAACGGGGTTCTGATGGTTGGAGTGCATCTGGAAAATACGGCTGATACGCTCTTTCTTGCCTGAACGGGGATTATAGATGTACGAACCGGCGTCCAGTTTGCCGGAATATACGCGGAAGTAGCACAGACGACCTACATACGGGTCAGTGGCTATCTTGAATGCAAGAGCTGTCAAAGGCTCATCATCGTCGGGCTTGCGTGTGGCAGCCTCCTCATTGCGCGGATCAACACCCTCGATAACCGGAGTATCCATCGGCGAAGGCAGGTAAGCGCACACAGCGTCAAGCATCGTCTGTACGCCCTTGTTCTTGAACGACGATCCGCAAACAACGGGGAAGATGTTCATGCCTACGCAACCCTTGCGGATAGCGGCACGGATCTCCTCTTCGGTAATCGTTGCGGGATCGGAGAAATATTTCTCCATCAATACATCGTCGAACTCGGCGCAAGTCTCAAGCATCTTGTCGCGCCACTCCTCAGCCTCAGCTACGAGGTTGGCAGGTACATCCTCAACGGAATATTCTGCGCCCATCGTCTCGTCATGCCAGAGGATAGCTTTCATCCTGATAAGGTCAACCACACCCTTGAACGACTCCTCAGCTCCGACAGGGATCTGGATGGGGCAAGGCTGTGCACCGAGCACATCTTTGATCTGACGAACTACTTCAAAGAAGTTGGCACCTGAGCGGTCCATCTTGTTCACGTAGCAGATACGGGGTACACGGTATTTGTCAGCCTGACGCCACACTGTCTCCGACTGGGGCTGCACGCCGCCTACGGCGCAGAACGTGGCTACGGCTCCGTCCAGAATACGTAGCGAACGCTCTACCTCCACCGTGAAGTCCACGTGCCCCGGAGTGTCGATGAGGTTGATCTTGTATTTACGACCATCATAGTTCCAATAGGTGGTAGTAGCAGCAGAGGTTATTGTGATACCACGCTCCTGCTCCTGCTCCATCCAGTCCATCGTTGCTGCACCGTCGTGCACCTCGCCAATCTTGTGCGTCAAACCTGTATAGAACAGAATACGCTCCGACGTGGTCGTCTTGCCAGCATCGATGTGAGCCATGATGCCGATGTTTCGATTCAGATGTAAATCGTGTTTTGCCATTTAATTGTTTTGTTTAATTGTTTGACACGTGTGTTAATCGTGGTGTTACTCGTGATTTGTGTTACCTTAAATATTACGCACACGTGTACGCGCGCTTAGAAGCGGAAATGTGCGAATGCGCGGTTAGCCTCAGCCATTCGGTGCATATCTTCCTTACGCTTGAAGGCACCACCCTGGTTGTTGTAGGCGTCAATGATCTCACCGGCGAGCTTCTCGGCCATCGAGTGACCGCCACGCTTGCGGGCGAAGTTAATCATATTTTTCATCGCGATCGACTCCTTACGGTCGGCACGAATCTCCGTCGGCACTTGGAACGTTGCACCACCGATACGCTTCGACTTAACCTCTACGAGCGGAGTGATGTTGTCCAACGCTTGTTTCCAGATGTCCAGAGCAGGTTTCTCCTCCTTCTCCATCTTTTTGCCAACGATATCCAACGATGTGTAGAACACATTGTAAGAGATGCTCTTCTTGCCGTCCAACATGAGGTGGTTCACAAATTTTGCTACCATTACCTCACCGAATACGGGATCAGGCAGGATCACACGTTTCTTTGGTTTTGCTTTTCTCATTGTTTTAACTTGTTTTTTTGGTTGTCTAAAGTCTTCAGCCCCAACCCGTGAAGCTTACTCAACCTTCAACCCCTGTTTGTAATCGTCCCAACGTATTGGAACATTTAGTTAGTTTGTTTTGGTAGTTTGCTTACTTGCTTGTCCTCGTCTTACTTTTTAGCTTTCGGACGCTTTGCACCGTATTTCGAACGACGCTGCAGACGGTTAGCCACACCGGCGGTATCCAGCGTACCACGAACAATGTGGTAGCGAACACCCGGCAGGTCTTTCACACGACCGCCACGTACCATTACGATACTGTGCTCTTGCAAGTTATGTCCCTCACCTGGAATGTACGCATTCACCTCTTTCGTATTCGTCAGACGAACACGTGCCACCTTACGCATTGCGGAATTAGGCTTTTTAGGAGTGGTGGTGTACACACGAACGCAAACGCCACGACGCTGAGGACAGCTGTCCAATGCGGGGCTCTTGCTCTTGTCGGTAAGTTCTGCTCTTCCTTTTCTAACTAATTGTTGAATTGTAGGCATTTTAACTTGTTTTGTTAATTGTTTATTTTGTTGTTTTATTGGTTATTCTGCTCTATTCGAAGCGCACACTGCCGCGTCCATTTTCTCTACTCCTTGCACGCCCCTGAGCGCGCGCCGCGAAAAAGCGTACAAAATTACAAAAAATTATTGATTTATGCAAACATTTCTCACATATACGCGCACGCACCCGCACAAAAACTTATTTTTGCCACGCAAATGTAGCAACCAGAGCGACTTAGCGTTTCTACGACACATTTTTTCAGCAGTAACATTTGCATATATGATTATTTTTTTGTACCTTTGCACCGACAAACACAAATCACGGATGAACAGCATTGGCGAACATTTCATTTTTACCTCTTTCGGTGAGTCACACTCTTCCGCTATAGGCGGAGTGCTGGATGGCGTGCCGGCAGGTTTACACATTGACTTACAGATGATTCGCGAGGCGCTTGACCGCCGCGCCGGACGCACAGCCGATGCCCATGGCGTATCAGCCCGGGCCAAAAACGAAACCGACGAGGTGGAGTGGCTGTCCGGCGTGATGGACGGTGTGACACTGGGCACACCTATTGCCTTTCTTATCCGCAATACGGACCATCGTCCCGAGGACTATGAGGTATTTAGACACACCTGCCGTCCTGCGCACGCTGACAGCACGTACATAGCCAAATACGGCATCCGTGACTGGCGTGGGGGCGGACGTGCCTCGGCGCGCGAGACAGCCGCACGCGTCGCAGCCGGTACGATAGCAAGGCAGCAGCTCTCGGAGCAGGGCATAACCATCCGCGCGCGCCTCACGCAGGTAGGCAACGCCGTGCGCGAGGAAGATTTTGCCGCAGAGATCGACCGTTACCGCAGCCAGGGCGACAGCATAGGAGGTATCATCCTCTGCGAGGTAAGCGGTCTGCCCGCGGGACTGGGCGAACCGATCTTCGACAAGCTGCAAGCCCATCTGGCGTACGCCATGATGAGCATCAATGCGTGCAAAGGTTTTGATTATGGCAGCGGTTTTGAGGGCGTGACGCAGCCCGGAGAGGTTGCTAACCTGCAGAGCGGAGGCATCCTGGGCGGCATCACCGACGGCACTACCCTGTCCTTCCGCTGCGTATTCAAGCCTACTCCGTCCACGCCTAAGATGTTTGAGCGGCTGCAAAACGAACGAGCGATCAACAACAAGATTGTCAATCGCTCGGATGCTTGCGTAGCCGTACGCGCCGTGCCGGTGGTGGAAGCTATGACGGCTCTCGTCCTGGAGGATTTCATGTCGAGCGCAAAAGAGTCTCACGTATAATATTCCCTACGTCTATTCAGGCATAAAAATCAAACAGGCTCACGTCGTTTAGCGTGAGCCTGTTCGGTTGATTTACCAGTCGGTGAGCATGGCATCGTCCTTTTTGAAGTATAGTTGTGTATCTTGATCCTCCCAATGGAACTTGTAGATATAGAACGCTTTCTCGGTCAGGTAGCCGTCCATCAGCGCTACAGCCGTATAATAGGTGTGACCTTCTTCAAAAATGGTGCTGGACGTGCCGTCGCCATAGCCGTTGTTGTCATGCGCATAGATGCCGAAATGAATCTTATCCACCATCTTCTTGTCGGCATAGCTTCCAAACAGATTCCAGAAATAGTCAGGCACGGTGGGGAAACCTGTCTCGAGCATATCCAAAGAATCAATCGTGGCACCTACCCATGGCACAAAGTCGATAATCTCGGAGTATGTCTCCGTTTCCCACTCGTAGTAAAAGACAGGATAGACATAATCCCATTCTCCGCGCACGCGGTACTCAAAATCCAGCACTTCAAACGGAGTTTCCTCCATCGTGGTGAGGGAATAGGTGAATAGTCGGCCGTCAGGTTTGTTGGTCTTGGCGTCTACAACAAAAGCGTAAGCCATGTAATCCGACCTCGGTTCGAGGAAGTTGAAGTTCAACTCGTTGTGCCCGTACTGCAGCGAATGTGTCGGGAACTCAGCTATATACGGCACACCATCCTCCAGCAGCGTGTGACGCCATTGAATATACTTGGTATAGGCTTCGTCCAGTTTGAGGTTCATGAAGGCCCGTACAGATGCCTTACTGGTTGTGTCTGGTGCTTCACTTACTGGCACGATACCTACATGGTAATAGGCTTCCTTGTTCGTATTGAAAGCCATCTGCACGAAACCTGATGAGATGATATAGGGGTCAAAGGTTATCTCTATATCCAGTCCGCTCACAGCCTTGGCTTCGGGGTTACAGGACGCCAGCGAAAGTACTGCCACCATGGCGATGGCAAGCATAGCAGCAAACGATTGCGTGTTGCGTATGGTTGATGGGTGTTGCATAGTTGTGTCAATTGAGGTATTCTTTTTTCTCATCTTCACGCTCTTGCTCGAGCAGCGTCTTGACGGTCAGCAGGAATCGCAGACAAGTCTTGATATGTCCGCCGTAGTGCCCGAAGTTGTACTGGATATTAGCACCTGCCCATTTCTGCTTGGCATTGGTGGCATTGAGGTAGGTGACGGTCTCATCGTCCATGGAGTGGAGGATATACACCGGCGCCTGAGGTATCCATGCGTAGGATACTATGGAGTTCTGCACCATGGCTTTATACAATTCGCTTACATCCTTGCTCTTGACATCCATACCCGTCTCGGTAAGCATCCGGTGCGTTACCTTCGTGCCTATCAGTTCGTTGACCTGTCCGGTGGTATACTGCTTGCTGTTGACCCACTCGTCCAGCTTCTCGCACAGCCATGGCTGCATGATCGTTTCTACATCAAGGTCAAGATTATTGCCTTCGATCATGCCTTGCAGCACCAGCGGCACGGCTATCGGATAATCCGCTACATCGGTGGTGACAAAGCGGTTGTAGGTAGCCTGTACGTCATACGGACCGCCTCCGGCAAACACCCTGCGGATCTTGATAGGATCGTCGTCGAGCACCCAGTTGTAGAGCGATTCGATCATATACTCCACCGCCATGGTCGTGGCACCGCCTTGCGAGTAGCCCAGCAGATAGATGTCGTCGTACTTGGGGCGTATACCTGCCGCCTCGAAATAGTTCTTCACCGACAGATACATATCTACTACGTTCATAGCAGTGATATCCATCACCAGATAGGGGTGTATCTTATCCCTCGTAATACCATACCCTATGTAGTCCGGACAGATGAGCGCATAACCCATGCTGCAAAGCAATCCTTCCAGCGGGAAAGCGTTGCTCGGGGCTTCCCGATCTGAACCGATGGTATAATGCGACACCAGTATATACCTATCGAACTTGCCGCTGGCGGGCATCAGCACCTTGCCTGAGAGGGTGATCTCACCATACTGGGTATCAACCGACTCATACGTACCGGCTATCTCCACCACCTTGGTTCCGTTCACCTTGTCAAGAAGGGCTTGGAAAAAGCCTGCGCTGGTCGTTCCGGATGCCTTGTGCGGTCCGTTCATGGATGACTCGTCGTGCCAGTCGCTCAAAGGCATACCGTCGGGCAGATAGCAGTCGTTAGGGATGCCGCTTGACAGGTCGGTATATCTCTTCGATGTCACCTTGAACATCGTTTCATCCGTCGGAACGTTGTCAAAATCCACGTAATAATATTCGCCCCATTGGCATGAGGTGAGAACCAATGAAAGTCCTATCAGTGCTATTCGTGTAAACTGTTTCATCTTCTTATCCTTTCATTTTTGTCATTTAAAACCTCACTCCTATCGAAGCCGTGAACAATCGGCTGCCCAGCAAATAGATATGCTGTCCGCCGTTCATGGCGACCATGGCGCCGAAATCGACGGCCATGAACCAGTTGCGGTAGTTGGCGGACAAGCCTATCAGACGTATATCACCCGCCATGGCACACACCGTCTTCTTTCCATTGGGTTCCTTCTCCGTACCGCCGTTGATATCCATGCCCACGCCCAGACCGAAGTACATCGACACGTATTTGTGATGCAGGTAGGTGAAGTTGACGGAAGGCATGATAACGAGGTTATACAGCGAATGATTCTTGTCGCGGTTGATCTCTTCGCCCCGTCCGTTGCGCGTAACGTTGTCCCAAACCACACCGCTACCGTCGAACAGACCGCCGAAACTGAACCAGTGGTTCAGGCGGTACTGGTAATCGACAAACCAGTGTTGGCTATAGCGGTAGTGCTCGCCGTAGGTGGCTGTATAGTTGGCCGGCAAGGTGTTGGCCGGGTACGGCGACGCATGCCATACGAGGTGCTCAAAATGCTGATCACCCCACCCCAGACGCAACTCGTGCGGCGTCATGGCCCTCGCCTCCTTGTCCTCCGCCATCAGCGGAAAAGCAAGGCACATGGCCAGAAATAGAAATACACATCGTTTCATCGTAATGTGGCGTTAAAGGTTTCTTCAAATGCTTTCTGCAGACGAGCCATGATCGATTCGATCTGCTTGTCCTTAAGGGTGTTCTCCTCGTCCTGAAGGATGAACGAAAGAGCGTAGGATTTCTTGCCCGCCTCGAGGTTCTTGCCCTCGTAAACGTCAAACAGGTAGACGTTCTTCAGATACTTCTTCTCCGTCTGGTAGGCAGTGCGGGCCAGGTCGGCAAACTGCACGCACTTGTCGACGAGCAGTGCAAAGTCACGCTTGACGGACGGGAACTTGGGCAGGTCGGTGATCACCGGCTTGTACTGCTTGTTCTGCTTGAGCAGGGCTTTCCAGTCGAGGTCGGCGAAGAAGACAGGATTGTCGATATCGAACATCTTCCTCAGTTCGCGGCTCACGATAGCCAGTTCGCCCAAACGCTTGCCGTTCTGTGCGTTGACCACCAGTCCGTCCATATACAGCGGTGACTGCTCCAGCGGCGTATATACCAGTCCGGCGACATTCACGCCCAGACGACGGAGCACGTTCTCCACATAGGCGCGCAACTCGTAGAAGGTCGACTGCTGTTCTTTCATCACCCACGACTGCAGCGTCTTGTTGCCCGTGATCCACAAGCCCAGGTGCATCTCCTCGCTGTAAGCGCGCAGAGGATCGTCGCCTATATTAGGGTCTTTCAATTTTATACTTTCAACTTTCAACTTATCATAATGGTAGCAGTTGCCGAACTCATAGAACTTCAGGTCGGCATTCTTGCGGTTGGCATTGCGCTGGATGCTCTCCAATCCGCCGAACAGCAACGACTGACGCAGCACGCCCAGGTCTTGTGACAGCGGATTCATGATCTTCACGCAACTGTCCAGATTGCCGGCATACTCGTAGTACGACACTTTAGTCAGCGAGTTGTTGAGTATCTCGTTGAAGCCTTGAGCCGACAGCTGCTCGCTGATGCGCGTCTGCAAGCGTTGCGGGTCGGGTTTGATGCCGTAACTGAGGTTGGTATTGAGTTTGTCGGGGAACTCGATGTTGTTGTAGCCGTATATACGAAGTATATCCTCCACCACGTCGCACTCGCGCTGTACATCCACGCGGTAGCGCGGCACGCCCAGCAAGTACTCGCCCTTATCCTCTTTGAGGACAGCTATCTCCAGTGCGTTGAGGATGGTCTCGATAGTCTGTTTGCCCAGCTCTTTGCCGATGAGTGCGTGGCAGTGATCAAGGCTGAACGGCACCTCAAACGGCGGCATGAACAGTTTGTCGCTCACCGGAACGCTCTCGCCGTTCTGTACATCCAGCGGCGCACAGATAGTGCCACCCGCTATCTCCCGGATGAGTGCGGCACATCGGCGCAGCACGTGCAGGGTGTTATTCGGGTCACAGCCTCGCTCGTAGCGGAACGAAGCGTCGGTCTGCAACTGATGACGGCGGGCCGTCTTGCGGATACCTACCGGAGCAAAATAGGCGCTCTCGATGAAGATGTTGCGCGTCTTGTCCGTCACGCCCGAGTCCAGTCCGCCGAACACGCCGGCTATACACATCGGCTCTTCGGTGTTGCTGATCGTCAGATCGGCAGCACTCAGCTTGCGCTCTACGCCATCCAGCGTCACGAAGGGCGTACCCTCAGCGCAGTTCTTAACGATTATGCTATTGCCCTTTATCTTGTCGGCATCAAAGCAATGCAGCGCCTGGCCGTACTCGTGCAGCACGAAGTTGGTCACGTCCACGATATTGTTGATCGGACGCAGACCAATGGTCGTCAAGGCTTTTTTCAGCCAGTCGGGACTCTCTTTTACCTCCACGCCCAGCATCGATACGCCGCTGTAACGCGGACAAGCGTGGGCATCTTCCACCGTCACTCTTACCGGCTGCTCATCTTTCTGCACGGCAAAAGCGCTCTCGTCAGGACGAGTGAGCACGATATCGTTCTGCCCATGAGCCTGATAGTAGGCGTACAGGTCGCGTGCCACACCGAAATGGCTGATGGCGTCCGAACGATTAGGCGTTATGTCCACCCCGATGAGTGTGTCGTTCTCCAGATGGTAATATTCGCTGGCAGGCAGACCTACCGGCGTATCTTCCGGCAGCACGATGATGCCTGTGTGGTCGCTGCCCACACCTATCTCGTCCTCGGCACAGATCATGCCCAGCGACTCTTCGCCGCGGATCTTGCCGCGCTTGATGGTGAAATGTTCGTCACCGCTGTACAGGGTCGTGCCTATAGTGGCTACTATCACTTTCTGCCCTGCGGCTACGTTAGGCGCACCGCACACTATCTGCACGGGATTGCCGTCACCCAGGTCCACGGTGGTGATATGCAGGTGATCGGAGTTGGGATGCTCGGTGCAGGTCAGCACATGACCTACCACCAGGCCTTTCAGTCCGCCTTTGATCGATTGTACCTCTTCTATCGTTCCAACCTCCAGTCCGATGGAAGTCAGGATAGTTGCCACTTTGTCCGCTTCATCTTTGAGGTTGATGTAGCGTTTGAGCCAGTTGTAAGAAATGTTCATATTTTAGTTTGTCTTTTGTTTCAGTATATATCCGCCACGCATGGCGGATGCCTTATGCCTACGTTTGCGCCAGCACGCTCTGCTCGTGGATGATATCCATGATCTGCTTGGCCGCCTGCGGGTCGATGCCCTGACCGGCAGCCCAGGCCATCCGACGGCTGAGGATCTCATCGTAGCGTGCCGTCTGCAGTACGGGCAGGTTTTTGGCGCGCTTGTAGGCGCCTATCTGCCGGACTATCTGCATCCGTCGGCTGATCAGTGCCCACAGTTCGTCATCCGTCTCGTCGATCTGCTCGCGCAGTACGGCCAGCGCGCTATGTTCGTCAGCTGCCGGGGTCTCGTGCCTGTCAGCGCAGCGGTCTGCTATCATCGTTTCCAGCACGCTCTGCAACTGCTCGGGTGTGAGCTGTTGCCCGGCATCGCTCAGGGCCTCTGCGGGATGGGGATGCACTTCGATCATCAGTCCGTCCATACCGATGCGCATTGCCTGATGCGCCACGTCTGCCACCAAGACAGCCTGACCGGCTATATGGCTGGCATCCGTCAGCACGGGCAGCGCCGGATAGCGCCGTTTCAGTTCGATCGGAACAGACCATACCGGTGCGTTCCTATACGCCGAGGCGCTGTGCTCCCCCAGGGCAAAACCTCTATGGATAGCTGCCACATGCTCATAGCCCGCTTGCCTCAGGCGCTCTATGGCGCCGCACCACAGCTCAATGTCAGGAGAGGTAGGGTTCTTTACGTACCACGTGACCGCCGTCCTGTCGGCTATCTCAGCCGCAGCCAGGGTCTCTACCATGAAGGGGTTGGACGTGGTGCGTGCGCCTATCCAGAAATGCCGTATACCTGCCTCGTACGCCGTGATCAGATGTTCGGGTGTGGCTACCTCGGTGGCAGCCGGTACGCCCATAGCCTGTGCAGCAGCCGTCAGCCAGGGCAGCCCGTCGGCACCGGCGCCCTGAAAACTGTCAGGACGGCTGCGGGGTTTCCATAGCCCGGCACGCAACACGATACTCACGCCATCGCCTATGCCCCTCACAGCAGCGCCTAACGACGATGCCACGGCATCCATCTGCCCGGCGCTCTCTGCAGCACAAGGCCCGACAATCAACGTCAACGGTTGCATGGCATCCATCTCAGGCGTGGCAGTTATTTCTCCTTTACGACAAGTGCGGGAACGAAAGGTGCAGCAACAGTGCCTTGGTTGCCATCGTTAACGAAAACGAAGGCGTTGGCAGCCTCGAAGAGGTTGGTGTACTGCGCCGACCAGTATCTCAGGCTCACCAGCAGGCCAATCTCCGACTCCAGTTTCGGACCTGCCATGTACAGGTAGAACAGTCCGTCCAGCGGCTCAGCCACGCCTACGCACTCTTCGCCGACGAAGGCGGCAAGCAGGTCATTGTCGCTCACTACAAAATCAGCCGCAGCCGTCGGGTACTGCTCTTTCAGATTCACGCGGATAACAGCAGTCATCGACGATGTGTAGTCGTATTCAGAGGGAGCTACCCAAGTAGGACGGGCTGCGTTGCCTTTCAGGCTCTGGATGTCTTTGCTCTCTTCCTTCTTGCAACCGGCTACCAGCAACAGCAGGGCACACAACACGATGGTCAACAGTTTCGTTTTCATAAGTGATGTATTGTTTTTCGTTATTTTCTATGATGTTTCCACCCGCTCTAATCAACCCGTTTCCACACCAAAAAACCGCCACACGTATACGGGCGATACTTTTGCGCCTGCAAAGTTACAAAAAAATTCTGACATTTGCAAATAATTGGCAAAAAAAATCGCTTTTGCAAAGCAAAAAGAAAATAAAGCGTATTTTCATCATATATGGCAGAAAAATGAGTTTGGCACGGTTTTTGTTGTATAAAATGATGAAAATATCAGCAAGGCAAAACTGATAATCTTCGAGTTACACATCAGAAAAGTAAGCGTAACATCCCACTGATCACACACTAATCTCCCACTAATCACCCACTCAAAACGTGAGTTTGGGTAGTATTTGGCATGTATGAATATAGGCTTGGGAGTGACGAGGGGAAGGCGGAAGAAGCGCCACCGAGGCAAACGGAAGGGGTTTGCCTTGGTGGGGATTATAAATTCGCTCGCGGAACTCGCGAACACAGGACACTACCTACGATAGGCGAAGCTATTCCACCTTCACGCCGGTGGCGGAGTATTTGGTGCCATCAGGGAGAGCGATGAAGAGTCGGGCGCATAGATCCATTAGCAAGCAGTTGAGTTAATGAGATTGACCTAAAAGTACACATAAAGATTATATATTTCAGCATTTGCAAAATTATTTTGCATTTTTCTTGCAAAATATTTGCATATATCAAAAAAATGTTGTACCTTTGCACCGCAGTCCCGGTAATTCCTCTCCCAGACATCGTGCTGGTGAAGAATCCGGGTTTTTGCTTTATTCAATATGACGGAATTAGAAATCATCACATCAGCCTTTTCTGCTCAACGGTTGAGCAAGTATCTTGCATATAATCATGGCGATGCAGAACGCACAGTTACACATTACAAGGCGAATCTGCGTCTGGCAGAGTCTTTGTATATCAGTCTGTCTGTATTTGAGGTGACGTTACGCAATGCGTTGAGTCGTGAGTTACGCAACTTGGCTGGTAAGGATGATTGGTTTGACATCTTCTACACCACTCCAGAACTAGCTTCGCTTGTGCCGGAGATTGACAAGGCAAAGGCGCTTATTCGGAATCGTGGTGAGATGGTGACGACCGATAAGATCATCTCGGAAATGACATTCGGATTTTGGGTAATGTTACTAAACAGTCAATACGAGCGTGTGCTGTGGAAATCACTCCGTAAAGCTTTTCCATATTTGTCCAAGAAAGACCGTCAACGCAAGAATGTCTCTGCTCCATGTAACACTTTCCGTCGCTTACGCAATCGCATATTTCATCAGGAGGCTATTTGCTGGGATTTATACTATGTTTCATGTATTCACGACAACCTTGTTACCGTTCTTGGTTGGATGAACCCCGATATGCCTGATTGGTTAGCAAAAATTGACCCGTTTGACATTGTCTGTGCTGAGATTCGGAAGGAGATGGGGTGGTAGCTCAAACGCCAATTACCACCATAATAATCAAAGCGCCATGCAATCCCGAAGACTGCATGGCGCTATGCTATCTGCCACGATGATGGTCGCCTACATGGCAATTCTCCACTTTGTGGCTGCGTAGAGCCCTTACTCCACCTTCACGCCTGTGGCGCTATACTTCCTGCCGTCGGGGAGGAGGATATACAGCATATCATTGATGATTTGCTTGCGGATGACAGGTGCGGTGATGTCCATGTCCTCAAAGTCGGTCGTAACGCCACCAGTGGTGGTGAAGGACTGCGTGGAAGAACTGATGGTGTTACCACCATTATCTTTGGCAGTGAGCGTCAGGTCATATCCTGTGCCCTTGTCCAGACCTGTGACGGTGAACGAGAAACCTGCCGATTGTCCTGATGTCTGAGCGCGTCCCGGAGCAGAGAAAGCAATAGATGTAAGCTGTCCGTTGCTGTTGAAGACGAGCGTGCAGATGATATTGCCGTTACGGTCGCGGATAGTCAGCTCGTAGGTGTCCGCATTTTCCACAGCCGGCCAAACAACGTCGGCGGTGTTCTCGGCAGGAGTGATAGTCAGCACGTCTGTTGTGGCCGTTTCCGCGCCGATAGGCTGGATGGAATAGAAGTCTCTCCATCCGGTAGCACTACGAAACATGTCTTCTGAACCGGCAAAGACGTAGAGGGTACATGCAAATTTGTCTACATCCTCAAAGGTCGTAGCGAACGCAGTTGCCGGCGTGCGGCGGTAGTTGTAGATGGATGTCAGACTGTAACAGTTACCAAAGGCATAATCCTGTATCTTGCGCACATCCTTGCCTATTGATACGGTTTCCAGTGTCGTGATATTGGCAAATGCACTATCACCGATGATGCCCACGCCATCTTCAATAATCAAGTCCGTCATTTCGTAGACTGCTTCTACACCATAACGCTTGTTCGTTGACAGATTACCGTTGCCACTAATGGTAAGAATCTTGTTATCTGAATCGTATTTCCATTCCAATTGCAGGTTATCGCCACACTCACCATATTTATCAACAGCAAACTCTGCGCTTAATGTTGTATCTCGCGTCACTTCTATTGTGCGTGGATTATCTGTCAGGCCATCTGTCCAATGCGTAAAGTGATAGCCATAATTGGCTTCAGCTGTCAATACGACTTCATCCATATACTCTGCTTGGGATAGACCGGATATAGCCCCCTGCTCATCATTACACGTTGTGCTTATCATGTACGAATTCTTCGCGAACACAGCAGTAATAGTTGTGTCACGAGTTATTGTTATGGTGCGAGGATTGTCAGTATTACCGTCTGTCCATTGCGTAAAATGATAGCCATAGTAAGCTTCCGCTGTCAGCGTAACTTCATCCAGATATTCAGCTTGTGACAGACCCGAGATAATGCCTTGTTCTTCGTTACGTTGTTTCGTTATTGAATAGAGGTTTTTCTCAAATTCGGCAATTAGCGTAGTATCTTGTGTCAATGTGAAAGTATATGGATTTTCAGCACATCCATTGCTCCATCGTACAAAATGATAGCCGTATTTATTATTCGCGGTAATCACTACTTCATCTAAATATTCAGCTTGAGTTATACCGGAAACAGTACCCATAGTCTGCTCTGAGTCATACGTGATATGATAAGTATTTTTTGCAAAAACAGCCTTGTACGATTTGCTTTCCGTGGCAGTAACAGTTTTAGGATTATCTGACGTGTTTAGATGTTGTAATATCCCACCGCCTGTGGTTTCTAACGCACTTTTGTTGTTATAGGGTGAATGCCAGTTTGTTAGATAAGAATTTACTGCCACATAATCCCCTATGGAAGCGGATTGATTTGCATAATATATCACAAATATTCCTTCTCCATTACGTTTATCGGATATATAATATGATCTATCGTAATTACCATAGGTGCCAACTATGTATCCATAAACGGTATATCGAGTTGATGTTATCTGATTTGTACCTAAAGATGCTGCTATCGAACGTGCTTGCGATGCGCTCACCCAGTTTGATGGAAGAGACGCTAAATCATCCCAATGGTCGAAATGGTAGCCATAATTAGGAACGGCATGAAGTTCTACATCATCTAAGTACAATACAGAAGTATCTTTTGTCATCCCCCATTGAGCGGTGTTGGTTGTAATAGAAATTGTATATGCATTCTTCGCAAACTCGGCTGTGAAAGAAGTGTCACTTGCAAGTATAATAGTGCGCGGATTATCTGTCACGCCATCAGCCCATTGTGTGAAATGATAGCCGTAATTAGCACTAGCCGACAGTCTTACTGTATCCATATACTCTGCTTGTGATAAGCCGGAAATAGAACCTTGCACATAATCGTATTGCTGAGTAATAATATAGTTATTCTTCGCAAACTCGGCAGTAAACGTCGTGTCGCGCGAAAGAATAATGGTACGTGGGTTGTCTGTGTTGCCATCGCTCCATCGAACGAAATGATAGCCATAGTTCGGTGTAGCAGAAATAGTCAATTCGTCCAAGTGCAATGCACTGGTAGTCCCTGCGGTCATACCCCAATCGGGCGTATTGTTGCTAACTACAAGTGAATATGTATTCTTTGCAAATTCGGCAATAATAGTTGTGTCACGCGAGATGATAATAGCACGCGGATTATCCGTTATGCCATCCGACCATTGTGTAAAGTGATAGCCATATTTAGCATCGGCTGATAGTATTACTGTATCCAAGTACTCTGCTTGTTCGACACCTATAATCGCACCCTGCACATTATCACATTGCTTAGTAATAGTATAACTATTCTTCACAAACTCGGCTGTAAATGCGGTGTCGCGCGAAAGAATAATGGTACGTGGATTGTCAGTCACTCCATCGCTCCATTGTGCGAAATGATAACCGTAGTTCGGTGTAGCAGAAATAGTCAATTGCTCTAAATACAAAGCAGAACCATCTCCTGATGTTGTTCCTCTATCCGTGTTAGCAGATGTAGTTGTTACAGAATATGTATTCTTCGCGAATTCAGCCGTAAAGGTAGTGTCCTGTGTCAAAACAATCGTTCGCGGGTTATCGGTATTCCCGTCTGACCATTTACTAAAATGATAGCCGTAGTCAGATGAAACGGTAAGCGTTACTTCGTCCAAGTATTCCGCAGAACTATTTCCGGAAATAGAGCCATGCTCAGCATTCTTGGTGATGTTGTAGGTGTTCTTGGCAAAAGTCGCAGTAAAGGTTTTATCTTGTGTTAAAGTGATTATCCGTGGATTTGAAGTATTGTTATCGTTCCAGCGTACAAAATGATAGCCATAATTCGGAGTAGCAGAAATTTCTACATCATCCAAATAAAGCGCAGATTTTCCTCCGGCTGTTGTGCCCCATTCGGGATTAGCGGATTCCGTTGAAATGGTGTAGGTGTTCTTCGCGAACTCGGCTATGAAAGTCGTGTCTTGCGTCAGAACAATAGTTCGTGGGTTATCCGTGTTACCATCTGACCATTTAACGAAGTGATAGCCATAGTCAGGAGTAGCATTCAACAACATATCGTCACATATCGTTTGCGGATAGGTAACATTTCCGTTTGTAGCATATATGGTAATTGTATATGGAAGAGGCGCATATTTTACTCTACTATCATTATTCAGCAGTTGTTTAAATCGCTCCATTTCTCCGCACGGCACATATATAGCAGTCAAACTGCTGCATTCAGAGAAAGCCCGAACTCCAATGCTGGTGACACTATTAGGAATCGTCACAGAGGTCAAACTGCTACAATAAGAGAAAGCCCAATCTCCAATGCTTGTCACGCTATTAGGAATGGTGACAGATGTCAGACCGCTGCAGTATCCGAAAGCAGCACTTCCAATGCTTGTGACGCTGTTGGGGATTGTGACAGAGGTCAAACCGCTGCAATCCCTGAAAGCATTATCTCCAATGCTTGTGACACTATTGGGGATAGTTATGGAGGTCATACCGCTGCAACCCCAGAAAGCAGACCTTCCAATGCTTGTCAAGCTATTGGGGATGGTGAAAAATGTTAAACTGCTGCAATCCATGAAAGCATTATTTCCAATGCTTGTGACGCTATTCGGAATCGTCACAGAGGTCAAACTGCTGCAATCCATGAAAGCATTATTTCCAATGCTTGTGACGCTATTCGGAA
>CAMKDV010000004.1 GCA_946411385.1 uncultured Bacteroidales bacterium
TTTCACCTTTCAATTTTCACCTTTCACCTGTAGCGCAGCGTCCTTTCACCTTTCAATTTTCACCTTTCACCTGTAGCGCAGCGTCCTTTCACCTTTCACTTTTCACTTTTCACCTTTAGAACGGGTATCCTATTCCGAAGTTCAGCCGCAACGCATCAAGCGCGGACGGGATATTGAAATAGGTGTTGATGGGTTGCGTCTTGTCCACCTTCCAGTTCTTGTCGTACTTATACGTCTGGTACGGCGCGTGGATGGCAACGCCCAAGTCCAGACGCACCACCAGTCCCTCGAAATCCAGACGCAGACCAAAGCCTGTACCCATAGCAATCTGCTTGGTGAGGTAAGGATTGTCCAGCAGGCCGTCGTATAGCTCCTCGCGCAGTTGTAACTGCTCGATATAATCGGTCATTCCGGCGTCTACGAATTTGGGGGCACTGTTGTACCACGTCCACACGTTGCCCGCATCCACGAACGTGGCGCCGTACAGCTTCCACACTATCGGGAAGCGCAACTCAAAGTTAGCCTCCAGCTTCACATCACCGGCATGGAAGAAATTCTGGTTGAACTTCTCCGAATAGAAGTTACCGGGACCGTAGGCGTACGGCGAGCAAGCCCTCATGCTGTTCGGTCCGCCGGCATAGAACGCCTCGGACAGCGGTGCTTCAATGGAGTTACCCAGCGGCACATTGGCACCTGCATACAGGCGCGTGGCGATACATACATCGTCGGTGATGTTGAACTTGTTACGCAATTCGGCGGTCAGTTTCACAAACTGGTTGAAGGTGATGGCGCCGAGCGGTTTGTTCTTGTCGTTCCACTTGTAGCCGAAGGCGCAATAGATGGCGTTGATCAGGTTGCCCGACTCCTTGACGCCCAGGTCAATCATCGTGTTCACCGCACGTTTGGCGCGGTAGTCGTTGTACACGAAGTTGTAGCCAATGGCCGGCACAAACTCGTTGCCGGCTATCAGTTTGAGCAGTTGCGGGAACTCAACAGCCTTGCTGTACATGATCGAGTCAGACGCCGTCTTCATCAGCACTACGGACAGCGAAAAGGGCGTAAAGATGTGCGTCACATAAGTAGAAGTGTTGATGAAGTACGACAACGATCCGGACACCTTGTTCACGCCGTAACCGCCGGCAATATTCTCGTACTGATAGCCCAGCATATAGCGCGTACCGCCTTCGGGATTGTTGTCGCCCAGCCAATGCAGGTAGGGGAAAGCCAGCGAGGTATTCACGCCGAACTTGTAGGTATCCGTCTTTTTCGGATCGCCCGGATGACGGTTGCGCAACGCCCAGTAATAGGCGCCGTTGCCTTTTACGGTAAAGGTCTCGCCCTTGCCCATCAGGTTCTTGATGGAAGAAGTGAGCGTGAGGTTGGGTCCGAGACTGTTGTTCGACCGCCATGCCACATCTGCATCCGCTATCAGGCCGTAAGTGCGGTTGATGCTGTCGCTGCGGTACAGTTCGCGGCGACGCCACTCTTTCTTGGCGCGCACACCCAGACCGGACTTGTACAGGTCGCCCTCCAGGATATTGTTGTAGTCGCGCTGGGCAAAGGCGCGCAGCGATACATTGCCGTCCTTGGTCAGCTTGTATTCGGCTGACAGGTTGCTCAATAGTCCGCTGGCTTGGTTGATCTCGGGGTTGTCGGTGAACGACGAACCTACTGTGATACGCAGCCTGTCCTTAAAGAACGATTTGCTGATGGCTATATTCAGGTCGTTGGTCTTGCCTCCGGCGTGCTCCGTCTGCGCGCTGCTGAGGTCGATATCCACTATCTTGCCCATCTTCGAGTTGGCCATCGCAGCGTTCAGTCGGCTGTTGACGATCGACGAGAGGGCATAGCCGCCACGCTGTGCTGCCACGTTGCTTTCGCCCACATACATGCCCGTAGCCAGCAGTGTAGCAGCCAGACCTTCGCGCGTATCTTCGTCCAACGATGCCAGCTCGCGGGTGATGGTCTCGTCCTCCGGCGCCTCGAGGAAGAAGCCAATGGCATCCATGCCGATCGAGTCCAGCACGCCGTTGACGCGCACACCGGTACGGAAATCCACACGGCGCGTCTCCTCGTCTTCCGACTCCACGTCGGCTTTCACTTTCTGAGAAGCTGATATATCCAGCATCGTCTGACCTATCGGTCCGTTGAACGCCACATGGCTGCCCGAGTCGACATGGAAAGGCATGATAGGATATACCTTGGGCGAATAGCGTATGAAGCCGTCATCCACGTTGATCTGTCCGCCCAAGTTCAGCGGCGCAGTGTCGGCTAAGGCATAACGCACATTCACCGTGCCGTGGGGCTTGACTTGTGCCAGGTTCTTCTTGTCGATAGGATAGGTGATGTCCGTCACGGGCAGGATGGTTACGTCCACATCCGCCACGATGCTGTCCAGCGGTCCGCTCACGCGGCCGTGGATATCGGTGGCCAGTTCGCCGTGAACGGGTATAGGTCCGTCTTTCACCAGCTTGGCCGGCGCAAAACTGTCGGCTGCCAGGATCACATCCAGCTGCATAGTGTTCATGTCCAACCCGCCTGTCAGCGCCAGGTAGGTGCTGTCCACGCCATAGATAGGCAGTCCGTTCAGGTCGAGTTTGTTGTGGTTCATCACGATGGGCGTCTCGCCCAAGCCCAACTGTACTTCGTAGGGCTTGTACATCGCCGAGACGTTCAGCGGCAGCACTTCGGCTGAGAGGTCGAGATTGGCGGGTAGTCCGTCAGCCGACGCTTTGGCGCGCACCGCACCTTTCAGGCTGATATCATCCATGCCCAAGATGCCTTCCACAATCTCAAGAGGTATATCATCCAGCTGCACATCCGCCCGTAGGGCATTCTTGAATGTCTCCGAGCGAGCCACCTTCATATCTACGGCACGGCTGCCCAGGTCCATATCATTCAGTTTCAGCTTGTCCAGCGTCAGGCGTCCTGTGCCGTTCAGGTCGTTGCCCGTACGCTGCAGGTCAAGTTTTAAGTCGGCATCCGTCTGCAGGTTATGCAGCGCCATAGCGCCATCAGTCACGTGGCTGTCGGCTGTCAGCGAGGCGGTGGTGCTGCCCTCTACCATCGCTACACGCATAGCGGCTTTGGCTGGTGGCAATCGCATTGCCGTGCTGTCTTCGGGGTGCTCAATGGCGGGGATAGAAGCGTCCAACGCCAGATTGGTTTGCTCTTCGGTGGATGTCAGCGATAGGTCTACATTATTGATATCCAAGCCCATGTCATCAATGATGCCTTGTGCCGGACTGCCGTGACGCAGTGCGATGGTGGCATTGAGGTCTGGAATGAGCCGGCGCAGGGTGTCAAGCTGCGTGAGGTCGGCCAGCGAGGTGATAGCGGCGATACGCGATGAGTCGCCTACAGCGCTGAGCAGCGGTTGTATCTCATCCACCAGTCGCATCACGTGCATCGGGCTGCTTACATCCATCGTCAGACCTTCCGTAGCCAAGTTCAGCGAGGTGGTATCGTTCGTGGCGAAATGCATATCCAGGTGCTCCACGCGATAATCATTGCCGCCTACACGGGCTTTCACCTGGCTCATCTGCGTGCGGTAGTCCACGCGTATCTTGTCCATATTCATGAATTCCGATACGCTGAACTGATGTTCGGTCTGAGCCGCCACCTGCAGGCTGTCGCCCTTCATGGCAAACGGCAGATGCAGATCGCCGTCCACCGTGCCGTCGGCCAGCGTGGCATGCAGCAGCATGCCGGAAGCGTCGATATTGTCGTACACGGCATCCGTCAGCTGCAGCCTGACGCGGCTGCGCATGGCACGCGACTTGGGGTCGATGCCCTTGCCCTGTGCGTCCAGTTCGCCGGCCAGAACCACGGGCGGACTGTCCTGCATAAAGGCCGAGAGGTCCACTTTCTGGATGTTGGCATGCACGTCGTATTCCTCTTCATCGATATCGTAGAAGGCTCTGAGTTGCGCCTTGCTGCCACGGAAATCCGCATCGGCTGCCACATTCACGGCCATCGTCTCCAGATCCAATGCCGTGGCCGACAAATCCGCCTCTGCACCTATCTCGCCCGAACGGGCATGCAGGCCATGGCTGGTAATCAGGCTCCTCTGCAAATCCACGCAGGCATCGCCGTACAGAAGGTCGAAAGGCAGGTACAGACTGCCCAGCGCCAAACTGATGCTGTCGGCATGAAGCTGACGCGCATCATATTTGTTACCGCCCACATCCGCCAGCACATCCACAGCCAGGCTGTCCGTGCGGATGTTCATGCCCAAAGGCATCAACTCAAAGCGGAAACGGGTGATCTGGCCGTCAGGCACATCAAAAGCCATAAGCAGCGATGTAGAATCTTTCTTCGCCGTAGTATCGGGAGGTGTCTCGCGCAAACCTATACCTACATAGCTGTCCGCTATCCGCAAACCATGCAGCGGAAACTGACCTTTCGACAATATGAGTTGGGGACTATTGAGTTCCAGATGACCGATGATAGCATCTATGCCCACGGCGGCGATCATCGAGTCGGAGTGGAATGTGGTTCTGTCCAGTTGCAGATGTTCCACCACGATAGGCACGGACGTCAGCGGGCTGTCGGGATTATGCGTGGATGTCAGAGCCAGAGCTTTTAGACGCAAACGATGCGCATAGACTAATGTGTCTTGCCCGCGATGACCAAGGTACAGGCTGTCAATGTTCACCTCTACGGGCAGATCCGCCTCTCCTTTGTAAGCGCGGTAAAGCACCATCGGCGAGTGGTGGAACGGCGAAAGATATATATCCCCTACATCAATGTCCATGCCGGTCTGCTCGCGCCCGACGGCAATGCCTTTCTCCAGCGCCACACTGCGCACGGCAGGCACATATAGCACGCACGCTACCGCCACCAGCAGCAACACCACCGCTCCCGCAGCTACACTCACCACGCCAAGCGGCACCTTCCACAACAGTGCTTTATACTTCAAAAAATCGAACTACACTAAATCGTCTTTGCCCCCCACTTCACACCATCTATAAAAAAACATGCAAATTTACAAAAAAATATTGATTTTTGCAAATATTTTGCCACAAAAAATGTTTTCTATCTCTTTTTTGCTGACTTTTACCGATTATATGGACAATTCAGAAAGAAATAACGTACGACCTGTCGTACAGATGTGGAAAACGTAGTATAAAGAGTACAAAATGCAGATTTCTGAACGATTTTTGCAAAAATAGTTGCATAATTGAAAAATTTGTAGTAATTTTGCACCCGAAAGGGTATAAAACAAGCAACAAGGCTAAAGACTATACCCGAAAGGGGATAATTACGGAAATATCAGTAATGATTATACCCGAAAGGGTGCAGAAATAATATGACTACATTAGCTACATACGTCAAGACCAAACGGAAAGAGTTTGGATTGACACAGGAAGACATGAGCATGAAGTCCGGTGTGGGACTGCGGTTTGTGCGTGAGTTAGAACAAGGAAAACAGACACTTCGGATGGATAAGGTGAATCAGGTGCTGCGACTCTTTGGCGCAGAGTTAGGGCCTATTGAAGCAGATAGATCATGAAACAAGGATACGTATATTACAAGAAAGTCCTTGCCGGTATGATACGCGAGGATGAGGATGGATTCGTCTTCCAATATAATCAGAATTATTTGAGTCGAGAGGATGCACAGCCCGTGAGTCTGACGCTCCCGCTGCGTGAGGAGCCGTATGTGTCGCAAGTGATGTTTCCCTTCTTTGACGGCTTGATACCGGAAGGTTGGCTTCTGGATGTAGCTGTAGAGAGTTGGAAGATCAATCCGAGAGATAGGATGCAACTCTTATTAACCTGTTGCCGCGACTGCATCGGGGCAGTAAGCATCGAACAAACGACAAATGACAAATAACAAATGACAAATAACAAATGCTATGCGCTGCTTATATTGCTATAGAGAATTAAAGGCCGGAGAGGTCGACTATCACGCAGCTTGTGCAAAGAAGATGTTCGGTGCGACTAAGGCTCCTGAGCTGCCGTACGACCATAGTCAGATTCGGCAATTGGCAAAGTCGGTGATTCGTACGCAAACGACTGTGCCCGGAGTGCAAGCAAAACTGTCGATGGATATTGAGAAGATTGAGCACACGACACGCTTCACGATAGTAGGATTGAGCGGTAAGTACATCCTTAAGCCGCAGACGGAGCAGTACGCTGAGTTGCCGGAGAATGAGGATCTGACGATGCATCTGGCTGAGCAAGCCGGGATAGCGGTGGTGCCACATTGTTTGGCGCGATTTGCGGATGGACGACTGGTGTATCTGTCCACGCGCATTGACAGGACCGCTAAAGGCGAGAAGATAGCAATGGAGGACCTGTGCCAATTATCGGAACAGCTGACTGAATACAAATATCGCGGATCGTACGAGCAGATAAGCAAGATAATAAATCGTTTGTCGGCTGCACCTATGTTGGATGTGGTGAATTTCTGGCAAGTGGTGCTATTCAGTTGGCTGACGGGGAACAGCGATATGCATTTAAAGAATTTTTCGTTGTACGCACCGAAAGGTCAGCATGTACTGAGTCCGGCATATGATTTGCTGAATACATTGGCTGTAATGCCGAATGATCCGGAAGAGTTGGCGCTTAACCTGAACGGCAAGAAGCGGAAACTCGGTTGGCACGATTGGAGTGCTGCCATGACGCGAAGTGGCGTGCCGGAGAAGGTGCAAGAGAATATGCGGAAGCGATTCGCAAAAGTTCTGCCGCAGTGGGAAGAAACGATACGCGGTTCGTTCCTGACGGAAGAGATGCAAGAGCGATACTTGGCGATTGTACGAACGCGAATGGAGCAGATAGAGAGTTGATACGAAAAGGCAACTGTGCCTCAAAAAGTACTATATACGTAGTATATAGTAGTATCCTTTCGCAAAGAATCTGCCATTTTCCCGCGCAAAAGCCTTACATTTTTGCTCAAATTAGTGCGTGATAAGTGCGTCGTTAGTGCGCGGTAAGTGGGCGGTTAGTGCGAGATAAGTGCGTGATTCACAGCCCATTTGCAGCCCATTCACAACCCATTTGCAGCCCAGTTTAAGCCAAAGTCGGTGTTTTTGATATAACTTTGGCTGAAACTGAGCGTGAGTTTGAGCCAAAGTTGATTTATCAATACATCTATTCGAAGTATTTTGGATCATTATGAGCATTTGGGGACTAACTTAATTGCAACTTTTATTTGAATTATGCAAATTAAATTATTCATTTTGCATAAAACTCACCCGATTTTCCTAATTAGTATCAATTAAGGTTGCAATTTTTGCCATATTACGTTTAACCGGATTAGTTTTGGAAAACGTTGCCTAATAATTCTGTCGCATCTTCCACTGCGCCATAGGATGGTTGCAGATGTTGCTGAGGATGGCAGCATCATCAAATAACAAATCCGGCTGATAGCGTTTGGCATTGAAGGCATCAATGAATGCTGCCTCTTTTTCCGTCAGTTGCAGTAATGACTCTAAGAACTGCAGTACCTCTACTTTCGCTACTTCAAAATCGAAGTTATCTCCTTTTTTGAGCATTGGTAACAAGGTCGCACGAATCTGCGCGAACTTTATTTGACGGATTGCATCCAAGTTGTACTCTTTGCTCGGTGCTTGACTGCCTCCTACAGCCAGATAGAACACAACAATCTTTCGCAATAGCGCAACGTCAAACGTCTTGAACAACTCGCTGTGCAGCAAGTTGTACACATCATACAAATCCCTGCATGTATGGCGTTCTATCAAGGCTTTGATCTTGCTGCCGAATAGTTCCATCGGAGCCAAGGTCAGCACTTTTGCTGATGAAAGGAAGTCGGCATTGATACTACGCCATTCGGGAGCAAAGATATGTTGCCGCATCGAATAGTTGATCTCTATCTTTATATTATCCCTGTTTCCGGCTGCATTCTGGTAAAAGAACACCCACGAGTCCAACGAATGCGGATTCTTGGTATCGGGACTGAGCAGATAGCCTTGTGATGCCATATATGCCTGTATCTCCGCGTTGATGACAGCCCGATTCTGTAACATTTGCTCGCGAGTGCAGACACGATGGTAATCCAAGTCGATATCCACCGACAAACGCGGCATATCAAACACGGTAAGGTTAATCGCCGTACCACCTTTCAGTGCCAGGCAATCGCATAACTTTGGATTGCTTGCTATGAATTGCAGTACATCCGTCAGTCGCAGCACTTTCTCCAGATTGTCGCGCAGAAAATGCGTTTGTGCGGCTAATTGTGCAAGGTCGTTCTTGTTATACGAGTTCATCGGTGTTCGAATTATTGATGGTTAACAAATCATGTGGGGCATACAACCGCCACGCTGCATGGAACACGTTGCTTGAGCCGTCGGAGGTGAGATACATCACGCTATCTTTGGCGTACGAACGGCACATGGCAATAACGTCTGTCGATACGGGCAACCAGAGCTGCTCAAACAGGAATCCTGTTTTCTTGTATAGCGCGGTCTTGCCGTAAGCCTTCAGTAACTCCGTCAATTGCTCTTCGCGCAGATAATGCACTCCGCGCAAGCAGTTCACCAGCTCTTCCCATCCGCCGCAGAGGTCAATGCGGTCGATGCAGTCAATCAGCGTACGCTCCACGTTCGTTACACGCACATGGTTGTCTGCAACGGGACTTTCAATACCAAGCGCCAGCGTAGAGAGGTGCGGCGCATAATGGATGCCGTCAAAATCAAACGCCCTGAACGACTGCTCACTACCTACCGTCACGTCGTAGTATACTTGATGTGCCAAGCCATGGTACTCCATAGCTGCGTGATAGGCAATATATGCTGTCGGCGTAATGGAGGATGCAATTTGGTACTTATTGGCTTCGGGTTGCTGCGTCGCCATGTTCGTGACGCAATACAATCCCCTGCGCACCTGTGTGATGTAGCCTTGCTTCTGGTATCGCCAAAGCAAAGTCGCAGCGCTACGCGGGTTGCCTAATTCGCGGGCAACATCCTCAGGAGTAAATAGGAGTTTCTGATATAAAAATGGCAATAAGTTCATTGCTATTGTTTCAAAATCCGCGCAAAGATACAAATAATTGTTGATATATGCAATTCTTTTTGAAACTTTTTGCTATTTTTGCCCCTGTTTTGTTCATTCTGACAAATTCAATGAAAAAACAAGAGGATTTTGGATGCATTTTTGGGCAATTTTTGACGAATCATTATCATCTAAACCGTAAAATCCGTCATATCAGTACAGCTCATTTTGGATGCATTTTTGGAAATTTTGGACTTAAAGAAAGTATTTCAGAAGTTTTTGCCCACAAAACAGGCGGTGGGTCAGTGACACACCGCCTTGTTGTTTCGACTGGTTAGCCGTGATAAACTTTTAGCCGTTACTAACTTGTTAGCCGCAAAAGCTTCTTAGGCTGTGATAGCCTCTTGTGTTTCCCGGGCTACCGGGGCTACCTGCGCGGCTTGGAGCTTGCGGGTGCGGAAGAAGGTGACCAGGGCGGCAAGGAGGATGAGCAACAGGACCGGCACTTCGCCGATAGGCTGCAGACTGGGGTCACCCAGTTCGTCCGAAGGCTTGAACGGTTCGTCGCCATCTTGAATAACGCGACGCGGACGGTTCTTTTCGAGGGCTTCGTCGGCGGTCGTGCCGTTGCCCAGGTTGCGTGCCGAGAGCGAGAGCGTTTGCATGGTCATGCTATTATAGTTATGCCCGGAGGCAAAGCGGTTAAGCGAGAAAGACGTCGTGTGGAACAGATCCGACGTGCCGGCGGATTGCATAGGCGCTACCGAGTTGAAACCAAATACTACCGGAGCTTCCGCCGCTGCCACTGTGGTGTTGACAGCATTCTGCCACACGCCCGATGCCATACAAGCGGCGTGTCCCGTCAGGAGAAAGGAGATAAGTACTATCAATGATTTGCTTCTCATCGTATTACCTCCTTTCTGCTGTTACCGCCTTCCACAACGATGTACACGCCTTTCGGTGCCGTAGCAACGTTGACGCGTCTGCCGAGCATATCGTAATATACTGCCGCAGCTTGTCCGCCAACGGTAGTTGCCTCATTGTCGGTAACCACGGCCGGCGTCATGCTTATTGCCACCGTCACGGAGAAACGTGTATCCGATGCTTCCTGAGTGTTGGTGAACGTATACGCCTCGTCCAAAAGGTTGACCGTAGTGTTGGTCTGATGATCGGTGAGCCAAACAGCGTCGAAGACGGACGAGTCGTATTGCTCAGCATCAAAAGCTATCTGCATTGTTCCGAGCGGAGCGTTGCGGTAGCCGAGTGGTACAGGTATTGTGGCAGCATCTTCTACCGGCAAGGCGTTGAAAGCGCGCGGCTGGTTGTCAGCACCGATAGAATAAATCGTCATCGGTTGCTGCTCGCCAAAGATCTTCACAAGGTCGGCGTTCGTCTCGTAGCTATATGTGAACTGCTCGCTATAAAGCAATCCTGTATGATCCGATATCTCTCCCTGCGAAAGGATAAGACCTGCCAAATACTCGGTATTGTCTGCCGATTCGTTGGTTCCCATCCACGCCTTGCGCGGAGCAGCTGAAGCCAATGTGCCCGAACTGAAGTCCAGCGTAAACGGCCCTTCGCCGTCCAGATCGGCTATCTGCACGAAATAGGGGAAGAATGGTTTGAGCGCAACGGAAGTAACCACATCCTGTGTATACGTGGTGAAATAGGTATCCGACCACGTTACATAACGCTGTCCATCGCCATATTTCACCTGCGTGTCACCTTCTTTTACATAGTAGCCATAAGCTATCTTCGAATCGTTGGTATGGGTATAGTTGGCGAGATACGGACTACAAATAAGATTCCAGTTCTTGTTTGGCTCATGCGTTCCGCTGTTGGAATGGAGCGAAATAGGAACAGTCTTGTTCTTTACATCGCCGGATGAAGACAGATTAGCCGTCATCGGGAAACGCAGCGTCACCTTCTTAGGACGCGATGAACCACTGCATCCCCAAATTGGCGGCACGGCGTAAACGTTGTACCCTTGGTTGGCAGTAATCTGCGCTCCAACAGCAGCATCATTATACACCTCCCAACCGGAAATATTTCTTGCACGTTCATCGCAATCGTACCAACGCACCTCGTAGGAAGGCGTCTTGCCGGCTTTGGTCAATATCTTACTGCAAGCCACCGTGTACGGCAAAGCCAACGGATAGTAGTGGCGATAATCAAGCGCGTAATCATAATAAATGATGTTGCTGTTATTGTTCGTAACGCTTGCGGCTGAATAGAACTGCGGATATTGCTTCAGCGGACCATCGGCACGCATATAAATTGCATCCACCGTAAGTGCAGCTGTCTGAGAAACCTTAGCTCCCGGATAAATATCCAAAATACCCAGCTTAGCGGTAGCATTTATCGTCAGTTTGCCGCTTACCACCTGAACACTTGTGCCGTCAGCAAGACTCAGACTTGATAAGGTTGCATCACTTGTTACAACGTACGGAACAACGGTATCCGTAGCAGCAACAAGTTTGCTGCTTGAGTTGTAGAACTCTAATTTCAACGTCTGACCGGCGTACGTATTTAGCGAAGCCGGCAAACGCCAATAGCCTGTTCCTCTTGAAGTAAGCGGAACATTTGTGAATCTTTCCGTTCCGTTCGTCTTGATTGTCACCTTTTCTGCCGCGGATAAATCGAGCGTTTGGGTCGAGAGAATGATAGTATCTCCCTTCCACGCGTCTATAAATGGATTTTCCGCAAACACAGCGGTATACGTAACTGACACATCCTCAGCCGGATCTATGGTTACAACGCGCGGATTCGTGGTAATGCCATCACTCCATTTGATAAAAGTGTGTCCGGTGAACGGACGAGCTGTCAAAGTAAAATTACATATATCGTCACCCGTACCTTGTTCTACATCAATCTTTCCCGTGGCTGACGGAGGATTATATGCGGCATAGTCCGTGCAGTACCATGTCTGTGCATAGTTTCGCCCTGCCAACAAACACGCAAGTGCAGATAATACAATGTATAGTCGTTTGTTCATATTGCTCAGCAATTAGGTTTGTATGAAAAAAACTCCCGATTTATCACTCCACATCCTTAACAAGGCGAACAGAGCGACCATAATACCGTTGAGAAACTAAGGTCGGATCTCTAAAACCTGGTCCTTCTCGGAAATGCATGAGATATATATCCATTCCATTAACTTCAACTGTAGATGTGTAGTAGTGGAGTCCACCATCATAATTAACTGTAGTGCCATCACGCCAACCGTTGGATGGCATAAATACTACACCGGCATCCTCTAACAATTTCCAAAAATTCTGACCGGACGTATTATTGACAATAACATTCGCAGTATATTTTTGTGCGCCAGTATCGCCAGTAGCAGGTACAAAGGTAAAACCATCAGCTACACCATCGCCATTATGATCATAAGCCGCCTTAGCTGCAGCAAGGGAAGTAGGAAGGTCTGCCCAATTCCATCCGTCAGGAAGCAAGAAAACTCCTGGAACTCCAAATAACGTACCTGCTCCACGTAGATTTCTGCAATTGGTACGCTCATAAATGACGTAGTGCCATTCTGCATAAGTGGGCAAACGGAAACCTGCATAAAAACTTTTTCCCCAATCGCAATATGCATAATCTCCAACCGCACTATAGCCTGAAGGAGGACCGTAATATCTTGATATTTTAATTGTATCCCAAGGCTGATACGCTATGGCACCACTGCCGCTCCAGCCGGATGTGGCGAAGCCGAAAAGATCAATCCATGCCGATTGCGTTTCACGTCCTGATTTGGTTCTGTTTCCGCCACCGGTTCCCAAAACATCGTATTGGTGCTCATTGAAATCCCAAGTACCCGTGCTCGCTTGATATCTTAAGTTTCCCTTGGCAAAACGGACATGTCGGGTGGCAGAAACAGAAAATTGACCCTCTAACAGCGGTTTGCCTACTCGATAGATTTTCACTTCTGCTGTCCCGCCTTCAGATGTCTCACATTGCGCAGAAGCCCCTAAGGTAAGGAGCAGCAGCAATGCAACAATCATAGTTTTTCTCATATCTTCTTACTTTTTGATTCTTATTAGGGTTTCTTAGGATGTCATCTTTCCACATCTTTCAATGGAACAATGTTGTCCTACTTATGTATCATTCGCCATTAACCTGCACCAACCGACGCGAGACCTACCCATACCAAACAAGTATTGACGGCTCATCGGGTGGAAGCGTCAATGAGTGTTGTTAATCAGCGATATATGCTATATATAATCTTTTTCTTTCTACGTTAAGGGCTCTGAGTATCAATCTGTTGGGCATCATCGGACGCCAATCTGAAGAGGACACACGAAGCATTGCGTTAAAACATGCAAAATTACACTTTTTTTTGGAAAAAGCAAAACTTTTTTAAGAAATTGATGCAAAGTTTGACGCAGAATCATATTTGTGACATGCCTGTGTTGCAAAATGGGGTAAAAAATGCAAAATGCCTCACGGCTGGCTGACCCAAAAATGCTGACTATTTTGTCCAAAATTGCCAAAAATGAGCCAAAATCATTCATGTGTAAATAATCTAACACATTAGTGTCCCATAAATAGTACTGATGCGATAATTTTAGACAAAAACACAAAAAACCACTTTTTAATGATTTAGATGTTGCACATCTTACGTATTTTGCTGCTAAAAACTCCTCATAAATAAATTTATGGACAGTTTTTACCACCAAACTACGTACTCCTGAGAGTCAAATCATTAAAAAGAAACAACATAAAAAACAAATCGGGTACTTACTTTTTTAGTCAAAAATTGCCAATATTATCCAAAAATTTTTAATTGGAAACCACAGATGATCCACAATAATAACAAAAACCACTAGTGGTACATAATTTATAACAAAAACCCACAAAACCCTTTGGCGCTTTAGAAGCGTTGCTTCTTATACAAACAGTTAGCAAAACCTGCTTGCAAGTAAGCTTACAGACAGCTTTTACTAACTATTTGTACACTCTGCGAGTTAAAGCGCTCAAAGAAATAAACCTAAAAAACAAATAGGTTACTAGTACTGTTGCGATAAAATTAGACAAAAACACAAAAAACCACTTTTTAATGATTTAGATGTTGCACATCTTACGTATTTTGCTGCTAAAAACTCCTCATAAATAAATTTATGGACAGTTTTTACCACCAAACTACGTACTCCTGAGAGTCAAATCATTAAAAAGAAACAACATAAAAAACAAATCGGGTACTTACTTGTTTAGTCAAAAATTACCAATATTATCAAAAAAAGAGGTAAGAATTAGTAAATCAAAAACGACAGAGGAAACACAAATAAAAACAAATGGGGTTTTTCTTCCAAATGTGGGTGAAAAAGTATAGATTTGGACAAAAAACTCATGTTTTTCTTCCAAATGTGGGATAAAAAGTATAGATTTGGACAAAAAACCATAAAAATATTTGCAAATATGAAAAAAAAGTAGTACCTTTGCCGTGACTTTTTAACACAAAAGATTATGGAAAGCTTGATAGGACGTCAAACAGAGTTGGCCGAGCTACAACGAGCCATGGATTCGAAACGGTCTGAATTCGTTATTTTATACGGACGCAGGCGCATAGGAAAGACCTTCTTGGTAAGGAGTTTTTGCAAAGACACGTACAGTTTCCACTTTGTAGGAGCTCACAAAAAACCTCTGCTGGATCAGTTGGCAAATTTTCGCGAGGCATTGCAAGTTCACTATCCCGGCACAGAAATCCCTGAACTGCTGAACTGGCACGAAGCGTTTCGCCAGTTAGCGACTTGCCTTGGGCAAAGCAAAGAAGGCAGAAAGGTAGTGTTCTTTGACGAGATGCCATGGATAGATACACAGAAGAGCGATTTTGTGAGCGAGTTGGAATATTTCTGGTCGAGTTGGGTGCAGAACAGGGACGATATAGTTTTTATCGCCTGCGGAAGTGCTACAACATGGATGAAGGAGAAGTTGGAAGACAATCAAGGTGGCTTGCATAACCGCATAACGCACCGGATTTACTTGCGTCCATTCTACTTGAGTGAGTGCAAACAATATCTACAATCGAACGGCTTCGATTGGGAAGACTACCAGATTTTGCAGTTCTACATGATTTTTGGCGGCGTTCCGTATTATTTGAGTTTGCTTCGGCCGAAGCTAAGCCTTGTAGAGAACGTCGATGCGCTTATCTTTCGCAGAGGAGGAGATTTGCACGACGAGTTCAAAGAGTTATACAATGCCTTGTTCAAGAAAGCAGACAAGTATATTCGGATTGTTGAGTTACTGGCAACCAAACGAGAGGGTTTTACCAAAACGGACATTTCGGAAGCAACCGGTTATTCAGGCGGTGGCCTGACTAAAATTCTCGAAAACCTTGAGCGATGCGATTTTGTGGTATCGTACGCGCAATATGGCAATAAAACGAAGCAGACCTTATATCGTTTGTGCGATTTTTACACTTTATTTTATTTCCGTTACGTCAAAGATAACCGTTCGAAAGATGAGCAATACTGGCTACATCACTTCCAAGATCGGAGTGTCGAGAGTTGGGAAGGTTTTACATTCGAAGAGGTTTGTTTGCGCCACTTGTCTCAGATTAAACGCGGGTTGGGTATCTCCGGTATGGCTACCGAAGCATCATCATGGCGATTTGTGCCAAAGAAAGAGGACAAGCGCAAAGGAGCACAGGTCGATTTGGTCATTTCGCGCGCCGATAAGTTGATTCATCTATGCGAGATGAAGTTCTCAGCCAAGCCCTATGTCATCCCAAAAGACTATGCCGAACGGCTTATCCATCGCAAACAACTGTTTATGGAAGAGAATGCCATCGAACGAGGCGTAGTTCTGACGTTTGTAACCCCATACGGATTAAAGGAAGGGACAAATACATCGCTTGTGCATTCGTCGCTTACGACTAAAGATCTCTTCCTATCAGAATGATGATTTCATAACAAAGGCTGTCAGGTGACAGCCTTTGTTGTTGTATGATGTGAGTTGCCCCACGAAAACACTCTGCGTTTCAAAAACGACAGAGGAAACACAAATAAAAACAAATGGGGTTTTTCTTCCAAATGTGGGTGAAAAAGTATAGATTTATCTCTTCGTTGTACAACGGACGAATTATGCCACGAAACATAAGGTCCACCACTTTGGATGTAGATGAAGCCAAATTATGCGTAAGATACGCGGACACAAAGACATTTGTATCAATTACTGCGTAAACCATAATTATGCTACTTCCTTTTACTATTTTTCAAGTTCCAGACGTTCTCGACGCTCCTGGCGTGCTTTTCGGATTTCCTCATTGATCTCATCCAACGTCATTTCCGGTCGATCATCTCGCGGGGTTGAATAAAAAGCATCTAATGCACGTTGACGAACCGGATCCTCATCCACACGGATGGTGAACGGGATAGCTCGTGTACGAACGACGGCATTGATAAACACATTGATTGCCGCATTGGCACTCATGCCGAACTGCTCGCATAACGAGTCAAATTGTGTTTTAATCCTGTTATCCAGGCGAATTGTCATTGCTGCTTGTGCCATAATCGTCAAGTTTTAATGCATCATGATAGCAACATGCTTTCATTTTGACTGCAAAGATACAAAAAATAATTGATATTTGCAAATTTTTTGAAAAAAATCAGAGGAAAAATTGGCATTTTTTTTACAAAATGCAGAGGAATAATTGCATATTTTATGATAAAATGCAGAGGAATCGCGTGGAAGGGAGTCTCCGAAACGAGGATTATTTTGTCCAAAATTGCCAAAAACGAGCAAAAAATTGTTTCAATCGGAAACTGCTGATGAGCCATAAATTTTAACAAAAACCTACAAAACCCTTTGAGTGCTTTGATGCTGCGCATCTAGTGCCCATTGCTGCTAAAAACTCCTCGAAAGCAAGCTTTCGGATAGTCTTTATCATCAATCGTCACAACTCTTCGAGTTAAAGCGCTCAAAGAAATAAACCTAAAAAACAAATCGGGTACTTACTTGTTTAGTCAAAAATTACCAATATTATCAAAAAAAGAGGTAAGAATTAGTAAATCAAAAACGACAGAGGAAACACAAATAAAACCAAATGGGTTGCTCTTTTAGTCAAAATCACGGGATATATACATAGTATATATAGGTATGGGTAGGATACGTTATTGGCCCGTTAAACCCTCGATAAGCCCCTGTAAAGGACCTGTGTCGCCTCTGATAAAAGTGGCGGTTATGTATGATTTAATCTGATTTTTTTGATTTTTCCATACGTAACGGCCAAAATCATTTGCATCGATACAAAAAGCGGCAACCAATTGGATGGTTACCGCTGGAGAGTTTTTAGAGTTTGGAAGACAATACGCACAATAGGCATGTACAACAAGATTATGCCAATGGGCGCGTCAACTCAAAATGCAAGCCCAACGCATCTACGATACGCATAAAACTGGAGATTGTAGGATCAATCAGTCCATTCTCGACGCGGGAGATATAACTCTTGCTGGTACCTGTGCGTCTGGCTAACTCGGACTGAGTAATATGTTCTTCCTTGCGGGCACCTTGCAGCAAGAGCCCCATATAATAAGTTCGGGCGCGATTGTCGAACTCTTCACGCTCGGGAGTACCGATAGCACCATGTTTTTGCGCTAAAATAGCACTGTAACTGGTCAGATTAGGATTTGCTTGCATAGTATTCCTCCTTTATTTTAATGGCTTTTTCCAATTCTTTTTGTGGTGTTTTTTGACTTTTCTTTTGGAATCCGTTGAATAAGACAACGATGTTACCATTATCGAAGATAAAAAACACCCGATAGATGTTGCTTTCGTATTCCGCGCGCAATTCATATATACCTTCACGCAGATGTTTCACAAATTTCTTGCTTACTTTGTCTTGCGATTCCAAGAGAGTTAAAGCGTACTCTATCTTGTCCAACACGTCTTCCGACAACGTACTTATGAAATCGTAAAAGTAATTCTTGTATACAAAAATTTCGCGTTTCATACCAACTATATCTTCAAATCTGCTACAAAGATACAAAAAGTTTCACAATTATGCAACTTTTTTTGCATTTTTTTGCATTTTGTCTGAAATTTTGTGCTGTTTTGTCATATTTGTTGGCAAACAGGGGTGAGATGCTATAAAATTTGTCAAGAAAACGCAGGGCTTACAAGAAAACCGCTGACGCGTTCCGAAAACGAGGGAGAGCGGCATGAGATTGTTGAGATAGTTGAGACAGTTGGGCGTCAATTTTTTCAGGAGAGAATGTCGAATCAATGTGTCATTTTGCAGAAATGCGGCTACAAAATTACGAATTTCGGAATAATATTTGGAATTTCGGAATAATTTTTGTAACTTTGCAGCAAAAATATGGCAGGCAATGAGAGTAATCGCAAGGAAAACACTGGTAACCTACTACACCAATCACCCGCAAGCAAAGGATGCATTGGAAGAGTGGTACACCAAAACAGAAGAGGCGGAATGGCATAATCTTACCGACATGCGCCAGACGTTTAACTCCGTTGATTATGTTGGCAATCAGCATTATGTGTTCAACATTAAAGGTAATGACTATCGTTTGGTTGTAGTTGTGCGGTTTACTCCCCAACAAGTGCTAATCCGTTTTATCGGCACACACGCCGAATATGATAAAATAACCGACATTCAAAACATTTAAGTTATGGCAGCACAAATCAAAACCGAAAAGGAATATGAGGCAGCAATGGCTCGCATTGAGGAGTTGTTGCCGCTTACTTGGGGCGATGGCGTTCCCGAGGATAGCCCGGAAAATCTCGAACTGAATCTCCTCTCCGAGTTGGTTGCGGACTATGAGGATGTGCATTACCCAATAGGTAAGCCGTCATTGATAGCTGTTCTCAAGCTCCGCATGTACGAGATGGGACTGAATCAAAAGAACATAGCCGCCATGCTGGGCATCAGCACACCTCGCATGAGTGAGATTATGCACGGCAAAGCAGAGCCAAGTCTCTCCCTGGCTCGTCAGATGTGCCTGAAACTCAATATCTCCCCGGCTATCGCTTTGGGAGTATAATCAATTCTTGCTTTTTTAGTATTTTGTCAAAAATGGTTACTTCTATAGTCCAAAATTGCCAATATTATCCAAAAAATTTTTAATTGGAAACCACAGATGATCCACAATAATAACCAAAATCACAAGTGGTACATAATTTATAACAAAAACCTACAAAACCCTTTGAGTGCTTTGATGCTGCGCATCTAGTGCCCATTGCTGCTAAAAACTCCTCGAAAGCAAGCTTTCGGATAGTCTTTATCATCAATCGTCACAACTCTTCGAGTTAAAGCACTCAACGCGATAAACCTAAATAAAAACGAATGGGGTTTTTCTTCCAAATGTGGGTGAAAAAGTATAGATTTGGACAAAAAACGGGTCACATGCAAAATAATGCACTTTTTTGCCGAAAATGGCACGATAGTGTACCAAATGTACCTGAAAAAGATAAGATTTGGTACAAAATAGTTTTGGTTGTGAGAATAACGGCGCAAAGGTACAAAAAAAATCCGAAAAATGCAAGAGTACGATGCATTTTTTTGAAAAAAACTTGCAAATGTGCGATTTTTTTTGTATCTTTGTACCCGCGTTCGGAAAACACGTATACATATCACGCATAATTTAAAAAAACAATTCATCGCATAATTAAAAAAAAAACAATTCATAATATGAAAAAACTTATCCTATTTGTTACGGCGGCAGTGCTGCTAAGTTCGTGCGGCATAGAAGTGCCGAAAGCCGTTGAGACCTCTTATCCGACGATGACGATCAGCAAGAGCGACGTGACGTTGCCGCTGAAGTACAGCGCCACGCTTCGCGGCACATCGGACGTGACGATCAAGCCCCAAGTGAGCGGTCAGCTCATAGAAGTGTGCATCACCGAAGGTCAGCAAGTAAAGAAGGGCGATGTGCTCTTCCGCATCGACGACCGCAACGCCGCACTGGAGCTGGAGGTGGCAGAAGCCAACCTGCTGGCAGCCAAAGCTTCGGAGAGCAGTGCGAAAATGGAGCTGGAGAGCAGCAAGAACCTCTTTGCCAAAGGCATCGTGAGCCAATATATGCTTGATAACGCCGAGATATCTTACCGGAAAGCTCAGGCATCGGTAGCGCAAGCCAAAGCGTCGGTCGATCGTGCTCGCGTGAACCTCAGTTTCTGCACGATCACCTCCCCCGTAGCCGGATTGATAGGTTCGGTGCCGGTGTTTGCAGGCGATCAGGTTAACGCCACGACCTTCCTGACGATGGTGAGCGGCAACGCGCAGATGTATGCAGAGTTCTCGGTGAACGAGTCGGTGCTGTCTTACCGCGAGAAACATGAGCATATAGGCAATACGCTTGACGAGTTTCCTGATGTCAGCTTCATCTTCCGCAGCGGCGACGAGTATCCGCTGAAAGGCCGTATAACGAGCGTGACGGGAACTGTAGACCGCACGACGGGTGCACTGTCATGCAAAGCAACTTTCCCGAACCCTGACGGAGGACTGTATTCGGGTATACAGGGTACGGTGGTCATCCCTGTGGAAGAGAAAGATGTGATTGTCGTACCGCAGAACGCTGTCGTTCGTCTGCAGGATAAGAGCCTGGTATACAAGGTGGCAGCCGACAGCTGCGCCTACAGCGTGATTATCACCACCGCACAGATGGGCAGCGAGCGTAACATAGCCGTACTGACGGGGTTGGAAGTAGGTGACGTGATCGTGACCGAGGGCGCCAACAACGTGATGGAAGGACAAAAAGTGCTCTTCGAGGTGAAAGGTGAAAAGTGAAAGGTGAAAGGAAGGTGAAAGGTTAAAAGTGAAAGGAAAAAGGAAATGATTAGGCAAAAAACTTTAGATTTCGCTGTTCGCATAGTAAATTTTTATAAGTACTTGTGCGATGAGAAGAGAGAGTTTGTGATAAGCAAACAAATTCTCCGTAGCGGAACAAGTATAGGAGCCAATGTCCGTGAAAGTAAAAATGCACAAACTGATCCGGATTACCTTACTAAGATGAATATAGCCCTCAAAGAGGCTGATGAAACGCAGTATTGGTTAGAAGTCCTATGCAAATCGGCTATCATTTCCGATTCTGAATACAATTCATTGAATGAAGATTTGAAAGAGATTATTGCTATTTTGGTATCCATAGTAAAAAAGCTAAAGGATAAGAATCAAAAATAATCCTTTCAATTTTCATTTTTCAATTTTCAATTTATATGAAGGGTAATATATTTATTTCAAAGCACGTGATGGCTTGTGCGATAGCCATCGTGATTGCACTGATAGGCTTTATCTGCATCAAGACTCTGCCTGTGGAGCAGTACCCGAACATTGCACCTCCGAGTGTGCGCGTGAGTACGTCGTATACAGGCGCTGATGCCAATACCATCATGAAATCCGTCATCCAGCCGCTGGAAGAGCAGATCAACGGCGTGGAGGATATGACATACATGACCTCCACCGCCAGTTCGACCGGTGATGCGCAGATTATGGTATATTTCAAGCAAGGCACTGACGCCGATATGGCTACGGTGAACGTACAGAACCGCGTGACGCAGGCCTCAGCCCTGCTGCCTGCCGATGTGACGAAAGTAGGTGTGCAGGTGAGCAAGACGCAGAACAGTATTTTGCAGATCGGTGCGCTGAAATCCAAAGACGGCAAGTACGATGCCAACTTCATCGCCAACTACATCGACATCAACGTCAAGCCGCGACTGATGCGTATCACGGGTGTGGGCGAGGTGAACAACTTAGGTAACACGTACGCCTTGCGTATCTGGCTCAAGCCTGACGTCATGGCGCAATACGAGCTTACCCCCGACGATATCTCCGCCGCTATCGCTACGCAGAGCTTCGTGACGGCAACGGGTACGTTGGGACAACAATCGGAGAACGCCTACCAGTATCCCATGGAGTACAAAGGTACGCTGAAATCGGTAGAGGAATTCAACAACATTGTTCTACGTTCGGGCGATGGCGGCAACCTGCTGTACCTGCGCGAAGTGGCAGAGGTAGAGATCGGCGCGGTGAACTACTCGATGTCATCAACCGTAGACGGAATGCCGGGTGTGGTATTCATCATCAACCAGGCTCCGGGCGCCAATGCCACCGAGGTGAACGAGAAGATCCAGGCGCTGTATGACCAACTGACTCCGACGCTACCCGCCGGACTGGAGTTCGTAGTGATGCAGACCTCCAACGACTTCCTCTTTGCCGCCATTCATAACGTATTGGAGACGCTTATCATTGCCATCATCCTGGTTATTCTGGTGGTTTATTTCTTCCTTCAGAACTTCAAGGCGACGATTATCCCGTCCATCTCCATCATCGTCTCGCTGTTAGGCACGTTTGCCGTGGTGAAGATGGCAGGTTTCTCGCTGAATATTCTTACGCTGTTTGCCTTGGTGCTGGCTATCGGTACGGTGGTGGATGATGCCATTGTGGTGGTCGAGGCTGTGATGGGCAAGATTGAGAGCGGCGTGAGCGATGCCGTGGAAGCCACAAGACAGGCGATGAGCGAGGTGTCGACCGCCGTTATATCGTGTACGCTGGTGTTCATGGCCGTGTTCATCCCCGTGACGTTCATGCCTGGTACGTCAGGCTCGTTCTTTACGCAGTTCGGCGTGACGATAGCCTCGTCGGTGGGTCTGTCATGTGTGTGCGCCCTTATCCTGTGCCCTGCACTGTGTGCACTGATGATGCGCGCTGATGACAACAACGACACCCACAAGGGCATAAACTACTATACCAAACTCGCCTACACCGCCAGCTACAATGCCATATTGAACAAGTACAAGAAATCTATCGCGGTGTTCATCAAGCGGCCGTGGGTATCGGGCTTGCTGCTCGCAGGTTGTGCGGCGCTGCTTGTACTGCTGATGAAATCACTGCCTTCAGGATTGGTTCCTCAGGAAGACCAAGGCGTTATCCTGTGCGAGGTGCGTGCTCCCGAAGGATCAACGCTGCACGAGACCGAGGAGATCATGAAGCAGGTGGAGGAGAAAGTAAAGAACATCCCCGAACTGGAAAGCTACTCTATCAGTAACGGTTACGGAATGATCTCGTCAGCCGGTACGAGTTTTGCTACGCTGATCATCCGACTCAAGAACTGGGATGACCGTCCGGGATTCAACCATTACATCGACCTGGTTATCTACCGCTTCTATCTGGACTGCCAGTCGATCAAGAACGCCAAGGTCATACCTTTCCAGCTGCCGCAGATTCCGGGTTACGGTTCGTCCAACAGCGTGGACCTGCAGATACAGGATATGAGCGACGGCAACATGACCGAGTTCAGCCGCTATGTGGATCAGTTCCTCGCCAAGCTGGCAGAGCGTCCGGAGATCGGTAGCGCCAGCTCGACCTACTCGGAGCGCTATCCGAAATATCAGGTAGAGGTTGACCCCGTACAATGCGACCGCGCAGGTGTAAGCGCCTCGTCGGTACTGGCCACGCTGGGCGCCTACTGCGGCGGGTCGTACGTAGGTAACTTCAACCAGTTCGGCAAAGTGTACCGAATTATGGTAAGTGCTTCGCCGGAATACAGGCTTGACCCCTCGTCGCTGAACAACATGTATATCCGCGTCAAAGAGGGTAAGATGGCTCCTATCTCTGAGTTCGTAACGCTGAAAGAGATCGTGGGTTCGTCATCCGTCAATCGCTTCAACCTCTATCAGTCGATCTCGTGCTTCGTGAATGCCGCGAGCGGCTATTCGGAAGGTCAGGCACATATAGCTATCGCGGAGGTGTTCCGCGAGACGATGCCGTCGCACCTGACGTACGACTACGGCTCGATGTCGCGCGAAGTGGAAGAGACATCCAACAGCAACATGACTGTAGCCATCTACGGCATTTGCGTCATATTGATCTATCTGATCTTGGGTTCGTTGTACAACTCATGGTTCACTCCGTTTGCCGTGCTGCTGAGTGTGCCGTTCGGCTTGATGGGATCGTTCCTGTTTGCCTGGGTGGCTTACAAGTTGGGCATCCCCGGTCAGGAGAACAACATCTACCTACAGACGGGTGTGATCATGTTGATCGGTCTGCTGGCCAAGACAGCTATTCTGATTACCGAGTTTGCCTCGGAGCGTCGTGCACAAGGCATGTCCATCCCCGAAGCGGCTCTGGAAGCTTGTCGCGAACGTCTGCGTCCTATATTGATGACCGTTGTGACGATGATCGTAGGTATGATTCCTCTGGTGATAGAAGGCGGTGCGGGAGCCAACGGTAACCGTGCACTGGCGGTCGGCGTCGTAGGCGGTATGACCGTCGGTACGATAGCCCTATTGTTCGTCGTACCGGCATTCTTTATCGTATTCCAAACGCTGCATGAGAAGTTCCAGGGCAAGCCCGTAGCAGTAGCAGCAAAAGAGGAAGAGACAAAGGATGAGCCCATTACGACGCAAACGCCTAAAGTGCTGACTACGGCTGTAGTATGCGTGATGAGTGCAATGCTGCTCTCCGGTTGCGGCATCTATGGCAAATATACGTCACAGAACGATGTTCAGTCGGATCTGTACGGCACGAGCGAGGATATGATAGCCGCAGCTGCCGATAGTTCGGTAGCCGCGCTATCATGGAAAGACGTGTTTGTTGACCCAAAGCTACAGACGCTTATCGACTCGGCTTTGGTGCGCAATACCGACCTCAACTCGGCTCGCATAGCCATCGAGCAGGCACAGGCATCGCTCAAAGCAGCCAAGTTGGGCTACCTGCCATCGTTCGCATTGGCTCCGCAAGCGGGGTATAACGGGCAGATTACAGGTGGCAGTTCAGCCACGCTGGTATACAACGTGCCCCTGCAGATGAGTTGGGATATTGATCTGTTCGGCGCTAACCTGAATGCCGTGCGCAAGTCCAAAGCCGTTGTTGCTCAAGCCGAAGCTGCCCGTCAGGCAACACAAGCGAACCTCGTATCCACGGTGGCGCAACAGTACATGATGCTGCAACTGCTCGACCGCCAGATGGAGATACTTAATCATACGGACAGCCTGTGGAACATCTCGCTGCAGACACAACGTGCGCTGTATGAGAACGGCAAAGCCTACTCCACCTCCGTCAACCAGATGGAGAATTCCTATCTAAACGTCAAGGCGCAGATAGTGGACGTAGAGCGACAGATACGCGGTACGGAGAACGCTATATGCAAACTGCTGGCACTCACGCCCCGACATATCGAGCGTAGTGCATGGGAAGCTTACGAGCTGCCCGAACGCGTCGGCACGGGCGTACCGGCACAACTGCTGACTAACCGACCTGACATCAAGATAGCCGACCAGCAGCTGGCAGAGGCGTTCTACAACACCAACGCAGCCCGTTCGGCATTCTTCCCCAAACTGTCGCTGCAAGGCATCCTGGGCTGGGGTAACAACCAAGGCGTGATAGCCAACCCGGGTGCACTGCTGTTCAATGCGCTGGCTTCGCTCACACAGCCTATCTTTGCACAAGGCAGATTGCGTGCACAACTCAAGATAAGCAAGCTCACGCAAGAAGATATGCAGCGTAAGTACGTGCAGACGGTAATAAACGCCGGTAATCAGGTAAATGAGGCACTGGCAGACTGCCAGGTAGCCAAGACGAAAGATGCGTACTACAAACGTCAGGTAGCGGTGCTGGAAGATGCCTATACGGGCACGCACGAATTGATGAACGCGGGCAAAGCGAACTACCTGGAGGTGCTGACCGCCCAGGAAACATTGCTATCCGCCCAGATGAACGAGGCCACGAACCTCTATAACGGCTCGATGGCACTCATATCGCTATACATCGCCTTGGGCGGTGGAGGAAAATAAGGCAGTCAGCCCTACATACGCCAGTAGTATGAGGTTCATCATCAGCGCGTAGATGATAGCGGGAATGGCTATTATCTCGTTGCTGAAGATAAGAGGGCTGCACGCAATGGTGATGGCTTGCGCAGCATTTTGCATGCCGATTTCAATCACCAGCGTGCGGCGCTCTTTCTTTGTGAGGTGTACCAGCTGCGAAAGAAGTGCTCCGCAGCCTGTGGTGGCAAGGATAAGTACCGTCATCGTCAGCCCGAGAGAGCCGAACTCGGCAATAATCGTCTGCTTATGCTGCAGAAAGAAAATCGTCACCAGCAGAACCAAAGCAGGCATAGCAATACGCTTGAGCACATTATGGATAGCCTGAGCGGCACGCGGACGGAAGAAGTTCACCACAAAGCCTATGGCTATCGGCACTACCATCAGCACGATGTTCTGTACCAGCAGTTTGCCTACAGGCAGATGGATATTGACGGCTTCGCCTACTCCGGAAGTCACCCAGGCCATGATAAGGGGCAGCGTGAAGAGCGTAAGCAGACTGCTGCAAGCCGTGAGGGTGACCGATAACGCTACATCACCTTTCGCCAACATCGAGAACACATTGCTCGAACTACCGCCGGGACTGCATGCTACCAGCATGATGCCAATGATGAACAGGGGTGAGAGGTCTGCAGCAAATGGCAGGAAAGCAGAAACATGAGGCATGAGACGAATGATGCCCCACGCGATGAGGGGCAGCAAAATGATCTGTCCTACCAGTCCGATGAGTACAGGTTTGGGGCGTTCGGCTATCAGTCGGAAGTCGGCAGGGCGAAGCGTCAAGCCCAAGTCGAACATCAGCAGAGTGAGTATGGGCAGAACGATGAAGATAGTATTCATATCCCAATCAGTTGATTATTGCACGGCGTTCTGCCGTAAGTAGGCTGTTCGCGTGAGCATGTTCTGACGGATGCAGTCGCTATACAAGTTGGGGGCAATCAATCTATCAGAAAATCATTAGCGTCAGCAGGTAAGCCACAACCGTAGACACAGATACACATATCAGTCCCGGCATCATGAACGAGTGGTTCAGCAGGTACTTGCCAATAACGGTAGTGCCCGAACGGTCGAAATTGACCGTAGCGATATCCGACGGATAGTTGGGGATAAAGAAATAGCCATACACCGACGGCAGCACGCCCAACAGCACTACACCGGGAATACCCAGGCTATATGCCAACGGCAACATAGCTACCACCACCGCTCCTTGCGAGTTGATCAGCACCGAAACGGCAAAGAACACCAGCGCTATGGCCCACGGATATTCTGTAACGATGTCCTTGAGCATCTCCTGAATTTGACCCATATAATGACCAAAATAGGTATCAGCCATCCAGGCGATGCCATAAATAGCCACTACAGCCACCATACCGCTCTGCCATACCGGTCCGGCCACAGCTTTCTTGGGACTCGCCTTGCAGAAAATAATCATCAGCGCAGCGGCGGTAATCATGATGATCTGAATAACCTGATTCATCTTCAAGCCCTTCAGGTAGGTCATTTGAGGAAGGAAGATGGCGAAAATCACCACCATCACCAGCGCACCGAGGAAGATATACACGCTATTCCTGGCGCTCTGAGGAATCTCTTTGTCAAGCGTGGTGGCGGTATTTCCATATATATACGCGCGCTGCTCGGGGTCGGCTATCTTGGCTTGGAAGATGGGATCTTTATCCAGATCCAAACCACGCTTGTAGGAAGCCGCTGCTGCTGCCATCAGTCCGCACACACAGGACGGAATGGTGATCATCAGTACCTGCGGGATAGTTACGTCAAAGCCGTCGGCATTGGATATGCTGACGAACGCCACGACGGCCGCCGCGATGGGCGAACAGGTGATGCCCACCTGCGAAGCGATGGACGCCACGCCGCACGGACGCTCGGGACGGATACCTTTCTTGAGCGATATATCACAGATGATCGGCATCAAGGTATATACCACGTGCCCCGTGCCGACGAGCACGGTGAGGAAGAACGTAGTGAGCGGAGCAAGAAACGTGATGCGCTCAGGATGCTTGCGCAGCAGTTTTTCTGCCAGTTGTATCAGCCAGTCCATACCGCCTGATGCCTGCATCACGCCCGCGCATGTCACAGCGGCTATGATGATATAGATGACGTCAGTAGGAGGCGTACCGGGTTTCATGCCGAAACCGAAGACCAGGATAGCCAGACCGATGCCGGAGATGGCTCCGAGAGCCAGGCTGCCGTAACGCGAGCCTATCCATAATGCTCCCAATACAATCAGGAGCTGTACAATCATAATCCAACTCATACCGTTTCGCATGGCTTCACGCCATGGCTACTTGTTCATGTTGCTGATATAGTTCATGATCACTTCCACTGCCGCATCTTCGGTCAGCTCGTCCATGCTGAGCACGAGCTGGTAGTTGCGCGTGTCATACCGCGAGGAGTGAGTAAACTCGCTTATATAGTTCTCGCGCATCCGGTCCACTTTGTCAATCGTCATACGGGCTTCACCCTTCGTCATGTTCTGCTCACGCGACACTCTGTCAACGCGACTCAACATTGAGGCCTGCAAGAAGATGCTCAGGTGGTTGGGGTGCTCGCGGAAGATATAGAAACCACTGCGTCCGGCTATGACGCACGACTCATCTTGGGCGATGGCTTTCAGTATCTCAGTCTCTGCACGGAAAACCGACTCGCTCTCTATGCCGGTCTGGTCAAGCTGGTACTCAACTTCCGAGAAACTCATCTTGCGCTTGAACTCTGCCCACCAGCCTTTTTCTCTGCCTTTGAGTCGCTCAATCTGTTCCACGGATAGGTTGTACCGCTCCTGGAGCGCCTTGATCAGGGCTTTGTCGTAGAACGCCACGCCCAATTTCTCTGCCAGCTTGCGTCCTACGGTACGTCCGCCGCTGCCTAACTCACGATTGATTGTGATTACAAATTTCTTATCCGGATTCATTATATTAGATTTTTTGGTTATTTCTTAGATTATTAGGCGAAGTCGATGATATGATGAATAGAGAGGATGCCGATGATGTCGGTGGAGTCCGGCGAGGCGGTGACAGCCAAGGTGGTGATATTATACTTATCCATGACCGCCAATGCCTCGGAGAGGAGGGCATCCTTGCAGATATGCTTATACGTGGGCGTCATGATGTCGGCAGCGCAGATATGCATATCGTTGTACTTCTGAATAGCGCGACGGAGGTCGCCATCGGTGATGATACCTACGCAGCGATCATCGTCAGGGGAATAGACCATGGTCATGCCCAGATGATGCTCGCTCATCTCGCAGACAAGATCAAGAAAAGTGGTATGCGTGTACACGCGTGGCACCGCGCGAGCCATGAAGTTCTCCACGCGCCCGAGGAGCTGACGACCGAGGGCACCTCCGGGATGGTAAACGGCGAAATTTTCCGCGCGGAAATGCCTTTTCTCCATGAGGCACACCATGAGTGCGTCGCCCATCATGAGGGTAGCGGTAGTGGAGGTGGTAGGCGCCAAGCCCAAGGGGCAGACCTCTTTGTCAACATGAACGGAGAGCACTTTATCGCATCGCTCGGCGAGCGGCGAATGAGGATTGCCTGTGAGGGCAACAAGCGTGCAGCCTATATGATGAAGCGGGTCGATGACGGCAAGGATCTCGTTGGTAGCACCGCTATTGCTGACGAGGAGCACAACATCATCGCGTGATACCATACCCAGATCGCCATGGACAGCCTCAGCGGCATTGACGAAGATAGCAGGCGTGCCGGTGGATGCGAGGGAGGAAGCAATCTTATGACCGATGATGCCGGTCTTGCCGATACCGGTGACGACGATCTTGCCACGACAGGCATAGAGGGTGTCGACGACGTCGGCAAAAGATGCGTCGATAGTATCAGCCAGCGTGGTCAGTTCGCGGATCTCCTCGCGGAAAATATCTTGTGCTCGTTGGACGGGATTCATTTGTGATTTGTGATTGGTGATTTGTAATTTGTGATTTGTAATCAGCAATCAGAAAGAATGTGCCAGGCGGTCGAAGGCGACGGCTTGCTCGAGGATAGCACGTACATCGTCAAGGCGGACCTGGTTGGCTGCATCGCTGATAGCCAGCTCGGGGGTGGGATGAACCTCGAGGAAGATACCATCCACTCCTACGGCGAGTGCGGCACGCATGAGATATGGCACCATCTCGCGGTTGCCGCCCGTGACGCCCTGCTGCGTAGAAGGCTGCTGGACAGAATGGGTAGCATCGAAGATGACGGGACAACCGTACTCGCGCATCTTGACGAGCGAGGTCATGTCGACCACCAGATTGCCATAGCCGAAAGATGAACCGCGCTCCGTCAGCCATATACGGCCATTGGCTGTTGGCTGTTGGCTGTTAGCCGGCTGCGCGTCAAGGCATTTGGCTATAGCGCCGCGCATGTCCCAGGGCGCCATGAACTGCCCTTTCTTGATATTGACGATACGTCCGGTGCGTGCAGCCGCCTGAAGCAGGTCGGTCTGCCGGGAGAGGAAAGCAGGTATCTGCAATACATCCGCCACCTCAGCCACACGCTCGCACTGCCACGACTCATGCACATCGGTCAGAATAGGCAAGCCAAAGCGGCTCTTGACCTCGGCAAGGATACGCAGCCCCGCATCCATCCCTACCCCACGCTGCGAGGCAGAGGTACGGTTGGCTTTATCAAACGAGGATTTGAAATAGAGGCGTATGCCCAAATCGGAACAGACGTCACGCAGCGTTTGAGCAGTCTGCATGACGGTCTGTTCGTTCTCTATAGCACACGGACCGGCTATCAGGAACATAGCTTAATGCTTATATGCCTTAAACCAATCGATACCCACTTGTCCGGTAGCTTTCTCGCCCTCGTGGAGGAAAGCGATAACGGCGGGGAAGAGTTTGGTACCGAGTTTGTTGGCGGTACGAGCCACCTCCTGGTTGTTGACATACCAGGTAAGGTCAGCGGGGGTGATGACGCATGTGAAGACGTATTCCTGTCCCTCCTTGAGACCCTCAACGGTGGTCTGCTCCTCGAACTTGTCGTAGGTAGCTCCTACCACAACATTCTTGCCATCCCACTCAGCCAGGCGGACGATAGGCAGATGTTTCTCGCTGATGAGGCAGATAGCGCCATGAGCTTTGCCCGTAAAGGAAGCTTTGACCTGGAACATGCCCTCGTCGGCGCGGAACTTCTCCGCTGTCTGGATAACATCACCGCTGTAGTCATAATCCTTCATGATGAAGCCTTTCTTCTCATCCCACGCCGGTGCAGAGACATGCTCGGCTTTGACAGCTACGATGAGGCGTCCGTCCTTGGTATAGACGTTACGGCCATTATTCATGGCAGCACCCTCGTTGGCGTAAGAATGGTTGGTTTTGAGTTTGGCATTTCCATAATAGAAGCCTGCTTGCCACGGGCTGTCCTGCATCCTATTCCACTGGCATGCATCGGCAAAAATCTCCTGATAGGACTCGTACTCGGCAATCTTCTTCGGGTCTTGGGCGAGGAAGAAAGAGATGTTGGACGATTTCTTCAATGCCTCGTACTTGCCGTCTTGCTGGCTCTGCAGCGTGGTGTACCAGCGTTTGGGGTTCTTCCAGAAGTGGTTGCGCGTACGGAACTCGGTGTTGTTAACGATGTCACGCAAGCGATAATACTCGCTCACGGCTTCGGAGTTCTTATGCACGAGGTAGCGTTTCACGGCAAAAGAGTTGCCAAGGCGCTGCATCTGGCGAAGCCGTGGATCGGCCTTGACAGCCTCAGGATCTTTGAGCTTGGCAAAATCGCTCGTCTCGGTAAAGTGCATATAGTCCTGCACTTTCTTCAAGCCCCGATAGAAATGATACCAACGCACATGGTGACTACGTTTGGCACGCTCGTAACCGGTGATAAGACGGTACTCTTCACGGTCCTTGTAGTTGGTAGTGAGCAGTTCGTGCTTGTAGTCCTGAAATTCTTTAGCCTCCACGATGGGTTTGAGCGCCATGAACTCGGCGAGTTCGGCAGAGACCTCAATTTCTCTGTACCGGCGTACATCGATACTCACTTGGCGGATGCGGTCCTCCATCTGGGCGGTGGTCAAGGTGTCAGCCTTGAGTTGCGTAACATGTTTCATACGTATGTTTGTTTTAATATTTTACAATATGTTGGTGAGCTGCACTGTTAGTGAGCTACGCTGTTGGTGAGCTGCGCTGTTAGTTCATCGAGCGAGGTGACGTAGATAGGTGCGTAGGCTTCTTGCTCGGGCAGAAAACGCAGGGCACGCATATCTTCCGCCTGGCGGCGGATGCCATCATAGAACCCCTTGTAATTGAGGATATAGATGGGCTTATGGTGTTCGCCTACGGTGCCTGACGCAATGACGTCGTACATCTCGTCGAGCGTGCCGTACGATCCGGGCAGGCAGACGAAGCAGTCGGCTACATCACGCATCGTCTGCTTGCGTTCTGCCATGGAGCTGACGATATGCAGTTCGCTGCAATGAAGCGCCAGTCTACCGGCAGCTATGATGCGCTGCGGCACCACGCCAATCACCTCACCATGTGCGGCTATGGCAGCGCTGCTGGTACGTGACATCAGTCCGCCGGTGGCACCGCCGTAGACCAGCGTGTGACCGTTACGGGCTATCCACGTGCCCAACTCATCGCCCAGACGGAGGTACTCCTCGGGGATGATGTCTTTCGCACTGCAATAAACCGCTATCTTCATCGTAAATTAAAAATTAAAAATTACGAATTATGCGTCGATTTTAGCATAGGTGGCATTCTGCTCGATAAACTCGCGACGCGGACCTACCTCATCGCCCATGAGCATGGAGATGATGCGGTCAGCCTCGGCGGCATTCTCGATAGTAACTTGCTTGAGCATTCGACGCTCGGGATCCATGGTGGTCTCCCAGAGCTGCTCGTCGCTCATCTCACCCAGACCTTTGTAGCGCTGCGTCTTGATCTGCTTCTCATCGCCATTGCCGTAACGCTGAATGAAATCGTGGCGCTGCTGGTCGTTCCAGCAATACTCTTTCACCGCACCCTTGGAGCAGAGGTAGAGCGGCGCCATAGCTATGTAGAGATGCCCCTGCTCGATGACCTCCTTCATGTGGCGGAAGAAGAGCGTCATGATCAGCGTAGCGATATGCGCACCATCAACATCGGCATCCGCCATGATGATCACTTTGTGGTAACGGATCTTCGAGAGGTTGAGCGCCTTAGGATCGTCCTCCGTGCCGAAGGTAATGCCAAGAGCGGTGAAGATATTACGTACCTCCTCGGACTCGAACACCTTATGCTCCATAGCTTTCTCAACGTTCAGGATCTTACCGCGCAGCGGCAGGATAGCCTGATGCACGCGGTCGCGGCCGGTCTTGGCGGTACCGCCCGCTGAGTCACCCTCGACAAGGAACAGCTCACACTCAGCCGGATCTTTGGATGCGCAGTCCGCCAGTTTGCCGGGCAGTCCACCACCGCTAAGCGGCGACTTGCGGAGCACCGACTGGCGTGCGTTGCGTGCGGCTATACGCGCCTGAGCAGCCAGGATAACTTTCTCCACGATACGCTTGGCATCATCGGGATGCTCCTCCAGGTAGTTCTGCAGGGCTTCTGCTACGGCGGAGTTAACCATACCGGCTACCTCGGAGTTGCCGAGCTTGGTCTTGGTCTGACCCTCGAACTGTGGCTCTGCCACCTTGACGGAGATAACTGCCGTCAAGCCCTCGCGGAAATCGTTCGGATCGATAGTTGAGTTGCCGTCCTTATCCTTGAGCTTGGCTTTCTCCAGCATCTTGCTGTCCTCGGCATACTTCTTCATCACGCGGGTGAGTGCCGCACGGAAACCTGCCACATGCGTACCACCCTCGATGGTGTTGATATTATTGACGTAGGAATGGACGTTCTCGTTGAAGTCGGTGTTGTAGATCATAGCCACCTCGACGGGCGTGCCATACTTGTCGGTATTAAGATGGATCACTTCGCTGATGAGTGGCGTACGGTTGCCGTCGATATAGCGGACGAACTCCGACAGACCTTTCTCTGAATAGAACTCCTCCTTCTTGCAGCCTATCTCTTTCGTACCGTCCTCGTGAACGGTCTCAACCTGCACACGTTTATCCTTGAGCACAATCTTGATGCCTGCGTTCAGGAACGCCAGTTCGCGCATTCGGTTGGCGAGTATATCCCATTGATAAACGGTCTCGGTGAAGATGGTATTGTCCGGCCAGAACTGTACGAACGTACCGTTCTTACCCTGCTCCCAGTTACCTGTAGCCTCTTCCTCGGTAATGATATGTACCGGCGCAAGGGGTTTGCCCTTCGCATAGTCCTGGCAGTGGATAGCGCCGCCACGATAGACCTCGACGTGCATCTTGGTAGATAGTGCGTTCACGCAGCTCACACCTACGCCGTGCAGACCGCCGGAAACCTTGTAACTGTCCTTGTTGAACTTACCGCCGGCGTGCAATACGGTCATCACGACCTCCAGCGCACTACGATGCTCCTTGGGGTGCATGTCCACAGGTATACCACGACCGTTATCCTGAACGGTGATGGAGTTATCCTCGTTGATATGTACGGCAATCTCGTTGCAGAAACCTGCCAGCGCCTCGTCGATGGAGTTGTCTACCACCTCATATACCAAATGGTGCAGACCTTTCTGCGAAATGTCACCGATATACATTGCCGGGCGTTTGCGCACCGCCTCTAATCCCTCAAGCACTTGAATGCTTGAGCCATCATACTGCTCCTCTGCCTGCTGATCGGCAGCTTGTGTTTGAATCTCTTGTTCTTGCATTATTGTTTTGTCTGTTATTTTTCTTGATTTTGTCCGTTGTTTTCGTAAAAAACGAGGCATAGTCCTTAGCGAACTATACAAATACGCTGCAAAGTTACAAAAAATTTTTGACTTTTGCAAGTATCTGAGCATTTTTTTTGCATTTTTTTTGCATTTAGGTGAAAAATCGGGGTACAACTTTTTGCCGGCATGAGCACAAAAGAGGGGCAGAATAGAAAGTTAATATGACTAAAATAACATATTTTTACCGGTTTTTCGAAAAAAAGTACCCGAAAGATTTGCATATTTGAAAAAATAATTGTAATTTTGCAGTCCTTTTGCGCGCTTTGGTGAACGGGTATGTCCATGAAGGCGCAGCAGGGGAAAGAAAGTAACTAACAAACTAAAGATAACAACAATGAAACGTACATTCCAACCTTCGCAGCGCAAGCGCCGCAACAAACACGGATTCCTTGAGAGAATGGCTACCGCCAACGGTCGCCGCGTGCTGGCTGCTCGTCGTGCCAAAGGTCGCAAGAAACTGACTGTTGCTGACGAGGGACGTCACAAACGTTAATCCTCCGTACGGACGATAGTTATGGAATCGACCAGACAACAAAAAATCGCTCGGCTCATACAAAAAGATCTGAGCGATATTTTTCTCGTTTATGCCCGCCAGTCGGGAGGTGGAGTGCTTATCTCGGTAAGTGAGGTGCGCGTGTCGCCCGACCTGGGTGTAGCCAATGTGTACCTGAGCATTTTCCCCGATGCGCGTCAGAAAGAGATGATGGATCGCATCGAAGCAGACTTGCACAGCATCCGTGGCAAACTGGGCACGTTGGAGCGCCACCAGTTGCGCATCATTCCCGAACTACGCTTCTTCGCCGACGAGACTATCCAGAAGATGGAGCATATCGACGAACTGCTCAAACATTAAAAGCCGTCTGTTCAGGACGGCTTTTTTTGTTACTCATATTTGAGCACCACCAGATTGTCGGGATCGAGGATCTCGACGGCTACTTGTTGCAATTGTTCGGGAGTAATCAGGGCTATCCGTTCAAAGGTCTGCTCCCAGGTAGGCGCATAGTCGCGGTAGAGGACGGATTTAGCCATCGAAAGGGCATTATTCTCCATGTTCTGCGCACTGATGGCCATCTGCCCGCGCAGCTGCTTGAGTGCTGCACGCAGTTCGCGCGATGTGAGCGGAGTCGTGATCAAGCGGCGCAGTTCCTTGCGGATAACCTGCAGGCATTGCTCGGCATGTTCGGGCTCGCATGCAAAATACGTACTCCAGTAGCCGGTATCCGACAGCGGCGTATAAGTCGACTCGATAGTATAGACCAGTCCGCGTGCCTCACGCAGCGCAATGTTCAGCCGCGAGTTGAGGCTGCCGCCACCCAGGATATTGTTCAGCAGATACAACGGCAACTGTTTCTCGTGACCTATCGGATAGGCCCTGGCGCCTAACATGACGTGCATCTGGTGAGTATGTTTGCTATACGATACCGAGTGCGGCTGCTCATCCTTTTCTTGAGCAAACGACAGCTGCCGGTCGGGCGGCAGACTGACACTATAGTCGCCAAAGGCTTTCTCCACCAGCCTGACGAACCGCGAAGCGGGAATATTGCCCTGGCAGAACACCACCATCCTTTCCGGACGATAATGGAGCGCCATCCATGCCCGAGGCTTATCGGGCGAGGCGGACACACGGCGAAGAGTCTTTTTCGTGCCGAGGATAGGCTGCGCCAGCGAGTGACCGGCAAAAAGCATGTTTTCAAAATCGTCGTAGATAAGTTCGCTCGGCTGGTCGTTGTAACTCTCAATCTCGTCGTAGATCACCATCCGCTCCTTGTCCGTCTCGGCTTTGGGGAAGGTGGGGCACAGCACCATTTCGGAAATCAGTTTGAGCGTTTGTGGCACATGTTCGTTGAGCGTAGCGGCATAGAACGTCGTCTCCTCTTTGGTGGTATAGGCATTGATCTCGCCGCCTACTCCCTCTATCTGCGAGATGATCTGCCGGGCGGAATGAAACACCGTGCCCTTGAACACACAATGCTCGATATAATGCGCCATGCCGTTCTCTTCCGGACGCTCGTCGCGCGTGCCGGCACCTATCATCACACCCACATACGCAATGGCGGATTGCGTACGAGAGTGAACAATTTTAATATTATTCGGCAGTCTATGATAAAAAAATTGCGTATTTTCTTGCATTTGTCAAAAAAATATTGTACCTTTGCATCCGCTTTGGCGTTATTGCCGCGTCGTTCGCCAAGGCTCACTCCGCGGCATTGGCGGAATTGGTAGACGCGCCAGACTTAGGATCTGGTTCCTCACGGAGTGAAAGTTCGAGTCTTTTATGCCGCACAACGAGTCTTTAACGAGGCTCGTTTTTTTGGGGGCCTTTGGCTATTGGCTATTGGCTATTGGCTGTTAACGGCTTTTAACTTTTGGCTATTGGCTATTGGCGGCTAATGGCTAACGGCCAACCGCTAATGGCCAAAAGCCGTTTTGGCTTCCTGCCAGAGTTGCTCCATCTGATCAAGCGTCATGTCCTTGAGTTCGCGTCCCTGCTCCTTGGCTTTCGCCTCCACATAATTGAAGCGGCGGATGAACTTGAGGTTGGTCTGCTCGAGCGAATTATCCGGACGGATCTTGTACAGCCGCGCGGCATTAATCAGGGCAAACAATATGTCGCCGAACTCGGCGGTCATCTTCGTCTGGTCCATGTGCTCGACCTCGGCTTCAAACTCCCGCAACTCTTCGTTCACCTTTGCCCACACATCCTCGCGTTTCTCCCAATCGAAACCCACGTTCGCCACTTTTTCCTGAATGCGATAAGCCTTGACGAGCGAGGGCAGACTGTCGGGGATGCCGCCAAGGACGGTCTTGTTACCGCCTTTCTCCTTGAGTTTGACTTGTTCCCACAGTTTGCTCACTTCTTCGGCGTTCTGCGCAGCTTGCTCGCCATACACATGCGGATGGCGGAAGATCAGTTTGTCGCTAATCCGGTTGCACACGTCGGCAATATCGAATTCATTCGTCTCGCTGCCCATCTTGGCGTAGAACACCACGTGGAGCAATACGTCGCCGAGCTCTTTGCTAATCTCTTGCATATCATGACGCGAGATGGCGGAAGCCAACTCAAACGTCTCTTCTATCGTGTTCTCGCGAAGGCTGTCGAATGTCTGCTTGTGATCCCACGGACATTTCTCGCGAAGCTCGTCCATGATGGTCAGCAGCCTGTCAAACGCTGCTAATTGTTCTGCTCTACTATGCATAATGTTGGCTATTGGCTGTTGGCCGTTGGCTATTGGCTGCTAATGGTTAATAGCTTTTGGCTTGAGTTTTTGTATAAGTGTATTTATTTGTCTCTCTTCTTTTTGTATGCATTTAATCAAGTCATTATACTGATTTGTATCAATATAATTCCGCATATGGGCTATTGTCAATTGTGTTTCCACTTCAAAAGCAGAACCTATTGCAATTTCTAAGAAGTGAGCATATTCAATTGGAGAAGTGCGTGAGGCACCTTCCGCTATATTCGATGCAATGGATACTGCAGCTCGTTCTATTTGATTACATAGCCCATAGATTTCATTTTTGGGGAAAAGCTCGGCAATACTATAAATCTGATTTGCTATAGATATAGCATCTTTCCAAATCTCGTATTTTCTAAAATCTCTCATTCTTTCACTTGGTTTATTGGCTGTTGGCTTTTGGCTGTTAGCTGTTGGCGGCTAAGGCTAATGGCTAATGGCTAATGGCTAATAGCTAATAGCCGAATGAGTCCAGAACGAGTTTTCCGTTCTGGCTCATTCTTGCATACGTCCATTGGCGGAAACAGTCGCCCAGGATGATGACGCGTGCGCCGGTTGCCAGTTCTAAGTCCAGTTCTATATGCCGATGGCCGAAGATGTAGTAATCTATATAGGGCTGTTGGCTATTGGCTGTTGGCTGTTGGCTGTCGGGGGTTGGCTGTTGGCTGTCGGCTGTTGGGTGTTGGCGGCTAACGGCTAACGGCCAATGGCTAATAGCCAGTTGCTCACACTCTTTGGCATAGAGCACCAACTCCTCCTTGTTCTCGCCCTTGTAGCCGCAGGGGTGAGCCATCTCTTTCTCGCGCGAATGTTTGGCCCAACTGTAGCCGAGTTTGTTGCCCCACGCCGGAGGCACGCAGCGAAAGAGGGCTTGCGCTACAGGATTATGGAATAGCGCGCGTAGGCGCATGAACTTGCGAATCTTCTTTTGTACCCCTTTCGGGAACTGCGTCAGATAGTTCGTCGGCATCAGTCCGTCGCCGTGCGCCAGCATGCAGCGCTTGCCGGCGATGGTAAGTATCTCGGGCTTGCGATGGATGGTCATGCCGGTCAGGCGTTGCAGCCTGCCGAAAGTCCATATATCATGATTGCCGATAAAGAAATGCACTTCGATGCCGCTGTCGGTTAGGCGCTTCAGACAAGCCAAGATTGGCTTGTACTCCTCTTTCGAGCGGTCGCGCCAAAAATACTCACACCAATAGTCGAAGATGTCGCCCAGCAGGTAGATAGCCGTAGCATCCTGAGCCAACTGCTCAAGCAGACTCACGAACCGCAGCTGATGTTCCGCATCGTCCATCGCGCGGCTGCCTATATGTGCGTCACTTAGGAAGTAGATCATAACTTTGGCTATTGGCTATTGGCTGTTGGCTATTGGCTGCTAATGGCTAACGGCCAATAGCTAACGGCTATAGAAATCCTAATTCTAACTTGGCTTCCTCACTCATCATATCTTTTGTCCACTCAGGCTCGAACACCAGGTTGACTTTCACCTCGTTGATGCCGTCCACCGTAGCGACTTTCTGGCGTATATCTTCCATCAGGAAGTCAGCTGCCGGACAACTGGGAGCCGTCAGAGTCATATCAATCGTGCAGACACCCTCGTCGCTGATGTCGATGCGGTAGATCAGCCCAAGATCGTAGACGTTGACGGGTATCTCGGGGTCAAAAACGGTGCGAAGCATTTGCAGCACCTTCTCTTCTGTTTCTAAAAATTCGTTCATGTGCCTCAGGCGGGACGCCTTACCTCGACGTGCTCCGCAAAAATAGGCTACAAAGATACGACTTTTTTTGCAAATTTGCAAATATTTGACATTTTTCGTTACATAAACTTGCAAATTCGGGATTTTTTTTGTATCTTTGCTTTTCGTTTTCAACAACACTTTAAAATCGATATCGATATATGAAAAAACTTTCACTTCTTTTTGCCGCTCTGCTTCTCACTGCAGGTATGGCAATGGCTGACGGCTCGTATGGTATAGCCGTCAATGGTACGATGTATTACGCCGGTACGCAGAATCCCAATCCGGGTGACCCGAGTTTCAAGGAGTTCATGGTGCTCGGTTTGGCGCTGAACGCCGGTGATAATTTCCAGCTATACGATCCCTCGGGCAACGACGGTCAGGGTGCCGGTTGGGCTGTGGATCTGGACAACGCCAGCGTAAGCGTGATGAGCCGCAGTGGCGACCACTACACCTGCTCGGAGAGTGGCTGCTACGACTTCTACATCAAGCTTAAGTATGGTGCCGACCAGCTCTACATAGGTGCCGGCAACTGCGGCAGTCCGCAAGGTACGGCTATCGGCGGAGGCAGCTATCCCGGTGGTGACCCCAACCCCGGCGGTGATCCTAATCCCGGCGGCGACCCTACGGAAGGCAATCCCCGCTACTACTACAAGGGTTATATCGACGGCCAGGATGTGGAGCCGGATGACGACAGACTGTTCCGCGGAGGTATGGCCGCGCTGGATGTAGCCACTGACGCTTACGTGTTTGTACTCTACCAGGTGGACGGTTTCCCCGGTGTACAGTACATGACGGCGGAATATGTGGACGGTCCTACCCACGCTACCTTGCTTACGACCGGCAGCCAAAAGATGCACATCACTGCCGGCGAGTACACGCTCTATCTGTACGACAACGGCGACAACACGCTGGAACTGTCCACCGAGCCTATCCCGGGCAAGAAACTGGCTGACCCGCAAGCAGGCAGTCACGGACAGGATGCCGTAGAGAACATCACCGTGGAAGAGAAGACCATCAAGCGCGTAGAGAACGGGCAGGTGGTAATCATCCGCAACGGCGTGCGCTACAATTTGCTCGGCGCAGAAGTGCGCTAAGATACAAGGGGTAGTGCGCTTAGGTGGGCACTACCTTACCAAATATTCATATAAATTGTTGAGACAATGAAACGAGTTCTACTTAGTTTGTCGGCTGCCCTGTGCGCCGTGATGATGCTGGCGCAAAGCAGTATCTGGACAGATTTTACCCCCGATCCTTGCCAGACGCAGAGTCGTCCGGCAGGCGTAAGCAACGGTATTTATTACGGCGAGGACGGCACGTCGGTAACGTTGTGTACGTACGCTGCCTCAAAAACTGCACCGGCGCAACATGTGTTCCTCTTGGGCGATATGACCAATTGGCAACTCGATAACAACTACCAACTCAAGCGTGACGGCAACTATTTCTGGATCACCCTAACCGGTTTGACACCACGCAAGGAGTATCGCTTTCAGTACGCTGTGGTACGTGCAGATGGCGTGAAAAAACAGATATGTGACCTGTACTCGGAGAAAGTGTTGCATCCCGATGACCAGTACGAACCCAGGACTGCCGACCCGACACTAATCGGTTATCCGAAAGGCGCTGACGGCAGTTACGTTACGGTCATCAAGCCCGGCGCCACACCCTATGCATGGTCGGAAGCCACGCTGAACTTCAAGCGCCCGGACAAGAAGAACCTGATCATCTATGAGGTATGGGTGTACGATTATACGACAGGAGACAACGGCCGTACCTTCAAGGCGCTAAGGAAAAAGCTCGATTACATCCAGAACCTCGGCGTGAATGCCATCGAGCTGATGCCGATCAGCGAGTTTGAAGGCAACGTCAGTTGGGGATATAACCCCACGCTGTATTTCGCAGTGGATAAAGCGTACGGCAAAGCCGAAGATCTGAAAGCGCTGATCGACGAGTGCCATAAGCGCGGTATAGCCGTGATCCTGGATATGGTGTTCAACCACACCAAAGGGCCGAACCCGATGGCGACGCTCTATCCGTGGGGTAACGACCTGCAGTACAACCCCTGGTTCAACACCAATCCGCCCGAGGGTGACAACGGTTATGGCGAGGAGTGGGATCATGATTTTGCACCGGCACACGAGATGTTCCGGCGCGCATTCGCCTACTGGCTCAAGGAATACAAGATCGACGGCTATCGTCTCGACCTCAGTCACGGCCTGTGCGGTCAGACCAACAATGCCGTAGCCAACCTGACGGATTATTACAATACCGTTCAGGCAACCTCACCGGGCGCGTACATGATCCTTGAGCACTGGGGCGACGGTCAGTCGACGCTCATCAGCCGCGGTATGCAATGCTGGACGGGCGCAGGGGTCAGCAACGCCTACTGCCAGACCGCTATGGGATGGCTCAAGGATGGTGACGGCTTTGGCGATGCCAACAGGTCGGGATATGTATCTTACGCCGAGAGCCACGATGAGGAACGAATGCAGTACAAAGCCAAGACATGGGGCAATGGCGATCTGCAAACCAACGAGCCGGCGCGTCTCGGACGCGTAGCGGAGAACGTGGCATTCAACGTGTTGCTCAACGGAGCACACATGTTGTGGCAGTTTGAGGAGATCGGTTACGACTATTCCATCGAATACAACGGCCGTACAGGCAAGAAGCCCAATCCGGAGACCAAAGGTTATTTCACGCAACCGGAGCGCGTGGATGCGTTCACCAAGTGCGCGCAGGTCATCACCTTGCGCACGCAACTCAACCCGCAAGCTTTCACCGGTACACCTACGGTCAGCATCAATTCAGGCCAAGCCTTGCGCACTATCCAATGGGGAAGTAACGTATTTGCTGCCGCTAACTTCAGCGTAAGCGTCAATCAGAATGTCAATCTGCCTTCCGGCACGTGGTACGACTACTTGAACGGTGCACAGAGGGCGAACAGCGCATATACCTTAGCCCCGGGCGAACTGAAAGTGTTCACGAGCACTGCGCTACAGGCTCCTACCTTCGATGACATCATGAGCCGTCCCACACAAGGCATAGAAGACATCTTCTCACCTGCACCCGACGTACAGAAGTTCCTCTACAACGGAACCATCTACATCCGCCGCGGCAATCAGACCTTCACCATCGATGGCCGCCACGTCGAGTAACTGTTTAACGTTTTGCGAAGCAAAACCATTTTAACTATTTAACTGTTTAACGCTGTGATATTGTGTGTTGCTGAGAAACCGTCCGCCGGACGCGATATAGCCAAAGTACTGGGTGCCAACACCCGGCGCGACGGTTATATGGAGGGTAACGGCTATTGCGTGACATGGACCTTCGGTCACTTGTGCGGACTGTACGACCCGCACGAGTATAACGCGCAATGGAAAGGGTGGAACATGTCCGCCCTGCCGATGATTCCCGAGCGGTTCTGCATCAAGGTGAGCGGCGATGAGGGGGTACAGAAGCAGTTTGCCATCATCAAGAAACTCATGTCCGAAGCCACCGAAGTGATCAACTGCGGTGACCCGGGGCAAGAGGGTGAACTGATCCAACGATGGGTGTACCAGCAGGCAGGCTGCCGCGTGCCGGTCAAGCGCCTGTGGACATCCTCGCTTACCGAAGAGGCTATCCGTGATGCGTTCAAGCAACTCAAAGACCAGTCGGCGTACCAGCACCTCTACGAAGCCGGACTTATGCGTGCCATTGGCGACTGGCTGCTCGGCATGAACGCTTCGCGTGCGTATACATTGAAATATGCCGGCGGTGTGGGCAAAGACCGGCAGATCCTCTCCATCGGACGAGTGCAGACGCCCACGCTCGCGCTCATCGTCAAACGCCAACAGGAGATCGAACATTTCGTGCCACGCACCTATTACGAACTGAAAACCTTGTACCGCGATACGCTCTTCAGCTACATGCAGGGCAATCAGCAGTCAGCCACAGGCGATCAGCCGGCTGACGAAAGCGACGATCTCAAAGGCTTCCCTACCCTCGAAGCGGCACAAGCCGTGGTGGATAGCATCAAAGACCTGCCGCTCACCATCACCTCCGTCGAGAAAAAGAAAGGTACGGAATATGCACCCCGACTGTTCGACCTCACCTCGCTCCAAGTGGAGTGCAACAAGTCCTACGGCTTCACCGCCGAACAGACGCTCAAACTCATCCAGTCGCTCTACGAGAAACATGTCACCACCTATCCGCGCGTCGATACCACCTATCTGAGCGAAGATATCTACGCCCATGTGCCCAAAACGCTGGAAGGCATCAAGGATTTCTACCCCGAGGTACAGCCGCTCTTAGGGCTGAAAGCCGATGGCAAGAAAGGGCCGGGCTCCCTGCCGAAATCCAAGAAGGTGTTCGACAACAAGAAAGTCACCGACCACCACGCTATCATCCCTACCGGTCAGCGCCCCGACAACCTGAGCGAGGACGAGAAAAAAGTGTTCCGCAAGATTGCTTTGCGCTTCATCGCAGCCTTCTACCCCGATTGCGAGGTGAGCACCACTACCGTATTGGCAGAAGTCGTTCCCGCTCAAGGCGAAGCGGTCAGGTTCAAAGTCACCGGCAGACAAGTGCTCGTGCCCGGATGGCGGGAAGTGTTCGCCAAAAGCACCGACAAGACGGACAACACCGACAAAACCGATGCTTCCGATAACGCCGAACAACCCGAAGCGCAACAAACCCTACCCGATTTCGTCAAAGGTGAGCAAGGCCCGCACGAGCCGCAGCTCAAAGAGCGCACCACGCAGCCGCCGAAGTATTATACCGAAGCCACGCTGCTGCGCGCCATGGAGACTGCCGGCAAGAATGTGGAAGATGAAGAGCTGCGCGATGCCATGAAAGAGAACGGCATTGGCCGTCCGTCCACCCGCGCCGCTATCATCGAGAAACTTTTCCAGCGGCGCTACATCGAGCGCAAAGGCAAAGCCGTGCACGCCACGCCTCTGGGCATCGACCTGATTGCCAAGATCATCTCACCGCTTCTCATGTCCGCCGAACTGACGGGACGATGGGAGAAAAAGATGCGAATGATTGAGCGCGGCGAATACGAGGCACGGGCTTTCCTGGACGAACTCAAGCAGATGACCACCGAGGTCGTGCGCGAAGTCAAAGCCGACATGTCGGGAATGCCTTGTCCCGTCTGCCGGCAGGGACGCATCATCCGCGGTCGTACCCGTTACGGCTGTTCCCGCTGGCGCGAAGGCTGCACCTACGCCGCTCCGTTCTGATACAACAATAATTGTGCCTAACCCGGCAAAATTTTCGCTATACTACTCGCCATCCTTTGATGCAGTAGTCAGTGAATTGGTCTGCTTGTTTCGCGCTCATCCATCCGCGTTTCTTTACGGCGTAGAGATAGTATTTCGCGCCCGTGCCTTTACGTTGCAGCCAATCTGCAAAGCCTTCCAGCAGCTCATCAAATGCTTCATCGAGGGTCATGCACTCTCCCGACGGATTAGGTTCGGTGGGATAGTTCATCTTGGCTTGTAGTTGACGCTTGATAGTGATTAGTTTTATATGTTCCATACTCACTTTGTTTTATCGGGTTGATTATTATGCCCTTTCGGGCGTTGATTGCTGATGATTGGCAGTATATCGCGCTCGTATAGGCGTTCGAATGTCTGCCGTAACAATTGGTCTTTGTTCATTGTTCTTGCTTTGTTTCCAGGTTGAACTTCAGGATGTCGGCGAGGCAGTACATGCCCCATTGACCTTTGTACTTTGCCGGTTGGACGAACTTGCCCTCCGGGATGCTGCTGTTGTTGTAGTTGACCGGCTCTCCATCGGGCGGTGGCGCATTCTTGTCGAAATGACGGATGTACATGAGCGGACTGGTGTCGGGCAGTTTCTCGTCATTGTCGATTTGCTGCCGGAGGGTGTCGATGATCAGTTGCTGCTTTTCTCTCGACAGGCTGCAGAACTCCGTCTGGGCTGCTTGCTTGATGCGGTCGTTCTTGGCGCGGTAGGGGAACAGCTGGTAGTATTCCGTAAATAAAGCCAAAGAAAAACTATCAATAGCCGTCCCGCCAAGCCCATCCGAGCTATCCATAGCCATAGCCTTTGGCTTGGCTTGGATATTATTATCTATCTTTTGGCTTTTATTATATAGGGGATTATTAAGGGGGTTGCATAATGCAACACTTTCGTTGCTTAATGCAACACTTGTGTTGTTTAATGCAACACATGCATAAACCCCATCCGTCAGCGTTATATGTTGCCTTTCAATCAGCGCTGCAAGTACTCGCGAGGTGTGCCCTGCGTTAAGCCCGAGGTCTTTTGCCAACTGCCTTACACTACCTTTGTAGCCTTTTTCTTTGCTGTGCTTGGCGTTGGTCAGACCGTAGATGTAGCCATACACGCGGCACTCTGCCGGACTCAGCCCGAGCTCATTCCACATCCAATCATATTCTTTAACGAATACTGACATATTCAATGCCTTTCACCTTTCACTTTTCAATTTTCAATTTTCACCTATCAACTTACATTACGTACCACGTTACTGCCCAGGGGAGTGGCTTGCCCATGTCTACCTCGCATAAGCCGTCGTGACGGATCAGGGTGTAGGCGCTGCGCCATTCGGGGTGCACTTTGTGGTAGTAGTACCTGTCGTTGTTGATGCGTCGCTCCATCTCTTCATAGGCGGCTGTCGGGTCATCGGTATAGATGGCATCAAAGATGCCCGAGATACAAATGCCGTTCTTTCTTATATGAAACATAGCCGTGCGATTTAGCGGTCAATAACTGCTTTATAGAGCTTTTCACCGGAGTTCATGTACACAGGCATGCTGACGTCTTCGACGGGTACTGCCGAAAGGAGTTCAGCGATGCAGAAACTACGCCAAGCGCCTCTAGTGAGGTCGTAGTATGTCATGGTGGCGTAGTTCTGAGCGAGCGTTTCCATACTCGTGCCTTTGGGCATCTTCGAGCCCGGGATGTGGTCGGGATTGAGCGTAGCAATGCGGCTAACCACCTCGCCGTTCTTCTTGGTGAAGTAGATTTTTACCAAGCCCTGTTGCATAGCCGTGCGTACGTCCAGTATGCGCCATGCGTCTTTGCATGCGCGCTGCCAGTCGGACTTGGTGTTGCCGATGATTGATATTTCGAGGTCGCGACGGTAGAGGATATGCGCCATGTGCATGACGCGCTTGTGGTTCAAATTGTTGGTGTTCATTGTTGTAGTTTTTTGGGGGTTGTTTTGGGTAATTTTGGACTAATTATTCCCTGTTTCTTCTTTCTTCGTTAATTGTCCCGCATGGCATGCGGGTACTCTTCTTTACCGAACGCTTTTCGAAGTTCTTCGTATGTCATTGATTTTGGGTCAAGACCTTTTTTGCGGAGTTCGTTGCAAACACGAACGCGACGGCTGTTCTCTTGTGAGGTGACATACTCCAGATTCTCGGCATTGCAATCATGATGCACGCTGTTGAGGTGGTCTATTACCAGGTACTCGCGGATGTATACATAATTGCCGTCTTTATCCTGTTCGAAGTTGCCTTGTGCGTCAAGCCGATGGTCTTTGTAGTACATCCTACCGCACTCGTAATCCATGTAGCAGGGACGCCTATATCCATCTGATAATGTGATGGACGACGGACGTCGGCACCACGCGAAAGCAACGAGGGAGTGGCAGGAGAAGTTGCCGAAGTTACGCATGTCCGGGTATGCGCTACCTGTGATGTTGTTAGCTGATTTGCGCCATCCTTTGCGTTTGCATGGCGCAAAGTTCGGTTTCTGCCTGTGCCATCCGTCTTTCTCACGGGTAAAGAACTGCCCGAATTGCGAGCAGTACAAGATCTTGGCAACTTCGCCGTGCTCATCGATGTCGAAAAGGCAGCTACGAAGTTCAGGCAAGCCGTTGCCGGGCTGTAAGACGACAATCATCTTGTCGTAATGGGGAAAGACCCATCTTTCAATTTTAGCCATAATCTTTAGATGTTAAGCTGTTAAGCTGTTAAAAATTATGGCTGGCGCCAGCCGTTAGCTGTTGGAGTTCCCGTCGTGTGAGCGCTCAGCGAACTAAGAAATCCGGTGCAAAGGTACACAAAAAAAAAGACATCCGCTAATAACGGATGCCTAAATCAAATGGAAATCAAATAGGAATCAAATTATTTGATTTATCGCTCGAATGAAAATCAAATTTTTTGATAAAAAATCAAATGCTAAAAAGCCGCAGCAAAGTTCGAATAGTCGTACTCGCGCATCTCATGGAAGTGCTTGCGCAAGTTATCGAAGATCTGTCGTTTGTTGTGTCCAAGGAAGTCCAAGTTGCCTTGCTCCCTGTATCGTTTGAGAAACTTGGCGAATTGTGGTGCAGGTTCTTTGGCTGCATTGGCTAACATCTGTTCGAACTCATCCAATGTATACAGCCCTTGCTCCTTCAAATTTGCTCGGTTGATGTACTCACAATATTCCTTTGCAGGTTTCTTCTGTGCCGTTTGCTGCATAGGCGCATTACTCTGCCCCACCTGTGAGACATGCATCTGCATATCTTTGTCGAAGGTGACGGTCTGATTCTCAATATAGTCGATGTATTGCCCTACGGGTGCATGAAAATGCACCTCGGTGTAGTGTGTAGCAGATTTCTTCTTTTCCATAGTTTTATGCAAAAAAGTATGGGCAAGCAGGACTATAAGCAAAGTCGGCAAACTCGGAGTAAAGCCCCACCTACCCATACAGGGATAATGGGACATATTGCTCTTTACTCCATTAAGTTTTGCCGACTTGCTTATAAAGAATATGTCTGCGTTGGATATATGTTCGCCTGTTTTACGTCGAGGCGTTTACGACGAATGCGGGTACAAAGTTACTGCTTTTTTTTGACAAATGCAAATTTATTCGCACTTTTTCTGCATTTATCGTATTATTTTTCGATATTTAGGTTCTCAACGGTCGAAACAAAGGTATTTACAGGCGCATTGAGGTTGATGTGGTTCTCGACACGCAAATGAACTTCAGAATGGATTATTGTTTTTTTTTAAGCGTTTTGTACACCTCTGTTACAAATATTCCTAATACCTGTTTCTTTATTTCCTCGTTATTGAGTAACATTGAGAAGAAATCCTGATTTTGCTCCAAACCTTGTACTAGTGCCTCATCAATATCATCGAAGTAAGAAAAGCGGAACTCATCTTCACTATTGACCAAAGCCGATTGTTGCAGTTTTTCAGACTTTAGAAGAATCTCTTTTATTTGCAGCATGGCTTTCGCTGCAACATCTTTGTCGAAGTTGTTGCCCGTACGGCTATTCAGTTCTTCTATGATTACTGACAGTTTCTTTTCCTCGTCTTCGGACAGTTGCGTTTCAGCCTCCGGCAGTTTGACATACGGGTCTGCAATGATGTCCGGTTTGGTATATTCTCCCTGTAACTTATTTAAGAAGTTGTTTGCCACTATCTGATCTTTGAGCGAAAAGCCTTCGCCTGATTGGTCTTTCTTGAACCACGATTGCAGATTGGAGCAGAACTTGTACTTCTTGTGCAACTCAATATCTTCAAACTGACTTGCCTGCAAGAGGAACTCATAGAAGCGTACAAAGCGTTTAAGGATGGCTTCAAACTCCTTCTTATCAGCTTCATCCAATTGGTTAGCTTTGCGTTCGGCTCGTTGCAGATAACCGGTCATTTGCAACTTCTCTTTGTCTGTGGGCTTGGCTTTGGTAAGCAGTTCGACAAAGATGTCGATGTCGTACGAATCCAATACGCCGTAGGCATCCAGTTTGGTTTCTATCTTATAAATATCGCTTGGTGTAATTGCATTTTCAAGAATAGTAGCTGTATAATATGGCGCAAACGATTTCTTTACATCCTCGTAGGTGTTGCTGAAATCCAGCACAAAGGTTTTCTTTTTATATGGCGGGCAAATACGGTTAAGGCGCGAGAGTGTTTGCACGGCTGCAATCTTCTTGAATTTCTTCAGAACGTACATCGCACACAGGCGCGGCTCATCGAATCCGGTCTGATACTTGTTGGCAACCAATAGCAATCGGTTCTCGTCCTTAGCAAATTCATCGGGCAGCATTTTCTCGGCGATGCCGTTCATGCCTACCTCCGTAAATTCCTTGCCCGGGTGCTCATCCAGTTTGACCTTGCCCGAGAATGCCACGAAGCAGCCCATGTCGGAATAATCGTGTGCCGTGATGTATTTCTCAAACGCGAGTTTGTACTTAACAGCAGCCTGTCGCGAAGCGGTAACAACCATTGCTTTAGCAGTACCGCCCAACTCATTCATCACTACCGAACGGAAGTGCTCGATGATTATTTCAGTTCGTTTTTCGATGTTCTCATCTGTAAGATCAACCAGTCGGGCAATCTTCTTTTTGGCTTTGGCTGATTTGTACATCGGGTCTTCCTCTATGACCTTATTAATATCATAGTAGGTTTTATACTCCATATAATTGGCAAGCACATCCAAGATAAATTCTTCCTCAATGGCTTGCTTCATCGAGTACAGGTCAAATGCCATCGGTTTGCCCTCTTTGCCTATACGCCCGAATAGTTGGAGCGTAGTGGGTTTAGGCGTAGCTGTGAACGCAAACATCGATACATTAGCCTGCTTGCCGCGCTTGCGTATTTCTTCTGCCAAAACATCCTCTGTATCGGGTTCTTCATCTTCATCAATACCGGCACCGAGCACTTGCGTTACTGCGCCTATATCTTTGCCGGCTGTGGAGGAGTGCGCCTCGTCGATGATAACGGCAAAATGTTTGTCGGTGATGTCCTTGATTGTATCAACGATGTATAGGAATTTTTGTATCGTAGTGGCGATAATCTTCGTATTACTCTCCAAAGCACGACGCAAGTCATCCGAAGAGCAGTTCTCGTCCATCACCTTAATCATGCCGGATTTGTGGTCTATCTGACGCACAGCATCTTGCAGCTGGCGGTCAACGACTACTTTATCTGTCACGATAACTATATTATCGAAGATTTGTTTGTCCTCTCTGTCATGTAACGATGCAAGGCGGTGAGCCAGCCATGCTATTGTTTTTGTCTTGCCCGAGCCTGCGCTGTGTTGGATGAGGTAGTTCTGTGAGGTGTGATTGTCGAGTAAATCCTGTACCAGATTGCGGATGGTTCGTAGTTGGTGGTAGCGAGGGAAGATTGAATGTTCAACGATGGTTTTCTTGCCGGTTAGACGGTCTTTCTTTTCCTCTTTTTCCACAAAGACAAACTTTCCTATCAGGTCATAGAGCGTATCTTTGGTAAGAATGTCTTTCCACATGTATGCCACCGAGTAGTCACCATTGGGCAAAGGATTGCCCTTGCCTGTGTTGATCCCCTCGCCACGACCTATATTGAACGGCAAGAAATATGTCTCCAACCCGCGAAGCTCGGTAGTCATATATACTTCCTCTAAGTCCATCGTGAAGTTAACGAGGCAACCGGCTTTCTTCAGGAACAAACGCGTTTTAGGATTGCGGTCAGCGCGATACTGATGGATAGCGTGCGTGTAGTTCTGACCGGCTTGATTGCATTTGAGTTCAATAGAGATGATTGCCAAGCCGTTGAGGAAGATAACAATGTCTATCCGCTCCTTATCCGAAGCCCATACCTCTTCCATAACGGAGAAAATGTTCTTGTTGGCTTTCTCCATAAGCTTCTCGTTGAACGAGGTGGCTGGCTTCATGTACAACAGATCAAGGTGTACGTTGGAAATCTCTATCCCGTGCTTGAGCACATCTATCAGCGAACGTGAAGGCTTGCAAATCTCCAAGTTAAGATACTCAAGCAGTGACTCACGGTAGTTCTCCTTTAATGCTCCTTTGAGCTTAGCCATCTTTTTAGGCTGCGTACTTTCCAGAAACTCAAACAGCATCTCAGGATCCATCGCGTAGCGACGATTATAGTTGTCGGCTATACGCGAACGATAGTTATTTTCTATCAAGCGTTGCTTGATGTATGCTTGGTACTCTTTTTCTGATAGTATGGTGTTCATGATATCACTTGTTTTTTTCCGGTTACATACTCATATATTAGCGAAGACTTATAAGCCTTCAAGGTTTCTATCTGCGTCAATTTGTCCGAAATGAATTGCTCAATGGCTGCGCATTTCTCGTCCAAATAATTCGCTATTGCTTCTTGTTCCTCAATGGGAGGTAATACAATTCTTATTTCTCCCAATTTCTTCCAACTCAAATCACAAGAACGTACACGTATTCCTGTTGACAAAGCGAGGAACACATCGCCGTACGCCATATTACGGAGATAATACATTAAGTACCGCTTGTTTTGGCCGGAATCAAGAACATTTAACACAGGTGTTCCTTTTCCTCGTGAATCAGAAATACCAATTGAGCCGGCAAAACCATCCATACCATGTACTACCAAATCGCCCGGCTCTATTCCTTGATAGCCATATTCTTTAGCAGACATCGTAAAACCATCCTCTCGTCGATTACTACGTAGGGTCACTTCTCCATCGCGGAAACAGGTTATGACGCCATCATCTTCTTTGACCGGACGTTGCAGTAATTTGAAAGTGTACTTGCCTCTTTGTATAGCCCAATGTGCTGGAATTGTGTTAGCCCACGGAATGCCCGAATGTTTCATTTTTGCATTGGGGTTGAGACCTTTGGTGACAGTTTCGGCGATGATGGATTTCTTATATTCTGTGAGTGTTTTTATCTCTGCGTCTAAGTCTGCAAGCAGTCCATCAATCTCCGCGCACTTAGTATCCAAGAAAGCTGTGATAGCACGTTGCTCTGCAAGAGGAGGCTCTATTAAAAGCAGCTTTTTGAGTTCGGAATAATTCATACCTTGCCGAACACCGTTTCCCATATTGTAGAAAGCCTTGGCTATGTCATAGCTATGTAGCAAATAGTGAAAATATGGAGAATATGTATCTTTGTTAGGCTTCAGCGTTATATAGGCAGATGTAACGATACCATGTTCTTTTGATAAACCCGTGCGCAAACTTTTTTTGTCATTCTGTAAATCGGTCGGTCTTATCACAATATCGTTGGCTTCAATGATATTATAGCCAGCATAAGAAGCAGGCAAAAGACCACCTACGGAATTTATATTTTTCCTAACGATTTTACCATAACTCAGAGAAAGAAGATTCGTTTCTTCGTTCAAACTGTTAGGATGGATTCTTTCGGAAAAATACATCCCAAGCTGATGTTCGTCCCAAGTGCTTGGGATGTCCCCAACCCATGAGATGCCACTATTTTTCATTTCTCTTGTCATTAGTCAAAGATATTAGCGATACGGGTTGCGATGGATTTCTCCAGTTCGATGAACTGCTCTTTCAGTTCCTTGCTGTCGGTGGGTTTCTGGTACTTGTAGAAATAGCGTGTGAATGGTATCTCTGCACCTGTCTTGATAATCGGTTTCTTCTTAGACAAATCTTCTTCAAAGAACGCTTTTGCATCGGGTATATGCGGCAGTACCTCTCGCTGCATATAGGTGTCGATGTCCTCATCAAAGCGAACAATCTCGATGTCCTTGGTATCCTTATCGTATATGATCTCGCCCTTCTTGTCGCGATGTATCTCGGCATTCTTATCCATCGCAGAAAGTCCCTCAACGATAGAGTCAAACAGTTTATCTTTTGGCGTTACAAAGCCCTCTAACACCTTTTGCAGTACAGGCTCAAAAGCAGCCTGTGACAGATAGATCTCATCCGATGCAGCTTTGCGTAAAGCAGCTAAAATCTTGATGTATTTAGGCTCGTTAGCTTTATACTCCTCGACTTTCTTGATTTCCTTATCCGTAGGATCTTCTTTCTCCTCAACCTCTGCAATCTTGGCAGCATCGTACAGCGAGTTAAGCGCATCAGACAGAAGCAGATTCTCTATGCGCTCATCGTTGATTGCGTAACTACGCTGTAGCGGTTGCATAACGGCGTACTCGCGATAGATGAACTCCGTATTCGGATAAATCTTGCATAGGTCATTCTCCGCGAAGTTCACATACAAATCGGTAATTGCTTTGCGCTCCTCTGCTCCTATCTCGTTCTTCTTCATACCCAACGGCTTACGCAGTTTGTGGCATAGACCGGTGGCATCTATCAATTGTATCTTGCCTTTGCGCTCCGGGCGTTTGTTCATGGAGAGAACCCATATATACGTAGCTATGCCCGTATTGTAGAACAAATCTGTAGGCAGGGCAATGATAGCCTCTATGCGGTCTTCCTCCAGCAGCCACCTGCGTATCTGACTCTCACCGGATGAGGTGCCACCGACAAATAACGGTGAGCCATCTTCGATAATAGCTGCTCGCCCGTTATCGCGACGCAGTTTGTCAATTGCTGATTGTAAGAACAGCATCTGCATATCTCCTGTACTTGGTAGCCCTGCTCCCCAACGACCGGAGAAACCTTTCTTGTGCTCGTCCAGTACCGCATCTTCAACTCCTGTGCCGGCATCTTTACCGCCCCACGCTTGGCCAAATGGTGGATTCTCAATCACAAACCGCATGTGCGTATCAGGGAATGCATCCGCTTTCATCGTATCTTGCAGGCGTATGTTCGTAATGTCTTGACCCTTAATAAGCATCTCAGCAAGGCACATCGCATATGACTTATCATTGATCTCATGCCCGAATAGGCGGATATTGGCATCGGGATTAAAACGCTTGATGAAGTTGTACGAGGTGGATAGCATGCCACCTGTGCCGCACGCTTGGTCAAGGATAGTTATCTCACGCCCGGGCTGAAGCACATCCTCGCTACCCTCGGAGAGTAGGATAGAAACCATCGTCTTGATTATATCACGACCTGTATAGTGGTCACCGGCATCAGCGTTCTCTGAAAACTTGCGAATCAGTTCCTCAAAGATATATCCCATTTTCATCCCGTCGATCGTCTTCGGGTCAAGGTCGAGTTCCGAAAATGCCTTTACTACTGAATACAGACGATTGTGTTTATCCATCTTGGCAATCTCGTTTGCAAACTCCAGATCTTTGAATATATCTTGCACGTTTTGCGAGAACGCCTCAATGTAAGCATTCATGTTTGCTACGATATTTGCCGGGTCGTTACACAGTTCGGCAAGGTCAAAGCGTGAGGTGTTATAGAACTGATAGCCCGATAACTTCTGCATTGCTTTTTCCGGGAAATTGGGATTCTTTTGATATTGCTCCACCACCTGTTTCTTTTTGGGTGCAAGTGCGCACTCAAAGCGACGGAGAATCGTCATGGGGATAATTACATCCTTGTAGTTTTCACTTTTATACGGACCACGCAAACGATTGGCGATAGACCAAATAAAATTAACCTCTGACGACACGTCAATAGGTTTGTCGTCCCACATGGGATCAATGGTTTGTGCCATAGTAATTATTCGTTATCAACTATAGAATTATACAAAATTGCGTGCGTAACTTCCCCATCTCGCACATCGCAGACGATATGAGCAGGAGTCTCATCGGGGAGAAAGTAGCCCGAGATATAGGCTTTGTCGGAATATTCGTTGACGCTGACGGGCACGAAAGAGCCGTCGCTATCGTCATGGATAGCGGCAGCAAGCTGCCACGGGGTGCAGCCCTCGTAGGGCACACCGCAGACCGTCGCGCCACGATGGCACGACGAAAAAAATAGCAGCGCGCAGAGCAGCGCACCGGCTATAAGACAAATATGTTTAGAAATGATACAACAACCATCATCTACGCGCGATGCGTAGGCGTTGTGCGAACGGCTTGTTGCGTCGGCTCGCCCCCCCCCTATTCGGTTGACAACGAGCAACTTACAATATGTAGAAAGGGTGTTTGTCATTGGTTGTTGTTGATGATTGTAGCATAATCGGGTACAAAGTTACGAAAAAAATCTGACATTTGCAAGAATTTATGCAAAAATGTTCGAAAAAAGGCGCAAGAAAAATCAAGCTGCTTATAATTCTAAGCGTCGTTAATTATCTTGAATGCCATTCAAGTCCCCTCCGTTAAATCCGTGCCATTTTAAGATTTATTACGAAACGGAAGCCTAAAATTTGCAGGTTTCCGTTTTTTTTTGTACCTTTGCATCGTTTTTCAATTCAGCCATAATCGAAAGCAATATGAATGTAGTACTCCCATTTGGCGTTAAAGCTATCAAAGGTAAGATTGGTAACGTGGTGTTTTACAATCGAAACGGCAAGCAATACGCCCGAAGAAACAACAAGAAAACCGACCAGCCTTTAGACCCGAACAACGAGGATTATCGAGTCATTATCGAGGCATTATCGAGTCATTAACGGTCCTTTAACGGGAGTGATCGACAAACCCCACTGCGCTGCCGGTGGGTGAAAATGAGGTAGCAGCGTTCTTTGACATACTAAACCCCTCGTACGGCACGAGGAAGGTCCTGTTCTCGCGGGTATTCCCGCGAACCCCGACTGACTAAACAAAGCCGAATTACTATGGCAGTAGTTGTTTATGCTGACGCTATCAAAACCGTTAGCGGTGCTATGACCAAGATCAACAAAAAGTCGCCCCACGCGGCTGACCAGAAGATGGTCCTGGCTACTCACCGTAAGGCGCCCACCACCAGCACCGAGTGCTCGCGCATCTATTTGCGCAACTTGGAGAACATCACCCGCCACACGCCCGTCACGGCGGACGAACTGGCTCTCCGCGCTCGTTTCACGGCTGTCAGTCGTGCCGTAGCTGCTCGTGCCAAAAACATGAGCACCTACCAGACCGACTATGCTGCCTTCAAGGCGCAGAAAGATCAGCCGGGTGGTCGCAAGACCTTCAAGGCCTACCTGTGGCAGGTGTGCGGTGAGGCCTACGACGAGTCGCAGGGCTAATCGGAAGTAACCTACTTGTTTTTTAGGTTTCTTTCCGAAGGCGTTTGTTACTCGCAGAGTGTGGCTTGAACGTATAGGTCTCTCGTCAAGCTGGCTTGTATGAGAGGCTTATACGGTTAAGCAACAAGCCCGTAGGGGCAACAAACGGCTGAGGGGTTTTATAGGTTTTTGTCTAACCTTATGACTACTATCCCGCAGCTCATCGCCCAGTTACAGCAGCGCACCGGCTATCCCGTAACGCTCTCGCGATTTGTCACAATGCTGCACCGATGGATGCGCAAGCGTTCACAACGTGACATCAACCAGTCCGAGCGAAAGCGCCTTAATGGCGAACCCTATCTCACCGATGAAGAGGCGTCCGAGTTCCTTACATGGGCGCAAAGCCTCGACAAAAGTTGTTTTTACTCGTTACCCCTTTCGCCCTCTATCAAGCGCTCTGCACGCTACCTGTTTAATTCGTAATTCGTAATTTTTAATTCGTAATTCGTAATTCGTAATTCGTAATTCGTAATTCGTAATTTTTAATTCGTAATTCGTAATTCGTAATTTTTAATTCGTAATTCGTAATTTTTAATTCGTAATTCGTAATTTTTAATTCGTAATTCGTAATTCGTAATTTATGAATAATTCGCCTACATACGTCCAACTGATCCTCGCGGTCGTGATTACCATCTTCGGATGTGCGCTTATCATGGCGTCGTTCATCGTCAAGCCTACAGGCGAGATACATCCCACCGTACTCGCAGCGTTTGGCGAGATACTGACGTTCGCCGGTACGGTCATGGGTATCGACTACAAATACAAGAGCAAATGACGATTGATCTGCATAGATACCTACAAACGAGCGACCGAGTACTGGGCGTGATGTGCGTGGATGAGCGTCAGTGCTTCCACACCTTAGAGCCGTCCAACTGCATTCCGGCTGGTACGTATCAGATGCGCATCTCATGGTCACCGCGATTCAAATGCTTGCTGCCCGAGGTGCTGAACGTGCCCGGACGAACGGGTATCCGCATCCATTCGGGCAACTACCCCGAACATACGCAAGGCTGCATCCTCGTAGGACGCGAGCGTTTTAGCGACTACATCACCCAAAGCAAGGCGGCTATGACCGACCTGCTGCAAATCTTCCACAATCATGAAAAAGAGACGCACACCATCCGTATCATCGACTGCTGTTAAGGCGGCAAAAGCGCTGCTCTGCATTATCGCGCTGCTGGTCGCCGCCTGCCTGCTGAACGCCTGCAAGACGCAGCAAGCAACGACGAGCATCCCGCGCAATGACAGCATTTCCGTCACGCGCAGCGATAGTGCTGCCATAAGTCATAACTTCGAGCGCTTGCGGCAGTACATACGCGATAGTGTCATCATACGCGAGAAAGGTGATACCATCCGCATCGATCATTGGCACATTCAGATTAAGGACAGCATAGTGCTCGTAAAAGATACCATCTATAAGGACAAAGAGCACATCGTCTATAAGGACAAAGAGGTGCTTGTACAACTTCCTCCCGAACGTTATGTCCCTTCCTGGGCTTGGTACTCCCTCGGTGCATCCATCCTCTTTGTCATCCTCTTCCTCCTCCGCATCTTCATTAAGATATACTTCCGCCGGTAGCCTATAGCGCAGCGTCCTCTCTCAATACGTTTAGCTGTAGAATAAGGAATAGTTTGAATGGTTCCTTAATAAAGCAAATGCTTATGTATGTTATGTCTTTCCCGATATTAGCGTCGTCGGGAGCGACGCGCGCGTTCGGCAATCGGGTCGCACGGACTGACCGCTATGCGCTCATTAAAGCGACCGACGCCTTCGCTTTCCCCATCACGACAAGTCGTGTCGGGGACTCCACTTTGAGCAAGCGGGGATGTTATTCTATTATACGTTATATACGTAATTCTTATACAGCCACTCTCCGTTAATTGCTGTTTGCGTTTTGTCAATGCTCTGAATCGGAGAGAAAGAGATAAGGTTGTTCGAATAGCGCGTCAGGTATTTGAGCATCTCTACGGATTCTATCTGCCGCAAGTCACGACGAACAATAGAAGAGATAGCCTTATACTCTTTCGGCTTGTACAACTGCTTGAGTATTCCCAGTTTCTTTCGGGAGTACAGCATCTTAACTTTGTCCTGATCAATCCATAGTACGCCAAGACTCAGCCGTTCTTTGATCTCCGGACGAATGTCGGCGTAAATGATACTATATTGTAAATTATCTTCCATAATTGCTGTTTTGTTTTAAACATTCAACAAAATTTGTCCATGTGTCTTCTATCCATTTATCTGAGAATAACTCATTGGCTTTCGCCTGAATCTTGGTGATTGGCACATTCCATTCTTTAGGAATATTTGCCAACTGCAGCGTTTGTTCTTTAGCGCGTATCAAGCATCTTTGATAGTCTTTTTGCAAGTGACTTACAGCATCTTTCAGCTGCTCATTCGTAACGTGGCATGAAATATGAGCAAATATATCAGCGCAAAGGATACTATCCGTTTCAGTGAGTTGCGTTAGCGGGTAATCAAACGACACATTATTCAATATTCCGCCATAGTCAATCGAAATGATAGTATTAGTTTCTAATTGGTAAAGCAGATTTGCATTATTGTACGTGCGGTCTTCATTAGCTATCCAAAAGTCAAACAGTGCAATCTTCAGCAATTGATATAGTGCTTGTTTCCCAACTTTAACCTGTTGATAAGTTGTGGGCGTAATATCAATCACTCCGTCAATTTTCCTGAATCCGATTGCCGGCGCGGAGTAACTGTGTGGTGTGCTGATTGACGCCCAATGTGCCGGCTTGATTTGTATGATAGAAAACGGAGGTGTATTGATTCGCCATGCATCGGCAAACAATGCCCCCATAAATTCGCAAGCCAACTTGTATGCAATGGTAGCATTCGGACGCATATACTTGCAAATATACTGCTGTCCATCCGAACATAGTACCAGCACGGGCAAATCGCCCGTCTCATACTGAACGGATATATCTTGAATACTATGCAAGTACAGAATCATAATTACTTTCCCTTTTTGACTTTGTCAATATCTTTGTGCTGCGTTATTGAGCATTCGCATCTCAAAAGCGGCGTGCTTCCTCACCAAAAAGAATAGGTATTTCTTTAATCGGGCGGGCCATGTGTTATTAATTTCGTCTGCAAAGTTACAAAAAAAATCTGATATATGCAAATAATTTTGCATTTTTGTTTCCGCGGAACGAAGAAATTTACAATTTGAACGATACCGGAACGGTATATTTCACGCGCACCGGTTGGCCTTTCTGCTTACCGGGTTTCCATTTAGGCATCGACTTTAGTACGCGCACAGCTTCCTTGTCAATCGAGGCATCACCGCCGGACTTCACAACAACCACATCGGTAATCGTGCCGTCTTTTTCCACTACAAACTGACAAATAACGCGACCTTGGATGCCGTTTGCTACCGCAACAGCAGGGTACTTGACATTCTCGTTCAGGAATCTGAACAAAGCCTCTTTTCCTCCGGGGAACTCCGGCATTTGTTCCACTACGATGAATAAGGGCTCATCACCATCATGTTGGATGATGCTGTCCGGCGGCAGCGGAGCACTATCCATCGGCGTTTCGACTGGTTTGGGCTTGGTGGTATACTTCGGCGTAAAATCATGCACGAGGCGGATAGTGGCTTTCGAGGCGACAGGAGTGCCGTTGAACTTAGCCGGCGTGCATTGCAGCGATTGTTCTTTCAGCGTTTGCCAGAACTCCCGGTAGTACGGACTGTACTCACGCATAATCACATGGTCAATCTGTCCCGACTGGATAACTTTCGACTGGTAGTTGTAGGACCAGTCAGCGCGCGGAACGCTCGGACCGGTAAGGAGGATGGTACCATTCTCGTCTATTGCGCAGTCGATGTTTAGTTTCAGAACGAGATAGTTGATACCCGAGTTCTCGTAGCCGATGGCAGGCACGCTGAAGTTCTTTTTGAAATATGCCTTGATGGTCTTCTCAACATCTTTTGCCGGTGTATATTTGGCAGGACTGCCGTCTTCGTTGAACGCCGTTACGGTCACATCGTCTTTCTCATATTCGGCGCGCAGCTTAACGCTTCCGTTAGGGTACAACACTTCCTTTTTCTTGAGCTTCGGATACCACGTGATATACTGAAATTCGTACCGCGCCTCCACATGGTTGTCGCTATTATAAGTCTCTGCCGACTGAAGCTGATTGTCTTTCCATGCCTGAATGATGCGGATGGTCTTGCCGTCTTCTCCAAAGTATATCTGATTGCCCGTCTTCGTCACAAGATCGGCACTCGCGATGTGATAATTGACTATATTGAACAGTTTACCCGTTTCGCTATCATGAATCCGGAGCGTAACATTGTTTTTGTGCCGCCTGACCAGCGCATAATAGGGCGTATTGCGGCGATTGCGAACATAGTACTGGTAGAACATGCCGGCCTGCTCGCCATTGCACAAATATTCGTTTTCTAATTCGCCCGTGCAAAACAAGGTGTCGCCCGACTGCGCATACAGAATAGGTGAATAATATACCTGCGCTTCCATCAGTATGCTGTCCTCAAAGTCAAACTCGCTGACCGTTTGCAGCAGCAGATCGCCGTTTGCTGTAAACCAATTGATGATAGCAGGCGACAGCCCGCGGGTGATCAGCGATTGGGGAGTATGAGAAAAATCGGGACGCAACGCATCATTAGATGTGCGTTTGGTAATACTTGAAGTGTACTTAAGGTCGGTTACGCGACCTGTTTTGTTCGCATAAACGGTGTAGGACACATCAAAACTGAACGTATTCATAACATACGCATCGGGCAGCACAAAATGCTTGCTGAACTCTTCGGACAAATGAATTCCGCTGGTGTTCGCAGTGGAGTCCGGCAATTCATTCTCCGCCAGCACAACCGCGCTGCACAACAAGAAAACAAAACACGCAAACAGAGTCTTTGGTTTCATAGCTATCCAATTTATAAATTCTATGCAAAGATACGAAAAAAATCTCATATCTGCAAGAAGGCTGTCGATTTTTTTGCGTATATTTACTTTTTTTTCGCAAATTACTTGCAAATACGGATTTTTTTTCGTATCTTTGTACGTTTTTTGCGAGCGTGCTCTCTTTTAAGCATCCCGCACAAAAGCAGATTTCGACATTCATAACCCGAAACACGGAAAATTCATAACTAAAAACAATACATCTATGCAAGTAAAAGTAAGTAACTCCAGCCCGATGGTATGGAAAGAAGTGACTGTACAGGCTCATCTGCCGCAGAACCTGAACAAGTTACGCGAACTGGCGTACAACCTCTGGTGGGTTTGGAACAGCGACGCGAAGAACCTCTTCCGTCAGATTGACAACAAGACGTGGCATCAAGCCCAGTCGAACCCCGTGTTGCTTCTCAACATGTTAGGTTACGACCGTCTGCTCGAACTGAGCAAGGACAAAGTGTTCATGGCTCAGCTTGACCAGATCTACGACGAGTTCAAGGAGTACATGAGCATTCCTCACAGCGATCGTCCGTCGGTGGCATATTTCTCGATGGAGTATGGCCTGTCCAGCGTACTGAAGATCTACTCGGGTGGTCTGGGTATCCTCGCAGGTGACTACCTGAAAGAGGCTTCTGACAGCAACGTCGACATGACCGCCATCGGTTTCCTCTATCGCTTTGGCTACTTCACACAGACCCTCTCGCCCGAAGGACAGCAGATTGCCAACTACGAGGCGCAGAACTTCAACAACCTGCCTATCACCCAAGTACGTAACGCCGACGGCAGCCCGATGGTGATTGACGTGCCCTACCCCGACCGCTTCGTACACGCTTATCTGTGGAAAGTGAACGTAGGACGTATCCAACTCTACCTGCTCGATACCGACAACGACATGAACAGCGAATGGGACCGTCAGATCACTCACCAGCTCTATGGCGGTGACTGGGAGAACCGTATTAAACAGGAGATTCTCCTTGGTATCGGTGGCGTACTTGCTCTGAACAAACTGGGCATCAAGAAGGACGTTTACCACTGCAACGAAGGCCACGCTGCCCTCATGGGCTTGCAGCGAATGGTGGACCTCGTAGCCGAGGGACTGAACTTCCAGCAAGCTCTGGAGGTGGTTCGCGCCAGCGGATTGTACACCTGCCACACGCCGGTGCCCGCAGGTCACGACTACTTCGAGGAAGGTCTGTTCTACAAGTATATGCACCCCTACGCCGAGAAGCTCGGCATCGACTGGCATGACCTCATCGGTATGGGTCGCGCTAATCCGGACGACAACAACGAGAAGTTCTCGATGTCGGTATTCGCCCTGAACACCTGCCAGGAGGCCAACGGTGTATCGTGGCTCCACGGCGAAGTGAGCAAGAAGATGTTCTCGCCCGTTTGGCAAGGCTACTTCCCCGAAGAGCTCCACGTAGGTTACGTCACCAACGGCGTACACATGCCTACTTGGGCTGCTTCCGAGTGGAAGAAAGTGTACAAACAGAACTTCCCGAAAGCCTTCTGGGGCGACCAGTCGAACCTGGATATGTGGAAAGAGTACAAAGATATACCCGACCAGATGATATGGAACACCAGGATGCACCTGAAGAACCGTCTGATCTTGTATATCAAGGAGAAATTCCAGGAAGACTGGATGAAGTCGCAAGGCGATCCCGCTCGTATCGTACGCGCACTGAACGAGATGAATCCGCAGACCCTGATCATCGGTTTCGGTCGCCGTTTCGCCACCTACAAACGTGCTCACCTGCTCTTCACCGACCTGGAGCGTCTGGAGCGTCTGGTTAACAACCCGAACTATCCCGTTCAGTTCCTGTTCACCGGTAAGGCTCACCCTGCTGACGGAGCAGGTCAAGGACTGATCAAGCATATCATCGAAGTAAGCCGTATGCCGCAGTTCCTCGGTAAGATCATCTTCCTTGAGAACTACGATATGGACCTCGCCAAACGTCTGATCTCCGGTGTGGACATCTGGCTGAACACGCCTACCCGTCCGCTCGAGGCTTCCGGTACATCCGGCGAGAAAGCACAGATGAACGGCGTATTGAACTTCTCCGTGCTGGACGGCTGGTGGTACGAGGGTTATGTACCCGGCGCAGGTTGGGCACTCACCGAGAAACGTACCTACGAGAACCAGGCTCACCAGGATCAGCTCGACGCAGCTACCATCTATCAGATGCTCGAGAGCGAAATCATCCCGATGTACTACGCTCGCAACGCACAAGGCTACTCGCCTGCTTGGGTGCAGACCATCAAGAAGAGCGTAACCGAGATCACCCCGCGCTTCACCACCAAACGAATGATGGACGACTATTTCGACCGCTTCTACTGCAAACTCGCCAAACGCCACGCTACGCTCAGCGCCAACGGCTACGAGCTGGCTAAGCAGATTGCTGCATGGAAAGAGAACATGGTTGCCCACTGGGACGAGATCAGCCTCGTAAGCAGCAATGTGGATGAGGTACTGAACGGCAATGTGATGGTAGGTGAGCAGTACAAGCTTGACGTCATTCTCGACACCAAAGGTCTGGCTGACAAGGGTATCGGCGTAGAGCTGGTAGTAACGCGCTCGTCGCTGCACAACAACGACAAACTGTACCACGTTCAGGAGTTCGACCTCAAGAAAGCGGTAGGTACTATCCTCCACTTCGAGACTACCTATCTCGCTAACTATGCAGGCGCTCTGAAGTTCGGCGTCAGAATGTTCCCAAAGAACGATCTACTGCCGCATAGGATGGACTTCTGCTATGTACGCTGGTTGTAGTTTTGTTTTTTCTTGGCATCTTTTGGTCTTCTGTTCGATCATTATGGTCGCCATAACTCCCTCACAGGAAAAACAAAATCTGCTCAAGAAAAATTCAAAACTAAAGAAATCAATCAGATTAGATGATTTCAGTTGAGCATCTTTATAAGCGTTTTGGAAAAGCCACTATCCTCGGCGATGTGAGTTTGCACATCGCCGAGGGTGAGGTGGTCGGGTTGCTTGGCCCGAACGGGGCAGGCAAATCCACGCTTATGAAGATTCTCACGGGGTTGTGGAAAGCCTCACCGGCCACCGACGGACATCAGTCACGCGTAGAGATATGCGGCGTAGACGTGCTACGCGAACCGGACAAAGTGCACCGGCACATCGGCTACCTGCCCGAACTCAATCCGCTATATGCCGACATGTACGTGCGCGAGTACCTGCTCTTCATAGCACGGCTGCGAGGTTGTCAATCGTCAATCGTCAATAGTCTGATTGACCGCGTCGGACTGACACCCGAAGCCGACAAGCGCATCCGCGAACTGAGCAAAGGCTACAAGCAGCGCGTAGGATTGGCAGCCGCCATGACGGGCGACCCCGAGGTACTCATCCTGGACGAACCTACTACAGGACTGGACCCCAACCAACTGGAGGATATACGCGCGCTGATACGCGACCTGGGCAAGCATCACACCGTGATACTTTCCACCCACATCCTCCAGGAGGTAAAAGCCATCTGCAGCCGCGTAATCATCCTTGCCCACGGACAGATACGACTGGACAAGCCTCTGGCAGAAATCGATAATTTGGAAACGACATTCAAACAAGCAACACATGAGTGATTTTGACATCCGTCAGCAGATGAACGATAAGGAACAGGATAACGCCCTGCGCCCTTTAACCTTTGCCGACTTTGCCGGACAGACGAAGATTGTAAGCAACCTCAAGATCTTTGTCGAGGCCGCCAAGTTGCGCCACGAGAGTCTCGACCATGTGCTGCTCTTCGGTCCTCCGGGATTGGGTAAGACTACGCTGAGCAACATCATCGCCAACGAGTTGGGAGTAGGCTTCAAAGTAACCTCAGGACCTGTACTCGACAAGCCGGGCGACTTGGCAGGACTGCTCACCTCTCTCGAACCGAACGACGTGCTTTTCATTGACGAGATACACCGCCTCTCACCCGTGGTAGAGGAATATCTCTATTCCGCGATGGAGGATTACCGCATCGACATCATGATCGACAAAGGTCCGTCGGCACGCACCATACAGATCGACCTCAACCGCTTCACCTTGATTGGTGCCACCACCCGCTCGGGTTTGCTTACATCACCGCTACGTGCACGCTTTGGCATCAACTGCCACCTCGAATACTACGATGCCGACATCCTTTCGGCCATCGTGGCTCGCAGCGCCAACCTGCTGAACGTACAGATCGACAGCCATGCCGCCGGCGAGATAGCCCGCCGCAGCCGTGGTACGCCGCGTATAGCCAACGCCTTGTTGCGCCGTGTGCGTGACTTTGCACAAGTGAAAGGCGACGGATCTATTGACCTCGATATCGCACAATATGCCCTCGAAGCGCTGAACATCGACACCTTCGGTTTGGACGAGATTGACAACAAGCTGCTCACAACGATCATCGACAAGTTCAAGGGCGGACCGGTCGGACTGAACACCATCGCCACAGCTATGGGCGAAGATGCCGGTACGATAGAAGATGTGTACGAACCGTACCTGATCAAGGAAGGCTTCATCAAGCGCACTCCACGCGGACGCGAAGTAACCGAACTGGCGTACAAGCATCTGCACCGCACACCGTTCTCGTCCCCATCATCGATGGGAACATTGTTCTAAGCTTTATTCTTTATTGATGCTGATAACAGCCGGCATCCGGAGAGGATGTACGGCTTATGCTGTCGCGGTCGTAGGGATACGCTGCCGCAACATCCGCGTCAGCTATGCCTATAGCCGGCGAAAGCGAGTCAAGATGAAAATCGTAATACCGGTACTCCCTGTACAGATAATGGTTGTTGACAAACATGGTATCCTCATCTCCGGCATAAGCGTTCTGCTCAAACTGCGGCAGACGGAAAGTATCCGCCCTGAGGTAGTTGCCCCTGAAAACTCCGCGATAGACATCAGGCAGCGGAGCTGCAAGTACCAGGCACTGGCTACGCGCACCGGTAATAATGTTATTGTACAGAAAACTCTGCATCGGAGCCGATGATTTGCTCAGGTTGTTGATATACACCGCTGCTACATCCTCGCGCCCCGTGCTATGTATATTCAGATTGGTATACGGATAGCCGAAATAGGCGGCAATGGTATTATGTACCAGCGTGTGCGTTCCGCCTTGCAGATAGACGCCATACGAGGCACAACAAGAAATCTCGCTATTCGTAATAGCGGCATCGGTATTGATGCAAACCACTCCATACACCGCCATATTGTGAATACGGCAACCGTCCATCACGAGCGTCGGCAGCGTAGCCGCCACATCTGCCTGACTGAACAATCCTACATTACCGCTCAGGATATCCGTGTAACGGAAAGTATATGTGTTTGCCGCTTTCTGCGCATCCTGTAGCAGATAGATGCCTTGCCACTGACCGGAAGCAAACGCGTATGGCACCGAATCGAACAGGTTATCCGTTCGTGCACCGCGGAACACAACAGGCGCTTCTTTTGTCCCATTAGCCGTCACATCGCCCAAGGTAATGATAGCAGCATTGTTCATCATGTAGAACACTGCACCCGCATCGATAGTCAGGTTCTTGCGGAACAGCAGCGTATCTTGCACCAGATAGGGTTTGTCGGCTGTAAGATGCTGATCAGCAAGGTACTCCCACTTCTTGAGTAGCGTCACGTCTTGCCCTATGGCGGAGAGGCGCAGCGTTGTGGTATTGCCATTGTAGCGGAAGAGCAGTTCATCCTCCACGAGAAGGGGATTATTCTGCTGCAGCGGGTCGATAAACGCACGGACGAAGATGAACGCACTATCCCCGCCGCGTATCGTCAGTTGTTGCCAGCGTGAGGCATCCGCCTCGCCATCCACACTTACATGGAAGAACTGTCCGTCACGTAGCGAAACGCGGTCGATAGTCAGCGCATTCTGATTCGTATTACGCAGCACAACGCGGCGAGTGCTCGTGCCATAGCCGGTAAAGACGATACCGAAATCAAGCGAATCGGTTGATAGAGACAAACGTAGCGACGGATCATAACTTACCTGCTCCTGTCTGCACGAAGGCAGCGCCAGCACACAGCAGGCTGCAACAACCATCCAAAATGCTACGCGTCTCATCTACTCGAAGTTAAAGATAATGATAATAGCCTGATTCCTGAGATGCGACAGAGCGTTCGTGTAGAAATAGTCCGGCTCGGACAATTCAGGACGTTCGCTAACCGGCACAAGCATATTATTGAAGCCCAGCTGATAGCGAATCTCGGGACATAGTTTGAACCATGACAGATAGAAATCACAGCCCAGTCCTACGGTCATGAAATAGTCAAACTGCTTATGCAGCAGTGCCCGCTCCTTGTCGTTGGTAAAATCCCAACTGATACCCATACCGCCCGTCACGTACGGACGATAGTTGCCTTCGCGCAAAGCAGTCCATTTGAGCGTGATAGGCAGTTCTATAGGCAGGGAAAGCACGCTCTGCTCAGGCGGACGACCGTAAGGGAACGGTGCTCCGCTCTCGTTCTTGAACGTGATTGTACGGGAAGTGAACTGCAAGGTAGGCGTAACACGCAGACTAAGATACTTGGCAAGACGTATATCCGTAATAAAACCTACAGAGAAGCCCGGCAACAGATTGCTCACACGCGCGTGGTAGATCTCACCGTTCTGCGGCACAAGCGACTCCGTAACGCCATAGCCCATCAGATTCACGCCCAGCGCAAAACCGAGATGAACACGTTTTTCGTCGTAATAGGGATTATTCATTCCCGCCGTACGCGTAGCCTGGGCCAACAAACCTTGAGAACTAACGGACAGCAACAAACACCCTAACAGATATTTAACTATAGTTTTATTCATCTCCGCCGCCCATATCATCATCGCCGCCTACGTCACCCGAACGGCCAGACTGCTTCTTCTTCGCCTGCTGATTACCGAAATTGTATGTAATGTTCAAACTAATCGAACGACTGTTCCACTGGTTCTCCTGGTACTGCCAGAAGCCGTCGCCATAGGACGTATTGCGACGGGCGCGGGAATTGAAGATATCCCTTACATTGAGTGCAAGAACCAGACTCTTGTCAAAGAAGGTCTTCCTCAACCCGGCATCTATCGAATAGGAATGGGTGGTCATTCCTTGTGCCAGCACATGTGGCGAACGATACCTGCCTGACAGCGAACCTGAGAACGTCTTGGTGAACATGAACTGCGCATTCACGCTCACATTGGCTGCAAACACATCGCGCTTGGGTATAACCACGGTGAATTCATCACCATACAGGTTTGATGTGAATGTTCCTCCCGCCGAACCGTTGTAGTACATCTGTACGGATGTGGTGAGGTTGATTATCTCACCGAACAGCTTGTTTTTGGCTACCAGTTCCAAACCTACCTCATGACGCGTCTTGAAGTTCACAAACGTGTTCTTCATCGTTCCTTCGTCCATGAACTTGATATTCTGAATCACACCCTCACGGAAGCGCCAGAAGAAACCTGCCGACAGCACATGCCTGTCCCAGTTCTTCAGGTAGTTCAGTTCTACGCTGGAGGAATAAGACGGAAGCAGCGACGGGTTACCGAAACTGATATTCGTCGAGTCAGAGAAATCCATGCGGGGGTTGATTTGTCTGCCTCGCGGACGCTCTACACGACGCGTATAGTTGAGTTGCAACTCATGTCCGTTGCCGAAATCGTAGCTCACGAAGATGGACGGATAGAGTTGGAAATAAGTAGTATCCGAATGGAGTTTTGTCAAACTGCCCGGAGCATCGTAATACTCGGTATTCAGGTCACGATGGAAGATCTCCGCACGCACACCCGCCATCACGGACAGACGCTGGGCAACGGTATAGCCATACGTCGTATACAGAGCGTACGTCTGCTCGTTGTTGCTGAAGTTGTTGAAATAATTCTCCAGATGATTCACAGCCAGTTTACCCTCACCGTCCCATGCATCGGAATTGGAATTACGCCATCCGAGAGTAGTCTGAAAACCTGCACTCAGACGCATATCCGACGAGATCTTGTACTCATAGTCCGCCTTGAGTTGCAACGACTGGTTGCGCATATCCGAGTATTGGTTCTGCACCTGCTTCTCGTCGGGCTTGTCCGTCTCGTACTGCGTATAATACTGGTCTTGCATAAAGCGGTTGTTGTCGTACTGTGCCGACATCGACAGGTTATGCATTTTGCTTATCTCAAACTGCCAGCTTAGCAACGCATTGTAGGTAGGATGCGCTGTGATACCATACTGGTCGCGGTGGTAGGAACGAAGCAGATATTCGTCGTTATCCTTGCTCTGATGATCCACATAGTTATATACGTCATACAGTTCGTACAACACAGGCGCGTTGCGGAAACCTGAGAAGAATGTACCTGTAGGGTCGTTCGGCAAAGATACCACACCAAAACCGGACAAACCGATAGTAGAACGATCGGTAACATGTACGTCCACACCTGCGCGGAAAAACATTCCACCACCGCCACGGTTCTGACCTATACCGTTCTTGATCAGTCGCGTAGTATCACCGGCATTGAAGTTATAGCGGTCGACATACGACAGACCGTTCATGTTCCGATAGTTGTAACCCACGTTCATGTAGGCATCTACTATACCTTTGTTGAAATTGATATTGAAGCCGAGTTTGCCACTGGGTAAGGTTGTCCACGGCTTAGCCAAAGCATAATCAATACCTCCGCTCACCGAACCGTAATAACCGGCTTTGCGGTCTTTCTTCATCACCAGGTTGATGATACCCGCAGTTCCTTCCGGACTGAATTTAGCCGATGGATTGGTGATAAGCTCTATCTCTTTGATAGCATCTGCCGGCATCTGCTGGAGTATCTCGGCTCGGTTTTCTGCAGTCAGACCTGCCGGCTTGCCGTTGATCCATATCTCCACGTCCTCGGAGTTGCGCAGGCTGATCGTTCCTTCCTGATCAACCTCCACGGACGGTATATTCTCCAGTACCTCACTCACACTTGCTCCCGCGGAAGATATACTCTGGTCCACCGTAAAGATCTTCTTGTCCAACTCAAAGCGCATCGTACTGCCCTGACCTACTACCTCTACCTCTTTCAATGCTTTGGTGTTCTCCTCCAGATAGATCTTTCCCAAACTGACCTCACGGCCGGACAAATGCACCTTGAATACCTGATCAATATATCCCATGAAACTGACAGTCACCTTATAATCACCGGCCTTCACCTTACGATAGAGCCAGAACATGCCATCCTCGTCGGTAGTCGTACCATCGAGCGGTTCTTCTTCGCCCTCGCGATACACGACGACGTTAGCATAATCCAACGGCTGCTCCGAACTGGCATCGTACACTACACCTGTTATCAGGTTTTGTGCATACGCCATCGTGCAACCGACGATTAGCAATAGAAGTATACCAATTTGTCTTTTCATAAGATTCTGTCAATAGGAACAGAACTCCGTCTATTCATTGTTTATGACCTGTACAGCTTCCGCATACCCGTCCGTTCCGTGCCCGATGATTGAATGTGCGCACACATCAGTCAGCAGCGAAACATGTCTGAACGGTTCACGTCGTGATATGTCGGATATATGTACTTCCGTCACCGGTACCGGACAAAGCACCACGGCATCTCTTAGCGCAATGCTTGTATGTGTATAGCCCCCTGCATTCAGTATGATAGCGTCAGGCAAATCGTCATAGCCATCCATCTGACGCATCAACGGCTCTTGCAGCCAGTCAATCAAATCCCCTTCATGGTTCGACTGACGATACGTGAACTGCACATCAGGAAAACGCTTCTGCAAGTCAACCATCACCTGCTCCATGGACTGTCGTCCGTAGATCTCCGGCTCGCGTCTGCCTATGCAGTTCAGGTTCGGACCATTCAATATCCAGATACGCCTGTTCACCTTTCCTTTTCCATCGCAAGGGCACTTCCGTTACCTCGCTCCGTTCACAGCCAGCAAGAACTCATCCGTATCGCGCGTACGCTCCATGAATGTACGCAGTTTCTCCATCGCCTCCACACCGTTCATCTCGGATAGTTGCTTGCGTATTACCCACATACGGCTGAGCACGTCAGCAGGTAGCAGCAGATCGTCGCGACGCGTAGAGGAGGCAGGTATATCCACGGCAGGGAACACACGTTTGTTCGCCAGCTTGCGGTCAAGTTGCAATTCCATGTTGCCCGTACCCTTGAACTCCTCAAATATCAGGTCATCCATCTTCGAACCCGTCTCCGTAAGCGCGGTAGCGATGATGGTGAGCGATCCGCCAAACTCAATGTTTCGTGCTGCGCCAAAGAAACGTTTGGGTTTGTGCAGCGCTTGTGCCTCCACACCACCCGACAGCACTTTGCCGCTCGCCGGAGCCACGGTATTATATGCACGAGCCAGACGGGTGATGGAATCCAACAGAATCACTACGTCATGACCGCACTCTACCAGTCGTTTGGCCTTCTCGTGAACGATATTGGCTACACGTACATGGTTCTCTGCAGGTTCGTCAAAGGTTGATGCAATCACTTCCGCTTTCACCGAGCGGATCATATCCGTCACCTCCTCCGGACGTTCGTCAATAAGCAGAACGATCATATATACTTCGGGGTGGTTCTCGGCAATAGCGTTAGCTATATCCTTGAGCAGCATCGTCTTACCCGTCTTTGGCTGAGCTACTATCAGTCCGCGCTGACCTTTGCCTATAGGTGCAAACAGGTCAATCACACGACATGAGAGCGGATCAGTGCCGTCACCTTTACACAGCGTGAACTTCTCATTAGGGAAGAGCGGCGTGAGGTTCTCAAACGCTACACGCTCAGCTGCTTTTTCGGGCGGAAGACCGTTCACCTTGATGGCCTGTGCCATCGGGAAGAACTTCTCCACATCGCGCGGCGAGCGCATTGTACATTCTACCGTATCGCCGGATTTCAAGCCGTAACGGCGGATCTGCTGTTGCGTGACGAATACGTCATCAGGTGAAGCTATGTAGTTGTAATCAGCCGAACGAAGGAAACCATAGCCTTCAGGAAGGATCTCCAGTGTACCTACTGCCGTTATCGTACCTTCTATCTCAAATGCAGCCTTACGCTCGACCTTGGATGCTTCCTCCATAGCCATCTCTGCGGCAGCCTGGTCTTGGATAGTATTCTCCACAGGCACTTCCTCTTTCACCTCAGGCAACACTATCGTCTGCTGCTTGTCTTCAGGCAACGGGTTCTTGCGCGGTCTGCCGCGTTTCTTTTTCGGTGGCTCCACTATCGGTTCTTCTATCGTCATCACAGGTTCCTCCACTACTTGCGGTTCGACCTGTTCCGGCATCTCATTGCCATATTGCGGCAGCACTTCGGTCTGCTGGATAAACTGCTCCATCGCTTTCTGCGCTTTGCGTACGCCTACCGGCAACGGTTGCTGCGACTGAGCTTCTTGCATTTCCATCAACGTCTGCTCTCCGCTGCCTACGGTAGCCAGCACACGTTCACCTTTCAAGTGGCGCGTCTCAATGCGCGTAGCAGTAGGTGCTGCGGAAAAAACGACACGAGCGCGACGTTTTGGCTGGTTGACTGCCTCCTCACGCGCCTGATACGAGTCTAACGCTGCCGCTGCCTGAGCCGAGACAAGAGCAGATACGAGCATTGGCTCATTCATTTCTTCTACGTTCCCAAGATTATACTCCACTGCTATTGCGCGGAGTTCTTCTAACGTCATCTGTTCTAATTTCTGCTTGTTGTAACGCATAAAATGTATAGGTGATACTATCAAATGAAAATTGTCGTATTACAATGTGCGCGTCTCGAAAGTATTCACTTTCTGCGGCTCATAAGATGCCGTGACGCGTATATAGTTCTCAGTGAAACCTGCCATTTTTCCTTTGCTGTTCTTGCTTTCCCATAGCACGGTTACTGTTCTTCCTTTGTTTGCGGCATAGAATGCTTGCAGTTTGTTTGCCGACACCTCATGCAGTATGTCACTTCGGCGTTTGCGTTCTGCCGGTGATACGATAGGCAGATCCATTTCCACCATCCTGGTGCGCGCTCGTTCAGAATAGGTGAACACGTGCAGCTGACTGACGTCCAATCCTCTCACAAACGACAAATAATCCTCAAAGCACTCCTCTGTTTCTCCCCGTACGCCTACCATACAATCCACTCCTATAAATGCGTACGGAAGTCTTTCTTTTATTTTGTATACCCTATCGGCAAACTGTTCGCGGGTATAATGTCTTTTCATTATTGCCAGCACCTCATTGCTCCCCGACTGCAGCGGCAGATGAAAATGCGGTGCTATATGCCGACTTGATGCCACCAGGTCAATTATCTCTTCTGTCAACAGGTTCGGTTCACAACTGCCGATACGCAATCTATACTCTCCTGTCAGGCTATCCAGCGAGCGCAGCAAGTCAGCAAACGTCTCTCCTGTCGACCGCCCGAAATCGGCTATGTTCACTCCGGTCAGTACGATCTCGCGTGCACCTTCGTCTATTGCCCGTTGCGCCTCATCGTGTAGCGTACGGATATGCGGATTGCGCGACTTGCCGCGAGCCAGCGGGATGGTACAATATGTGCAAAAATAATTGCATCCGTCTTGTACTTTTAGGAAGCAACGAGTTCGGTCAGCGTGCGACACAGCTCCGTGGAAAGCATCTATCTCGCGTATCGGCGACGAGTGCACTTCCGTCATGCCTTTGCGTCTTGCGCTCAGCGTGGTTATCCGGTCTACTATATCCGCTATGTCAAATTTCTGCTCGTTACCGAGGATGATGTCGGCATCTTCCAAGCCTTTTACCACTCCCGACTGTACTTTTTCCGGCGTCTGTTGAAGCTTGTCTGCTGCCAGTTGTGCATAACACCCTGTCACTATCAGCACAGATTCGGGATTCTCTCTGCGCATCCTGTGCAGCGCTTGTCTGCACTTATGATCCGCCACATCCGTTACCGAACATGTGTTCAACACGCAGATGTCAGCAGCTTCACCGTCCTGTGCGCGGGAATGCCCTTTCTCGAGAAGTGCTCTTCCCAACGCACTGGACTCAGCGAAATTGAGTTTACAGCCAAGGGTTACAAATCGTACTGTCATCCGCTCTTGTTGTCAGTCTCAGTATAAGTTGACTGTCAATGGCTCATTAATAGAGCATCAACGTGAAACGGTACGTGTTGCCCGTTGCCTGGTCGGTTGCCATTACGATAAATGTTCCTCTACCGAAGTTAGCCACAAACGATGCGGCCGGACCGCCTGACCAAACTTTCACACCGGCGGCAGTCTGTACCTCAATCTTGTACATGCTTGCCGGATAGATGGTGATGATAGGATTGGCGTTGGCATCAGCTATGTTAGGCGTGATCTTCGATGTAGAGTTGTAACCTACACTCACGGTACGTGCCGTAACAGTACACGGTGTGGTTGTTCCCTGTACCTCGACATGCTTGATCAATGCATAGTAGGTAGCCGATGCACCCGGAGCCAACGATTGGTCTTGCTGCTGTGGTACGAAATACCAGCCCCAGCCTTTCGCCTCGTCGTTACGCTCGCCGTCAGGATCATTCCAGTCGTCAAGCTTGCCAATCTGCTTGTACCACCATACATCCTGATCGGCAGGTTCATTGCTCCACAAGTTGCGATAACGGTTCAGCACATCGTTCTTATCCACCATATACGTACCGCCTCCGTAGAGTACAACCACCGGCAGATAATCGTACAGCACGGTCTCGTACGACGAGGTCGAGTCAACATTGAACCATGCCTCGCGGGTAATCTCACCGCAATCGGATGTGATCAAGCAACGTACGCCTACAGTAGTTGTCGTTCCGTCGATAGCCACGGTCGTATCCAGATCCATCCACATACCGCTGTTCTGCAGGTATGTCCATGTTACCTGTACGTTAGGAGCAAACGAAGGATCGCTCAAGACATTATCCAACGTCTTCAACGCTTTGCGGATCAGCACCGGCGAACCGCAATGAACGCTTACCGAACCTTCGAGCAGATTTTCAGGTATATCGAACGTATAAACATCGATATCGTAGTTGGTTATCATCTTCTCCTTCGTGCCGTCGCCATGGTCGATCACTGTCGTATCCGACCAAACGGTATGAGAGGTGATAGTATGATTATCCATTTCCGTACCCGGACAAACGGTCATTGTAATATCCGATGAGGTCTCTGGTATCTGATCCACGGTAAGTGTCAGATTGTAGATAACACTATCACAGCCTGAAGTGGCGTAATACTCCTTAGCCTCATATACACCTGCCTCATCCAACTGCATTCCGTGCCATTCATACACTTCCGCCTCATAAATAGTAGCAGTTTCCATCGGGTTGGCCGTAGCCTGCTGTACAATCACGCGTAACTCACCTGCAATACTGTCGCAACCGTTGACGTTCTGCAACGTATCGTAATACAGACCTGCCGACGAGTACGTCTTGTGGTTCAACTCCCACTCAACCGAACCGCTACCGCAGATATACATGGTTTCCTTCACACTTGTCATCGGGGCTTGACGCTCCAACTGCAACGTGTAAATCAGCGAGTCACAGCCTAAGGAAGAAGGAACGGTATAGGTATAAGTACCTGTCTGCGTATACTTTGTACCATGCCATTCATATGTCTCACCGTTACATATCGTACGCGTCTCTACCGGCATAACAGTAGGATAAAATACGTCAACATGCAGGGTGTAGATGATACTATCGCACTTGTCAGGCGTATTGTAATAGATAGTATCGTTGAACCATCCGTCGGTTGAGTACTGACGTCCACGCCACGTATAACTGCTGTTCGGACAGATACGTACGTTAAGCGTATCGGCATACGCCGGCTTCAGCGTGATCACGTTGACTTTGTAATACAAGCTGTCGCAGTCCGTTCCCTTGTATTTGAGCGTATCTGTATATACGCCGCTATCGCTGATCCACTTGCCACGCCATTGGATGGACGAACCGTCGCAAACGCGCACGCTGCTCTCCCATATGGTATCGGGCAACTCACGCACATGCAGCGTCAGACGGTAGTATGCACTATCGCAACCGGTCTTGGCGTAAGTCAGCGTCGTATCGTAGATTCCTGCGGCTGAATATTCACGTCCGAACCACTCGTACGAACTATTGTAGCATATAGTAGCCTCAACGCGTGTGGTATCCTCAAGCGGCTTCTGTACAGTCAGTTTCAAGCAACTGATGATGGAGTCGCAATACGGTTTGAGGAAGGCACGAACTGTATCGTAGCGCACCTCGCTCACGCTAAAGTCTGCATATTCTACATTGTTCGGCTTCCAGCGGAAACTTGTCACATCAGCCTTACAGATGGTCGTATCCAGATTGTTGGTGTACGTCGGGCGGAATACGGTCACATTCATTTTGAAACGCAAGCTATCACAATCCGTCGTACCGGCATAACGAGCTGTGTCGTGGAAGGTATATACAGTCGTCAAAGCATCGTTCGACGATATCGGCCAGTCGCGCCCACGCCAACGATAAGTAGCAGCCGGACAGATCGAGTCTGTTTCCGTTGTATCGCGCACATCACGTATCAGCAACTTGAGCGTATAGAAGACGCTGTCGCAACCATAAGGCTCGGGATAATGCGTCGTATCGTTGTATGTGCCTGCTATATTGTAATACTTCCCGTGCCAGAGCAGCGAATCGCCATTGCAGAGGGTTATCTCTTCTATCGGTGCACTGACGGTATCAAGGCGTGTCGCATTCAAAGCGTAGCATATACTGTCTTTGTGCAGAATGGTAAAGAGGGTATCATAATGGTTGGTCGTACCCGCCGCGAGGATCGTATCGTTGCGCCAGAACAATGTATCACCTACACAGTAGGAGAGGGTGTCATAAACATGCTCAACACGCATTACGTTCAGTTCGAGTGTGTACAACTCTTTGATACATTGTGCATTCGGGTACAGGATAGTATCATTGCAGGTCGTATCGTTCGAGAACGATTTTCCTCGCCATGAATACGGCAAGTCGTACTCGTGAACAGTTGTTCGCAGCGTATCGAATGTTGCAGCATCGAAGAACGAGAGATGGAGCGTGTAGTAAACGCTATCACAACCATAGGGCTCCGGATAATGCGTTGTATCGCGGTATATACCGGCTTCTTTGTACCAAATGTTACGCCAGAGCAAGGAATCACCAAAGCACATCTTCACCGTATCCGGTACGGCACTCAAGGTATCCAGACGCGTAGCGTTCAGGTAATAGTAGATACTATCGACACCTCCGATGGAGTAGACGGTATCATAATGGTTGGTCGTACCCGCCTCGATGATTGTATCGTTGTGCCAGAATAGCGTATCGCCTATACAGAACGCAGTAGTATCATATTTCTCCGTTACCTGCTCGATGGTCAAATTCAGAGTGAACAACGAGTCGACACAATGCTTCGTTCCTTCGTAGAATACGGTATCGCGACAATTGACGGTATCACGTGTCAGGCTCTGTCCGCGCCACAGGAACGGCAACGACAGAACGTGTACAGTTGTATCCAGCAGACTGTCTTTCTCCAACTTGAACTCCTTGAGATGCATCTCGTAGCGCACGCTATCGGTCGGCAAACCAAGATACTTACTCTCTACGAAACGAATGGTATCGTAGTATACGCCCGTTGAATCGAGTGTCATGTTGTGCCATTCCAATACGTCACCGTCGCATATCGTATCTTTCTCAACCACTTTAGCTACCAACTGTATCATGTAGCGTGAGCTGTCGCACTCGGCAAACATCGGATGAATATACGGAATGGTATCGAAGTATACACCCGGCTCCGTCAGCGTTTGGCCGCGCCACTCATAGGTGGGCTCTTCGGCAAAGTTAATCTCTTGCTCGTCATATATACTGTCCGTCATCCATGCCGGAACCCACGCGAAGTTGATACGGGTAGTCAGTTTCGAACGATAACTGAACACTACCGAGTAGGCCTCGTCAACCAGCTTGCGTACTGCACAATTATAAAGTACGCGCGTGCGCGACTCACCTGCAGCCAATGTGTCTTGCAGATGTTCGAACGGATCACGCTCCAAACAACTATGGTACAGATCGGCGTAAGTAACTGTCTGCTCGGTGGCTACGTTAGCAAAGTTGATGACCAGAGCGTCAGAAACATGAGCCACAAGGCTGTCTTCGGGTATCGAGAACGCATACCAGCGTCCTTCCGAGCTCTGATGCAGGTTGCCGTACTGCCAATCGATAGTTATAGGATCCAAACATACTTCGCCTATCTCGCAAAGATCGGCACTGAGCAAGATGTCGATCTTCGCATCCGAAGTCAAACGAACGAGCGGCGTCTTGTCGCGCATCTTCTCCAGATCGGCACGTGTGATCGTACGATAGATCGAATCGCCCACATTGATTGTCATATTGCGTGTGGTCATCGCGTGAGTAACTACATATTCCCATGCCAACTCGCCATACAGATGAGCAACCTTGGTATCCATGTTACGTACGCGAATCGTAGCTTCTTGCCAGCATGTGTCTGCCAACAGCGAACCAACGTTCACTGTGTACCAAACGCTGTCAGGCATCTGATTTTCCAACAAGATATTGGGCACTACTTCTACTTCATTCTCCACAAAGATCGGACCGAACGGCTCATATTCCTTACCGTTCAGGCAGACTTTGGTCTGTTGCGTCGAGCTGATCTGTAAGTAAGCATAATCCGAACTTACGCCAAGCAACATGTCTGCAGGTATTTCCTTGCGAACGGTATCACCTACAGCAATCTTCGTGCTGCGCGAGAGCAGTTCCTCACCACCGCACGAGCCGTAAGCCGTCACGCTTACTACATCCAACTCCGTAGCCGAGAGGTTGATGACTTCCACGGTAAGCATCGTGTCCATCTTGCTCAAGCGGCTTACGTCATAACGATACCACTTCGTCTCACCTGCCTCCTGAATGGTGCAGCCCAGATCTTCACGAATAGCGTGCGAGCAGTCCTGACCGGAGTTAGGATTGTACAACTCTGCCTCGAAGGTGAAGCAACCGGTACTGGTCAGCATCACAATGATTGAATCCTGGCTCACCATCTGCTCTATCATCGAGCGCTCCAACAGTTTGTAGCGGTCTTGACCTGCACTGAGGCTGATAGTCTGCTCAAGCGGCTTGGAGGTAATCGGGCAATGGTAATATATCATACCCTTCACGGTCTGCGCACCACAGTCACCTACGCTTACATGCGAACGGATGGACAGTTGCGGATCTTTGCGGAGCGTGTCGAGTTCGGCGCCCGTGATGACATAGAAGATGGTATCACCCACGTTCGCACCCGCAACCGGATAGGTATATTCCGTATCGAAGGTGAGGTTCACTTTGCGATCGTCGTCCGGACAAGCAATCTCGTCGAACGGCTCGGGATCATCCAATCGTGCCTCAAAATGTACAGCGGTGCAGGTACTCAGGCGAACCCATATACGGCTACCCATAGTCTCGAACATCGAGTACGGGATAGTGCGGGTTGACTGAGCGTTTGCTTCTATACGGAGAGCTGCAGTCTGTGGCTGTTCGCACGGGCAATCCGGTGCGTACGCTACCTCCAGCGAACAAGCCTCAGAGGTCTTGTTCTTCATTATCAGCGTAATATCTTTCTTTAGTTGCTTGGCTTGAGTCAGATCTACCTCATACCACAAGCTCTTGTCTGCCTCCTGATCATGACCGGTCACCCAGTTGAATGTGATAGGCATCTGGCATGATACACCGGCATCGGGCTGAATCATCTCTACGCGGAAACTGTAATCGAGACACGAACCGGTAGCGATGATACGTATATAGCCCGTTTCTACGTTAGGATCGAGTTGGCGGAGCATGTCGCGTGACATCGTCTTGCTGTAGGTGCTGTCGCCCTGAAGCGAGAACGAACGTTTTTGTCCGCCGATAGAGTCCGGGCATTCTACGATGAACATTCCTTCGAAGGATATATTCGTGCCGCAGTGGTTGGTAATCACGATCTTCGGCATGAGCGTTGTAGAACGCAGCGTATCCATATCAAGGGCTATCCATGTGGTATCTTTCGTTTCAGTGCTCTGAATACGCATACCGTTCTCCCAATCATAAGGTATTGCATACAAGCAAGCGCTATCGGGAGCCACATGTTCGCGAGCCACCATCTCGCCGTACAGCGTCACGTTCTGCTCGGCAGTAACGGCTACATAGATATATGCCGAACCGAGCATAGCAAACGTGCTGTAGTCGATCTTTCTTTCCATGCTCTCGCCACCTGCGATAGTACGCTTTTGCGTCATCAGGTCTGCGTATGGGCAGTCGAATGCCAAATCCGCCGTGACGGACATCGTCTCATTCGAGCGGTTAGTGATACGTACGAATACATCCGAGCGGGTGGCTTTGGCCTCGGCTATATCAATGCTGTACCAATACGTACCGGGCGTACCGGGTTCGTCTACGTTCTGGAGAATGTCTTTGTTCCATTCAAAGTCGCGTGCCGTCAAACATGCAGTACCCTCGTTGGTGCTCTTCAATCGAGCGCTGAACGAGAACGGTTGCTCAGCCCACATACGTACGTAGATATATTCGGCACTCACACCGTCCACCATGCTCTTGTCAATCTGAGCTACGTTCGATGCGCCTGCGGCAAGCGTAACAGACTGTTTCTGTACGCTGTAAGCAGGGCACTCGAAAGATACTTCGCCATTGATGGTCACGCTCTTGTTACCCAAGTTCGTTACTACTACCTCCGGTAGCATCTTTCTGCCGCGCAGGTCCTCCACCTTGATCTTGTAAAGCAGCGTGTCACCCAAGTCGGCTGTATCGCGCACGCCTCCCACCATCGTGATATGGGTATATGGGTAGGTGTACTCACCATCTACCAGCAGACGATAGGCATCAGCACAAGCGTCAGCTTCCCATACCGGGCCGCTCTCCACATCCACAGCCTCTGCAAATACATGCACAGCCTGCTCTGCGGTCAGCTTGACATATACCACGCTGTCTGCAATCGACTTCAGCATACCCGAACCGATTGTTCTGGTCAGCGTGTCACGTGCTGCGAGGTTGGTCTCGTAGCTCGTCACACCCGTCGACGGACAGTTCAAACTGATGTCAATGCTTGACGGGTTAACCACATCGCTCATATTCACAATATTGACTTTCAAGTCCTTACGTATTTCAGAACGCATCACGTCACGCATATCAATTGCATACCACTTGCTCTTGTTGGCAGCCTGGTCGTTACCGTCTTCCCAGTTGAAAGCGATAGCCTCCAAACAGCCCGGGTCAGACACACCGCTCTCCGACACTTGTGCATATGTATGCACCGGTTGCTCCGAACGGATGATATAGTACACGTCATGCACATTCATACGGATGAACATGCTGGCGTTCTCATGACGATACCAATCTTCGTTAGCATGGAGCGCTATATCCTTGCTCTCTTCCTCGCCGGCAGCCTGCGCCGTGAGGTGTGCGGTAAACGGAATGTCACTCAGGTTGACGATATGATAAGCCATATCCGGACCTTCATAGTCGTACAACGTATCCAGCGAGAGATGATACCAGAACTCGCCGGCAGGCTGATCGTTACCGTTAATCCAGTCGAACTCAAACGCCGTAGCCTTGCTCAAACCGTCGCGATCCACAGCCACGGTATGATCCGGACGCTTAGTCGTCACCTGACCGCCTAGAGGGCAGTAGAACTTAACGAACACATCCTCCGCACCGGCATCGCTCATCAGTTTCGACATCTCGCCGGGCGTGAAGGTGAGGGTCTCGCCGTCACCTACCAGGTAGCGCTTGAGCAACTGAGGATCTTCCAAATCAAGCTGGAAGCCGCAATTCTCACCTACCCACATACGCAGCGTATTGCCATTGCCGCCATTATCCCAGCTAATCAGCACCGTATCAGCAATCCACGTGCTCAACGGAATAATATGCACGGTTGAGCCATCGGCGTCAGGTACTGTTATCTTGTCACCTACACGGACATACTCTGCGCCCTCCATGCAGTCCTCAATATCATCGCCCGTGATAGGCGTGATCTCTACAGGCTCATCCTCAGGATCGGGAGCTACCGCTTCGGGGATAGTGATTTTCACGTAGGCATAAGTCTCATACAAAATACCGTACGCCATCAGCAAGGTCTTGTACTTGTTACTGATAATCAACTCATAGCCATGTACGCCTCCACGTTCGGTCTCGTCGAACTTTACGGTAAACGGCATAGTGACGCCGTTATCCTTCTCAATCATTTTCACTGCGGCCTCGAGTGTGTGATCGCTGTACGGTATACCATCGCAATGGAAATCCACTTCGGCTTTCAGCACCTCACCCGTTACATCCGAGGGGTAGAATACGCCCATAGGCAGCAAGTCCAAGCTAATCTTGAACCAATGCTCACCTGCCTCACTAATGGTCAGAGGGGTACTCGTATCGCTGATCACCTGAGGCGTCAGACACGATGAACCGGCCTCTTGCGAGCGGAGCGACAACGGGAATACCAAAAGCAATACAAACAGCAATCCTAAGGCACGCGACATCATGCGTGACCCACAAATCGAGCTCTTCATCTGTTTCAAATTTGATAAAACACTCTGTATCATCTTCTTATAATATATTTCACAACAACTTGCACGGTACATACGCGCCCGCATGTAGGCATATGTACACAATTTCACTACAAAGTTACAAAAAAAATCCGATATTTGCAAATTTTTTCAGAGAAAAATGACTATTTTTTGAAATTTTCCTTTTTTAAGAATATTCGCATTAAAATTATTTGGACTTTTCAGTTTTTTTTCGTACCTTTGTACCCGTCTAATGGAAAACACAGTTATGAGGGAATCGTTTAATGAAATCACTCGCCTTGAACCTCTGGATGTTTTTTACATCGGCGAACGCATCAAAACGTATTTTGAGTACCCTGCTCACTGCCACGAGGTATACGAACTCAACTTTGTCGAGAACGCTGCCGGAGTGGAGCGCACCATTGGCGACAGCCGCGAAACGATAGGCAATCTGGACCTCGTCTTCATCACAGGCAGCAAACTTGTACATGTCTGGGAGCAAGGCACTTGCGGCGAACATGACATCCACGAGATAACCATCCACATCGACCCCGACACTTTCCATGGTCCCTTGATAGACAAACGTGCTTTTGCCTCCATCCGCCGAATGATTGAGCGTGCCCAACGAGGCTTGGCTTTCCCAGAAACTGCTATACAAATTGTGCGCGAAGATATCGTCAATCTGGCTCGTAGTACCGACAATTTTGCCGCAGTTATCCGTCTGTTCAACCTGCTCTACCGTCTATCGCTTGTGCAAGATGCCCGCGAACTGTCATCCACCGCTTTCACCGAGGCGCGTGAGGGCAACGAAGATGAGCGCATTCACTTGGTAAAAGAGCACATTGCAGCCAACTATATGCACGACATCAACCTTTCCGATCTCGCCGTTCTCGCACACATGTCATCGGAATCGTTCTCGCGCTTCTTCAGAAACAAAACGGGCCGCACGCCAAACCGTTATCTTATTGATTATCGGTTAGGTATAGCGGCACGAATGCTACTTACCACCAAGCTGTCTGTTTCCGAGATAGGCTTCTCGTGCGGGTTCAACACCCTCAGTCATTTCAACCGTCTTTTCCGCGAATCGAAAGGTTGCACACCTTCCGAGTTCCGCGAGCGCTTCTGACTTTACCGTTTCTGCGCCAGACGAATAACCTCGGTGGCTATTCTTGCAGCAGAGTCGGTCTGCGCCAGAGCGAGGATATTTTTCCGCATGACAGCCAGTTTCTTAGCATCACCAAGCAGCTCTAACGCCCTGGGCAGCAACTCCTTGGATGCCTCCGCATCTTTCACCAGCACGGCGGCATCTTTCCTCACAAGCGCCATGGCGTTATGCGTCTGATGATCTTCCGCCACGTTCGGCGAAGGGATCAGGATACATGCTTTGCCCAACAGACATAGTTCACTTATTGATGATGCGCCGGCACGCGACACAACCAAATCGGCAATAGCATAGGCGTCGGGCATGTTGCTAAGGAAAGCCGTCACCACTATTCCTTGTTTCTTATAAGCCTCCAGCCTTTCAGCGCCGAGGTTGGCGCAGATACCTTCGTAATGGGTCTTACCTGTCTGCCAGATGACTTGTATGCCCGCGTCCGCCAGTTGCGGCAGACCGGCAGTCATCGCTTCGTTAATCGTGCGGGCACCCAGGCTGCCGCCAATGATAAGCAAAGTCTGCTTGTCAGCTGCAAACGTGGCATCATATTCCTCTTTCAGCCATCCGATAGCATGTGCCTTACTGCCCGTGGTCAGGTTCTGGCGCACAGGATTGCCGGTAAGAATAATCTTCTCTTTCGGGAAGAACTTCTCCATGCCCTCGTAGGCAACACATATCAGGCGTGCATCGTCCTTAAGCAGTTTGTTGGTCACACCGGCAAAGCCGTTCTGCTCTTGCAGCACAACCGGGATGCCCATTTTTGCCGCCACTTTCATGGCTGCTCCGCTGGCATAACCGCCTACGCCTACCGCCACATCCGGCTTGAAGTCGCGTACAATACGCTTCGCCATCCGCATCGAACGCCAGAGGTCGAACAGCACACTTATGTTTTTCCATGGCTGCGCACGGTTAAAACCGCGGACAGGCAGACCTTCAATCTTGTAGCCCGCTTGTGGCACACGCTCCATCTCCATTCTGCCCAACGCGCCCACAAACAGAATGTCGGCATCCTTGTCCAACTCTTTCAATGCGTTAGCAATACTTACAGCGGGGAAAATATGTCCGCCCGTCCCGCCTCCGGAAATGAGATATCTCATAATCTATATTTTTTACTATTTTACTCACGAACTTTTATCGGGGTCCCCAACGCAAACCAAGCCAGAGGCTGTTTGTGGTGGGGAAAAGCGAAGGCACGCATCGCCTTTATTGCGCCGAGCGCAATCCGATGCGATTGCGTTGCCGCACGCGCTACGAGGTTTTTACAGGGTTTTAACAGACTTTTAACGAGGTTTTAGTTTTCAATCTGCACCTTCGGCACATCGTCGTACGATGCAGCACGTGAGGCTTCCACTCTGGCCTCCAATTCGTTCTGTTCGCGGCTAACGCACATCAGTATAGCGAAGTACAGACTTGTCACCAGCACCGACGTACCGCCCCACGACACCATCGGCAGCGGCTGACCGGTCACAGGTCCCATGCCCACCGCCACGGCCATCGAGATGAACGCCTGCATCGTTAGCATTAGCGCCAGACCCATCACCATCAGCATCGAGCCGTAATCAGCATAGCGCGATGAGGTGTAGCAAGCTCGGAACAGGATGACCATATATATCACAATCAGCAAGACAGCTCCTATCAGTCCCGTCTCTTCCACAATGATAGAGAAAATATAATCGGCAAACGCCAGTGGCAGAAAATTGCGTTCCACACTATTGCCCGGCAGTACGCCCCAGGGCGCTTTGCCGCCACGTGCCACGGCTATATTGGCATGGCTCTTCTGGTAGTTGTCGCCATCGATTACCAGTGGCGCAGACGAATCAGAGCCACTCTTGTCAGTACCAAGATCTGCTATAAAATCATCCACACGGTTGACCCACGTTACGGCACGTTTGAACGGTCCGGTCAGTGGGCGATGGGCGCGAACATACCCGTATTCCACTATGAAATAGCCCGATATAGCCAGCACAACGGCTATGGCGATTACCGCACCTATGTACTTGAACGGCACACGCGCCAGAAACCACATCATCAGCACCACGCTTGCCATCAGTACTGCCGTCGACAGGTTGCCCAACAGAACAGGGAAGATGACCAGTGCCGCCATGCCCAGCGTAGTATAGAAAGCTTTAACCAACTCCTCATCCGTCTGGGCTTTCGACAGACGCTCTGCCACCACAATAATCAGTCCTAACTTGGCAAGTTCCGAAGGCTGAAAACGAAAACCGAACAAGTCAAACCATCGCTCTGCACCGTTGATGCGGCTCACGAACGGACTGCCGGGTATAATGATCAGGTACAGACATGCCACGGACACCCAGAAAACGATGTTACCCACCTTGCGAACCAGTTTGGACGGAAAGAGTTGAGCCACAAAACTAAACATGCCACCCAACAAAATGAAGCGGAAATTGTGCCACACCGGCCCGAAGAAACTGCCGGACTTGAACACCTGCGTACTGGATGCCGAGAACAGTTCAATAACAGCAAACAGCGCCAGAGCGATAAACACACCCCAGTACGTCTTGTCGATGAACTTCAACTTATATTTAATCAGTTCAAATCCTTGTGGTTGCTCCATAATGATGTTCAAGTGTTATACTATTAAACCGTTAAGCTGTTAATCAGAGGTTTCTGACCGCTTGCATAAATTGTTCGCCTCTATCCTCGTACGACTTAAACAGGTCGAAACTTGCGCAGCAAGGCGACAGCAGCACGGTATCGCCTGGTTGCGCCGCTTCGTAGCACGCACGCACCGCATCCGCAAGGGTGTGCGTGTCGATAATTTTTAATTCTGAATTTTTAATTTTTAATTTCTCGAAGTGCTCCACCAGTTTTTCGTTATGCAAACCCATGAATACCAGCGTGTGACACTTCTCTTTCACCAGTTCGTCTATCTCGCTGTAGTCGTTGCCTTTGTCCTTTCCGCCGAGAATGAGCACGGTGGGTGTGGTCATTGCCTCCAACGCGTACCAGCACGAGTTGACGTTCGTAGCTTTGCTGTCGTTAATCCACCGTACGCCACGGATTGTTGCCACATATTGCAACCTGTGCTCCACGCCCTCGAACGTGGTCAGACACTCGCGTATCACATCGTTCTTGATGTTCAGCAGCTGGGCGGTAATAGCCGCAGCCATCGAGTTGTACTGATTGTGCTTGCCTTTCAGCGACAGCAGTTCTACGGGCAGTTCCATCAGCTCAAACGCCTGTACTACCATATTTCTTCCGTCCACAAACGCCACATTCATCTTTCTCTCGCATCCCGCAGCGTCTGCGGTCTCATTTCCCACAGCAGCGGCCTTCCCCTCGCCGAAAGGATACAAAGTGGCTGTCGGACGAAGTTTCTTTATCTCTTTGTCTATCACCGGATCGCCGCTCCAGTAGATAAACGCATCTTCCCTGCGCTGGTTGCGCGTGATGCGCATCTTGGCGTTGATGTAGTTCTGAAACTCGTAGTTGTACCTGTCAAGATGGTCGGGCGTGATGTTCAGGAGGATGGCAATGTTCGCGCGGAAATCGTACATGTTGTCCAGTTGGAACGAACTGAGCTCTATCACATAGTATTGCCTGTCTTGCTGTGCCACCTGCAACGCGAGTGAGTTGCCTATGTTGCCTGCCAGCCCCACATCCAGTCCTGCCCGTCGGAGCATGTCGTAGATGAGCGAAGTGGTGGTAGTCTTGCCGTTCGAGCCGGTGATACATATCATCTTCGCTTGCGTATAGCGTGCCGCGAACTCAATCTCGGAGATGATAGGTGTCCCCTGCTCTATCAGCGCCTTCACCATCGGCGCAGTATCGGGTATACCGGGCGATTTGACCACCTCGTCGGCATTCAGAATGAGTTCAGCCGTGTGCTTGCCGCTCTCGTAGGGGATACTATGTTGTTCGAGCAGCGCGGCATAGTGCGGTTTGATCTCGCCCATGTCGCTTACGAACACCTCATAGCCTTTCACCTTCGCCAGGATGGCTGCTCCTACGCCACTCTCACCTGCGCCGAGTATTACCATTCGTTTCATGATTAACGGATTTTAAGAGTCAGTATGGTGAATGCTGCCAGCAAAAGCGTCACGATGCAGAAACGTAGCACGATCTTCGTCTCGTGGTGCAATTCGCTGCTGCCTTTGCACAAGATGCGGCAGGTAGGATCGTTCTTGAGTACCTGCTCCACCGATGTGCGGAAATGATCATGCAGCGGCGCACGCTTGAATACGCGGATACGCTGACCTTTCTGTTTGCTGAACTTATATACCTGCGTTTGCAGAATGACGCTCACGCTCTCCATGAGGAACACACCGCACAGAATTGGCACGAGCAGCTCTTTGTGGATGATTACGGCGCACACACCTATGATGCCACCGATGGTCAGACTGCCCGTATCGCCCATGAAGATCTGTGCCGGGAAGCCGTTGAACCACAGGAATCCCACCAGTGCTCCAACAAACGCACCGAGGAATACTACCAGCTCCTCGCTGCCGGGGATGTACATCACATCGAAATAATCCGCCAGCATCGTGTTACCCGACACGTACGCCAGTACAATCAGCGCAACGCCTATCAAGGCACTGTTACCCGCACACATGCCGTCCATGCCGTCGTTCAGGTTAGCGCCGTTGCTTACTGCCGCCACCACAAATACCGTCAGCAGCACAAAGAAAATCCATCCGGCTCTGTATTTCATCTCATCGCCCAGGAAAGAGAACATGTCGGCATAATTGGCGTTATGGTTCTTGACGAACGGGATAGTGGTGCGGGTGGATTTCACTTCAGGTGATTTTTCCACCACGCGCACATTGTTCTCGTAGTGAACGGTTACGGTCTCGTTCATGGTGGTAGTAGGCGCATAGCGCAGCGTAAGACCTACAATCAGTCCCAGCGCCACTTGCCCGATGATCTTTACCCAGCCGTTCAATCCGTCCTTGTTGTGCTTGAAGGTCTTGATATAATCGTCGGCAAAGCCTAACACGCCCAATATCAGCGTGGTGACGAGCATCAACCAGAGGTAGATGTTCGACAGATTGCCAATGATCAGTACCGGCAAGATGGTAGACACGATCAGCACCACGCCGCCCATGGTCGGCACACCTTTCTTACCCACATTGAACGGGTCGGTTTTTTCATCGCGCTGCTGCTCGCTGATGTTCTTGCGTTTCAATAGGGCGATGAATCGTTTGCCGAACCACACGCTGACGATGAACGCTATCACTGCCACGACGATGGCACGGAAAGAGATGTAGGTAAACAGTCGTGCTCCCGGCACGTTGCTGAAATGTGTAAAGAGTGAGTATAGCATATCAATTTGTCAATTCATCAATCTATCAATGTATCAGCCATTCTTGGCTGATTGTTTATATATATTTGCGTACTTGTTCGTGGTCGTCAAAATGGTGCTTGACGCCTTTGATGATCTGGTAGTCCTCATGTCCTTTGCCGGCTACGAGGATCACGTCACCTGCTGCTGCCAGCGTGCAAGCGGTCTGAATAGCGGCTGCACGGTCTTCGATGACCAGGGTGCTCCTCAGTTCCTCTTCGGTCAAGCCGTCGGTCATATCTTTGAGGATATCTTTTGGTTCCTCATCACGCGGATTGTCGCTGGTCAGGATCAGTTGTTCGCTACCGCGCTTGGCTATCTGCGCCATCATTGGGCGTTTGCCTTTGTCGCGGTTACCACCGCAGCCTACTACGGTGATCAGTTTGTTCGTACTCTTCTTGATCTCGCGGATGGTCTGAATCACATTATCCACGGCATCGGGCGTGTGGGCATAATCGATGATAGCCGTCCAGCCTTTGGGGCTGTGGATGGTTTCGAATCGTCCGTTCACTGGCTTCAGCGCACTCAGCACACGCAAAATCTCCATCTTGTCGAAGCCCAGGCACAGGGCGGCGCTGTAGATACATAGCAGATTCGATACGTTGAAGCGTCCTACCAGCGGCACGAACACCTCTTGTCCATCCATGCTGAGCAACATGCCATCGAAGCCTTCCTCCAGGATTTTGCCGCGATGGTCTGCCATGGTCTGCGTGGAATAGGTCACGACCTTTGCCTTGCAGTTCTGCGTCATCACGAGGCCGTTCTTGTCATCGGCATTCGTCACGGCAAAAGCGTTCTTACCGAGATTGTCGAAGAGGCGCTTCTTGGTGTCACGGTAATTATCGAACGTCTTGTGGTAATCAATATGGTCGCGCGTAAGGTTGGTGAACATCGCCCCTGCAAATCGTAGCCCGGCTATGCGTTCCTGTGCGATACTGTGGCTGCTTACCTCCATAAAGGCATAGTCACAACCTGCCTCCACCATCTTCGCCAGCAGAGCGTTCAGCGCCAAGGCATCGGGCGTGGTATGGGTCGAGGGGAAAGCCTGACCGTCCACATAATAGATTACGGTGGACAGCAATCCCGCCTTATGCCCCATGGCACGCACCATCTCGTAGAGAAGCGTGGCAATGGTGGTCTTGCCGTTAGTGCCCGTGACGCCTACCAGCGTCAGTTTCTCACTCGGGCAGCCGTACCACTGATGGGCAAGCCTGCCTAAAGCTTCCTCGGAATTCTTTACGAGCACGTACGTAACGCTTGCCGACGGCTCTTTGGGCAAGTATTCGGGATTATCCAGAACGATGACGCGTGCACCTTTGTCGATGCAGGCAGGGATGAACGTGTGTCCGTCCACAGCCGTACCGGCTTGCGCCACGAACAGGTCACCCGCCTCCACCTTGCGCGAGTCAAACTGGATGGCGTGTACATCAATATCGGTTGCACCCACAACCTGCATGGGGCGGATAGCGATGAGTAGGTCAGATAGTAGCATATATCTTTTTGTTAATCAGCCAATATTGGCTGATGGATGTTATTTATTCTTTTCATAAACGAGGCTGTCGCCTTTGATCACGTAGTGTCCTGAATAGACGATGGTCTTTTCGGCTATCTGGCGCACCACGATGCCGCAATCCATACCGGCATCATAAGCGCCGTAGTTCTTTGGATGCTCCACCATGCAGATGCATGTATATTGGGGATTATCCTCGGGGAAATAGCCGACAAACGTCATTCTGTGTTCGCGCGGCTGGTAGCGTCCGTTGCGGAAGAGCTGCGCCGTACCCGTCTTGCCGGCTATCGGTACGAGTTTCGATTGTGCCTTGGGTGCTCCCCATGGCAGCACGGAAGCCGTGCCCAGATGATTGTCCCATACCACGTCGTGCAGTGCAGCTCGGACATCTTCCAAAGTGCTTTGGCGGCACATGCTGCTCTTGAGCGTCTCGGTGTCATAGCGGCGGATAACTTTCTCGCCATCCACAACGCGCTCCACGAGGTACGGGCGGATCATCTTGCCGTCATTGGCGATGCCGTTATAGAACGTAAGTATCTGCATCGGAGTCAGTTCCACGGAGTAGCCGTACGCCATTCGTGATAGCGTCACGGCATCATCTGGCACGTCTATACGTGCGTTCTGCGCACCCGGTATCTCGCAATACACGCTGTCTTTCAAGCCCATCCTCTGCAGTTTGTCCACAAACTTCGCCGCCTTGCCGTCATAACTTTTCAGGATCATCTTGGCAAAAGCGATGTTTGACGACACCGCCAGCGCACTTCTCACCGTATAGATAGTGTCGTGTGGGTGGGCGTCGCGGTGAAGGGCGTCGTGATATTTCCAACCCTCTCGGTATACTTCGAAGGTATCCGTTATGTTCACTTTGCCGTCATCCAGCGCCGCCATCATCGCAATGGTCTTGAATGTCGAACCCGGTTCAACGCGCGTCACGGCATGGTTGGCTTTCTCGCTGTAGCCGCCCTCGCTGTCGCGGTCCAGATTGCAGATGGCACGAATCTTGCCGCTCTGGGTCTCCATCAATATGCAACAGCCCCAGTCGGCACGAGTGCGCTCCAGGCATCCGCGCAAGGCCGTCTCGGTTATATCCAGAAGGTTGGCATCCAGCGTGGTGACCAGATCATAGCCGTTGACGGCATCCACGATCGTCACATCCACCCATTGACCGCCTACCCTCTCCTTTTCAGCCAGACCGTCAATGCCGTGCAGGTCGTTCTCGAAGGTCTTTTCCAGACCCGTATTGCCTTTACCCGTTGTGGTGATGATCGTGCCTAAGGTACGCGATGCGAGCGAACCGAACGGTTTCTTGCGTTGCGGATATTCCTCCAGCGACAAGCCCGACTGATAGTAGCCTTTTCGGAAGAGTGGCAACTGTTGTATCTCGCGCTTTTGTATGTACGACACGCGCTTGGTACACAACCTTACATAGCTGCCGTTCTCGCGCGGCCGTCCGTTGCGGTCTTTGCCGTTACGCTTGCGGAAAGAATTTGTTATCAGCGACTTGTATTCTGACGCTGATTTATCCTTTACGATGCGGCTCATGCCTATGCAGATACTATCGATGTAGAGGTTGAACAGCGAATCGTTGTTCATGTGCAGCGCCGGTACACGCGTATCCATATATACATAGTATTCCGGCACGCTGCTCACGAGCAGACGTCCGTCCTTGTCGAGTATATTTCCCCGCTGCGGATTGATCACCTTGGCGTTAGGCTGCTGCGTAGTAGCCATCTGCATCCAGTAGTCGCGCTCAAACACCTGCACCTTGATTATGTGGCCAATCACAGCCACAAAGCCTAACAGCAACAGGCCGAAAACGATTGCAAAACGCAATATGGCATTTCTTCTTGGGTCGGGCATGAGGTGTCTTTATTTGATGTATATCACGGGTTTGTTGGATTCTTTGATGCGGCTGCCGCGTTCTTTCAGTTCGCGTGCCACGGCTGACTGACGAGTGCTGCTTGCCAGCTCCGAACTAATGGTCAGCTCTTCGTTACGGGCATCTTGCAGTTCTTTCTGCAGCGCCTGGATGCGCACGTATTGCCATTCGGAGATGAAGCCCATCAGCACACTCACAAAGAAAAACACGCTGACCACTCCTACCAGCCAGTAGTGCTTCGATACCTGCTCCGAACGGTAGATCTCGCCGTTCAGTATTCGTTGTATCAATGATAAACGCTTGTCCATTCCTCTTCCTTTCAACTTTCACCTTTCAATTTCCTTTCCCCTTTCAATTTTCAACTTCCTTTCAATTTTCACCTTTCAATTTTCACCTTTCAATTTTCAACTTCCTTTCACTTTTCACCTTTCAATTTTCAACTTCTCCGCCACGCGCAGCTTGGCGGACCGTGCCCTTGGATTGCGCGCCACCTCTTCCTCGCTTGCCATCCGGCCCTTCTCTATCACCTTGTACGGCGTGCAGATATTGCCGTAAAAATCTTTCTCCACCGTTCCTTCCGTGTTTCCCGCTTTCATGAAGTTTTTCACGATGCGGTCTTCCAGCGAATGGTAAGTAAGGATCACCAGCCTTCCTCCGGGAGCAAGCAGACCGGTAGCGCTGTTCAATAGATCGCGCAATGCTCCCAACTCATCGTTCACCTCGATGCGCAGGGCTTGGAACAGCCGTGCAGCATCTTGTTTGTCGTGCAAACGAACGGCATCCAATAGCGCCTGAGTGGTCAGGATAGGATTGGCGGCACGTCTGCTCACTATCTGCCGCGCCAAGGCACGCGAGTTATTGAATTCGCCGTACAGGTACAGGATGTTCGCCAGATCTTCCTCGCTGTAGGTGTTCACCACTTTCTCCGCCGTGAGGTTCTGCCGCGCATTCATTCGCATATCCAGAGGTGCATCGTAGCGGAAAGAGAAGCCTCGCTCGGCGGTATCGAAATGATGAAAGCTCACTCCCAGATCCGCCAAAATGCCGTCCACCTGACTGACGCCGTAGTAGTCCATGAAGTTGCTCAGGTAGCGGAAGTTCGTCCTGACGAAGGTGAAACGCGGGTCATCGATGCGGTTGGCATACGCGTCGGCATCCTGATCCAGTCCGTATAGCCTGTCGCAACTGCGGAGATGCTCCATGATGCCGCGGCTATGACCGCCGCCGCCGAACGTGACATCCACAAAAACTTTAGGCGCAGCCTCCTCGGCTACCACCTCGTTCAAGCGCAATCCGTCCAGCACTTCCCGCAGCATCGCCGGCACGTGATAGACCTCAGTCATCTCTCGCGAATCATCTTTCATCCGTTCATCTCTTTTCGCTTGCAAAGATACGAAAAAAAAATGACATTTCCAAATAATTTACGAAAAAAATCGCACATACACGCAAAAAAAACAACTACACTCTTGCATATATGATATTTTTTTTGTAACTTTGCGGTGAAATTGCAAAAAATGTATTGAAACTGAGAGGAGGTTAATATGAATGCTTTACAATTGAATGCTGAAATCCACCGTAGTTTAGGTATCCTTTCGGAAGACGAAAACATGCTCAGACGAGCAGCTAAGTATCTCAAACGCTTGGCGAACGAACTCACGTACGACCCCACATTGATGTCGAAAGAGGAGTTCTTTACGCGCGTGGAAGAGGCTGAGCGTGAGATTGCCGAAGGGAAAGGAACTCGTTTTACGAACAAGGCAGAGATGAATGCATGGCTTAATTCTCTTTGATTATGTTTGCTATCGTTTATTCACCCCGCGCGGAAGAAGACTTGCGCAAGTTAAAGAAAAGCGAGCCAGTTGCTTTTCAAAAGGCACTTAAACTGTTAAATGAATTGGTTGACCATCCTAAAACCGGAACAGGTCATCCTGAACCGTTGAAAGGAAAGCCGGAAAATCGTTGGAGTAGACAAATATCCAAGAAACATCGCTTGGTATATCGCATATTCGAGACAGAAGTATATGTAGAAGTTCTGACCGCTTATGGTCATTACGATGATAAATAAAACATCGTCCACTCCAGACGGCCCAATGGGGTCTCCACAGAAAGCTTGCTTTCGCATGGGGGAAGCAAAGGCAATTGTGCGCTTTATACCACCGCGTGGCATCCGTTAGCGCAATTTGCCGAACGCGTAGGAGCGTTGCTTACGAACGTAATCGTAAGGACATAGGCGCAAGTGTGCGCCAAGATAAAGCGTTATAAGCCAAACTTGATTGTTTGAAAACTGGACACTTTCAACAAATCATTGTAAATTCAAGTACGGTTTATGCACGCTCACGTTAACAGCGTGAGTTTTCCGTGCGTAAATTTGAATTTACAAGGTAGTCCAGAACCTCAAACAATCAAATGAAGCCGAGAAGGTTCACGCTTTTATTATGTATTATCATATTAATATATATCATAATGAAAAAAAATTATTCATTGTTAATTGCAATTTGCACGACATGCTTTATGTTTGCGCAAAATGAATTTTTTACCGTTTCAGAATTGATGACTGAGTACAACAACCTCAACATATCAAGCGGGCAAACTGCAAGTGAGAGATATACTGTTCGTGGTTATGTTACCAAATGGAAAGATGGTTACCCTGACTACCAAAATGGAACGTTCTACATTGATGATTCTGCAACAGGCTCAACTACTCTTTTGCAATGTTTTCGCCTAAAAGGAGTAGAAAACTATGATAAAGTCACTCTCGTTGTTGGTGATTATGTTGAGGTGCAAAATGCTCAACTCATGAACTACTACGGAAGTGCAGAACTAAAAAATGGTTCTTTTACAATCATTTCCAAGCCTTCAATATCAGGACAATGTGGTGATAATATCAATTATAATTTCGATAACAACATATTGACATTCACAGGTGTGGGCGACATGTGGGAAGATAGTGAAACTATGTTAGAGTTGAATGATTACAAGCCATTCATACATTCAATTACCATCCAGGAAGGCATTACCTCTTTAAAATCGTCGGCATTTTCTGATTGTATAAATCTTCATTCTATAGCATTACCTTCATCGCTACAGTCAATAAATTACTATGCATTTAAAGGTAGTGGATTGCAGTCAGTTACAATTCCAGACAATGTTACTTTTATTGGTGAAGAGGCATTTGCGAAATGCATGAATTTAACGAGCACAACGTTAGGTAGTTCTTTGCAATTTTTATCCAATGGTGTATTTAGCAATTGCAGAAATTTGTCCTCTATATCTCTCCCAAATAGCTTAACATATATAGCTCCGGAAGTTATTTATGGAACAAATATATATTATGATGACACAAAATGGGAAAATGGTGCGTTGTACATTAATGATTGTTTGATTTCTGGTATAAGGCGTAATCCGGATGACATATCTATCCTTGAAGAGTTGGGCTTTGCGACTATACCGGAAGAAATTAGAACAGATAGCGTATATTCAATAAAAGAAGGAACAAGATTAATTGCTGCTGATGCTTTCCGACCTGACGGAGAAACTAATTGGATAAAGAAACTTACTATTCCTCATTCGGTGGAATATATTGGTTCATATGCTCTCATGCAAAACACACTGACTGAACTGGAATGGAATGCAATCCATTGCTATGATTTTGAGATTCCTATTCCATTTGCCGACGGACAAAATACTGATCACCCATTATACATTATCCCTTTTGAGAACGAATCTATCCCTTACCAATATAATCATGCGTACGTACAGAAAATATCTTTTGCTCAAGATGTAGAATACCTACCAAAAGATTTATGCCGTAGGATGCCGGATCTAAGGGAGATATATAATTATAATCCGAATCCCATAACAGTATCGCCAAACATGTTTGAAATGGTAGATTATAATAGTTGCGTATTATTTGTTCCGCAAGGTAGCGTGTTCAACTATGCCGCAGCACCTGTATGGGAAAATTTCATAAATATTCAAGAAATGCCAAATGTGTTTACAAATACTGAAAATAGATTCAAAAATACTATTCCTGTAAAGTTTCTCCGCAACGGCCAACTCCTCATCCTTCGCGACGGCAAAACCTATACTATCCAAGGGCAAGAAGTTAAGTAATCGCTCTTCTGTTCACTTCTCGGTGCTATTCTTAACTAAACGGCACGCGCTACATTGCCACTGGAGTGAAAGTGGAGTAAGGGGGAATTGAAAGGTGAAAGATAATAAATCTTGGATTATTACACTACGAGCGGCTCGATGAGTCGCTCGTAGTGTAGTTAGTTGGGTAAGCCGTCGCGCAAGAATTGGAATAGACCGATGTAACTTATTCCGTTATCATCCGTCCATGGAGCAATATCATCGCCGATATTTATCCTCTTTTTGGTGCAGATTTGCACTAAATTACGATTAAATGCCATCTCTATCCGTATTTTGGCGCAAATTTGCACTAAATTGCGGTTAATGTAACTTCTATCCGTAAATGAAGTCTAATCTCATTCATCTAACGCACTGTAGGTCCATTCTCACTCCATCTCCACTCCGTTATCAGTCCATTTCCAGTCCGTTTACGAGTCAATGTCCTGAGTGATGCCAGTCTTACATCCTTTCTGCATCGGTATTACCACAGGGTTGCAATGTATGCTCAATGTATACTGAATGTATGCTCAATATATGCTCAATGTATGCTTCTCCCAACGTCACCGCACTTACAAAACATTGTATATATATTACATAGTAATATATAATGAGAGCATCTAAACGTCTTTGGTTTTACAAGAAATCCCCTAAAAAAGGCAATAAATTGCAATTCTTCGGTACATAAACTTTCCTTTTGCTCCGCAAACGCGACTTTTAGAAAATTTCTTTTTGCTCCACAAATATGATTTTTTCTGAAAGAAAATTTGCAAATGTCATTTTTTTTTTGTATCTTTGTAGGCGGAATAGTTTGCACTAAACAAAACGTATTGTTCAACCGGTAACTAACTGTTACCGATTCATGACACAAAGATGGATATTTTAGAGAAAATAGAAGGTCTGGAGGCAAAGTTTCATGAGGTGAGTCTGCTGCTGACCGATCCGGCGGTGATAGCCGATCAGGCGCGTTATGTGCGGCTCAACAGGGACTACCATGACCTGGAGCGCGTGTTGAAAGCTACCAACCGCTACAAGCAAGCCGTACAGGATCTGGCTTCTGCCAAAGAGGTGTTCTTTCACGAGAGCGACCCCGAGATGAAAGAGCTGGCGCGCGAGGAGATAGACAGTCTGGAATCGCAACTGCCTGCACTGGAGGAAGATGTGAAGATACAACTGCTGCCGCAAGACCCCGAAGACGGCAAGAACGTGGTAATGGAGATTCGCAGCGGCACGGGCGGCGATGAGGCAGCACTGTTTGCCGGTGATCTGTTCCGCATGTACACGAAATACTTCGAGATGAAAGGGTTCAAATACACGGTCTCGTCGTTCTCGGAAGGCGCCGTGGGCGGATACAAAGAAATCATCTTCAACGTGACGGGACAGAACGTATACGGCACGCTCAAATATGAGAGCGGCGTTCACCGTGTACAGCGCGTACCTGCCACGGAGACGCAAGGACGATTGCACACCTCCGCCGCCACCGTAGCCGTGCTGCCGGAAGCCGATGAGTTTGAGGTACATATCAACGAGGGCGAGATCAAATGGGAGACCTTCCGTTCGGGCGGAGCAGGCGGTCAGAACGTGAACAAAGTGGAGTCGGGCGTGCGATTGAGATACATGTGGAAAAACCCGAACACGGGCGAGGTACAGGAGATCCTGATAGAATGTACGGAGACGCGCGACCAGCCTAAGAACAAAGAGCGTGCTCTTTCGCGGCTGCGTACGCAGATTTACGACAAGGAGCACCAGAAATATATCGACGATATCGCTTCCCGCCGCAAGACGATGGTATCCACCGGCGACCGCAGCGCCAAGATACGCACCTACAACTATCCGCAAGGACGCATCACCGACCACCGCATCGGTTACACCATCTACAACCTGGCCGCCTTCATGGATGGCGACATACAAGGTGTGATTGACGCACTGACCGTAGCCGAGAACGCCGAGCGACTGAAAGAAGCAAACCTGTAAGCACTAAATGCAATCACTATGAATACGAAAACACCCCTTTGGCTAAGCCTCATCCTTGCCCTGCTATTGCCCTGCACGCTTCAGGCGGCAGAGACTGTCAGCAACGGCACGACTGACGAGCAACCACCGCTCGTGATTTGTTGGGGACAATCGGTAGAGTTGAGCCAGTTGTTTACCCTTCAGCTATCCGGCGAGGGTTGCGGAGAGCACCATTATATGGTGGTGCGCTACCAATACGACGCGAACAACAATCCCGTAGTACTGGACACCATCTGCCGCGACCGCGTGGGAGAAGAGCAGTTCTACAGCTGGGTGAACAGCTACAGCATCAACGGCAATATGGCCGGGACATTCATGCTCAAGTTCTTTCTAAAGGACGACTGTAACATGGCGTTCACACCCATCAGCGGACAACTGGTGTACACAATCATTCCGCAGTTCAATCCGGGAATGATCGTCACGCGTCGCGACACGATGTATATGAAAGACGGCAAGGTGCAGGTGAGCGTAGCCAGTATAGAGCCTGCCTCGGGCGGTGACGGCAACATCACCTATCGCTGGAAACGCGGACTGCAAGACATAGGCTCCACCGACGAGAACCTGGTCAGCTATGCTTTCACCTACGACGACCTGACCTTCCCTGCTCTGGTCAAGCTGCGCCGTCGTGCCCGTGATGGCAGCGGTTGCGGCAACGCACTGGCAGAAGGCGTATATTCGATAGTGATCTTCGATTCGCTGAACCCGGGAACGATAGACGTTGTGGACAATCTGGAGTTCTGCTCCGTTCAGGCTGCGCAGAAATACACCATCACCGCCTCGGCGGCTGAAGGCGGCACGGAGCGCTACCACTATCAGTGGTACATGGTCAGCGACGGAACAGAATCTGCCGTCACAGGCGCTACGAACAAAGATCTGCCGCTGAGCCTCATTAACTTGGAATATGGCAAGACCTATACCTTCTACCGCACGGCGGAAGATGATACGCGCTTTACAAAGATGACGCCTACAAGCAACCGGCAGACCTTCACTATCACCACCAATCAAGCGCCGCGCACAGCCGAACGGGTGGTTTGTACCGAGGTCTTCCCCGTGACCATCAGTTGGTACGATTCCAATGGCAACGAGTTCACCCGTACGGTTAGCACCACGCCTGACGACGAGTGGCAGGTAGTGGACGAGCACCATCCCTCGGGCTGCGCAGCGGACACGACCATCAACATCCGCGTCAGGTTGGACGGATATGTGCTGTCGAAGTTCGACAGGATACTTTACATCGACAACAGTCAGCAGAAAGCCTTGCATTTCAAGACCTTCCAATGGTACAAAGACGGCAAGAAGATTGATGGCGCCACGCTCAACTATTACGACGAGGACGGCGCCACGCTCACCGGCAAGTACGAGGTGGAGATGACCACCGAGGACGGCAAACTATTCCACTCATGCCCCGTACAGATGCCTCAGGCTACCGCTATCGACAACCTTACATCCGGCGAACCTGCTATCTATCCTGTACCGGCAGAAGCGGGCAAACCCGTGACCATCCTGACTAGCGGCGGCACTATTACAATCTACACCTGCACGGGTGAGATGCTGATGCAGGCAGCCGGAACGGACGAACATCTCATCATCGAGGCGCCGCAGACGAAAGGACTGTACTATGTACAGATCCAAGGTAGAGACGGACAAAGAAGGACAGAAAAATTGTTTGTTAAATAATCATGGAGGACAAAAAGATGAAAACACGATTGACTATTGTTTGTTTGCTCCTCTCGGCAACGTCAGCCGTCTTTGCCGGTCAATATCCTGACTCGATCAAGGCAGCGGGAGCACAAGAGTTCCGCATAGAGAAAGGTCTAAACTTCGAGATAGCCGGCGGTGCGGGCATTGGCCGCTACGAGTTCCGGCAGATGACTGAGAACTTTATGCCGCCTCATGTTCAGAACAAACTGGGCATGCCCGTCTGGAACGCCTCGTTGGGCATCAACTACTATTTTGTCAACTGGTTCGGTCTGGGTACCGGCGTGCAGTTCAGCACCTACGCCAACAACGCACAGGTCAATCTGCCCATTATCTCCGGCGGCACTGATTACCAAGGCGATACCTATCAGTTCACCTCGAAGCCCGAAGGTCTGACCGAGCGCGAAGATATGTACATGGTGGAAGTGCCGATAGCCTTGCGCTTCCGCGCCATCAAACGCGTGGTAGGTTTTCAGTCGGCCATTGGAGCCAAGATTGGTTTCCCAATGCATGACTCGTACCGGCTGAGTGAAGGTACGCTAAAGAACGAAGTGGAGTACCCGGATCTGGGTCTGCCGCCGATGAGCAGCATTGGCATGGTACAAGACGAGAAGGTAGCCGGCATGCAAGGGTCGTGCCTGACGAGCCTCAAGAAAGTCAACTATGCCGCTTATGCAGAGGTAGGAATGCTCTTCCGTCTGCATCAGCGTCTGGACCTGTCGCTGGCGGTAGCAGCCACCTACTATGTGAACAATGTGCTGAACGACAGATCCACCGCCGAACTGTTCCCCGTGGTCAACAATGGCGAGTTCTCCATTCCTTCCACTGCCGGCCATCAGGGTGTACTCATGACACGTGAGGTATCGAGTCTGCACCCGTGGAACGTGCTGCTGAAAGTAGGGCTGAGCATCAACACCGGCAAGACCAAAGCCCAACGCGACTACGACAAGGAGATGAAGGCGCAACGCAAAGCAGCCAAGGAAGCAGCGCCAGCTCCCGAACCCGAACCTGCTCCGCAGCCTGTCCCCGAGCCCGAACCGGAGCCGGAACCTGTCCCGGAGCCGAAACCGGAACCAACTCCCGAGCCGGAACCTGTGGTTGAACCGGAACCCGTATTAGAACCTGCGCCGGAACCCGAGCCCGAGCCGCAGCCGCAACCGACGCCGCAACCCATTCCTGCAATCAGGGACGGCTCGCTCCACTTCGTATTGGATCAGGAAGAGCCGATCATAGAAAACCCCGAAGCATTGGAAGAGATGGCAGCTGCGCTGCGCGAACATCCCGAGAGTAAGATCCGCATCGTAGGTCACACCTGCACCATCGGTCGTGCTGCCTACAACATCGAACTGGGTAGGCGTCGTGCACAAGCCGTAGCTGACGCACTGCGCAAACTGGGCGTACCGGACGAGCAGATGATCATCGAGAGCAAAGGCGAATCCGAGCCGCTCGTACAAGGTCCGCACGACCTAAGTATAGACCGTCGTGTGGAAATCATTCCCGTGGAATAAACCATGAGGCATCGCGACCACATACAGGCAGCTCTGCGGCATCCGGGCATCATCTTTTTTGTGTTCGGTGCGCTGATGCTGTTCGGTATATGGTCGCTGCCGCAGATGAGCAAGGACGAGTTTCCACAGTTCACTATCCGCCAAGGCGTAGTAGCAGCCGTCTATCCGGGTGCCACCGCCGAAGAGATAGAGCAACAGGTGACCATCCCGCTGGAAGCTTTCATCAACTCCTACGAGGAGGTGGACAAGCGTAACACCTACAGCGTGACCGAAGATGGCGTGGTCTATTGCTATGTGATGCTCCGCAACTCGGTCAAGTCGATGGGCGAAGCATGGGCAAAGATGCGCGCAGGCCTGGCGCTGTTCAAGAAAACATCGCTGCCGGCAGGTGTGGCGGAAGTGGTGGTAGTGGATGATTTCGGCAACACGGCATCCATCCTACTCGCCATCGAGAGCCCGCAACGCTCGCTGAGCGAACTCAAGCATTTTGCCGACATCCTCACCCGCCAGTTGCGCGAGATACCCGAAGTGGGCAAACTGCGCGTACTGGGCACGCAGCAAGAGGAGATAGCCGTGACCGTGGATATGCAGCGTCTGGCTGCCTACGGGCTGTCACCCACCGCGCTGCAACTGCCTCTGGGATTACAGGGATTGCGCACGATGGGCGGCAACGGCAAATCACAGACCTACCAGGTAACTATCCCCTACTCCGGCGAATATGAGATTGGCGAGCAGATCATCCGCATCGATCCAGTCACTGGCGCCGTGCTGCGACTGCGCGATATAGCCACTATCGAACGCCGCTACCCCAAGCCCGAGCAATATGTGCGCTTCTACCGTCACGGCGAAGAGACACAGTCAACAGCCGACAAACCCAACGCCCTGATTGTGAGCATGGAGATAGAGCCGGGCAACAACATCGTAGCTTTCGGCACTACAGTGGAAGGCGTACTGGAGCAGGCACGGCAATACCTGCCGCCCGACATCCGCCTGCACCGCGTGACCGACCAGCCAAAAGTGGTGTACGACTCCGTCCGTTCGTTCATCCGTGATATACTCATCTCCATCATCGTAGTGATAGCCGTGATGCTGCTGCTCTTCCCGCTGCGCACGGCGCTGGTTGCCTCCACCGGCGTGCCGGTTTGTATAGCCATCTGCATCGGGCTAATGTACCTCACCGGCATCGAGCTGAACACGGTAACCCTGGCGGCACTTATCTTTGTGCTGGGAATGATAGTGGACGATTCCGTCATCGTCATCGACGGCTATACCAACCTGCTGGAGAAAGGCTGGTCACGCTGGTATTCGGCTACGGTAAGCACCAACCAGCTGTTCGTACCGATGTCGCTCGCCACCTGCGCCATTGCGGGAATGTTCTTCCCGATGACCAAGATCATCACCGGACCACTGGGCGAGTTTGTCCAGCTCTTCCCCTTCGCCGTGGCGTTTGCTTTAGGTGCCAGCATCTTCTATGCCGCCTGGGTGACGCCCTATCTGTCCACGCATTTCATCAAGCGTGCGCGCAAGGAGACCACCGGTATGTTCGAGCGCGGACAGGAACGCTTCTTTGCCGCTATGCAGCGCGTGTACCAACGGCTGCTGGCGTTCTGCTTCCGTCGTCGCGGATGGACATATCTGTTGCTGGCGGTGGCCTTAGGTTCAGGCCTGTACCTGCTCACCCGGCTTAACCTGCAACTGCTGCCAAAAGCCGAGCGCGAGTGTTTTGCCGTGGAGATCCATCTGCGCCAAGGCGCACCGATAGAAGAGACTGCCATGGTGGCAGACTCGCTGGCACGCATCCTGGTCAAGGACGAACGTGTGCGGTGCATCACCTCTTTTGTGGGACAGGCTTCGCCGCGCTTCCACGCCACCTATACGCCGCAGATGCCCGCGCCGAACTATGCACAGTTTGTCGTAGGCGCCACCAACTCCTATGCCACCGCTGCCTTGTTGCGCGAATATACTCCTCTGTACGAGAACTATTTCTCCAACGCCTATGTTCGCTTCAAGCAACTGGACTACCAGGTGGCGCGCAACCCGCTGGAGGTGCGCCTGGCCTACGCGCCTTTTGCCGACGAGCTGACGGCAGAGGCAGAGATGCAGCTGTATATCGACTCGCTGAAAGCCTTCATGGCGCAACGCCCCGAACAGACCTGGGTGCACACGCGATACGAAGATATCTCCTACCAGACCTTGGTACAACTCCGTCCCACCGCCGCTTCGCGTTTGGGCATCACACAATCGATGCTCTCGCTCTACTTAGCTTCGGTGACGCACGGCGTGCCGCTGACGACGCTCTATACTGCGGACGAGCCTACTCCCGTGGTGCTCTATGCCCGACAGGTGGACGAAAAGGACCTGTCCGAACTGATGGTACCGACAGGCATGGGCAGCTGGGTGCCGCTAAGGCAGGTAGCCGACCTTGTGCCGGCTTGGCATCACACCCACATCGAGCACCGCAACGGCGTGCCGACCATCACTATCGGCGCTGACCTGCGCGGAGCAACCTCGCAGGTGGATGCCGAGCAGGTAGTGCGCAACTGGCTTAAAGGATTCACCCGGCGCCATCCTACGGACAATATCCGCATCAAATATGGCGGACTAAGCGAACTGAACGAGATGATCGTGCCCCAGATACTTTGGAGCGTAGTGGCCGCTCTGCTGGTGATGTTCGTGCTGCTGCTTTACCATTTCGGCAAGATACGCCTGGCATTGCTCGCGCTCTCTTCGGCAGCGCTATGCGTCTTCGGCGCTTTCCTCGGGCTGTGGCTCTTCGCCCTGGATATATCCATTACCGCCGTACTGGGTATCGTTTCGCTCATCGGCATCATTGTGCGTAACGCCATCATGATGTACGAATATGCGGAGGAGTTGCGCCACACCAAACATCTGTCGATGCGCGAGGCTGCCTACGAAGCCGGACTCCGTCGAATGCGTCCCGTCTTCCTTACCTCCGCCACTACCGCCTTGGGCGTGCTGCCGATGATTATTGCCCATACCAGCCTCTGGATGCCTATGGGCGTCGTGATATGTTTCGGTACAATCTTCACCTTACCCCTCACGCTTACTATCCTACCCGTACTGTACTGGAGGATTATGCGTGCCGGTAACGAATAATTAAATACTATGACCAACAAGGAACGTTATGCTGAGTTTTGCCGCCTTCATCCGGAGATGCCCGTGATGATGCAGCCGTGGTGGCTCGAAGCCGTCTGTGCAGGCAAAGAGTGGGATGTAATGCTCTTCACCGCCGAAGATCTCAACATCACCGGCATGGATAGCGAGCAAGTGGTAGCCGTACTGCCCTACCTGCTGCGCAAACGCCTCTGGATGCGGTTTATCATCATGCCGCAACTTACCATGTTCGGCGGAGCATGGCTCGACAGCTGCGTGCAAGCCAACCCCAATGCACAGGAACTTCTGTCCAAACTGCTCACCAAACGATTGCGTTCCCTCAAACCGGCATATTACTACCAGCAGTTTGCCATAGGCAATCCGATGCCGCATTGGATGCAAAAACGGCGTTTCACCATCGAGCCGCGTGTAACATACAGGCTGGATGTGGTGGGCATGGATTCGCCGGACAACGATTTCTCGAAAAACAAACTGCGCCAGTTGCACAAGGCAGAAGAGCTGATGGCAGACAACGAGATGAGTGCCGAAGAGTTCTACCATTTCCTCACTGCTTGCCTGCGCGAACGCGGCAGAGAAGTGACCTACAGCCGCGAACTTCTGCTGGTGTTGGAGCGCAAGACGCGTCGCGCCGAAGCGTCAGCATTCATCCGCATCAAGGAGCCTGCCTCGGATCAGCAACCGGAACGCACCGTAGCGGCTGCCTTCGTCGTGTGGGACAGGCATAGCCTCTATTACCTCATCCCCGCCTACCTGCCCTCTGCCGCCAAGAGCGGCGCTTCGGCACGACTGGCGTACGAGGCCATGCAACTTGCCCGGCAAAAGAACCTACTATTCGACTTCGAAGGCGGCAACGATGACGAGGGCATTGCCAACCATTACAAGCAGTTAGGCGGACAACCCGTCACCTACTATAGCGTTAGGAAGATGTATAATCCGCTGTTTGCCGTGCTGCTCAAGCTTAATGCGTGGAAAGAAAAGAAGTTCAAGGGATGAAAGTCTTGTATCTGACAGAGTGGTACCCGCATCGCTACGACGGGATGTCCGGCTTGTTTGTCCGCAAGCACGCCGAGGCAGCCGTGCGCGCCGGAGCAGAGGTGTGCGTGCTCTACCTCTACAAGGATCCGTCTGTCAGGCATAACGAATTGATTCACGCTAAGACCAACGGCGTGGACGAATACTATATCTATTATCCCTCGTCCTATCTCGCTGCTCTGCGCAAGGGGTGGCAGGTGGTCAGGCAGCATTGGGGAATGCCCGATGTGTGCCAACTGAATGTCATTACCAAGAATTCCCTGCTGCCGCTATGGCTGCGTTTGACGCAACATATTCCCTACATCATCGTGGAGCACTGGTCGGGCTACCTGCCGCAGAACGGACGTTACGCCTCAAGCAATCTTGCCCATAAGTTGTTGGCACGCCTTACGGCACGCCATGCTTCGGCTATCTTGCCTGTTTCACAAGCACTGGAAGATGCCATGAAGCGGTACGGGCTTACCAACAGACATTGGCTACGCATTCACAATGTGGTGGATGATTTCTTTTACACCACGCAACCTCAGCCTCACACGCCTTTCACCTTTCTGCATGTCAGTTGTTTTGACGAGGATGCCAAGAATGTTCGCGGCTTGCTGCGCGCCGTAAGGCAGGCCGCTGAGCAACGCAAGGATTTCAGGCTGGTGATGGTAGGTACGGGAGTCGATTATGCGATGGTTCGGGCTTATGCCGATGAACTGCGTTTTCCGGAAGGGATGCTCTGTTGGACAGGCGAGCAAACGCCGGAGCAAGTAGCACAATGGTTCGCCTGCTCGGACGCCTTTGTGCTGTTCTCCCTCTACGAGAACGCGCCGGTCGTCATTTCCGAAGCTCTAGCTACCGGCACGCCGGTCATTTCGTCCGCAGTAGGCGGTATTCCCGAGATGGTGAATGAGGAGTGTGGTATTCTTGTGCAGAAAGGCGATGAACAGGCTCTCACACAAGCCTTGCTACAGATGCAAGACAATCGCTCCCGCTATGATGCTTCCGCTCTGCGCGCGTACGGGCGTGCGTATACCTATCATAATGTAGGCGAACAGCTGATGCAGCTGTACAAACAGTTTGCGCGGCTATAGAAGAGTACGCTCGTAGCGGCGGATAAGCGTATAGAACCATATCTGCTGCGCCACAAGTACTACCGTAGTGCCTGCTATATAGCCCATTATCGCTACATCGAAGCGCTGCATCCATATTCCCACCATCAATCCGGCAAGTCGCGCCAGCAGAATAGCGCACTCAAACGCCAGACCTGCTCCTTGCGCCATAAACACATCTGCCACAAAGCATATCGTGCCGTTCAAGCACACCATCAGCAGCCACGGAAGCATCCAACGGATATATTCGCCCGTTACGAGCCACTCGTCGCCAAGCAGCCAGCCTGTCAGCCACGGCAGGGGGAAATACAACAGAATAAACGACGGCACGACGGCCATCACTATTTTCAGCGTTAGCCGGCGCATAGCGGGCAAGATCGACTCACGCTTGTGCACTTTCTCCGTCACCTTCTGGAACAGTACCTGCTGCACAGAGTTAACAACCAGCGTAATAGGCATGAATGCCAGCGTGATGGCCATCGAGAAAAAGCCCAGATCTTTCAGTCCGAATATGGGCGTGAGCACCAACGCCGGAATGGCAATGCCCAGCGTATTGACCAGCGCACGCGGCAGCGAGAACAACGGGAACTTCTTATAGCTTGTGGCCACCTCGCTCAGCATAGCTCTGTCTATCTGCCATAGCCGCTTCCACCATCTGCCCAGCCGCTTGCCTATAGTCAGCAGCAATGCCGCCAGCGAAGCAATGACCGACGCAATAATCAGTCCGAACGAGGTCATACCGAAGTACCCGAATGCCAATTTGCCCGCAGGCGCCAGCAAACCGTTGGTCAGTTTGTACCCGCTCAGCCTGCCGAAAGCTTTCCGGCGCGTCAGATACATATTCAGGATGTTCCACCCTGCTCCGCCTGCCACATACAGCGGCAGCAGCCACAGGCAATCTGTGTTCTCTTCTATATGGAATACTTCTGCAAACGCTCCGCGGAAAGGCAGCAGCAGGCAAAGCACCACGATCCACCCTATCGACAATAGTGTCGACAACTGTACAGCCGCTACCGACTGACGATGCTCCTTGGCAAGCAACACGGCGTATTGGTACTCCATCGTTGCCACCAGCACAATCAGGTTGCCGATGTTCAGAAAAAACGTGAGCAACCCGAAATCTTCCGGAGCATAGATGCGCGTCAACAGGGGATAGACCAACAGGGCGACAACTTGTGCCACCACGTTAGCCGAAAGAAGTTTTCCGGCGTTCAACATCATATCCGAACGAAGGTTTTTCACCGTTTCAATATGCAAAGATACGCTTTTTTCGTTTAAAATGCAAGAAATACGCACAAAAAAACGAAAAATATGCCAATAAATTTGCATATTTGAAAAAAAAGTGTTATATTTGCACCAAATTTCGCTCAAAAGGCAAAGTTAGGTTGAACGTTTTACATAAATTAAATCTATATGCAACTGAAAAAATCACCAAAAGCGAGCTTGGAAGACAAGAAATTTACCTATGTGCTCATAGGCCTTGCTTTCGTGCTGAGCATTTGCTACGTAGCTCTTGAATGGACGGAGACAGAGGTCAAAGTCCATATACTACCCGACACGGATTTCCTTATCGAGGAAGAAGTAGAGATTCAGCAGACGCAACAGGACGTTACGCCTCCGCCTCCTCCCCCACAAGTACAGGAAGTGGAAGTTCTCAACGTGGTTGAGGACGAGAAAGAGGTAGAGGATATCGATATCCAGACCGAGGATGACAAAGACGTTGAGGTCGTTATCGCCGCTCCTGTGGAGACGCCAGTTGAAGAGGAGGAAGAGGAAGTAATCTTCATGGTCGTTGAGACGATGCCTGAGTTCCCGGGCGGTCAGCAAGCCTTGTTCAAGTATCTGAGCGAGAATGTGAAATATCCTGTCATCGCTCAGGAGAACGGTATCCAGGGTCGTGTAATCTGCCAGTTCGTGGTGAACAAAGACGGTTCGATTGTGGACGTTGAGGTTGTTCGTTCGGGCGGTGACGCTTCGTTGGACAAAGAGGCCGTTCGCGTCATCAAGTCGATGCCTAAGTGGAAACCCGGCAAGCAGCGTGGTAAAGCTGTGCGTGTGAAATACACCGTGCCTGTAAGTTTCCGTCTCCAATAATTTTGTTAGACAAAGACATCACATATTGCAAGAATGTCGGCTCGCGCAGAGCTGACATTCTGCGTAAAGAGCTGCACGTCGAGACTGCGGCCGACTTGCTTGAGGTCTATCCCTACAAGTATATCGACCGTTCGCGCTTCTATTATCTGCACGAGATAGCCGACGAGGATACCTTCGTCCAGGTCAAAGGCGAGATACTGGAGTACCACACCATGGGCATCGGGCGCGCACAGCGGATGAGTGCCACCTTTACCGACGGACAGTCGCAGATAGAACTCGTCTGGTTCAAAGGTATTCAGTACCTCAAGCTGCAAACGGGAGTGCCCTACTTGCTCTTCGGCAAGCCGTCCAAGTTTCAGCATTCCTACAATTTTGTTCATCCCGAACTAACTCCGCTCGACAAAGTCACGCCGCAGATGGTCAGCGGTCTAGAGCCGTACTACAACACCACCGAGCGGATGAAAAAGGCGAACATCAACTCCAAAGCTCTCCGTACTATCATAGCCGGCTTGATGCCCGATGTGGAGCGCGGTTTGCCCGAGACGCTCCACGCCGACATTCTGCAGCACTACCACCTCATCAACCGTACGCAGGCCATCCGGCAGATACATTTTCCCGAGGACACACCTGCCATGCAAAAGGCGCGTGAACGGTTGAAGTTCGAAGAGCTGTTCTACAACCAGCTGTCCATCCTCAGCCGCGCCTCGGCTAGGCGGCGCAACACCGACGGCTTCAAGATGCCCATGGTAGGCAGGCTGTTCAACACCTTCTACCGCAACTACCTGCCTTTCGAACTGACCAACGCGCAGAAGCGTGTGGTTCGTGAGATTCACGAAGATATGAAATCCGGCAAGCAGATGAACCGCCTGCTGCAAGGCGATGTAGGTTCGGGCAAGACGCTCGTAGCGCTGTTATGCGCCCTGCTTACCGTCGACAACGGCTACCAGGCATGTATCATGGCGCCTACCGAGATCCTCGCCCAACAGCACTACCGCACCATCTGCGATATGCTGGGCAACCTGCCCATTCGCGTTGAACTGCTCACAGGTTCCACCACCAAAAAGCAACGCGCCGAGATCTTCCCCGCCTTGCTTAGCGGCGAGATTCACCTGCTGCTCGGCACACACGCGCTCATCGAAGATGATGTGCAGTTTGCCAATCTCGGACTGGCTATCGTCGACGAGCAGCATCGCTTCGGCGTAGCGCAACGAGCCAAACTGTGGGCAAAGAACATCCGTCCGCCACATGTGCTCGTCATGACCGCCACGCCCATCCCGCGTACGCTGGCGATGACCGTCTACGGCGATTTGCAAGTCTCCATTATCGACGAATTGCCGCCCGGACGCAAACCCGTGCAGACCTACCATTCTTCCAACCGGCGGCGCAAGTCCGTCAACGAGTTTATTGCCAAGCAGGTCAATCAGGGCAGACAGGTCTATGTTGTCTATCCGCTTATTCAGGAGAACGAAGAATTGGATCTTGCCGACCTCGAGAACGGCTACAACAACCTCGTCCAGGCGTTCCCCGATTACCGCATCTCGATGATTCACGGCAAGATGAAGGCCGCGGACAAAGATGCACAGATGAAGCGCTTCGTATCGGGTGAAACGCAGATTCTTGTGGCTACTACCGTCATCGAGGTGGGCGTGAATGTGCCGAACGCTTCGGTCATGATCATCGAAGATGCCGAACGCTTCGGTCTGAGCCAGTTACATCAGTTGCGCGGACGGGTAGGACGAGGAGCAGAACAGAGTTTCTGCGTACTACTCACTCCTACGGAGATTTCCGCCGACACCCGCAAACGAATGGACATCATGGTTGCCACCAACGACGGCTTCCGTATTGCCGAAGCCGACCTGCAACTTCGCGGTCCCGGAGATATCGACGGCACGATGCAGTCCGGCATGGCGTTCGACTTCAAGATTGCCAATGTCGCTACCGACGGACAGATCCTTTCCCTCGCCCGTGAGGCGGCGAACAGCGTGTTGGATGCCGATCCTCTGCTCTCTACACCCTACACCGCCATCTACCGCGACAAACTGGCGCAGATGCAGTCGGCAAGTGTCGAGTTCAGAGAAATATCATAACCCAAATTCGGCCACTTTTATCGGGGTTTTAACAGACTTTTATCGGGGTTTATCGAGTCATTATCGGTCCATTAACGGTCCATTATCGGTCCATTAACGGGAGTGATCACAAAACAGCATATAAATAGCACAAAAATGAAATATTCACATCTAATCATTATGGCAACAGTTGGAATGCTTCTGGCATCTTGCGCCGAGAAGCCTGTAACGGACACAAAAGCGCCCATCACCAAACCGCAAATCACCATTGAAGGCGGTCGCCTCACGCCCGAAGGGCTGTGGGCTATGGGGCGTATCGGCGCAGTCAAATCCGACATCGAGACAGGACTTATCGCCTATACCGTCAGCTACTACAGCGTCACTGAAAACCGTTCAACCACGTGGATTCGCGTCTGCAATCCCTTCGTCAACAACGGCGAAATGGAAGTGGTCGACGAGTTTGTAGGTAGCGATCCCGCTTGGTTTGGCAATAGCGGCTACCTCACTTACATCAAAGGCGGCAAAATCTATCTCCGCCGCGACAAGGAAGAAGTGGAGCTTACCGCCAATGACCCAATAGACGACCTCGAAGGCTTCCTACTCTCGCCTACGCGCGACAAGATCATCCTCATCCGTTCGGTCAAGACTGTCCCCACCACTGCCGACAAGTATCCTGACCTGCCGCTGGCCACAGGTCATGTGCACGAAGATCTGATGTACAAGCATTGGGATGAATGGGTAGAATCTGCTCCGCAACCTTTCATCTATGACCTGCAACTCACCTATTACGGCGAAGGCGAACGCATCAAATCGGCCAAACTCGGCGAATCGGTCAATATCCTTGAGGGCACGCCTTACGAATGTCCTATGCGTCCGTTTGGCGGCATAGAGCAGCTGGCTTGGCATCCTGACAACGAAACGATTGCCTATACCTGCCGCAAAAAAGCCGGCCTCGACTACGCCATCTCCACCGATAGCGACATCTACCTTTATAACCTGCGTACACGCGAGCACACCAACCTCACCGAGGGCAACGGCGGTTACGATACCAACCCGTCGTTCTCACCTGACGGACAATGGATTGCATGGCAGTCCATGGAGCGCGACGGCTACGAGAGCGATGAAAACCGTCTGTTCATAATGAATCTTCAGACAGGAGAAAAACGCTGGTTGAGCAAGACCTTGGACAGCAATGTGGACGAATATGCCTGGTACAACGATTCTACCATCCTCTTCAATGCCGTTTGGCATGGAACGATTGATCTGTACAGCGTCAATCTGCATGGCTTCATCGAGCGTCTCACCGATGGGCAGCACGATCTTGGCTTAGCCGATGTCTCTGACCATTACGCCTTTATCCTTGGTCACTCCATGCGTCAGGCTAACGAAGTCTATCGCCTCGATATGGACGAGCAGGTAGCGGAACCCTACCTCCTCACGCTCACTCAACTTACCCGCGAGAACGACAACATCTACAGCCAGATAGAGCGTTCGACCGTTGTACCGCGCTGGCAGAAAACGACGGATGGCAAAGATATGCTCACCTGGATCATCTATCCGCCGCATTTCGACCCGACGAAGAAATATCCTACCATCCTCTACTGCGAGGGCGGTCCTCAGAGTCCTGTGAGCCAGTTCTGGTCGTTCCGTTGGAACTTTATGATGATGAGCGCCGGCGACTATATCATTGTGGCACCTAACCGTCGTGGCTTGCCGGGCTTCGGCAAGGCGTGGAACGAACAAATTAGCGGCGATTACGGAGGCCAATGCATGCGCGACTACCTCACCGCCATCGACGAGTTCTGCAAAGAGCCGTATGTCGACACCGACCATCTCGGCTGCGTAGGTGCATCCTTTGGCGGCTTTAGCGTCTATTGGCTCGCCGGACACCACGACAAACGCTTCAAAGCGTTCATCGCACACGATGGCATCTTCAATCTGGAGATGCAGTACTTGGAGACGGAAGAGAAATGGTTTGCCAACTGGGATATGGGCGGCGCCTATTGGGAAAAGGATAACAAGATTGCCCAGCGCACTTTTGCCAACAGCCCGCATCGCTTTGTGGATAAATGGGATACGCCTATCCTCTGCATCCATGGCGAGAAAGACTACCGCATCCTTGCCAATCAGGCTATGGCGGCTTTCGATGCAGCCAAGATGCGTGGCGTACCGGCCGAGCTGCTCATCTTCCCCGACGAGAACCACTGGGTGCTCAAGCCGCAGAACGGTATACTCTGGCAGCGTACCTTCCGCGAGTGGCTCGACCGCTGGCTGAAAGAATAGAAAAATAAAGATTGTGTAAGATTCCCCATTCAAAGTATTTTTGGATTATTTTGGGTAATTTTGGACAAAAAACAAGGCGGTGCGTCAGTTTTGACACACCGCCTTTTGTCTGCAAGCAGTCAGCAGATTACTCTGCGTCTTTCTTTGCAGCCTTCTTTGCGGGAGCTTTCTTTGCAGGCTTAGCCTCTGCTTCCATCGAAGCTTTGAGGTTAGCGAGCACGTCCAGATCACCAAGAGTGGTCTTTTCCAGCTTCGGCATTTCAGGAGCAGCCTCTTTCTTTTCGGCTTTAGCCTCCTTAGCGGGAGCTTCCTTGCGCTCCTCCCAGGTGCGGAGGTGCGAGATAAGGATGCGCTTAGCGTCACGGTTGAACTCAAGAATCTTGAAGTCCAGCGTGTCACCTACAGCGATCGGGCTCTTGTCCTCTTTGGCGAGATGACGGGTCGGGCAGAAGCCTTCTACGCCCTCGTCCAGAGAAACAACGGCACCCTTGTCGCTGATCTCGAGTACCTTGCCCGGAACGATGGTATCGATACCGAACTTAGCCTCAAGTTCCTCCCACGGGTTGTCTTCCAGCTGCTTGTGACCAAGCGACAGACGACGGTTGTCTTTGTCGATGTCCAGAACGATTACTTCGATCTCTGCACCGATAGAGGTAAACTCATTCGGATGTTTGATCTTCTTCGTCCAGCTCAGGTCGCTGATGTGGATCAAGCCCTCAACGCCCTCTTCCAGCTCAACAAATACGCCGAAACCGGTGAAGTTGCGAACCTTTGCGAAGTGACGCGTACCAACGGCGTACTTCGTCTCGATGGTCTGCCATGGATCGGGTTTGAGTTGTTTGATACCGAGCGACATCTTGCGATCCTCACGGTCGAGAGTAAGGATAACGCACTCAACCTCCTGACCAACTTTCAGGTAGTCGTTTGCCGAACGCAGGTGCTGGCTCCAGCTCATCTCACTTACGTGAACGAGACCTTCTACGCCGTCAGCTACCTCTACGAATGCTCCGTAATCGGTCATCACAACCACTTTGCCCTTGATGTGGTCACCCACCTTCAGGTTCTGGTCAAGTGCATCCCACGGATGCGGAGTCAGTTGCTTCAAGCCAAGAGCAATGCGCTTCTTTTCCTCATCGAAGTCAAGAATAACCACGTTGATCTTTTGGTCAAGCTGCACAATCTCTTTCGGATCGCTTACGCGGCCCCAGCTCAGGTCGGTGATGTGGATCAGACCGTCTACGCCGCCAAGGTCGATGAACACACCGTAGTTGGTGATGTTCTTAACCGTACCCTCGAGTACCTGACCTTTCTCCAGCTTGCTGACAATCTCTTTCTTTTGTGCTTCGAGCTCAGCCTCAATAAGAGCCTTGTGCGAAACAACAACGTTGCGGAACTCAGGATTGATCTTAACAATCTTGAACTCCATGGTCTTGCCAACGAACTGATCATAGTCACGGATCGGACGGATGTCGATCTGGCTACCCGGCAAGAAGGCTTCCATACCGAGCACGTCTACGATCATGCCACCTTTGGTGCGGCACTTGATGTAGCCTTGTACGATCTCTTCCTTCTCGCAAGCCTCGTTCACGCGGTCCCATGCCTGTGCGGCACGAGCTTCCTTGTGCGACAGAACGAGTTGTCCGTTCTTGTCCTCCTGGCTCTGGATGTACACCTCTACTTTGTCACCCTCTTTCAACTCAGGGTTGTAGCGGAACTCCGAAGCGGGGATAATACCGTCGCTCTTGAAGCCTACGTTTACGACTACTTCACGTTTGTTTACGGAAACGACTGTTCCTTCGATTACCTCATTCTCCTTGATAGAGCTGAGCGAACTGTCGTACTTTGCGATTTCAGCTTCGTTCTTGGTGCCCTTGGCGCTTGCCTCATAGGCATCCCAATCGAAGTTGTTTAATGATAAATTCTCTGCCATTGCGGTAGATAAAATGGTGTGTTACTCCGATCAGCTATATTATGCCATAAAATTGTTAAGCGATCAAGCTGTTACGGCTATAACACGTTAAAAGGTTATTTTTCTGCTTTTCTGCCGACGCTCTTCATAGCTCGCGCGAAAAAAGCGTACAAAGGTACAACATTTTTTCGGCATTTGCAAATTTTTGACAAAAAAAGTGCCGCGAATATGGATTTTTGCCTTCTGTATGTCGCAAAACATAAAATTCCCACGAACGCTCTGCATTTTCTTTAGAAAATTATTGCATAATTGCATTTTTTTTGGTAACTTTGCAATTCGTTATTCAATGAATAACCAGACAAGAAATTAACACAAAGTAATTAACATAACACGATATAACGATGAAAACAAAAAATTTGTTTGTTGCTCTCATTTTATCATTTCTGCTTCCTTTAACTGTAAGTGCAGGGGAATCAACGGATTCGTACTGTGTGGTAAGCGGATTAGCACTTGATGAAATACCTATTTCCGGGGTTACGGGTACAAGTGGTGCCAAATATTCCGGAAAAGTCGGATATGATGGTGAATATCCTTGTTTCGTGATGGACGAAACGTACGTCTACGCCACCACATCTTCGCCCGGTACTGCCAAAACGGTTTCAATCACATGGGCTGATGATGATGAGTGGTATAATACGGAAGATGAGTCTACTATTTATGTTTACGGTAGTGCAAGTGCATTTGATGGCACTGAAACTAAAGGCGACTTGGATCTAGCGGGCGTAACACAAATCGGAAGCGTCACGTATGCCGGAGTATTTGGCACAAGTGCGGTTGACGTTAGTGCATATAGCTTCGAATATATCGCCATCGTGGGCGGTGCTACGCAAGCAGGTGTTCAATGCGTTAGCGTAACTTGGACAGTTCCCGATGTCGTTACATATACTTTGTCCTCGTCTATTTCAGGAAAAGGTAAAGTTACGTTCAGTCCGGCTTCTCCTGTGGCTGCGGGAACATCAGTAAAAGTTTTGTTTAAAGGTAGCAAGACCGAACTTCATTCATATACCATTAAGAATGGCGCAAGTGTGATTGAGGCGGCTGACCTTGATGAGGATGAATATACAACAAGTTATGCTACTACATTTACTATGCCCGCCGGTAACGTTAATGTTACTGCTACATTTGAGGCGGTTCCTTCGCCGGCTCGTGTAGCAAACCCGATTTCCGTTAATGGCTCTCCTTCCACCTACGCAACAACTATAGAATCCGGATCAGAAGAAGGCCTCACAATTGCTACCACATATAATGCCGGCACATCGCCCGCATATAATAGAACACTAAAGAGTGTTGAGTCACTGAATACAAATATTGTTCAGGTAGTAGGAAATACATTCAACCCATCTACCGGCGAAGGAACGTTGACTTTGCTCGGAAAAGCTACTGGATCTACATCTGTCTTGATTACAACATATCAAACCAACGGAACATTGACCTCTAGCCGAACTATCAATGTAACTGTTACCTCTCGCAACGTGGCACTTGTTACCGAATTGAACGACAAGTATTATGCAGTAACTAATTCGCCAAGCGGAGCAGTTGTAACTGCTATTGAATTATTGAAACAAGGAGGAACTTACTACTACAAATCAGCAGGCGACCTCAGCGACATTTCTTGGAAAGCAGAGAATACAGCAGATGGGTATTATATCCGTAATAGTTCCGATGAGTACCTAAAAGTTGCTGGTACTAACATGTCCCTCTCCGCTTCTGCGTACGAATGGTACAAGAATGCAGGTGATGCTTTCGTAACCGGATATACGACGGGTATGTGCTATGATGAGGGCTTCTCCGGTTTCACCATCAATAGTCAGAACGACTACATATCCACACCTACGCTATCCGCTTGCGTTCACGAAATACCTCTCTCGAGTTTGGCTTTGGCAACTGAATATACTCGCAGCTTGACGAGTGGCAATTATGCTACCATGTGCTTACCTTATCCGGTAAGCCGGAGCGAGACGTTCTTTAGCGGTGTGGATGTATTCAACATAACCGGCGTATTCAAAACCGGAGAAACAATTACAGGTATCGAACTCGCCGAAGAGGAAGATGCACTTGTAGCCGGCAAACCGTATATCATCCAAGCCACAGCATCTTCGATGAGTGCCTGGTTTGGAGTAGAAACAGTTCTTGCACCGGTTTCCGCTACCGGCTTGGTAGGCAACCTCAATAGCACTCCTGTTGAAGTTCCCGTTGGATGCTATGGTCTGGCCAGCAACCAACTCCGCAAAGTAGTATACGCCGGAACAGCAACAACCAAACAATACAGGGCGTATATCAATCTTGATGGCGTACCTGAGGTAGGAGGTGCTAGTGCTCCCGGACGTCGAGTGCTTTACGCAGAGAACGTTGGAACATCGCTGGAAGATTTCCTTGAGAATGCTACTGAGATCAACTGGAACGAGCCTGTATACAATATGCTCGGTCAACGCGTTGGCAAAGGAACAACAGGCGTATTGATTCAGCATGGACAGAAATTCCTTGTAAAATAATAACGAAATATAGAAAGGTATAATAATATGAAAAAATTTATTGCACCGGAAGTAAAAGTAGTGCGCTACGATTCCAGCATATTGTGCGGCAGTATCGGTATGGGTAGCGATATTGGCGAAGGGGAATCTGTTGAATTCGATGCCCCCGGACGTCGTCGCGGAATCTTTGAGGATAGCAACAACGATGCTACTGAGAAGACCAACCGTCTGAAATAAACGGCACGCACAATGCGACTGCTTTACACGTTCCGCTTCAAGCGTATAGGCGACACGTGGCTCGCTGACGCTGTCGGACAAAATGCCCACCTCTTTCAAGGAATACTCCAATTGAACGAGGTGGGGCATTTTATTGTCTCCGAACTTAAGAACATGACGGAAGAAACATCCGTTACGAGTACGGAACAAGCGGAACTAACAGAAAAAGATATTGTCCTCGAACTGACAAAACGACTTACAAACGAATATGCGGTGGACGATGCCACCGCACAATCTGCCGTTCAGCAAGTTTTAAACTATCTCAAAGCCGAACAGGTACTCGGCTGATTACATCCTCTCGGGCATCTCTATTCCGAGCAAGCCCATTGAATGTTTCAGCACTTTTGCAACCTCAGCGCTCAATAGCAGTCTGAGGTTTTTCTTTTGCTCGTCAGGCTCGTTCAAGATGGAATAGTCGTGATAGAACGAGTTGAAGTCCTGTGCCAACGCGTATGCATAATTGCACAGCACTGCCGGGCTGAACTCGTCACCTGCCTGCTTTACCACCGCCGGATAGTCCGTCAGTCGTTGGATAAGCGTTACCTCTTTATCGTTGAGCGGCTGATTGCCGATTGCTGATTGCTGATTGTTGATAGCTGCTTTCCTCAGCACACTCTGTATACGCGCGTATGTATATTGTATAAAGGGACCTGTGTTGCCGTTGAAATCAATACTCTCTTCCGGATTGAACAACATATTCTTTCTCGGGTCAACTTTCAGAATGAAATATTTCAATGCCCCCAATCCTACCTTGCGAGCAATCTCATTCGCATCGGCTTCTGTGATGTCGGGCAGAGTATTCACTTTGTCTTTGCTGATATCTTTGGCATCTTGTATCATCTGTGCCATCAGATCGTCTGCATCTACTACCGTTCCTTCCCTACTCTTCATCTTGCCGTTAGGCAGCTCCACCATTCCGTAAGAGAAATGCACCAACTCTTTGCCGAACGGGAAACCCAGTTTGTCCAGTAGCAGCGACAGCACCTTGAAATGGTACTCCTGTTCGTTGCCTACCACATATACCATCTTATCTATCGGATAGTCCTGGTAGCGCAATTTGGCTGTACCGATATCCTGGGTCATGTATACCGACGTACCGTCTGAACGCAGCAGCAGCTTCTCATCCAAGCCGTCGCCTGTCAGGTCAGCCCATACAGAGTTGTCTTCCCTGCGGTAGAACAACCCTTCTTTCAATCCGCGCTCTACTTCTTTCTTGCCTTCCAGATAGGTATTCGACTCATAGTATATCTTGTCGAATGATACGCCCATCATCTTGTACGTCTCGTCAAAGCCGGCATAAACCCACTCGTTCATCCTTGCCCACAAGTCACGTACCTCTTTGTCGCCCTGCTCCCATTTCAGCAGCATCGCTTGCGCCTCTTTCATCAGCGGAGCCTCGCGTTTGGCGTCATCTTCACCTAGTCCTTTTTCCACCAGTGCCTTCACCTCTTTGCGATACTCTTGGTCAAAACGCACATAGTAATCGCCTATCAGATGGTCACCTTTCTTGCCGGACGATTCAGGCGTCTCGCCATTGCCGAACTTAAGCCATGCGAGCATTGATTTGCATATATGGATACCACGGTCGTTCACGATGTTCGTCTTCACCACGTTCCATCCGTTGGCTTCCTGGATGCGAGCAATGCTCGAACCGAGCAAGTTGTTACGCACATGACCGAGGTGCAGCGGTTTGTTAGTGTTCGGTGACGAATATTCTACCATCATCACAGGAGCCGTCCCGGATGTTCTCTCGTTGGAGCGATTGTAGTTAGCCCCACAGCCATAATTTGGAGTGGCAGCAATGTTCTCCAACTGCTCTATCCAGAACGATGGCGCGATGCACATGTTCAGGAAGCCTTGCACGGCATTGAACTTCTCTATCACCGGCTCGCCTACTATCGCAGCATCTGCCATGGCATTGCCTATCTCTTCTGCCACCTGTGCCGGCGCCTTGCGGGCAAGCTTCACGAACGGGAACACCACCAGTGTGATATTGCCTTCAAACTCCGGACGCGTCTTCTGCAGTTGTATCTGTTTGTCATCTGCCTCTATGCCATACAGCGCTTTCACCGCCACCTGGGCATGTCGCTTGAGTGTTTCTTCTAGTGTCATATTTTTGTATTTGTTATGACAACCAAGATTGGCTGTCTTCTATATTTTCTTACATTTGTTCTTGAGCCATTCTGTCTCCTCGGCATTAAGCAGCGGACTGACGCGCCGGAACACTTCTTGATGGTAATCGTTGATCCACTGGCGTTCCTGATCGGTTAACAACTCGTAATCGATGAGCATCGTATCGTAGGGGAACAATGTGAGCGTTTCCCAAGTCAGCCATTCATCTTCAGTGGTTGCCTGCTCGGTGCTGTCTACAGGAATGACTGCCACGAGGTTCTCCGTGCGTATACCCCACTTGCCTGTGCGGTATATTCCCGGCTCGTCCGAACATATCTGTCCCGCCTCCAATACCGTCGGGTTCATGTCCGTACGAATGTTCTGCGGTCCTTCGTGACAACTGAGGAAGTGCCCCACTCCATGACCTGTACCATGACCGTAAGTGATACCTGCCTGCCACATATACTGTTTTGCCAGCGCATCAATCTGATTGCCTCGTGTACCTCGCGGCCAGCGTATATGTCCGAGCATCAGATGTCCCTTCAGCACATAAGTATAGTCGCGTTTGGCTTGCTCGGGTATATCACCGCCCAGCCACACCGTACGCGTGATATCCGTCGTGCCGTCCAGGTATTGTCCTCCGCTATCCAACAGCAGCATATCTTTCGGATAAACAACTGCTGCAGAGTCTTGAGTAGCAGCATAGTGCACGATAGCGCCATTGCCTCTGTAGCCGGCTATCGTACCGAAACTCTCCTCCACGAAGTTCTTTCCCATCAAGCGGAAATGGTGCAGTTGCTCCATCAGATTCCATTCGGTCACCTTGCCGTCGACCATCATCTTGCGTGTCTCGCTGCTCTCCAGCCAACGGAAGAAACGAGTCAGCGCTACGGCATCTTGCTCCATAGCGCGACGCACACCGGCCAGTTCCGTTTCGTTCTTGTGCGATTTGGCCACCAGGATAGGCGACTGGCCGTTCACTTTCTTTACTCCTTCGCCTAAGGCCTCATAGAGTGCTTCGTTCACTTTTGCACCATCATAAAGTACAGTGCCATTCAGTTCGCCAAGCTTGGCGAACACCTCCTCATAACTGCGCACCTCTATGCCTTCTTTCTGCAGATAAGCTGCAGCATCGGCATCCACTTTCTCCGGCAATACGAACAAGGTACAATTGTCTTGCTCCAGCACCAGATAACTGATGACCACAGGATTGAACTCCACATCCTTGCCACGGATGTTCAGCAGCCAGGCTATCTCGTCCAGCGCGCTTACAACCATCGCATCGGCATGTTTGTCTTGCATCTTTTCGCGTATACGCTGCAGTTTGCTTTGCACGCTCTCACCGGCATATTTCTGCTCATACACAAACAGCGGTGCAGTAGGTATCTCCGGACGCCCTTCTGTCCACAACGGACGAATCAAATCTACCGATTTCAGGCTTATGCCTGCTTCTTGCAGTTGTTCTTTGAGTTTCTTGTAGCCGTTAGCGCTCCACATCTCGGGATTGACGCCTACGCAATAGGTATCAGCCACGCTTGGCTGACCAGCTCTACCAGCCTCTTGCACCAGCCATTCCTCAATCTTCGGACAGTCGATATCCGACTCACGCATCAGGCTCACCGTTGTACCTTCCAGTTGGATACCGGCTTGCAGGTAATAGCGGCTGTCTGTCCATAACAGCGCCTTGTCAAGTGTCACTACGGCTGTGCCTGCCTCGCCTGTGAAAGACGTCAGCCAGCAGACTTCCGTCCAATGGCTTGCCATATATTCGGATGCATGTGGGTCGGTGCTCGGCACGATATATGCCGTCAACCCTTCTTGCTTCATCAATCCGCGCAAAGCGGTAAGTTTGTCTTGTACTGTCATGGTCGCTTTTCCATTCAATGGTTATGTGGAGTTCCACGTTATCAGGCTACAAAGATACAAAAAATATTTGACTTTTGCAAATTTCTTACAACGTAAACGAAACTTTTTGTCCTTTCAGAGAAAAATTATCGTATCCTATTTGCAAAAGAGCCAACAAAAGAGGATGTACCGGGCGAATGGTACATCCTCTGTCTGCTTCGTTGGGCCGAAGTGATGCGTGTAACAGGCAGAACTGTTATTTCACGCGCTCGCAATAGCTGCCGTCACGGGTGTCAACACGAACGATCTCGCCCTCGTTGATGAAGAGGGGCACGCGAATCTCGGCACCGGTCTCGAGTTTAGCCGGCTTGAGCGTGTTGGTAGCGGTATCGCCACGCAGACCGGGTTCGGTATAGGCGATGGCCAACTCAACCTTGGTGGGCAGTTCGGCGAAAAGAATAGTATCAGTAGAAGCGTCGGATACGACATCCACCGTGAAACCTTCTTTCAAGAAGTCCACACCCGTAATCAGGTCATGAGCAATGGGCACTTGCTCGAAGGTCTCGTTGTTCATGAAGATATAATCCTCACCCTCTTTGTAGAGGAACTGGTACGGACGACGCTCTACGCGTACATCCTCAAGTTTCTCACCGATATTGAAGCGACGCTCCAACACGCGGCCGTCAACCACATCCTTGAATTTTACACGCATAATGGTGTTTCCCTTGCCGGGCTTAACGTGCAAAAACTCGATAACGAAATACAAACGGCCGTCCATGCGGATGCAAACGCCGTTTTTGATGTCTTGAGAGTTAATCATAATGTCTTTTTCTATTTAATCATTTACCATTTACCAAATAATCATTCGGTATAATTCGCCGAAATCGCACACAAAGATACAAAAAAAATCCCATATTTGCAAATTTTTGCAGAAAAAAAGCAGAAAAATCGTCGAACACTTGCATTTATGCATTTTTTGTTGTATCTTTGTAGTACTTTTTATAAAATTTTGATTTAATCTTCAAAATATACTATGTGGGAAAGCATTGTTTCTATTTTTAGTTCGCTTAGTTTTGGTCAGATTGTAGCGGCCTCGTTCTTTCTTATCGCCATTATCGATCCTCTGGGTAACATCCCCGTTACGATCAACTTGGAGAAGCAGGGATTGAAGATAAACCCCTTGCAGGTGAGCGTCGTATCGGCAATCATTTTGCTGATGTTTTTGTTGCTGGGCGAGGTCTTGATGCAGATGTTCGGCATCAAAATTGAATACTTCGCCGTAGCAGGTGGTTTCATCATCTTCCTCATGGCGCTGGAGATGATTCTGGACATCACTATCTTCAAGGCTGATGTCGAAGGCAATGGCAACATCATTCCCTTGGCATTCCCGATGTATGCTGGGCCGGGTGCCTTCACAGCACTTATTGCCATGACAGCTGAGTACAGCGTACCTAATCTTGTAGTAGCGGTGTTCATTTGTATCATCATTCTCTTCGTGGTGCTGCTCGGCACACACTGGCTGATGAAGTACCTGGGCAAGAACACGCTATATGTAGTAAGGAAGTTCTTTGGAATCATCGTACTCGCAATCGCTTGTCAACTCATGTTCGGCAATCTGGCGATCATATTCTAACATTTCTAATTCCATCCTTAATAAGAAAATAAAAAGAAAACATGAGGAAAAGCATATATATAGTATATTGTATAGCGGCTATGGTTCTGGCAGGTTGCGCCAAGACGCCGCATTTTGAGGTAAAAGGTACGCTTGCGAATGCCGAGGGTGAGACGCTCTACCTGGAACATACTGCGCTCGATGCAACAACCGTTGTTGACTCGTGCCTACTCAATACATCAGGAGCATTTGCCATGCAAGGTGATGCGCCGGCTTATCCGGATTTCTATCGTCTGCGTCTGGGCAACAAGTACGCCGTGCTCGTAATCGATTCTACCGAGACCGTCACATTGCACACGCCCAAAGACAGTCTGCCGCTGACCGAAGCATTCGAAGGCTCGGAGCAGAGTGTGCTGGTAGCTCAGTTGCGTCGTTCGCTTAGGGAAAACCCGATGGATGAGCATAGGCAGTTTGCCCAGCAGATGATTATGAGTCATCCTCGTTCGATGGTTGCCTATTATGCCGTATTCCAAAGCAAACAAGGCGAGCCTGTATTCGACATGTACATACCTCAGCAGCGGCAATACTATCAGGTGGTAGCCACCTCGATGGACGTCTGGATGCCCGAATACATCCGCACCAAGACGCTTCACGGACAGGTCATCGATGCAATGAACGCCGAGCGCAAAGTGCTGAACACCCTTGCTATGCGGCAGTATATCGACGAGAGCGAACCTACGATGCTGGATATAGCATTACCTAACATCTACGGTGACACCTGCCTGATGAGCGAGCATCTGGGCAAAGTGACGCTACTGGAGTTCTCCTCATCGCAAATGGAACGCGGCAACGCCTATATCCTTGCCCTGCGCGAACTGGACAACAAGTACCATCGTCGCGGACTGGAGATATACTCCGTGAGCGTCGATCCTGTCAAGCTGTACTGGGAAGATTGGGTGAGAAACCTGCCATGGACGTGTGTGCGCACCGAAACGACCGGAGTGCTCAAGCGTTACAACGTGAGTGCGGTACCAACTATGTTTCTGCTTGACAAGAAAGGATTGGTACTTGGACGATACACCGATTTTGACGTCATTGACAAAGATATTGACAAGTACCTGCGCAAATAAATCAGCTAATACATTACATATATGAAAATAGACAATCAAAAAGTAGCCACACTCATCTACAAGATGTTTGTGGATGGTGACAACGGCGAAGAGATGCTCGAGCAAGCCACGCTTGATGCTCCGCTCATCTACTGCCACGGCGAGGGAATGATGCTTCCGGCTTTTGAGGCTGCAATGTTAGGTAAGGATGTTGACGAATCGTTCGACTTCCGCATAACTTGCGCCGACGCCTACGGCGAGTACGACGAACGCGGTGTGATGACGCTTGACAAGAAGATGTTCTACAATGGTGATGATGAGTTCGACTCTGAGCGCGTGTACGAAGGAGCGGTCGTTCCGATGAACACTACCGACGGACAGATCGTTAACGCACAAGTGGTAGAAATTACCAAAGACCATGTGACCATCGACCTGAACCACCCGCTGGCAGGCGAGAACCTGCATTTCGTAGGCAAAGTGATTGACGTACGCGATGTTACCGAGGGCGAACTGAAAGCCCTGCACCACCGCGGCTGCGGACGTTGCCACGGCGATTGCAACTCTTGCGAGAGCGAATGTGCGCAAGCCGATAACGAAGAGTACCCTTCCGAAAAGAAAGGGTGCAAAAAAGGTTGCAAAAAATAAAAGAGTTGTTGCTTAACGATAAATCGCGGAGAGGATAGCCTCAGCGATAGAAGATTTATCAGCCAGAGGGATGTGCGTAGCGCATCCTTCTGCGTTATATATAGTGACGACGTTCGTATCCGAACCAAAGCCCGCTCCCGCATCGCGAAGCGAGTTGAGAACGATGGCATCCAGATGCTTTTTACGCAGTTTGTCCAACGCGTTTACTTGTTCGTTGTCGGTTTCCAGGGCAAAACCTACGAGGCATTGATCCGGACGTTTTGTCTCGCCCAAAGCACGGGCTATATCCTTCGTCTCGGTCAGGCGTAGCGTGTCCAGATGGTCCTGTCCCTTTTTCATCTTATGGTCAGCCACCGCGGCAGGTGTCATGTCAGCCACCGCAGCAGCTAGGATGGCTACATCGGCCTTTTGCCAGGCATCCACAGCAGCATTATACATCTCGGCGGCAGATGTCACATCGGTACGTTCACACGAACCATAGTGCGTCATCGCCGGATGCCACAACGGAAGATTGAGCGTTTGTTGTATAGGACCTGCAACCAGCCTCACTTTTGCGCCATGTGCCACAAGTGCACTGACCAGCGCCACGCCCATCTTGCCTGTTGAATGGTTGCTGATGAAGCGCACAGGGTCGATGGCTTCGCGCGTAGGACCGCAGGTCACAAGCACCTCTCGTCCTTGCCAGTCTTGCGGCGTTAGGGCAGCCCGTATTGCCTCCACCAGCACCTCCGGCTCTTGCATCCTTCCCTTGCCGTTCGTGTCACAGGCAAGAAAACCATCGGCACAATCCAGCACGTGCATATTAGCCCTTCCTGCCAGCGTACGCAAGGCGTCTTGCAACGCTTCGGCGACATACATCTTGTCATTCATCGCCGGCGCTACCACCACGGGCTTACGCATAGCGGCAAGAGTGGTGGTGAGGGCATCATCGGCAATGCCGGCTGCCATCTTGCATAGCACATCCGCCGTAGCGGGTGCCACAAGCATGGCATCTGCCCAATCGGGCAACGAGATATGCTCGGTAGAATGGTCGTTGATGGCAGCAAACACATCACTGTACACCCGATGACCGGACAAGGTCTGAAGCGTAAGGTCCGTTACGAACTCCAAGGCATGCTTGGTAGTAGCCACCTTGACCTCTGCTCCTTGCTTGCGTAATAAACGAATGAGTTCAGGAATCTTGTATGCCGCGATTCCTGAACCTATTCCGATAACAATGTGTTTGCCTGTCAGATGCATCATTGCCGTCTGCTGTTGACCATTGGCATTCCTGCCGCTTACTTCAGCATATCGTCACGCGAACCGTTGTTGCAGACGATCTGATCGTCCATCAACTCCTGCGTTGCGATGAGCGTGGGTTTGGGCATTACCTCGTACGAACGCGAGATCTCAATCTGCTCCTTGTTCTCAAAGGTCTCTTCGATATCTCCGCGATCCATGCTGAAGTCTTGCAGTTTGGCATCCAGTTCGCGCTTCAGGGTTGTACTAATCTGATTGGCACGCTTGCCGATAATAGCCACTGCCTCATACACGTTTCCCACTTTGCTCGCCAACTCGTTCATATCACGAGTAACGGTTGTCTTGGGAGCCTTGCTCTTTTTGTAATCCATAATGTTTGTATAGCTTTAATTAGTATTCGATTTCAGAATCTTGTCCACGTCCTTCTTAATCTTCTCCGCAGCATTGCGGTGCTTCGATTCAGGGAAGTCAGTAACAAAATTGTAGTATTCATCCTCTGTAGCCCTTGCTCTGTCGGCTTTCTTTTCCTCAAAAGAGTTAACGGTCTGCTGATACTTGGCTTGCAGAATAATCCAACTGAGCTCTTCGGTATAACTGCTGTTCGGGTAGTGTTTGATGGCATTCTTTGCCACTATCTCCGCCGAGAGGTAGTTATTTCCAAGATAAGTACCAAGGTCATAATAAAGTTTGGCGTTGTAATACTCCTTCTGCGCCAGACGGTCGTACAACTCGTCCATCTGCTTGTATGCCTGCTCGGCATAAGGGCTGTCGCCAAATAGTTCGACAAACTCCGTGAACCACTTGATAGCTTTTTTCGTTATCTCCTGGTCGAGCCTCGGGTCGGGTGCGTCCATGTAATAGCAGTTGCCTACCTGATAACGCGCCTCAACGATATACTTGCCTTTCGGATAGTTGCGCACATAGGCTTCGTAGTATTCAGCCGAAGTGCTGTAATCCTTGTTGCCCATGTAGCAGCGCGCCAGGTAGCACACGATATCCTCACTGCGCTCGGTACCTTTGTAGTAGATAGTCACATCATCCAACAAGGTCTGCGCACGGGTGTACTGCTTGTTGTTGAAGTACTGCAAAGCAGCCTGATATTTCACGTCAGGGTCCTTCGACTTTAGTATTTGCTGGTACTCGCCGCAGCTGCTGAACAGCACGGTGAGAAGGATGAGCAGTATATATGTTGCGCGTTTAGTCATGCTTGTCTTCTGTTTCGCTGAACGCGAAAAGCCTGCAAAGTTACAATTATTTTTTGATATTTCCAAATTTTTGTTACACAAAAACCTAAAAAAGTTCTGTACTGCTTACTGCTGTTTGCAGCCGTTGAAGATTTTCTTCCCCACTTCGGTCTTTTCCGACAATGCTTCGGGGAAAGGTGTGAGCATCTCGCAATTGGCAAAAGCCTCATCGCCTATCTGCTTGGGCTGTAGCGGCATAATTACTTTTGTCAACCGTTTGCATCCGGCAAAAGCGCGTGCTCCTATTATCTCCAGTTTCTTAGGCAATACTATTTCCTTTAGGCTTCTACAATCGCTGAACGCCTCTTTCTCTATCGAACGTAGTTTGGCATTGAGCGTAACCTTACGGATGGCATAGCAGCCTGAGAAAGCGCCTTCGCCAATCACGTCCACATCCGCCGGCAACGCTATCACCTCGATGCGTTTGCACTCGGCAAAAGCACGGTTGTCAATCACATGCAGGTCTTCGCCGAACGATACATCTTCCAGCACCGCACATCCCATAAACACCTCCTGACCTATGCTGAATGTCCGGTCGGGAATGATCAGGTGTTCCAGACGCATACAGCTTTTAAACGCAGCGTTCTGTATAGTATACAGGTTGTCCGGCAAACGCAGCTTGTACAAGCGGTTACAACCGAGGAAAGCCTCTTCGGGAATAGCATTGACCCGCTCGGGAATCACTACCTGCTCTATCATGGCGCAACCGGCAAAGCATTGTTTGTCCATGCTCAACAGCCCTGCAGGCAGATGGATGCTTTCCAGCCGTATGCAGTTGGCGAACGCTCCTTCGCCTATATGCAGAAGTGTTGAAGGGAACGCTACGGAAGTTAATGCCTTACAGGCAAAGAAGCAGGCCTTACCGATAGTGTCCACGCCATCGGGCAGGACTATCTGCTGCAAGGACGCGCAGGAGTAGAACGCTCCCGCACCTATCTCCTGTACGCTCTTGGGTAAGTTGATCTCTTTGATTTGTCCGCAGCCGTAGAAAGCGAATGTTTGTATCTCTTTCAGTCCGGCAGGCATACTTACCGATTTGAGGTTGACGCAGTTGTAGAAACATGCCGGCGGCAGCACCTCCAACAGCGGCGAGAGTTCAATGCTTTGCAGCTTGTCATTTCCGGCAAACGCTCCTTCGGCTATCAGGCGGTAAGGGGTCTTGTATTGCACCTTGCCGGGCATCTCTTTGTTCACGGCTATGAGGCAGGAGTCAACAATCAGCAGTCCTTTCTTCCATTTCTTCTCGTTAAGCCATATACCCGATCCTACAAAAGCATTCTCGCCGATGGAACGCACATGTTGCCCGAACAGCACTTTCTGCAGGTTTTTGCAGTCACGGAACGTATTGGCATCTATGCGTGTCACGCTCTGCGGGATAACTACCGATGTAATGGCCTTGTTGCCCTGAAAGGCTCCTGCGGCAATCACTCTCGTTCCTTCCCGCACAACATATTTGGGCTTGGGTATATCCTTGTTGACGGCTATCAGGCATGAGTCGATATATAGCGCACCATCCACCCACAGCTCTTTGTTCTGGTATACTCCTGTCCCCTCAAGCGACGAACGGCTAAGGCGTCGCATCGTAGCAGGCAGTACGATGGAGGTGAGGTTCTTGCATCCCTTGAACGCATCGGCGGCAATGGAAGTCACGTCATAGGTGTTGCCCTCGCCATCGGCTATCTGCTCCGGGATGATCACATCGCCGAAAGTCTTCGGATTGACACCCACCTCGGCTGTATGATGCTCCAGGTCGAGGGTGTACACAAGGTCATCCACGTACGCCGTACGATCGGCTGCACCGAGATGCATGCAAACCATCAGCAGGCTTAGAGTCAAGATATAAGAGATGTGCTTCATATCGTTGTTCATTCGGATTAGTGTCCGTTCAGATAACGGTCGGCCTCTATAGCCGCCTTGCATCCGGCAGCCGCAGCTACCACTGCCTGACGATAGTGCGGGTCGGCGCAATCACCTGCAGCATATACACCGGGGATGTTCGTGCGCGGACTGTCGCCATCCACCTTGATATACCCCTCTACATCCAGATCAAGGTATTCGGCAAAGATCTTGGTGTTCGGCTGATGGCCAATGGCAAGGAAGAAACCGTCAATGGCTATATGACGCTCTTCCTGTTCCGGCAGACCTTTCTTGTATACCAGATCGGCTCCTTCCACCTTCTGGTCGCCCGTCAACCGAACGGTATTGTGTTCGAACAGCACCTCGATTTTCGGATTGTTGAACACGCGCTGCTGCATGATATCCGAAGCACGGAAGTAAGGTTTGCGTACAATCATGTACACTTTCTTGCACAGATTTGCCAGATACGTTGCCTCCTCGCAAGCAGTATCGCCGCCGCCTACTACGGCCACGGTCTTGCCGCGGTAGAAAAATCCGTCACAGGTAGCACAAGCGCTTACGCCTCTGCCCCTATACTCTTTCTCACTTGGCAATCCGAGCCACTTGGCGGATGCTCCTGTAGCAATAATCACCGTTTCTGCTTCGTACAATGTGCCGTCGTCCGTCCACACCTTCTTCGGATTGCATGAGAAGTCCACTTCATCCACGATAGCCGAAACAAACTGCGTACCGAAACGCTCGGCTTGACGACGCAGGTCATCCATCATCTGGAACGGCTCAACGCCATCCGGATAGCCCGGGAAATTCTCCACCTCGGTGGTTATAGTGAGCTGTCCGCCCAGTTGCGGACCTTCAATCAGTACGGGTGCCAGATTGGCACGCGAAGCATAAATAGCTGCTGTGTATCCGGCAGGACCGGAGCCGATAATTAAGCACTTCATAGTCTATCTGTTGCGAATATTGTATTTGTCAGTGATTGTTCCATGTTCTACTACGAACACACCTGGGTTGGCGCGAACGATGGTCTTGAGCATGATGCCGTCGGCCGTGAGGAAGCGTGAGCGGTCTACATCGAAGTGATTAGCCTCAATAAACTCCTCTATCTGGTCGTCGGTGGCGGCAGTGAGGATATAGAACGGCTCATCTTTTTGCTCGGTGGCCTCGCCCAGGGCTGCCACTTTCGGCAGCTGGCTCAGGTCGGCCTTTGCCAGGTCGTACATAACCACCAGCACGGCACGTTCGGCTTCCAGCAGGTCGTAAGTCATATCCTCGCCATCGTAGTTGATGAGCTCGAAATCGTGGATAGGCGGCTCATAGCCTTTCTTTATCAGTTTGGAGTTCTGGTCAACAAAATGCCAAGTGCTGTCGCCACGTGGATAATCTTGCGTAGTGAAGGCTTTCTGCTCGCCGTCTTTTTCATAGATCAGCGTCACCTCATACACATCGTGCTCCGCATCATCGGGAATCTCCATCAGTTCGGGAATGTCGTTGCCTATCTTGTACGGACGGAAATCGATAACGGGTAAGTGGTAATGCGTATACATCATCAGCCCTCCGGCCGCTGCCAGCGCAAGTACAAAGATGCCAATCTCCGCTTGCCAAACGAAAGTTTGAGGAATATGTTTCTTCGTGCTAAGCAAAGTGATAACCAATGCCGTGAGGATAATATTCTTCCAGAATGTTTGCCAGTTAGTCAGCACAAGTGCATCACCAAAGCATCCGCAATCCGAGATAGGATTGGTCAGCGCAATGTACAAGGTGAGCGGAGTCATCACGAGGTAGAACAGGAGCGAGAGCCACGAGGTGACTTTCGTCCACACGTTGCAAAGCATCAGCACGCCCAGCGTCCATTCGGTCAGGATGAGCAGCACGGCTGCTACGGTTGCCAATGGTAGCCACGAAGTGAAAAATCCGCCGAAAGCGGTGAGATAATCCTCAATCTTGTACACCGTACCCAGCGGGTCAACTGCCTTGACGAAGCCCGAGAAGAGGAAGGTCAACGCGAGCAACGTGCGCGCTACTGACCCGATGATGTGTAAGGTTTTTCGCATGATCAATTCTGTATTATTTCGTATCTTCTGTCAGGATCAGGTAAAAGATAGCATAATTCAACATATCGAAATAATTGCCGTCCGCCCCTTCGGATATGAGCGTACGGTTATCGTTGGATGCTATCTGTTTGTTACGGTTAATCTTGGTTAGGATTATATCCACAAGCGATGAAGGTAGCATGTCGCGCCACGCCTCGCCATAATCATGATTCTTGCGCAACATCAACTCTTTTGCCTCGTTCACATACCGATCGTACAATTCGGTAGCTTTCTCCGCCGTCATGTCCACGCTGTCGGCAAAGCCGTGACGCAATTGAATGATGCCTATCACGGAATAGTTGATGATAGCCCTCACCTCACCGGCTATATCTTCGCCCACCAGGTTCACGCCGGTCATCTCCAGTGTGCGGATGCGTTTGGCTTTGATGAAAAGCTGGTCGTTAACGGTCTGAGGACGCATAATGCGCCACGACGGACCGTAATCCTTCATCTTCTTGGTGTAGATGGTACGGCATTGCGCCATCACCTTGTCGTATTGCTCGGATGTATTCATCGCTGTGCACTGAAAAATGGATAGTTATCGTTGAACGCCGAAAATGGTGTATTTCTTACCATCCACCATGATGATTAGTTCGCCGCTTACAATCTGCTTGACCGGTTGATTCTCCGTGCGATTGAAATCAACGCCAGTCTCGTCACCACCGGTGTGCACCTCGTAAACATAACCTTTAATCTCCGGCGTATTGCCCTGATAGTTTTGCAGCTTGCCATAGATAGTCACCGTGTCACCTGCCTTGATCTCTTCACCTGTAGTGAAATTCGTATTGTTCAGCCATTTGGTGCCGAAGCAGTAAAGTTCGTTGGCTGTTGTGCCATCGTCAGAGATATAGAACCTTGCATTCTTGTACTGTACTATCTGTGCCGGCGTATTGTTCATCCTCGATATGATGCCCCTTACGTAGTACATCTCGGATGTCTCATTCGTGTTAGGCAGTGCGGCAATGGCAGTCAGAGCCTGCGCTACTGACATCACCTCATCCTGTGGCTGTGGCGGGTCTACTTGTCCGCTGCTTACCACATAGTTGCATGTAATCACGCCATTGCTCTCTACTATATTTTGCAATTGCTTGTCCGACAGGGTGCTCCATGTCGTCTTGTTTCGTGTTCCGGGGAAGGGGTCAACGTCGCTGCCTATGCTCGTCTTGCCGCCCGAAGCGGAAATAACAGTATACAACGGATTTCTATCGGTGTTGTTCGGCGTATTGCCTTCCCACGCGCTTTGGTTGTAGTTCACGCTCCATACCAGCATTCCGTGTCCCGGCAGTTCGCTATCCCAACCGCTCTTCTGACGGTTCTCGATATAGTAGCACTGTCCGGATGTAGTGGCGGATATATAGTTGCCCGAAGCGTTTACCTGGTAAGACTGATAACCCGTCGTGCCGCTTGCCTGCAAGGTGAGCGACTGACTGGTAGAACCCAAATTGACCGGTGTGCACCATCCGAAGAACGATTTTTCCCATGCAGAATAGTTAGGCGGGCAATGGCCGTCGCCGTTATAACTGCCGGCGTCCATTATATCCCACGAGCCGGGAGTACGCGAGTCTTCATAGTTCTTGCCATAAGCTGTATCGTAGAAGTCGGGCAAGCCCATCACATGGCCAAACTCGTGGCAGAGCGTACCTATACCGTTCAGCACGCTGCCCGACAACTCGCTGGAGCAAGCATAGTTGTTCAGCACCACTCCGTCAATCGTGCATTCAGCTTCCGAATAGGTGCAGTAATGAACAGTACCGTTCTCGCCGTTCTCATCACCATCGATGTAGTAATAGCGTGCACTCTCTATATCCCAGTTGTGCGGCCAGATGGTATTCGATGCACCTCCGTCAGCCTGACCTCTGCCGGCATAAATAACATACACGAAATCAACAAACCCGTCACTATCCGAATCGTACTGCGTGAAGTCGATATTATATTGCTGATTTGCCAGTATACATGCCTCCACCACAGCATCCGTGGCATGCTGGTCATCGCCCTCGTCGCTTCCTACTATATCCTTGCCGTAGTAAGCCACATTGCGGCTCAGCGTCACAGGGCCGTACACGTCGAATATCGGACGGTACGTGCCGTTCGACTGGTCAGCAAAATATTGCGCTGCCGAAGGGTATCCGCTATTCACGGTGCAATTCGTGGAATTGACCAATTCGTCAAACACGGCTTGTGTATGACCGGAAGCCATCGACTTGTCGCTGAAATTGGCAAGAATGATTATTCCGCGCGGAGCAAGATTAGGATCGCTGCCCACTACTTTTTTTGCGCGCTTCGCAGCATTCGAGCGGTACTTGACCGACGCTTTCCTGCGTTGAGCCATCTCGCTGCGTGTCTTGCCCGATGGAGCAAAAGTGCCGTCAGTCAGTCGAGTGTAAATACGTCCCGACGCATCCTCATACCAGTGAGCATACTCATCACCGGCAAGCGTCAGCTCTACCGATGAGCCGTCACCCAGCGTGTACACATGGAATTCCCGCTTGGCAGGCACTGCCCATGCGGACAAACATATTGCCATCACGGCAACAACTGAAAATATCTTTTTCATCAATCTTGTGTTAAAAAAAAACTTTTGCCACATGGAACGCCCCACAGCAGGGTGTGCCATATTGAGCATACAAAGTTACAAAAAAAAAATCGAATATGCAAATTTTTCGCTCAAAAAAAATGCATATTCGTTCATATTGCCTTTTCGTGGTGTCGAAAAGGTCTTGTTTCCAGCCCTCCGTCTATCGCCAGAAGCGTGATGTCCGGTCTGTAAGTGTCACGCCCTGGTCGGTATGCTCCACCTGATAAAAACGCTGGTTGGTGGTCTTCGAGCGAAGTCCGCCTAATGCCTCCACATACGGACCTACCTTGACAAAATCGAGCGAGGTGAGGTCAAAATCTTCAGGCAACTGCTCTGAACCGGTGTACCAGCACGTCTTGTACCCCTGCTCGTGTATGTAGCGCGCCATTTGCTCCACCTCGTGCGTATCTTTGTCGCCGCCCTGAATACTCACGCAGGTGATGTAGGGGTAGCGGTCAATCAATGAACGCAACCGCTCCGTGGTCAGCACCTCGCCTACGGCCTGCCGTAGATACTTGCTATGGCAGCCGTGGCAGTGGTGCGGACATTCGGAGATATTCAGTGCCAGCGTCGTCTCGTCCGGCACTTCCTGAAAGACTATATCGTAATCTGCCAGAAGCATCGTCAGATGTATTGGTCTGATCGGTCGATGCAATCTTTATTCCGCCTCACGGAGGTTAGCGTAATAGCGGCGTGCCGCCTCTTGCTGACGAGGCTCGCTGAAGTTGCTTACGCGCTTCAGATAACCGATGATACGGGTCAGATAGTCGAGGTTCTTGCTGCCGCAGTGAGGACACTCCTTCAGGTAACGCTTGTCGATATGACCGCAATCGTTGCAGACCGTATTGGGGATATTGAAGGTGAAGTAGTTCGTGCCCTCCTGTGCTGCTACGCGCAGCAGGTTGCGGTACTGCTCTTGGGTCAGGTGCTCCTCCAGGTTGCAGTGGAGTGCACTACCGCCCGTGAGGTGCTCTACGTAGCGACGGCCGTGCAGTTTGAACTTCTCCATCACGTTCAGCGTCTGGTCTTCCACGATATAGAAATAGCTGTTGTAGCAGTCACGCGGTACGACATAACCGTCCTCCTTGTCCCACTTGGCGTGCTTTACACCTACGTTCTCTGCAGGAATCATCTCGCAGTTGAACATCACGTCTTTCGTCCGGTACTCCTTGTTCTTCTTCTCGATGATACCCAGCACTTCCTGTACATAGTGAGCATAATCGTCGTTGTCGGTAATCTTGATGCCGAGGAACTCTGCACCCTCTACCAATCCGTTCACGCCGATGGTCAAGTACTGGCGTCCCAGGTTCACGAATCCCGAGTCGAACAGCGGCAACATGCCCTGTTTCTGCAACTCGTGCAAGTTGGCATCGTAAGCCAGTTGCACTTTATGCATCAGGTCAACCACTTCCTCGATATATGCAGGATAAGCCATGCCCTGGCGTACTGCATACTGGATAGCGCGGTTGAGGTTGATGGTCAGCACACTCTTCGAGCCCGTGCTCACACCACCTGCACCCAGCGTGTAGGAGAAACCGTTGTCCGTAATCTCGTTTCTGAGGCGGCAGCAGCTGGCGAGCGAATCAGCATTGTCGCTCAGGTAGGTAAAGAACGAGTGGCCTTCAGCATACATCTGGGCGGTAAAATCAGCGTACTCCTTATCTTTCACGTCGCCGTTCTCGCTCAGCAGTGCCATCGTTTCTACAGGGAAGGTCAGCACGGCGTGCAGACGCTCGTTGTTGAACCATTTCATGAAGCGCTTCTGCAGCCAGCTCAGGCTGTCCCAGTGAGGTTTCTCACCGTCTGGGAAACGGAAATCGCCGAAGATCGACTCAAAATAGTAGCGGTCGTAATACGATATATTCCAGAATACCGACTGGTAGTTACGCGCGCCGGCAGGCTGGTTGATGGAATATACGACCTGCTGGAAGCAATCCGTCAGGATCTTGTCTATCGTGCGGTTCTTCAGGCTGATTTCCACCACCTCATTGGCACGTTTGTAGTAGTCCTCGCCGTACTCTTTCTCCAGGAAATAGTTCATGTACATCAGGAACTCCGGCGTAGCGCACGCGCCCGACAACATCGAGCTTACCATGAACACCATGTTCACAAATCCTCCACAGAAAGCCTTCAGGTTGGTAGGAGCCGATGCGTTGCCGCCGATGGCTTTCGTACCTTCCAGCAGCCACGGGTACATCGTCACCGATGCACAATAGTTAGCCAGCGACGTCTCGTCGTTCTTGTACAGCACGTGTGTCTGCAGCAGATGGATATAGCGGTCAGCTATCTCTTTGCCGAACATCTTCTCAATACGGTTGGTCAGCAGACGACGGTTCAGGCGGATATAGTTGCTCTTGGGCAACTCACCTATCAGCGTGGCGATATTTTTCTTCTCCACGTTGGCGTTAGCGTCGTACTTGCTGCCTGTAGCGGCATTCGATGCCGAGCAGTAGTCAATCAGGAAGTTCAGTTTGTCCAATGTCTCGCGATCCTCGGTGTGACGATAGCGGTACAGCATGTAGTTCTTTGCCACCTGGAAGTACCCCTCAGCCATCAACGCTACCTCCACTTGGTTCTGAATATCCTCTACCGTCATGCCGTTGCGTACGCGCAAACGTCCGAGAATGGATGTTAATGTTTCTTCGGTCGCAAATGTCCCCGATGCCACAAACGCCTTACTGATTGCGTCCTTGATTTTGTCAATGGAAAAGAGCACTTCTTTTCCGTCTCGTTTTACAATTTTGGTTTCCATGTCTTTATGTATATTTCTTTCACCAATCCGGACAACTTTTCCTCTCCTGCGAATCCAATTGTTTCCCGTTTTGGGAAACTTTTTGCCCTCGCAAAATTCCTATATCCCTAATTATCAGGATTGTAAGTTTAAAAATCGGACAACTTTCACTCGATGGGAGCGAAATCGAATGCAAAGGTACGATTTTTTTTTGATATATGCAAATTTTCCGAAAGAAAAATTTATTTTTTCTCAAAAATGCACCTCTGCATACCAAAATTGAAATTTATTTTGGCATCAAAACAGGAAGCCCGATCATGGGCTTCCCTGTCATGCTTTCATTACCTGCCGGACATACCGGTTTTTGGTCTTCCCTCTATTGGAGGATGATCTCACCGAAGTATTCCGGACGATGGAAGTCCGGATTAGGTGTATGGATTGGCTGCCAGCTGACGAAGTGAATGTTCTTGGTCTTGTCGGCGCACTTGTAGAAGTTGGCGCGCAACTTCTGCGGGAACACCGGCGCTTGGTCGCGGAAGATCAAACCCAAAGGTATCTCCAACTCAACATCCCACTCATACATGCCGTCTTTCTCCTCAAAGGCTTCACGCGGGTAGGTGCAGCGGCGACGGATAGTTGCCATCTGCTCGGGCGTGAGACGTTGCACGTCCTCGGCTCGGCCCAGACGGCGCGAGGCTACCATAGCGCCTATACAGTTCGTCTCGAAATTCATGTAGTGGTTGTCGCCCGGCACTTGGCAGAAGAACTCCACGCAGGAGTCTTCCCACACAGGACCTTGATCCTCGGCAGTCACGGCACGCAGCTGCTCACCGCGAACATGGAAATGCAGGAACAATAGCTCATGGTTGTTGCTAACCTCTACAGTTGTTTTCGGTTTCTCCGGAAAACTCTCCGGCCAATTGACCTTGTCTATATTCAGAATCATAACAAATTAACAGCTTAACAATTTAACAGCTTAACTTCTTAACAATACTCATCATCTGCCCGGCAACTTTCTCCTGCTCCTCCAGCAGACGAAGTTGTGCACGCGTACGAACCAGATTGTGCTCAGGATACTGAATCTTGTAGTATGTATCGCCGTTCAAGTAGTCGGTAAAGAAGCGTACGGTCTGCATGTAGCTCAGCAGCCGGCATCCATACGGCAATAGTTCTTTCTCTATATCCGAGAGGAAAGTCGCCTCCTGGAGATAGCCGCGTGTGTAGGCCTCGAAGATAGCCAGATCGACATGGATATTGTCCAAGTCCGGGTCATCCTCTGCGCCGGTGTTGGCTGCTGTACGCATAAAATCACCGAAATCGCTGAGCACGAAGCCCGGCATCACGGTATCCAGATCCACGATGCACAGCGGCCGTCCCTGCTCGTCAAAGAGAATATTGTTGACTTTCGTATCGCAATGGTTGATATGCTTGGGCAGTTTACCTTCACGGAACAGCCTTTCTGCCAGGCACATCTCTTCACGACGGCTGTCGATGGCGGCGATGATATCCGCGCAGACGGCTTTGCGTCCCGCGGTATCGGCGGCAAGAGCTTCGTCCAGCTGCTGCAAGCGGAACTCGATGTTGTGGAAATTGGGTATCGACTCGCACAGCGCATCAAAAGGCAGGTCAGAGAGTTGGCACTGGAATCGTCCGAACGCCTTGCCTGTCAGTTCGGCGGATGCCGGCGTCACTTTCTCCTGCGATGATGCGTTGGGTATCAGCACGTAAACGCGCCAGTAATCGCCCTCGGGAGTGCAGTAGTAGAGCTTGCCATCTTTGGTCGGTACCAGTTCCAGTACCTTGCGCTCTATATCCGTCTCGCCGGCTTGCTGCAGTTTGTGGCGGATATGGTCGGTAACGATCTGGATGTTGCGCTGCAAGCCGTCTACATTCTTGAAGATATGATGATTGATGCGCTGCAGGAAGTACGAGCGTTCGCCCTCTTTCTTGGCGCGCACGATGAACGAATCGTTGATGAAGCCTATCTTCAGCGGTTGCGGGTCGCACACCTCGTTGGTGATGGCGAAATGACTGAGCAGTTCATAGCGATCCAGTTTTGCCTTCAGTTCCTCAACCGACGCGCAAGTCTGCCATCCGGCAAAGCGCTCTCCGGCAGCACGGTTCTTGTCCAGGTCATCCACATAGACGGTCGTGGCGGCATCGACGTGCGCCTCGCGCACAACATAGTCAAAGATTTCCTTGTTCGGCTTGGCCATGTGCAGATGATGCGATGCAAAAATATGGTCGAAATACTCCCCCAGCCTGAACTGCTCGAAGATAGGATCCCAGTGCAGTTCGTTGGAGTTGGAGAGAAGGATGGTACGATAGCCTTGCTTGCGCAGACCGGCTATATAGTCCAGCCTTGCTTGTGGCAGTTCGTCCAGCATGCTGAGCCACGCGTTGCGTATATCGTCAATCGTGGTGCCCGCATGGCAGTACTGCTGCAATGTGCGCAGGAAAGCGTCGGTAGTGATGTTGCCGTACTCATAGTCGTGCATCAGCTGCAGCGTAGCGGCGCTCACGGAGGCTACTCCTTCGCCCTCGTCGTCAATGCCGAGCACGGTTCGCACATATTCCTCGCCCATCAGGCGCTTGAAGTTGTCTACACAGCGGGGCACATTCAGGTTGATGAGCACGCCGCCTAAGTCAAAAACGATGGTATTGATCATATCTGTATGGGTTGGGTCAGCCGCAAGGGCTGACGGATGATTTTTATTGGCCGAGTACGGTGTAGCGTACTCCGTCGCGGACGAGGTACAGCATCCCGTTCTCTACATATTTCATTGTGCCGGCATGGGTTGTGGTTGCCTGCAGGCTGTTCAGTATCACTTCGGGCAGTTCACCCGGGTCCAGCGGAGCTGTGTTGGAGATGGTCACACTGGTCATCAGATCATTCAGTCCGGTCTCGGCATCCCACATGCCGGTATTGGCTATGCGGATGGCATATTTGGGGTTGTCGGCTATCGAAGCGTACTTGTCCGGCAACCACAGGTAGAGGTGATACGTGCCTTCGGGCATATCGGCAGGAATGGTGACCTGCTCGTTGATGGCGCTCTGCACATAGTTGGGCAGCCAGCGTCTGGGGTCGGTTGTCAGAGCGATCGGCCATGTTTGTCCGGCGGTGTTCTTCAGCACGAGGTAGGCAGTACGCTCGTTGTACAAGGGCGCATAGCCGGCGTTACGCAGACGGATGGTTACGTTCATGCGTCCTCCGGGCGCAGCCTCGTCGCTGAACTGTCCATCCAGCAGATTGTAGCGATAGCCCATGTGGATGTTCAGCGTATCAAACAGTCCGCTCTCACGCCAGCGGCGGGTGACGGGCAAGGCGTACGACGAACCGCAGAACGACCAGTGATAGGTGCTCATCTCGCCCGGTGCACGCGTATAGCGCTGCTCCGCCAGAGTCTCGCTGTCGTCAATGTTCGTCTCGCCGCCATTGGGAACGTAGAGCGTCTCGCTGGCTACGTACTGCCTTACTGCCGGATCGTCGCTCAGGTTATCGCTGGCATAGGTGCCCATATCGCCCCAGGTGTTGAGAAAAGCGTCGTTGTGGCAGCCCATGCGTGCGCGTACGGTGCCCGTGAAAGCCTCCTCGGAACTGAGAGGCGTAGAGTCGCCGAAATACTCCGTCTTGATCATCGGATAGCGGAAGAGGATGAAGCGGTCGGCAGGTGCGTTGGCAAACAGCGCATCGATCACCAGACGGCGCTTGGCATTCAGATGCTGGCTCTCGTTGCCGTAGTTGGATGTGTAGTACCATTCACCCCATACGCCTACAAAACCAGCTTCTATCACGTATATCACATCGGCGTTGGCTGCCAGGTGCGGCTGCAACTGCTCCAGATGGCGCTGCACCCATGCGGGTGTGGCATCCACTATGTCGTTCTCGTTCTCGGTGTACGCAAAGCGCAGCACACATTTCAGTCCGTACGAGCGCAGCTCAGCCATATCCTCGTCAAAGCCGTTCAGGATCGCGTCGGGCAGGTCTGCATCTTTAAATTTGCCGAAATTGTACAGCACGACAGCCAAGGTCATATTGTACTTGTTGCCCCACGTGCTGCCTATGCTGCCTTTGACCACGTTGGGGTGGTTCACGGATACTTTGTAGCTCACTTCTTCGGTGAAGCCGCGTTCGGGGTTCTTGAATACGGTGGTGTTGTCCGGCACGTAGGTGACTACGGCGGCATGCATCGCTACGGTGGCGATGAGGATGGTGGTAAGGGTAATAAGGTATTTCATCTTTTCTGAGTATAGTTGTGTCAGCCAATCTTGGCTGCTTTCTTCGGTTATACCAATGCAGCGGCTGTTCGGGCTGCCAGACTGGCGTTATTGAGCACGAGCTGGATATTCGATGCCAGGCTGTCACCGCCTGTCAGGTCTTTCACGCGGGCAAGCAGGAAGGGTGTGCAATGCTTGCCGTGAATGCCCTGCTCTTCCATCTCGCGTAGGGCTTGGCTGATGGCTTCGTCTATCAGCTGTTTGGGCATCGAGTACTGCTCGGGTATAGGATTAGTCACCAGCATGCCGCCTTTCAGTCCGCACTCTTGTTTGGCGCGGAAGATGGCAGCCAGCTCTTCGGGCGTATCGATGCGGTAGTCCACGCCAAGTCCGCTATGGCGCGTATAGAACGCCGGCAACTCGTCCGTGCCATAACCGATGACGGGCACGCCCTTGGTCTCCAGATATTCGAGCGTCAACCCCAGGTCGAGGATCGATTTGGCGCCGGCACATATCACCATCACCGGCGTTTGTGCCAGCTCCTCCAGGTCAGCAGAGATGTCGAAGGTCTGCTGTGCTCCACGATGCACGCCGCCTATGCCGCCCGTAGCAAACACCTTAATGCCTGCCATGGCTGCTATGATCATAGTGGTGGTGACAGTAGTGGCGCCATCCATCCCGCGGGCAATCAGTACGGGCAGGTCGCGGCGTGAGGCTTTGGTCACAGCCTGACCTTTCTTGCCGAGATACTCGATCTCTTCCGCTGTACAACCGGCTTTCAGTTTGCCGCCGATCACGGCTATAGTGGCAGGCACAGCCCCGTTGTCGCGTATAGTCTGCTCCACGCGCATAGCGGTCTCCACGTTCTGCGGATAGGGCATGCCGTGGCTGATGATGGTTGACTCCAGCGCTACTACCGGACGGTTGTCACGTAGCGCCACTGCCACTTCGGGCGATATGGATAGGTATTTATTCATTGTCTTGCGGTTTTCTGTAGGCTGACTGTTCTTCGCGGCGGGCTACGTACAGGCGCTGCCCTGGAGCGGTGTAGCACATCCCGTTGCGGATGATGAGCAGCTGACCGTTGTGAAGCATCTTTACGGGCATGAGACCCGCCGAACCGCTTCCGGAATGGACGCTGTTCAGATCGTTAATCAACTCGTCATGACGGAAGTTGTAAGTATAGAAGATATTCCCCACCGAGTCGTATGCCGTCAATGCAATGACGGACGCATCGGCTGACATGTCCAGCGTGGAGAAACACGATACCTGACGGTAGAACAGCGAATACTTATAGTCGTTCAGTTGCGTCTGCTGGCTATAGTTGGCATCGCGGCCGCAGCCCGGACGGAGATAATGTACCCCATCCTTGTACAGGTGTTCGAACGAATGGTCGTCACCCGACAGCGAGATGATTCTTTTGCCCAAGGCGGCATGTTTCTCCAACAATGTACCCATCTGTCGCGGTTCGTCAGCCCACTGACCATGATAGCCTGTCGTATGAATGCCTACGTGGTGGCAGACGATGATCCACGGGCGCGTGCACGTGTATAATATTGAATCTGCCCAATGGTACTGCTTGCTTCCGGGCAGGAAGTCGGGACTGGACGGATCACCGTTCAGGTTCAGCATGATTACATCCGCATTGCCGTACACGAAGTGAAAGTATGCTTCGCAGCGCGGATCTTTGATGCTGTCTTCGGATGCTCCCTCGTGCGGGAACTGATGGAAATAGTCGTAATACGATGCCCAGCGGTAGGTGAATGGATCGCCCGTCTCATGGTTGCCTACCGACGACATTACCGGCACTTGCCCCAGGAACGGTGCGCCGGGAGTGAAGTAGTAGTTGTTCCAGTTACGGTCATCACCCTTGCTGCTGACAAAATCGCCGTTCATCAGGGCTATGTCGCAGCCCAGGTTGCAGATGAACGATTGCATGTTCGACCAGTTGTTGCGCGCATTGCCGTGGATGTCGCTGATGGTGAAGATGCGGTAAGCTGTACCTTGTTCAGGCGTGGTCTTGGTGCTGCTTATCTTCGGGCAGCGGCGTGTAGCGTCAGCGCCTACGGTGAAATAGTAGCGCGTGTTGGGCTGCAAGCCGGTTAGGGTCACTACGTGCATGTAGCCTTCGTCCGATACATTCCATCCCTCGTCGGTTGTCAGTTGCATGCTGAGGTTCGTCGAGTCTGTTCCGTAGCAGATGAGTGCGTCAGTAGGTTCGGTCTCGTCCAACATCTGCCAAAGCAATTTGACGCTGGTAGTAGTCGGCGCCATCGAATAGGGCATCTTGTACGGTTTGTACGGATCGTTGCTCGGGTCGTGTATCTCGTCCGACACGCCCCATCGCGGGTCGCCCAAGTTGCTGCCGTCTGTGCCCGCACCTACTGCCGGACTATTGGCGCATAGCGTGAAGATGCCGTTGCCGGCATCCGTGAAATACGGGTTACGCGCCAAACATGCCGTCTGCGTGGCGCCTGTACTGATCTTTATCGGCGCATTGCACCCAATGCTGTTACTGATGGCGGATAACGAACCGTAAAGAGCATAACTTACGGCGCCCGAACGCTCTTCGGCGTTCATAAAGATGCAGTTGGTCACGCGACTGCCGTTGATGTTGGCAAGATACACGCCGCGCGTGTCGGTGCTGTTGTAGAAGGTGCAGTGGTCTATCAGCAGACTGCCCGCTATCTCTTGTGGCGAGTCGGCATCATCGCCCGGCGTGAGGTAGATGAAGCGCCCTGTGCCGTTCGTTCCGCCGTCGAAAGTGCAGTTGGTCACGCGCAGGCTTTTCGTCTGCCTCAGTATCTTGGCAGAGGCGATGGCGCGTGCCGTGTTGGCTGTTGTGCTGCCCATGCGGAACAGACAGCCGTCTACCGTCAGACTGTTCACGTACGGCGCTTCTGCATCGGATGTATACGCGCGGATGAAGTACGACGGACAACCGCTCATCTCGCATCCGCGTACCGCTACGTTGTACGGCGTTTCGGCATTGGTCATGCGCACGATCTCACCCGTGCTCTCAATCTTGATGCCTTCCAGCGTGAAATCTGCTTTCACTTCAAACCGGCTCGACATCTGTATGCATGGATGCGTTCCCGCCGCAGCACGTATAGTGAGTGCTACGGTAGGCTTGACCGACGATTCGGCGTATGTCCCATCCGTCAACACAAGGATATCTCCCGCCGCAGCATTCGTCACCGCCGTCTTTATTGTTCCGTTTCCAGGCGCCACATTAATCGTGGCAGCACCCGCTACCGTCGCGCATAGCAACGCAGCGAAAGAAAGAATAATGTATCTCCTGTTTATTATTGTCACAATGCTGATATTTTTATGCAAAGAGCAACCCAACACATTCGAGCTGCTCTTTGCTGTGTATTCACCTGAGGTGGTAAACGGAGCGATTAGAACGGTGTTTGGCTTCCGTTTGACTCACCGCCAAACTCAACATCACCGCCATGCACCGAGCCTATTGCTGCCTGGCAAATAGTACGCGTAAGGAACGAAACGGAAGTTGTGCTCGGGATAATATATGTCTTTTTCATATTTGTATCGATTTTAATCATTTAACAATTACCATTACTTTACTTACTGCCTTTCGTTATTTGATTTTTACGCCGAGCGCATTGTAACGAATGCCGTCACGAACAACGACCAGTTGTCCGTTTTCGATCAATTTGCCTGTATTGGTGAAGGTTTCAGGCATCTCTCCGTTTACTATATCAATCTCCGTCACTACATTCTCTGCCTCGACGATGCGGGCGCGTGTAGGTGCATTACCTGATATATTTTTGAGAGCGAAATATCCGCGCATGCCATTGATGGCTGTTGCACTGTTGGAGTAATAGAGCTTGTTGTCTGCGCTGAGGAAGTAGTTGTTTCTGCCTGCGGGCACCTCACTTACAACGAAGTTACCGATAAAGTCAGCCACATCGGTTTCTGAATCGTTCAGCATGTTATCGATAGTCACGCCTAAGAATGTCGGATTCTCAATGTTTGCTGCCGGCTTGATGAGGTATGGAACACCTGCCGCCATCTCATTCACCTCCGTGAAGTTCAGGTTAAGCACGAAGCCGTCCGACTCGATGGATGACTCGGTCAGCTCTTTCACCTTGGCACTGCCGAACACGCGTGCTTTCTCTGCAGCGCTAACTGCAAACGGCAAGCATATCGTGTTATACATGCCACCTACCAATGTGCGTGTAATTTGCACATCACCTGTCTTACCTTCATAAGGCACAAGAACTTCGTTCTCATCTTCTTCCTCGTCTTCAATCACCGGAATAGGATACGAGAGACGTACGCCTCCTAAAATGGCTTCTGACCAGTTCAACGGGTTAAGAACCTTTACATAATAGGTATTATCTTCTGTCACATTAAATGTACCAAGTGTTATTTCGCCATTTTGCCATGACCCGCCGGCATCTTCGTTAACCTCTTGAACAGGGGCTTGTTCTAAGTCTGTATATAATCCTACTGTATAACTATGACCTTTATCAGTTCCTGACAGAATTGTAAGATTCACGTTTACCGTGCCTGTTTGAGTTGCGCGCACTTTCCACCACGCATAGTCTGCGTTAGTCGTATTAGTATTATGCGAAACAAGAGTTCCATCTACCCTGCGCAATTTGTTATCACTTGCTACCAGCACGGCATCTTGAGCTGTGAGCGTATTTGCCGGAATATCAATAGTAGCACCGCCTACATAATCAGCAATAATCTTAACGACTCTACCATGCGAGTAGTTGGTGGTGTTGGTTACTTTGATTATATAGTCACTTGCTGCGAGTTGAAGTTTGGCTGTGGTTGTAGTCAACTCTTCCCCGTAGCTGCCATCCAAAGTATACTCTGCTACTTGAGTTTCGTCAGTATTAAGCACGTACAATTTATAGTGATGACTATTATCGCTTTTCGCATTGAAGGTGAATGTGTAGAGTCCTGCCTTGGTGACATGAATATTCCATTTGCCCCATTGAGTAGTCACATGTCCGTCGTTGCCATCATCAGTAAAGCGGAATTCTCCGGCTTCGTTTATATAGGCGTATTCACTTCTAATAGCATCAACCGGTTGAAGGGTGGCAGGAATGTCTGTTACCGCACCGCCTGCATAAACGAATTGTATACTGATCCACTCTGCATTAGACCAGGCTTCATTGTTTGTCAATTTCAGCGTATAATTGCCGGCAGGAACGTACATAGATCCCATTTCCAGCGTAACAGGGGATCCATTGTCTCCACCATTTTTCTCCAAAGGCGTTACGACATCATTTTTATTTGCGTCCTGCAATGCGATTTTGAATTTTTTGCCGTTACTGGAGTTTACCTTCAGATATACGTTATAATTGCCCGAGTTTGCAAAAGCAACATTCCATTCCATCCATGCTTTATCCTGCTTGCCGCTGGCAATGGTAAATTTGCCATCTGCACGAGTGCCGCCTGAATACCCGGATTCAGAAATGTCAGTTGTGCCCGGCATATTCTGTACAGCTCCACCTGCATAAGAAAGGGTTACACCATAGATACCCGTCTTTGAGTGGTTACGATTATTCAGCATCTTTATAATATAGATACCTGCGGCTGGAATTTTAATCGTACCGGCAAGTGTTTTGTCTACACCGTTTTCTGTAAAACCGTCACCGTCAAAAGCAGGACCTTCGGCAATCGAATCAATCTCGTTTCCGTAGCCATCGCACAATAGCACATCCATAATATGCTTGTTGCTGGCATAGAATGATGTGTTATCTGCAAAATTCAATGTCACATTAACAAAACATGCCCGCGTCGCATTAATCTTCCATGTAACAACCGGACCGGGTTGCGAATGATCAGCGTAACGGATATAATGAGGAGTTACTGATGTTTCCAGGAGGAATTTTGCGTCTGCACCATGTAATGTCGCATCGTCAGCCTCGAATGAATAAGGCGAGGCAAAACTTGTCTCCGGAATAGACTCGGCAGTAAGAGTAATACCTGCTATACCACATTTTGAATATTGACGTGAGTTCAACAATTCTACCATATAAATACCTGCTTTCTCAAAGTACAATGTACCACTAAGAGGGATATTTCCGATGGATGAAGATTCCGAAGCCTCTGCTACGGAGTCTTTCGGAGTCTCGCTGTTGTCAATGATTCTCACTTTGAAGATGTGTCCGCCGTTTTTATAACTGTCATCTACAGCGTTATTCCATGAGTTATCGAACATATTTAATGTAACCGATACCAAACATGGTTTTGTAACCGAGACTAGCCATGCAGCTGTTCCGTTATCTTTACGATCAAAATAACGTAGATAGTATTCTCCGTTTTCTTGCAACTCGATATTTCCATCCTGTAAAGCATTTTCGGCTAAAAAAGTATAGCCGCTGGAGAAATCAGTAGACGGAACCGGAACATCAATTCCGGCATTAACCGCCAGTGATAGCGTTAAGATTGAAATAAGAAGGAAAACTTTTTTCTTTGCCGCAAAGGCACGATTAATTTTGTTTTTCATAATATTATGAGTTTTAATTTTCTGATTTTGGTCTGTCTCGGATGGGTTGAGCCCATAAAAGACGTTGCAAAGTTACGAAAAATATTTCATATATGCACGCGAACGCGTGTGCTATGAAGCATAAAACGCAACAAGCAGCTCAATCCCAACCGCCAATACGCTTATATACTGCACATTACAAAAATCCCCAAAAAGGAACTTTGCATTTCGAAAGGTTTCGATTTATTTGTCGGTTATGCCCTTTCTCTGTTGCGCCCATCTGGGAGATGGGCATCGAGGTTCCCATCACCGGTTCTGCTCGTGCGGTCAAGTCAGCAAGCCCTCTACCAAAAACTCCCATTCCAAAACATTTTCCATCTATTTCCGCAATTTTATTTGCATTTTTCAAAAAAAAGTTGTACCTTTGCAGTTGTTTTGGTATTTGTATAACCCATGCAATCACCTTCCGTATGAAAACAAACCTTCTATCCATTCTCATCTCCCTGTCATTGTCTGCCATGCTCGTTGCATGTTCTCACCGCGCCGTTTCTGCTTCCGATGGCGATATGCCTTTGTTGCATGTCAGTGGCGAATATGTCCTGACCGAGACCGGTGATACGTTCTACATCCAGGGCGTCAACCTCGGCAACTGGCTTAATCCTGAGGGATATATGTTCATGTTACCCAACGGCGAAGCCAATTCCCCGCGTCTGCTCAACGATCTGTTTGCGCAGCTGGTCGGTCCTGACGAAGCTACCGCTTTTTGGCAGACCTTCAAAGATTGCTATATCACCGAGGACGATATACGCTTCATCGCTTCCACCCGTGCCAACACCGTGCGTCTGCCCTTCCATTATGCCTTGCTCACCGATGATGATTTTCTTGGCTGCACTTCGCGCGAAGGCTTTGCGCGTCTGGATTCCGCTGTCAGCTGGTGCAAGCGTTACGGGCTGTATGTCGTGCTGGACATGCACGATTGTCCGGGTGGTCAGACGGGCGACAATATTGACGACAGCTACGGCTATCCTTTCCTTTTCCTCAGCGAACCTTCTCAGGCAAAGTTCTGTTCGCTCTGGCGCGAGATCGCCGCTCATTACGAGAGCGAAAACGCCATCCTCGGCTATGAGATGATGAACGAACCTATCGCCCACTATTTCCGCGCTGACCTCGATACGCTCAACAGCTTGCTCGAACCGCTCTATGCACGGTGCATCGACAGCATCCGCTCCGTCGACCGCCGGCATATCATCCTTCCCGGCGGTGCGCAGTGGAATGGCAATTTCCGCATCTTCCGTGGCCTGTTGCACGACGATAATCTGCTTTATGCCTGCCATCGTTACGGCCATCCCGCTGACGAAAACGGCATTCAGGATTTTCTCCTTTTCCGCGACTCGTTGCATATAGCCATGTGCATGACCGAGACCGGCCATCGTCCTCACGAATGGCTCCGCGAACAAGCCGCCACGCTGCACCGCAATCATATCGGTCTGCTCTGGTGGCCCTACAAGAAACTTGGCGCAGGCGGCTGGATGCAAGCCGGCATCCCCGACGATTGGTCTGCTATCCAATCTTTCGCCTCTTCCGACCGCCACACCTACTCTGCCCTACGCCATTCTCGCCCTGCGGAACAGTCTGCCCTTCCGTCCATCGCTACTGCCCGACAAGCCATGGCTGCCTACCTCGACAGCATCCTTTTCGCCCATTGCCATCCCGATACCGCCTATATCGAAGCGTTTGCCAAACAATAAAGCAACCGCTACACACATGGATGTAGCGGTTGCGGTTAGATGCCAGCTTGCAGCAACTTATTGGCGGAATTCAGGATGCTGAATGGTGATCGTTTGTCCGGGTTCGGATACGTAGAACATGTTCAGTATCACCTGTTTGTTTCCTCTGTTCTCGCCTCGGTGAATGGTACCCACCACTTCTACGATTGCCTCGCCTTCTCTGAAGGTGCGCTCGTTGCCGTCTTCGCAAACGATGGTCAGTTCGCCTTGCTCAACGATGCCGTAATTGATTACGTTGTGATGATGCCAACCGGTCTTTGCTCCAATGGGGAATACCAGTCTGCTTACCACCAATTCCGGGCGACCTGCGGGATAATCCGGCAAGGCCACGCCATCCCAGCTAACCGAACTACGCAAAAGTTCTGATGTCTTGATTTCCATGCTATTGTCTTTTGTTATTGTTATTTGCTTGATATTGTTTTTTCAGTTGTTATTCTGTTGGTATAAATTATTTTGTGCAAAGATGCAACATTTTTATGTAAAAAAGTTACGACTGCTCTCGCTCTTGTTTCGCTTGACGCAGTTGTTGCATGATCATGGTCCGCACGAATGCATCAAATCGTTTGTAACGTTTGCGAGTGCCTGTGTGCGTATTGTACAGAGCGAACGGATCGGGTTTCGAACCGCGTGTCGTTGGCAGTTGCGCTTCGAAGCGCTGATACCAATACTCGTATCTTTCTGTGTTGGATAGCTCCTCTTCCATGATTTGTGAAGCCAGACTGAACAGCTCGTTGTTGGCTTTCTCTTCACCTTTGGCAGGCTTCACGCTCCAGTCACGCGGATGCTGGATGTTATAATTCTCTTGATGACCTAATCCGATTATTTTCCCTCGGCGGTCACGGTAGCGTTTTACACGATGAATACATCCCGGAGATGATGCTCCGTGCAATTCGTTTGTTATTCCGGCTAATACTTCTCTTGCCATATATGCCTCGTTTGTTGTATATGATTATTTGCTTTTGAGTGTTTTGCTCGTAGAGTGGTGATAATTGATGATAAAAACTATACGCACGCGACATCCCGCCATCAACCGGGCTGGAAAGCCCATTATAAGCGGGTTGCAACAGACTTGTATTGGGTGATTATTGCGTGATTATTGTGTGGTTATTGCGTGATTGCCTTCTTTGTGTGACTAAATGACTGAATTGTGATTAAATCTTGCCCGAACCTGAATAGGTTGACTGGAGTCCGAAAAACGTTTACTTTTCTAAGACGATACAAAGATACAAAAAATAATCGATAAATGCAAATCTTGCATCTATTCTTTATATAACTGACCGCAAGATGCCGGTATTTGTCATGATAAGATTGAAAAATTGGTGTGTAAGTAAAGTTGCACAAGATATCATCCCGTGCATTCCTGTTGGCAGTAAACAAAACGTAGCCGCAGTTGTGCTACGGCTACGTTTGATATTTCACTTTTGCTTCTGTTGCGGAAACAAGGCTTATCTATACTAACGAACCAAACGGACGGATCGACCGTAGTTGCGACGGTAGTCGTACTGCGGATCGAGGTAGTCCGAATCGAAGTAGAGGTAGTACGCGTCGTACTCATCGCCCGGCGTAGACGACCAGTAGAAACCGTTCGAGCCAACATTGTACACACCCGTGCCGTCGCGGAAGCCCGCAGCAGGCAAAAAGACAGCGCCGGCCGCTTCAAAGGCTGCCCAATCTTTGGCACTGATGGTATTGTCATTCCATGCACCGTGGTCGGTATTGATTGCTATTCCTGCATAATCATCAGGTAAAATAATAATACCATTTACACCTGCTACCGTTGCCTGTCCATATTTACTGGAAGCATTAGTTCGAGTATTAAACAGATAACCCCACTTGTCTCTGGTCAGCGTACGCCACAGGTTGGCTTCGTTGCCACCATTGCTAATGGCGTTTACTCCCCAATCAACAAATGTGCTGTAATCATTGTAGTCTGTGCTTGAATTCGTCGGATTATTGCCTGTGCCCCAGCCGAATAGGTCAATCCAGCCGCTGTAAGAGGCAGAAATATTGGTATTATCGTCGCCAATCATATCGTATTGGTTCTCCGCGAAGCGCCAAGTATCGGTTGATGCCTGATATTGTAAGTTGCCCTTGGAGAAGTGTACTTGTACACCATCGCCTACACTGAACGCGCCGGAAAGAGTACCATCACCCTCAACAGCCGTATTGCCGCAATTGTTCACATATACGGTATCGTGCACATATACGGTGTCGTGGCGTACAATAGTTGCTGTACGAGGTAATAACAGATGTAAGGTATCAAGCGCTGACGCATCATCGCTAAACACAAGACTGTCGGTTTGCGCAATGGCTGCACCAAACATCAACTGACCGTTGAACCAGAACATCTGATTCGTTTGAGCACTCGCAAATACACACATAGCAACGAGTGCAAGAGTAAAGATATTTTTTCTCATTGTTTTATAAATTTAATGGTTTGATTATTCAAAAGTAATAAGTAGTCGCCTTGAGGCAAACCGGTCACGTTGATAAATGTGCTTTCTCCGTCAATCGGAGTCGTTTGCAACAGGCGGCCATTGAGATCAAAGATATAAGCTTTGTCGCAGTTGGCGTGGTCAATAATCAGCATATCCTGTGTTGGATTCGGATATACGCGGCACGTAGTTGCTGATTGTACGTCAGCAATGCTTGTGACTTCAGTTGGCTCACCATAACGAATAGAACGAACATCCTTAATAGCAACCTTTGAGAGCAAGAATTCGTTATGCGAGAATACAAACAGCGAATCTTGCGACACTTTCACATAGCCGATTTGAGCGAGAGCATTTGCTTGCTCTTGACCGTTCAACGGCTGAATGATTAGTGCTGTTTCTGCAGTACATATCCTTATGCTTGCTGCTATAGCGAGCATAAGGGAAAAAAGTTTTTGTTTCATAAAAATTTGTTATTTACTATATACACACATAATATCCTCAATATACAATGATCCTTCCTTTTGTAAAATAGGAGGAAATGATGTCGTCAATGTTTTATTATTTTTAATAGTAATTCCACCTAACATCATTGCTCCTTTTTTTGCTCCTGCGAAAAGATAAACGTATCTTCGTGGCTCTTTGACAGGTGTCATAGTCTGCCCAAAACGCAATGCAATATCGTATACCCATAAGCAAGGTTGTTGAATAATGCCACTATGTTTTAAAAGAGAAATTTCTTAAGAGTTTTGTTGTAATCTTCAACAATTGCTCTTGGTGGGTTTGTTCCTAAGATTAGACCATGCATAATTATTATAGTTGTATATTTTTGCCTACTCACTTCTGGCTTTTCGGCATTCTCCATTTATCATTGTTCTTTATACAACACAACAAAAGCGCGAACATTATTCACGCTCATTCCATAAACTTGAGGTTCCTGCAAGACCCTTCAACCAAGAATAAACAATAACGTCCACGCCCGATATGCTTAACCCTCCCGCCCTATGAGGGGCGTAGACGGATATTAACATACCCACGAGAACGCTTATTGCACTATCTTGTTTCGGGACGAGAAATTTTCCGGATTTCAAATTGCCAAAACAAGCGTCAATAAACGCCGTTTATATTATATCTTTCTTACGATGACGTTCGTAAGCAACGCTCCTGTTTTACGTCGGGAGTGGACGGATCGCTTTTTATGCTGGCGATGGCAGCGGTAGTTATATCTACCCGTAAGCGAGGATATATGTTATTGTTCTTGCGAACTTAATTCCTGAATATATGCTTCAATTTGTGTACGAAGTACAGGGAGGTCATTTGTGATTACGCGAAACAATTGCGTGAAATTAATGGCATAGTATCCATGTACTAACACATGACGCATTCCCTCAATTTTGTTCCACGGAGTATTCGGATGAGCGGCACGAAACTCTTTTGTAAGTTTGTATGTAGCTTCACCTATTATTTCCAGTTGCTTGACAAACCCGAAGTATACAATATGATCATTTTGTATCTGTTCAGGTGTATGAAGTTGCAATCCTTCGTCTATGTAATTGATTGCTTGCAGCATGTGCTCCAAGCGCTCTTTGTCTCTAATAGGCTCTCTCATAAATCTTTATTTTATCACGGTTAGCAGTTGGCCGGGCAAAAGGCATTAGGTAATCCTCTTCTATTAAATCAACGGGTCGGCGAAGTGACTCACTTAAATCGCTAATCATTCCTCCAATATCCATTAATGAAAGATTGTTTCCGTCCGTATAGTTAACCAACAGATCCACATCGCTATCAGGGCGCTCCTCGCCACGGGCACAAGAGCCGAACAAGTAAGCTCGTTCGACCGGCTGCGTAGCAAGATACGCTTGTATCTTCGGAATCATTGCTTGTACTTCAGGACTTAGCATATACCTATTGACGATTTACAAATTTACAATTGACGATGCAAAGTTACATAAAAAAAATGATAAATGCAAATTAATTTGCAAAAATTGTTTAAGAAAGTAATTTTTGCAAGAGAAAAAGATGTCTTTTGGCAATGCCCTCGTAGAGATGAGGCGACTCGAGCGCTCGACCTACTCTCTTTCTTTTTTTGCAGGCATTTCCTTGTTTTATGCGAGCATAAGCACGGAATTCCTGCTAAAAATGCAATAAATTGCCATTTTTCTTTGGAAAAATTTGCAAATGTGCATTTTTTTTCGTAACTTTGTAAGCGGTGAAGTGTGCGCCAAATCAATTGACGATTGACGGATTGACAATTGACGATTGAAAAGTAAAGGGAAAGGTGTACGGTGTATGGTGTACGGTAAAAGGTGAAAAGTGAAAAGTGAAAGTTGAAAGGTAAAAGATGATATATTGGCAGTTGTTTATAAGTTTCTTTAAGATCGGGTTGTTCGGGTTTGGAGGCGGACTGGCGATCTTCTCACTCATCCAACATGAGGTATTGACCTACGGCTGGATGAGCGAGAAGGAGTTTGTGGATATCGTAGCCATCAGTCAGGTTACGCCGGGACCTATAGGCATCAACTGTGCGACATACGTGGGCTATACCGTCACAGGAACGGTATGGGGCAGCATACTGACCACAGGCGCCATGGTGCTGCCGGGACTGCTGATCATGCTATCGGTATGCAAGGTATACATGGTGCTGAGCAGGCGCTTTGCGCAGAACGCATATTTTCAGAACACGTTGCGTTACCTGCGTTTTGCCGTGCTCGGACTGATAGCCGCAGCTGCGCTGCTGCTAATAACGCCCAGTACGTTTATCGACATGTACAGCATCGTGTTCTTCGGCAGCGTGTTTGTACTGACCATATTGCCGCAACTGGTGAAAACAAAGAACAAAACTGTTAAAAAGATAGTGGACACCCTATCCCACCCCATTCTGCTGATTGTGCTGGCGGGAGCTTTTGGGTACGTTGTTTATAATTAAAAATTAAAAATTACGAATTACGAATTATTGACGATTGACAGATTGACAAGTGACGATTGATTGACAATTAACAGATTGATTGACGATTGACAGATTGACAAGTGACGATTGATTAAGTAAAATGAAGCGAGTGGCGTACATAGTAGCGGTACTGTTGGTATGCAGCCTGATGGTTGTATACATGCTATCGCTATTGGTGCGCAACGATGCGGTGCAGACCTCTGCCGTGCGCTGGGTGGCAGCCGAGCTGTCGCAGGCGCTGGATGCGGAGATAGACGTAAAGCGCGTGGACTATCGCTTCTTCCACACATTGCATATCGACAGCATCTACCTATCCGACCGGCAAGGCGACACGCTGGCTTTCGTAGGCAGCATGGAGGTGCAGATACATCCACAAGCCCTGCTGGACAGAAAGCTGATAGTAAAGAAAGTGGCGATAGACAATCCGTACGTCAACCTGCACGACAAGAACTACGAGTTCATCCTACAGGCGCTGCGTTCGGACGAGAAGAAAGAGGAGAAAGAGAAATGGAAGGTGGAAAGCATAAACGTGAAAGACGTGGAGATCACCAACCTGCGTGCACGCTACGACACCTTGTTGCTGAAAGATGCCGAGGCACGTCTGGCGCTGGAGAACCTCGACAAGCAGCACATAGATGCCTCAGTCAAGACCTTGCACGGGCGCATCATCAACGTGCGCACATTCGGCAGACGGGAGAAAACACTGTTCGAGCTATGCGATGCGGAAGCCGAAGTGCATATGACTCCCACATCCATCGACATGCCACGGCTGCTCGTACGATTGCCGCATTCCGAACTGAACAGCGAGGTGGTACATATCAGCAAAGAGGCGTTCACACTGAGGCTGAACGATGCCTACTGCTCGCTAAGGGATATAGGTCTGTTCGTGCCGCAAGTGCGCACATTGGACGGCAAACTAAGCCTGACGGCAGCGCTGACGGGTAACACAGACTCGATTTTCCTGGACGAGCTACGCGTGTCGTACAAGGACCGGCAGTTCTTCCTCGGTACAGCCACCGCCTTCCATTGGCAGAACTTCGACAGTCTGCAGCTGCGTGCGGAATGTCAGGACCTGATGTTACGTGCCGGATTGCTGCAAGACTTCCTTGCCGACCTGCTGGATGCCCCATATCAGATGCCCAAGCAAGTTTTCCGCTTGGGCGAGATGCACTATACGGGCGTGATGGAAGGTCGAATGCGCGACATGAACCTACACGGACGGTTCCGCACAGCCCTCGGCGCCATCAGCACCAACGGCCACGCACAGATAGGCGCGAAGTTTGACGAACTGACCTTCAACGGCAGCATAGGCACCAAACGCTTCAAGCTGGGACAACTGCTGGACAACAAAGACCTGGGTACGCTGACGATGAACGCCTACATCAACGGCCATTCTGCCAAAGATCATCCGGCACACGGCCTATTCCGCGGCGATATACACCAACTGACCTACAAGGGCTACACCTACACGAACATCCGTCTGGACGGCAACTTTGGTGACAACAGTCTGGGAGGTACGCTGCAAAGCGATGATCCGAACATCAACCTGTCGGTAGACGGACTGGTGGACCTGAGCGAGACGGCGCCGAGCATCAACGTGACGCTCGACCTGCGCCATCTGAGGCTGGACTCCCTTCACCTGACCGACAAACTGACGGAGAGCGATCTACAGATGAAGCTGTACGTCAACTTCTCCGGCACGCATATCGACCACCTGAACGGCTATCTGGTAATGGACAGCCTGATGTTTACCAACGATGGCGACACCACACGCATGGCGCAGCTGAAGATATTGGCGGAATCTGATAGCGACGATCCCACACATCATAACCTCAAGCTGCAGTCGGACTATGCCGTCGGGCGCTTTGCGGGACACTTCAGCTATACCGAGTTGGGTACAACCATGCAGAAGATAGCCGTACACTACCTGCCGCACCTATTTGACGCCTCGATGCGCGAGAAGCTGCTCAAGCGTCCGTCCACCACCAAGGCGGCCTTCTACCTGTACGCCCACGATCTGGACGAACTGCTGGACGTACTGCCGGTGAACATCTCGCAGAGCGGCAGTCTGACGCTGAAAGGCATGGTGGACGAGCGGCAGAAGCGGCTGGCAATAAGCGGCGTGATACCCGTGTTGCGCATAGGGCGGCAAGAGATAAGCGACATCATCCTGTCGCTCGACAACAAAGATGACCGCATCAATTTCCGCGCGTCGGCAGAAGTAGACCTGCCCGACACGCTGGATCTGGGCAATGCCAACGTGCTGCTAACCTCCTCCGCATGGAACGACAGCTTGCTGCTATCCGTCAACCTGAGCAACGATGCGGAAGAGGTGTACGGCGGTCATATAGACCTGCTAACCACGTTCAGCGAATATGCCCACAAGCCCGTGATAACGACACAAATACTACCGTCGGAGATGTACGTAGCCAACACCCCGTGGAGCATCGACCACGCCCGGCTGACCTATACCGTGGCCGACACAGCGCTGCTGGTGGATGACCTGTGGATAGGCAACTACGAGAAATTCATCTACATGGACGGCATCGCTTCGCGTAAGCACGAGGACTCGTTGAACGTGCGGCTGCAGAACATCGATCTGGCGGGCATACTGGGCATGACGCTCCTACCCGAACAGACGCTGACGGCACAGGGCAAGATCACCGGTCAGGCCACGCTGTACGGCATACTGGCCAACCTGATGCTGGATGCCAACCTGCACGTACAGAATGCCGGACTGAACGGCTATCCGATAGGTGACGCAGATGCCTGGGCGAAGTTTGACGCACAGCGCAAGGCGGTGGAGATAGGCGGCGAGGTGCATGAGGGCGAGAGGCGCGTGGCGCAGGTAAGCGGACTAATTACGCCAACAATCGACAAATCATGGGAGCTGCACATACAACCGGACTCTTTCAACCTGGGATTTGTGAACCATTGGACCAAATCGTTCCTGTCTGACCTGGAAGGACGAGGCACAGGCATCGTACATATTCTGGGCAGGGACAAGAAGACATGGGTGCTGGTAGCCGCCAAGCCGCACAACGTAGGTATCACGGTGCCCTTCACCGGAGGACGATACTACATCAACGACACCATCTACATGGACAGTACTTCTATCCGCTTCCCGCACCATACTGCCTACGACAAAGAGGGACATACAGTTAGGCTGGACGGAGCGGTGACGCACCGCTACTTCAGGAACTTCCAGTTCAACCTCAACATCCTCGCCGACAAAGCCATCGTGCTGGACCTGCCGGCAGGCAATGATGCCACATTCTACGGCAAGGTATATGCCACCGGCGGCGTACGCATCAACGGCGACGAGAGGCAACTGAACCTGAAAGCCCAAGCCAGTGCCAACAGCGGTTCGGTATTCCACCTCAATCTGTTCGGCATGAGTACGGCGAAAGAGAGCAGCTTCATCACCTTTGTGAACCATGACGAGCCAGAGCCCATCAAGATCAAAGGCAAGCGCAAGAAAAGACAGCGGCAGCAGCAGACGGCTATGGGGCTGAACCTGGATATGTACGTCAATGTGGATCAGAGCACGCAGCTCGTCACGCATTTCGGCACGAACTCGGATGATATACTTCGCGGCAGAGGCGAGGGCGATATGCGCATACGGCTGCAGAACGACGATCTGTCGTTGCAAGGCACGCTGACGTTCCGCCAAGGCTCGCTGAGCTATGCGCTGGGCAAGATGGTGCACCGCGATTTCAGCATCGTGGACGGATCAACCATCACATGGAACGGCTCGCCCGACGATATGGATGTGAACATCGCCGCCAAGTACCACGTAGTGGCGTCACTCAAGGATCTGTTCGGCAGCGATGTATCGTCGCTACAGACCAACCGCACCTCCGTGCCGGTGAACTGCATCATCTATATGCGCGACAAGCTGCTCAACCCCATCCTGTCGTTCGGCATCGAGCTGCCACAATCGGACGAGAGCGTGCAATCGCAAGTACGGTCGCTCATCAACTCCGACGACATGCTGATGCGTGAGGTGCTCTACCTGCTCGTATTCAACCGCTTCTTTACGCCCGAATACCTGCGAAGCACGAACACGACGGGATTGAACGAGACCTACTCGCTGCTATCATCGACCATCACCGGGCAGATCAACTCCTGGCTGAGCAAGCTAACGAACATCGTGACTTTCGGCATCAATTTCCGTACCGACGGCGAAGGAGCCGATGCGGCACAGGAATATGAGGCGCAGTTCTCCATCCAGCCTATCGAACGGCTGCTGATCAACGGCAACGTGGGTTATCGCTATAACGACCTGAACAACCGACCTGTGTTTGGCGACCTGGATATAGAATATATCATCACCGAGGATGGCAAAGTGCGCGTGAAAGGCTTTACCCACTCTGTGGACAAATATTCGCTGCGTCAGGCGAACATGGTGGAGGGTGTAGGCGTGGTATTCAAGCACGATTTCAACTGGGGTGACGCCTTCCGCAACGCTGAACGGAGGAAACAAAAAAAGAAATAAGCCCATGTTCAGTCTGGAATCGACATATAAGCCTACCGGTGACCAGCCGGAAGCCATCGCCCAACTGGTGGATGGTATTCGTTCGGGCGTGAAAGCAGAGACGCTGCTCGGTGTGACGGGTAGCGGCAAGACGTTCACCATAGCCAACGTCATCGCCCAGCTGAACAGGCCGACGCTCATTCTGAGCCACAACAAGACACTTGCGGCACAGCTGTACTCGGAGATGAAGATGTTCTTCCCGCACAATGCGGTGGAGTATTTCGTCAGCTACTACGACTACTATCAGCCCGAAGCCTATATCCCTTCGACCGACACGTACATCGAGAAAGACCTGAGCATCAACGAGGAGATTGACCGGCTGAGGCTGTCGGCTACGGCGGCATTGCTGTCAGGCAGGAAGGATGTGATTGTCGTATCGTCGGTGAGCTGCCTGTACGGCATAGGCAGTCCGCAAGATTTCTCGCTCAACTGCATATCCATCCGGCGCGATCAGAGCATCATGATGGAGGAGTTTCTGAAGACGCTGGTGGCAGCACAATATATCCGCAACGATATGGACCTGACGCGCGGACGATTTCGCGTGAAAGGCGACACGGTGGACATAGCGCTTGCCTATGCCGACTATATATTGCGCGTGGAGTTCTTCGGCAATACGATTGATGCCATCTGTGCGCTGGAACCGGTAACGATGAACCTGATTGAGGAGTTTGACTACATCAACATCTACCCCGCTACCATCTTCTGCACCAGTCAGGAGAGCATCAACCGTGCATTAGGCGAGATAAAGAAAGACCTGGACGACCAGATAGCCTTTTTCCACAACGAGGGCAAGGAGCTGGAAGCCAAGCGCATCGACGAGCGCGTGCACTATGACCTGGAGATGATACAGGAGTTGGGCTACTGCTCGGGCGTGGAGAACTACAGCCGCTATTTCGACGGGCGTGAGCCGGGTACGCCGCCATACTGCCTGCTGGATTATTTTCCAGACGATATGCTGGTGGTAGTGGACGAGAGCCACGTGACCATCCCGCAGATACATGCTATGTACGGCGGTGACAGATCGCGCAAGGACAATCTGGTGCAGTACGGTTTTCGTCTGCCTGCGGCACGCGACAACCGTCCGCTCACCTTCGATGAATGGGAGCAGAAGACCGGCATCAGCAGCGAGGCTTTTGCGGAGGCGGATGGCATGAAGCGCCAAACGATCTTCCTGTCTGCCACGCCGGCGGAATATGAGCTGGAGCAATCGGAAGGTCTGGTGGTGGAACAGCTGATCCGTCCGACCGGACTGCTGGATCCGGAGATAGTGGTGCGCCCGTCGGAGCATCAGGTGGATGACCTGATGGAGGAGATACAGGTGCGCATCGAGCGCGAAGAGCGCGTGCTGGTGACGACGCTCACCAAACGCATGGCGGAGGAGCTGGATGACTATCTGAGGCAGTACGGCGTGCGATCGGCATACATCCATTCGGACGTGGATACGATAGAGCGCATCAAGATCATGGAAGATCTGCGCAAAGGACTGTACGACGTGCTGGTAGGCGTCAACCTGCTCAGGGAAGGACTGGACTTGCCGGAAGTGTCGCTGGTGGCTATACTGGATGCGGACAAAGAAGGTTTTTTGCGTGACCATCGTTCGTTGACGCAGACGGCAGGTCGTGCCGCACGGCATGTGAATGGCATGGTGATCATGTACGCCGACCGCATCACGCGCTCGATGCAGCAGACCATCGACGAGACCAACCGCCGACGCACCAAACAGATAGCCTACAACACCGAGCACCACATCACGCCTACCGCCATCAAGAAAGAGATCAACACCGGTGCGCTGGCATCACTATATAAGGATGCAGAGAAAGAGCGCGAAGCCGTGCAGCAACGCATACGCGAGAGTTGGAAGGATGCAGCATGGCAGAAGATGAACGCCAAGGAGCTGCAGAAAGCTGCCGACCAGAAACGCAAACAAATGCTTGCCGCAGCCAAAGACCTCAATTTTGACCTGGCTGCCACGCTGAGGGACGAACTGCTGGAAATGGAGAACCGCATACAGATACTAACCGGAACATAAAAGAAGCACATGACAAACGGTATTCACGCACATCTTCATCCGCTACTGAAGCTTGCCGAATGGCTGAGCATCATCGTTGTGGCGATAGCCGTGGTGATGGCGGCATGGCTGGTGTTGCCCATCGATCATGCCGATACGTTCAATCTGCTGATCTTCCAGGCAGTGCAGGCCGTCTGCACCTTCATCGTGCCGGCATGGATAGTGGCTATACTATGGAGCGAGCAGCCGAAGGATTATCTGCATCTGAAGCCTCTGGAGCAGACCGACCAGACGTTGCTGCTTCTGGCTATTGCTACGATCATCTGCGCGCTGCCGCTTATCAACTACTTGGCGTACCTCAACAGCCGGATCAGCCTGCCGGAAAGTATGCAAGGGTTGGAAGCAAAGATGCGTGAGATGGAGGATCGTGCCGCCGAACTGCTGAAAGCATTTATGACGGTGGAGAAAGGTTCGATGGTGATGCTGCTGTTCAACATCGTGGTGCTGGCTATCATTCCCGCCATAGGCGAGGAGATGACTTTCCGCTGCGTGCTGCAATCCTTCTTCCACCGCAACAGGCATCTGGCGGTGTGGATGACGGCATTCATCTTCTCGTTCATCCATTTTCAGTTCTACGGTTTTATTCCGCGTATGCTGCTGGGCGCCTTGCTGGGCTACGCGCTGGTATGGACGGACAACCTGATCTACAGCATCACCATGCACGCCACCAACAATATGATGGCAGTGCTACTGTTCTATATAGCCACTTTCGTGCTGCAGCTGCCCGACGGAGAGTTGGATTACCTCGGTACGGGCGACACGTGGTGGCTCACAGCGATCAGCCTGCCGCTGACCGCCGTGTGCATCTACCTCTTCCGCCGGCGTGCCCGGCAACTATCGCTTGCGCAGCACTAAATGCCATGCACTGGCAGGACGGAAGCCTGAGATACAAGTATAGCGATTAAGCCAATCGGGATTGAACGACCTGTGCCACCATCTTGCCGTCGGCATTAGGCAGAGCCGCCTTGATGGCTTTGACAAACAGGCCCATGTTCTTCTTTTCAGCCGACCAGCCGTTGGATGCTTGGGCCTCAGCGAAGGCACGAACGATATCCTCTTCCGTAGCAGCCTTGGGCAGGAAGGTCTCCAACACATCTATCTGCGCCTGCTCGGCGTCAGCCAGCTCTTTGCGGCCGGCAGCTATGTACTGCTCCACCGACTCCTGGCGCTGCTTGACCATCTTTTTGAAGATCTGGATCTCGTCAGCCTCCGTCAGTTCTTTACCGGCATTCTCCTTGCTGGTCTGCCAGTTGAGAAAGGCACTCTTGATGGCGCGCAGCGTCTCGGTGCGCACGGTATCATGGCTTTTCATTGCCTCCATGATCAAGGCATTCAATTCGTTTTTCATATCAGGAAAATGTTAATTCAATTCAGTACCGCATAAACGGCTTTCTGTGTTAGCGTTTGGCACGGCCGGCGTCACATCATCATCAGCAATACAGGGAGCGGCATCAAGCCGTCGAACGAGAAGAGGACGTCGCTGCTGTAGGTAGATTTGCCGCGGTAGATGTGGCCGTGGCTGACGGTATAAAGGATGTCGCTGCTGTAGGTAGATTTGCCGCGATAGATGTACGTGCCGTCGAAGGTAAAGAGGATATCGCTGCTATAGGACGAACGTCCGCGGTAGATGTATTCGCCATCCCAGGTATAGAGGATATCGCTGCTGTAGGAACTGCTACCGTTGTAAATATACTTCCCGTCGAACGAATAGAGGATATCGCTGCTGTAGGTCGAGCGGCCACGGTAGATGGCTTTGCCGTCGAAGGAATAGAGGATATCGCTGCTGTAGGACGAGTTGCCCTTATAGAAATGAACCTGTGCCATAGCTGTCACGCTTAAAAAGGTTAATAGTATCAGTAGAAGTCGTTTCATATACATTTTTGCATATAGGTCATTGTGCGCCTACATAAAGTAAATGCAAAGTTACGAAAAAAATCTGACATTTGCAAGTGAGAGGGAGATTTTTTCGCGGAAAAGATGCATATTTACGCAAAAAGCAGCTCCAGGGAGCCGCTTTTTGTGTAAATAGGATGACCTCAAAAGGTCAGAGTACAGCGCTTAGGGCATGATGAACTTGCCAGACTGGATGCGCTGGTTATCCGAATAGAAGAGATAGAAGAAGACCTCTCCATGGTTCGGGACGGTGAAGGTGACGCCTTCGCCGGTGGCATCGGTAAGGATCTCGTTCTCCTGTGCGTCGTAGGCTACACTGACCTGGTTGGGGTTGCAGACGGGCATGAGGGTATTGAGGAACATGTGGCCTTCATGATCGTAGAGTGCGAACCACGTATTGTTGCGGATGGTGTATGCCGTGAACTGGTCGGAACCCGTCTGCTTGAAGAGCACATCCTGTTTGGTAGGTGCTTTGGCAGTATTGGTGGTAGAGATGACGAACCAGATGGAGTAGACAGTCTCGGAGCCATCCTGTGCGGTACAATAGATGAAGGTCTCCTCGCCCGGTGCGCCGTAGGTGACGGACACTTCGGAGAGTTCGTCCTCGGGTATGCCGATGATCTCGGGCACCGTCTCGCCCTCGAGGAGGATATAGGTGTAGACGAAGGTCGAGTCGTCGAAGCCGGTGATAGTGGTACCGCCCACGGTGAGGTCGGAGAGGAGGCTATTGCTGCTCTTGGCTATACGCTGGCTGATGATATAGACGCGCACGTCGGTGCCGTTCTCGGCAGTAACCTGCACGAGGATAGTACCATCGATCTCGCTGACGGAGACAGTAGCGGAGGAGTCAGCCAAGGTATAGCTGATCTGCTCGGGACGGATGAACGCCGTGCTGTCGGTACCCATCGGATAGGAGATGGTGTAGACGAGCGTATCCTGATGGAAACCCTCGATAGTCTCGCCGTTGATGCGTAGATCGGTGAGAGAGTTGATATTGCAGAGCTCGACGGTGAAGATGACCACATAATCGTACATATTCTCGCCATCGGCTGAGGTGACGGAGATAGTGACGATGTTCTGCTCCTGTTCGTAGGCAATGGTAGCCGTAGTATCCACGGGCACGGCAGTGATAGCGGGCATCTCGGTAGTGCCATACGGCAGGGAAACTGCGTACTCGAACAAGTCGGGGACGAACGTGGCAATGCTGATGTCGTCGACGTAGATAGCCGCGAGGTGCGCTTCGGGCGAGAGGCTCGGCACGAAGTTGAGCGTGTAGGTCTGTGTAGCGATGCCATCCTCGGCAATGACAACGATGCTGACGGTAGCGGCTTCGATGCTGATGGTGACGTTCTGTCCGGGTTCAGCCTTGGCATAGGTGATAGCGGGCAGCGTAGTAGCACCATAAGGGAGCTTGACGGTGTAGGTGAGTTTCTCATCGTCGTAGCCCTCGAGCGGTTTGCCACCGATAGTGATACCTGCGAGGGAGACGTTGCTGCTCTTAGCGATATCGAAATGGATGGTATAGACGCGCTGGTGGTTATCCTCGGCGCTGACGATGACCTGTACGTAGCCGGTGTTGTAGACGGTATCGACGGTCTGCCATTCGTCGCCTTGGAGCCAGCTGACCTGCGGCATGACGGTAGAGCCTTGCGGCAGAGTAACGGTATAATCGTTACGCTGCGGTTCGAACATGATCATCGGCTTGCCGTCAAGGCTGATCATCTGCAGGGTATCGACATTGGAGTTCTGCACCTCGTAGATGACGGTGTAGATATTCTTGCTACCGCTCTCGGAGATGACGGTATAGTTGTAGGTAGTACGTTTGCCCGCAGTGATGGTATCCATCGTGACGTTCTGCCACTGGTCGGCTTGCTCGTAGTCAAGAGCCGGGAGCGTACGTACACCCATAGGCAGGGCGTAGGAATAGTAGAACGCGGTAGGCTCGAAGCCTTCGATCAGCTGACCATCGGCAAAGATACCCTTGAGCGTATCTGCCTCGGAGAGGGTGAAGAGGAAGGTGACGCTATAGATAGCCTGCTGACCATTCTCGGCAGTAACGGTGATGTCGGTACGCATATTATCCTCGGAAAGCTGCTTGGTGATGCTCTGCAGCATCTCGCTCTTGGCGGGATCGACCTCGGGGAGGGTCTTGACGCCTATAGGCAGGGCGATGGTGTATGCCAGGCGGTTCTCGTCGAAGCCGGGCAGGGAGTCGCCATTGAGATAGATCATAGCCAGACGTGTGTTGGCCGACTTCTCCACCTCGAAGAGGAGCTTGTACTCGTTGACGGTCTCACCGTCCTCGGCAGTAACGCGGATAGTCTTCTCGGTACCGCGCGAGGTTTCGGCGGTAAGGATCTCGACGGTCTGGGCATCCTCCTGAACGGAAGCCGCGATGTCGGGCATGACATCCATGAGGGTCAACGGGATGGTATAACGATAGGTCTTCTCATCGAAATAGAGGTCTTCGATATAGTGCGCGGCAGCATATTCAGCCATCGTCATCCGGTCGAGGAGGATATTGGCGAGATTAGCATTGTTGGACATAGCAGCCCTCCATATCTCCACCTCATATACGCGCCGGGTCTGTCCGTCCTGTGCGGTAACGGTGAGCTGTACATCGTCGTCGGTCTTGGTAACCTGCACGGTCTGGAACGGATCGCCGGTAGCATAATCGACGGTAACCTGATCGCCATAGACCTGCATCGAGTAGTTGGTACGCGATGACTTGAATCCGCTGACCGGCTCGCCATTGATGAGGATATTCGTCAGGTCGGCATTGCGTGAAGGCGTAGCGGTCATGGTAATACGATACTCGCGAGCCTCGTTGGCATTGCCATTCTCGGGCGTGACGGTGATGATAGTAGCCGCACCGAGCGTAGCAGCCGGTTCGACAACTACGGTCTGGCTCTCCTGACCGAGGGTATAGCTGATCTCGGGCATAGCAGGTTCGGAGAGCTTGGGCGTAGCGGACTGTATCTCGTAGGTATAATCGGTACGCTCGGGGTAGAAGCCTTCGAGCGGTGTACCGGCGATGCTGATACCCGCCAGGGTGTTGACGTCCGAGCTCTCAGGACGGAGGGTGAAGACGTAGGTCTTGCTCTCGCCGCTCTCAGCGGTAATCGTAACGTTGAAGACGGTGATGACTGACCGCGTAGCGATCTTGCGCGAAGGAGCGTTGCTAAGGTTGGTGACCGTAATATGCATGGTCTGTCCCGGCTCGCTGAGCACGAAGACTACATCCACGGGTTCGTCGGACTCGTAGGTATAATCCAGCTGCTGCGGCATGAACTCAGCATACGGAGTGCCATCGATAAAGATGCCACCGAGGTCGGCATTGGTAGATGCTTCCGTCGGATAGGTGATGGTATAGTTGTGGGAAGCGGTGGTACCGGTGACGGCGATGGACAGATAGTCATCGGTAAGGGTCTCGACCACAGCCACGGACTCCTGACCTTCCTTGCGCTCGAAGCCTACGTTATCGACCTTGCGTGCGTTATAGGAATAGGTATCCTCGTTGAAGCCGCTGATGATGGCGTTCTCACGCGAGATGGAGAGCAGTTTGCCATCGGTAGCAGGCTGGGTAGCGGTAAAGGCGATGGTATAGGTCTGCTGCGCCGTACCGTCAGCCGAGGTGACGAGCAAGGTAGCACCGGTGGCGGTGTAGCTCAGGTCGACAGTCTGGCCGAGGTCGTTATCGGCAGTGGTACGCTTCTTGGCGAAGGTGACAGCAGGCATCTTCTCTGCCGTAATGGTATAATCGGTAACATCGGCACTGAAAGCAGGCGTCAGCCCTGCAGCCACGATATTGGCGAGACGGGCATCGGCGGTCTTGACCTCACGGAAGACGTAGATATCCGTACGCGGCTCCCCGCTCTCTGCCTTCACCGTGACGTTCACCACATTGCCACTCTTGCTGATAGTGAACCGCTGATGGATACTTTCAGGCGTAACAGTGAAGTCCGGCAGCGCCTTGGTGCCATAAGGCATGTTGACGTAGGTGGTATCGTTGGAAACGGTGGTGGGGTAACCGCCAAAGTTAGGCACATAGTTGAGCGAGGTAACGGCAGGACGCTCGAGGATGACGTAGTATTCGGTCGTATCCTGTGAGTTCTCGCCGTAGTTGATCACCTTGGCCTTGAGTTCGCCATTATCCCACTCGCCATTGTTGAGCCATTCGATGGTCTGCATCTGGTCATGTACGGCACCGGTGAACTTGAGCGCCGGCATACCGACGATAGCTTCGCCCTCGGCAAGAGTGTAGGTGAAGTTATGACCTTTCTTGGTGGTAGCTTTGCCGTTGACGGTAGCTGCAGTCAGTTCGGAGTTGTAAATGAAGCGGAGGTTCTGCATGATGATGGACGCCTCACGGATGGTACCTCCTCCAAGGTTCTTAGCATTCTCGGTGTTACACGAATTGAGGGTAACGGTGATCTTCTTGATAGCCCCCAGTGTACCATAGTTCAGATTCTCGACAGAAGTACCCGCCTTATTGATCGCGCTATAGGTACCCGTACCTTTGGTATTCTGCGCCTTGCTGCCATCGCTGAGCGTGACAGTCCACGACCACTCGTTGATATTATTGGCCGAAAGGGGACGATAATCAAGAGCGAATTGCTCAGGCGTGTTGCGGAAGGTAACACCGGTAGAAGCGTTATACGTCATGCTGGAAGTTGAGTTACCGCCGGAATTGAGGCTGACAGCCATTGTTCCTTGTGTCATCATGCCTGGCAGCGAACCATTCATAGGTGCGCCACGCAACGTGGACAACATAGCACCATTGACGCCGGCCGAAACCACCTCCATACCTGTAGAATAGGTGAAGTTGATGCCCAATATACCCCAATCGTAGCCATCATCGCAATCGGCAGGCACTTTCCATGTAGCATCAGGTTTGTAACCAGCGCCCTGCGAAGCCTTGGTCCAATCGCCGGAGAAATCGATATGCGGATTGTCGTTGTAGAACCAGCAAACGGAATATGTTTCACCACCTTCGACGGAGAAAGTAATCTGCTTCTTGGTAGTATTGAGAGACGATGGCGTAACGGTAGCACCACCAAAGGCAACATAGGTAAAGTCAGCAACTTTGGGTTCAGCCGAAACGGTGATCATATAGTTGTAAACATCCGGACGGAAATTGGGCACAAGCGCACCCTTGAACTTCAGTTCTTCGAGTTTGCCGGCCTCATCAAAGTCCGGCATCACGGGCTTGATAGTATACACTGCATCCTCTACCCCTTCTCTGTTAGCGGTAGCCACGATGGTTGCACCGCGACGGATGCCGCCGTTGTAGAAGAGCACAGCCTGCTCCGGATAGCTCTTGGTGTAGCCGGTCACGTCGAACGAGGTGCTGCCGAATGGGAGCTTGATCTCGTTGACCTGCCCCTTGACAGGTTCGATGCTGCCGGTATGCGAGTCGCCATTGGCATCGACGTAGATGTAGTTGACCGACAAGATTCTATTCTCGCCCTCGGGCACTGCCACGTTATAGCGGATGGAATAGGTACGCTTGTCGCCATTCTCGGCCGTAACGATGATCTTGGTCACACCATTGATAGGAGCGCTGATGAACTCGATGAACTGGGAGTCCTCCGCCTTGGTAAACTCCACTTCGTAAGGCTCGGTAGCGCCAAAGTCCATCGGGATAGTGATGTCCGTCTCGTCGACAGAATAGGAAGCTCCGTCGATGGAGAGCGACCCCAGCTTGGTATTGGTGGACTTGGTTACGGCAAACGTGATGACATAATCCTGCGTCTGGTTGTCGGAAGAGAGGACATGGATAGTGGTGTTGCCATCGGCAGGGCCGTAGGTAACGGTGATGGTTTGTCCGGGCTTACCCGCCAACGGCCATACGCACGGCGCAGCCAAGGTGCCCAATGGAAGAGTAACATTGTAAGCAAACGTATTCTCGGCAAAGCCTGTCAGCGGCTGCCATTCGCCATCGCGGAGGATATTGATACCTTTGAGCAAAGCGTTGGTAGTCTCGGTGCGGTTGTAGTTGACGGTATAGGTCTGATTATTACCATTCTCAGCCACAACGATGAGTTGCTGACTCTCGGTAGTCTCAGCATAGACGGTGGTCTGTCCGTCACGCTTCTCATAAGTGAACTCCGGGAGATCACGACCTTGCTCGATGGTCTGCGTACTGGTATAGTTGTCATCAAAGGTGATAGGCGTACCGTCGAGAGCAGCCGAAAGGAGCGAGGTGGTGTCGGATGCACCGGTGATGAAATTGATCTTGTAGGTCTGCGTAGCGCCACTCTCAGCCGTAACAACGAGGCTGTAGGTGTACTGCGCACTCTGACCGGCCACTACATGCTGGTTATCCGACTGGCGCTCGTAGGTGATCAGTGGCATCACGCCATCCATAGGCAGCGGCATGGAATAGTTGAACTTGTCGGCAGCAAAACCTGCAAGCACGGTACCGTTAGCCGCGATGGAACGCAAAGTGGCGTCAGCGGAATAGTTCGGGATGAACGTAAGTTCGTAGACCTGCTCATCGCCGCCAACCGATACATACAGACGTGCATGCGAATCATCGGTAACCATAGTGACGGTCTGGGACTCGTTCATCTTGGTATAGGTGATGACCGGCAGTGCGCCCGAATAGGGGATGTCATATTCGTAGGTAGTAGGCGAGAACGAGGGCACCTGCACGCCATCGGCAAAGATCATGCTCAGGTTAGGCTGAACAGATGATACGAAATTGATGATGTACGTATTGGATGCTCCGGACTCGGGAGAAACGATGATACGTGCCTCACCCAGAGCCACCGGCGTGGTGATGGTGACATGCTGCGACGGATCTTTATCCACCGTGATGACCGGGCAGGTAGCCGTGGTCAGTTCCACCTGATAGACAAGCGTCTCGCGATGGAAACCTGTCAGCGGTGTGCCGTTCAGGTAGATGCCGTTCAGATAGGCATTCTCGGACTTCTGGATGGTGAAGCGGAACGTATAGACGCCCTGCACGCCACTCTCCGAAACCACACGGATGGTATAAATCGTGCCCTCCAGGGTAGCTACTACCTTCTGCGAGCTCTCGCCCTTGTCGAACGAGACAGCCGGTACCTGGCTCACGCCCTCGCCCAACTGGATGTCGTATTCGCGGACAGAAGCATCGAAATCAGCAAAGCGTACGCCGTTGAAATAGACCGCCGCCAGAGTGGTATTGGCAGAAGTGGTGACCGAGAAATGCAGCACATAAACGGTTTGCGTACCAGCCTGCGAACGGACGGTGATCTTGGTATCACCATTGACGCCGGCGGTACGGACGGACACGTTCTGCCACTCGTCGTGCTTGGTGAAGGTGATCTCGGGTAAAGCGGTCGTACCTTGCGGCAGGGCTACCGAGTACTCGGTGACTTCAGGATCGAAGCCCTGAAGCGGCGTACCGCCGATAGTGATCATATTCAGCGTAGAAACGTTAGCCAGCTCGACGGTGAAGACGATCTCGTAGAGCGAGGTGCTGCCATCGTCCGCGGTGACGAAGATACGCGTGGTGGCATTCAAGCCGCCCATGTTGACCTGCACGGTCTGGTAGGGATCGCCCTGGTCATAGGTGATGACCGGCAGCGTAGTAGTACCGGTGGGCAGGTTGACGGTATAGCGGTACGTATTGCTGTTGAAGCCCGTAAGAGCTACGCCGTTGAGGTAGATATTGTTGAGATAGGATATCTCGGATTTCTGCTTGGAGCAGATGATCTTATAGATAGTCTGATCACCATTGGCAGCCGTCACGATGACGCGGGTAGTGCCTTCCACTCCACCCTCTTCGATGGTGACGGTCTGATAGTTATCGCCCTTGGTATAGGTGATCTGCGGCAGCGAGGTGGTACCCATCGGCAGGGAGACATAATAGGTCGTGCTGTTGGGATTGAAATTGGTGATATAGCCACCCATCTGCAGGTCACGGAGCTTGCTGTTGGAGGAAGCGGTAATCTTGAAGTTGAGTTTGTACACCTTGGCTACCTGGTTGCCCGGCGTGGTGACGCTGACCTTGTACTGGCCGCCATCGATCTGCGACGGAGCGGTGTAGACGATGGTCTGTGCGCCGGCAGGGTAAGCCGAGATGGCCTGTACAGTAGGCATCGTGGCAGTGCCGAGCGGCAACTCAATCTTGTACGTCGTAAGCGTCGGTACAAAATCAGGGATGAGTTCGCCATTGACCTTTATTCCCTGCAAGGTGTTGTCAGACAGCTGCGCTACAGAGAAATTGAGGGTATAGGTCATCTTCGTCGTATTGTCCGGCGCGGTGACGCGGATAGTAGCCGTACCGGTAGTGGAGGTGGCTTGCGTAACGGTAACCACCTGTCCGTCTTCAGCCGGGGTATAGGTAACGACCGGAGCAGTAGTCGTGCCGTAAGGCAGCGCTACGTTGTAAGCCGACACCATGGGGTTGAAGCCCGAAAGAGGCTCACCGTTCACCATGATGTTGCTCAGCTTGGCATTATCTGACGGAGCCTGTACCATCTTGATGCGATAGGTCATCGTGGACGAACCGTCGGCAGCGTTGACGGTAATAATCGTAGGATTGCCGTCAACCGTACCGTACTGGATATTGATCTCGCTGCCCGACAGACGACGTCCTGGGAAATTGACCGTTGTACCTTTGGTATTGGTAAGCGAGCCTACGCCACGCACGGCATACACCTCAGGCATCACGGTAGTACGACCTACTGAATAGACCTGCTCGGCGGATGAGTTGGGATCAAAACCATTCCACACCTTACCGCCGATATAGAGCTGTTGAATCTTTGAGCTGTAGATAAGCTGCACGTCATCGGCATAGAGCGAGTTACCCGGATACAAGCCACTGTTGGCGCGGAAGTTGGGATAGTTACTTGCCGAGATGATGACGTTGCATTTCTGCGGCACTTCGTCGTTCAGATAGTAGATAGGCACGCACAAGCGGGTCCAGTTGGTATACTCCTTGCGGTCACGCAGCCAGCCTTCAGCCACCTGCGTAGCTTTGGTATCCGTACCGCACTCATTGCCGTCGAGCGCCTGACGTACGTCCGACTCCTCGTCGGTAGTGGAATAGGATGTACAACCGTTGTTCTTGTTTTTGTATTTCGAACCTTTGGCTGTGCCTTTCCAGGAATAGAAGAGCAGGTGAAAATCCTCACGGCTCCAATCCGAACCTGTACGTTTCACCCAAATGACCATGGAGTCCGGTCGATAGGTAAAGTTGATACCTCCGTAATCGCCCGCGGTGGCCTGACTAACCTGCGTGATACTGGGCAGGTATTGCCATGGTTGACCAAGCGACACATATCCCGGAGAGGCTTCGGTGATACCCATAGCACCGACCTCCTGGTCTTTCACCATCACGCAATAGCCGCCGTTGCGACCTGTCTCGCGGTGCTCAAAATTAAACTTCAGCCCCACCTGCTCCACGTTCGAAGCATGCCAGTCCTTAAGCTGGACCTCACCATCGAACTTCGTACCGGTCCAGTTCTCAAAACCCGGATCAGGAAGCTGCTGGGCAAACATAGTCAGCGTACCCATCACGAGCACTGCTGACAACACAAAATGTGTAAAAAAATGTTTCATTAGTTATCTGTTTATACTACAATTTTCTTTTCTGCAATTTGCGCATAGCCGTACTACCGCAAAATACGATGCAAAGTTACAAAAAAAAAACGACATATGCAATACCTATCGTTTTGAAAAACAGCACATTTTTTAAGACAGGGACACCGAAATGTGCTATTTCGGTGTCCCTTGATATACGATATTTAAGATTGACCTTAAAATTCGTGCCGCTTAGTGCAATGTGGATATTACAATCAATAAACGGTGAACTTGACGTTGGCTGTCTTCTGTTCTGTCCAGTTCGGATTGTTCGTCGTGACAGTTACGATGTACAAGCCCGCCGGCAAGGAAACAACCTCTTCGCGCTGCTGCATACTCGTGTTGGTATGAACTACCAGACCTTGAGCATTGGCAATCTGCAGGTTGGCACCCATCAGATCCTCCGTACGTATATGCAGTGCTTTCAGGGTGACAGGCTGACCTTGCGGTGCAGGTGTCGGGTAAGCAATAATTTCGAACAGATCGGACTGCAGATTGAAGTATTTCTCACAGGTGTATGCCCAAGAGTTGTCCTCCATTTGCAGCTTAGCACGATACCAGCCGTACAGGTCTGATCCGTCACTATAGTACTGCTTCGTAGCTCCCGGAACAATCGAGTCGTTGATGAACCACTGATAGCCCTTGAACTCGTCCTTGATATTGTTGATAGCCACAACATCCGTCCACATACTTACCACTACTCCGCTAATCGATACATCGATGCAGAACAGATATATCTCACTATTTGAGAACTCGTCGAACAATTGCAGCTTAGCACAGTACTGTCCGTATTCGCATAGTTTCGGTACGCGGAACAAGATCACGCTGTCCAGTCCATGGTTCGGCAACAATTGCTTCTGATGAACGGATCGGAAGAGCCGCAGCGTATCCTCGTCGGTCACAGCCTCGTCCTCGAAGATGAGCGTGTAGCGTGTAGGATGACCCTTGATGAGGTTATAGTACAGCGTTACGAGGCTATCCGGGCAGTATCCGAAGGTATCGATGCGGACAGGTTCCATCGGGTCAAGGATGATACTATCCGTGAGCACGAGGTGCAAGGTGTGGATACTATCGCAACCCGTTACGAGCGACGGAACGGTATCGGTATAGTCGCCACTCTCCCACAGCGTGTCACCCGTCATCGGCCATACGTAGAACGGTGGAGCAACGGAATCAAGTTCCTCGGTGAACTGCGTCGGGTTGATGATCACGTTGATGGTAACGATACTGTCACAACCCGTTTGCGAATTGATGAGCGTATCCGTGTACGTGCCGCTATCGAAGATGCGCAGACTATTCCAGATGAGTGAATCGCAAGATGCCGTATCCGGAGCGGTAATCACATCATGACGGAGCAGCTTGAGATTCATGTTCACCGTAGAGTCGCAACCTACCGCCGATTGGAAGACTTTCGTGTACAGACCATCCGTATAGATGGTATCGATACCCGTGTGGTCATCGCCCCAAATGATGGAGTCGCAATGGAGCGTATCCACAACATCCGTTACCTTGCTGCCATAGACAATCAGGTGGAGGTTGACCAAGCTGTCACAGCCCTCTACACCGGTGAGCACTTGAGGATAGAAGCCGGTCTCTGTCAGCGTCATGCCTTGCCACAGGCGGTTATCGCAAGCCGTATCAGCTACGATGGTGTCAACCGACGGCGTGATCGTGAGATCAATCGTCAGGGTCGAGTCACAGCCCGTGAACGTGAGCAGATGTTGGATGTACGTACCGGTCTCGGAGAAGGTCTCACCGTTGATGGTCAGAGCATCGCAGGTAGTACGAACAATAGTCTCGTCAGCTGAGTGACCTACCACGGCGTGCAACACGATGATGCTGTCACAACCATTGGTTGCCGGCAGCGTGTCGTAGTAGAAGCCTGACTGATAGTACCACTGACCAGTATTCGACCAATAGAGACTGTCACAAGCCACGGTATCGATTACGTGCTGCATCTTAGGCAAGATGGTCAGTCGCATCATCGATACGCTGTCGCAGCCGTCATTCAGACGGTAGTGGCGAGCGTAAGTGCCAGTAGTCTTGTATGTCATGCCGTCCCATACAACCGAGTCGCAATCGCTAACAGCAAACGCAGTGGTATCAATGCACAGCGGCTCAGCGCACCACTGCAGGTGGAAGCGGAGAATGCTATCGCACTGCGTGATGGCAGACTGCAAGGTGTCGTAATAGATACCCGTGTGTTGTACATCCTCACCCCACGGCAGCGTGTAAGCATACGTCGGATCGCTGCAATCGGCAACGGTATCGTACAAGTCGGCATAAACAGGCTCGTTGATGATCAGCGTCAGCGTAACGATACTGTCACAACCATTGGCGGCATCGAAGACATGTGAGTGGATGGTCGACTGCGTGAACAGGCTGTCAGCCCAAGCATATTCCGTACAAGCTTCCGCCTCGATGGCCGTATCGGCATTGCTGATAATGGTCAGTAGCAACGTAGACGTACTGTCGCATCCGTGTACTGACGGATAAGTATGCGAGTAAGTGCCACTCTCCGTGTACGCCTCACCATCCCAAGTATATACATCACGTGCCGTAATGCTGAACGGCAGGCTGAGTGACTCGCGGATGGTTAGATAGAGCGTCACCACACTGTCGCAACCGGTAGCTGCACGGACGAAGGTCTGCGTGTATACGCCCGATTCAGTATACGTCTCAGTATTCCATACAAACTGATCGCAAGCCTCTTCAGTGATAGCCAGAGCCGTATCATGAGCTATTACAAGCGATAGGGTTACAATGGAATCCTGACCGTCCAACGTCGGGAAATTACGCGTGTACTCACCCGACTGATAGAATGTCTCGCTATCCCATGTATACGCATCGCAAGCTGTATCGGCAATCTGCGTGATATGCTGCGGGTCGGTGAGCGTCAGATGCAGGGTAACGATGCTGTCACAGCCCGTACCGGTATGGAACGACTGCTCGTAGTCGCCCGATGCATAGTAGGTCTGACTGCCCCACGTGAACGATTGTTCACCCTCTGCGCTGAACTCGCTGGTAGGATGATCGGCAACCGTCAGGAAGAGCCATGTGATACTGTCGCAGCCGTTAGCCGCACGCAAGGTGTCGGAGTAAGCATCGGTTGCGTCGTATATCTTGCCATGCCATACCAGCTGGTCACAAACCGTGGTATCCTGCGGAGCCGATTCAACAGCTGCCGGCAAGCTCAGATGGAGCGTAACTACGCTGTCGCAAGCTGAGACAGAGGTATACGTACGAGTATAGTCGCCTTCCGTATCGTAGATGGTATTATCCCATACATAGTAGCCGCAGCCTACTGCATTGAACTCGTGGTTGTATGCGGGATAGATACCCAGTACGAGCGATAGAACGCTGTCGCAGCCGTACATATCCGTCAGCACCTTCGTATAGCGTCCGGATTGCGTGTACGTATCGCCTTCCCATGTATATGAGTCGCAAGCGTCAACGTGTACGTCCGGCATCGTCTGACGATGGTGGATCTTCAGGTTATATGTTACCGTCGAATCACAACCGTGGTCGGTCAGGTAATGCGACGTGAACGTCGTATCGCGGAAGTACGACTGGCCGTTGATGGTAGCTATATCGCACAGCGTATCGTTGACTACCAGCGGTTCTGACTTGTGGTAAACAACCAAATGCAAAGTATCCACGTTATCACATATCTCCTCACGCGTATTCCAAACGGTCGTGTCGCGGTAATAGGTTGCGCCGCTCCATACATAGTAGTCGCAAGCCGTATCAGCCACGGCGGTGTACTCGGGTTCGTAGATCGTCAGATGCAACGTACGTGTGGAGTCGCGCTCGGTAGGCAGACCTTCATCTATGCGATGAGTGATCGGATAGTCACCTGTAGCGGTGTACGTATCGTCAGCCCACGGCCAGTAGAACGTCTGGCAAGCGTTCTGGGTCTCCTCATCGCTGAGCGAACTATTGACGGTCAAGTGCAGCGTAACCACGCTGTCGCAACCCTGAACGGTCTGCAGCGTCTTTGTCACTACTGCATCAGCCGTGTAGGTATCGCCTTCCCATGTATACGTATCCCATGCCGTCACGAACTCGTTACGCGGTTCGGCATCACGGTCAACGGTTATGTCGAGGAAGACAACCGAATCGCAGAGGAAGTCTTGCTGAGCCGATTGCGTGTAGTAGAACGTCTCATCGTTCCATGTCACGCTGTTACATCCGCGCAGCGTACGGTAGATCGAATCCGGCTGGTTGACAATTACGTGACGGTAAACCGTACTATCGCAACCTTCAGCGTTCTCCAGCGGCAGCACATCGTCCGTCGTCACGGTATAGTAAACCGTTCCGTCATCGAAGTAGCGGCAAGCCGTAACCGTATCGTACGTTACCGGCGACGAATGCTTGATTGTGAGATGCCACAACGTGATGCTGTCGCAGTTGCATTCGCTGTACGCCGCGGTATCCGCAATCACTGCATTACCGGTGTACGTTACGTCCTTCCAAATGAACAGATCACATGCCGTGGTGTCACGGTCAACCGTCTTCGTCGGATGGATGGTCAAGCGGATATGCGGTATAGAGTCACAACCGTTAGAGCCTTCTACCGGCGTGCCGGCATATATACCCGATTCGGTATAGGTCATGCCTGATGCCGCCCACGTCATCGAGTTGCAAGCGCTCAAGTTGATTGTATCGCCATCCACTTTCTTGCGGATAGTCAGGTATAACTCGGTCACGTCGTCGCAATGGCCTCCCATCTGCGGTACACGGTACTCGTACGTGCCGCTCTCAGTATAACGCTGATGAGTGAGTGGCCAGTAGTAAGCGTCGCACGTATCGGCATAGATAGGCATGAAGTTGCTGTGATATACCGTGACATTCATCGTTACGGTACTGTCGCATCCGAAGATCGACGGGAACGTACGCGAGTAGATACCCGAATCGAAGATGGTCGTATCTGCCCATACAAACGAGTCGCAATCCTCTACAGCCGGATTGGTCAGGTTGTACGGGAGGTGCATGATCAGATGCAGGTGTGCCTCCAGCGAGTCACAACCGGCTTCGGTCATCTTGATGGTATCGAAGTTGCAAGCGTAGGTGTAGTCATCAATCTTGTTGGCTGCCACCTTCTGTACTTCGCGGTACGATCCATACCAGAGGTGTGAATCACCTTCACATACATGGGCAGTATCCAATCCGCCTTCGTGATAGGTCGGCAATACCGTCAGGTCAAGACGATGGTAGGTCGAGTCGCACTCACCCGGAGCAGTGTAGTAGGAGTAATACGAGTGTACACCCGGCGTTACGCCCTCTATATCCATTCCTTGCCAAGCATAGCTGCTCTCCTGGCATATCTCTTGCGGAGTAACGGTAGGCTCAGTTACGGTCTGGATGGTGAAGTTGACGGTATACGTCGAATCACAACCCGTGATCGATGTCAGCCAATCGGTATATGTGCCGGCGGTGGTCAGCAGCTGTCCACGCCAGTTGTACGGCAACTCGCTCGGACAAGCGGCATAATCCACGGTATCGGCAAATACTCCGATCACATGTACGCGAGCCGTGTAGATCGAGTCGCAGCCAAAGACGGTCTTGTTCTGGCTGTCATCGTCCGCTGTGGTCAGCAGGTGTACGCCCGGCTCCAGGTTGGAGTACGACATGCAGTGCCAGTTCAATAGGCTGTTGCCGCATATCGTGAAGTCAGGTTCCTCGAAACGGTAACTGCGATTCATCGTCACGCGGCAGAAATGTACGTAGGTGTACTCGGTACGCGCGGCATTGGTGAATACGGTATCCGATACCAGAGTATCGCTCACCATGTGCGAGTGTTGCCAGTACTTACCGTTCCATAGCACGCTGTCGCAACCTGTAGCCGTGACAGTATCGCGTACTACGAAGTTCACGTGGAAATGGATATGGTAGATACTGTCGCAACCACCGATTAGCGAGGTCAGACGGTCGTAGTAGTCACCGTTCGTGCGCAACGCTGTATCAGCCAGGTGTCCGCGCCAGATGTACGGCAATGCCTGCTCGGCTACCTCCACATCCTCGTTGAACATGTACGATTTGTTCTCGCTCAGTTGCAAGGTGTGGATTGTTACCGTACAGCCGTTAGGATCTACTATCGAGTCGTAGTACGTACCCGGCTTAGTGTACGACTTGCCCGGATGTCCCGGCCAGTTGAAGATCGTACCCTCGCAGAACGAATAGGTGTCGTCCGGTACGGTGTACGTACGCGGTATGACGGTCACGTTGTACGTGATCACTGAGTCACAACCGGCTGCATTACGTTTGGTCTCGGTGAACGAAGTGTTTGTCATCGCTACAAACGTGCGATTGCCGATAGTCGTCATCTCGTACTGGCAAGCCGTAGCGTCCACCGTAGCTGACGTCGGGCTGCTGATGGTCAGCACAAGCACCTCATTGCTGTCACAGTTGCATACCGATGTGCCCGGATGCGTATACGTGCCCGAGGTTGCATAGTCGTTGCCATGCCATGTGTAGCTCTCGCAAGCGCTTATCCATGTGGTATCGCTGCGTACCGGATTGACGGTCAGGCTGAGGATAAAGATGGTGTCATTCTCCGTCTTGGTATACCAGCCCGTACTTGCATAATCCGTGCCACGCCAACTGAACGGAGCCACATCGGCGCAGATAGTCTTCGTGAAAGTATCACGCGGCAAGATCACCGGATGCACATTGATCGTGATATGATACGTGCTATCACAGCCACCGATTGATGTGAACGAACGATCGTACGTGCCGGCTGACGTGTAGCTGTACTCGTGTACGGTCAGCGGCAGCTCTTTGGTCAGTATATCGTAGGTCTCATAATAGTCGTAGCTCTCGTTAATCGTGAGATTCAGTACCTTCACGCTGTCACAGCCGTTGACCGTGGTATAATCCTCACGGTAGATACCCGAAGCGGTGTACGTATGGTTGTTAACTGCCCAGTGGTACTTGTCGCAAGCCACTACCGTGACGGAGTCATAGTAGCGTTCGCCTACCGTAACGTGCAGCGACAGATATGCCGAGTCACACGTGCCGTCAGCCGTACGCAATGTGTCGCGCAGCGTCTGAACGCCTACAGGCAGATTAGCGAACGTCTTGCCGTTGAAGATCACAGGCTCACCGTAGCAAACGGTAGTAGCGTCGCTCTTCTGTTCTGCCGCAATCTTCTTGACGTTGATGCGGTAGATGGAGTCGCATCCGTGCTCCGCAACACCGGCTACTATTGCCTCGTACGAACCGCCTTCGGTGATCACCCGTCCGTGCCAGCGCAGCGTATCGCTCGGGCAGAGCGTGTGTTGCTCCGTCTCGGCTGCATACTCCGGATAAACGGTCAGGTTGAGTTCGTATACCTTGTTGCAACCCTCTTCTCCGCAGAACAGAGTATCCAACTGGTGCGTCGAACTAGTCAATCCGCGCATCAGCGTGATCGGATGACCGTCACAATCCTCACCTACCTCCCAGTCGAAGCTCTCGCCATGGCAGATAGCGGCATTCGTCACTATCGGCGGAACGCTGTCCACATGGAAGGTCAGTACTTTCTCATCACCGGTGCAGAACATGTTCTCCGGCGTTACGCGGATGGTATATGCGCCCTTGAGCAGCGGCTGGGCAAACTGCAGTGTCCAGTTGCCTGCCACGTCGATATCGCCCTTGTCTGCCGGACCGAGAATAGCCACATCAGCAGCATTGCGTACCTCGTAATGGAAGTTGGTAGCCAACTCGTTGGTGTAACCGATCTTCACGCTCGTTACCGGCTGGCACAGATGCTTATTGTCGTCCGTTGTGTAGGTTATTACAGGGTTTTTACGGATGAGGAACGAAGCTGTACCTACCGTATCGCACGTCGTGGCATCGTTGGTAATGGTAATCTTCAGGTCATAGTTTTTGCCTACCTCCAGCGGCGTCGGATTGAGCAGATCGATGCTGATCGTGCTTGTACCGTCCACGAGCGGTGTGCTGCCGTTGTCGCCGCTACGCAGTACAGTAGTCGAACCTTGCTGACGCAGCTCGTAGGTGTACGAGGTAGCGCCGGTATGATCGAACGAAGCACCCATCGTAGCCGTGCCTTCGCATACCGCTGCTGCATCCAAGGTGATGGTACTCAGCGTAGGCGTAGGATAAACCTCGAACGTCTGCGATACCGTCGCGCCTACACACGTAGCAGCATTAGGCGTGCTGTGAACGGCGAGCGGCGTCAACTCTACCATGTATGTACCTACCGCCAGTCCGCTCGTAATGATAGTGAACGTGTGCGACGGGTTGAGCAAGATAGTCTGATCGGGCGTACCAATCACATCCGTACCCTTCTTGAGCGTGTAGGTGCAGCCCGTAGTGGCAGCATCCGGATTGTAAGTTACTATGGTCGATGCATCCAGGAAGCATACATCGTTGATCTGCGTGATACTTACTACCGGTATCGGCCAGATGGAGAAGTTCCTGGTAGCTGTATCGCTCTGGCAATGTGCAGATTTCGACACGAACTGCAGCACGTAAGCATCCTCACGGCTTGGCAGCGTTGAAACATCCACGGTAAACGTACCGCTGCCGGTAGTCGTACCTGTTCCTTCTATCGTCGTTCCCTTCACGGCGTAGTAGTAGGTATCGGCATCGGTGGTGGTGTAGGTCACAGTGATTGCTCCGCCTTCACACTCGCTGGTAGCTTTCGTTACCGTTGCTTTCGGCTTCTTGTATACCTCGAAGTCTACATGCTGCATGTCGCTGGTACACTCTTTCTCCGTAACGGTAGCCGAGTACAGGCGGTAGTTGCCGGCCTCGAACGTGAGCGCATTGACCTTCATCGTGCCTGAGGCAGCAGCCTCCAGGTTGCTTACCGGCGTACCCACAGGAGTCTCCGTCTCACCTTCTACCTTGTAAATAATGTACCCGTACGTGTGCGCGTCTGCGCTCGCGGTGTAGTCCACATAGAGGAAACTATCCTCTTCGCAGACGTTAGCCGGCGTAGCAAGCGCAAAGTCAGGCTTGTTGTTCACGGTCAGTGTAGCCGTCTGCTCCGCACCTACACATCCATGCTCGGATGTAGGCGTTACGTACAAGGTGTACGTGCCGTCGTCCAGCGTATTGACAGTCAGGGTCAGTGCCTCAAGCGAAGTCACATTCAGATCGGTAGCCGTGATACCTGTCGGGTCAGTACCCTTCATCAGGTTGTACGAAACCGTCTTGGTGTTGGTAGCCGTGAACGGCATTGCCACTATAGCCGAACCCTCACAAGCCTCCTTATTCGTCACGCTGATAGTAGGCGTCGGGTTGATGGTGAAGGTTTGCGAACTATTGTTCGTAGCTGTTGTGGTGGTGTTCTGTGCCGTCACTTTCACGGTGTACACGCCTGCCGGCCACGTATCGGTGGTCAAGTCAAACGATTTGCTTACCTCCGTATCCTCGTTGTCGGTAGTTGTACCCGATCCGCTATCCACCACGGTGTTCTCGCTATTGCGTACCTCGTAGGTATAGCTGTCGGTATACTTCGTATTGATCGTTACCGGCACAGGTGTCTCACCTTCACAGATACTGTCGATATGGTTGATTCGTACTGCCGTCTGGTTATGGATGGTGAACATCACGCCTTCAATCGTATTGGAGCAATCGTGCGCCGTGGTCTTGACACCGTACATATAGTACTGTCCCGGAGCCCATGTGCTCATGCCGCTGAGCGTGAACGAACCGCTTGTCACCGGTGTACCGCTCGTGATCGTTCCTGTCTTGATTACATCACTGCTGCTCCATGTACCCTGATCGTAGGTAGCCTTGTCGATGACGTAATAGGTAGCGGAGGTCGCCTGAGCATTGTCGGTGAAGTTCACGGTGTGGTCGGCGTACGGATACGGACCGCTTATGTCATCAGTCGTGGAGGTGAACTGCAAGCTGGAGCGGGCATAGATCTCGAAGTTCTTTGTCAACTCTTCACTTACGCAGCCCGTCGTCGGATTGCTCGTCTGGATACGTATCGTGTAGTTGCCACCTGGCAGTTCACCAATATTGGCATTGAAATATGCATGGTTAGGCGTCTCCGTATCGGTGATGGCTGCTACGTCGATATGTTTCTTTTCCGTCGAGCCTTGCATGATCCAATACTCGAAGTGGGTTGCCGCATCGTTGTGCGTGAACTCAACGCGCGTATTGCCTGCCTCGCACTTCTCTGTAACACTAATATCCGATATCGTCGGCTTCGTGTTGATCGTGAAGGTCTTCACTACCGCAGCGCTATCGCAATTGAGTGACGAAACCGGATATGCCCGCAAAGTATACGTACCCGGTGCCCAACCGGTGGTGTTGATCGTAAACTCGTACGGTGCAGCAGCGGGTACGGTGTGCGTTTGCTCGGTGGTGATCTTCGTATCTACCGTCCACTTCACATACTTGGCATCATCAGCCTCGTAACTTACCGTGAACGAGGTGGTAGGATGACATTGTGCATCGATATCCGTGATGGTCAGCGTCGGCATATTCTTGATGGTAAGCGATGCCGTCTTCACTGCGCTTTCGCACAGATGCTCGGATATGCCTACCACGCGCAGTTCGTACGTGCCGTTAGCCAGAGCCGACGGGTCGAATGTAATCGAGCCGGTTCCGCCTGCTGCCACATCCTCCGTGGTCGGACCAAGTACACGTTCATTGCTGCTGTTGTACAGCTCGTAGCGGTACTGAGCGGCAACACCCGACATCTTGTAGCCGAACGAAACAGTGGTCGACTTCTCGCAGATAGGATCAGGAGCGGTGAGCGTATTTACTACAGGCTGCTCCCAGAGGTCGAACGTCACTTCTGCCACCTCACTCTCGCAGCTCTCCGGTGCATCCGACACAGCCGTTACGCGCAGTTTGTAGCTGCCCTTACCCCAGCCTGTGATGTTCAGAACAATAGGATTAGCCGTTTGGTCAGTTGCCGTGGTGTAGGCGGCATTGTTCTTTAGTACTTTGTAGTTATATGTCGTGGCGCCGGCCATCGTGATGGCGGACGATACGGATGTCTCCGTCTCGCACACACTGCCGATAGCAGCCAGCGAAGTGATCACGGGTTGCGGATACAGGGTAATCGTAGCGGTAGCCGCAGCATCGGTATGGCAGCTGTGCTCCGACGATACTGCCGTCACGCTCAATGCATAATCGTGACCGCCTTCCAATCCGCTCATATCTACCGGTATCAATCCCGAAGCAGTCAGCGTACCGGTAGCCGAACGCGGCGTAGTGATGCCGTAGCCGGTGAGCGAATAGGTGTACGTACCGCCTACTGCTACCGTATTGGCTGCGTAGCGTACATTAGCCGTTGTAGTCGGATAGCAGAAAGCAGTATCGGTAAGCGCCGTGATCTCCGGCAACGGCCAGATATTGAAGCCCAACTTAGCGGTATCGCTTACGCAGTGTGCCGACTTGGTTATGAGGTGCAGCTCGTAGCTGCCGGCATCCATCGCAGATATATCGATATTGAATGTCTTCGGCGCTGCGATAGTCTGATCCACTACGGTCTGCACCAGTGCGCCGCTCTTGAATACGCGGTACTCGTAGGTGGTAGCTACTGCCGACGAGGTATATACCACAACCGCAGTATCCACGTTGTCGCACATGCTGGCTACCGACGTGATGCCTGCTGTCGGTTTCTCGTATATCTCGAAGGTCTGCGAGCTTACCGCGCTCGTACATTCGATCTCCGTTGTGGTCGTCAGATCCATTCGGTACTCACCGTAGCTGAGGAAGTCCGTCGTGCCGGTCTTGTGCAGGTCGACAGGTACTGTACCGCTGGCTGCGGTCACTGAACCTTCGCCATGAGCCATGAGCGTGTTCGCGCCGCCGGTGATATAGTAGATGTTGTACGTGTATGTATACGCATCCGCCGTAGCGCCGGTATAGTCAGCCGAGTATTCGTTATCCTCCTCGCAGGGATTAGCCAGTGCGCTGAGGGTAATCGACGGACGGTTCTTGACAACGATTGTCATCGACTTCTCCTCGCCCACGCAGCCGTGGTCGGAGTACGGCGTGACATACAGCGTGTAGGTCATATCAGCCAATTCTCCGGTGGTGAGCGTCAGTACCTGACCCGGTACGGCTACTGCCGTGCCCGACAGATAGGTGGTAGCACCATTGATGAGGCGATAGTCCACTTTCGTCGTATTGACATCCGTACCCAGACTGATATTGTGCGTGGTGGTTACCTCTTCACAGATCGAGTCAGGAATAGTCGGCAACGTAACCGTCGGAATAGGATTGATATCGAAATCCGAAGTGATGGTCTTTGTTGCGTGGGTCAAAGTGTTCTCTGCCGTGATCTCTACCGTGTAGGTATCTGCTGCCCAACTCGTGACATTCAGGTCGAACGACGAGGTTACAGGCACATCATCGGTGCTGACCATCGTACCGTTACCCGTAGCCATCTCATCGCCGTTGGTGTTCGTTACCTTGTAGGTATACTTATCCGAGAACGTGGTATTGAACGAAACGGTCACAGGATCGGTTGTGCCTTTGCAGACATCCACCGCAATAGGCTCATCAATCACGATGGTAGCGGGATCGTAGATGATGATGGTTGCTGTTTGCGTCTTGGTGCAACTGTGATCGGACGTTACCGTCACGCTCAAGCTGTACGTATCCGGTTCCAGTTCGTTGGTGTTGACTGCTATCAGGCCCTTCGCACTTGCTGTGCCCGATCCATTACGCGGCGTAATACCCGAACCGCTGAGCGTGTACGTGTACGTAGCCGCATTGGCTGTCATGTAACGTACATCTATCGTTGCTTTCGGATAGATAGCCGTCGTGTCATATACCGCAAGCGTCGGGATAGGATAGATGTTGAATGTCTTAATCGACGAAGCTTCGCTCTCGCAAGCCGGCGTAGCCGCTGATATTACTTGCAGACGCATCGTGTGTTCGCCACCTGCCAAGCCGTCAATATCCGCATCGAACCATGCTGCAGTCGGCGTACCGTTGATGGCAACAGCTGCGTGTTCCGTGCCGTCAATCCAATACTTGACAGTCGAACCTTCGGTATGAGTGAAGTTCACACGTACACTTGCACATTGGCACAACTCCTCTACCGTGAATGCACTCGATACGGTCGGTTTCGGATTGATGGTAAACGCTACAGGCGCAGCATCTACATCGCAGCCGTGGATATTCCTTGCCGTAGCGCGCAGCTCATAGTTGCCTGCTGCCAGGGTGTGGATATCCAGACTGATCGTACCCGATGCCAATGCCGTGATGTTCGATCCGCCAAGCGAGGTCGGGGTATTAGCACCTCCCGTGACGTTGTACAATCGGTAATCATACTTGTCGGCGTACGTGGAAGTATAGGTAACCACAACCGGGTCGGTATCTTCCGCACACGCATTGCCCGGAGCCACCATGTTGAACGTCGGGTTGTTGAATACCGTGAAGGTCATCGACTTTTCCGTTCCCACGCAGCCGTGTTCCGACTTAGGCGTTACATACAGCGTATATACGCCCGGCTCCAACGTGGCGGTAGCCAGCGTCAGCTTGTTGCCGGAGATAGTCACATCGTTGTCCGACAGATAGGTGGTAGCACCAATCTTCAAACTGTACGATACCGTCTTAACATCCGCTGTGCCTGTCTTGAATGTAATATTGTGCGAAGCAATAGCCTGACATATCGAATCCTTTTCTGCAAGCACAAGGGCAGGAATAGGATTAATCGTGAAGGTCTGCGTCGTTTCCGTACTCGGGCAATCGTGCGTACTGGAGGCAGTCAGATAGATGGTATACGTACCTGCCGGCAAGGTAGCCGTAGGTATATCAAAGTCCGTATTGGCAGGTGAAGCCGTCGAACCGGATGTTGCGCCGGAGGTAGAACTTACCACCGTCGTACCGCCGGAGTTCTTTACCAGATAGGTATATCCCGTAGCGTAGGTAGTGGTCAATGTTACAGGCACCACAGTCGTGCCGGCACAAACGCTGTCGATATGCGCAATGGATGCCGAAGGCTGGTCATATATAGTAACCACTTTCTGGTCAATATTGTCACTGCAATTCTCCGAATACACATATCCGGCAAGGAAATACTCACCTGCGGGCAGGCCGCTCAGGTTGATACTGAACGTACCCGTAGCGCTCGGCGAAGATACCTCTGCACTACGCTCGTATTCCGGATTGGGGTCAGAAGGCTCCAGTGTCCAGCGGAACTTCGTGGCTACCCCACTCGTCTCCTTATATTTCACAGTCATCGACCCTGCCGGATAGCAAGTACTCAATTCGGATGCCGAAGAAGTATACTCGACATGCGCACGCGGATAGATGGTAAACGTTTGCTCGACCGGATCGCTCGGACAAACGCCTTCAAAGCAGATAAGACGCAAGGTATACGTACCACCTGCCAGACCGTCAATATCCATATTGAAGGTACGTATGGTATTAGCCCACGTCGAATTTCCTGTACCGTGTTTATCTGTTCCCAAAATCCAATACTCATATTTCTCATTGCCCAAATAATGTACCTCCTGCTTGCTATTCTGGCAGACAGGCAATATGTTAATCGACCCCGGCACTCCGGGCTTAGCAACCAGCGTAAACGGTTTCGTTTGAACGACACTTTCGCAACCGCGGTTAGATATGGCCTTTACACGAATAGTCCAGGCATTGGATGCTGATGTAGCCGCCAAACCGCTCACGTCCACAATTATATTACCCGTGCCATCTACTGCTGCAGTACCGGAACGTTGCAGCGTCGAGCCGTTGCGGTAGATCTCGTATGAGAGGGTCTTGGCAGCTGTGGCTGTATAAGGTACGGTGATCGTAGATGCAGGATGACATTCTGATCCTATCGTGCCAAGCGTCAGCGTAGGCTGCTCTGCCACGAGCAGGACAACGGTATCGGGGTCACTCAGACAGTCGTGCTCGCTGAGCGAGGTGATCTTCACGTTATACAATGTACCCGTAGTCAGGTCAGTTGTAGGTACAGTGATGGAATGTGTACCCGGCGTGGTGGTGACATTGGTGGCACCTACCTCCGTACCAAGTACCTGATAGGTATAGCGGTTGCCGTGCGTCAGAGTATACTCCACATCCACGCTTGTTGCATCTTCGCACGAGATAACGGTATCTTCGGTGAAGGTGATGACGGGTTGCGGCCAGATGGAGAATAGTTGCTCACGTGTCTCGCTGCCGCAATCGGCATCCGACAAGGCGGTCATCCTCAACGCATAACTGCCTGCCGGCCATTCGGCGGTGTTCAGCACGATAGATGCAGCCGTCTGCTCGGTCTTCGTCTCAACCTTTGTTGAACCGCGCCATACAGTGTAGTCATACTTCGTAGCATCGCTCATCGTGTAGGTAGCTGTTACGGTAGGCGTACCATAACATACACTACCGATAGCATTTAGCGTCAACGATGGCTGTTTCAGTATATGGATGGTCTTGGTAGCAGGCGTAGCTATATTGCAGCCCTTGCCCGACACAGCCGTCACGCTCAGCGTGTACGTGCCGTGTTCCAGACCCGTCGTGTTCATCTTGATTGTTCCCGAAGCCGCAGCTGTCTGGTTTTCTACCGTCAAGCTCGGACTGAGTGCACCTTCCTTAGTCAGGGTGTAGCTGTACTTGCTGGCGTTCGTCGAGGTGTAAGCCACTACAATCTCCGGCGTCGGATAGCACGAGTCAGCACTGGCAGGTGCCAACGTCAGCGTAGGCAATGGCCACACATTGAAGGTGAAGGCTGACGTGGTGTCACTCACGCAGGTAGCGGAGTTAGCTACCATCTTCAGTTGGTACGTGCCTGCATCAAGCGAACTGATGTCCAGCGGGAACGAACCGCTTGCCGATGCCGTTTGTTCAGCCGACAGAGCTTGGCCTACGATATAATATTTGAATGTAGCAGCATCGGTGGTCTCATAATTGACCGTTGTGCTCGTGGCATCATCGCATTGATCAGTAATACTTGTGATGGTTACCGTCGGCTTCGGATTGATCACGAAGTTCTGCGTCTCCGTTACGCCGTAGCAATCGTCTGCCGACTTGGCTTTGGCTTCTACGGTATACGTGCCTGCTGCCCAACCGGACGTACTGAAGCTGAACGAGAACGGTGTGCTTCCACTCGTCGGTACGGTAATTTCTGTAGCGGCTTTCTTTGTCGTCGCGCCTTGCTTAACCGTATACGTGAACGTCTTCGCATCGGTCGGCGTGTAGCTTACAGCAAACGATCCGGCGGGATAGCACTGTGCGGCAATAGCGCTCATGCCTACCGACGGCTGGTTGTTAACCGTAAGCGTAGCGCTGGCGGTCTGTTCGCACGTAGTTGAACTTTGAACGGCAGTCACGTTCAAGGTAAACGTACCATCGGTGAGCAGATCGTTATCCAGAGTGATGGTCACTTTCTTGTCACCCGGTACCGTCAGATTGCTTGCGCTGATGGTTGTACCTGCCAGTTCGTAGCTGTACTTGTCTGCGCCACTAATCGTGAACTTGAATACGGCATCCTCTTCAGGCGTACCTTCGCACACCGTCACAGCAGGTGTCGTAACGGTGATGACAGGCAGCGGATTGATGGTAAAGGCTTTAATCTGATCTACACTAACACTCGGACAACCATTGTCACCTTGGGCGATGATTTCCACCTCATAATCCGTACCGGCTACCAAAGCTTCAAGCTCCGTACCGGAAATCACGAACGAGCCATCAACTTCAGGCGTCAAGCCTGTCTTGCTTCCGCTGACGGAGGTATCATCACCATCCTTACGGACTATATAATCCAGTCTTGTGGTGGTCAATCCTGTGTAAGCAACCGTGATAGATGCACCTGTGCCGGCGCAAGTGTTGGTCACACTGCTCAACGTCACAGCCGGTTTGGCTTTCAACGTGATAGTAGCAGTCTTGGCTGCTGCTGTCTCGCAGTTATGTTCGGATTTGGCTGTTACGCTCAACGAATAGGTCTTCGTTACCGCACCGCCGGTGGTCAATCCGTCAATATCCACTTCTATCTTTCCGTCGGCTATAGTGGCGGACGCTACGTTTTTAACTATCGTTCCGCCATCCTTAACCGTGTAACTGAACGTCGAAGCATTGGTTGCTGTATAAGGCACTTTTACAACCGTTTCGCCCTCGCAAGGAGTAGTATTGTCCAACGTGTTGATTACAGGCAACGGCCAAACGGTGAAATTCTTTTTGGCGGTATCGCTCTCGCAGGTAGCCGACTTAGCCACCATGCGTATCTGGTAATTACCGGCATCTAACGATTCTATGCTGATGTCAAATGACGAAGAGCCTGGAATAGGCAGATCCGTTTCGCCGTAAACAGCCACACCGCTTGTATTGAAGATGCGGAACTCATATTTCGTCGCATCCGTAAAGGTCGCCTTGACGGATGTATAATTCTCATTATCACACGTATCAGCTACCGATGTGATGCTTACTGCCGGTTTCGGATGGATCGTGAAGGTCTTCTCTACCCAACCGCTCACGCAGCCCTTGTCCGAAGTAACCTGAATGCGGAAGGTGTACGGACTCTTGGCAGCCGTCATCGTAGCGGTCAGCGGGATAGTGATTGATCCGCTGGCTACAGCGTTATCGCTCCCCGTTGCTACGGATGAGCTATTCTTATCCAGTACTTGGTACGTATAGGTCTTGGCGTCGGTGGATGAATAGGTTATGATAGTATTCGCATCACCGAAGCACGGGTTAGGCAATGTAGCCGGCAGCGTTACCGTAGGATGCGGATGAACAATCAGTTCGGCGGTACGCTCTGCTCCTCGGCAACCATGACGCGAGATAGGCGTAGCGTACAAGGTGTAGGTACCGTCTTGCAAGGTATCGGTCGTGAGCGTAATCTTGCCTGCTGTTCCCAACACGCGCTGTAGACTTACCCACGGAGTCGTTGTGCCTCGCATCAGTTCGTAAGTCACAGTGTCGATGTTCGTGCCACTGAAACTGATCTCGCGGTTCGGCACCTCGGTCTCACATACCGGACTCATTGTGCCGAAAGCCGTGAACGCCGGTATAGGATTGACGGTGAACGACTTTGTGTCCGTTGCGCCTACGCCGCAGTTGTGGCTGTTGGTGGCGTTGATGATCAGGCTGTACGTACCTGCACTGAGCGGCGGCAGCACTATCGTACCCGTATTGCGGTCTATACTATCCACATCCAAAGTAAACTTGGTCGTGCCACCCTGCTTGATGATATAGCGATAAGTATCGGCATAGGTGGTGGTATAGTGCGCCTTAACCTGATCGTCGGCACACACGCTGTCGATATGCGCCAGCGTTACCGTTGCAGGGTTGTACATCGTGAACGTAACCGATGCGGCATCAAGCGTCTCGCAGGTGGTGGTCGTATTCTTTACGCCGGTAATCTTCACCTCATATTCACCCGGTGCAGCCAGTTGTGCTTTGGGGATGGAGAAGGTCGTACCCACTGCAGCATAGTCGTGGGTAATGATGGTTCCGCTCGGCTGCTTGAGTTGCCACTTGATCTGGGTGGTGTTCTTTGTCGAATAGCTAACCGTCAGATTAGCAGCCGTATTGTACGGAGCACAATCGCTCAACTCATCCGTGGTGGAAGTGATCGTTGCCGACGGCATCGGGTTAACCACGAAGTCCATCGGCATCGTATCGCTCACGCAGGTAGCCGAGTTAGCCACCATCTTCAGCGTGTACGTGCGAGCTGCATCGCCCACATTGAGCATCGAGATATCAAGCGAGAGGGTGTGCGTGCCATCGCTTACACTTTCCGCCGTAGCCAAGAGCGTCGTCTTGCCGGCAGAGGTAGCTTTGTCGATGATATAATAGTTATATGTAGTAGCGTGGGCGGTTGTGAAACTTACCGATGTCGTACCGTCTTCATCGCAGGCATCGCCCACCGAATTGATGGTCAGCGTCGGTTGAACGAGAATCTCAAAGTCCTTGGTTACCTCATCGCTCGTACAGTTAAGCTGCGAAGTGGCGTACGCCGTGATGGTATATATGCCGTCATCCCAGCCTGTAGTATTGATAGTGAACGTGTACGGCGGAGCGTTGGGCACATTCACATCCGTAGCGGCTTGTTTAACCGTTGCACCTTTCTTTACGGTGTACGTGATCTTCTTGGCATCCGTCGGGGTGTATGTCACATCGAACGATGCTGCCGGATAACACTTCGCTGCTATATCGCTCAATGTTACAGCCGGTTTGTTCTTAATCACGAGCGGCACAATATCTATATCACTCTCGCAAGTCGAATCGTTGATGGCCATGAGGTTCAAGTTGTAGTTGCCGTCTGGCAGCGTATTCATGCCGGTGATATCGAACGATGTGTCATCCGTAGTGCGGCGCGAACCTCCCTCTTTCACAGGGGTAGAGGAAGAGTTGAGCAACTGATAGTACAGCGAGTCAGCGTACGAAGCGGTATAAGTGACTGTCCAAGTGGGGGCATCTACCTCACATATCGAATCCTTGCGGTTGGTGATGCTTACAATCGGCTCGTAGCACACATGCAAACGCAGAATATGTATCGAGTCAGGATACGGATATACTTTTGAAACAAGCGTATCGCGTAATTCGAAGTTGCCCGCCACGTCCGTATCATAGAACGTTGCAGCATCTCCGCCACCGTCCACGCTGAAGATCATCGCGTCGGTCTTCATGTTCAGTCGGCTCATCCTATGGCCTGTTCCCGGCACGTGACCTTTGTCTGCCCAAGCGGAGTACGCCTCATTCTGGCAGATTGTGTCGTACTCGGTAGGCATGATGATGTTCTGCGTGATGTGCAGCTTCAGGTAGAATATCGAGTCGCATCCGTGTGTACTGGTCTTGTATGCCAACGAGTCGAATATATACGTTACTTCAGGATCATCGGCATTCGTCCATTTATGCAACGGGTTAGTCGCATCCTTACCGTAAACGATAGCGGCTCGTCTGCCGTTCAGGTCGTCCACTGCCGGCCCGTAGGCGGAGTTACCGTCCTTGTAACGCAGGTCATACTCACCGCGGTTCGACAAGCCGAAAGCATGCAGCGAACTGTTGATCCATTCATAGCGCAACTCTTTCGCCGTCACCCATGTCTCCAAGGTATCATAGAATACCGGATGCACACGCAGCGACACTTTTACCGAGTCGGTATCGCGTATGCCACTGATAGGCGAGTGGTGGTATACATAGAAGCGCACGATATGCGTCGTATCATCTTCTGAAATGGTTCTGCCGTACATGTGCGATGCATGCAGATCCGTACTGGTTGCACCTTCGCCCAAGTACCAACGCACGCTGTCGTGCGGATAGTCCACATATGCGTTAAATTCTATTCCCGGATGGCGGTTGCAGTATTCCAGCGTCGTTTCGTGCTGTACTGCCACTTCATCCACCCACACTAAGGGTGCGGTAGGTACTACGTTGAACGTAGCTACACCTGCCTCTGCAATGGCTGACTCTTCCAAAACGCTGTACTCTATAGTAATGAAAGGCACATCCGCGTTCGTCAGTTTATTCAACACGCCATCGGTCAGTTGCAGACGAGCGTAGGCATAATGCATCAAGTAGCCTGAGAAAGTATTCGTAAGCGTGGTAAACTTGTCTGCCACACTCACGCCGTTCAGTTTCATCGAACTGACACCACCTTCCGGCACAATCACGTTGGCATAATGCACACTCATCGGCGCTTCATCACACATATATACCGCCTCATACACACCCTTGTTAACGTCAGGTATGAGAATCATGGACGGCTCTCCCACACCTATCGAGTTGTCATCATCCAACGGGTCAACGTACATGTTATCACGGAAGTTCTGCATGTATCCGTATACCAGTACCGGAGCCGATGTTTCCACTATTTTAGGTGTCTCGTTCCATGCTACCGACACTTCGGCAGTACGGTCACCGCGCTGGAGGTTGGTCGTCTCGCCGCGATTGAGTGTTTTGAGCAGTGTACCGTTCACATACACCTTTGTTCCGTCATACACAGCCGTGATGCCGTATGGTGTCGGATAGCCGGTAGGCGTGACAGCCGAGGCGTTAAACGCCGTCATGTCCATCAGCACGAAGCGTTTGCCCCATGCGTACAGAGGTAGTATCTGCTCAAAGATATGGTCACCGTTCACACCACCCAGACGAGGCACGTACGTCAGCATGCCGCCGGCAAACACTGCCACGGGGTGAGTGGCCTTAACCGTCGTTCCCGACAGGTTCGACTTGTACAAAGCGTTATATTTCTCTCCCTTGAGTTGATATACCTGACCTTTGTTCAGCGATACGACAAACGTCTCGTTGGCATCATTCCATGTCGAGCCGTCACTCTTGAGCGTGCGGCACGAGGTAACGATGGTCACGGTCGTCCCGTCTTCCGTAGCCACTACAGCAAACTCCGTGTTGACCTCATCACGATGGTAGGTCTGGATCATATAGTCCGTACTCAGGGTATGAGTAGGCAACACGATGGAATAGTCGTGCGAGTTGAAATCCTCGTCCGAGAACGTCTTGTTGCGCATATACAGCGTCATATTGCCATCATCACCTGTGGGGGTGAAGGTGACGTGCAGACCGGACGCATTGGTCTGTGCGGACGTAGTGTTGTACACCACGTTGCGCCATGCTGCCGGAATGGAGTAATGCAACGGCACGTCAGCCGTCACACTCTGCGACAGGCGCTCAACGCCATCGGCAGTGGTTAGCTTCACCGTACCATCCACCGAAGGTATTGCTATGACCTGCAGATCCAAGTCTCCCGAACCGGCATTCTGCATATACGTCAGCCAGAAGTCTTTACCCACCGAGGGTATAGAATCCGGCACAGACGATGATGCGGCATAAGCGCGCTGTGGAACAAACGTCCCGACTGCACCTAATGCCAGCAACATGGCTACCGGTAGAACGGTTAATACACTTCTCACTCTTGTGGTCAGCCCAAACCTAACTCTCGATGTCAACTCTTTCAAACGATTCATATCTCGCATTTTCTTTACGGATTTTACTCATTTTTATTCGCAAGACAAACTCCTCCTCGACAGACGTTTCTTTTCGCGCCTTCTCAGGAGTTCCTTTTCTTGCTGGTATTCAAGCATATGCACACACATAGCGTGCGTATACGCACATAATAACTTGCAAAGATACAAAAAATATTTGATATTTGCAAATTTTTGGCACAAAAAAGTGCATTTTCCTGTCAAAAAGTAAACTCTGCACAAGAAAATGCACATTCGGTTCGTTTGGCGCTTGGTGAAGGCAATCACGCAATAACCACACAATAATCACACAATAATCACCCAATACAAGTCTGTTGCAAGGTAGTATTTATAGGGGTTCGGGAAGGATTGCTGGCGGGAAAATCTCCACACATAAGGCGTTGCATCATTTTGCCATTTTCAGCAACAGCGGCGCCAGCTCGGTATTGTCATGCCAGCCCGAGAACCGCTCCGCCCCTCTGCCTATCGCAAAGATCGGCACCGGCGAAGCCGTATGACTGTAGCTCGTCCACCCCACATGAGCCTTTTTATTCAGAATAGCTATTGCGGTATTACTCAGCTGGTTAATATCCTTGTAGAGTGTCTTCACCTCACTGCCTTTCTCCTCGTACGTACGGTGGTACGCCGCTTGCAGTTCGGCATCCTCTTCATCTGTGATTGCCACCTCGCGATAGAAGCCCAGCTTCTCGCCCAACAGGGCTTTCACTTGCTCCCAACCGGGTACTTTATCGTCCTTGTACATAGCGCTTAACGCGTCCGACAGTACCCAGCCCGAACAATGCTGGTTGCGCAATATCTGCAGGTCCAGATGATGCCCGCCATTGCCCGGAGTCATGCCACCCGTCTCATGATCGGCAGTAACGAGGATAAGCGTCTCGTCGGGATACTTGTCATAAAAGTCCATCGCCACACCTATAGCTGCGTCAAAATCAATTGTTTCTCCTATGGCTGCCGCGCCGTCACGACCATGACCGGCATAGTCCACCATGCCACCTTCCACCATCAGGAAGAATGCTCCGCCCATATCGTGCAGATAACTGATAGAGAACGCTGTTAACTCCTTGAGAGTCATATCCTCCGGCTTGCGGTCGATGGCATAGGGAAAATTGCCGCACTCTTTCTTTCTGTCGGCCGCATCCGAGGCTTGCAATACGATCAGTTTCTGCGAGGTCTTGCGCTTCATCTCCGCCTCCTGAATGCCACCGGCTATGGCGTAACCTGCTTTCTCTGCAAGGTCGTACAGGTTGGCATCTTTCTTGCTTGGTTGCGGCTGATGAAAACCTGCTCCGCCGAACAAGTCAAAATCCGACGCAACAAGCTGTTTGCCAATATCATAATAATCGTTTCGCGATTTCGATTTGGCATAGAAAGCCGCGGGTGTCGCATGATCTATGGCTACGGTCGTTATCACGCCCACATGCCAGCCTTCGCGTTTGAGCTCTTCGGCTATCGTGGTCAGCGTATCGCCTTTGACGCCTATGCCCAGACGGCCGTTCACGGTCTTTTCGCCTGTAGCCAGCGTCGTGCCGGCGGCCGACGAGTCGGTGATAGGGTCCGAAGCACTGTGCGTCGCGCACATTCCCGCCACAGGCATGTGCGTCATAAACAATTGGTTGCGGCCTAACTTGCCCTCCAAATCCGCCAAATACATCTCGGACATCAACACCTGGTTCGCGCCCATGCCGTCGCCTATAAAATAAAAGATGTACTTAACCTGCGCTTCAACCGACAAACAGACCAGTACACAAGCCAAAAAATACCAAAATCGCTTCATAATATCAAAAATTTTCCACAAAGTTACATTTTTTCTTGCAAAAATGCAAAAAAATCCGTAACTTTGCACATTATTTTGCATGAAATTGTCCATTTTGGATTTTTTCGATAACAATCTGTTGTATGAAACTGCTGCTTGTCGATGCCTACGCGATGATTTTTCGCGCCTATTATGCGTTCATCCGTGCCCCTCGTATCAACTCGAAGGGCGAGAACCTTTCTGCCGTGTTCGGTTTTGCCATCACGCTGGATGATCTGCTCAAGAAGACCAACCCCACCCATGTGGCGGTAGCCTTCGATCCCGCTACGCCTACGTTCCGCCATGAGGCGTACCCCGCCTACAAAGCGCAACGCCAGGAGACGCCCGAGGATATCCACCGCGCCGTACCTATCATCCGCCAGCTGCTGGAAGCGATGAACATCACCAGCATCACCTGCGACGGCTTTGAGGCGGATGATGTCATCGGCACGCTGGCGCGACAAGCCGAGCAGCAGGGCTTTGAGGTACTAATGGCTACGCCCGACAAGGATTATGGCCAGCTCGTCAGCGATCATGTGCTGATGTACCGCCCGATGCCTACCGGCGGTTTTGAGCCGTTCGGGCCCAAAGAGATCTGCGACAAATATGGCTTGCAGCATCAGTCGCAAGTAATTGACCTGCTGGCGCTCATGGGCGATGCGTCGGATAATATCCCTGGCTGTGCAGGCGTGGGTGAAAAAACTGCCGTCAAGCTCCTACAGGATTTCTCTTCCATCGACAATCTGCTTGCCCATACCGACCAGATCAAAGGTGCTCTGCGCACAAAGGTAGAAACCCAGCGCGAGCAGATCCTTTTCTCCCGCTACCTGGTTACTATCCGCACCGACGCACCTGTCTCTTTCGATGCGCAGCAACTCATTGTCCGTCAGCCGGACAAACCCGCTTTGGCTGCCCTCTACCGCCAGCTGGAGTTCAACTCCCTACTCCGCAAACTGGGTGAACCTATGCTCCCGCCGCAGCCAACAGCCCACAACCAACAGCCAACAGCCAATAGCCAACGGCCAACAGCCAACAGCCGCCCCGTCACCGCCCAGCTCGACCTCTTCGCCGATCTGGACAGCCCCGCAGCCTCTAACAGCAGTCAGCCAATCTTGGCTGACAAACCCGCAGCTCCACAGGAGGATATCCAAGCTCGTCTCTGCGCCTACCTGCTCAATCCCGAACAGGCATACAACCCAGGCGTACCGCCAGAGTGGGACAAACTCCGAGCCGACGCTGCCCTATGGAACCTCTACAACGAAGTGGAACTGCCGCTCGTGGAGGTACTGCGCGACATGGAGCATGCCGGCGTACGCTTCGACGTGGAGCAGCTGCGCCGCGCACAAGAGCAACTTACTGTCGAACAGGACAATCTGGAGCAGAAAGTGATCCGTGAACTCAGCGATATGCTCGCAGCACACGGTCGCCCCGCGATGCCGGACATCAACATCAACTCTCCAAAGCAGATTGGCGATGTGCTCTTCGGCGAACTGCAGCTTGACAAGAAAGCCAAACGCGGCAAGAATGGCAACTACTCCACCTCCGAAGACGTCTTGCGCGCACTCATCCCCGTAGCGCCCGTAGCGGCGGACATTCTGGACTACCGCGAACTCAAGAAACTGATCTCCACCTACATCGCCACCCTGCCCTCGTATATCAATCCCGAGACGGGCAAGATTCATACCACCTACAATCAGACCGTCACCGCCACCGGACGCCTCTCATCGTCCAACCCCAACCTGCAGAACCTGCCTATCCGCTCCGAACGCGGCAAGCTGATCCGCCAGGCAGTCATACCCGACCCCGGATGCAAGATCGTCAGTGCCGACTATTCGCAGATAGAGTTGCGCCTGATGGCACATTTCTCCCAGGACGAACATCTGTTGCAGGCTTTCCGTGAGGGACAGGACATCCACGCGGCTACGGCGGCAAAGATATACCACGTACCTATCGAGCAGGTCACTCCTGATCAACGCCGGCATGCCAAGACGGCTAATTTCGGTATCTTGTACGGCATCTCCGCTTTCGGTCTGGCACAACAACTCGGCTGCTCGCGCTCTGAAGCCAAACAGCTCATCGACGATTATTTCCGTGCCTTCCCCAAGGTCAGCGCGTTCATCGAAGCACAAAAAGCCTTCGCGCGCGAGCATCTCTATGTAGAGACGCTCTTCGGCCGCAAACGCTACCTGCCCGACATCGTCTCGCATAACGCTACCGTCCGCGCTTTTGCCGAACGCAACGCCGTCAACGCTCCCGTCCAAGGCACCGCTGCCGACATCATCAAGATCGCCATGGTCGATATCCACCGCCGCCTGAAAGAATTAAACGGACAAATGGTAAATGGCAAAATGGTACATGCTTCGATGATCATGCAGGTACACGATGAATTGAACTTCAACGTCCCCGACGCCATGGTCGAAGAGGTACGCACTCTGGTTGTCGACGCCATGCAAAACGCCGTCCACCTCTCCGTACCCCTCATAGCCGAGTGCGGCATAGGCAACAACTGGCTCGAAGCACATTAACCACCTTTTCAAATATCAGATTATGAAACGATTCTTTTCTTTACTGCTTATTGTCAGCATCTCCACTTCTCTGGCTTTTGCCGACGCCTATCGCGAGGCGTTAGTCAAGTACGTCAACGGCACACAGGACAATATTGAGCAACTCCAGCAGTCGCTGGGTTTCGCCATGCAGCAAGTGTTCCCCGACAACCCCGAAAAAGCTGCACAGATTCTTGGTGAGTATTTCTCCACACAAGCCTCGGAGGATATCGCTGACATTTACGAACCCTCTTTCCGCAAAAATGTCTCCCAGGAAGACCTCGACCAACTATTGCAGATGTATTCCGATCCGCGCTATCAGGAGATGTCCCGACGCTCCGCTCAAGTGATGGCTGAGCTGGCTCAGTCGCCCGAGTTTGCACAGTTCACCAATCAGCTTACCTCTGCTATTCAATCCATTACCGTTGGCGGCACTCCCGAGCCATTGCCCGTCTCGGCTTCCGTCACGGCTGACTACCGGCAGCTCTTCCATTCGTTTTACAATGAGGCACAGATTGGCGAAACCTTGAACAAAACCTACACACCCGTCGTCGACATGATTGAATCTTCGCTGTCGAAGGCCGGCGTCAAAGATGCCAAAACGATTGCTTCGACCGTCTTGTCGTATATATCTTCCAACACAGAGACACTTTTCCTCAACATCTACAGCAACGTTTTCACCCAAGACGACCTGCATCTTCTCATCGAGGCTTCCGCTTCCCCGGCACAAAAGAAAGCCACCCAGGCCACTCAGGAAGTTGTCACCAATCCGTTCACTTTTGCTGCCGCCATCCTCACCAAGATGTCCTCCTGGCTCCAATCACACTACCCCGACTACGCCGAACCGTTCGACAAATCGCTCCAAGAACTCCAAAAACTGCAATAATTGACGGGCGTAAAGGCAACTCGCAGTAGTCATAAATGCAAGAAATCCCACAAAAATATACTTGTGGGATTTTTTTGTATAAAAAAATTTGCAAATGTCATTATTTTTTTGTATCTTTGCAAGAGATTAGACAGCTTCTAATTTAACCACTATTATATGAGCAACGTAATGTATACTTCCCGTCAGTACCGCGCATTGCAGCGCATCCGAATAGGGAATTGCCAGTTGATTGACGATTAAAAGTTAATGATATGAGAAAGATATTGATATTAATATTCGTGTGCGGCATGTGGTCTCTGGGAGTCCATGCCGAGACGAAAGACACGCGCAGCGCCCAAAAGCATGAGGTGCGCATAGGTTATGGTGACCCGATGTACGAGACGATGCGGTGGCGTGACGAGCCCAACAAGCTCGGCGTACCGATGAACGCGCGGCAGAATTACCGCTACACCGGACACATCTACGGCGAATATATGTACCGCGTCAACTCGTGGCTCGGCATAGGCGCACAGGTAGATTTTGGCGCCACGATGTTTGATTACAACTCGTACCAGCTCAATGACAAAGGCAATCAGTTCCTTGCCTCCAGCCAGTACCGCTATTTCTATGATGTGTGCGTCATGCCGTCGGTGCGTTTCACCTATTTCCATCGCGAATGGGTGAACCTCTATTCGGGCGTGCAACTGGGTGTGGGCATCCACGGCGATTACCTCGGGCGCAGCGAACTGGGATGTGCTTTCGGGCTTACTGCTCTCGGCGTGTCTGTAGGACGCAATCATTGGTTCGGCACCGCAGAGTTTGGCGGATTGAGCAACATCCAATCCCTCACCGCCATCTACCAGCTCTGGACCAAATGGTTCAACATTTCCGTGGGATACAGATTCTAATATTTGTGATTTGTAATTTGTCATTTGAAATTTAAAATGCAATCAATATGAAACACCATACACCATACACCGTACACCATACACCGTACACCTTTCACCTTTCACTTTTCATTTTGGCAATCGCTTTTGCCTCATGCCAAGTGGACAAGAAAGACTACACTTCGTTTGTGAAAGATGCCGCCGGCTATCATGTGATCAGCTCCGGCGATGTGGATATTGATCAGCAGTACTCCGTCTGGGCAGAGCAGTTGGGCAGCACACCCTCTGACGTCGATCCGTCTGACCCGAACGGCTACAACCAGGTGGAGGGCAAATCCACCTTCATGCAGATGTTCTCGCCCCTGATGAACATGATCACCAACTCCACCGTGCATCAGATTGTCGGCACCTATCAGTCGGAATACAAAGGTCAGCCTATCATCCTCTCGGGCAATATGTACGTTCCGAAGTCCAAGCAATGCAAGGGCCTGATTATGGCGTGCCATTATACTTATGCGGCGCTGTGCGAATCGCCTTCGCAAGGTCCCACGCTCTCTGCCCTACTCGCCACCAAAGGCTATGCCGTGGTGGATGCTGACTATGTGGGCTTTGGCGTGACTTACCAGATGGTGCATCCCTATCTGGACAAGACAGCTACCGGACGTGCCGTAGCAGATTTCGGACGACTGGCAAGGCCGTTCCTCGAAGCCAACGGCTATACGTTCCTCACCAACGATATCTTCATCTTCGGCTACTCGCAAGGCGGACATGCAGCCGTAGCTACCCAGGAGTTCATCGAATCGCATCCCGACTACCTCGCCGACCTGCCCATCACCCGCGTGCTCTGCGGTGGCGGTCCGTACGACCCGATGGTCACCTACGACGTAGCCAAGAAAACCGACGTCATCGGTTTCCCGGCTGTCGTGCCGATGTTCCTACAGGGTACTATCTATGCCAACGATCTCAACGACAAGTCGCTCTCGCTGCCTATCACCGAAGCGGACTTTCTCTCCGACGAGATGCTCAAAGACGATCGCTACAAAACGTGGCTGAACAGCAAAGCCTATACCATGGATCAGGTCAACCTGATGATGAAAGCTATCGGCTGCGGCAAGTTCTCCACCATCCTCCGTCTGGAAGCCATGAAAGAGGACTATCCGCAAAACAAGATCCTCTTCCAGAAGCTCAAAGAGAACGCCACCACCTCTTTCTGCCCGAAGTCACCGATGTATATCTTCCACTCCAAAGGCGATGATGTCGTTACTTTCGAGAACGCCGAGATCCTCCGCAAGAGTTTCCACAATCTGGGCGCAGACGAATCCCGTATCGAGTACGACTTCGGCGAGTACGGCTCCCACCGCTCCGGACTGCTAAAGTTCCACATCAAAGTGCTGAAAATGTTGAAGTGAAAAGAGAAAAACACGTCAAACACAATAGTAACAATGAAAGTCATTCCCGGATTTGCACTAAGAAAATTAGGCAACGAATACCTGCTGATAGCAGAGAGCGTAGAGTTGGTTAACTTCAACGCGATGATAACGCTCAACGAGAGTGCCGCCTACCTGTGGCGGAACGTGGCGGACAAAGATCAATTTGACGAAGATACACTCGTCGACTTGCTGCTCGCCGAATATGAGGTGTCGCCCGAGGTGGCACGCAAGGATGCTGCCGCCACCATCGCCTCATGGCGCGAAGCACGACTGCTGCAAGACTAACTGATGGCAGGCACGATAGCCCATATAACTCCCATCCGTGGCGTCAACGACGAAGGCAAGGGCAAGAAACATGCCCTGCACCGGCTGATCCATGCCACCGAGGCGGACATCCTATGGTTGCATGACGACGACGTGCAGTTACCTACAGCCGGCGATGCCGAAGCCCTGCAAGCCATGGAGCAGAGCGATCTGATGATCTTGCCGCTGCGCATGCAAGCAGATCACCCGACGCTGATAGAGCTGCTGCAGGTGATAGAATATGCAGCGTTGCAATCGCTAACCATCCGCACAGCCCGCCAAGGCAGACCTATCCTGTGCAGTGGAGCCAACATGCTGGTAAAGCGCGAGGTATGGCTGGAAGCCGAACTGCATCTGCATCCCGAGATACCGAGCGGCGATGATATGTTCCTATTGGAATATTGCAAGCGCACAGGTAAGCGCATAGGCGTATGCGATGCGCCATCGTTCGTCGCCACCATTCAGGCTCAGCCCACGCTGCGCGACCTGATGCGCCAGCGCCGCCGCTGGGCAGGCAAAGCACCACACTATACCGATCAGGACATACGCCGCTACGGCATCATAACCGCCATCGCCCTGACGCTTCAAGCCGTATGTCCGCCATTGGTACTGATCAACTTGCCGATAGAATGGCAACTGCTGCGCACAGCTACCGACGCCAAAGGCAAGCGTGCGCGATACAAAGCGTGGCATGTCATCTTGCTGGCAATAATCTATCCCTATTACGCCCTTGTGGCACTCATCGGCGGGACGCTCCGCCCGAAAAAATGGTAAACACACACCAATCACCAACTATATGCCTGCCATTGACCTGCATCATCCGTTAATCGTCTGCCGCGCCTCTGCCGGTACGGGCAAGACGTACACACTATCGGCATACTACATAGGCTTGCTGCTTAGCGGCGAAAGTTACAGAAACATCCTGGCCGTGACCTTCACCAATGCTGCCACGGCAGAGATGAAAGAGCGCATACTGACCTACCTGCTCGGTATTGCAGAAGGCAAAGAGACGGATTTTCTGAGCACCGTGCGCCAATATATGTTGCGCGACCATGATGCATCGGATAGTACCCTTCGCAAACGAGCGGATGACCTGCTGCATGCCATCCTACAGGACTACGATAACTTCTCCGTATCGACCATCGACGCCTTTCTGCAACAACTCATCCGAGGTATGGCACAAGCCATCGACCGTACGGCAGATTTTGCCATCAGTCTGGATGTCGATCAGGTGATAACGCGTGCCGTAGATATGCTGCTCACCACCGGACTGACAGATGTAAGCAAGCAGATGATCGAGGAATATGTGGCATCGCAGATAGAGGATGACAAAGGCTGGGATGTTCGTGCCAATCTGATACGCATTGCCAGGCAGTTCTATCGCGAGCAAGTGCAGATATACAACACCGGCAACGGCGATTTGCAGCTGTGCCTGGATGAGCAGAAGATTGCCACCTACCGTCAGGAGCTGCTTCGTCAACAGGCTATCGAGCGCCGAAAGTTCGAGCAAGCCGTAGAGCAAGCCATGAGCGACATGGGGGGCAAAGAGATAGAAAGCAAAAGAGATTGGGCTTCTGTCGCCGTCACGAACATGTATAAATCGCTGTCGGGAAAAAAGATGGATTCCGACCTGTTGTATCGCGGCGCTACAGACACGAGTATGGCAAAGATGCTGGCCGATCCGCAACTGGCGTCATTGCAGCGCATGTGCGACAACTACCGCCTACTATACTGGCGGACGCAATGCGCACTGGCATTCTTGAGCGACATGCGATTGATGCGCGCCTTGGGCGACTGTATTGCGGAAGCGCTCCGCCGCACCAATACCGCCCTGCTTGCCGATACAGCCATTACCCTTGCCAACGCTTTGCAGCCGGGGGATGCGGATTTTATCCTGGAGAAAGCCGGCATACGCTACAGGCATATCATGATTGACGAATTTCAGGATACGAGCACGCTGCAATGGAATGTGTTCCTACACCTCATCCACGATGTGCTGGCGGTAGAAGGTCAGACGGTGCTGATTGTGGGCGACATCAAGCAGAGCATCTACCGCTTCCGTAACGGCAATTGGCAGATTATGGCAGGATTGGGCGAGAAAGAATTGAGCGAGCCGTTCAACCATGCTTTTGCTCCGCTCATCCGCAACCAGCGCAGTCGGAGGAATGTGGTACGGTTCAACCTGGGCGTCATGCAACAAATCATCAGCCAGGGCAACGTGCTCGACCCTGACACCCATCAGCCTATAGGTGACAAACTGTATGGCGAAGGGTTTACGCCGGAAAAGATAGATGATTTCTTCCGCGCTGACAAGCACGAAGGCGGCTATGTGCGATGCAGGTTTTATCCGTACAAGGATCAAAACAGGAATCACACCACACCCGAAGAGCTGCTCAAAGGGACTGTTGAAGACATTATGTTCGCCGATGTGTGCGCCACGATAGAAGAGCTGCTCAGTGCCGGCGAGCGTCCGGATGACATACTTATCCTGGCCAAAATGAACTATCAGATAGGCAGTTGGGTGACTTACTGCCGCAGTCACGACGGCGACTATCCACTGCTGGCACAGACGGCACTCGTATCACGCGACTCGTTCAAACTTGACTCATGTCCCACGGTAGTAGCAATGATGAAAGCCTTGCGCTACATCCATACGCACAACCGTACGGCACGGGAATATGTGGCGCTGCACTGCGGCACGGAAGCCGTGGAGCAGATGGATACTATCCCTGTACGCATGCCACTATACGAACAGATGCAGCGCATCTTCCAAACGCTGTTCTGCCAGGACGGCATCTACCAAGGCAACGACAACGCGTATGTCAACTGCCTGTTCGACGCCCTGCACGCCTTCATCCTAACCAACGGCAGCGATGCAGCAGCATTCTTGCAGCTGTGGGAAGACAAGCTGCACAAGACCGCCATCTCCGGCGACTGTACGGCACAAGCCATCCGCCTCATGACCATTCACACTTCGAAAGGCTTGGAGGGCAAGACCGTGATTGTGCTGTATTGCGATTGGTCGACCGAGGCCGATTACGACGATGACATCCTCTGGTCCCGTACGAACGAGCCATCCGAGCTGCCCATGATCCCCATACCGCAAAAACAGTACCTATTGCAGACCGGCGAGTCGACCTACAAGCAGGCGTACGAACGCGAACGGGAAGCGCAGCGCGTGGACAACTACAACCTGCTGTATGTGGCGCTGACCCGTGCTGCCGACAACCTGTATGTGTACGCCATGCCCAACCTGAGCGAGGTTAATAAAGGCTATACGAACATGGCAGCAACGCTGCTCGCCTATACGGGGTTGAACGACACGATGGCCGCTGTGGACGGCACAACCTCTCGCTTTGCCGAATATACACTCGGCACCGCACCGCACATCCACCAGCCAGAGCAATGTAATGCCGATAGTCCGTTCTCGTTCATCGGCGCCACGGACATTCCCGCCACGCTGCATAGCACGAGCGAGCAGGTGCAGTTCCGCCAATCGCAGGAGTCGGTGCGCTACACCGAGCAGGGCGCGGAAGCGGACACCTACACCGCACAGGCGGATTTCGGCATGCTATGCCACGACATCTTCGCCCATGTTGAGCGCGAGGAAGATGTCATCCCCACCGTAGCGCTCTACCGCGAGCAGGGACTGATAGAGGATGATGTCCAGCGCCAACGCATCGAGCAACTGCTCTCGCAAGCCTTCCGTCACGAACAGATGGCCGCATGGTTCGACGGCTCATGGACGCTCAAACGCGAAGCGGCCATCATCACGCAGGGAGCACTGATCCGTCCCGACCGCGTGATGATAAAAGGTAATAAAGCCGTAGTGCTCGATTATAAGTTCGGCACGCCCAAACCCGCTTACCACGAGCAGGTACGCGACTACATGGCAGCGCTCCGAAAGATAGGCTATACCGACGTAGAGGGATGGCTGTGGTACGCATTTGAAAACAAACTGACAAGGGTGCAATAGTATGGAGCAGAATACTTTTCTTAATCAGGTAGCGCACGAACTGCTGCAGCATTTCGGCTGGCAGGGACTGCAAGACGTGGCACTGGTCTTTCCAATGCACCGCGCAGGCGTCATGATGCGCGAAGAGTTGCGCCGGCAGATGGTGGCAGACTGCCAGATGGCTTGCTGGTCACCGGAGATATACACGCTGAGCGACCTGTTTGACAGCCTTTGTCCACTGGGCAAGGAAGAGGAGCTGTTCAGCGTAGTGCGGCTGTACAGACTCTACCGCAAGCATGTGCCCGACGCGCAGATGGAGATTGATCATTTCTACGGTTGGGGCAGACAACTGTTGGCTGACTTCACCAACATCAGCGAAGGTCTGGGTAATGAGGATATACCCGCCTTTTTCCGCAACGCCCTCGCGCTGAACAAACTGGATGCCTACCAGCTGGATGAAGAGGTTCATCAGCGGCTGTTGGACCTGCTGTACAAAGGTCACGCCAAGACGCCCTCGGATATACATTCCGTACAACGGCATTTTGAGCAGTTGTGGGCTGCCATGCCACAGATTTTTGCCGAATTGAGCGAACAGCTGTTGGCAGAAAACAAAGGTTTTGCGGGTCAGCGCATGCGTTATGTTGTGAGTCACTGGCAGGAGGTGCGCCATCGTGCCGGCAGCAAGACCTACTGTTTCATCGGCTTCAACTACCTGCTGCCCGTCGAGCGCGAACTGATGTGTTTGCTTCGGGGCGAAGAGCGGGCACTGTTCTTTTGGGACTATGTGCCCGATTTCCGTACCAACAGCAAGGCGTTTGCTTTCATCAGCCAGAACCTCAAGCTATTCCCCAACGCCCTGCCGGCAGGCAAGTGGGGTGCTCCGCGCAAAGTGAAAGCGATGAGCGTGTCGTCAGTCAATGCCGAGGCGCAGTATGCCGGCACATGGCTGACCGAAACCTACAAGCACAAAGGTGAAGCTACAGCCGTCGTCATCTGTGATGAGACGCTGCTCGAACCGGTCATCTACGCATTGCCATCTATCCAAATAGGCGACGAGGCGGCACAGGTGAACATCACCAAAGGTTATCCGCTACGCAATACGCCCACCTATGCCGAAGTGCGCAAAGCCCTGGCAATAGCCCTGCATAGCAAGTTGCAGCCCGCCGACAGCCTGAGGCAAGCTGTAGCGCGGGTTGACGAACTGTCTAAGATCAGCAAGGCAGAGCAGCAAAACAGTTGGCAATGGCACTTGGAGCGCGAAGCACTATACCAGACACGGCGCGTACTGATGCAGTTTGTTAGCATCATTGAGGACAGACTGGTGCCGGAGATAACGGACAATCCGGATCTGCTCGAGCGACTGGTAGCTCGTTGCATGGAGCAAGTCACACTGCCTTTCCACGGCGAACCGGTCACCGACCTGCAACTGATGGGCGTGCTGGAGACGCGTACTATGGATTTCAAACATCTGCTGTTGCTCAATGTGGAAGAAGGTGTCATACCTGCCCACCAGCCCGACAAATCGTTCCTGCCCTATTATCTGCGCAAGGCTTACGGCTTGCAGACGCACGACGAGCGTGCATCGGTATATGCATATAACTTCTTTCGCCTGCTGCGCCGCGCAGAGGATGTGACGATCGTATTTAGCCAGCAGCAGTCAGCCATGACCAAGAGCACTATGTCGCGTTTCGTCATGCAGATGTTGATCCATCCCGAGGAGTTCATCGTGGAGCGCTTCAGCCTGCAAGAGAGCAACCATCTGTCGGCAGCCAAGACGCTGGAGGTGGAGCCCGGCAGAACATGGCTCGCCGAAAACGAGCAAGCAGGCAAATCGCTATACCTATCGCCTTCCGCTATCAATACGTTCTATGCATGCAAACGACGCTTCTACTACGAACAGGTACTCGGCATACGCGAGGAGAACGAACCGGAGATCATCTTCTCGGGCAATACTACCGGCACGTTTGTGCATGAAGCGATGCACTATATCTATACCAAGCTAATCGCGGAAAACTGCTCTCCCGACGATTATATCCTGCCGAACCGGATAGAAGCGTTCAATACGCCCGAACACCGGCATGAAGCCATCGTGGAAGCCTATAGGCGGATGAACAAGAAGTACATGGAGCATCATGAGGGCGCAAATTCTATCTACATCTACGACGAACACACGATGGAGAATAGTGCCATTGACCATTATCTGCAACGTTTGCTCCAACGCGATGCCAAGGATGCCGCCAGAGGACTGTCTATCGTGCTGCTGGAGAAAAAGAAGGTTGCCACCGTCACATGTCCGTTGGAGCAGGACAAGACGAAACGCGATATACAGGTAACCATAGGAGGACGCATCGACCGCATGGACCGCATAGGCGGATTGCACGGGATGCCCGCACAGACGCGCATCGTCGACTACAAGAGCGGCAAATATAAAAAAGACAAGATGAGTGACACGATGGCTAAACTCTGCACCAACGACGGGAAGGATTACGTACGGCAGACGCTGCTCTACAGCTTCGTGGCATTCAGCGAGGACAGCAAGCAGAGCATTGAGCCACACCTGTATTTCGCAGCCCAAGACCTGTGTAACGAAAAGGCACACACCCGCGTCGAACTGGACGGACAGCCCGTCACGTACGACAAAGCCATGCATAAGGATATCGAGTCCGTTGTAAAGACTATGGTAGGCGACATTTTGCGCGAAACAGACTATCCGCGATGCATAGAGAAAGATTGCAGCGAATATTGTCCATTCCTCGCTCTGTGTGACCGGCATCCTAAAGCATTCAAAAAATGACAAAATACAATAAATTGCTATTTTTTTCGAGAAATTTGCAAATGTGCATTTTTTTCGTAATTTTGCATAAAATTTTACCATTCGCATCAAAATCACAGAACCATGAACACGAAAAAACCTATCGTAGCAATGATCTACGACTTTGACGGGACATTGGCTCCCGGCAACATGCAAGAATATGATTTCCTGAAGGAGATAGGCGTGACTGACAAGGACGAGTTCTGGCGCGAGTGCCGCGCGATAAGCAAGAAACAGGATGCCTCGGAGATACTATGCATGATGAAGATGATGATTGACAAATCGAACAACCCCAAGCATCCTATCCCCATCACGCGCCAGTCGTTTGCAAAGTTCGGAGCGAGCATACCGCTGTTCAAAGGCGTTCGCGAATGGTTTGAGCTGACGCGGCAGTTAGGCGAACAGATGGGTTTGCAAGTGGAGCACTATATCAATTCGTCGGGACTGACGGAGATGATAGAAGGTTCGCCTATTGCGCATGAATTCAAGCACATCTACGCCAACCGCTTTATGTACGACGACGAGGGGCGTGCCATGTGGCCTGCAGCTGCGATTGACTTCACCTCGAAGATACAGATCATCTCGATGATTAACAAGGGCGTTGAGCGAATAAGCGACAACCGAGAGATCAACAACTACATGGCGATGAGCGAACGGCGTATACCGTTCAGGCACATGATATATTTCGGTGACGGCCTGACGGACATACCCAGCATGAAGTTCCTGCGTTCGGAAGGCGGCTTTGCCATAGCCATCTATACGCCCGAGCATGAGGAGCAAACGCTGGATCTGGTGGAGCGCAACATCATCAATTTTGCCTGCAAAGCCGATTATAGCAAGGGCAAAGCGCTGTACAACACCGTGGAAGCCATCTTCGAGCACATCAAAGCGCTGGATAACTTCAGCCATCTGGAGATAACGAATATCCGCGAGGCAAAAGACGGCACGCTGACCGGTGACCACTCCGACCTGCAGGCAACTGTAGTGCCCACAGGGCTGAAACTCCGCAGGCGGTTGCATTTCAACCTGTTTAACCGATAAGGGCAGTGCAGCACACCATTGGTAAGCTGCGCTGTTGAGTGAGCACAAAGCGCAATAATCGCTAAAAAAATGAAAAAAAAGACGGGAAAATTTGCTTTTCTCGTTTTTTTTTGCTATCTTTGTTGGCTTTTTGCTCTGCGCATATACGTATATGCGCTGCGCGTAGGGTACTGCGTGTTGATGAGTAACGCTGTTGGGGAGCAGAGTTGTTAGAAGTGAGAAAAAAAATTAAAAACAAAAAGATATATGAACGTTAATGATCGAATTATTGCCGTGGTAGGCTTGGGATATGTAGGTCTGCCGTTGGCTATTGAGTATGGAAAGAAATACCGTGTGGTAGGTTTTGACATCTATGAGCCTCGCGTTGCCGAGCTGCAGGCAGGAAAAGACCACACATTGGAAGCCGACCTGGTGGGCATGAAGCAGGCACGAGACCTGTACGAAGCAACGCACAAGGTAGGTCTGACGCTGACCTCCGACCGCGAGGAACTGAAGAAAGTAAACACCTACATCGTGACTGTGCCGACTCCTATCGACCGCTTCAACACGCCCGACCTGACGCCGCTACTGAGCGCCAGCGAACTGATAGGCAAAACGCTGAACAAAGGAGACATAGTCATCTACGAGTCGACCGTCTATCCCGGATGCACGGAGGAGGACTGCGTGCCGGTACTGGAGCGAGAGAGCGGATTGAAGTTCAACGTAGATTTCTTCTGCGGTTACAGCCCCGAGCGCATCAACCCGGGTGACAAGGTGAACACGCTGACAAAAATCAAGAAGATTACTTCGGGGTCGACACCTGAGGTAGCCGACCTGGTGGACGCACTGTACAACAGCATCCTGGAGAATGGTACGCACCGTGCGCCGAATATGAAAGTGGCAGAAGCCGCCAAGGCTGTGGAGAACAGTCAGCGCGACGTGAACATATCGTTCATGAACGAGCTGGCCCTGATCTGCGACCGCGTAGGCATCGACACCAACGATGTGATTGAGGCTGCCGGAACGAAATGGAACTTCCTGAAATACAAACCCGGACTGGTAGGCGGTCACTGCATCTCGGTAGACCCGTACTACCTTGCCCACAAAGCCAAAGCGCTGGGTTATGACCCGCAGGTAATCCTGTCCGGCCGTGCCGTGAACAACTCTATTGCCAATTTCATTGCACACAAAACCCTGAAACTGATGATCCAAAAGGACCACAAGATCAAGGACTCGAACGTACTGATCCTGGGTGTGACGTTCAAGGAGAACTGCCCTGACTGCCGCAACACGAAAGTGGTGGATATAGCCGAGGAACTGGAAGAGTTCGGCTGCAAGGTAGACATCTACGATCCCTGGGCATCGCCGGCAGTAGTTAAACACGAGTACGGCAAGGATCTTATTCCTGCCGTAGACCCGAAGAAGAACTACGTAGCCGTGATTGCATGCGTCAGTCATGAGCAGTTCAAGACGTTTGACTTTAAGAAATACCGCGATCAGGGTGCCGTAATATACGATGTCAAGGGATTTGTAAGTCGCGAATTAGTAGACGCAAGACTATAATGAAGATAGCAGTAGCCGGAACGGGATATGTGGGACTGAGTATAGCCACATTGCTCGCACAAAAGAACGAAGTGGTGGCGGTAGACATCGTGCCTGAGAAGGTAGCGATGCTTAACCGCCATGAGTCGCCCATCCAGGACGAATATATCGAGCGCTACCTGCGTGGCGAAGGCAAGACAGCCGACGGAGAGGCGGTGACGCTGAATCTGACCGCTACGCTGGATGCCGAAGCCGCGTACAGGGATGCCTCGTTCGTCATCATAGCCGCTCCGACTAACTACGATCCGCAGCGCAACTATTTCGACACATCCGCCGTGGAGACGGTCATCCGGCTGGTGATGCAAGCCAATCCGGAAGCGATAATGGTAATCAAGTCCACCGTGCCGGTAGGCTTCACTGAAGGTATCCGCAAAAAGACGGGCAGCAAGAACATATTGTTCTCGCCGGAATTCCTGCGTGAGAGCAAGGCGCTGTACGACAATCTCTATCCCTCGCGCATCATCGTAGGCACAGACATGGAGGATGAGCGCCTCAAAGCCGCAGCCGAGACGTTTGCAGGTTTGCTGCAAGCCGGAGCGCTGAAGCCGGATATCGACACCCTGTATATGGGTTTCACCGAAGCAGAAGCCGTCAAGCTGTTTGCCAACACCTATCTGGCTTTGCGTGTAAGTTACTTCAACGAACTGGACACCTACGCCGAGATGAAAGGCCTGGATACACAGAAGATTATAAGCGGCGTTTGTCTGGACCCGCGCATCGGCACGCACTACAACAACCCTTCGTTCGGTTACGGCGGCTACTGCCTGCCAAAGGATACGAAGCAACTGCTTGCCAACTACAGCGACGTGCCGGAGAACCTCATTGGCGCCATCGTGGAGAGCAACCGGACACGCAAGGACTTTATTGCCGATCGTGTACTTGCCAAAGCCGGCTACTACGACTATTACCACCGCGGCGATTTCGATGCCTCGCAGGAGAGGAAGTGTGTGATAGGCGTGTACAGGCTGACCATGAAGTCGAACTCGGACAATTTCCGTCAGTCGAGCATCCAGGGCGTGATGAAGCGCATCAAAGCCAAAGGCGCACAAGTGATAATCTACGAGCCTACGCTGCAAGACCACTCGACCTTCTTCGGCAGCCTGGTGGTGAACGACCTGGATACCTTCAAGCGCGAGAGCCAAGCCATCATAGCCAACCGCTACGATAGCGTATTGGACGATGTGAAGGACAAAGTGTATACCCGAGATATTTTCCAACGAGACTAACATCACGAGATATAAGCTAACAGACATGAACCGAATAAGAACAATAGCCATGGCTCTGCTGCTTCCGCTGGCGATGTATGCGCTGACGGACCAGCAGGTGGTGCAGACCGCCATCTCGCTGCACGAGCAGGGCATGACTGAACAGGAGATAGCCAAGCAACTCCTACGCGACGGCGCCACGATAGAGCAACTGCAGCGCGTGAGTAAGCAGGTAAATGCCATGCAGCAAGCCACCGCAACCGGCACCATGCAGCCTACGAACATCAACACGGTTCGCCGCACCAATAACGGCGAGACACAACCGGCAGCACAGAACGAAGCCGAGATGATCGTGCAGCAGATGTTTGGCATGCCTATGGCGGAGGAAGAGCCAAAGACCAAAGTGTTCGGACAGGACATCTTCCGTTCGCCGGATGCACAATTCAATCCGAACATGAACCAAGCCACGCCGAAAAACTACAAGCTGGGTGCGGGTGATGAGGTGATCATCGACATCTACGGTGCGGGACAACTCAATCTGCGCACTACGCTCAGTCCGGACGGCACGATCACTATCGACGGCTACGGACCGGTGCAGTTGGGCGGACTAACTATCCTGGAAGCTACACGCCGGTTGAAGAACACTATCGGCACGCGTTACCAGGGCAGCCAGATCATGCTCAGTCTGGGTCAGACGCGCAGCATCACGGTGAACGTGATGGGCGAAGTGACCACACCGGGTGCGTACCAGCTGTCGGCTTTCGCCAACGTGATGAACGCTCTGTACATAGCCGGCGGCATCACCGACGGAGGTACGCTGCGTACTATCCGCGTATTCCGTCAGAACCAGCTGCTCAGCGAGATTGACCTGTACAGCTACCTGATGGATGGCATCCTGGACGGCGACGTACGACTGGAGGACGGCGACGTGGTGATTGTGAACACCTACAACGCCCTGGTGGAGATCAGCGGCAAGGTGAAGCGTCCGATGAAGTACGAGATGAAGCAGGACGAGAGTCTGGAGCGATTGCTGTACTATGCCGGAGGCTTCAGCGGTGAAGCGTACACCGACGCCGTGCGCGTACAGCGCCGTAACGCCGGAGCACAATCGTTCCACACCATCCGCAACGCCGATTTCGGTTCGTTCCGACTGATGGACGGCGACTCTATCGAGGTAGCAGCTATCCTGCCGCGACTGAAGAACACCGTGGAGATACAAGGAGCAGTGTTCCGTCCGGGCTTCTACGGACTGGATGCGAACATCCTGACGGTACGTGCCCTCGTAGAGGCAGCCGACGGACTGAGCGAAGATGCTTCTGCCTCGCGCGCCGTGCTCTACCGCATGCAACTGGATCGCACCTATCTGGCGCTCGCCATCGACCTGCAAGGCATCTTGAACGGCACAGCCGAGGATATAGAGCTCAAGAACGAAGACCAGTTGTTTGTTCCCTCACGCAAGAACGAGTTGGATCACCTATATGTGCTCATCCACGGCGAGGTGTACCAGCCGGACACCTTCGCCTATGCGCATAACGAGAGCGTGGAAGATCTGATCCTTCGTGCCGGCGGCTTGACCGACAAAGCATCGCTGAGCAAGGTGGACATAGCGCGCCGCGTGATTGACCCCAAAGCCAAGGAAGAGACGCAGATCAAGACGCAGCTGTTCACCGTGGAACTGAACGACAGCCTCGGACTGCATGAACACGGTTTTCTGCTGGAGCCGTACGATGAAGTGTTCGTGCGCCGCAGCCCCGCTTTCGGCCAGCAGATGAATGTACGCGTTCAGGGTGAGGTTCTGTTTGAGGGCACCTACACGATGCGGACACAGGATGACCGCCTGTCCGACCTGGTGCTGCAGGCCGGCGGACTGAGCAGCCACGCTTTTACTGCCGGTGCTCGTCTGCAACGCCGTATGACCGAAGAGGAGAAACTGCGTCGCGACCAGCTGCTAAAGATGAACAAAGCTGCCTCAGCCAAGGATAGCGTGAATGCCGACAAGCTGGATCTGGGCGACACCTACTGGGTAGGTATCGACCTGGAAGAGGCGATGCGTAACCGCGGCAGTGATGAAGATATCACGCTGCGCGAAGGCGATGTGCTGATCATCCCGACCATCAACAATACGGTGAAGATCAACGGCGAAGTGCTCTACCCGAACACGGTAAGTTACCTCAAGGGCAAGAAAGCACGCTACTACATCGACCAGGCCGGCGGTTACAGCAACCAGGCACGCAAATGCAAGGCGTACATCATCTACGCCAACGGCAAGGTGCATCCTACCCGTGGCGGCAAGGTTCAGCCTGGCTGCGAGATCGTCGTACCGAGCAAACCCGAACGCCAGGCCAGCAACGCTACCCAATGGGTAAGCATAGCGTCCGCCAGTGCATCGCTGGCGAGTGTAGCAGCTACCATGGCAACGCTCATCATCAATGCCACAAAGAATAACAATAGTAGCAGTAGCAGCAAATAATTAAACATGCATGTGAGATGGAAGAGAACACAACAACCGGCATAGGCACAATGTGGCAGAAAATATGGGCTAAGCGTAAGGTTTTTTTCTGGGCATGGGGCATCACATTTGTATTGAGCACCGCACTTATTTTCAGTGTGCCGCGCTATTGGCAAAGCCGTGTGACACTTGCTCCGGAGACAGGCGGCAACAGTCTGGGATCACTTGGTTCGCTGGCAAGCAGTTTTGGCTTTAACGTGGGCGATGCCGGCGGCGAGGATGCCATTCGCTCCACCTTGTACCCCGACGTGGTAAAGAGCCAGCCATTCCTTGTGGGGCTGTTTGACGTGCAGATACAGACCTCTGACGCATTGTATAACGGTGACTACTATACGTATCTGGACAGTTACATCCGCCGCCCTTGGTGGAAAATACTGAAGTACAAGATAGTCAAGTTGACCTATCTGGTTCGCAAACCCAAGAAAGGCGGTCGACCGGGTAGTGATCCGAACATAGCAGACCCGTTCTGGCTGAACAAGAAGCAGACGAACGCCGTAACATTGATGCGGACAAATATCGTCTGCTCGGTGGATATAAAGACCGACGTGATCACCATCACCGTAAAAGATCAGGACAAACTGGTAGCGGCGTTGATAGCAGATACTGTTCGTGCCCACTTGCAGGAACATGTGACCGCCTATCGCACGCAGAAAGCTCGGCAGGACGTAGCCTACTATGAGCAGATGAAGCAGATCAGCTATGCAGAGTACAAAGAGGCAGCCAACCGCTACATCCAATATGTAGACAGTCATAACGACATGCAACTGGAGCGCTACAAAGCCGAAGCACAACTATTGGCAGACGACAGAGACACCAAACGGACGGCTTACGAGAGTTTTCTGAAGCAAGAGATGGCTGCAGAAGCCAAACTGCAAGAGCGCACACCCGCCTTTGCCGTACTGAGTGCTGCCAGTGTGTCCGAGCTTCCGGCAGGGCCGAAAAGAATGCTGTTTGTGGCTGCAATGCTTATACTTGTATCCCTGGGATTAGGATTCCGGTATACACGCGAGGAGTGGAAAATGCTACTGGCATAAGCTACAGAGGATGAGCAAAGGCGTGGAGAATATAGGCAAACGCGACTTGGCGTGGAGCTACACCGCTACCGTCTTTACGATAGGTGCGGGTATTCTGCTTTATCCGTTCATCCTGATCAAACTGCCGGCAGAGACGGTAGGTATATGGAACATTTTCCAGATCATCACCTCGCTGGTAGCCTTGTTGGATTTTGGCTTTCAGCCCTCTTTCTCACGCAACATCAGTTACATCTTTTCCGGTGCCACCTCGCTGCAAAAGCAGGGCATGAACACCGATCTCAGCTGTTCCGACATCAACTACGGGCTGCTGAACACCACCATAGCCGCCATGCGTCGTTTCTACCGTAGCATGGCGCTTATCGTATTGCTGGTACTGGCTACAGCCGGCACAGCCTACATCGTATACATTTGTCGACAATATTCGGGCAGCACGCAGGAAGTAATCATCGCGTGGGTACTACTGATCGGCATCAACTGCTTCAACCTGTACACCTTCTACTACGACGCCTTGATGACCGGCAAAGGGATGGTCAGGCAGATGCAACAGATCAACATCGTAGGGCAACTGACCTACATCCTGCTTGCTATAGCGCTACTGTATGCAGGCTGGGGGCTGATAGCCATTGTAGCCAGTCAACTGACCAGCACCATCGTACGGCGAGTTTGCGTATATCGCGTATTCTTCCGTCCCGAACTGTGCGAAGCCATGCGCAATGCTACGGCAGAGCAGTCGGACAAAGATATCCTGTCAGCCATCCTGCCCAATGCCGTCAAACTAGGCGTCACTAGTATAGCGGGCTTCCTCATCTACAAGTTCGGCACGCTGGTAGGCGGTGCTGTCCTGCCGCTGGCGCTGATGGGCAGTTACGGCATCACATTCCAGGTAACCGACATCATCGCCCGCATGGGCAGCGTATATTACCAGTCGTTCGTTCCGAAGATAGCCCAGTACAGGATTGAATGCAACAACGCGGCACTGCGGCGCATCTACCTGCGCAGTGTGCTGGCGTTGCTGGCTGTGTTCGGATTGTTGGGCGGCGGTGTGCTGCTGTTGGGCAACCCGCTACTCAGATTGCTTGGCAGCCAGACGATGTTTCTGCCTACCGGCATGTTTGCCGTACTGCTGCTTATCCATCTGCTGGAGCGCAATCATGTAATAGCCTGGGGGTTCATTCTGGCAAAGAACGAGGTGCCGTTCATGATGCCGTCGGTAATCACTGCCGGCGTGACGCTGGTATTGACCTACATCCTGCTCTTCCCGCTTGAGTGTGGCATCTGGGGACTGATCCTCGCTCCAGGCATCGCACAGTTATGCTACCAGAACTGGCGCTGGCCGCAAGTAACCATCAGCGAACTATGGGGGCACAAAGCGGCAGAAAGCGAAAGGAAGGAGGAAGCATGTTAAAGCGCATCAATGTATATGACGCACTGATCTTCCTGCTTCTGCTACTGATGGCAGCAGGCGGTCTGGGACGCGGACTGCAACCGGCACGCGTGCTGGCTATTTGCGCTTTTCCCATTGCCATCTTTGCTGCCTTCAAGAGCATAAAAGACTTGCGCGACTACGCTTACGAAGGGCTTTTCCTGCTTGTATGGATAGGATGGACAGTGCTGTCCCTACGCGTGGCGCGTGACCTGACGGAGAGCCTCAAGCAGTGCGTCTACCTGGTGGTGCACATCACATTCTTTTTTGAAATTATCCTGTTTGCCTCCCGCGCCAAACGACCTGTAGAAAGCATCCTTGCCGGATGGATAGGGATGATCATGCTGACCATCCCTGTAGCGATGTTTGAGTTCGTCACGGATATCCACCTGCCCATCTCGGTGCAGGAGTCGGGCGAGGTAATGAATTTCGGTTACACGCAGATGGAACGGCGTTTTGCTTCCGTCACTTTCGGCAACCTGAATGCCTATAACCAGGTTATCTGTTTCTGTCTGCCGTTTGTACTCTATGCGGTATTATATGCCCGTGAGCAATGGAAGCGTCTGCTGAGCCTTGCCATATGGGGTATCCTGGCGTATATTATACTGAGGAATGCGTCACGCGGTGCGATGCTGTGCCTGCTTGCAAGTGGAATGCTGTTTGCCTACTACTATCTCCGCTCGGGTCGCCACCGCATCCTGATGCTCGTGGCAGCAGGCGTGGCGGCACTGGTAGGGATCTTTGTGCTGGCCAGTCAGTTTGAGTTTCTGGCTGAGCGTCTGACAGCACAAGGCGGTCATGATTCCGGTCGATTGGAGAACATTGTGGTAGGTCTGCAGGCGTTAGGCGACTCGTATCTGTTCGGCATAGGCGTGGGCAACTACCCCATCGTGATGGGCAAAGAGTACGGCATAGCCATCCCTGCTCCGCACAATCTGTTGCTGGAGGTGGCGGTGAACTACGGCGTAATCATCTTCGCCGGTTTTCTGCTCCTTTTTGTACATGCTTTCCATATAGCCCGTCGCGGCGGACGCGATACGATGCGGTACTTTATGCTGCTGATCATCTGTCTCGGCACATCGTTCTTCATCGATAGCGGTCACCTGGCCAAAGTGCATACATGGGCGTTTATGGCAAGCCTGTTTGTGGGGTGTAACGCCATGTTCAATTCGTTTGCTCAATCATCTATACCTGTTCAGGCATGACGTCGTTCTTTACAAACCGATACTCCGCTACCTTACGTAGCTTGCAGTTGCCCTTCTTGCGTTGGGCATCGCTCAGGCGTTGGGTAATCCGGACAACAGCCAACCGAGTATTGCCCGCCTATTACCGCGTGACGGCATCCAAGGCAGGCAGAGGAACGATGGAAGAGACCAACGCCGAAAGCCGACTGATAGTCAGTCTGTCGTCTTTCCCTGCACGGATAAGCTATGTGTGGATAACGATCGAATCGCTTCTCAGGCAAACACACAAGCCTGATATGATCATCCTTTGGCTGAGCAGGCTGCAGTTCCCTAACGAACTATCCGACTTGCCCGAGCAGCTGGTATCGTTGCAAGACCGCGGACTGACAATACGCTTTGTGGACGAAGACTACCGTTCACACCGCAAATACCTGTACGCGCTCAAGGAGTTTCCCCTTGATATGCTTCTTACCGCAGATGACGACATCATCTATCCGCCACACATGATTGAGGATGTCTGGCAAACGCACCTGACTCATCCTGAAGCTATTGTTGCTCCGTACGCTCACGGCAAGGAATATGACGCTTCAGGTACTATCCGCCCGTACCTGGAATGGCGGAACAATAGCATGGACGGACCTTTCTTTTTCTGCAGCGGAGGAGGCACGCTGTTCCCCGCAGGCTGTCTGCACGGCGATACCACAGATATTCACACCGCCTTGCAGCTCTGCCCTAACGCCGACGATGTATGGCTCAATGTGATGGCTATCAAGCAGGGGACAAGCGTTGTACATCCGCCTAAGCGCTGGCTTCCGCTGCCCGTATTGGCGGCAGACAAGGACAAACTGTCCACCGCCAATGTATACGAGCATGGCAACGACCGCCAGATAGCGGCTGTACAAAATTATTACAAACTGACACTATAACAACACCCGCATGGTTCTACAACTCGCGCCGGATTATTACAATTCATCTATCTACCGAAGTTTGTTTCAGGCTTTGGAAGATAGAGGTATTGTCAATCAGGTATATGTCGCAGATAACGTCAATGTAGCTGCACAGCCTGAAGATGACAAAAATATTATCGTCGCGAGTAAGGCTTTCTCCCCTATTGAGCGTCTGTTGTTTTTCCCGAAGCAACGGTTCATCCAACGCCATCTGCACTCATCCATACGGATGGATAGCATTGACCTCATTCATGCTCACACGCTTTTTTCCAGCGGGTACGCAGCCTATCAGTTATGGAAGGAACAGCACATCCCCTACATCGTTGCGGTTCGCAATACGGATGTCAACACATTCTTCCGATACATGAAACATCTGATGCCCATCGGGTGGAAAGTGCTACAACACGCCAAAAAGGTTGTATTCCTTTCTCCCGCGTACAAGCAAACGGTGTTAAGCCGCTATGTACCGGCACGCATGCGTCAGGCAATAGAAGAGAAAGCGGTAGTCATCCCCAACGGCATCAATCCTATTTTTCTTGATGAGGCGCCCGACCATTCGTACGACCCGAATACTATTCGTCTGATATATGTAGGCAAACTGATGCACATGAAAAATATAGACATGCTCCTACGCGTCTGCGACAAGCTGTCTGTCGATCATCAAGTCAGTTTGACCATAGTAGGCAAAATTATTGACAAGAAATATGCCCATATTGCCGACAGCCGCCCGTATATCCGATATATGCCTCCCGCTCCGCCGGAAAAGGTGCGCGACATCATGCGGGAGAACGACATCTTTATAATGCCGTCGCTGTGGGAAACCTTCGGATTGGTATATGCCGAAGCGATGAGTCAGGGGCTACCCGTCATCTACACGCGCGGACAAGGGTTTGACGGCTGGTTTGCAGACGGAGAGGTGGGCTATGCCGTACCGCCTGACGACGTTGAAGCGATATCACAGCGCGTACTGGACATCCATACCAACTACGCAGCCCTGACTACCCGCTGCAGGCAAAGCGCCATGCGTTTTGACTGGCAAAAGATAGCCGACACCTATACAGACATCTACAACACATTGAAAACAGAATAACTCATGCATATCACTCTTATCGCGGGCGCGCGCCCGAACTTTATGAAGATAGCGGCGTTGATACGCGCTATTCGCCGAGCCGAAGATGCCGGCCGTGACATCTGTTACCGCCTCGTTCATACCGGTCAGCACTACGACCAGAACATGTCCGATACGTTCTTTGAGGAGCTGGGCATCCCGCGTCCGGATATCAACCTGGGTTGCGGAGGCGGCACGCAAGCCGAGCAGACGGCAAACATCATGGTGGCGTTCGAGAAAGACCTCATTGCGCATCCTACTGATCTGGTGATGGTTGTGGGGGATGTGACGTCCACCATGGCTTGCTCTATTGTGGCGAAAAAACTCAACACCCAAGTGGCGCATGTGGAAGCCGGTATCCGCAGTTGGGACCTGACGATGCCCGAAGAGATCAACCGAATGGTGACCGACTCCCTTGCCGACTACTTCTTTACCACGAGCGATGTGGCGAATGCCAATCTGGTGAAGATGGGCGGCGTACGCGCTGACCTGGGCGAGCAAAGCAACGGACGGTACGGCAAGATCTATTTTGTTGGCAACGTGATGATTGATACGCTCCTGGCTAACCGTGCGCGGTTCGTCAAGCCCGCTATCTACGATGAGATTCATCTGCAAGACAAGCGCTATGTGGTGATGACCCTTCATCGCCCTGCCAACGTGGATGAACAGGTCCATCTGCGTGCCACGATAGAAGCTATCGTCGACCACGTTAAGGGCGAACCTATCATCTTCCCCATCCATCCTCGTACCGCACGCCTGTTCTACGACCTGTGGGGTGATGCCGAAGGACTGAAAAAACGTCTGCCCAACCTGCATATCGTCGAGCCGATGGGCTATCTGGAGTTCAACTACCTGGTGGAACGCAGCCGTGCCGTAGTGACCGACTCGGGCGGCATAACCGAAGAGACCACGGTCATGGGCGTGCCGTGCATCACGCTGCGCGACAATACCGAGCGTCCGGAGACATGTACCGTGGGCACCAACGAACTGATCGGAACGAACCCGGCAGCTATCCCGCCGGCATTGCAAAAGCTCTACGCCGGCGAGTGGAAGAAAGGGGCTATTCCACCCCTCTGGGACGGACACACTGCAGAGCGAATTGTGGACATTTTGCTTGCAGAATAAAAAGAATAGCAGAAGATTTGAAGAAAATTGCAATATTATTTGCATTTTTCAAAAATTTTTAGTAACTTTGTAGCGATTTTGAAAACAAGAGGACTTTTTTGCCCTCTTATGTGCTTGTGTGACGTTAACGGCATATAGTTTTTTCATGAGGATTACAGTAGTTACTCAATATTATAAACCCGAGATGGGAGCACCCCAAAACCGTCTGTATGAGATGTGCTTGGGGCTGAAGGAGCTTGGCGCGGATGTATCTATCGTGACAGGAATGCCTAATTATCCCACCGGCGAGATTTTTCCCGAATACAAAGGCAAGTGGCATCTGCGCGAGCAGCTTGACGGCTTGGAGGTTATACGCTATCCTCTGTTTGCGTCCAATTCGCGGCGCATCTTCCCACGTATCGTCAGTATGCTTTCTTTCTCGTTCACGGTGCTGTTCAGCTTGCGTTATCTCCGTCGCCGGAAAAATGATTTTCTGATTGTTGAGTCGCCTCCTCTCTCGTTGGCTTACTCCGGCTACCTGCTTGCCAAATGGTCGCGCACAAAGCTGATATTGAACATCTCCGACCTGTGGCCGCTCACTGCCAAAGAACTGCATGTTATCAAAGGCGACAGCCTCTTCTACCGCTGGCTGGAGCGCATCGAAGCGTTCCTGTACAGGCATAGTTGCCTGTGTATGGGACAATCGGAGGAGATTGTCAATTACCTGAGCGAACATGGTGCTCCGCTCACCTATCTCTTCCGCAACGGCGTCAATCCGTCGCGCTTCTGCGAGGCAAAAAAACCTGCCCCAAAAGCACCGCTGCAAATCATGTACGCAGGCCTGCTTGGCTATGCGCAAGGCGTATCAGAGATATGCAAGAAAGTGAACTTCGCCGAAATGAACGCTGAGTTCCATATCTACGGTGCCGGAGGTGAACAGAAGAAGATTGAAGCCTTCCTGGCTGCCAATCCCAATAGGGGCATCATCTATCACGGCACTGCCAAACGCGAGCATATACCTGCCCTACTCGCCAAAGCCGATTGTACGCTCATACCCCTTGTGCAGCATATCTACGGAGCTGTGCCGTCGAAGATCTACGAGTCGATGGCAGCCGGTCTGCCTATCCTTTTCTCAGGCGAAGGCGAGGGAGCAAAGATCATATTAGATAACCGGCTCGGCTGGGTAGTTCCCGCATCGGATTTTGAGGGGCTGATACGTGCTATCCGCTCTATCGACACTTCTTCCGAGGAATATGCACAGATCCGCCGCAACTGTCTGGAATGCGCCCGTACCAAGTTCAATCGCCCGGAGCAAATCAAATTACTCCATCATTTCCTAAGCGAACTGTCATGAAGATATATAAGACCAACTTTTTCAAGGACATCAAGCGTTCGGATATTTTCTCCCACGTAACGAACATTACGTACCTGCCCAAATGGGGAGTATTGCTCATTGATTTGCTGTTGGCGCTCATCGCATACATGATCAGTTACCTGATCGGTCACACGCTCGTTACCATGCGCGTGGAGGGAAGTATCCTTGAGGTTTGGAAACAAGCAGCCATCCTCATGGTGCTGCAAACGTTTTTCTTCTGGGTGTTCCATACCTATTCGGGCATCCTGCGTTTCTCCACGTTCATCGATGCTACGAAGATTGTGCTGTCGGTAGTGTGCGCCAGTTTTCTGCCTGCCGCGTTCAATATCGTCATCAAGGAGTTTTCTACCACGGGATTGTTCTTCAACTCTATCCTGTACATCTACATGTTTGTGGCAATCGTGCTGCTCGTTTGCTGGCGCGTAACGGTCAAGCTGAGTTTCGAATACATGTCCCACCATGCTCCCGGCACGCGACCTGTGATGGTCTATGGCACGCAATCTGCCGGACTGGCTATAGCCAAGATGCTCAATTCGAACATGGATAGTCCGTATCGTCCTGTAGGCTTCATCGCCGATGCCGCGGATAATGTGCGCCATGACCTGCTCGGACTCAAGGTATACGTCAAGGACGAACGCCTCATCCGCATCATGGAAGCCAAAGAGGTGCAGGACATTATCGTATCGCCGATGAAGATGAAAGAGATTACTCCTTCGCGCGATCTGGCGGTATTTCTGGATAACAATATCCGCATCCTTACCACGCCTTACTTTACCGATTTTCATGAGGATGAGGAGGGCGAAGAGATGCAGACCAAGATCGGTAGCATCGAGTCCATCAAGGTGGAAGACCTGCTGGAACGTCCTGTCATCCACATCAATACCGAGAATGTCCGTCAGGTGATCAGCGACAAGGTAGTGATGGTTACCGGTGCTGCCGGATCCATCGGCAGCGAGATAGTTAGGCAGGTATCGAAATACAATCCCCGCCTGGTGGTTCTGGCGGAGCTGGCTGAGTCGCCGTTGCACGACCTCAGTCTGGATCTGGCCAACCTCTTCCCCAAGCAGCCTTATGCGCGCGTTATAACCGATGTAAGGGACTACAACATGCTCAAAGAGACCTTCGAGGAATATCATCCGCAGGTCATCTTCCACGCTGCTGCCTACAAGCATGTGCCGCTCATGGAGGAGTATCCTACGCAGGCTATCCTTGCCAATGTGCTGGGCACAAAGAATGTGGCAGACCTGGCTGTGGCGTACCATGCAGAACGGTTCGTGATGATATCTACCGATAAAGCTGTCAACCCCACCAACATCATGGGAGCGTCCAAGCGTATTGCGGAGATATATGTACAATCGCTGTTCCGCAAGCTCACGAAGCAAGCTGCCGGTAGCGATACGCCTGTCACCAAGTTCATCACTACGCGCTTTGGTAATGTGCTGGGCAGCAACGGCAGCGTCGTGCCGTTCTTCAAGAAGCAGATCGCAGCCGGAGGTCCCGTGACGGTCACGCACCCCGATATCATTCGCTACTTCATGACCATCCCCGAAGCCTCCTGCCTCGTGCTGGAAGCATCCACGCTGGGCAATGGCGGAGAGATCTTCTGCTTCGACATGGGCTCACCCGTACGTATAGCCGACCTGGCAAAGAACATGATCCGTCTGGCGGGATATATACCGGGCAAGGACATCCAGATCACCTATACCGGTCTGCGTCCGGGCGAAAAGCTCTACGAGGAACTGCTTAACCAGAAAGAGCTGACGCTGCCTACCGCCAACGAGAAGATCATGATAGCCAAGGTGCGTGAGAACGACTATGACGAGATGGCTGTGAAGATTGACCGGCTGATTGACTCGGCGCGCAAAGGAATGGCGTTCCCGTCCGTGAAACTGATGAAGGAGCTGGTGCCCGAGTTCCAAAGCAAGAACTCCATCTACGAGCAGCTGGACAAATAGTCCCTGTCTGCGTCCAAACGATTGAAACAGGAAATCTGAAACAAACGAACATATATGCAAGAATTTGAAGTATTCGACTGGTCGGCAATGCGTGAGCGGCTTCACGCCAAGCGTATATTCCTCTATTGGTTTATTCCTGCCGTACTGATAGCCACCTGGGGACTGACTTTCAGCGTAGCCACCTATTTTGAGTGCACGGCTACGCTCACGCCGGAAGAGTTGCGTCCTGCCGAGCAGAACCGCGTGACGACGCTCAACCGTCCGGAGAACTACGATCTGGGCATCGTGCAGCTGATGAACTCCGTTTCTGCCGAGGACTACAATCAGATTATCAGTTCCACCAATTTTATCTGCCGCATTCTTCAGACGCCCGTCATGACGCGTGATACCGCTTTCCGCGGCACCTACTATGAGTATCTCGCCACGCATTACCGCTATCCGTGGCATAAGGCCGTGATGCGTTTTCTGCGCGGCAAGAAGCGTCCTTTGCCCGGCGAGGTGTTGCCTACGCCCGATCCGTTCTATATGCGCGGCGTAGCGGCTGACGCCTATAATCTGGCTAACAAATGCATCTCTTGCTCCACCGATCGTCGTACCCTGCTCATCACCATCAGCGCCGAGGCACAAGACCCGCTCGTGGCTGCACAGGTGGCACAAGCCGTGCTGGATAATCTGGAGCAGTTCCTTACCGATTACCATCTCAACCGCTTCAATGCCTTACGCACCGGCCTGGACGAGCAACTCCGCCTGACGCAAGCCGAGCAGCAAGCTGCCCTGGAGGCAGGCGACAAAGAGCGCGCAACGATGCTCGCCGAGGCGTGCCGTGCGTTTGAACGCCAGGCTATCATCCTCCGCGCACAGACGCAGGATGTAAGCAAGCTCGCCGTGCTGCACAACGTGAGCGTACCGATGCAGAAAGCCGGACCGCATCATATCACTTTAGCTGTGATCTTCACCATGCTGATCACGCTCTTCACACTGCTGTGGATCTGCAGGAAAGAGCTGTTCGGCGCACACTCCAAGTAAAGCATCACATCCTGTTGCCTGAAATCATCGTGGTCCCGTCGATATGATGTCCCCTCAGCAGCGCATAGCCGTCAACATGACTGCACAATACACTCGTTCTCTGGTGAGTGTGTTGTTGGCTTTGTACTCTACGCGCCTGTTGCTGTTGGCGCTCGGGCAGACCGATTTCGGCATCTATTCTGTGGTAGCGGGTGTGATAGCGCTGCTCTCGTTTGTGACCAACGCGCTTGTCACCAGCACGCAGCGTTACCTGTCGTACTATTGCAATCAGTCTGACGCAGGGATGCAGCGGACGGTGTTTGCCTCGTCGCTGCTGCTGCACCTGATCATCGGCTTGGCGCTGCTGGCATGTCTGCTGGCGCTTACTTCGCCGGTAATACGCCATCTGCTGGTTATCGATGCAGCGCGCATGCACGCGGCTACGGTCGTGTATATCGTGTCGGCAGTCACGCTGCTGCTCAATTTTCTGTGCGCACCTTTCCGCGCAGCCTTCGTAGCGCATGAGAACATCGTATACATCTCCATTGTGGACATCATCGATGCCGTGCTCAGGCTGGTGATAGCCGTCGTGCTGCTGCGCTATCATTCCGACAGGCTTATCCTATATGCCATCCTGCTCATGGGCATCTCGGTGCTGAATATACTGCTTATCGGCGGCTATTCGCTGTACCGCTTTGCCGAGACGCGCGCACTATCACCCAAACATGTTACGCGCAGTACCTTGCTCAATATCAGCAGCTTTATCGGGTGGTCGATGTATTCGTCCGTCTGCATCCTGTTCCGCACGCAAGGATTGGCGGTTATCATCAACCGTGCGTTCGGTACGGTGGCTAATGCGGCTTACGGCATCGCCCAACAAGTGATCAATGCCGTGGCGTTCCTCTACACCGCTATCTTCAATGCCATGAACCCCCAGCTGATGCGTGCCGAGGGCAATGGCGAACGGCAGAAGATGATCAGTATAGCACTGGCAGAGTGCAAGGTGTCCTACCTGGTCATGCTCGCCGTGTGTGTACCACTGGTGACAGAGATGCCCGAAGTACTGCGCTTGTGGCTGGGCGATGTGCCGCCTTATGCCGTGCTGCTCTGCCGGATGGTGCTCGTAGGCTGCCTAATTGACCAGCTCACCCTCGGATTGAACTCGGCTAACCAGGCTACAGGCAAGATTGCATCCTACTCGCTGCTGGTCAATACCACCAAAGCCATCACTATCCCCGTAGCCTGGTGGCTGGCAGTACGCGGAGCGGATATCAGCGTGCTGGCTGTGTGCTATATAGGTTTTGAAGCGCTGTGCGCACTGCTGCGTATACCTCACTTGCGTTTCTCGGCAGGTATCTCCGTACGGCGCTATATGCGTGAGGTAGCTTTGCCGCTGGCGTTGCCTACGCTGCTGGTGTGTGTCGCAGCATGGCTGATGCGTTATGCGGGCGAGGCGTCGCTATGGCGGCTGTTGCTTACCCTGGTGGCTACCACGCTTGTGTGGGCTGCCGCCACATGGTTGCTCGCGCTCTCCGTAGGGGAAAGACAGACTCTTCTTAACATCTTCCATCGCCAATGAAGCCCGTAGCATCCACATATAATGTATCCTCAACGGTGGCGCTCAACTACGCGTTCTTTGTGCTGGCGTTCACGGTGATGCTGGCGCGGGGCTTCCTGTATCTGGGGCACATGCCGCTCGTGCATATGCTGTGTTTGGCAGCAAAGATTGCGCTTATACCTATCGCCCTGATCCTGGCGCTCCGTACGCCGGGCAAGCCGTCAGCCATCGACCTGAGCATGATCCTCTATGGCGCGGCGATGTACGTCAGCTGCCTGTTCACCCACACCCAGATGCTTACCATCACGCTTATCCTGCTGGATGTATTCATCTTCTGGGCGCTATGCCGGTGGTTCGTCGTGCGGCAGTCGATCTTTCCCTTGAAGGCGGTCACGCTCATCCTTGCGGCGTTCATCTTCATCAATTTTCTACTGGTGCTGTGGCGTCCTGATGGCTTGTGGCATTACGAGACGAGCGGCAAGATGTATTACCTGCTCGGCGGCAACTACAACAACATGGGCAAAGCCATGCTCATTGCCGTCGTTGCCAACAGCCTGCTGCTGACGCTCATGCCGGCATCGGACGGCAGGCAGAGGATGATCTACCGCGCAGTGTTAGTGCTGACGATCGTCGTATCGTTCATCACCCTTTTTATGATGGGTTCGATGACTTCTATCGTGGGCCTGATGATGATCATGGCGCTGTTTGCGCTCATCTACCTGCGTGCACGTTGGGTGCGCGTAATGGCTATGGTGCTGCTGGTAATCGTATATTTCGGCTTGCAGACATGGGCAGTCTTTCGCGACATGAATACGCCTTCGCCGCGCGTGGAATATGTGGTGCAGGATGTGCTCAAGAAGGACATGACCTTCTCGTTCCGCACGCATATATGGGATCGCTCCAAGCGCCTGATTGAACGCGAACCTGTATTGGGCTACGGCGAGCATGACGACCTCTGGTACCAGACCGAGCTGGAAGGTCTGACCACCCACAATCTGGTGCTGCACATCCTGCTCAAAGGCGGATGGGTGGCTATGAGCTGCTTCATATTGCTTGTGCTGGTAACGCATGTGCAGGTGCTTCGCTCGCCTATGCGCGCTACTTCGCCTGTGCCGTACATGCTGCTGGCAGGATTATGGGTATACCTGTTCATGATGATCTTCGAGGTCTATCCGTTCTATTCGCTGGGTATCGTGTTCATCCTGGCGAGTCTGTTTTCGCGGTCGTGGCAGGTAAAGGCAGACAATATATTAACCCTACAAAAATGATTGATCGTGGGAGCTTATCAGACATATAACACTTCTGCTCAGCCGTTGCTGCCTGCTCTGGCTGTGGATGCTGCCTGCTCGGGCAATCCGGGCGTGCTGGAGTTTCGCGGCGTGATAGCCGATACCGGCACGGAGGTGTTCAGCCGCGGACCTTTCCCTTGCGGCACGAACAATATAGGCGAGTTTCTGGCGCTGGTGCTCGGCTTGGCGTACCTCAAGCAGCACAACCTGACCTGGAACCTCTATACCGATTCGCAAACAGCCCTGGCATGGTTGCGCCAGCGCAAGTGCAAGACCAAACTGCCCCGCAATGCACAAACCGAGCCGCTCTTCGTCATGATAGGCAAAGCCGAAGCATGGCTCAGGGCAAACACCTATACGACGCGCATCTACAAGTGGGATACCGAACATTGGGGAGAGATTCCTGCCGACTACGATAGGAAGTGAAAGGTGAAAGGTGAAAAGTGAAAGGTGAAAGGTGAAAGGAAATAAAGGATAACAAGATAAAAGAATAACTATGGCTAATCTGTTTACCATCATTTTTGCGGCCATCTTGCCGGCGTTTCTGCTGGTGTTGTACATCTGGCTGAAGGACAAGTACCAGCGCGAACCGCTCTCGCTCATCCTGCGTGGTGTGGGCTATGGCGTGCTGTCGGGTTTTCTGGCTATTGCGCTGGAGCGTACTATAGGCTATCTGGGGCTTGTACCTCAAGAGCCGCATTTCTTCCTTACCGCCCTGTGGAAAGCGTTTGTGGGCGCAGCTATCCCCGAGGAGATGGCCAAACTGCTGATGCTATGGTTGCTGCTCAGGCGCAATCCGTATTTTGATGAGCGCTTCGATGGCATCGTATATGCCTGCTGCATCGGCATGGGTTTTGCCGGCATGGAGAACATCATCTACCTGCTCAGCAATATCAACTGCTGGGAGTCGGTAGCCATCCGTCGTGCTATGTTTGCCGTTCCGGCACATTTCCTGTTTGCCGTAGCAATGGGCTATTTCTATTCGATGCTCTATTTCAAGGATATGGACTGGAAGTACCGTGCACGCATCTTCTGGGTGCCCGTGACGCTGCACGGCCTCTACGACGGTCTGCTGTTCATGGCCAATATCGGCACTGTCCTTTCCGGCTTGATCCTCATCACGTTCTACGTGTTCTGCTACCTGATGTTCAAAGGCGGCAAGCGTCGTATAGCCGAGCAGCTGGAGCGTGACAGCAAGGAACCCTATCATCCGAGCAAAATACATCAGGAGGACCGTGCATGACCGCTACCTATCGCATAGCCGAAGAGCTGCTCCGCTTGGATGCACCCGAGCAGTGGCTCATGCTTATGGCCAACATGGCGCCTTTTCGCGTCATGACCGATGATACGTGCGTTCCGGCGTTCGCGCTGGAGGTGAAAGAGCAGCCTGGCTTGGACGAACCGTCGGCTTTCAACCATTTCTTTACCGATAATTCGGAGGAAGATATGCCGCGGCTGGAGGTCTATCAGTCGGACGCGCAATGGCTCATCCGCATCGCCCAGACCGCCCAAGCGCCTGTGTGCTGCCGGTTGGTGGCTGACAAAGATTTTCGCCATGCCCGACTGGCGGTACTGTCAGGTCAGAGTGCTACCGCCGTACGTTTTGCCATCGATAATGCGGTGATGCTCCTCTTCGCTTTTGCCACGGCACATCGTCACACGCTCGAGATGCACGCCTCGGTGGTGGTGCACGAGCGGAAAGCGTATCTCTTCCTCGGCCATTCGGGCACGGGCAAGAGCACACATGCACGCCAATGGCTCGCCCTCTACCATTGGGCGTACCTGCTCAACGACGATAATCCCGTCCTGCGTATCGATGACGACGGTCAGCTGTGGGTCTACGGCACGCCCTGGAGCGGCAAGACGCCCTGCTACCGCAACGAACGAGTGCGCGTGGCGGCTCTCGTCCAGCTTGAGCAAGCACCGCATAACGAGGTGCTGCCGCTGGCGCCGTCGCAGCGCTATGCCTATATGCTGTCGTCCTGCTCGGGCTTGAAGATCGTTCACGAGGCGATGGACGGCATCCACGACACCATCAGCCGCATCGTGCTCCACACGCCTATGGCGAAGCTCCGCTGCCTGCCCGACAAACCCTCCGCCCAATGCTGCTACGATTATTTCAATTCACCCGCTAACCACTAACCACAAATAATCCCCCATGCAACTCCCCAACGAGATCTTCATCCCCGAGATTGCCCGCCTTGTGGCAGAAGGCAAGCAGGTACAGTTCACGCCTACGGGTGTGAGCATGCGCCCGTTCATCGAGGGAGGCAGCGACACGGTCACGCTCGTCCGTCCCGAGCAGCTGCAGGTGGGGGATATCGTCCTTGCCGAACTGGCTGACCGGCGCTATGTGCTGCACCGCATCTACGCTATCCGCGGCGAGCATATCACGCTCATGGGCGACGGCAATATCCGCGGTGAGGAACATTGTCCCGTCTCGGCTATCCTCGCCAAGGTCTCGGCCATCCACACCTCCGACGGCCGCACCAAACCCCTCACCCGTGCCCGCCTCTGGCGCTACCTGCTCCACTCCCGCCGCCTCTGGCTCAAGCTCTACCGCCATCTCTGCATCTAAGGTATATGATAAAGAACTACAAACATTTAACTTCATATTATCTTAGTCTGTATTTCCCCAACGACGACAGCCCCACCAAGACCTGGGACGAATTGCAATACTAACTGTGGACACACGTTACGCAGGGCACAGAATGTCTCTTTCGCTACGCCATAATCGTCCATGATGGTCATACGCACCCTACTATAAAAACTGCCTGTTTTTTTTACAAAAACTCAAAAATGCATTTTTTTTGAGTTTTTTGTTGTTTTTTGCCCGTATCAAACCTAAATCTGTCGGTTTTTGAGGCTTGCCATGCACGAAAACCGGCAAAACTATGCCTGCTATCAATCTGGTAGTCAGGCTCAACAGTCATAATGCAAACTTAACCTTGCAATTTTGTTAAAAAATCTTAACGAGACCCTCTTTCACCTATCTAAACAATCGCCTGAATGTCACCCCTAACATCCAATAATATAGAGGGGTGTGTGTTTCAGTCACAGATTGTTGCTTTTGGCTTAAAGGTTGTACCCGTGTTATTACATATATAGAGGGGCATTGTTTCCGAAAACCCTCTGAAGGCTATACCCGTGTGGCTATATTATAGAGAGGGTGATGAAATGATGAATTGATGAAATGATAATTTAACAAACAAATTAACACTATGACAAAACAAATCTTACTACCGGCTGTCACCTCACAGGACAGCCATGACATGGACGATCTGCATATCGTCGAGTACCTGAACCTTCCTTCTTTGCCCGAACCGCTCCAACGGATGCTCGCGCAAGCCACCACGCCTGCCGAGCGCGACATGCTGCTCATGGCTACGCTCACAGCCGCCAGCGCCTGTCTGCCTAACCTCTACTTCCGCTACGGTCCCACCGGCAAACGCTACTACGCCAACCTGCAATGTTTCATCCTGGCTGCAGCTGCCTCCGGCAAAGGTATCGCCAATCAAGCGCTGGAGATGATCCGTCCCGTAGAAGCTGCCTATCCCACGCTCATCCCGGGCGACAGCACTTTCCCCGCTTTCTTCAAGCGCCTGTACGAGAACGGCGGTCACGGCTACGTGCACGAGAGCGAAGGATCGGTCATCACCGAGATTTGGCGTTCGCAAGCCGCCACCTACAACTCTATCCTACGCAAGGCTGCCGAACATGAGCAGGTCAGCCACAACCGCGTCAAAGGCATGCAGGTCATTCCTTGCCCGCAGTTGTCTGTATTGCTCACCGGCACGTTCAGCCAGTACCATCATCTGGTTACGAGCATCGAGAACGGTTATTTCTCGCGCTTGCTGCCGCTCATCATCCGCGATAGACAGGCGTTCGATGGTCGTTATGTCGTAGCCGACGGACAAGCCGACGCTATCAGCCGGCAGGTGGGACAGCAGTTAGCCGGGCTATGCACGTACCTCAGCCGCCAACAGGGCATCGAATGGTCACTCTCACCGGCGCAGAAGCAGCGCCTGGCAGAACACTTTACCACCGAATACAAGGCGCTCATCGACATGCTCGGTGAGAACTTCCACTCCGCCGTCGTGCGCATGGCCATCCAGATAGAGCGCATCGCCCTCATCCTCTCCGCGCTGCGCTTAGGTTCTACTTTCGCGGGTATTCCCGCGAGCAATGATGCATCGACCATGTATGGGCGATTCCTCTGCTCCGATGCCGATTACTCCACCGCCGAACTCATCGGCAGCAAACTCATCCTCCACATGGCAGCGGCGTACAAGATGATAGAGGGCGAGAAAACGGAGTTGGTGCCTCAGATAGAGACGAGCTGCCAGAAACAGATGTTGTACGAGCAGTTGAAAAAGGAGTATAAACTTCAATAGCTTATAACCGTGGCAAAAAGACATGGAGTCTCACGGAGAAGTGCTATCCGCTGGAATGATGGTTGGCAAGAAAACGGGATGGTTTTAAAGACGAATTATGGGCACTACAAAAAAGTAGGATGGCACTCTGGCACTCTTGGCACTCTTAATGATGATGTATAAAACTGAGGATCTGCTAATTACAAAAAGAGTGCCAGAGTGCCACAGTGCCATAGCAAAAATACAGTCGGCTATCCGACATCAAATCAACTACGGGACTACGGATCAACTACGAGTCAATTACCTGTCATTACCGAAGAAATCCTAGACCATTGACAGGGTTTTCTCAGGGTTATCTCAGTATCATCCCATAGTTGCCTAACAATTTTACAGTTTAACAGTTTAACATTTTAACAATATTGGTGTTGCGTTAATTTTGTCTCGCACGCTCATATCTCACTGATATATATGAAACTATAAGTGTATTCATATTTTTTGATTTGATTAGACAATGTTTTTTATGTTGTTTCTTTTTAATGATTTGACTCTCAGGAGTACGTAGTTTGGTGGTAAAAACTGTCCATAAATTTATTTATGAGGAGTTTTTAGCAGCAAAATACGTAAGATGTGCAACATCTAAATCATTAAAAAGTGGTTTTTTGTGTTTTTGTCTAATTTTATCGCAACAGTACTATTTTAACAATTATCATTATGGCAATAGTAAAATTTGTAGATGCAATTAACGAAGTCCGTGGCGCAATCGACAGCGTTAAAGAAGGTCAGGCAAGACGTGCACGTCTCGTTTGTCGCTGGCGTCCCCAAGGACCGCAATCCTACGCACCGGACGGCAGCAAACTTCATGAACTCTTCTTCATGCGTTTCCACGAAGGTCCATGGAGCGATGGCGCGACGCGCAACCGCGAGATGATCAAAGCCGCGCAGCGGATGGCGCACGACATCGAACGCGTATGCTATCATCCGGAGGAGTACGGCGAGGAAGACCGGGAGCAAGCGCAAATTTGGCAGCAGAAATATACTGAGTACCGCTCCACCATCCCACGAGACAGCAAGTGCTACAAGCACTTCTACGGATGGATGTACTCGGAGATCTATCGCGGAATAAGAAAGGATAACGAATGCCGGACACATAACCGAATGACGGAAATCTCACCGGAATGAGCCTTGCGACTCCACAAGTCACCTCATCGACTCAAGGCCAAAACAGATGCAATATAGGGGCATACCCCTGCTTCCATGCGAGCATAAGCAGGGCATTCCTGCTAAAAATTGCAATAAATTGCTATTTTTCTTCGGGAAAAGTTGCAAATGTGCATTTTTTTTCGTAACTTTGCATGCGAAATCGGAAACACGCATATGAGACGCACAAATGTTGTCAAGCAGATAGGCAAAGCCATACATGAAGTTGCTCCACAGGCAACAGCAATCTTGTATGGATCTGAGGCGCGCGGCGAAGCACGTCCGGATAGCGATATTGATGTGCTCATCCTGCTGGATGGTGACAAGATGTCTTTGCAGCGTGAGATGGAGGTGACTGGTCCGCTTAACGAGATTGAGTGGCAGACCGGCGTCTTGGTCAGCCCTACCGTTATGTTGCGTAAGCAATGGGAGAACATGCCCTTCAAAACGCCGTTCTATATTAACGTAATGAATGAAGGAATACGCTTATGAAAGAGACGCTCGATGAACAAAGCAGACAAGGCTTGGTGCGCTATCGCATAGAGCGAGCCGATGAGACGATGGAGGAAGTCGCTCTGATGGCAAGTCATGGACACTATAATGCAGCTGTTAACCGCTTATACTATGCCTGTTATTATGCCGCAGAAGCATTGTTGCTGCAAAATCATATCTCGGCATCGACGCATGCGGGCGTAAAATCGATGCTTGGCCTTCATTTCGTTTCAAAAGGGATTCTTTCATTAGATGATGGCAAGACATTTAACACCCTTTTCGAGAAACGACACAGTAGTGACTATGAGGCATTTGCATATTGCGACAAAGAATTGATTGACAGTCTGACACCTCGAGCCGACATCTTTATTGCAGATATCAAGGAATTATTGAAAAGAGGCTAATATCTATCAAGAATCTAATGTGCTATAGGCACAAGTGCTCTTTGACCATACCTATCATCCCGACCACCTTGGTAGTGCGGCGTGGATAACGGACAAGTATGGTTTGTCTGTGCAGTACATGATGTATGCCCCGTATGGCGAGTTATTGCTTAATCAGCAGGCAGGCACGTATGACGAGCGCTTCAAGTTTACGGGTAAGGAAAGAGATGAGGAGACGGGGTATCTTCACTTTGATGCTAGGAATTTTTCAGATATTTTAGGTAATTGGCTATCTGTGGATCCGTTGGCGGATAAATATATTGATATATCGCCGTATGTGTATTGTAACGGGAATCCGATAGCGTTTGTGGATCCTGATGGGAGAAAAGTCGTAGGACATTCGGAAAATGACATAGAGACGTTTGTCCAAGATATAGGAGACATATTGAAAGATTCAAAGTTTGATGGTTATCGAGGTCTTATTAAACAAGAAGGTAATAGAATTAGAAAAATATCACGTCAAGACTATAAAACATGGAAGGCTAGTGTCGAATTATCTGCCGATGAAGAATGTTATGTTGATTTACTGACGGCAGTAATCAATTCCCATCAAACTTGTACGATTGAATACTTAGAGAATGATTTATGTACAATGTCAATCCAAGCAGATACGTATTTATCTGAAAAATAGTCCGATTTTCCGATCTGTTCAAGGTGTCCTTCCTTATTTTGGTGGGGCAGTAACAAATGGCGTAAGTGGAATGAATGCTTATTCTGTCATTGCAAAAACTGGAGAGTCGGTAACTAATCTTCGAGCTGTAAACTCAATGCATGAAGTGTTGGGTCATGGTTATGCATTTATTCGTGGATTCAGCAGTGATGCAAATCAAGTACAAGCACTTCGTGTGGAAAATCTTGTGCGGCGGCTAATGGGATTACCTGCTAATGATGGCTCAACACATCCACATCCTAATGGCGTAGATTTAAACAAATTACCAAAAATAAAATGAGACACAACGCTATTGTACTATTATTTACTCTCAAAACACTATTGTGTTTGAAAAGCATAAGTCCACAGTTATACGCATAAGTGCCTTCGGCTCAAACCCTTCGGCTGATGAGTCAAATTGGACTTGGCTATGAAATTATCTGCGTAGAGGGATTATATACTGAGAGTTTTCTTGTTTATGACACATTATTGAATGATTGCCGGAAAATATGTATCAAGCAATATCGTATCAAAGGAAGACAAGTCGCATATGAATTTATCTTAGACGAGACCATTGGTGATAATCAACGCCAATCTCCTATCGTCGTGCAACGATTTTGGGATGGGCGAGCAAAACGATATAAGAGAAAGAAATCGTTTACCCCTAATGTTCCAATGATTAATTATCCTTTCGAACTTACCTGCATAAGTGAAAATCCCTATAAGCAAGAACGCTATATGTTTTCAATAACGGATGTGCCTTCGGGTTTGCCCATCGAGATATGTAATTATTTATGGCAATGTCTAAGTTCGTGTACAATACATATACAGAACCACTACTGTCCACTAAAAATGGACGTTAAAAAATCATCTTAACAATTGCATGTCATTACTGCTATATTTGCTATGATAGTCACTTTCAATCTTAATAATTGTACATCGAGTTTTGATTCCTCGAAAAATAACCTCACGGAGGCATTTCTTCTTGTGAGCCATTGTTATTAAACGGCTTGACAGGCATAAAATTTGAAATTTTGTGGACACTAATGAAAGAATTTTATACAATCAAGGAAATAAGATGAACACAAAACTCTTCGATATAATCCTGCGATGGATAATAAACGCCATCATCTATTTCCTATTGTTGCTTGCCATACGATTGGTTTGTTCTTTTTATGCACTTCAGGATGGGACTTCCTGGTTTGATTTGGGACCTATGGGTCAAATTGCAGGCTAAAAAAAGGTAAAATGTGTTCTATGGGTCA
>CAMKDV010000005.1 GCA_946411385.1 uncultured Bacteroidales bacterium
CCGACCCGAACAGCGATTGTTACGAGTGCGACAAGACCGACCCGAACAGCGATTGTTACGAGTGCGACAAGACCGACCCGAACAGCGATTGCTATGAGTGTGACGAAACCGATCCGAACAGCGATTGCTACAAAGAGGCGTTGGACGATGTAAGAGCAGAGAAGAGGGTAGTAAGGAAAGTTCAGGAGAACGGAATGATGTATATTGAAGTGAACGGAGAACGATTCACTCTGTTGGGAACAAAAGTTGAGCAATAACAACGAAACTGAAAAGACGAAATAATACAAAAGCGGCTTGTCCGCAGGAAAGATAGAATGAAAAACATGAAACGAATGCACATTTGTCGAATTGTATGCCTCGGTCTGCTGATGATGCAGACGGCGTTCGCTATGGCAGCGAATGACGGTTATTCGAAGGCAGATCCTATCCTTTTTGATTGGGATAATGGTCATGAACAAGAGCCAATTACCGTAGCTGATCCGCAGTATCCTGATATTGTGGATACGTACAACTTCCGTTGGTACAGAGTAGGTCTTGAACCGTTGTATGATGAGGATAGTCCCGTGCTGGCATTGTATCTAACCAATCTGGAGGACGAAGAAGTTCAGGTGAAGATGGTTGCCCAGCTTGAGAGCCAGACGGAGGAGCGTGAGTACACGCTGCCGCCTTTCGGCTTCAAGATTTGGTCGATAAGTGCTGTGACGCTGATCAAGATGAAGACCCAATCGGTGATGATCCAATTGACGTCGGATCATAGGGTTGCTTTGTCGGCAAAGGTTTATGAGAACATCCGTCTGGATCAGACGTGTACCAGCTCAACGTTGCTGGACTGGTCCGGCACGCATCAGACAGCAAAGAGCGCGTGGTATGTGCTGGATCTAAAGGAAGCAATGTTATCGACTACGCAGAAAGTGGTATTACGCTATACCAACAACGGCGGTTCAGCGGTACAGACCACGGTGAGCCGTAGTGCCGACTGCCCGAGTACGGGATCGCTGACGGTAGATACACTGCTAGCAGCCGGAGCCACGTACGAACAGGAGATAACCCGTGCCAGTCTGGAAGTGCTTGAAGATTCGCTTCAGTATATCCATGTGGAAGCCAATGGCACGATAGACATATCCGCATCGCTGGTGGAGGAAGATTTGAGCGGTCAGGAGATTCTCGGAACCGCTACATTGTTCAGTTTCGATACGGATTATCCGCTGTCAGCCGGCGTATCAAGGCTATTCTATATTCCGATGAGCGTGTTGCGTAGTGTTCCGCGTTATGCTCCGCTCTTCGTAGCGCTGAATGGAGGCAACTCCGATGGTACGATAGCCTACAAGTACGCCTTTAAGAACCCTTCGAATACATCGATGTTGGGCGAAGTGAATATAGCGGCAGCATCGGATGCGTCGTTGGGCTTTGCTGCTAACGCCATTGAGGCCGTATCGAGCGATGTGGAGAATGTATATTTCGAAATTACTCCGAGTGTGGCAATCACGCTTCGCGCAAGAATGCGCCATATCTATGAAGGTGCAACGTGCAAGTACCCGATAGCATTCGATTATGAGCACAGCGAGAAATATACTCCGGGCAGCGAACTATGGTACGGTGTGATGCTGGAAGATCTTTTGGCGCTCCGAGGAGATGTGACAATGTTCATTGCCAACCATAATACAAGTTCCGTCAAAGTGAAGATGGAGCGTGCGTTGGAATGTCCGTTCGTAGTGACTGAACCGTCGGAGCACACGATAGCAGCCGGTGATACGCTGCGTATCGAATTGCCGTACGGCTTCTACAGCAATCTGAAATATGACGCCATCTATTACGGCTTGGAGGCAAGCAAGGAACTGGAAGTATGGGCCACGGTAGGTGAGGCGCAAGTGAAACGTCCGGCTGTGACGGCTTGCGAAAGTGCGCAGACATTCAACTGGCTGACCGGTCACCGCCAGGATGCCGGAGAAAAGTGGTATGTGGTGGAGATAGATACGATTCGCAAGTCGCAATTCACTCCGCAGATTCTGGTAAGAAACCTGACGGGCAGTGATGTAACCTACATGATGGAGGTAAGCTACGAGTGTCCGGACAGTTTGTCGAACTTGGTAGTGGAGCACACCATCCCGGCATACGACCGTTATCTGTCGGAATCCATCCGTGAGCAAGTGGTGAACCTGAAGGCGGATATCCATGAGGTATACGTACATATGGTAAGCGACGGCGAGATTGCCATTGAGGTGCAATTCGTTCGTCCGGAGGAAGGCAAGAGCTGTCTGACAGCCGTGCCGTTCAACTACGTGAGCGGACACGACCAACTGCCGAATGAGGATTTGTGGTATGCCATCGATATCCGTGAGGCGAAAGCTAATCATAAGGATGCGGTGATACATGTGTACAACCGTACAAATGAGCCCAATCCGGTAGAAGGTTTCATGTCAGACGAATGTCCATGCGAGGCTCCGCAGTACTTATCCTACACGATGACCCCGAATGAGCACCGCGAGCGTAAGATTGTACATTCGTTGCTGAAGAACTTCGGCGATACGATTTATCTACGCGTGAAGAATACGGGTATCGTACATTTTGAGGCAGAGTTTGTTGATCCGACGCCTATCTATTTGGATGCTTGTAACGAAGCAGATTCCCTGATAATAGGTCATGAATATAATTGTGAAGGCGGTGCGGACACCTTGTGGTTCTATATGCGCCCCGAACAGATTCAGAGCGACAACTTCTCGCCCATCATCGTATTCAAAGACCGTAGTGGCGCAAGCAACGCGGAGAAAGTGCACTTCGCTTTCAACTGTCCGGTAACGGAACAGATGTTTGAGCGTGCGCTGGATGCGGGCAATATGGGAACCAAACGGCAGGTGATTGAGCGCACCACGGTGCAGAGCCTGGCAAGCAACGATACCATCTATCTGATGATTACCGCCAACAAGGCAAGCACATTCATGTTGGAGATGGCAGACGCCAATACCGGTGAGGACTGCATGCACGCGCAGATGTTGAGAAATGGCGATGCGATGCGCATAGGTAAGGGCGTTCAATGGTATCGCTATGACCTGCATGAGCTACCTGAGGATGTGAATGCCCACCTGATACTTCGCAGCGCGAAAGAGACGGATACGGTGAGCTGCATCCTGCAGAACGATTGCGACGGTGTAGCAATCCGCACCTACAAAGATACGCTGGCACTGAATGGGCAACGCATCATCACGACGAATGCTCCATGGCTGTCGGGCTTTACCCATCGCTATATCTATTACCGCGTGGAAACGACCGATAGCACGGATGTGCTAGTCAACTACACGCCGATGGTATCGACGGATAGTGTTTACACCTGTGAAAAGGCAAAGCCGATGGCTATCAACAGCGATTATCCCGTAGCAGCCGGCGATACGGCTTGGTTCTGGGTGAACATAGCTGACTTGCGTGTAAATACTTCTGATGATCTGAAGTGGATAGTGAAGAACGAAGGAACAACGGTGGCTCATGCAGAGCGTGCTACTGCTTGGAGTTGTCCGACCGCGTTCGACCTGCTGCCCGAGCCGGTAAGCGTACCGGCAGAAAGCACGGTAGAGACGGTTTATCCGCATGCCTACCTGAATGCAATCGTAGACAGTATCGCTTATGTGCGCGTAACTGCGGATCAGGATGTGAAAGTTCAGCTGAACGTAAATATGACGCGCGGTGAGGATTGTATCGAACCTGTGGTATTCGACTGGGTGAACGGTAACGTGCATCCGGCAGATGAATGGATATGGTATCAGGTTCGTATGGATTCAACGAAGATTCCTGTAGACAAGGATATCCGCTTAAATATCAAGAACCTTGCGGATGAAACGACAGAAGCTTCAGCCTTCCTGTTCTTCGACTGCCGTGACGCTTCGTTGGCTGACAGCAAGTATACATTCCAGCCGGGCGATTCGAGATTCAAAGATATCGACCGTTCGCTGTTGAAGAACCTTGGTTGGGCGGATATGATTATCCGTTATCATTCAAGCAACAATACCCAAATCAAGATCACGTTGGTTGACTCGGTTGCTGTGCCTGTCGTTCATGACTCGGTGTTTGCTATCGTTTGCGACGGTGAGGATTATACGGATACGATTACCGGTGAAATCCACACGATTTTCTTCGACGAGCTGGCTGATCGTCATTGGACGGATGAGCGCGATACGCTTGTCAAAGCCTTCTACGAGCATCGTATAACCGACTTCTTCATTACTGCACGCCGTGATCCGGATGCGTTTACAGAAAGTGAGTTGGAGACATTCAAACCTATTATGCGCGAGGGTATGCCGATCTTTGTCGACAGCTCGTTGATGGTTATCAACAGGTACTACGAGAGCATTGCATCGGACAGCCTGGCGCTGATAGATACCATCTATTGGGCCGTACCGACAGGACCGAAATCCGAGAGCAGCCTGAATGTGCTCACTCCGGTGGAAAGGAATACTCCGTCCAAAGAGTTGCGTCTTGTGGTTAAGACGCAATGCGGAACGACCGTTCGTTCGGATGTAGCATTCATGATAGACGAATGGCGTACGGACAGCATCACGCTTACGGATACCATCTGTGCCGGAGAGTCGATTACGCTGCAGAATGGCACGACTGTCGCCATCGAGCGCGATACCGTCATCCGCGATTTGGTAAGCAATGTGGAAGCATTGGATACGCTGCTATTGCCGCGCAAGGTAGATAGTATATATGTACGTGATGTGCGCGTGCGCGTGAAGCCCGAGTTCGTGTCGATTGACGATGACGGCAACATACCTATCGTCATGCAATTGGGTGCCGGCATTGACCTCGAGCCGCAATGGAACAACCTGTCGTACCAGTACGAGACGGATGATCCGATGGATGTGTGGGTTGACAGCATAGGGTTCGAAAGGAAGATTGACGATGTATATGTATCGGTTGATCCGGAAGAGCGCCTGGATAGCACGGTACGCGAGGTGACTCTCCGCTACGTATTGTTCACCGATTGTGGCGATACGCTCTATTCGCCGGACAAGACCGTTACTCCGCTACCTTATACGCGCATCTCAACAACGGTACAAGATGTATTGTGCGCGGGTGAGACCTACGAGCCTCGTCTGTCGCCGACATTCGTTATGAAGAATGATACGATGTTCAACGATACAGTGAAATGGATTATCCCGGAAAATGGCGGAGCTGCATTTGACAGTATCTATGTATACGATATCCGTCTGCTGCCACCAACAACGAGTACTACCGAGGTGGAGGTATGTCGCCGGGATCAGTACTACACATGGCATGTAGAAGGCGGCGATACGACTATTCTGCACGAAGATTTCGAGAACAGTCCGTTCACGATTATCCGAACGAACAGTCGTGGCTGTGACTCCATCATGACGCTGGTTCTGCATCTGCTGGAGAACACCGAGAGCACGACTGAGGTGGAGGTATGCCGTAAAGACGAGTCATACACATGGCATGTGGAAGGCGGTGATACAACCATCATGCACGCTGATTTTGAGAAAGGTCCGTTCACCATTGTTCGTACGAACAGTAGGGGTTGCGACTCGATCATGACACTGGTTCTGAATCTGCTGGAGAACACCGAGAGCACGACCGAGGTGACCATCTGCGGTGACGATATTCCTTACACATGGCATGTAGAAGGCGGCGATACCACCATCAACGACCTCAAGGGCGGCACATATACAATTGTTCGTACGAATGCTGACGGCTGCGACTCAATCATGACGCTGGTGCTGAATGTCAACAGACCGCACTATGACGATCTGCCCATCGAGACACACTTCGGTAACCGCGTGCTGGTAATCAATCGTGCTTCCATCGAGAGCGAGACCGGCTGGCATGTAGAATCGTCGCAAGTGAACTGGTACAAAGTAGGCACTCCGGACGAGCTTGTTCGCGAAGGTTCGGACTACTACACTACCGGTGAGCCGATAGTAGGATCGTACTATGCAACCATCTACACGCCGGCACAGCAAGAGGGTGATTGCAGCACGTACGGACGATCGATAACGATTGTTTGTGCAGAAAATGCCAACGCTCCTGAAGAACCGACGAAGGAGATTCGTGACGGACAATTGTTCATCCGCCGCAACGGTGTGCTGTATACTACCGAAGGTCTGCCTTTGGTTGATTAAGACAATAAACGATTGAAAATGAAAAAACGAATAATTGACAGTATTTGTCTAACCATCGCGCTTTTGCTTCCCATGCAGCTTTTTGCATGGGGACAAAAGGGGCATCGCATCATAGCCGAGGTGGCATATCACTATCTGTCCGGCAGTGCGGTGAAGAAGATTGACAATGTGCTGGGCAAGCACGGAATGGTGTATAACGCCAACTGGCCTGACGAGATCAAGAGCGACACCATCTATCCGCAATCGCACAAACAAGGCTGGCACTATCAGGATCTGGACAGCGGAATGAGCGATTCGGCTGTGGTGGTTGCATTGACGAATTATCCGAAAGTAGGCGGAAGCTTGTTCCGCGTGACGGATAGTATTTGTGCGCTGCTCAAGCGTGAGCCGACGAATCATGATGCGTTGGTATTTTTGATACATATCAGTGGCGACAAATACTGCCCCATGCACATGGGACATTTGGATGATGCCGGAGGCAATAAGGTGAAGATGAAATGGTTTGGCAGCAATACCAACCTGCATTCGGTATGGGATGGCAAACTGATTGACTCGCAGGGCTATTCATACACGGAATATGCTACTTTTCTGATAGACAAGTATGATGCTACGCGTAAAGAACTACTGAGCAAGACGGATGCAGAAATGGTGCTGGATAACTATCATCTGACGAGTGAGATCTATGCCTATCAGGAGACTTTCGACGGCAATACCTATCATTATATTTACCGATTCCATGAGCCCATGGAGTGGCAGTTGTACAAAGCCGGTGTGAGACTGGCGATGATACTGGAAGCCCTCTATTGATATGCGAGACTTTACTTTACGGACATATAGACGATTGCTGGAGACGTTAGATGCCTCGGGATATGAGGCGCTGACGTTTGAAAAATATTGCACGCTGCGGCAGTCGGGCAAGGTCTTGCCCGAGCGGTTTGTTGTGCTGCGTCATGACGTGGACAAGCGTCCACAATATTCCGTGAGGATGGCCGAACTGGAGGCTTCGATGCATATCCGTGCTTCGTACTATTTCCGTATCGTAAAGGAGAGCAATGTGCCAGAGTGCATAAAACAGATAGCACTGCTTGGGCATGAGATAGGCTACCACTATGAAGATATGTCGCTATGCGGCGGTGATAGCGAGAAAGCCTACGCACATTTCGTTGATTCATTGGCTTATTTCCGTCAGTTCTATCCCGTACAGACCTGTTGTATGCACGGTGCTCCGATGTCGCAGTTTGACAGCCGTGCGTTGTGGGAGAGTTACGACTACAGGGATGAGCGACTGATAGGTGAACCGTATTATGATGTGGATTTCTCGCAGGTGTTCTACCTGACCGATACAGGTCGTTGCTGGGACGGTTATCGCGTGAGCGTGCGCGACAAGATCCCCCAGTATCAGGACCAATGGACTGCAGCCGGATTGAGTTTTCGCAGGACAGAGGAGATCCTTCGTGCTATAGAATCACATCGCTTGCCTAAGGCTGTGATGATTACCACGCATCCTCAACGCTGGACTGATAGTCTGCTGCCATGGGGGATAGAGTGGGGACTGCAGCATGCAAAGAATATCGTTAAGGCTGTGTTGATTCGTAGAAGAAAATAACCGAAGTGATGAAAGCGTACGTTTCCCGCATATTCTCTGAGATGATTATCTGGCTGCTGTCAGGTTTCGTTTGTATACTCTGGCGTGTGGCAGCGGACAAGAGCGTTATTCTGATGTATGTATGGCTGTTCCTGATCATGATGGCAGCTTGGGTACTCATCAGTGCGCTGACCGGCAAGTATGCCCGCTCGTATAAGAACATCGGTCTGGGACTGGATATGTTGGGAATGATTATTCCTGCCGCTATCGAGTTTGTGCTGATTTTCTGGGTGCTTCGCGACTATTTCCCCAAATATATGCTATCCTCCAATGTGGCAGTCTGGATGCTGGGGATAGTAGCCGTGATTGATGCTATCTGCATTGTAGCAAGACACTACTGGAAGTATGCGCAGAACATGGATGTTCCTGCGATGAAGATAGAGAAACGCAGCAAGGCTCAGGTGACGAGAAAAGATGAGCCGCGTTCGGAGGAGTCGGTGGAGGCCATCCATCAGTCGGTGCTGTCAATTACGACGGAAGATGATTATCAGATGCTTCGTGAGAGAGCTCACCTTGATTCGCGCCAGACGAAGATTGTAGCCAATAGGGACCGTTTCAGTTTCTTGCAGATACCCGATTATCAGTACAAGACTTTGGTAGACCTGACGCTGCTCAACGATGCGAAAGGCATCAACCGCCGCTTCTGCATCGTTAATCAGAAGTTGCCTGATGACGGATACTATGTATGCTGCTTCCGTCCACAGGAATATATGAAACAGAAGATATTGAACAAGTATTTCACGCCGTTCAACTGGATAGTCTATACCTTCTATTTCTGGCAAAAACGAGTTGTGCCCCGTTTGCTTCTGTCGTCGCGACTCTATTATGACGTGACCAAAGGCAGGAAGCGAATGCTGTCGAAGACCGAGGTGTTCGGAAGATTGTATTATTGCGGATTTGAAGTGGATGAGGTTGTTCCGGCAGGACATATCGAATATGTGTTTGCCCACAGGCGCATGCAGCCCTATCCGCAAGAGCAATTCAAGGTATACGGACCGCTGATCAAACTGCCGCGTATATGCCAGGACGGCGAGATACGCTATTTCTACAAGTTCCGTACGATGCATCCGTATGCGGAATATATACAGGATGTGGTGTTTGACGAGAATGGAGGCATGAACATTGCCGACAAGTCAGATGGCGATTGGCGTATATCCTCGTGGGGAAAAGTATTGCGCAAATACTGGCTGGATGAGCTGCCGATGCTCATCAACTGGCTAAAAGGCGACGTGAAGCTGGTAGGAGTGCGACCGTTGTCGCAAGGCATGTTCAACAAGTATCCAAAAGAGTTGCAGGAGAAGCGCATCAAAGCCAAGCCGGGACTGATACCACCGTTCTATATCGACCATCCGAAGACATTTGACGAACTGTTTGCCAGTGAGGACAAGTATCTGGATGCTTATCTTGAACATCCGATACGAACGGATTTCAGATATTTCATCATGACTATCCATTCTATTCTGTTCAAGAGAATGCATAGCGCATGATAAGGTGAAAGTTGAAAGGAGTTCGATTGTTTAAAGTTAATAGATGAAAGACGAAGGGAAAAATAGATATGCTTTGATAACCGGCGCCAGCAGCGGTATAGGCTGGGCATACGCCCAAGAGCTGGCCAAGCGCGGCTGGAAACTGATTATAGTCAGCAACGAGGAGGCTATCCATGAGCGGGCAGAAACGCTACGTAAGGATTATTCGATTGAGGTTGAGAGTCTGGTGCGCAACCTCGGAACGCCGCAATCGGCGCGCGAATTGTATGACTATTGCCACGAGCAAGGCTGGGAAGTAACGATGCTCATCAACAATGCCGGCGTATATCACGACATGGATATTATAGATGACAGCGAGGCGTTCACCAATCTGATTCTGCATCTGCATGTTACTACACCCGCCATGTTATGCTTCCTGTTCGGAAAGGATATGGCGGAACGTGGGCATGGATATATACTGAATATGTGCTCCATTACGGCGAATATAGCCGGTCAGCGCTTGGGCACTTATGGCAGTACGAAAGCATTCCTTGCCAATTTTACCCGTTCTTTGCATATCGAGTTGAAGCAGAAAGGCGTGAAGGTGACGGCCGTACATCCGGGCGCAGTGGATACCGGATTGTATTCCATCCCGGCATGGGTCATGAAGTGCGGCCGTTGTCTGGGTATTGTGGTTTCGCCCGAGTATCTTGCCAAACGCGGCATACGTGCTGTGTTGCGCGGAAGAGCGAAGATTACCGTACCATGGCTGTACAGCAAGATTCTGTTACTGCTGATAGCACTTGCTCCTACTTGTCTGCTGCGGCTGATACGCCGATTGAAACTATTCTAACGGACAGACTACAATTTCATTAAGATCTCTTCAGCCTTGTGGAGATCTTCTATTGTATCTATACCTATCGTAGCAGTATGCGTGATAGCCAGACGGATGGTATATCCGTTCTCCAGCCATCGCAGCTGTTCGAGACTTTCGGCAAGCTCAAGTGGCGAGGGAGCAAGAGCCGTTATCTTGCGAAGCACATCTGCCCGATAGGCGTACATGCCCACATGACGGTAATAGTCGCCTCGCGTGAGCCATTCGTCCTGTGGTATGCTGCGCATGTAAGGAATGATGCTTCTTGAGAAGAGGATAGCACGCATCCGGGCATCAAAAACGACTTTTGGCGTATTTGGATTGTTGAGGTCGGCAAAGGTGTCGGATGTAGTGAAAGGACGCGCCAGGGTAGCAATATCTGTGTCAGGCTGATCAAAGCAATGGCATAATTGTATGACCTGTTCGGGTTGAACGAATGGTTCATCGCCCTGGATATTCACAACGATAAGATCTTCCTGCCGGATGTCAGGATGCGTGGCCAGCCATTTGTCCATGGCTTCTACGCAACGATCCGTACCGCAACGATGGTCGGAACGCGTCATGACAGCTTTGCCTCCAAAGGCGTTGACGGCAGAATAGATGCGACTGTCGTCGGTAGCTACGATGACATCGGTCAGTTCTGCGCAAGCGCGTACATGGGTGTAGACATGCTCGATGACGGGCTTGCTGCCAAGCAGGGCAACAGGTTTGCCGGGAAAACGCGTGGATGCAAATCGTGCAGGAATGATGGCAAGATATTTCTTATCTCGCGTTGCTTGATCGATAGGTTTCATTGTTCGTCAGTTAGTATTTTTGTCAGCAGATGTTTGGCACCGGCTATGGTTTTTACGCCTTGTATTGTGATATAGCGTTTGTTTTGTTCTTTCTCTTCCTTGCCGTTTTTGGCTTTCGGATGTTCGTCGTGGAAGTTGCAGCGTTGCGGGCGCGTGATGGCAAATTGCAGCAGACGCGCAAAGGTATCGCTCTGGTAATATTCGTCGTTCTTTGCGGGCAGGTATAGTGACATCCGTTCACCTTTTAGGAAGATCTTCTCAATGCCCAGTTCGCAGCACAACCATCGCAGCCTCATCACATCCAGCAGTTCTTTGGCTTGTTCTGGCAGCGGACCGAAACGATCGATGAGGCGTTTCTCGTAAGCCAGTAGTTGTTCTTCCGATGTGAGCGTGTCCAGTTCACGATAGAGGTTCAAACGCTCGCTGATGTTCTGTATGTAATCCGGCGGGAAGTTGACGGGAAGGTCACATTCAAACAGCGTGTCGGTCACCCATTTGCGTGTGCGGCCGGATGTTTGACTGCTACCTGATTCCTCAAAAGCCTCGTCGTTGGCCAGTCCTTCTTCCTCGCGAAGCTCTTCCACCGCCTCGTTCAGTATGCGCTGGTAGGTCTCGTAACCTAAGTCGGCAATGAAGCCTGATTGTTCTGCTCCGAGCATGTTGCCTGCTCCGCGGATATCCAGATCTTGCATGGCAAGATGGAAACCAGATCCCAGTTCTGCAAAAGTGGTGATGGCATCCAGTCTGCGTCGTGCATCGGGCGTGAGCAGTTCACGGTCGGGTGTAATGAGGTAGCAATATGCCTTGCGGTTGCTTCGTCCTACTCGTCCGCGAAGCTGGTGGAGGTCAGACAGACCATAGTGCTCGGCCGAGAAGATGAACATGGTATTGACATTCGGTATGTCGATGCCTGACTCGATGATGGTGGTGGAGATGAGGATATCGTAATCGTAGTTGATGAAATCCTCCAGTCGCGTCTCCACTTCCTCGGTGGGCATCTGTCCGTGTGCAATCACGATGCGTGCATCCGGACATAGACGATGAATACGGTTCTCGACACGCTCAAGCATGTCAATACGGTTGTTCACGATGAAGACTTGTCCGTTGCGTGACAACTCAATATCAATGGCTTCTTTGATGATGTCTTCGTCATCCAGCGTGATCAGTTCCGTCACAACGGGATAGCGATTAGGCGGCGGGGTTGTCATGACGCTGAGGTCGCGTGCGCCCAGGAGCGAGAACTGTAAGGTGCGCGGGATAGGAGTAGCGGTGAGCGTCAGAACATCCACATTGGTGCGTATGCTCTTGAGTTTCTCTTTGACTGCTACGCCGAACTTCTGCTCTTCGTCGATGATGAGCAGTCCCAGATCGTGCCAGCGAACGGTTTTGCCTACCAGCTTGTGCGTGCCAATGAGGATGTCTATCTGTCCGGCTTCCAGCTTCTCGAGAATCTCTTTCACCTCGCGGGCACTCTTGCCGCGGCTCAAGTACTCTACGCGCACAGGGAATTGCTCAAATCGCTCTTTGAACGAGGCATAGTGCTGTAGGGCAAGTACGGTTGTCGGTACGAGTACCGCCACTTGCTTGCCGTCGGTAGCGGCTTTGAAAGCGGCACGCATAGCTATCTCCGTCTTGCCGAAACCTACATCTCCGCAGATGAGTCTGTCCATCGGCCGCGGACTTTCCATGTCATGCTTGACATCCAGCGTGGCTTTAGCCTGATCGGGTGTATCCTCGTAGATGAACGATGCCTCCAATTCCTGCTGCATGTAGCCGTCGGGCGTGTAGGCAAATCCTTCCTGCTGTTTGCGCGTGGCATACAGGCGGATGAGATCGCGGGCGATCTCTTTTACCTTGTCCTTGGTGCGCTCTTTGAGACGTTCCCATGCGCCGCTGCCTATGCGCGATATGGTAGGCGCACTACCTTCCTTGCCCTTGTATTTGCTGATACGATGCAGGTTGTGGATGCTCACAAAGATAGTATCGCCATCACGGAAGATGAGTTTGATCATCTCTTGCGGTTTGCCGTTGACGCCTGTTGTGACAAGACCGGCAAAACGCCCTATACCATGGTCGGAATGCACCACATAGTCACCTGCTTGCAACTGGTTGAGTTCTTTTAGCGTCATGAGCGCCTTGCCTCGTCGGGCATTGTCGGAGGTGAGCGTGACGCGATGATAGCGCTCGAAGATCTGATGGTCGGTATAGCAAGCCACCTTCAGTTCATGGTCGATCCATCCGCCATGGAGCGTGTGGTCAACCGGCGTGAAGATAGTCTGATGTTCGCTCGTGTCCTCTTCTCCCGATAGCGACGAAAGAATAGTAGCCAACCGATCGGTCTGCTTTTTCTGGTCGGACAGGATAAAGATGGTGTAATCTTGCGCGCGTTTGTCCTGAATGTCAGCCAACAGCATCTCAAACTGCTTGTGGAAGACCGGTTGGGGCAATGTGTTGAAACTGATGCGCGTATTTTTGTCGTACGAACACTTGCTGCCTATCTCCATCGTGCGTGTCCATGCGGGTGCGTCAGGCAGCGTAGCGCGCAAGGCTTCCAGGCGCAGGCTGTTACCTATATATAATGTCAGATCGGGCAGGTAGGCTAGTAGCGTAGTATCGGTAGTGTCGGTAGTATCCGTGACTGACGATACGACAGACATCTCCGTGACGCGTTTGTCGGATAGCTGCGTCTCGATGTCGAAGAGGCGAATAGAGTCAATCTCATCGCCGAAGAAATCCAGACGATAGGGATCTTGGGCGGCATAGCTGTAGATATCCACAATGCCGCCTCGAACAGCAAACTGCCCCGGCTCGTATACGAAATCCACCCGAGTAAAGTCTAGGATAAGCAGGTGTTTCACCAGTTCCGCTATCGTTATTTCCTCGTTTTGCTGTAATGTGAAACTCTTCTGGCGAAGTGCATCGGGTGCGGTAACCGTTTCGCTGATGGCTTCGGGGTATGTGACGATGGTCAGGCCGTTTGGATGTTTGAATGTTTGTTCTTTTGACTGTTTGACCGTTTGTCCTTTTGACTGCTTGTCCAGTTGTTGCTCTTGTTGCGTCAGACCGGAAAGGGCGCTGAGCGTCTGTGTGCGCTGGATGGCTGACGCTTCATCGGTAGCTGACGAGCGGCGGCGATGTGAGTGGGGGAAGAATAGCAGATTGTCGTCGTCGGCGGACAGAACTTTGAGGTCGGAGAAGACATACTGCGCCTCATCTGCATTCTCACACATAATGAGATGCACGGCGTTATGCCTGTCCTGCTCGCGCAGCATACTCAGGATCATTGCGCGCATGCTTGCGTGTAGACCGGTCAGCCATAGGTGTGTCTCGCCGCGCTTACCCGTTACATCCAGTAGCGATGATAGCGTGTCCTGCTCACGGGAAGAGAAATATGTTCGGAGTTCGCTTATTTGCATATTTTGGTCATCTGTTTACCGCTTTCACCTTGTAGCCGGCAGCTCGCAGCTGCTCCAACAGACCTTTCTCACCGCCGAGGTAATTGGCATCGAGCGTGATAAAACATTGCCCTTCTACCAGATAGCTTCGCAGCCGTTTGACCCACTCTTTATTACGCGCGGCAAACACTTGATAGTCAGAATAGGAGAGGGTGGAGTTGTTGTCCGGCGAAGTGAGGGCATAAGATATGTCCGTCAGGCGTCCGTAGCGGTACATATCAGCTATGTTGCGTTCGATGCGCGTCTCGCGTTCGGGGTATTCGATGATCTGAACAAGTTCCTTGCATTGGTGGTGAAACGGTTCACGATCGAAGAGGATGTACATCGTTTCACCTACCTCATCCAATCCTCTGACGGGTATGTTCCGCTCGGCAGCCAGCGCCTCGAAGAATGCTTCCATCGAGCGTTGGCTATCATAGTCCAGCCATTTGTGCAGCAGATCGTCGCGGTAAAGGGCTGTGAGATAGGAGGGCTTCATGCGGCAGAGCTTGTCCATGCCCATCTCAAAGGCAAGGCGGAACGCTTCATCGATGGATTGGTATTCCTCTGTAGTAAAATACCTGTCAAGCAGCACGGAGTCCGGCAATAGCGCTGCGGTGCGCAGTGTGGCGATGGCTTCGTAGTCCTGCAAGGCAAACTCGGCAATAACGGTTTTGCACTTGGCGAAAGTTGGAAGCAGATTCGGAACGGAGTCCAGAAACTCCAGTCCGACAATCCTATTCGTGGCAAAAACATACGAGGGAGCTTTTACTCCGTTGCCCGAGATTCGATAGAGCACTTGCCCGTTCAGAACCATAGCCGAAAGCAGGGCGATTAGTATGGTAGAAATGCGTGTTTGATTCATCTGATGAAACTAAATCGCCACAAAGTTACGAAAAAAAAACGACTTTTGCAAGAAAAATTTGCAAATGTCAAAAATTTTTCGTAACTTTGTAGCGTAATTGAAAAATAGAGCGTACTTGCAGGCGGAATGTCGGTAACGACAGTCCTGTTCTGACGGGTGACGCACATAAGCTTATGAAGAAAGTTTTTTCCATCGTATCCGTAGTGCTGGTTGTGGCGCTCGGACTGTTTCTGTACTTCAAGTTCTGGTTCGTTTACAGTAGTGGTGTGAACGAAGGTGACATCAACTATTTCCAGCGCGAAGGCTTCATCTTCAAGACATGGGAAGGCAAGATGATTCAGACGGGTTACAACTCGAAGAACACGACATCTACCATCCAGTCGAACGAATTTAAGTTCTCTGTTGAGGACAAGCGTATCGCTGAGCAGCTGAACAATTCTTCGGGACGCCAGATCAAGTTGCAATGGAAGCGTTATCTGGGTACATTGCCATGGCGCGGTAACAGCCAGTTTGTAGTGGACTCGATTATCAAGGTGGGCGGTACACAATCCGTTGCCTCCGATCCATTTGACAAAGAGATGCCACCGGCTGTGGAATAACGAAATACCAATAAATAGAAGTATTGTATGCTTACCGACGAAAAGTACAATTTGGTAAAGCGGTTCGAGAATTCATTCCGTACACATTGGGATTTACCCGCCGTGACGGATTGGGGAACCACCAAGACGCTCACCTATGGAGATTTGGCTACCGTTATTGCCCATCTTCATCTGATGTTTGAGGAAAACGGGCTGAAGAAGGATGACAAAGTGGCTCTGATGGGCAGGAACAACTCCTGCTGGGTAGCCACATTCCTTGCCACAATCACATATGGCGCCATCGTTGTGCCTATCCTTCAGGACTTTAAGGCGGCTGATGCCATTCATATCATCAACCATTCGGATGCCAAGTTGCTGTTCATTTCCGATAACATCTGGGAAGGTATTGACCTGGAGCAGATTCCGAATGTGAAGGTGGTTGTGTCGCTTAACGACTGGCATCCTATCTCGCAACACATGGAGGTTTCGCATATTACCTTATTTTATATACAGAAGCAGTTTGTCCGCAAGTATGGCGGTAGGATGACGCGTGAGATGGTTCACTACGACGAGCGTCCGAATGATGCTATCGCGTCTATCAACTATACTTCCGGTACGACGGGGTTCTCCAAAGGTGTTGTGACGCCTTGCAACGCTTTGGCGGGCAATATCAAGTTCGGCGTAGATGACATCAAAATCGTTTATCCCGGAGCGCGCCATGTGGCTTTCCTGCCTCTGGCACACGCCTATGGTTGTGCGTTCGACTTCCTCTGCTGTCTGGCAGCAGGTGGTCACACTTTCCTCGTAGGCCGTACGCCGGCTCCGAAGATACTGCTGAAAGCTTTTGCCGATGTCAAGCCGACGCTCATCCTTTCTGTGCCTCTTATTCTGGAGAAGATCTACAAGAAGATGATCGTTCCGCAGATAACGAAAGCTCCTGCCAGCTGGGTGCTGAAGATTCCGTATCTGGACGAAATCGTTTTGTCGAAGATTCGTGAGACGCTTATCCAGGCTTTCGGCGGAGAGTTCCGGCAGATCATCATTGGCGGAGCACCATTGAACGCCGAAGTGGAAGCATTCCTCAAGCGTATCAAGTTCCCCGTATCGGTAGGCTATGGTATGACCGAATGTGCTCCGTTGATCTCGTTTACCCCGTGTGAAGACTACAAGACTTTCAGTTGCGGTCGTGCTTTGCCCGGGATAATGGAAGCGCGTATAGCATCCCCCGATGCCGACGGCATTGGCGAGATAGAGGTGCGTGGCGAGAATGTGATGTACGGTTATTATAAGAACGACGAAGCAACCCGCCTTACCTTCACCGAAGACGGATGGCTCAAGACCGGTGATTTGGGATTGATTGACGAGGACGGTTTCATCTTTATCAAAGGCAGAAACAAAACGATGCTGCTCGGACCTTCAGGACAGAATATCTATCCCGAGGAGATTGAGTCGAAGTTGGACAACATGCCATACGTGAGCGAGTCGCTTGTGCTTCAGAATAAAGAGAACCAGCTGGTAGCGCTCGTGTTCCCCGATATGGAGGCAGCCGATGCCAACCATCTGACCGAAGCACAACTGGAGGAAGCCATGGAGGCTAACCGTCATGCGCTCAATCCGCTGCTGGCATCGTATGAGCCTATCGTGAAGATCAAGATCTATCCGCATGAGTTTGAGAAGACTCCGAAGAAGTCCATCAAGCGATTCCTGTATACATCAATGGCAGACGAAGTATTGAGTAGATAGCATGAATCTCTGTATTGATCAAGGCAACTCACGCACGAAGGTGGCATTGTTCCGTCCGGACGGCACGATAGCAAAGCACTTTATATACAAGCACTTCGCTTCTGCTGAGGTGGAGCAGCTGTTTCAGCTGTATCCGATAGAGGACAGCATCATCTCGTCGGTGGTGAATATCGAGCCGGCTGTGGTCAATGCGCTGCATCGTCGTTCGCGGCATTTTGTGCTGTTCGACCATAATACGCCTCTACCTATCACCAATGCCTACGGCACACCGGCTACGCTTGGCCAGGACCGGTTGGCTGCGGCTGTGGGAGCGCATACGATCTATCCGAACGAGAATGTGCTGATTATCGATGCAGGGTCGGCCATTACATACGATTTTCTGTCGGAAGACGGCAGTTTCCTCGGAGGCAATATTGCTCCTGGCATCAAGATGCGATTCACCATTCTGCACAGGATGACAAAGAAGCTGCCACTGGTGGAAGCCGAAGAGAACGAGTTGCTGCCGCTGTTCGGGCGCAATACGCGTGATGCCATTGCTGCCGGAGTGATACGGGGTATCGTGTTCGAAGCCAAAGGGTACATGCGCGACCTGCAGGAACAGATGAATCATTATCAAACGATTATAACCGGAGGAAACGCGCATTTTATCCTCCATGGTTTGCAAAAAGATATACGCTTTGAGCGCCACCTTGTCCTCAAGGGCTTGAACGAAATCCTCTTGCACAATACGCGCAGTGAGGAGAAGGACACAGGCAAATAATGGTCGGTCACGGCAGTTTGGCACGATAGTTGTATAAGTATAGATAAATGAAACGAATCATATACATAGTATCTCTACTGCTCTGCGCAACGCTTGGTGTGATGGCGCAGAACATGACCAGTTCGCCGTATTCGCGTTTTGCGTATGGCGAGTTGGGCGATGATGTGCCCAACACCTATCGTGGTATGGGCGGAGTAGGGATAGGAATGCGTTCTAACAAGGCCATCAACCCATTGCAGCCGGCATCGTATTCGGCATGCGACAGTATGACCTTCATGTTCGACCTGGCGGGTAGCGTGCAATGGACCACCTATCGCGATGCTTCGGGCAGAAGAAACCGCGCAAGCGGAAACTTGGAATACCTGTCGCTGCAAGTGCCGTTATATAAGAAATATATAGGATTCTCGGCAGGTGTGATGCCATTCACTACGGTGGGTTACAATTTCGCGTTGGCAGACTCCATCGGTACCGACTACCATTATACAGCCACCTATGCCGGCGAAGGTGGTATCACGGAGGTGTATGGCGGATTGAGCTTCAATATATGTGACTGGTTTGCCGTGGGAGCCAATGTATACTATATGTTCGGTCATGTGCTGAACTACAGGGCATTGACCTTTACCGAAGCGGATATGAACAGTGTGATGCAAGAGGGCACCTTGAAAGTGAGCAGCGTTCGTACGCGAGTAGGTGCACAGTTCTTCCACACGTTTGCCAACGGCGATGCGTTTGCCGTAGGCGCTATATGGGAGCCGAAACTTCCGCTGCATGGCGACTACTCGGTGATTGAGACTATATGGGAGGATACCGTTCAGGCGGGGGCAGCAGCAATGCAGGTACCGATGCAGTGGGGCGTAGGAGCGTCGTACACATGGCATCAACGACTGACGCTGGCGTTCGACTATACGATGCAGGCGTGGAACGATGCTCAAGTGTTCGGCAATCAGCAGTTGCGTGCACGCACGATCTATGCTGCGGGAGCCGAGTACAGGCACAACCCCATGGGACGCAACTATGCAGAGCGAATGTACTGGCGCATAGGAGCAAAGGTAGCTACACCTTACCAGCAAAGTGTGTCGGGTATGGACATGAAGATCTCCATAGGTATGGGCTTCCCGTTACGCAATGCCTCTACGGTATTCAATACCACCATCGAGTACGGCCATCGAGGAGCATTGCTCAAAGAGGATTATTTGAAGCTGACCATCAACGCTGCTATCAGCGAGACATGGTTCTTCAAGCGCAAACTGTAAAGGATAGATTTTATCGCGAAACAATATACGCAGAGTATAATGCGCAAAACTATAAAAATCAATACGAATATGAAAAAGTCAATTATTGCATTGGTATTGCTGGCGACGTTGCCGGCATTTACCTTGGCCAAGAAACCTCAGAAGCCGGCAGAGCCTGTAGCCGAGCCGGAACCGGTAGAGGAGAATGTAGTAACGGAGGAGTGCGTGATCAACGTGTCGCTCTTCAACGAGTCGGTAAAGAACAAACAGTATGCCGATGCTTGGGAGCCTTGGTGGCAAGTATACACGACCTGCCCGAGCGCTAACAAAGCTATCTACACGCGTGGTGACGAGTTGGTAGAATGGAAGATTTCGCAGACGCAAGACGAGAAAGAGTACAACGAACTTCGTCAGCTGCTGATGACCCTCCACGACAAGCGTATCAAATATTTCGGTGACGATCCGAAGTATCCGAAGGCATATATCCTCGGATTGAAGGGTGTGGACTACTGCAACTTCTACAAGGAAGACCCGCTCAAGGAGCCTGCTTACGGATGGCTCAAGGAGTCAATCGAAGGTATGGGCACCAAATCGCAGATCCAAGTGCTGAAGATGTTTGCTGACCTGAGCAACGCTCGCTACAAGAGCGATCCTGACAAGTACGGAGCTGCATATATCGCCGACTATCAGCTCGTGTCGATGACCTTGGCAGCTCAGGCAGCCGATCCTACCAACAAGAACGCTGCCCGTGCACAGGAGAACAAGGATTATGTGGATCAGATGTTCGCTTCGTCGGGTGCTGCCAACTGCGATAAGCTGGATGAGATCTTTGGCCCGATCGTGCAGGACAACATCTCCAACCTGGATATGCTCAACAAGATCATGAGCATGTTCCGTCGCGTGAAATGTACCGAGAGTGAGATCTACTTCATGGCAGCTGCCGCTTCTCACAAGTTGGAGCCTACCGAGGAAAGTGCCGCCGGTTGCGCCAAGATGTGCATGAAGAAGGGTGACTACAAAGATGCAGTCGGCTACTACGAGCAGGCTATCGAACTCTCGCCGGAGGACGACAAGGAAGACCGCGCCGAGTACCTGTTCAACATCGCCTACATCTACTTCGACAAGATCAAATCGTATCAGCTGTCGCGTCAGTACCTTCGCCGTTCGCTTGAGATGCAGGCCAGCCAAGGTCGCTGCTACATCCTGATGGGGATGCTCTATGCCGCTTCGCAGCCTTATGGCGAAGGTATGGCGCCCGCCAAAGCAGCTATCCTGAACAAGACCGTCTTCTGGGCTGCTGTCGACAAGTTCCAGAAAGCCAAGATGGTTGATCCTGATGTGGCTGAAGATGCCAACAAACTGATCGCTTCCTACTCGAAGTATTTCCCAACCAAGGAGGAGATCTTTGACCTGCCCGAGTTGCAAGACGGTGCCTCGTTTACCGTAGGCGGCTGGATTCAGGAAACTACCACTTGCCGTGCGGCTAAGCAATAAACATATCATCCTGAGCATTGCCATCGTTCTGGTGGCAATGCTTTTATTGCCTTCCTGCCGACGCAAGGAGGTTAAGCTTCGCATGGACGCTATCGACGATCGTGCGGCGATGCCTGTGCTCGATGCGCAACAGGTCACCACGCTTATCTCCGATTCGGGCGTGACGCGTTTTCGCATCACGGCGCCCGAGTGGCAGGTGTACGACAAAGCCACACCTTCCTATTGGGAGTTTTCGCGCGGCATCTATCTGGAGCAGTTCGACAAGAATCTGCATACCGCCGCCACGCTTCGCGCCGATTATGCTTATTATGACGAGCAGTCGGAGATATGGCACCTTACGGGCAACGTCTATGCTACGAATGTCAATAACGAGCAGTTTGAGACACCCGAACTCTTCTGGAATCAGAAGACTGAACGAGTCTATTCCGATTCGGCTATCACCATCACGCGTCCGCCGGCTGCGGCTCCAAGCAATGCGGAGAGCAACCCCAAAGCGACGGTGATCAAAGGTGTAGGATTTGAGTCGAACCAGGATATGACGAAATATACTATCCGTCGTCCTACCGGCATCTTCCCCATAGAGGAATAGCCGCCTTGTCCGACGGATGGAACCTCAACGCAATTCATACCATGCACACTCTTCTAATCTTTCTGTTGACGCTCGGCATCGAGGTGCTTGAGCAGCAAGATTTTCAGCCGCTCGTAGGAAAACGGGTGGCTCTCTGTACCAATCCTACCGGCGTGGATCATCAGCTGCGCTCTACCGTGGATATCCTGTATGCCGGGCAGTCGAAGGGCTACCAACTGGTCACATTGTTCGGGCCGGAGCACGGCGTACGAGGCAATGCCCATGCGGGTGATGCCATCGGCAATGAGGTAGATCCGCTCACGGGCATACCCATGGTGTCGCTCTACGGCAAGACCCGCAAACCTTCGCCCGAAATGCTCAAGGATATCGATTGTGTCGTATATGACATTCAGGATATAGGTTGCCGGTCGTTCACCTACATATCCACGATGGGGATGCTTATGCAGGCATGCGCCGAGAATGACAAGGAACTGATCGTCCTTGACAGGCCTAATCCCTTGGGCGGATTGAAGATCGAAGGCAACCTGGTGGAGGACGGATACATATCGTTCGTGTCGCAATTCAAGATACCTTATATCTACGGTCAGACTCCGGGTGAGCTGGCGCTCTATCTGAACGCCAAGAGCGACAAACCATGCCGGTTGACGGTCGTTGCGATGGAAGGCTGGCGACGCGATATGACATGGGACGAGACAGGATTGGAGTGGATAGTGGCATCGCCGCATATCCCGCAGGCCAAGACCGCCATCTTCTATCCCGCTACGGGCATCTTCGGCGAACTGGGGTATCTTAACATAGGCGTAGGTTATACGCTGCCGTTCGAGATAGTAGGTGCTCCGTGGATCAATGCCGACAGCCTTGCCATGGCGCTCAACGCTCGCAACTTGCCGGGCATCGTGTTCCGTCCGATCTACTACAAGCCCTATTACTCCGTCTTCAAGGGCGAGCAGATTCAGGGCGTGCAGATACATGTACTGGATTATGCCAAGGCACATTTGTCCGACATACAGTTTATCATTGTAGAGGAACTTATGCACCGCTATCCCGATCATCAGGTGTTCGGTCCCGGAACGGAGAAACGCTTCAATATGTTTGACAAAGTGTGCGGTAGCAAGTTTATCCGCGAGACTTTCATGCAGAACTATCGCTGGAGTGATATCCGCGATTATTGGTACAAGGATGTGGAAGCCTACCGCGCTGCATCGTCGGAATTTTATCTATACAAATGATGGATCAGTCTTCAGCGTTTATCGATCGTCTGGCATGGGGAACCGATGCCGGCTTCTACAGGCTTATTCCTGAGCAGGTATTGCACCCGGCTGACGAGCAGCAAGTACAACAGATTATTGCGCGCGCGCATGCCGAAGGCAAGCATATCACTTTCCGTGCTGCCGGTACATCGCTATCCGGACAGGCTATCTCCGATTCGTTGCTCGTCGTATGCGGCAAGAAGTGGGAGAAATATACCGTTCACGGCAAGGGTGAGACCATCACATTGCAGCCGGGTATCATCGGTCAGCGCGTGAATGATATATTGCGTCCCTACGGGCGCTATTTCACGCCCGACCCCGCCTCTATCCGTTCGGCGATGGTGGGTGGCATAGTGATGAACAATGCGTCTGGAATGTGCTGCGGCACACATGCCAACTCCTACAGGATGTTGCAGTCAGCCCGGCTGATACTTGCCGACGGCACGCTGCTTGATACGGGTGACGAGGTCAGCCGTGAAGCATTCCGTCAGTCCCACGGAGCGATGCTACAAGCCTTGAGCGACATACACGAGCGCGTCCTTGCCAACAAGCCCCTGGCAGAGCGTATACGCCGCAAATATGCCATCAAGAACGTTACAGGACTGAATATTCTGCCCGTTGTCGAATATGCCGATCCGTTTGATATGATAGCCCATCTGCTCGTCGGCTCGGAGGGCACGCTGGCATTCCTGTCGTCCGTCACGATGCGCACGGCAGCTATTCAGCCGGCCTCGTCTTCGGCGTTGCTGCTATTCCCTACGACACATTCTGCCTGCGAAGCCGTCACGGCGATGAAGCAACAGGGCGAAGTGTCGGCAGCGGAGTTCTTCGACCGCAAAGCGATGCTTACCGTCGAGAATGATTTTCCCGAGCTGCAAGGTTTGCCCGAGGATGCGGGAGCCGTACTGATCCGCCTGGATGCGCTCGACGAAAAACAGCTTGATACCAAGCGGCAGAAACTCATGAGTTTGCTGAGCGCTTATACGCTTTGCTCGCCAGCTAACATCACCTCCGATGCGGCGCTTGTAGCCAAATATTGGGCAATGCGTTCCGGCATCTTCCCTGCCGTAGGCGGTACGCGACCGATAGGCACGACCTGTCTTATTGAGGATATAGCTTTCCCCATCGAACATCTCGCGCAAGCTACCATTGACCTACAGGCGCTCTTCCGCGAGCATCACTATCCCGATGCGGTCATCTATGGCCACGCGCTGGAAGGCAACTACCATTTTATCCTCAACCAGCGTTTCGATACGCCCGAAGCTATCGCCCAGTACGACAGGATGATGCACGCCGTGGTCGACTTGGTGGTGGATAAGTACCATGGCAGTCTGAAAGCCGAGCATGGTACTGGCCGTAACATGGCACCGTTTGTGCGCCGCGAGTGGGGCGATGAGGCGTACGAACTGATGAAGCAATTGAAGGCGCTCTTCGATCCGGACGATATCTTCAACCCGGGTGTCATCTTCTGCGAGGACGAGCAGTCGTATATCTCGCATATCAAGCCGCTGCATGAGGTGAACGAGCTGATTGACAGGTGTATCGAGTGCGGTTTTTGCGAGGTGAACTGTGTGTCCTGCGGTTTTGCGCTCTCGTCCCGTCAGCGTATCGTCATCCAGCGCGAGATAGCCCGTCTGCATGCCATAGGCAAGACTACCGAGGCCCAGCAGCTGGAGAAAGCGTTCGTTCGCAACGGTGAAGACCTGTGTGCCGGTGACGGCCTGTGTAGCACCTCTTGCCCTATCAAGATCAATGTGGGCGAATATATCCACTTGTTGCGCGAGCAACATCTGTCTGTCTCTGCCAAGCGTCTGGGTGCGTTTGCAGCCGGTCATTTTGCCGGCGTGGCGCGATCGGTAGTCTCGGCTTTGGCGCTGGCGCAAGCCGGAAGGATTATCCTGACGCCCAAAGGCATGGCTGGTCTGTGCCGCGGATTGCACACGATCTCCGGCGGCTCTTTCCCGTTGTGGACTACCGCTGTGCCGCGTCCGCTGCGCAAGCGGCAGATCGAGGCAGCGCATAAACTATCAAATATCACACATCACACATCCAAAGTAGTCTATTTCCCGTCTTGCCTCAACCAGCGTCTGGGTGCTGTACCGCAATCAGGGAAGGATAGAGAGGAGATGTCGCTCACGACCGTGGAAGCTACAGTAGAGTTGCTGCACCGCGCGGGATATGAAGTGATCTTCCCTGACAAGATGGATAGTTTGTGCTGCGGCACTATCTGGGAGAGCAAAGGTCTGCCGGTTGAAGCCGACCTCAAAGCAGCCGAACTGGAGGCAGCTCTGCGCCGGGCGTCTGACAACGGACGCTATCCCGTATTGTGTGACCAGAGTCCGTGCCTCTACCGGATGCGCCGGACCATCAGCGGACTGCAGCTGTATGAGCCGGTGGAGTTCATTCGTCAGTTCGTATTGGACCGCCTGACCGTCACGCCGATAGATGCGGTGGTGGCGGTTCATCCTACCTGCACCACGCGCAAGATGCATCTTGAGAATACGCTGGTAGAGGTAGCGCGCGCTTGTGCCCGTGAGGTGATCGTACCCGAAGGAGTAGGGTGCTGTGCGTTTGCCGGTGACAAAGGATTCACCCATCCCGAACTCAACGCCTGGGCACTTCGCCACTTGCACGAACAGATAGAGAAGAGCGGTGCTACGATGGGCTTCTCCAATTCCCGCACATGTGAGATAGGACTGATGCACCATGGTGGTATACCCTATATGAATATTGTCCATCTCGTGTTAATGGCATCACGCCCCGCGCAATAACCTGCAGCATATAACCCAATGCCTCGACCATTCATGGTCGATCAAAATTCACCCCGCTATGGATAATCTGGAGATAGAACGCAAGTACCTCGTCAACGACACCACCTGCCTGGAGCAGGCACTTACTCATTACGATATCGTGCAAGGCTATGTGTGTCGCGAGCCGGGCAAGACGGTGCGTCTCAGGTTGCGTACCGATGCCGAAGGGCGTCAGCAGGCTTTCATGACTTTCAAGCACAAGATCGCATCGTTCACACGCTTTGAGTGGGAGCGGGAGATCAGCGTGGAGGATTTTCATGCCTTGCTGCCTATGTGTGGCAATCGTTTTATCGACAAGACGCGCTATATCCTTCCCGCTGAGGGTACTGACCCGCATACGGGCGAGCTGCTGCACCTCAAATGGGAGATTGATGTCTTCCGTCATCCCAATGCCGGTCTGGTACTTGCCGAGATTGAACTGCCCGACGAGCAGACGCCTTTCGTCAAGCCCGCTTTTCTGGGCGAGGATGTAACAAACGATCCGCGCTACTACAACGCCAATATGTTGTAGCAGCGCGGATATGCTTGCGCTATCGTTTTACCGTTATTGTTGTTTGCTTGTGATGTACGCTACGGCTTCAACCATGGCGGCGTTCAGGCCGTTGTCACGCTGGATGATCTCTTTGTCCGGCGTGATGCCTATACCTTCCAGCAGTTCTTCGCCTACGAAGCGTGCTTGCATGCTTGAGGTGTAAACGTAATGCTTGCCGTTCTTGTCGCCGAAAGTGCCGTCGTGGAAGTAACTGGGAAGCGACAGCAGCTGTCCGTGGGCGCCGAACGTGCGCTCGCCAATCACGTAGCCCGTGGGCAGCATCTTCACCACCTGTGCCGACGCTTCGCCCATACTGATACTATTGGCGTTCACCAGCACTACGTACGGGATACCTTCTGCCTCCAAGTCGCGTTGCAGATAATCCTTGCAGGTATCTACTTGGCTTTCAAACCAGTCGGTATATTCATAGCGTCCCGAGCCTTCTTTGTAGCGCAGGTCCACGTAGTGCAGCGGCTCTTTGATGAACGCGCCTGCCACCAGGTTCAGGTCTCGTACTTTGCCGCCGTGGTTATTGCGGTTGTCCAGGATGATGCCTGCCAGGTTCTCGTTCCGTGTGCAGTAGGTCATCCATCGGTCGATGTTCGCGATGAACTGGCTCTCTTCTTCGTTCGTACCGTTGGTTGCCAGAGCGCCGGTCATGTTAAAGCCGTCTTGCCAGAGGTAGGCTATCTTCTTGCCGTTAGGCAGCGTCAGTTGGCCGTAGAAGTTCTCTCTGTCATCCCATTTGCCCCATCGTCCGCCGTCGAGCAGACCGATGTTGGCGTAGTTGTTGATGGCTGCTTTCAGGCTGTCGATGTTGTAGCTGCCGCCGTACACATAGTCGCGGCTGCTTACTTCCACGCTTCCCGGCGAATAGCTGTACAGCTTCTCTGTGTGAACGTCCCGCCAGCGCAGCGTCATATGGTGGTCTATCAGCGTCGAGCTCACTGCTGCATACAGCTTTACGTAGGTGAGCGAGTCGATGGCTGTGCCGGTCTCTTTGTAGATGCTGTCCTGTCGTTCAAATAGCGGATGCATCGTCCGGTACACCTCATCCCAGTCGGTCTTGTCCTCGCTCCAGAACACATAGTGGGTGTTCAATCCGCTCCAGATCACTTCAAACTGCTTGGTATAGGTTGAGTATTGCATATTCATGCCGTCGTTCGGATCGAGGAACACGTCTCCTCGTTGCCTGCAACCCGTCAACACGCTCACCGCTGCTAATATATATGGTAATATCTTTTTCATTCCTTTCACCTTTCACCTTTCACCTTTCACCTTTCACCTTTTACCTTTCACCTTTCACCTTTCACCTTTCAACTAAATTCTGTAACTCGCCGTCACGCTGATGGTCAGCGTGTTGTTGTATCTCGGATAGTTCATGTACGGCTGCTTTTTCAGCGTGCTTGTCAGGCTGTAGTACAGCATCACTTCGCCTCCTACCCGCAGCTTGGGCAGTACGTCGTATGTCACGCCTACGCCTCCGGCAAGGCCTGCATCTATGCGGTTATCTTCGGGCGTGAAGGTATAGGCGTTTTTCTGCTCGCTGCCGTCGTACGCCAGCACGCGGTTGGTTTTGCCGCCCAGCCAGCCGCCTATGTAAGCGCCGGTATAGATATGGCTGCGTACGTTCGAGCCGAAGGTCCAGTCAGCCATCAGAGGCACTTGCAAGTAGTTGTTGGTATAGTCGGTATGCACCTTCATCTCCTGTAGCGCAGGTATCATGCGGCGCATCGAGTAGTTCTTTTGCATGAATTGTACGTCTGCCCGTACGAACAGCCATTCCAGAGCTTCGTAGCTCACGCTTATGCTGGCCATGGCGCCCCATCCGGTGTCGTAAACCATGTCGTACGCATAGCCCGATGTGCGCGTCTGCCAGTTCAGGCTCGGACCGGCCGTGACGCCTATCGTCCATGTGGCAACGTGGGTCTCACCGCGATCAAAGAGGTCGTTGCTGAATTTGGCTTTCTTGCCATATTGCGACCCTCCTCGCCCCGTGTTACCTAATCCGCCGTAGGTGATGCCAGAGCGCCCCGAACGTATCTCGTCCGGACGCGTGTCACGTTTGGCGCGCTGCTGTGCCGATAGCGGACAAGCTGTCAGCAGACAGACGGCCATCACCATGGCTACATGGATCATATGTTGCCATCCGCCGGCTTTCCGGCAGCTGTGTAGCGATTGTATAATCATAGTAGATGTTGTAGTTTTAGTACGCAAATATTGTTTATGTAAGTAAATGGTGTTGTTTTTGCAGTTTGGGTTCTGTCTGTTCTTACTTCTTATCTCTTATCTCTTATCTCTTATCTCTTATCTCTCTGAGCTTCCTTTCACTTTTCACCTTTCACCTTTCACTTTAAATATGACTACAAAGTTACGATTTTTTTTTGACATTTGCAAATATTTACCCATTTTTTTTTACAACTGTTTCTTTTTTGTAATGGCAAGAAACAAAAATCAACGACATGATTTTCGTCTCCGTTCTCTTGACTTGTCGCTCGTTTATTTCATGCGCATCGTTACGGTGAAGTACAGGATACATTCCGCAGGCCGTTGCTCCAGCAGCACAGGTTTGACATGCAGGCGCGTTCCGCGCAGGTTATTACGCAGATAATCTCTCAGATCGTTAGTCACTGCCGTACGGATCTTTTTCATTTCTACTACATCTTTGTTGTACGGGAAACGCGTATATACATCATTATATATAGCGCCAAGCATTGTTATCAGTCCGTCTGCGCCCACCGCGGCAATCACATCAAAGGTGGCTGTGGCAGGACCGCCGGACGGCTTGAACGACTCTGACTTGAAGTTTTTCTCGATGTGGCTCTGAACGGCTTTTGCCACCTGCTCGGTGTTGGCATATTGTATCGTATCGCCATTCTTGCTAAAGTACATCACGTCGGTAGGTCGAATCGTATAGCCCTTCGATCCCTTGGCTGTATGGTTGATACGGTCGCGTGGCCGTACGGCTGTGATGATATGTTCGCCGGAAGATGCAAAGATCTCTTCCTTGACATACCGGATAGCTATTGCCTCACGCTGGTCGCTCTTGCGGTAGACGTAATGCGTGCAGATGGTGATGTGTCCCGTAGGATCGTATCCGTATGATTCACAGCTTTGGATGGCATTATGCGTGTAATGCTCTTCGTGTATCATCTGGCGTCGGGTGTTGTACCATTTCCATGAGCCTTCGCATGTCCGGGCGTACGGATTGACGGTGATAGTGGCTACATGCCAGTCTTTCCATTGTATATCGGTCTTCGGGTGAACGATGGAGTAGGTGTACAGCGAATCATCTTTGCTATCCAGGATAGCGATGCACGACAATTCCCAATATTTCAGCACCGCCTCGTCCGATGCGGAAAGCGTATCCGGGAGGGATAGTTCGTCATCTTCCACCGAGCGAAGTGTGTCCATCGGGGTGGGAATCTTTTCATCCGGCGTCACCGACAGGTCACATGCAAATACGATGGTATCCGCTTGCCCTTTGTAGGCGTGCTCATCGATGAAGATCATGTATTTTTTCTTGTAACGGAATCTGTCCGCGATACTGCGACCTCTGAATTTTACGGTACATTGCAATGTGTCACCCACGCCGGCTGCTGACACCATGTTGCCTTTCGCTGTACTTACGAAGCATAATGCACATACTGCCGTCAGCAGGGTAGTAATCCATCCTCTCCGATTGGTTTGCTTATTCATATATATATAATGTATTGGGTGGTATAACCTGTGTTTGCAAAAAATCAACCGCTCCGGTTGCCGGAGCGGTTGGGTTTTGGCCGGAAGCTTAGAAGATGATCTCTTCCTCTTTCTCCTCGTAGCCGTCGTTCTCACCTTGTTCCTCACCGGGAACTTCGTTGCGCGGAGTCTGATACTCTTGCGGACGATAGAGGATCTGGATGTTCTCCGCAATCACTTCGGTTTTGTTTTTGCGGATACCGTCTTTCTCCCAGCTGCGTGTCTGCAGCTTGCCCTCGACGTACAGCTTCATGCCCTTGTGGATGTTGCGCTCTGCCCATTCGGCCAGATTACGCCACAGAACGATAGCATGCCAGTCGGTTTTGTCTGGCACTTGCGTGCCGTTTTGCATCACGTAACCACGCTCCGTGGTCGCCAGATTGAAGTTAGCAATAGCAACGCCACGGTCCAAGTAACGTACGTCAGGATCAGAGCCCACGTTGCCAATCAAGATGACTTTATTTACTGATGACATATCTGTGTTTGGTTAGAATTTTGATAATTTTGTGCAAAGATACAAAAAAAAATGGAAATTTGCAAAAAAATTTTGCATATTTGAAAAAAAAATTGTAACTTTGTAGCAAATTTTAACAAAGACCTCGAAATTCTATATGAAAAACTATATGAAAAACGTCTTTTCTATCCTCGTTACTGCCGCATTGTTGGCATGTAGCACCGGTGCAATGGCGCAAAAAGCGTCACAGTCAACCGAATCACAGGATTATGTAGTGCGTTGCGTGGCTTTCTACAATCTGGAGAACCTGTTCGATACAATCCACGATTTCTACATCTCCGAGTTTGGTGACACTATCCACAAAAACGACTACGAATATCTCCCCACGGGTGGTATGCACTGGTCAGGATTGAAGTACCGCGCCAAGCTAAAGAACATGGCATACGCCATCTCGCAGTTTGGTCTGGACAAGACTCCTCTGGGCGCATCCGTCGTAGGCGTGTGCGAGGTGGAGAACATCGGTTGTCTGCACGACCTGTGTGCCGAGATCGAGAACCAGACCGGACGCAAGTATATACCTATCCTGTTGGAAGGTCCCGACCGCCGTGGTGTGGATGTGGGCTACCTGTACGATCCGCGCTATTTCGTGCCGTCAGGCAAACCTGTTCCGTATACTCTGCAAGCGCACTATGCTGACGGAGGCAAGGTGCGCAGCCGTTTTCAGTTGCTGCTGTCCGGCTATCTGAAAGATGAGAACGGCGGGTTGGTGAAAGATAAGATTCACCTGATCGTCAATCACTGGCCATCGCGTTACGGCGGCGAAGAGTCCTCGCGTGCTACGCGCGATACGGCTGCTATGCTCTGCCGGCATATATGCGACTCGCTCTACCTGCGCGACCCGAAAGCCAAAGTGATCGTGATGGGTGACTTGAACGATGATCCGTTCAACCACTCGTGCGCCGAGATCATGGAGGCCAAGATGCACCGCGAGGATGTGCCGGCACAGGGATTCTTTAATACGATGTGGCTGCACCTGGAGCGTGGCGTAGGTACGCTGATGTATAACGGCACGTGGGACCTCTTCGACCAGATCATCATCTCCGAGCCGCTACTCAATGCGCCGCACGACCGTGCACAATGGACCTACTGGAAATCCGAGGTGTTCAACAAACCGTTCCTCACCGTTCAGGAAGGCAAGGACAAAGGTGCACCGCTGCGTACGCACAAAGGCGGCGTTTGGCAGAATGGCTATGGCGACCACTATCCTACAATGATCTATCTAATCAAAAACAAGTAACTTATGGAAAATGCACTCAAGCATCGATATGATGTAATCAAACTGCGTAACTACGGTCGTATCATCCAGGACCTCGTAGCCTACGTTACTACAATTAAAGATGTAGAGCAGCGCCAGCAAGCCACAATCTTTGTAGCTAAATGTATGCGCCAGAAAAATCAGATCTGGAACAAAGATTTTGAGTCGGGCATCGATCGTTTGCGCGAAGATATCAACACCCTCTCGGATGGCAAGCTGTCGACCGATTTTCCCGAGTTTGACGAAGTGCTGTCTCGTCCGGTTGTCTATGAGCAGAACAACCGTCAGAGCAAGATGCAGACAGCCAAACGAACCAAGAACGTCAAGAAGTAAATTTCGGTGGATTTTGAACCATCAAAAGAGTTTTGGATAATTTTGGGCAATTTTGGACCATAAAAAAAGGGCGCATCATTGCGATGCGCCTTTTTTGGTACCCAGAGCCGGGGTCGAACCGGCACGGATTGCTCCACTGGTGTTTGAGACCAGCGCGTCTACCGATTCCGCCATCTGGGCTTCGCGTTCGGCAACGCGACTTAAAAAAAGGGGGATTTCTGCGTAATCCCCACAGGCTGCCGCCGGCATCCTGTACAAGCCTTTTCCCTTGATCGCTTCCTCAAGCAAGCTTGGATAATCGCTCAAGGAAAAAGTCTTGCGGAGAAAGGGGGATTCGAACCCCCGGTACGGTTACCCGTACGACAGTTTAGCAAACTGTTGGTTTAAGCCACTCACCCATCTCTCCTTTTGGCTCTTGGTGTACCCCTCAACTCTCAACTTTCACCTTTCAATTTTCACCTTTCAACTTCCCCAGAGCCACCTCCCAGATTCGAACTGGGGACCCACGCATTACGAATGCGTTGCTCTACCTCTGAGCCAAGGTGGCAAAAGCGGCTGCAAAGATACAACAAAAAATGATAAAATGCAAATATTTTGACGATTTTTGTGCGATTTGTATCATTTTGGAACAGTTTTTGTATCTCGACTATGCAAAAAGACTATAGTCTGTGCTTCGATTGTTGCTGCGACATATTCTGTGCGTGCCGGCACTTTTGTGTGCCATGCCGTTGGTTTGCCTTGCGGGCGAGGTGCGTACCGTGCGTGTACAATATGTGGATGCACAGACGCTTGAATCGTACGCCATGCCTGAAAGACCTGTGCTCTATACCGATGATATAACCCCTCTGGGCATCGATGGCGATCTGAACAGCCATCTGCTGGAGATATCGTTCGACGAGATGAGCCAGAATTTCCGGCAGTACACCTATACCGTGCGCCATTGCAATGCCGACGGCACGCCCGACAACCTCGCTTCCGTCGAGTATATGCACGGCTTCAGTACCCGGGATATTACCGACTATACGCCATCGCTTAATACGCAGCAGATATATACCCACTACCGTTTTGTTTTTCCCAACGAAGATATGCGTCTCACGCTGAGCGGCAGGTACGAGATACTGATCTATGAGGACGGTAATCCCGATTTGGTTGTGGCGCGCGTGCCTGTATATGTGTGCGAGACGCGCGTGCAAATAGAAGGTAGAGTGCTTTCCACGACTGATATCGAGTTGAGCGGCCGCTACCAGCAGTTGGAGCTCTCGGTCAAGGACAATCAAGGCGGCAGCACCAATATGCGCAGCGATTATTTCATCGTCGTGCAGCAAAACGGCCGAACTGACAATCAGGTGATGCAACCTGCGCCGACCTTCGTCGACGGCAAATCCCTGCGCTGGGAACATTGCCGCCAACTGATCTTCGAGGGTGGAGTGGAGTACCGCCATTTTGATGCGTACTCAACCTATTTCGCCGGAACGGGTATCGACCGCATCGTGTATGACAGCGGCGACTACCACGCTATTCTCAATCCCGACGCTTTGCGTGCCGATGTGCCTTATAACCACGACTTTGATGTGAACGGACAGTTCCGCGTACATGCCGAACGAACAGACGATAGCGATACCGAAGCCGAATATATGTGGGTACACTGGCGGCTGGATGCCTCGCGTGTGCTGGCTGACGGAGCGGTATATGTGGGCGGTGACCTGTTCGGCAACAAGTTCACCTTGCGCAACCGGATGAACTACGATGCTGACCACCAATGCTATTACCTATCCGCGCCCGTCAAGCAAGGCGGCTATGACTACCAGTACTGGTTTGTGCCGAAAGGCAGTCAAGTTGCCACGCTTCTACGCACCGAAGGTTCGCATTGGGAGACGCGCAACGATTATACGGTATATGTCTATTACCGCCCGTTTGGTGCGCGCTACGACCAACTGGTAGGTATAAAAATGCTATAGCCATCAGCCATGCTTGGCTGATATACATACAACAACAGATGAAGTGGAGCACAGAAGTTGAGATACCCCAAAGCCCGTGGCTTATTGAGCGGGAGAACAGCATATTGCTGGTCGGGTCATGTTTTACCGAGCATATAGGCGCCAAGATGCAGGCGTGCGGCTTGCATGCTTCGTGCAATCCTACGGGTGTGCTATATAACCCGCTGTCCATCGCCCAAGCCCTGAACGGCGATATGCGTGTGGAGATTGTGGAGCATGACGGCTTGTACCACTCGATGGCGCATCACGGATCGTTCTCAGGTACAGATAGCGAGGAGGTGCTTCGCCGTTGTCTGCAGTCGCTCAACAATCTGCATCGCCAGTTGGCAGAGGCGGATGTGGTGGTCGTGACGTTCGGCACGGCGTATGTCTATTATCGCGATGGCATGGTGGTAGCCAACTGCCACAAGCTGCCGGAACGCGAGTTTGTCCGTGAGCGGGTGAGTGTGGAGCAGATCCTTACTGTGTGGCGGCCAATCATCCGCAGCAATCCCGACAAACATTGGCTGTTTACCGTCAGTCCCATCCGCCATCAGCGCGACGGTATGCATCACAACCAGTTGAGCAAAGCTACGCTGCTGCTGGCTATAGATCAGCTGAAAAGCGAGTTCCCCGAGCAGGTGAGCTATTTCCCTGCCTACGAGATTGTGTTGGACGAACTGCGTGACTATCGCTTCTATGCCGAAGATATGGTGCACCCGAGTGAAGTGGCGATAAAGCATGTGTGGGACAAGTTCTGCGAGGCCTATATGAGCGAGCCTGCCCGCACATGGATGCACGAGCGCCACAAAGAGTGGCTGCGTTCCCAACATCGCCCGCTGCACACTTAATTGGTCATTTGTCATTTCTTATCTCGCTACGCTCGAACGATCTGCTTCGCCGTATGGTGATTTGTCATTTGTCAATCAATAGTCAATTGTAAATAGCTAAATTGTAAATAGTTTTATGTATTGGTTAACCAACCTTTTTATCGGAACCGGTATCGCTCACTCCATCTTCGCGTTGTGTCTGGTGATAGGCTGTGGTATCTTTCTGAGCCACACGCTGAAAATCAAAGGTATCACCCTGGGCATAACGTGGATATTGTTCTGCGGTATAGCGTTCTCGCATTTCGGCATGCGTCTTGACCCGATGGTGGAGGCGTTTGCCAAGGATCTGGGACTTATCCTGTTCGTCTATTCGATAGGTCTGCAAGTCGGTCCGAGTTTCTTTGCCTCGTTCGGCAAACAAAGTCTGCGGATGAACCTCATGGCGATGAGTGTCGTGCTTCTCGGCTGCATCACGGCATATATCATCCATCTGACCTCGGGCGTGGATATAGCCACGATGGTAGGTGTGCTGTGCGGTGCTGTGACCAACACGCCGGGCCTGGGTGCTGCCGAACAGGCATATATGGATGTGAGCGGCGTGAGCAATCCCAACATTGCTGCCGGTTATGCGATGGCGTATCCATTGGGCGTGGTAGGCATCATCTTGTCGCTCATGGCATTCAAGTGGATCTTCAAGATGTCGATGCGTGAGGAAGAGGAGAAAGTGAATGCCACCAAGAAGCAGCAAGACGAGATAGAGCATATCGATATCCGCCTGACCAATCCTCAGGTGGACGGCATTCGCCTCTCGGAGCTGTCGCAGTACTGCCGCGTACATTTCGTCGTTTCGCGACTGGTGCATCCTAATGGTACGGATATGGTGGCCGAGGGCGACAGCGTGTTGCATACAGGCGATACCATCCGCGTGGTGATTGACAAGCGATACAAGAAAAGCATCATGCTGCTCGGTGAGCAGACCAAGCTCGACGAACAACTGGATGCACCTCGTTCGCTCGTGTCGCGTCATGTGATCGTTACCAAGCCCGAACTGAACGGCAAGCGTATAGGCGACCTCCATGTGCGCGAGACCTATCATATCTCCATCACCCGTATACGCCGTGCCGGCGTTGATCTGCTCGCTACGCACGACCTAATCCTGCAGCTCGGCGACCGCCTGACTATCGTGGGTGAGGAGAATGTGATAACCAAAGTAGGGGAAGTGTTCGGCAATACGGCGAAGAAGCTTGACGCACCTAACCTTGTGTCGCTCTTCTTCGGTATCGTGCTGGGTATAGGCGTAGGCTGTCTGCCTATCGCTTTGCCCGGTTTGTCGCAACCGTTCAAGCTCGGTCTGGCGGGCGGTACGCTGATTGTGGCTATACTGATTGCCTATTTCGGACCTAAATACAAGGTGGTGACCTATACCACCTCCAGCGCCAATCTGATGATTCGTGAGATCGGCATTAGTCTGTTCCTTGCGGCAGTAGGATTGGGCGCAGGCAAAGAGTTCATCCCCACGCTGGTAGGCGGTGGATATGTGTGGATCGGCTATGGCGTGCTCATAACGCTTATCCCCTTGCTCATCGTGGGCATCATATCGCGTCTGTGGCTCAAGCTGGACTATTTCTCGCTGATGGGTCTGATAGCAGGTTCCACCACCGACCCTCCTGCCTTGGCGTATGCCACTTCGCAAAGTTCGCAAAACGACAATGCGGCGGTAGCTTATTCTACCGTCTATCCGCTTACGATGTTCTTGCGTGTACTGACGGCGCAGATTATGATTATGGTACTTGTGTGATACGCTTCTGCGATGTGCGGTAGGCTTCGTTGATGTTGCCTCCCATGGCTTGTATGTAGCGGCATACAGCCTGTACATCGTTCAGCGGTTCGCCTGTTACGGGCATCAGCTGCATCTTGGCAAACGTGCCGGATGCGCCTGAGCAAGCAATGATATAGCTTTGTCCGCCTATTGTGTACGTGGCTTTCGGATTGACCGGATGCCACGTACCTTTTTGCTCGTACGGCAGTTTGCCCTCTTCGCCTTCTGCCGGCACGAACACTTCGGTTTTTACGATGCGCCTGGTGTCACCCACGCCCGCAAACAGATGGTTCTCGTCCCAGATGACGGACGAAGGGATGCGTGCATCTACCGTGTATCGCAATCCGCTTACATGCAAGAAATCGCCATTCTCGTTCGGCAATAGGGCTACACCTACCTCCAGCGCGTCAAGCAGCTGCTGACCAGTGCATTGCACCGTGCGTAGCGTGTTGTTGAATGGCCAGATACTTACTATATCGCCAAAAGTGACGGTAGGATTGTATATCCCTGCGCGTAGTCCGCCGCCATTGCATACGCCTATCTGCGCGCCGCTCATGTAGCGCGACACATCCGCCATCATGTCGCCCAGGTTAGTCTCGCGGCTGCGTACCAACCGGTTGTTATCCTTATCCTTGTCAATCAATGCAAACGCTGCTGTACCTACGGGCGCATTCACCAGCGCATCCAGCTCGTGCTGAACGGTTTGTACGGTGTCCCATACAGCCTGGTTGATGCGCCGGCATTCACTTGCCGGTAGCAGTTCGTTCTGTAGACGATTGTCTTTGTCGATGGTCAGCCGGCCTATGTAGGCAAACTTCGTGGCGGTGGATGCCAGGATGATGCTGTCGCCGCGGTCGTTGGCCAAGCGCTCGTTCAGCAGGTGATGGGCATGACCATCCAGCACGATATCGATGCCGTGCGTGGCGGCTATCAGTCCCCGCGAATCCGCTACCTCGGGATCGTCACCGAGGTGCGATAGCACAATCACAATCTCTGCACCCTCCTTGCGGGCTGCATCTACGGCTGCCTGTACACGCTCGTAGGTGTCGGTCTGGTGGAAGTTGTATAGCAGGTTGCCCGCATCGTCGATGAAATAGGTGGGGGTAGACGAACGGAACGTGGATGGTGTGGCTACGCCCACAAAACCTACCTTCGTATTCCCGTATTTCTTTACGGCATAGGCGGGGAACAGATCCTCTTCCTGTTGCTCACCTGCGATGCGCGAGAAATTGCAGCACAGCACTTTTCCCGTCAGCATGCCTGCCAGGTGCTCCATCTGCGGAACGGTATAGTCAAACTCATGGTTGCCAACCGTGAGGTAGTCGTAGCCTACGGTGTTCATGATGCGTACCACGGCTTCGCCCTCCGTCAGGCTGCCTACGGTATTGCCCTGCGCAAAATCGCCGCTGCTTACTACCGAGACGTACGGCGTGCATTGCAATTCAGCATCGCGCTGACCTGCCAGACGCGCATAGCCCTCCACGGCACAATGCACATCGTTCTCGTACAGAATAACGATCGGTTCCGTCCGCCGGCAACCTGCCAGCAGAACAACCGCAAGGAGTGAAAACAAGAAAGATGATTTGTTCATATCGGTATTCCTATGATTTGTTCAAGTCGGTATTACTATGGTATTTCTCTGCAAAGATACGATTTTTTTCTGACATTTGCAAATTATTTTGCGTTGAAACGAATTTTTTTCATCATATTCTTGCAAAAGTCATTTTTTTTTCGTACCTTTGCATCGAAATATCATGATTAAGTCGAAATACTGTCTTACCCCATATAAAATGATAATTATGAGGAAAATACTTTATGCAGTCTTGGCGTTGGCGATGCTGACGGGCTGCGCAAACAAAGGAGAGAAACTTCTCCGCTCGCTCGAAGAGCAGGGCGTTGGTATGCTTGTGCTCAACCATGACCAAACCACCTCGTACAATGCCCCCGGCGTACAGGACCTGTTGCGGCTGACTGCCGAAGAGCCCGAACGGCTGCAAGGCGCTACCGTGGCGGACAAACGCGTAGGCAAAGCGGCAGCTTCGCTGATGATCTGCGGCAAGGTGAAAGAAGTGTACACCCCGCTCGTCAGCACTCCCGCACGCGAGATGCTTGAGAAGGCAGGTATACCGCTCTATGCGCGTGAGGAGATTCCCTTGATGCTGAACAAAGACGGCAGCGACCTCTGCCCCATGGAGAAAAAACTTTTGGACTTCTCCGACCCTATGGAGTGCGCCATGGTGCTGCGCGGCAGTTCGGCGGAAGGTATAGCCATGCTCAAGATGCTTAACGAGCAGGGATTGAGTCTGCTGGTATATAACAACGACGAGCTGACGACGCATGCCAACCGCGGCGTGCAAGACCTGCTGACGCTGATAGCCGAGCAGCCCGAAAGGCTGAAAGGGGCAATAGTGGCGGACAAACTGATAGGCAAGGCTGCTGCTGCGCTGATGGCAACGGGCGGCGTAGTAGAGGTGCATACCAACATCATCTGCACTGCCGGGCGCGAACTGCTGGAGAAACAGGGTATCAAAGTGTTTGCTCGGGAAGAAGTGCCGCAGATACTCAACCGCGACCGTTCGGCGATGTGCCCGATAGATTCGAAGATAGCCGAGGTGGAGAGTGTGGAGGAATGTGTGAACGTGCTGAAGGAGAGTTTCGGGTTCACAGATTGAACAGATTAACCAGATACGATGGGAAAAATTTATAGGTATGAAAACGAAAGTAATCATTCTGATGATAGTAGCGGGGATGCTGGCGGCATGCAAGTCGCAAGAACCGCAGAGAGAAAACCGAGGCAGGATAGTAGGGACACTCAGCTGCTATGATGCGGAGCGTGAGAATATCCTGAAAGGCTATTTTATTGAGATAAACGGCTCAGCTGATGGTATCCACTATGACAAGACGCTATTGTCATTCAATATTGATGTCAAGGATTCAATATATGTTGCTTGGGGCAGCAGGGTTATTTCGCCTATTGCTCTTCCTTATGATTTTACGTATAAGATTGTATCATACGGAGATGAAGGGTACGTTAAGTATGAGATTCCCTGTGAATCTGCGCTTGAATGGTGTCCGTTTCCGCCTCTTGATACAATATGGCAAGTGCTGATATATCCGAAATAGAAAACTGACTATACTATGAAAGAAAAGAAAAACAATCTATTACGGGCGGTGCGAGTGGCGCTGGCTACGATATGTTTCGTAGCTGTGAATCTGCTACTGCTCGGTGCCAGCTGGCGGCTGAACATCTGGCTGAGTTGGGTAGCCAAGATTCAGTTTCTGCCGGCATTGATGGCGCTGGATGCATCCATCCTGGCGGCGTTGGTGGTGCTGACGCTGATATTCGGACGAATGTATTGCAGCGTGATATGTCCGCTGGGCGTGATGCAGGATATTTTCGGCCGGCTGGGTAAGAAAGCGAAGAAGAACCGCTACAGCCATTCGCCGGAGAAGAAAGTGCTGCGGTACTCGGTTCTGGTGGTGTTCGTGGTGTGTATGTTCGTAGGTTTTGCGCCGGTGACGACCTTGCTTGCACCGTATTCGGCGTACGGCAGGATAGTCAACTCGCTGTTCCGGCCGCTATACGACATGTTGGGCAACATGCTGGCAACGATAGATGCTGCGCATGGCTGGTATATGTTCTCCGAAGCAGAGATATGGATGCGGAGCGTGACGACGTTCGCGGTAGCATTGTTGACGCTGGCGGTGCTGGGTGTACTGGCCTGGCGCAACGGCAGAACGTACTGCAATACAATATGTCCGGTGGGAACGATCCTATCATTCTTCGCACGTTTCTCGGTGCTGAAGATACAACTGGACAAAGACAAATGCAAGAACTGCTCGCTGTGCGAACGCAACTGCAAGGCATCGGCCATCGACTTCAAGGCGGGTACGGTAGATTACAGCCGTTGCGTGGTATGCGGCGACTGCCTGACGCAGTGCAGGCATGGGGCGTTGGAATATAGACCGCTGTCAGCGGTCAGCAGTCAGCAATCAGCAGTCAGCGGTCAGCCTGACATGAACAGGCGTGCGATGCTGACCGGTGCGGCTGTGATGGTAGGTACGGCGGCAATGGCGCAAGCCAAGATCAAGGTGGACGGAGGATTGGCGGAGATAGAGGACAAACAAGCTCCCAAACGCGAGACACCCATCACACCACCGGGATCGCTGTCGGCACGCAACATGCAGAAGCATTGCACGGCTTGCCAGCTATGCGTAAGCAACTGCCCGAACAACGTGCTGCGTCCGTCGTCCGACCCGATGAAGCTGATGCAACCCGAGATGTCGTTCGAGCGCGGGTACTGCCGTCCGGAATGTACCCGCTGTTCGCAGGTTTGTCCGACGGCGGCTATCAAGCCTATAACGCCTGAAGAGAAGACCGCCATCCATGTGGGGCATGCCGTGTGGATAGCCGAGAACTGCATCCCCGTGGACAAAGGTGACGCATGCGGCGCATGTGCCCGCCATTGTCCGACGCTGGCGATAGAGATGGTGGAATATACGACCAAGGACGGTCGTATGGTACAAGTGCCCGCCATCGACAACGAGCGCTGTATAGGCTGCGGAAAATGTGAGTACCTCTGTCCCGCAAGGCCGTTCAGTGCCATCTATGTAGAAGGTAATGTAACCCATCATATCAGCTAACTATGAACAGACGAGATTTTTTGAAACATTCCGCTGCGGCGGTAGCAGGCACTTCGGTGTTGCTTACAGCGTGCAAGCATTCCGCAAACAAGCCTGCCGACGATGCCGGCAGCCTTACCGATAGCGATCCGAAGGACATGACCTACCGCATCAATCCGAACACGGGCGACCGCGTCTCGCTGCTCGGCTATGGCATGATGCGTCTGCCGGTGGAGCAGGGCGGTACGGAACGTGAGAACCCCGACTCACCCATCGACCAGCAGATGGTGAACGACCTCGTCGATTATGCCATGGCGCATGGCGTCAATTTTTACGACACCTCGCCCGCTTATTGCCAGGGCAGGTCCGAAGAGTCGACAGGCATAGCCCTGAGCCGTTATCCGCGTAATACCTACTTTCTGTCCACCAAACTGTCGAACTTCGATTCGTCAACATGGAGCCGCGAAGAGTCGCAGGCGATGTTCGAACGCTCGCTCCGCTATCTCCGTACCGATTATGTCGACTACCTGCTGATGCATAGCGTAGGCGGTGGCAGAGATGCCCTCAAGACTTTCAATGGACGATATATGGACAACGGCATACTGGATTGGCTCGTCGAGCAGAAGCAGAAAGGGCGTATACGCAACCTCGGCTTCTCCTACCACGGCGATGTGCGTATCTTCGATATGCTGATGCGCTGGCATGACGAGGGCAAGTACCACTGGGATTTTGTGCTCATCGAACTCAACTTTGTCGACTGGAACTATGCCAACGAGATCAACCCGCGCAATACCGATGCGTCGTACCTCTATGGCGAACTGCACAAGCGTGGCATTCCGGCTAATGTCATGGAGCCGCTGCTCGGTGGCCGTCTGGCTAAACAGCCTACGCCTATCCTCCACGAGATGAGGCAGATGGATATCCATGCCACTCCGGCTGAGTGGGCTTTCCGCTATGCCGGTACGCCCGAAGGTGTACTTACTGTGCTGAGCGGCATGACCTACATGGAGCACCTCCGTGAGAACTGCCGCACCTATTCGCCGCTGAGGCCCATCACGCCGGAAGAGGATGCGATGCTGATGCGTATGGCGGCAGAGATTGTCGAGATGAAGGCGGTGCCATGCACAGCGTGCAACTATTGCATGCCGTGCCCCTACGGACTGAACATACCCATCATCTTCAGCTATTACAACAACTGCCTCTCCGAGGAGCTGATGCCTGTCGTGTCCGACAATGGCGATAGAGCTTTCCGTCAGGCACGCAAACGCTGGCTGTTGGGCTACGATCGAGCCGTACCGCGCACCCGTCAGGCTGACCACTGCATCGGCTGCGGTCATTGCATACCTCATTGCCCGCAACGCATCGATATCCCGGCTGAGATGCAGCGTGTTGACCGCCTCGTAGAGCAACTCAAGCAGTCGATGTAATATCAGCCATTATTGGCTGATTAAAATCACAAATGACAAATCACCTACGGCGAAGCAGATCGTTCGCGCGTAGCGCGATAAGAAATGACAAATCACAAATAACAAATACTTATGATAGGAACTTGGGAAATTATTCTGATCGTACTGGTCATTCTCCTTATCTTCGGCGGCAAGAAGATCCCCGAACTGATGAAAGGTCTCGGTAAAGGTGTCAAGTCGTTCAAGGACGGCGTCAACGGTAAGGATGATGAAGTAGCCTCTGATGAAGCAGAGAAAAAGGAAACAAAAGAGGAAGTCAAATCACAAATGACAAATGACAAATGACAAATCACCATACGGCGAAGCAGATCGTTCGAGCAGAGCGAGATAAGAAATGACAAATCACAAATGTCAAACGACGCTTCTTTCTGGGATCACCTCGACGAACTGCGCAGCGCGTTGATCAAATCCATTTGCGCATGGCTGGTGTTGACGGTTGCGGCGTTTTGTTGCAAAGATTGGATTTTTGCTTTCCTTATGGCGCCTCTTGGCGAAGGACAGACGCTCATCAATATCGATGTCACCGCGCAGTTCGTTACCCATGTGCAGGTCAGCCTGTGTGTGGGCTTCGTTGTGGCGCTGCCGCTCATCGTCTGGTGGCTCTACGGTTTTGTCGCGCCCGCACTCTACCAAAACGAAAAACGCTATTCGCTTGCATTCATGCTCAGCTCGTTGCTGCTCTTTGCCGCAGGTGTCGCGCTGAACTATCTGGTTATTTTTCCGTTCTCGTTCCGTTTCCTTAGTGCGTACGAGGTGAGTGGGGTAGTGGTCAATCAGATCAGTCTCGGCTCATATATGTCCCTGCTGCTCGTCCTCTCGGTACTGATGGGATTGTTGTTTGAGGTGCCTGTCATCACCTGGCTGTTGTCCAAGCTGGGCATCTTGCGCCCCGAGCATCTCAAGAAGTACCGCCGCCATGTCTTCGTCGCCATCCTCATCCTCGCCGCCGTCATCACCCCCACCGGCGACCCCTTCACCCTTCTGCTCGTCACCCTGCCCGTCTACCTCCTTTACGAACTCAGCATCCTCATAATCCGCTAATCCGTTTATTTCTCCTCATTTGCCTTGAAGTTGGCATACATGGCTTTCGCCATCTCTTGCATAACGCGCTTGTAGAAATCAGAATCCTCAAATAGTTTGGAGAATGCATCCATCTGCTCGGTGTAGCATTTCCGTGCTACTTGGTCAAATGCCATGGGGAAGATATTCTGCGCAAACATATATGCATCAGAGTTCTTCGCCTGTTTGCGGAGCGTTGTATCAGCGCGTTGCATCTGGTCGAAGATTGTTTCCACAATCACGCGGTCGGCTTCCGTGAATTGCCCGGCATACATCAGGTTGATCTTGTCGATGATGTTCTTTAGCAAGTCACGTTTCTCGGGTTGCATGTTGCCCTTTCCGCCACTTTCCGGATTCAACGTCTTATCCTTATCCGTCGGACGAAGTGTCAGACTTCCGGAGAATGTTTCGGTCAACTTGTTGTTAACCAATGCCAGTTTCTCCGTTAAGTCCAATTTGTCGTGCGGCTTCTTGGGCAGCAACTTGTACAACAGGTCGGCAAACACGTAACTCTTATACAGTTCACGGTCAAATGTGCGGATCACCTGTGACATATATACATAGAACCGAATAAAGTTCTTGATGAGCGCACGCACTTTGAATCGTTCTTCCTCATCCAAGGCATTGATACGTTCAATAATCGGCGTAAAATGTCCTGTCAGGATGCCCATATCTCTGTCACTCTGCTCTTTTTCGGAGCATACCCAATATACCTGTTCTTCATCCTCTGTTGTCCACAGATGGTACTTATCCAGTTCGTTCTTGTACTGATAAACCAGATTCACATCTGCCACTTTGCCCAGCACCGTATCTTCGTAGAACGGCTTGAACGAATCGACGATCGTATCTGTTGTGTTGACAAAATCAAGAACATAGGTATCTTCTTTTCCGCTGCAATGGCGGTTCAGACGCGATAAGGTCTGTACTGCCTTCACGCCTCGCAAACCTTTGTCCACAAACATCGTGTGCAGTTTAGGCTCATCAAAGCCTGTTTGGTATTTGTCTGCTACTATCAGTACATTGAACAAGTCCGATCCGAACCATATCGGCAGGTTGCCTTCGGTTATCTTGTAGTCCTCCGTTGCATTCAGTTGCGCTTCGGTATAACTCTGTCCCTGGTACTCCACTGTACCGGAGAAAGCTACCAGCGGATGCACATCTTTGTATCCCATCTTCCGGCAATAGTCACGCATGATAAACAGGTATCGCACAGCATGTGCACGGCTCGGGCTGACAACCATCGCTTTGGCTTTGCCGCCAATCTTCGTCAGTGTTATCTCGCGGAACTTCTCCACCATTACGGCTACTTTCTGCTCCAATACAAACTGATGATTGTCATGGTACTGGCGTATAGCCCGTGCAGCAGGCGGTTCAACATATTCGGGATTCTCGCTTACGGCTTTGGCTATCTCGTACGATGTCTCAATGGTTGTGTAGTTTTGCAGCACATCTTCGATGAATCCCTCATCTATCGCTTGCCGCATGGAATAATGGTGGTAAGCATCATATAATCCTTTGGCATTCTTCTGCCCGAAGGTCTGCAAAGTCTTTGGCTTGGGAGTGGCGGTAAAGGCATAGAAGAACAGATTCTTATGCTGTCCTTGCGTGAGCAGCGTTTCCGTCATCTCGTCCATCTCATCCCTCAGTTGTTCCTCGGTTTTCTCTTCCCACTCTGCCAATTCGCGCAATGCTTCATCGGTATCTGCCAATGCTGCTTTCAGTTTGTCAGCACTCTTGCCGGATTGACTGCTGTGCGCCTCATCTACGATGATTGCAAACCGCTTGCCGGCATGGTTGTCCAACTCCTTGTAGATGATCGGGAAACGGTGCAAGGTTGTGATGATGATGCGCTTGTGGTCGTTGATGGCATCACGCAGTTTGGTCGAGTTATCGCTGTCGGTGATGGTCTCTATCTGTCCCATCTTATGGTCGAACGACAACACACTTTGCTGCAACTGTCGGTTCAGCACACGCCTGTCGGTAATCACAAACACAGACTGGAACACTTCTTCATCTTGTTCGTTATGCAATGATGCCAACCTGTATGTCAGCCAAGCTATGGAGTTGGATTTGCCCGAACCTGCCGAGTGCTGAATCAGGAAGTTCCTGCCATCTTTTGCTGCACGGGTATCGGCTACCAAGCGCTCCACCACATCCAACTGATGATACCTCGGGAAGATCATCCGCGTATCTATGAGCTTCATCTGCTTGTGCGTAACGGGATTGAGCACCAAAGTGTCTGTCTCTTGGAAGTTGATATAATGCTGCAAGAGTGAAAGCAACATATCCCGCTGCAACACGCGCTCCCACAGATAAGCGGTTGCGTAACCGTCTTTTGTCTCGGGGTTGCCGCCATCACCGATGTTTCCCGCACCATTCGAGCCTTGGTTGAATGGAAGGAAATAGGTGCTCTCGCCTTTCAGTTCGGTAGTCATCCACACCTCGTACAAATCTACGCAGAAACAACACAGCACACGTTTGTTCCGCTGGAATAGCAGCTCTTTCGGATCACGGGTATATTTCCATTGCCGCTTGGCATTTTCCACACTCTGCCCTGTCAGTTGGTTCTTCAATTCGAGTGCCACAACGGGTATGCCGTTGAGCGACAGCACGATGTCGATGGAATGTTTGTTCTCGTCGGAATAGAAGAACTGCCGCGTCTCGGTTAGGATATTGCTATTATATTTGGCTATCAGATTGTCGTTCAAACCGCTGGATGGACGGAAGTAACACACGCGTATCTCCATGCCTCGGTCTTTGATGCCATTGCGTAACACATGCAGCAAACCGTTGGTCTCCACATTGTCTTGAAATACCTTGTACAGTTGTTTATCCGCTTGCTCGCCGTAGATACCGCAATAACGTGCCCACATCTTCGGCTGTGTCTGTTCGATAAACCGAATCAGCACCGACATGTTGATTGCACGGCGTTTGTCGTAGCCGTCCATCGTGCCCTTAACGTAGCCGCCTTGTGTAAGCAGATACTGCTCTATATCGGCTTCAAAGTTCTTCTCTTTCGTTTCCATATTGTCTATTCGCAAACGCTCCGTTTGCCGGTTACATATTCGTATATGATAGATTTCTTGTACTCTTTCAACTCATCGGCTTTCTTCTGCTTGATGGCAATCAACTGGTCTATCTCCGCACATTTCTTATCAAGATAGTCCGCAATGGCTTGCTGCTCGGAGAGAGGAGGAAGCGCTAATAAGACATTACCTATATCTGACGCAGATATGTGCACAACTTTTAATTTAGCCTTGCTGCAACTTTTTTGTGCTTGGGCATAAGAACAATTTAAGGCATAATTCAGAAACACTGGATGTTGATTATGTTTCAAAATTATAATATCACCACCTGCTAAGCACTTCTTTTCACCAACATAAACGATTGATTTTCCTATTTCTTCTACTAACTCACCAGTACCAGCACAAAGGATATTCCCTTTTTCAAAATAATGTGGGGATTCTTGAATCTCTATCTTTGTCGCGGAGACACATTTTGCGAACGAATTATTATATTTAGTATATATTTCACCATAGCGAACACAAGGAGTATTCCCATCTGGGAAAACTTCATCTTTCGTAATTCCCTCACCTTTTGAGAATCTTCCTATGAATCCTTTAATACGTGATACATCCCACCCTTCAGGCACTTCACCAATCCATTCCACACCGCTATCTTTCATTGGGGCATTGGGATTGAGACCTTTGGTGACCGTTTCAGTGATAAGTGATTGCTTGTAGGCTTTCAGTTCCTCGATGAACTTCTCTTGCAATGCTACCATCTGATCTATCTCTGCACACTTCTTATCCAAGAAATCCGCAATGGCTTGCTGCTCTTGGAGAGGGGGAAGAATCATAGGAATATGTAAGAAATCGTCTATATTCAAGTCCCACTGTCCCACACGTAGACCTGTAGATAATCGCAAATATTCTGTTTTATATGAATCATTCCGTAATAAATAATGAATATATCTTCTACAAACTTGATCGGTTGTAAAATAACAAGTATAATAAGCTGGACTAATTATTCCTTGATAATCTGATACGGCCATTGAACCTTGCCATGCTTTCATTTTATTGATTACAAAGTTCCCAACCTCAACAAACTTATAACTTGCCGTATCTTCAGATGTTACATTGTGATTATCATCCCTGCTGTTTTTGGGAATTACCCCTAAGTCTCGATATAGAGATAACACTTGTTCATTGGGGAAACCTTTCACGCTAATATTTCTCATGACATTTTTTATTGCGCATGTTTCCCACTTCTCCGGAATCTCCCCGATCCACGGAATACCACTATTTTTCATCGGTCGGCTCATTTCTGATAATTCTGATGGTTCTGAGTACTCTGATTATTCTGATCATTCCGATTACTCGGATTATTCTGAGTACTCTGAGTATTCTGATAATTCTGATAACTCTGCCCACCCTGATTACTCCGATAGTTTGTCCTTGCTTTGAACATCTGCTCCTTGATGCCGCCTTCGGTCACAAAGCGGCGCTGCATCGTTTCCAGTAATCGCTGTAGCATATACATCGCCTGGTGGATAAGTGTGATACTCAGGTTGCAAGTCTCTTCATCGCTCATCTTGGTGATAAGCAGTGCATACTCGTTCAAGAAAGCATCTGTTCGTACATACTCCCTTAGTTTCTCCAAACGCTCATGACCTTTCTGCCATTGCGCCAGCCCTCTTACACGCAGGTAATCTTCATAATCGGTTAGTAGTTCTTCCAGACTGGCTTTGGCTACGTTAGTCAGCTTGATTTCTGTCTCGCTGGATGTGGCTGCTGCTTGATTGCCTTCAGCAATGTTCTGCTTGCCGCTGCGTGCTGCTTGCACCATTTGATCAATCGTGCGATCGCCTTTCTGTAAATAATGCTGAGTGAAGTAGAACGTTATATCATAGATAATCTCCGTGAGCCGATATACCCGCAGATTTCTGTAATAGCCATGCTTAGGCAAGAAAGTTAGATCACTCTGAGCTTTCTGATTTTTCTGAGTACTCTGATAATTCTGAGTATTCTGATTTCTCTGAGTATTCTGATCACTCCGATTACTCTGATCACTCTGATAATTCCGATAATTCTGATTACTCTGATTCATGGTTCATGATGCTGTTTAGCAGTTCTTTCTCCTCTTTCTCCAGTTCTTGCAGCGAAGCAAAAATCTCCTCACTCTTGCGCGGCGCTACATACTTGTAGAACTCGCGCGTGAACGGTATCTCATAACCGATCTTCGTTTTCTTGGTGTCTATCCACGCATCCGGTGCATACGGCAGCACATTGCGCTGCATGTAAGCGTCTATATCTTCCGTCCACGGAATAGACTCCGTGTCGCGTTTGGCGCTGTCGGCCTGTGGCTGGCCTTTCTTCAACAGCGGTTTGCCATTCTCGTCCAGCAGAGGTTGCTCAACAACGACCTTCGTATATTTGAAGTCATAGCGGTTCTTGATCTTCACCTCTACGCTCAACTCGCCATCTTCCCACACACCATCGGCAAACGCCTTGTACGCCTTGCTGACGAGTGCTATACACCGTTCGGTAAACTCGTTGCGTTTATTGCCGATCGGCTTGCGGCGTTTCTCGCAACACTTGCTTGCATCAATCAGTTGCACCTTACCTAACCGGTCAAGACTCTTGTGCTTGGTTACCACCCATATATATGTGGCAATGCCCGTGTTGTAGAACATGTCATTCGGAATCTGAATGATGGCTTCCAGCCAGTCGTGCTCCAACAAGTAGCCGCGTATGTTGCTCTCACCGCTTCCGGCATCGCCCTTGAATAGCGGCGAACCGTTTTGGATGATTGCCATACGACCGGTGTCTTTCAGTTTGGCTATACCGTTGAGCATGAACAGTTGCTGGCTGTCGCCTATAGCAGGCAATCCCGGCTCAAAACGTCCGGCTGCGCCTTGCTGGTACTCTTCCTCCACTTTCTTCTTCTCGTTCTTCCATTCGATGCCGAAAGGCGGATTGGAGATAATATAGTCAAACTCATATCCGCTAAACCGGTCATCTGACAAGGTGTTGCCGTGCTGCATATTCTCAGCATTGCCGCCCTTGATCAGCACATTTGCCTTGGCAATGGCAAAGGTCTTTTCATTCAACTCCTGCCCGAACTCTGTCAGGATGGCATCGGGGTCTATCTCATGCAGTTTCTCCGACAGGCAGTCAAGCATCTGACTTGTACCCATGGCCATATCGTACATCGTAGCGGTTATTCCTTCTTTATGCAATTGCTCGCGGTTAGGCGCAACGAGAATCTCCGCCATCAGATAGATGATGTCGCGTGCCGTGAAGTGTGCTCCGGCTTGCTCATCGTAACTCTCGGAGAACTTACGCACCAGCTCCTCGAAGATATAGCCCATATCCACCGCACTTATCTCATCCGCACCCATGTAAGCTTTCTTTGAGCAGAACTCCGCAATCACGTTATACAGAATACCGTTGTTATCAAGTTTGGTTATCTCTTTGTCAAAGTCAAACTTCTCGATGATGTCAATCACGTTGGTGGAGAAGTGCTGCAAGTAGTTGCGGAAGTTATCGCGTATATTGTCGGGATCGGCAAGCAAGCTCTCCAACGTGAAACGGCTGGTGTTGTAGAACGCATAGCCCGAAGCCTCGCGCAGAAATCCGTCGCGCACCTCTATGCCGCGTTCGTTCAGCCATGCATCTTTCTTTAGCACGTCATCTTTTGTGGCTGCCAGCGTGTCGCTGAAACGCTTGATAACACACATCGGCAGAATCACATCGCCGTATTCGTGCGGCTTGTATGTTCCTACCAGCTTGTCGGCTATCGCCCAAATGAGGTTCGCCTTTTCCTGTATGTTAATCGTTGTTCGTTTGGTTAGATCGGATATTGACATAACTCGTTGTCTATTTCATTATATGTATACACACAAGCACGTTTTCAAATTGTCCAAACGTGTTTGGAATATTTGTAATTTAGTACACGCGTGTTCCAAATCTTAATCTTCATTCATTTCGTCTTCATGAAGTAGATACTCATATTCGGTGCCTATTAGGCTTTCTCGATCGTATTCTTTTCTATACGCCATGATATAATATGCAATGGCTTCAGGATATATTTTCCAATATGCCCTGCATACTTGCTTATACAACTTTAGTATACGTTCATCCCCGGCATACATCAATAACCAATCAAGCATCCACCCAACTTCATTTTCTGTTGCTTTTTTAGCGCACAAATTTTGAACCAGTGGTGTGTATGCAATAACCGCGTCATTATGTAGTTCTTTGAGACGTTGTGCGATTACTGATACATCTTGCAATAAATTCTCCTTCTGATTCATTATGAGAGTTGTTTTTATGAAGACTTATATTTTCAAAATATGCTTGCTTTCCACGTTCTCCAGAACAGTCATTTGTTGGATGGCTATCAGATTGAGTTAGTTAATAGCATCGATTTCGATGCTTTTAAATTCTAACCCCCTCGATTTCGATGGGTTTAAAGTGGTCGAATTTGACCACTATCTAATTGTGGCGATATCGCCATAATTTAATTCGTCTACAAAGATACAATTTTTTTTCCAAAAAAGCAAATGTTGAATGCAGATTTCTGCGTAAAGGGTAGAGAAAACTGAAAATTTTAGCAGAATAATCGGATCGTGGGCAAAAAAGAACGCATAAAGCATGATGATGGGCGGCTCCGGGAGCCATCGTCCTTTCCATGTACCAAAGGGAAATAATAGTGCTCTTTAGGGCTAAGAACAAGTCTTACCTCTCTTTTATATTTTTTTGCTTTGGCAGAAGTGGCAGGAATGGCAAAACTTTTGCCACTTTTGCCGTTCTTGCCAGTGCACTTTTTATGCTTACATAGAAATACGAAACTTTTAGTATTATATACTTTAGTATATAATACCGATGCAAAAAACGTTAGTTATTCGTTGAATAGTGGTTGGATATTTGTTGATTATTACCAGGGGCAATACCCACCCTGATAGGTGCTTTCACTACTTATCATCCAAGGTCCGTTATCGGCCCGTTTCCACTCCATTATCTACGGTATCCTAGACTTTACCCACACCCTAAAGACCCTCTCTCCCTTCCCTTCTTATGGATTCTTATAGGCAACAACAACTTCGTCTGATAGGTCAGATGTCATCTGACGATAATTTTGCAATGAGACTGTGAGACTCTGATACTCTTCGCACAACAGACAGGCAATCTGCATGTTATGTTTGCAGATGATCTCTAAAAGAGTCTCAGAGTCTCATTGTCCAACATGTTTTTCTCCACCAAGCCTCATCCTAAAATCATTTTGCCATGTCGCTATGTCGCTTTCCTTGTACTTAGTTATATTTCAGCACATTATAATTGTTCCGCAAAGCGACACAGCGACACAGCGACAAAGCGTCATCAACATAACATTTGTATAACTAAAGATAGCGCGCGTATATGTGTACGCGCGTTATCATTAAATGTATAAAGACCAAGGCTAAATAATAAGAGAGACACCCATACGAGCGTCACTCTTATTATTTAAATCCTCCGGATTAACCTCCAAAGTTATCAAACCTGATATCCTGATCTTCTACACCCAGCGAGTGGAGCAGGTCGAGGACGGTCTTGGCCATCATAGGAGGACCGCAGAGGTAGTACTCGATGTCCTCGGGGGCGTCATGCTGCTTGAGGTAGGTGTCGCCCATCACAGGAGCGATGAAGCCCGGAGTGTACTTGACGCCGAGGTTGTCTGCCTTGGGGTCGGGGCGGTCGAGAGCCAGGTGGAAATGGAAGTTGGGGAACTCCTTCTCCAATGCCAGGAAATCCTCGAGGAAGAACACCTCGTCCAAGGCGCGTGCGCCGTAGAAATAGTGCATCTCGCGGTCGCGGCACTGGCGCGTCTTGAGCATGTGCATGATCTGCGCACGCAGCGGAGCCATACCGGCACCACCGCCGACCCAGATCATCTCCTTCTTGCTGTCATATACAGGGCGGAACTCGCCGTAAGGACCGGACATAACGACCTTGTCACCCGGCTTCAAAGAGAAGATATACGTCGAGGCTATACCGCAGGGCACATCCATGAACTCGGGTCCGTTGGGGCACTGGTCCTTGGGTTTGAACGGCGGCGTAGCGATACGTACGGTAAGGGTGATGATGTCGCCCTCGTCGGGATAGTTAGCCATAGAGTAGGCACGGATAGTCGGTTCGGTGTTCTTCTGTTTGAGTTTGAACAGACCGAAACGCTCCCATGACGGCAGATAGAGATCGCCGATGAGGGATTTGTCCATGTCGCGGTTGTAATCGATATCGAACTCGGGGATACGGATTTGTGCGTAGGAGCCCGGTTCGAAGTCCATGTGCTCTCCCGGAGGCAGCTGCACCTTGAACTCCTTGATGAACGTAGCGACGTTCTTGTTGGAGATAACCTCGCACTCCCATTCCTTGACGCCGAGCACGGACTCGTCCATCTTGAGCTGGAGATCGTTCTTGACCTTGACCTGGCAGCCGAGGCGCCAGTGGTCTTTCTGCTGCTTGCGGGTGAAATGAACGGTCTCGGTGGGAAGGATCTCGCCGCCGCCCTCAAGCACTTGGCACTTGCATTGTCCGCACGAGCCTTTGCCGCCGCAGGCGGAGGGCAGGTGCACGCCGGCTTCGCCGAGCGAAGCGAGCAGCGTGCCACCGGAAGGGATATTGTACTCCTTGTCGCCGTTGATGGTGACCTTGACGTCGCCCGAGGCAACGAGGTACTTCTTGGCAACAAGCAGGATAACTACCAACAGGAGTATTACAACGAGGAATACTAACACTGCATATAAAATAGCTGTTACATTCATATTCTTTACATTTATAGATTAGAACAAAAAGCTGAAGAATTCTTTTTAGTCAAATATTATCAATATTAACCGATATTTTTTATTAGTCAAATATTTCCGATATTAACCGATATTTTTATTAGTCAAATATTATCAATATTAACCAATATTAAAACTAGCGTTTTGGAAGTGTTGAGAAGAACTCATTGTCCTCTTCTTCGTCTATACTACTACGGCGGCGGGTGTACTCCTTAGTATTGAAGTAGTGAACGTCATTTGTTTCAGAGTCATAGAGATATTTCTCTGCATGCATGCTTTTCCCGAAATTGAGTAGTATACCTACCGGTCTTCTGGTGAGACGCAGGTAGTTGAATAATTGCGCTCTGTGCTCAGGGAGGATGGCCTCGGTGGCTTTCAGCTCGATGATGATGTCATCATCTACGGCAACATCCAGACGAAAACGCTTCTCCAACAAGATACCTTTATAGAATGTAGGCAGATCGCATTGGGTCTCGACCTTGTAGCCAAGGTCATCCAATTCGATAGCCAGCGCTTCCTCGTATATGCCCTCGGAGATACCATAGCCAAGTTCCTGATGAACCTCCATGGCGGCACCGATGATGTAATATACTTGGTCGGCTAATTCTGCAAGTCTCTTATCATCCATACTTGTAAGTTCTTTTTCGGTCAAATATTATCGATATTGTCCAATATTTTTTGTTGCATATTATCTATACCTTATATATAAATATAATATTTGGTAATATTGGTAATATTTGACTGATTTTGATCATCGCATATTTGATAATATTGGTAATATTTGACTATTATTGTTCCTTATGCTTTTATTCTTTCTCCTGTTTTTAGATGTTAAGTCCACTGAAGCACATGAACGCCATAGCCATGAGGCCGACCACGATGAACGTGATGCCGAGGCCCTGAAGAGGCTTGGGAACATCGTTATACTCCATCTTCTCACGAATACCGGCAAGGCAGCAGATAGCTACCAGCCAGCCCAGACCCGAACCGAGCGCGTAAGCAAACGCGTCGCCAATATTGGCGATCGCTTTAACGTTCTCCGGATCGAGCAGAATACGCTGCTGCATGAAGAGCGAACCACCCATGATGGCGCAGTTAACGGCAATAAGCGGCAGGAAGATACCCAGACTCGCATACAGCGAGGGGCTGAACTTCTCCACCACCATCTCCACAATCTGCACGATAGCCGCGATAACGGCGATGAACAGGATGAACGAGAGGTAACCGAGGTTCAGCGGGTTGAGAACATATACCTGGAGCAGGTAGTTGACGGGTAGGGTGATGAGCAGCACAAACGTAACCGCCACGCCCAGACCGAGACTCGTTTTCACGGTCTTACTAACTGCGAGGTAAGAACACATGCCTAAGAAGAAGGCAAATATCATGTTGTCAGCAAAGATGCTGCGAACAAACAAACTTAATGCGTGTTCCATAATTTTCAGAATTTGTTGTTAAACTGTTAAGCTGTTAAGTTGTTAAGCTATTATTTTAACAATTTAACGTTTTAACGATTTAACAATTTAACAATCACTTCTCCTCCTTATTTATAGCGCGATGCGCCCAGATGATACCACCAACGATGATCAGCGCCATAGCGGGCATCATCATCATACCGCAGTTCTCGTAGAAGCCTCCGTTGGCCACATACCAGCTTTCGGGAATAACGCGGAAGCCGAGCAGAGTGCCTGCGCCGAAGAGTTCGCGGAAGAAAGCGACGATGATAAGGATGGCTGCATAGCCCAGACCGTTACCAAGACCATCGAGGAACGAATCCCATACCTTGTTCGTCATGGCAAACGCCTCGAGACGACCCATGAGGATACAGTTCGTGATGATCAGACCAATATATACCGACAGCTGCATTGCCACATCGTAAGCGAACGCCTTGAGCACCTCGCTAACGAGCGTAACCAGTGCGGCTACGACTACCAGTTGCACGATGATACGGATACGCATAGGTATCGTATTGCGGAGCAACGATATAATAACGTTCGACATAGCCACGATGATCGTAACCGCCACGCCCATGACCAGAGCCGGCTTGAGTTGCACGGTCACAGCGAGCGCCGAACATATACCAAGCACCTGCACAACGACAGGGTTGTTGGCATTCAACGGACCCAACAGGGTCTCTTTCGTTTTCTGAGAAAGTGCCATAGTTATTCGATGTTAGATGTTTGACCGCCTTCGGCAGGTTGATCGCCTTCGGCTGTGTGACCGCATTCAGCTGCTTGGTCATGATGATGGCAATGTCCCTGGCAAGCCTCACCTTCATGGTGATGACCGCAGCAGCCCTCATGGTGATGGCCTTCTTCGCCATCATGGTGGTGACCGCACTTGCCTTCGCAATTGCCTTTGCAATGACCGCAGCAGTGTTTAACATTCAAGAAATCAGCATACTCGGCGAGGTTTGCTTTGAGCATGTCGCTAACGCCTGTGGAGGTGATGGTAGCACCGGATAGTGCGTCCACCTGCTCCTGACCTTCAGCCTGTGTGCCGGCTTTGAGCACGGCTACGCTGACTACCCGGCCTTCTTCGTTGCGGATATGCTTGCCCTCGAACTGCTGACGGAACGGCAGTTCAACGATCAAAGCACCCAGACCCGGAGTCTCACTCTCGTGGTTGAAGTTCGCACCGTAGATGGTGTTCAGATCTTTGTCGAGCGCCAGATAACCGCCGATGCCGCCCCAAAGACCTGCGCCTTTGAGTTTGAGCACGAACTTGGGTTCGTTGTCGATAACGGCTACATAAACGGGATGACCGTTCACATCGAGCGTATCTTTTACGAGCGAGAAATAGAGCGCAGCGGGATCGTCGCAGCCGGTGATGTCCTGCTTGAGGGCACCCAGGATCTGCTTCTGCTGGTCGAGCTGTACATTAGCCTGCTGACGCGGACCAAGCACCTGGCTGACGAGGGCCAGCAAGACTGCTACGATAATCACTACTACCGTAGCATACACAATCGTGTAGGTATTGCTATTCGTATTCATATCGTCCTCCTTATGCTTTTACGCGTTTAGCACGCATGTTAATATTACGTTGAACAACACACCAGTCGATGAGCGGAGCCACGGCGTTGCCGAGCAGGATAGCGAGCATCATGCCCTCGGGATAACCCGGGTTGAGTACGCGCACTACCACAGCCATGAAGCCGATGAGCGCACCGTAGATCCACTTGCCGCAATCCGTACGGGCAGCGGTAACAGGGTCGGTAGCCATGAATACAGCACCGAACAGGAAGCCGCCGCTAACCAGGTGCATGTACCACGGATACTGTGCAACGAGGTTGTCGGCCGAACCGAACTTGTTGAACAGCAGTGCGGTGATGCAGCCCGTAACGATGATGCTGAACATGATGCGCCAATCCGCCGTGCGGGTGATGAGCAGCAGGGCAGCACCGAGGAGGATGGCCCAGACGCAGGTCTCGCCAACAGAGCCGGGGATAAGGCCGTTGACCATATCCATGAACGTTACATCAGCCGATGAGCCGGTAGCCAGTTGCGTGAGCGGGGTAGCGCCGGAGAAGCCATCGATGAGAGAGTGACCGCCATCCCAGCCCCAGGTCGAACCTGTGCGGATGAACGCCTTGTCGCCCGTCATGTGAGTCGGGTAGGCGAAGAACAGGAAGGCACGGGTGATGAGCGCTACGTTGAAGATGTTGTAGCCCGTACCGCCGAACACCTCTTTGGCGAAGATAACGGCGAAAGCAGTAGCTACAGCAACCATCCACAGCGGCGTGTTGATAGGCACGATCAGAGGAATAAGGAAACCGGTAACGAGGAAACCCTCAGCTATCTCTTCATGCTTCCACTGAGCCACGGTGAACTCGATGCCCAGACCAACGATGTAACTAACAAGAATATACGGCAGTACAGCCAGCAGACCGAAGCCGAAAGCCTTCCAGAACAGCGCAGCGGTCAAGCCGCCAAGGAGCTGCCCGGTAGCCAACAGGTGCTGATAGCCGACATTGTACATGCCGAAAAGCATACACGGAACGAGTGCGAGGACTACGTAGATCATCGTGCGCTTGGAGTCATTGCCCGCATGGATATGCGAGCCAAGGCGCTTGCCGGTAGTGTTCGGGGTGAAGAGGAAACTCTCGAAACCGTCGAACAGGGACCAGAATGCGTGCAACTTGCCGCCTTCCTCAAAGTTAGGGCGGAGTTGCTCTTTCAGTTTATATAGACCCTCAAACATTATTCAATCTCCTGTTTTAAGTTATCCAATGCGGCGCGAACGATAGCTTGCAGCGGCATCTTGGAGGTGCAGACGTACTCGCAGAGTGCGAAATCTTCGGGTGCAACCTCGTAAGCGCCCAGCGCTTCCATTCGATCCAAGTTTCCGGCAATCATAGCCTTGATGAGATGCTCGGGGTAGATGTCCATCGGGAACACGCGCTCATACTCGCCGCTGACGATGATAGCGCGGCGTCCGCCTTTCAGACGGGCATCCTGCTTACCCTCGCGCAGGAAGCACGGCATGATCCAACCCATGAACTCATGGGTCTCCGTACCTTGAGCGATGACGGTGAACTGGTTGTCGTAGATGCTGATAGCGTCTTCCAGCTCTATCTGACGACCGCTGAGCGCATTGCCGGCGATGTAACGCGGCTCGATGCTCTCATCGACGTTGCATGCGAGGATAGTCTTGACGGGCATACCTTCGATCACGTCGTAGTACTTCGGTTCGCGTACCAGCGGACCTGTCAGCGCTACGCGCTTGCGCACGTCTACGATGCCCTTCAGGAGCAGCGTGCCGATGAGGCGCAGATCCTGGATGTTGACGGTCCAGACGGTTTCGCCCTTGGCGATAGGAGCCACATGGTTGATCTGAACACCTACGTTGCCTGCGGGGTGGGGACCGTCAACCATAAAGAGCGTGCAGTCTTTCCACGGAGCACGCGCACCGGCCTTGATACCCATGTACACAGGAGCGATAGCACCCAGCGCCGTGATGGCAGCCTGCACCTCGGCTTCGTGGCCTTGCAGCACAAAGTCGTAGTCGGGAGCCAACGGAGCAGAATCGAACGAGGAGATGAACACGGCTTTCGGAGTCTTGTTAGGCAGCGCGATGCAGTCGTAGGGGCGTTGCTTGATCAGCGCCCACAATCCTGACTGCAACAGCAGAGCCTTCAAGTCCTGCTTCGTGTCAAACGCCTCATACTGCATCGTAGCGTCAGCCTCAATGTCGATACTCAACACCTTGCGGCGCTCGCCGCGCACGATGGCGCTGACTGTACCACTGACAGGTGAGGTGAACAGCATCTCGGCAAACGTCTTGTCTTGGAAAAGCGGGCTACCCGCTTTTACCTTGTCGCCTTCATGCACCAGCAGTCTGGGCTTGATTCCGGCGAAATGGTCGGGAACGATGTGATAAACAGCAGGCTTCATCACGCTACCATCGGTAAGCGCGGCCTTGCCGTCCAACTTCACGTCCAAACCACGAGTCAGTTTGATTTGTTGCATGTTGATTAATGATTTATTATTGTTTTCGTTTTAGTCCAAAAATGTTGATGTTTTCTTTCGGTCAAAAATTACCAAAAATTGCTCCAAAATTGCGAAGGAGTAATTTCGGCAAAAATTACCAATATTAAAAATTATTGTATGTATGCGTGTCGCTCGCGCCCACAGAGGCACATGCGCACACAAAAACATACAAAGGTACAAAAAAAATACGGAAAAAGCAAATAATTTTGCAGAATTTTGCGTATTTTTGTTTAAATAGTGAAAAATTCAGCAAATTCTCGTTATAATTTTTGCTTTTTTGCAAAATTTTTCGTAACTTTGTACGTTTTTGTACGCGCGTAATGATGAAAGCATTGTTTTTGCTCATAGCCTTGTATACGATTACCGGCAAGGAGGCGGTAGCTGACGGTACTGTACCGCCGGGTTCGTCGTGCACCTACGTGCAGTCGGGCACCAAATCCGGGCAGATGACTGCGGGCAACACGATAGACCTGGTGCTGACGGGCTACGATGGGGCAACTATCTCTTCCGTCACGCTGATGATGCGCTCGAACTCTTCCGCCGGAGCGGGAAGTATGCAGCTGCAGGTAGGTGAGCAGACGGTGTGGCAGATAGCCGATGCAGCGTTCAATACCGCGAGCTGGTATGGCGCATATTCCTCTGATTTTGTTCCGATAGAGAATACATTTACTAACCTGGTTGTTCCCGACGGAGGAGCCATCAGCCTGCACATGGCAGCATCGGTCAACTCGCTGTATCTGCAAAGTGTGCAGATCAACTATACCATCCCTGCCGCGCAGCCGTGTACGGTAAGCTTTGATACCCATACCAATCTGCGCGTCAGTCCTGTCACCGAACAGACTGCCGGTGCGGGAGTTATCTTGCCCGAGTTCCAGATCTACGATGCCGACTGGCAGTTCTACGGCTGGGCGGACAATCCGCTGATAGAAACGACAACCAAGCCATTGTCCGTCTACCCGGCACAATCGCTCTACCATCCATCGACAGACTGCACGCTGCATGCCGTGTACAAGCATACGGGTGAAGAGCCGGTGTGGTTAGCTGCCGACAGCATAGGAACGGATACCTATATCCTGGCGGCATACGCGCCGGAACTGTTTGCGGACCATGTGCTGCGCGCCGCAGGCGCCGTAGCTGACGGACATCTGTTGCTACAGCCGGGTGCTGCCATTGTGGAGGGTGATGAGGTGGTGCTGCCTACCACCGTATATGGGGCAGAAGAAGTGTATACCGTCACCCGCTCGTCGGATACGACGGTCACGATCCGCCATACGGCTACGAGCAAGTATGTCACCTTGGGCAAGAGCAGCAATTTCACCACCTCGTCCACCGCTACACGCCATTGGCAGATAACTCCTTACGATGCAGCCGATGCTCCGCGGGGCGCTTACAGCCTCAGTCAGCAGTTGGACGGAACGACCTATTACGTGGGCGTGGACTTTCAGGCTTCGGAATATGTGTTCTACCTCAAGCCGACTACCGCCGTGACGAACGTCAAACCGCTGCTGCTGTATTCCACGACGAACATCGAGCGTGAGCCGTCGGCCTACACATCCTACATCAACGGCGAGGGAGTGGAGCAGACCACGGCTGACGGGCAGAATATGACGGATTATACACTGGATCTGGGGACATACACGATACACATACATAACGGCAAAAAAACACTCCAATTGAAATGAGAAAGACCATCATCATACTTGCATTGGCTCTGGCATGGGGAAGCGTCTCGGCGGATGTGACGAAGGATATACTGAGCGGCGCATATACTGCGCAGACCCTGACGGAAAACGAGCAGGACAGTATCTTGGGAAATGGCGTATGGCGCACGGAGAACGGCGAGCGTGCGGTGCGCTACCGTCTGGATTACAAGGACAAACAGCAACTGTTCCGGCACTCGTTCTATGCCCGCTACGAGATAGTGGACATGCAGAAAAACACGCGCAAACCGCTGAGCGATGCGCCGGTGCGTGATGCCGTTATCTCGCCCAACGGCAGGTACATAGCCTTCGTAAAAGCCGACAACAACATCTACCTGCACAAACTGGATTTCGGCACGGAGGTAGCCGTAACAGCCAGCAAGCCGGAAGAGCACATCTTCAACGGCGTGAGCGACTGGTTGTATGAAGAGGAGTTCGGGCAGACCTGCCTCATGCAGTTCTCGCAGGACTCGAAGCAGCTGGCATTCATTCGGCTGGAGGACAAAGCTGTGCCGGAGACGTCATGGCAAATGATGCTGGGCGAGGGACATCCTGAGACGGTGACGCAGCCTTATCCGCGTGCCGGAGAGGCGAACGCCGGTGCATCGGTGCAGATATATACCATCTCGACCAAAGATATACAGGAGGCCTCGCTGCCCGAGGCGGATGAGCGCTACATACCACGCATACAATGGCGAACGTTGCCCGCACCGAAGAAAGATGCGGAGCCCGTACGGCAACTGGCCATCCTCACGCTCAACCGTGACCAGAATAAGATGGAGGTATATGCCTGCAACCCCGCATCGCTGGTTTGCACCCCGCTATACGAGGAGAGCAGCCGCGAATATTATGTTGACTACACGCTCTGGGACGAATGGCAATGGTTGAGCGACGGACGCTTTATTGTTCTGTCGGAGCGAGAGGGATGGAAGAACGTATACATGCATGCGGCCAACGGCAGTAAGACCAGCGTGATGGTAGGCGGCAAGGCTGATGTGACTGCTATCTATGGCTACGACGAGGCCACGCAGACGCTATACTACCAGACGGCCATCACGCCGCGGGAGAGAGTATGCTATGCGGCGAACATAAAGAAAAACGTAAGCACCGTAGTAGGCGAACCGAACGGCTGGAACACGATGCGCCTGTCGGACGACCATAAGCAGGCCATCCTGATGCACGAGAGCGATCAGGAGCCGCCGGTATATACGCTGTGGAGCGCCAAAGCTGGCAATGTACGCACGCTGAAAGACAATGAGGAACTGAAAACGAAATGGGCAAGCGAGAAGCTGCCCGCCAAGCAGTTCACCACGATAACCGTACGTACTACCGACGGCGAACAGGAGCTGCAAGCCTGCATCTTCTATCCGCGTGCTTTTGACAAGACGAAGAAATATCCCGTAGTGATGCTGCAGTACAGCGGACCTGCTTCGCAGCGCGTGACCGACCGTTGGCGCAGACGCTGGGATTATTGCCTTGCTGACCAGGGATATGTAGTGGTGATAGCCGACCCGCGTGGCACAGACGGTCAGGGTAGGGCATACCGCAACTTCGCCTACCTGCAGATGGGACGCGAGGCGCAGGACCAACTGGCAGTAGCCCAATGGATTGCCGACCAAGCTTGGTCGGACAACCACAAGATATACATGGCAGGCTGGAGCTACGGTGGATACGAGGTATTGCGCTGCCTGTGCATCCAGTCGCTGCAAGCTGACGGTACGCCACTGATAGCCAAAGGTATAGCCATCGCTCCGGTGACCGACTGGCGGCTGTATGACAGCGGCTACACCGAGCGCTACATGCGTCGGCCGCAGGTGAACGAGACCGGTTATGACGAAGCCGACGTGACGCACTTGGCCGGTGACTTGAAAGGCGAACTGCTGATCGTTCACGGCAACGCGGACGATAATGTGCATGTGCAGAACACATGGCGGATGATCGAGGCGCTGATAGATGCTGACAAGGACTACCGGATGCTGATCTATCCGGATGACAACCATTTCCTAAAGAAAAACAAGCATTATCAGCACCTGCACAGGCAGCTGCTGAAATTCCTAAAGGAGTAAATCACTAGACTACTAGACTACTAGACTACTAGACTACTAGACCACTAGACTACTAGACTACTAGATGTCTAGACGACTAGAAAAACCAGAAAAAAATAAACCAAACAATATTTATCATGAGTAACAACAAATCTTCCAACATCCTGCCTATTGCAGTCATGTTTGCTCTGTTCTTTATGATTGCCTTTGTTACGAACTTTGCAGGTTCGATGGGCGTCATTGTAAAGAACCAGTTTAACGCTAGTGCGGCATTGTCGCAGCTTGGCACGTTAGCTAACTTCATCGCCTATGCGTGCATGGGTATCCCTGCGGGTGTCATCCTCAAGCGCAAGGGTTACAAGTTCACCTCGCTGACGGCTGTCACGGTTGGTTTTCTGGGCGTAGGTATCCAGTGGCTGTCAGGCTACGCCGAGTCGTTCCTGGTGTATGTGATCGGCGCCTTTGTAGCAGGATTCTCGATGTGCTTGCTCAATATTGTTGTTAACCCGATGCTCAACACACTGGGCGGTGGCGGCAACAAGGGCAACCAGTTGATTCAGTTCGGCGGTTCGTGCAATTCTATCGGCGGCACGCTGGCCCCGATCCTGTTGGGCTACCTAATTGGCGGTAACGTTGAGGCGGCTTCTGTTGCAGACGCAGCACCGGCCATGATGATTGCCATGGGCATCTTCCTGCTGGCGTTTGTCATCATCTTCTTCACCAATATCCCCGAGCCGCACATGGAGACGGCTGAGGAGAAGGCAGCACGCCTGGCGGGCAACCAGCTCAAGGACGCTCACTCACCGCTGTCGTTCCGTCACTTTGTGCTCGGTGCGGTGGCTATCTTCTTCTACGTAGGTGTAGAGGTTGGTATCCCGAACATGGCTAACCTGTATATGTCCGGCAACCCTGCAGTAGGTGCAGCTATCGCCGGTACAGTAGTCGGTCTGTACTGGCTGATGATGATGTTCGGCCGTCTGATCGGCGGCGCTATAGGCGGCAAGGTGTCATCGAAAGTGATGCTGGCTACGGTGTCGCTGCTTGGCGTTTGTCTGCTGCTTGGAGTGATGTTCATTCCAGAGACCAACGTGATTGCTTTCAAGGGCGTCGAACTGCCGGTCAGCATGCTGCTGATGGTGGCTTGCGGTTTGTGTACGTCGGTAATGTGGGGTAGCATCTTCAATCTCGCTGCCGAAGGTCTGGGCAAATATACACCGGCTGCATCGGGTATCTTCATGGCATTGGTTTGCGGTGGTGGCGTCGTTCCGTTCGTACAAGGTCTGGTGGCTGACCATATAGGATATATCGGCAGCTACATTGTGACTATTGCCGCATTGCTGTACATTCTCTTCTACGCCCTGGTAGGCTCGAAGAACGTGAACACAGACATTAAAGTGGACTAAAATATTAACCACAAAATAATAGACATGAATAAACACATAACAGTTTTGGCAGCGCTGCTGATGGTAGCGCTCATCGGCAGGGCTAACGTGCCGACGGGCGTAGCCGCCATACCTACGGGCTACTATAGCACCGTGGACGGGCAGAGCGGAGCAAACATCCTGGTGAAATTGCACGCCAAGATCGACAATCACACCGTGATCAGTTACAGCGCGCTGGAGGACTACTACGAGCAGACGGACTTCACGGGCGATACCGTGTGGGATATGTACTCGACCTGCCATTTTACGATGGCTCAGGCCAACCATACCCAGCAAGCCGTATGCGACGGCTGGAACAAAGAGCACAGCATACCGCAATCGTGGTTCAACGAAGGCTCGCCGATGAAATCTGATCTGTTCCACGTCTATCCGACGGATGCGCGCGTGAATAATATCCGCAGCAATCTGCCCTACGGCGAGGTAGCCGGCGCAACGGGTACGGGCATCAGCAAGAACACCGGCAACCATGCGCGTGGCAAGAAAGGTGCGAACACGTTTGCCGGCTATACGGGCAGTTGCTACGAACCGGATGACGAGTTCAAAGGTGATTTTGCACGTACCTATTTCTACATGTGCGCGCGCTACCGCGACCGCGCGCTGAACAGCTCGAACGGTTCGGTTGTGTTCACCGCTACGCCTACCGACCTGACGGCGTACGCCAAGGCGCTGTTTCTGAAATGGCACCGTGAAGACCCCGTGAGCCGGAAGGAGATTGACCGCAACCAGGCGGTGTATGGTCTGCAGAACAACCGTAACCCCTTCATCGACTACCCGTACCTGGTAGAATATATCTGGGGTGAGCGCGCAGGTCAGGCGGTGGATATGAGTCAGATGGTAGCATCGTGCGACCCCTTGTTCGTTCCGGGCGTAAGCAACGGCTGGAGCGGGCAGAGCGTGACGCCTCCGTCCACGGTGAAGCATGGCGTGAGCTGGTCGGTGAACGGCGAGATAACGGGTACGGACTCCATTGCGGAGAACAGTACCATACCTGCTTTCCCTGCTGAGCCGAGCAGCTGCTCGAGCGAGAGCGAGACCTTCGTAGGCTGGACCGATGTACCTATCAACGGCATCATGGACGATGCACCTACGCCGCTGTACAAGCGCGTAAGCGATATGCCTGCCGTGACGGCTGACGTTACCTACTACGCCGTGTTTGCACAGGCAGCTGAGATGGAGCCTGTACTGGCTCCGATGCAGGAGGAGATCGTCTTTGCTGAGAACTACACCAACCAGCAGGAGATGTCTACGGTGACGCAAGGTGCAGTAAGTGTGACCTTCGCTACAGCCGGCGGCAGCAATGCGCCCAAATACTATTCCAACGGCGCAGCCGTGCGCTGCTATGCCGGCAATACAATCACCGTTTCGGCGCAGTTCATCACAGGAATAGATTTCGTGTTCGGCACGAACGACGGCTCGAATGAGATCACGGTGAACACCGGCACGTTTGTCACGCCGTCGTGGACGGGTCTGGCTGATCCGGTTGTATTCACCATAGGCGGCACGAGCGGCAACCGACGCATCAGCGCCATGACGGTCAAGATGAACTCGAGCGTAGTGGAGGAAGTGTACAGCCGCTATATCACTACCTGCCAGGGTACGACCGAGATCGTGAGCATACCAATGGATATGCCGGCACGCAAGGTGCTCGTAGGCGGGCAGATATACATCCAGAAGGGTGAAGAACTGTATACTATACAAGGCATACAAGTGAAATAAAACAACTAAAATACATAAAGAACTATGGAAAATGAATCGATCATTGAGGAGACGACCTTCGTCGCCGACGTGGAGAGGCAAGCCGTGGTAGGCGAGCTGATGCGTAACGTATATGTATGGATGACAGGCGGATTGGTGCTGACAGGCGCAGTAGCGTGGATGACAGCCAACTCACCGCAACTGCTCAACCTGATCTTCGGCAACTCGGCACTGATGTGGGTGCTGATAGGCGCAGAATTGATACTGGTGCTGGTACTGAGCGGAGCCATCAACAAGATGAGCTTCATGACGGCAGGTATCATGTACGTGGTATACTGTGCGCTGAACGGATTGACGCTATGTACTATATTCCTTATATATGAATTGGGCAGCATAGCCCAGATCTTCTTCGTCACGGCAGGTTCGTTCGCGGTACTCGCTTTCGTAGGTTCGGTTACGAAGAAAGACCTGAGCAAAATGGGTACGTTCCTCATCATCGCGCTGGTGGGACTGATCATTGCGTCCGTAGTTGGCCTGATAATGGGCAGACCGGATAGTATATGGATCTCGGTAATAGGCGTGATCATCTTCGCGGGGCTGACTGTATATGACGCACAGAAGATCCGCATGCTGATGGTCAATCAGGATACCGTGAACGAAGGCAACATGAAGCTGGCGCTGCTGGGAGCATTATCCCTGTACCTGGATTTCATCAACCTGCTGCTCCGTCTGCTCAGCCTGTTCGGAAAACGAAAATAAACACATATAATACAAAAAACACAACAAAATAAACAAATTATGGCAGAAGAAAAAATTCCCGTAAACCTGTTGGCTGATTTTCCTCCCGTCTCAGCTCAGACTTGGAAGGACAAGATCATTGCCGACTTGAAAGGCGCTGACTTCGACAAGAAGTTGGTATGGCGCACACCGGAAGGTTTCAACGTGCAACCCTTCTATCGCCGCGAGGACCTGAAAGGTCTGCGCACGACGGTTTCTGCTCCCGGACAATTCCCGTACGTTCGCGGAACAAAAACGAACAATGAGTGGGATATTCGTCAGAATATCTGCGCTTGTCAGAATGCCCGCAAGGCTAACGCCAAAGCACTCGAGGTGCTCAACAAAGGCATCAACTCCATCGGTTTTTGCCTGAACAAGGAGAAACTCAACTACCACTTCATCAAAGTGTTGCTGCAGGACATCCGCATCGACATCATCCCCGTCAACTTCACCATCTGCGCCTGCAAGGCTCCCGAGTTGGCGAACATCCTGGTTCGTTACATCGGCCGCGAGTACAAGGGCACGGATATCAAGCTCTTCCGCGGATCAATCAATGTGGACCCGATCAAGGCTATGCTCATCAAGGGCAAACCGCTGAGCCGTGAGCAAGTGAGCGAGAAGATCGCCGCTGTAGTTAAGGCTGCCAAGTCGCTGCCTAACTACCGCGTAGTAGGCGTCAACTCCGTTGTGCTGAACAATGCCGGCGCCTACGCTCCGCAGGAACTGGCGTATGCCTTGGCTTGGGGCGCTGAGTACATGACGATGCTCACCGAAGCCGGCGTGCCTAACTACCGCGCTGCCAACGCTATCCGATTCAACATGGGCATAGGCGGCAACTACTTCATGGAGATTGCCAAGTTCCGTGCCGGACGTCTGCTCTGGGCAAAGATCGTGGAGGCATACAAGAACCCGATCTTCACCACCGCGCTGAAGAATGCAGCCAAGATGAACGTGAGCGCCGAGACGAGCAAGTTCAACATGACCATCTTCGATGCGTATGTCAACCTGCTCCGTTCGCAGACCGAGACGATGAGTGCCGCTCTGGCAGGTGTGGACGAGATCACCGTAACGCCGTTTGACGTTACCTACGAGCGTCCGACCGATTTTGCCGAGCGTATAGCCCGCAACCAGCAGCTGCTGCTCAAGGAAGAAGCGCACTTCGACAAGATCATCGACCCTGCCGGCGGTTCGTATTACATCGAGAACCTGACGGCATCGCTCGCAGCCGAGGCATGGAAGCAGTTCCTCGCTATCCAGGAGCAAGGCGGCATGTACGAGATGGTAGCAGCCGGTAAGGTGCAGGAGCATATTGCCGCTAACCTGAAGACGCGTCTGGGCGACGTAGCCAAACGCAAAGAGGTGCTGCTGGGCTCCAACCAGTTCCCGAACTTCACCGAGACAGCAGCCAAGAAGATCAAAGCCGATGCAGGCGCTTGCAGCTCTATCTGCAACTGCAAGTCCAAACCTGCCGAACCAAGTCACTGCGGCTGTGACGGCAAGTGTGAGAACGCTCTGCCCACGCTCCCCGTGGCTCGTGCTGCCGAGGAGTTTGAGACGCTCCGTCTGGAGACCGAAGGTGCTAAGCGTCAGCCTGTAGCATTCATGCTGACCATCGGCAACCTCGCTATGCGTATCGCACGTGCACAGTTCAGCTGCAACTTCCTCGCTTGCGCAGGATACAAGGTGATTGACAACAACGGCTTCAAGACCGTAGCCGAGGGTATCAAGGCTGCCAAGAAAGCCAAGGCGGATATCATCGTGCTCTGCTCGAGTGACGACGAATATGCAGAGCTCGCACCGAAAGCATGGAAGATTCTGCAAAAGATGGATGAGGCCAAGCGCCCGATGTTCATCGTAGCCGGTGCTCCCGCTTGCATGCCTGACCTGCAGGCGCTCGGCATCGAGAACTTCATCCACGTACGCGTGAATGTCCTTGATACACTGAAACAGTTTAACGCTAAACTCCTCAAAAAATAAGCATCTATGAGACCTAATTTCAAAGATATTGATATCAAGCAAGTAGCTGCTTCGCATGTTGAAGGAGCTAACGATTACAACTGGAAGACGCCGGAACTGATTGACGTCAAGCCTATCTATACCAAAAAAGACCTGCAAGGCATGGAGCACCTGGACTACGTGTCGGGTATTCCGCCGTTCCTGCGTGGCCCGTATAGCGCAATGTACCCGCTGCGTCCGTGGACGATTCGTCAGTATGCCGGTTTCTCCACCGCTGCCGAGAGTAACGCATTCTACCGCCGTAATCTGGCTTCAGGTCAGAAAGGTCTGTCGGTAGCCTTCGACCTGCCGACCCACCGCGGCTACAATGCCGATAACATGCGCGTCGTGGGTGACGTAGGTAAAGCAGGCGTAAGTATCTGCTCACTCGAAGATATGAAGGTCCTGTTTGCAGGTATTCCGTTGAACAAGATGTCCGTCTCCATGACCATGAACGGCGCTGTGCTGCCTATCCTCGCGTTCTATATCAACGCCGGTCTGGAGCAGGGAGCCAAGTTGGAGGAGATGGCAGGTACCATCCAGAATGATATCCTCAAGGAGTTCATGGTACGTAACACGTACATCTATCCGCCTAAGTTCTCGATGAAGATCATCGCCGATATCTTCGAGTACACCAGCCAGAACATGCCTAAGTTCAATAGTATCTCTATCTCGGGCTACCACATGCAGGAAGCAGGTGCCACCGCCGATATCGAGTTGGCGTACACCCTGGCTGACGGTATGGAATATCTGCGCGCAGGTGTTAATGCCGGCATGGATGTGGATACTTTCGCCCCGCGTCTGTCGTTCTTCTGGGCTATCGGTATGAACCACTTCATGGAGATTGCCAAGATGCGTGCCGGTCGTATGCTCTGGGCAAAGATCGTGAAGTCGTTCGGCGCCAAGAACCCAAAATCGATGGCACTACGTACCCATTGCCAGACCTCAGGGTGGTCGCTTACCGAGCAGGATCCGTTCAACAACGTAGGTCGTACCTGTATCGAGGCGATGGGTGCTGCTCTGGGTCACACCCAGTCGCTCCACACCAACGCCCTGGACGAGGCTATCGCCTTGCCGACTGATTTCTCCGCACGTATCGCACGTAACACGCAGATCTATATCCAGGAGGAGACCAAGGTCTGCAAGGAGATCGATCCGTGGGGTGGATCTTACTACGTAGAGGCTCTCACCAAAGAGCTGATGGAGAAAGCCTGGGCACATATCCAGGAGGTGGAGAAGCTCGGCGGTATGGCCGCTGCTATCGAGACAGGTATTCCTAAGATGCGTATCGAGGAAGCCGCCGCACGTACGCAGGCGCGTATCGACTCCGGCAACCAGAAGATCATCGGCGTCAACGAGTATCGTCTCGACCACGAAGATCCTATCGACATCCTCGAGATCGACAATACCGCCGTTCGTACCGAGCAGGTTGAGCGGTTGAAAGACCTTCGTGCGCATCGCGACGAGGCTGCTGTGCAAGCGGCATTGGCAGAGATTACGAAGTCCGTACAGGCTTGGGCTGACGGCGGCAAGGGTGAGAACCTCCTCGCCTTGGCTGTCAAAGCAGCAGGCTTGCGCGCTTCGCTCGGCGAGATCAGCGATGCTTGCGAGAAGGTAGTAGGACGTTATAAAGCAACCATTAGAACTATTTCAGGCGTGTACGCAGCAGGAACAAAGAACGATGCTGACTTCCAGGAAGCCAGCCGACTGACGGCAGAGTTTGCCAAGAAGGAAGGTCGCCAACCCCGTATCATGATTGCCAAGATGGGCCAAGACGGTCACGACCGTGGTGCCAAGGTCGTAGCTACCGGCTACGCCGATTGCGGCTTCGATGTAGATATGGGTCCGTTGTTCCAGACGCCGGAGGAAGCAGCCAAGCAGGCTGTGGAGAACGACGTACATGCACTGGGCGTCAGCTCGCTGGCTGCAGGTCACAAGACCCTTATCCCGCAAGTGATTGCCGAACTGAAGAAACTTGGTCGTGAGGATATCCTCGTTACCTGCGGCGGTGTTATCCCCGCTCAGGACTACGATTTCCTCTACAAAGCCGGCGTAGCCGCTATCTTCGGTCCCGGCACGCCGGTGGCCTATAGCGCCAAGGTTGTGATGCAGCTGCTGATGCAGGAATAATGCACAACTTCATGTATACAAAAATGAGCGTACTTGAAAGTGCGCTCATTTTGTTTGTGTAGCAGGTTGTCCGGAGATGCCGGCAAAACGAAGATCCCACCATACCCAAAGGGCGAAAAGCATGCCGTAGAACAGGTACTTGAACAGATAGGTATGCAGCAGTTCGAACCATTCGGGATGGTGCTCCATAGCCAGGGCAATAAGAAATAGCCGGAGGATATTGAACAGATACGCGCAAAGCCAACCGAGCGGAATGAACCACGCTTTGTGACGCCAAGGCCCGCGTGCCGCCAGGATGATGACGAGCCAGATAAACGACTGCTTCAATCCCGTACACGACCAGACGATGCGTATGCCCGTACCGGTCTCGACAAACCGAATGACGGTAGCGTTGATCAGGCGTACATCCACATGGCAGGCTTGCAGCAGACTGTAGACGATGCCGGCTATATGATCGGTAAGAACATCAAACGGAGCCGTGATATCCAGCCCGAACCAGTACACACCCATATCGCCTTCGTCGCCCAGCACCGTGAACTTCCAGAGATAGTTAGCGCAAAGCAAGGCAATGACGAAACGGATAAGCCCTTCGTAAGGCTGCAACCATTGCGGTATTCTATCGGATAGGCGGCTTGGCATAGGCGGATATTAGATAGATGTTTTGGCGTATGGGGTAGCGTCGATAGGGCAGAAATCGCCATCAAGGTACTTGTAGTAAGCAGCCTGGGCTATCATGGCGGCATTATCGGTCGTAAACGAGAACGGCGGGATAAACGCTTGCCAACGGTAGCGCTGCGCATAATCGAGGATAGCATTCCTTAGTCCGCTGTTCGCGCTCACGCCTCCGGCTACGGCTACCTGCTTGATGTCCAGATCTTTGGCTGCTTTCTTGAGCTTGCTCATCAGTATGTCGATCACGGTAGCCTGCAAGGCTGCGCAATAATCCTCCTTCAGGTTCGGCACTTTGGCTGCCAGGGCATCAATCGAGTCCACACCTTCCGCCTTCATCTGATCGCGCAGGGAGTAGAGAAACGATGTTTTCAATCCGGAGAACGAATAATCATAGTCGGGCAGGTTAGGCTTCGCCAATGCGTACACCTTAGCATTGCCCTGACGCGCCAAGCTGTCCACTACGGGACCACCCGGGTAGGGCAGCCCGAGCACCTTGGCACATTTGTCGAACGCCTCACCGGCGGCATCGTCGATAGTCTGGCCTATGATCTGCATATCGTTGTACGCCTTGACCAGCACAATCTGGCTGTTGCCGCCGCTTACCAGCAGACAAAGGAACGGATACTGAGGATGGCGGAACTCGACGCCCTGCAATCGCGGCATAGCGGCTACCATCTGCTCTGACGGATGCACGAAATGCGCCATGATATGCCCTTGCAGATGATTGACTTCCACCAGAGGTATACCCAGGCTGAGCGCCAAGCCTTTGGCAAACGATGTGCCGACAAGCAGGCTGCCCAACAATCCGGGACCACGCGTGAAACCTATAGCACTCAATTCGCTCTTATCCACACCGGCTCTGCGCAACGCGGCATCCACCACAGGTACGATGTTCTGCTGATGAGCTCTGCTCGCCAGCTCGGGCACTACGCCGCCGAACTCCTCGTGAACGGATTGCGAAGCCGTAACCATACTCAACAACTCGCCATCGCGAATGACGGCGGCTGAGGTATCGTCACAACTCGATTCGATAGCCAGGATGGTTATATGTTTGTCTTGTTCCATGTGCTTTTGTTTGCTGTTTGGCTACTCTGCCGTTTGTTTTTCCTTACTTTCGTGGAAAAAACATACAAAATTACTATAAATATTTGGAAATTCCAAAAAAAAGTTGTAAATTTGCATGTTTTTTGTGAAAAATGAAAGGGGAAAGTGAAAAATGAAAGGGGAAAGGTGAAAAATGAAAGGAGTAACAGATGTATTTTTATATATTCATAGTGTGGTTGGCATCGCTTTTCGGTCATAGGAAAGCGCGTGCATTGTTTAGTGGTCAGCGTGAAGCGCTGGATTATTTGCGCACTCACCTGCTCAGCGCACATCCGCATAACGAGCGTATATGGATTCATGTGGCATCGGTAGGGGAGTTCGAACAGGCGCGTCCTATCATCGAGCGTCTGCGCCGGGAGCACCCGGATGTGCAGATCGTCCTTACTTTCTTTTCCCCTTCGGGATATAATCTGCGCAAGGATTATGACAAAGTGGATGTAGTAACCTATCTGCCGTTTGCCACGCGCCGGAATGCCCGAGCTTTTCTGGATTGCGTCCGTCCCGACAAAGCCATCTTCGTCAAGTACGAGTTTTGGCCGGCGTATCTGAAAGAACTGAAGAAACGCGCTATCCCTACCTATTCCATCTCAGCCATCTTCCGCGAGAAACAGCTCTTTTTTCGCTGGTGGGGCAAGCCCTACTTGAGGCTGTTGAATACCTTCCAAGCCATCTATGTGCAGGACCAGCGCTCGGCTGATCTGCTTCTAAAGCATGGCATCAATCATGTATCCGTAGCCGGTGATACACGCTTCGACCGCGTACACGCCATTGCTAAGCAGGCCAAGCAGATTCCCCAGCTTGAGCGGTTTGTAGAGGGTAGGGAGAAAGTCATCATAGCCGGCAGCACATGGGAGCCTGACGAGAAACTGCTGGCGCGCTACATCGAGACCCATCCGGATGTAGCCCTGGTGCTGGCTCCGCACGAGATCCATGAGGCACATCTGCATCGTATCTTCCAGCTGTTTGAAGGCCGTTATGTGCGCTATACCGAATCCACGATGAAGAACCTGGATATGGTGCGCGTGCTTGTGATTGACACGATCGGATTGCTGTCGTCCATCTATCGCTACGGCAACATTGCCTACATAGGCGGCGGTTTTGGCGTAGGCATTCACAACACAATCGAAGCCGCCGTGTTCGGCATGCCGGTGATCTTCGGCCCGAACTACAAGCACTTCCGAGAGGCTTGCGCATTGATTGATGCAGGCGGCGGATTCAGTGTGCGTAATTATAGCGAACTGGAGCGCATACTCGATCAATCCGACGACGAGCACCGCCAACAAGGCGCACTCTCTGCCGCGTATGTGCAGAGTGAACTTGGGGCAACGGAACGGATTTACAACCAGCTGTTCGGCTGATTAATCTCCATACAAGCAGAAATATTTCCAGAGTGGCGCTGCATGCAGGGCTTGGATGATCATGCCCCGGTCAAGCAGTTCGCGCACATCTTCGCGCGATAGGATATGTACGTTGATATCTTCGGTAGCTTCCTGGTGCTGCTCACCGATCTTCTCCACATCGCGCGCGATAAAGGTATATGAGAGGTTGTTGTGGTTGGTAGGGTTGGGCGAAAGGGTCATGAACAGTTCCCATGTGCCTTTGCCGTAACCGGTTTCTTCTGCCAGTTCGCGTTGAGCAGCCTGGAGCGGCGTCTCGCCCGGATCGATCACGCCGGCTACCAGTTCGTAGCACGTCTCACCCAACGCGTGGCGGTACTGGTCTTCCATAACGAATTGTCCGTCACGGGTGATGGCAATCACGTTGATCCAGTCGGGAAACTCCAGAATGAACCATGTAGGAATCTGCTTGCCCGACGGCAGTTCTACCGTCTCCTGCCGTACGCTAAGCCACGTGCCGAGACTCAGGATGTTCTCCGACTTCAGCACTTTCCATTTCCTGTTGACTAAAGGAGCTATCATTTCACTTCGATTTTCTTGGATTGTTTTCCTCTGTTGTTCTCGAATATCAGCCAGTATACGCCCGGTTGCATCTTGAACGCCTGTGTACCGGTTAGCAGCTGGTCGATGAACGATGAGCCGTCGGACGTGATGACACGCATGGTGGTCGGTTCGGGTATGTGGTGCATCACCAGTTCCTGCTCACCTACATGGATGCCCAGCTTGAGGTCGACGATAGATAAGTCGTTGTCGCCTTCAGGATCGTTGGTGGGGTTCCATCCGTCAGTGCCTCGCGTGAAGGCATACGGGGTGACGAAGCCGTCCGGGTACTCGGGATCGTTGATGTTGGCATACAGAGCCGGGTCGTATGCCATGTTTTCCAGCGCAAGGTCGAACTCCGTACCGCTGAACAGGATCTCGCCGTAGTGGTCTTTGGGTTTCACCAGGTGTCGTCCCTCGGCATATTGGTCGCTGATCATCTCGCGTTCGGGTTCAGCTGAGCGGACAAAACAGTTGTAGAAGAAGAAACCTCGCAGACCAACCTGCGTACGTGCCGCCGTAAGGTAAGCGTCGTTATCGTCATAGGGAAGAACAACAATGGTCGACTGGTGGCAGAGCAAGGTCATACCGCCCGTGATCATATTCCTGGCACCCATAATATGGCAATTGTGCAAGAACAGCCGGCAGCCGGCGTCTCCGTACAAGGTATTCTCCACGCCTATAAGCCTGCATCGCTCCACAGTGACCCGATCAGCCATACCTGCGATGGCCAGTGCCGCAGCCGGACGATAATAGCGCTTGTCCTGCACATCCGTGGATTGGAAGTTCACCGGTCGGCGAGGCGTCTCGACATATTGCGTGATCAGTCGGTCCTGCGCTTCAAGGCGGCTGATGTAGCGGTTGAACGAATTTTCGATGATCAGGTCCTGCAGCGTAACATCCTCGGCGCTGACGATGACGGTAGCGTTATAGTACACTTCTTTTCCGCCTTTGTTCAGCACTCCGATCATCTTATTCTCCGTGTTCACGCGCAACGCCCGAGGCGAGTAGGTATAGTTCTCGGTCATGGAGTAATAGTTGTACTCGTTGCCATAATAGCCCGTGATGCGCACGGCGTTCTTGTCGATATCCAATCCGCCGTTGGAGATAGCCTGCGAGGGCAGAGACGCACTATTGACCAAGGATATGTTGGGCTGATTGATGCGAAGCATCTCGTCGTATTGCCCGGGATCGATGGCAATCGTCACATGTTGCTTGGGCGTACGGTACATCCTTTCTACTGCGCGTAACGCCTGGCGGATGGTAGTATATTGGTGGTTCGGACCTACATGAAGCGTATCGGTATACTGGAGCGAGTCGGCACTGCTCAGTGCACGACGGAAATCCAGACGCTTGTTCGTCTCATGCTTGCGCACAATCAGTAGCGATGTGCGTTGCAAGATGAAGCTGTCCAATCCGGAAACGGCAATAGAATAGATACCCGATCGGAGCTCGATGCCCTCGGTGCCCTGGAACGAATAGACGTAATCGGGCTCGCGTGTATTGGTGAACGAGATAGTGGCGTTCGATAAGTCGACCTGCGACTGGATGTTCACCGGATACGTCGGTCGTTTGGTGAACACAAGCTGACTCAGATCGGTCAAAGCTGCAATAGTATCCATCACGTAGTCGTTCACACCCATCGGGCGCACTACGTATTGGTTGTTAGGCTCGGTATACAAGGAGTAGCGATTGCCTTTCAGTTCGTAGAACGCGTGGAAGGTAGTAGGATATTTGGGCGTGAGCACGAGCGACAGTTTCTGTAGTTCGGATTCCGGTAGTCCCACAATCTTTCCTTTGAACTCGTTCAGTTCGATATTCTTCACTTTCAGCACATAGTTCTGCCCGTTCTCCTGGAAGTTGACGGTATCGGCCGTCGTGATCATCTTCGTCGGGTCGCCGAGCAGGGTAAGGTTATACACATATCCCAGCGGCAGTTTGATACTCGGTTCGCCGTTCTTGATGATATGTGATGCACCGTTCTCACGGTTAGTGATATCGATCGAACATTGCTTGGGCAGGTTGCCTGTGATGTACAGTTCGCCCCATTCGGCAGGATAGCGGATGATACGCGCTACCATCAGTTTGTCGTCCAAACAAGCCAGCCGGTAATGTCCGCGGCGAGGAATGGTAAACCAGATGACTTCCGCTCCCTGACCGCTGATCGTACGGGTTTGAACATATTGCTTGTCATCGGAAGAGAGCTGGTAGGTAGCCGGCACGCCAGTGGATGCAACAGCATATTCGATGTAGTCACCTTCGTAGAACATCTGCTCGATGAATACATCGGGGTCGGCATGCAGGTCTGACTCAAGCACACCGGTGAAGGTCGCATCATGCAGCCTATCGTAGAGACTTTTCTCATCAAAGCGCGATAGATTGGTGTTGGTCGTACGCAACCGATGCGACTGTGCGCCATGCCCGTAAAATGCCAGATTCACGCCACGCGAAGCCAGGAACTCCGAGATGTAGGTGTTAGCCGATCCGGGAATAGCAGCCGGCATCCAGCCGTTGATCTCGCGGGTGGTGAGCATGTTCTCGTATTTCGATCGATCGAAACTGACTGCACCAAAATCCCATATCTGCGGACGATGGTCAGATTGTGCACTTACTGCCGTCGCCATGAGCAGCAACAAGAATAGTATATATGTTGTTCTACGCATCTTCATTGTCTTTCGTTAGTTGTTTATCGTATTGTTGTCCACGAGGGCTTGATTATTTCACCTGGTGTATTGTCATTTCGCACTCTTTGCAGTTGAACCGGAGTTCCACCGTTGTGCCGTTGCTCAGCCTGAGATACTTGGGCTCAGGCAGGTCTTTTTTCGTCGTCTTGCGGCATCGCCCGAGCTCATGCAGGATGCAATACTTGCAGGTCATGAGCGGCTGCTCATCCTGAGCGCTTATGGCGGGCATCTTTACCTGCGGACTATCCGCAGGGCGTGCCGGTACTGTGTTGTCGGCTATCCCGACGATAGTCCGTCGCCATTCGTTGATGACGCTTATCGGGATAAACCAATCCTCTTCAGGCAGCTCCACCTGCGTAGCCAGATAATCGCTATCCCCGAGTTTGCGCAGCTGTGTATCCAGTGTTTGTCTTGCCCGCTCCGCATTAGCAGCAGGTGTGTGCGGATACGCAAACTCTTGTTCCACCTCAAAGCGTTCGCCTATCATGCGCAGAGCAAAGCCGTCATCGGTCGTACGCAGACTGAGCGTTACGGGTATGCGCCGCCGGGCATGTATCTGCTTAAGGAACGCGCTATCGGTGTTCCTGTACAGAAGCGTGCCTACCGGTACATGCTCCTCGCGGAATGTTGTCAGGCTTACGCTGTTGCCGTTGATGGGCATGACGGTATTGACCTGAAAGCCTTGATTGGCATAGCATAAGCCGTCGCCGTTATGCAGCTCGATATCCGGTAGCAGTTGTACATGGATCTGCCGCCCGCGTGAGGAGGTAACGATACCAATCTTCTCGCCGGTGGATTTGGGCGTATGCATACTTGCCATGCCGACTGTGCGTCCGTGCAGAAAATAATCCGTCTCATCGCGATGGAAGGTTTTCTCCGGATTAGGCGTGAACGAGTAGGATATGTCCTGCCGTGTGCCGTGGTCAAGCAGTTGGCGGTAGTAGGCCACGATGTTCGTCACGTAGGCCTCATCCTTCAGCCGACCTTCAATCTTGAGCGTGCTTACACCGGCATCAATCAGTTCCTGCAGGTACGCCGCACGGTTCATATCCTTGAGCGATAGTATATATTTTTGCTTGAGCAGTTGCCCCTCGTTATCACGGATGATTTGTCCGTCGGCATCCAGCACATCATACGCCATGCGGCACATCTGCGCACATGCTCCGCGGTTGGCGCTGCGGTTCATCAGCACCTCTGACATAAAGCACCTGCCGGAGTAGCATACGCATATTGCTCCATGAACGAACACTTCCAGCTCGATCGGATGTTCCGGACATGCCTTCACTGTTGCCTCACGGATAGCACGAATCTGCTGGATAGACAGTTCGCGCGCCAGCACTGCTCGTCTGAAACCTGCCTGTTGCAGGGCCAGTACCTGCTCCACGGTGCGGTTGTCACATTGCGTGGATGCATGCAGGCGGATAGGAGGCAGATCCTCGCTGAGCAAACTCATATCCTGGATGATGAGTGCATCCACGCCTGCATGGTACAGCTGCCATGCCAGCGCTGCGGCTTGCTTGCGCTCGTCATCGGTAAGCAATGTGTTGACGGTTACGAGCACTTGCACGCCGAACTTGTGGGCATACCTAACCACTGCCGCTATATCCTCTACGCTGTTGCCTGCCGCCTGCCTTGCGCCGAAAGCCGGACCACCTATATATATGGCATCCGCACCCGCTGCTATTGCAGCCCGGGCTACAGAAGCATCTCGTGCAGGAGCCAGAATATGTGCCGTTCTCTCGTTTGCCATCTATCTTCGGTTATTTGGCATGTGCTGTTTCATTGCGCAGGCGTGTTGCCCATTCATACATCACGATACCTGCCGTTACGCTCACATTGAGTGAATGTTTGGTGCCATATTGCGGCAGTTCGATACATCCGTCGCATAGCGCCAGCACCTCTTCGCTTACGCCGAACACCTCATGTCCGAGTACGAGTGCTACGCCTTGCGTATGATCGTGCGCCATCGCTTCGTCCAAACTCAATGCATCGTGTGCAATCTCGATGGCATAGATCTTCATGCCTCGATCTTTCAGCGCAAGTATAGCATCCGTGGTATGCTCGTAGTAGGTGTAGCTTACAGTCTGTTCCGCTCCCAGTGCCGTCTTGTGCAACTCTGCATTGGGCGGGCTGCATGTGATGCCGCATAGGCACAAACCCTCAATGGCAAAAGCATCTGCAGTGCGGAACACAGCCCCTACATTGTGTTGGCTGCGCACATTATCCAGAACTACCACAAGTGGCAGTTTCTCCGTTTGCGTGTACTCCTCGGGGGAAAGCCTGTGCATTTGTTGTATGGATTTCTTGCGATCAGCCATTATCAATCGGGTATGAGTCCTTGCGGATAACAGGTATATAGGATGTGCTCGTTGGTGTCTATGCGTTCCACCAGATCAGTATGCAGGGGTAGCAGTAGCCCGTTATCCAACTCGATGAGGGTGTTCATAGTAGAAGTGTCGATAGCCTTGATGGTTCCCACCAAGCCATGCTGACGGTCATGCAACCTGTAGCCGGTAAGTGTTTTCAGTTCGGCTTCGGGCAGGTTGTCCTCGGGGATATCACGCTTGAGCATGTATGCTTCGCAGCCTATGAATTTCTCTGCCTGCCTTAGTGATTCGATGTCGTGAAGAGTGAGCAGCACATCCATCGCACCCTTGGTGCGCCAGTCGTCCACGCGGAACGGTACGAAGATGGCATCCACGCTCAGGATGATGAACTTGGGATCGTTATCCTCCCAGCATGTATTGATCATCCTGCATTGCAGTGTGCCATCGTGCCCGTGCGCGCGTACGAGTTGACCGATATGAACTATCTCTTCTTCGCGAATCATCTTATTGGAGTTGTGTGACTAACAGCTTGCCATTGGCGGCATCGTAGGTAGTGCGGTAAGGACGGAGCGCCTCTTTGGCTATGCCGCGGGTAGGAACGCCGTTGCCGGAGTAGATGTCGAACTCTTCTCCGCATATAGGACAAACGGCAAATATCCCGTCAACCACACATGGCGTCTCGCGCTTGAGGCAATGCGGACAACACAGGTCGTATGCGCCATACGGATGAAAACCGTCGATATAGACTACTGTCCCTGCATATCCGTATGCTTCGGTCACGGTTAGCGGCATCGTCTGCCCGTTGAAGTGGATGCCTTTGGCATCGGCAATGAGGTAAGCGCTCACATTTTCCGGAACGAAATGCACATACGTTCCTACGTTGGTATTGATCTCCAGATGGATAGGATAGGCGGGCACCGAACTGCGGAACGTAGTCGTACCCGTACATGCAGTCAGCATGCAAGCGCATAAGGTGATTGTAATGAGCAGCGATCTACACATTATTGCATGGCTTTCAGGTGAACTTCGTATACGAGGGTCGAGTAGGGAGGTATATACCCGTAGTTGCCTTCCGTGCCCACTGGCTCGGCTCCATATCCCAGGTTGTAGGGTATATAAAGCGTAAAATCGTCATGCACGCGCATCAGGTGCAAGCCTTCAGCAAAACCCGTCACCACCGAACTCATGCTGAACGTAACATCTGTACCTTCCTGCAGCATATCGCCCAGACTGTAGCCTTCATAACTGCTGATCAGGTAGAGCTTGTAATCTACCACAATAGTGCTGTTGTAGTTCGGTCGGCTCTCCGTAGGATTAGGGCTGGGATTGAGTTGCTTGTATTGCAGCCCGGATGAGGTTGTGACCACCCCGGGTTGGGTCTTGTTATGCTCCAGCCATGCTTCGTTCAGGGCTTTCCAGTCCAGATAATTGTTCTGCTTGCAGCCCGTCAGCGCCAGCAGTAGGAGTGTGATATATGTTATTCGCTTCATCATAGGCTTTCTTTTATCTTCTTTCACCTTTCCCCAAATCTTAATTCGTAATTCGTAATTTTTAATTTTTAATTTTATTGTGCTATCCACAATTCAGGATTAAGCAAGTTTCTGTCTTCCCAGACCTGGAATTGCAGTTCCGTCTTGTTATCTTCGTCGGCGTTCGAAGCAATCTTGCCGATGTTCTGTTTGGCGGTAACTTTATCGCCGGGTTTGACGTATGGCTTCTGTATGCCGGTATATACCGTTCGGTAGTTACCATGCTGAATGATGATGGCGTATGTGCTGCCCATCACCATGCAGGTTGTTACCTCGCCCTCGTATACTGCACGCGCATCCGAACCTGAAATGGTTTGAATGTAGATGCCTTTGTTGTTGATCGTTACATTCTCGTATACGGGGTGCTGGTGTTTGCCGTAATGTCCGCTGATGTATCCTTTTGCTACCGGCCACGGCAAGCGTCCTTTGTTGGCTGCAAAACCGCCGGCTATCAGTTCCTGCTCTTTGGTGAGTTGCTGCTTGCGGTCCACCTGTTTGGCAATGGCGCGCTCTATCTCTTTGTTCAGCTCATCTATCTTCTTCTGTTGCTGTCTCTGTTTGGCTACAAGCTGTTTCTCCTGTTTCTTCAGTTCGTTCAGCATTGCTTTCTGTTTGCGTTCGTTCGATGCCAGCTTGTCTTTCTCCCGCTGTTGGGTTTTGAGTGCAGACGCTTTCTCCTTCCTGTTGTCTTCCAGCAGGTCGGATTGGATCAGAATGTCGGCTTTCACCTCTTCAATCTTCTTCACCTGGTTTTGTCTGTACACTGCAAACTCGCGCATGTATCGCATGCGTCGGAAAAGCTGGTCGAAGTCCTGAGACGATAGCAGGAAAAGCAAGGGCGACTGCTGGATGTCAGCATAATGCGTCTTCTGCACCAACAGGGCATAGTCGCGCTTCAGTGAGTCCAGTTCGTACTCAAGGCGGCTCCTCTCGTTCCGCAAACGTTTCTGCTCGGCATCCAGCGCATTGATCTCATTGTTGATGGATGCAATCAGTTTTTTGCGTGTACGAATCTCCTGATTGGTCAGGTTGAGTTTGTTCTCGGTGGCCTTCTCGTCTTGTTTGGTCTGCTTGATCATCTTGCCGGTTTGCTCAATCTCTTCGGCATACTTCTTCTGCTGTGCCTGCAATTCTTTGAGCGATTGCGCCGACATCAGGGCAGGAATGAGCAGGGAGACAATCAGCGCCGGTATGATTTCTTTTCTCATAATAGTGTGTGCAACAGTTGTTCAGCGGAAACTTTTTTGTATCCTTGTATGTTAGCGGGTTGTATATTTACGTTCTCGTTGATGCGAATATTGGCGGGAATGATGGTTATCTCAATCGTTGTCTGTCCTTGCGTTTGCGTCAGGCGGATGATGGGATCATCCATGTGGCTGAGCACCTCATTGTCAATGGTGGCATCCAGCATAACCGCCAGGTCAATGGCATAATTGGCTTTGATCTGTGCGGCATCAGCCTGCGCATACGAGCGGGTCAGTTTGTTGATGATCGTCACTTTCTGTGGCGTCACTTCCCCGCGCAGCGCCTCAATGCCCATCAGCGGTTGTACGCTCAATACGGCTCCCGTGCCGCGTTGCCAGCGGAGTGCAGCTGGTGTGCTGAAGCGATGACCGCGGTCGTTCATCGTTACGGTCATGCGTTGTACATTGATCGTCTGTACCATCGGGCGGGCTGGTTCTTCTTCTATCACCGGTTCTACCACCACGATGGTTTCTTCCTCTACCACGGTCGGGACAGGTGTGGCAGGTTGTACCGGTGTAACGGGTACGCCCTGCGGCGCAGATGGCGCAGGCGATTGCTGCTCTGTGGCAGCCGGCTGTGCAGATTGCCGGTGTTGCTTTTTCTTCTTGCAACCTCCCAATAGCATTAGGAAGCACAGCGCAATAAGTATGTACGAGCGGTTTTGCATCATTGTTGGTTCTTAATGGCTTGTAATATGGTGTCCAGATGTTCGTTTAATACGGGTTCGTTTTTGTCCTCGGCATATTCGAGGGCTTTTTTCATGTAGAACAGAGCCAGATTGTCCTGTCCCTGCAGATGTAGTATCCATGCGTATGTGTCCAGGAATGTCGGGTTGTTTCCGTTCTTGCGTATAGCCTGTTGGCTCATCCGTTCGGCTTTCTTCAGGTCACCTCCGTTGATGGCGAGGGTGTAGGCATAGTTGTTCAGTACCATCGTCTCGTCGGGTTGGATCAGCAGAGCCTTTTCGTAGGCCTCGTAGGCTTGTTCGTATCTGCCTTTTGCTCCGCAGATGTCGCCCTGCATCTGCAGGATGGATAGTTTCATGTCCGGCTCGGTGGCATGTTCCAGTGCGTTGGCAAGTACGAGCAGGGTAGAGTCGGTATCGTCTCGCGAATTCAATACGATGGCCTTGTACAGTCCCCATTCCGCATCATCAGGCAGCACCGCATAGCTCTGCTCAATCAGCCTCATCGAACCTGTCGGATCGTTCAGCGCGCGGTAAAGCGCAAGCATCTTCTTGCGAATGTCGTTGTTCGCGGGGTTCATCTTGAGGATAGTTTGTCCCCGTTCGAGAGCTGATTCTATCTCACCTCGCTCAATCTGTCGTGCCATGATAGCATTGTGTATCTCCTGCTCGTAGGGGTATTGCTCCTGCAGGCTGAAAAGCATCGAGTCGCTTTCGGCTTCTGAATACTGCAGCCATGACGCATGTTTGTCTATCAGTTGGATCTTGGTATGCAACGACACTTCTGGCGATTCCATCTGCCGAGCAACGAGTGCCCGACCTGTAGGGACATCCTTTTTCTGCATCGCATTGTTCAGGTCTATATCCTCACGCATCGCACGCAGCCTTCCCTCGTTGGGGTTCTTCTTCAGATAGGCATCCAGCACTTTCACGGCTTGTTGGTGGGCGCCCATCTCTTCCAGTATCTCGTAGCGGGTTACTACCGAATAGACGCTTGGCTCGCCTGTGATGCGGTCAATCTTGTCGTGGATACGCAGCGCCTGTTTGTATTTGTGCTGATGGCGCAGCAGCCGTTCGTGCAGGTCCAGCACATCATCATCTTTCGGGTTCTTCCGCTCCAGGTCGGTCAGCACTTTCTCTGCCTGCGCCTTGTTGCCTGTATTGTACAGCGTTACCACATACCTGTACCAATAGTCCTGCGGCGCACCGTTGTAGGCGCGCTCAAGCAGCGGCAACGCTCGCTCTGCGCCGTGCAGCGATTCGGTGTAGCCGCCCAATAGCGAACAAACGGTAGGATTGAGTGAGTCAATCTTGTAGCAGAATTCCAGCAGAAAATAGGCGGTAGGGTGGTTGCCCTTGTCTGACGCACTGATGGCGGCATACAGGTAGTAGTCCAGACGCATCTTCTCTTCTTGCGTCAGCGTGGTTGCCGCAGGTTGCTGCTTGACAGCTTGCGTCATCGCGGCGCAAGTGCAGAGCAAAACGAGTACTATGTGTCTGAATCCTTTCATCAGAAGCGTTTGGGAGCTAAGATATGCAGATTATCCGCCATCACGGTAATGGCTACCTGTTCGTTGCAGGCAAATTCTTCTCCGTCAATCACAGCCGTACCTGCGCCGCTGATCGTGTATGCCTCGCACGGCTCTTCACCTTCCATGGTGAGTAGCCCGTCCTGAATGCTGGCACGCACGCCGCGCAACGAAGTATGCTCGCAGTTTAATACGGTCTTTTCGTTCAGGCTCACCATGCTCACTGCTACCATCGGGGCTTCCTCATCGATGCGCACCTTCAAAGTGTCGCACAGCAGCACCTCCGAACGGTTGAGCCATTGGATAGCCGCGTTGCCACGCAAGGGCAAGCCCAGATGACGGGCAAGGCTGTTGGTCATACCCATCGGTATGATGCCCAGAGCCGAACGCGTACCTGCCAGACCTTCTGCCACTTCCTTAACCGTTCCGTCGCCGCCTACGGCCACGACGGCATCAAACTCCATCAGAGCAAATTGCTTTGCCAGCGTTGTGGCATGACCCGGACGTTCGGTAAAGACGATGTTCTCGAGCCATTGTCGCTTGTCGAGCAACTCGTTAATGATCTTCGGAAGGCGTCGCTTGTTCTGCGTTCCCGACATAGGATTGATGATGAATGCTATATTCTTCATATGCGTTGGTTGCGAGGCATGACCTCGTTTTTCTTATCGTGTTAATTCAATCTGCCTACAAAGTTACTAAAAAAATCTGACATTTGCAAAATTTTCAGCGAAAATAATCGTATTTTTGTCAAAAAATAGAAATTTTCGATGAAACATATTCGATAGCCTTAATTTTGACAACCCGCTTCTGCATCGAAGGTCACTGGTACGTCAAACTGTTCGCTCGGGTCGTACGGCAGCGTTTCGTCTGCCAGCACTTTTTGCATGTACAGGCACCATATAGGCAGCGCCGTGTTGGCTCCTTGTCCGTCGCTCATCCTGTCGAAGTGTACGGCTCGGTCTTCGCCGCCTACCCAGCAGCCGCTCACCAGCGAAGGTGTGAAGCCTACAAACCATCCGTCGGAGTTGTTCTGCGTTGTGCCGGTCTTGCCGCCTGCGGGCATCGTCAGTTTGTATTTGAAGCGTGCACGCACACCCGTACCGTGATCAAGCACGTTCCTCAACATATAGATCATCTTGTACGAGGTCAGCTCCGAGATGATCTCGCGTTGCTCAGGATGGAAAGTGGCAATCACATTACCCTGTTTGTCTTCTATGCGGGTCACATACAGCGGGTCAATGCGTATACCATGGTTCGGGTAAGTGGTATAGGCGTCCACCATCTCTTTTACGCTCACTTCGCACGGACCAAGACAGATCGATACCACCGGATCCAGTTGTCCCTGTATGCCGAACGAGCGCATCAAACGCACCAGCTGGTTAGGTGTATATAGCGACATCAGATAGGCGGATATCCAGTTGGATGACTGCTGCAATCCCCAGTTGAGCGTTACGGTATCGCCTTGGTTCTTTGTGTGCTCGTCGCGAGGTGTCCAGCGTATGCCGTTGCCGTCCACAAGGGTCACGCTATCGTTGATCGTCTTGTCGCACGGCCACATGCCCTCGTCCATCGCCAGCGTGTACAGGTAAGGCTTCACGGTCGAACCTACCTGACGTCTGCCGAGCGTCACCATATCGTATTGGAACTGCCGGAAATCAGGTCCGCCTACATAGGCTTTCACATGTCCCGAATGAGGATCCATCGACATGAATCCGCAACGCAGAAAATGTTTCGTCCATCGTATAGAGTCCATTGGCGATAGTACGGTATCAATCAGCCCGTTGTAGGAGAAGATGTGCATCGGTACGGGCGTCTGGAAGTTCTCGCGTATCTGCTGCTCGCTCATGCCTTGGCGTTTTAATCCGCGATAGCGGTCAGTTTGGCGCATCGAACGGGTCAGGATACCGTCAATCTCTTCCTTGCTCAAATCGCGGGAGAACGGCGCGTAGGATTTGCCTTTCTTCTCTTTGAAGAAGGTGGCTTGCAAAGCTTGCATGTGTTCGCTCACAGCCTCTTCTGCATATTGTTGCATCCTTGAATCGATGGTCGTGTATATGCGCAATCCATCCTGATACAGGTCATATTCTGTACCGTCGGGCTTGGTGTTCTTGTGGCAGAAACCGTACAAAGGATTGGTCTCCCATTCGCGGCGGTCGATCTCGTATTGCAGTTGGTTCCACTCGGAATAATTGCTCTGTTTGGGCTCTTTGGCGGTAAGCGTTAGGCGCAGAAACTCGCGGAAATACGGTGCCAAACCTTGCTTGTGATCCACCGAGTGATAGGATACTTCAATCGGCAGAGCGGATAGCGAGTCGCACTCCTCTTGAGTGATCTTCTCGTATTTGGCCATCTGCGATAGTACGGTGTTGCGCCGGGCCAGCGAACGCTGCGGATGACGGATAGGGTTGTATAGCGAAGGGTTCTTCAGCATGCCTACCAATACGGCTGCCTGGTCAATCATCAAATCTGTCGGGGTAGTGTAGAAGTACACGTACGCTGCCGATTGTATACCTACGGCGTTATAGAGGAAATCAAACTGATTCAAATACATCAGCATAATCTCGTCTTTCGAATACAGGCGCTCCAATTGCGTGGCTATCACCCATTCGATAGGTTTCTGCAACGCGCGCTCGATGATGTTATTCGCCCGTGGTGACCATATCTGCTTCGCCAGCTGTTGTGTCAGCGTCGATCCGCCGCCTGCACGACCAAGTTTCAGCACAGCGCGGAACAAAGCCTTCAGGTCTACGCCCGTGTGCTCGTAGAAACGCGCATCTTCCGTGGCTACCAGGGCATCGATGAGGTACGGACTCAGGTCGGAGTATTGTACACCTACGCGGTTCTCCTTGATGTAGTACCTGCCGATACTCACCATATCCTCTGTGAATACTTCCGATGCATACGTGTTCTTCGGGTTGCGCAGCTCATCCAACGGTGGCAGGTAACCCAGCCAGCCTTGGGTAATGGCATAAAAGATGAAAAACAGAATCAGCACGCCTGCCGTAAACAAGCCCCAGAACCATGCCAAAAATTTCGTTTTTTTCATATCATCATGTCCTCTATTATTCGGTTCAATATGTTCAGTCCTTCTTGTGTCGCACGGATATGCCCGTTTGCTATCGTCAGCAATCCGCGGTCAATGTATTTTTGCGCTTCTTTCAATCGCCGTTCGGTTATTGCCACGCCTTGTGAGGTACGCAAGCCGAGCATGATCTGCTCGTTGTAGTGGTCATTGGCTGTCAACACTTCATCTGTATGCGGCACTTCGTCATGCATCAATCCGCTTAGATATGCCAGCAGATCCGGATGGTTGGCTCTTCTTACTTTCCCGTCGTACGAGTGTGCGCCCGCTCCCAACCCGAGGTAAGGCGTGTCGTTCCAATAATTGCTGTTATGCTTGCTCTTGTACCTGGGACGAGCGAAGTTGCTCACCTCGTAGTGATCATAGCCCGCCTTGTTCAGCGTTTGGCATATCATGGCGTACATGTCGTTCACAGTGTCCTCGTCTATCTCTTCCACGCGACCTTTCTCCAGCAGTTCATACAGGGGCGTACCTTTCTCGTACATAAGGCAATAGGTGGAGATGTGCGGCACATCCAATGCCAAAGCCTCTTCTATGTCCTCTTGCCACTCTTCCATCGTCTGTTCGGGCGTAGCGTAAATCAGGTCAATACTGATGTTGGTAAACCCGTATTGCTTGGCCATCTCTACAGCTTTGCGGGCAGCTTGCGCATCATGTCTGCGCCCTAGACGGCGAAGTGTCCTGTTGTGGAACGATTGAATGCCTATGCTCAATCTGTTTACACCTGCCTCACGCCACGCCACGAGCTTGTCGGGCGTGGTATCTTGCGGATTGGCTTCCACAGTCAGCTCTTCTACCACTTCTGTAGGTAATGCCTGCAATAATCGTGCCAAATCGTCCGACTTGAGTTGCGAAGGGGTTCCGCCGCCTATATAGATCGTCCGAACAGCCTCCGTCAGTTCGTTCCGACGCAGTTCATATTCACGGATCAGAGCATCCACATAGCGCGTACGCAACGGTAACTCCGTCGTGGAATAGAAGTCGCAGTAAGCACAACGCGACTTGCAAAAAGGTATATGTATATAGATTCCTGCCATTGCACAGTGTTTTTACAGGGGTTTATCGAGTCATTATCGGTCCATTAACGGTCCATTATCGGTCCATTATCGAGAGTGATACGAGTCCATCCTAGACCTTTGTCACACTTTTATCGAGGTTTTATCGGGGTTTTATCAGACCCTTTACACATTCCAAAGGTACTTCATCCACTCCGCCATCTTCTGTTCGCTCGGGCTGCCTTGAGGTTCCCAGAACTTCTTCCCCATCAACTCATCCGGCATAAACTGCTGCTTGACGAAATGGTTCGGGTAGTCGTGCGAATATTTGTATCCGTCGCTATAGCCCAGTTCCTTCATCAGGTCGGTCGGAGCGTTCCTAAGGTGCAAAGGCACAGGCAGATTGCCGCTCTGCCTAACTTCCGCCAACGCATTGTCTATTGCCAGATAGGCGCTGTTCGACTTCTGCGAAGTAGCCAGATAAACCGTCGCCATCGCCAGCGGAATACGCCCTTCCGGCCAACCGATCTTCGTCAGCGTATCGAAGCACGCATTGGCTACCAGCATAGCATTCGGGTTGGCCAATCCTATATCCTCACTCGCACTAATCACCAGTCTCCGTGCAATGAATTTCGGATCTTCTCCTCCCTCAATCATCCGTGCCAGCCAGTAGATAGCGGCATCGGGGTCGCTTCCGCGAATCGATTTGATGAAGGCAGAGATAATATCGTAATGCAGTTCGCCGTCCTTGTCGTACGCTACAGGATTTTGTTGCAGCAGTTCGGTTACCGTCTTGTTGTCAATCACTTTCGTCGCCGAGTTGCTCACCAACTCGATGATGTTCAGCAGTTTGCGTGCATCGCCTCCCGCATAGCGCAAGATGCTCTCCGTCTCTTTTATCTCAATATGTTGCTCCCGAAGCGTCCGATCATCTTCCAGCGCATGGTGCAGCAGTTCCATTAGATCCTCTTTGCCCAGCGGCTTCAGTACATATACCTGACAACGGCTTAGTAGCGGCGTGATCACCTCAAACGAAGGGTTCTCCGTCGTAGCGCCGATCAGCGTTACGATGCCTTCCTCCACTGCCCCGAGCAGGCTGTCCTGTTGCGATTTGCTGAAGCGGTGAATCTCGTCGATAAATAGTATTGGCGAACGCTGGTCGGTCTGTGCGGCAAACAGTCCTTGCTGTGTGGTGCGGAACCGCCGTGCTTTATCGATTACTTCCCTCACTTCCTTCACGCCCGAAGTGACGGCCGATAGGGTGTAGAATGGTATCTCCAGTTCGTGCGCAATAATCCTCGCCAGCGTAGTCTTGCCTACGCCCGGAGGTCCCCACAATATGAACGACGACAGTTTGCCGCTCTCTATCATCTGACGCAACACAGCACCTTCACCTACGAGGTGCTTCTGACCGATATACTCGTTCAACGTCTTCGGCCGTAATCGTTCAGCAAGTGGTAACATAGTCTATTCGTTCTACTTCAACTCTCTCGTTGCTTATTTCTTTCCGTATTCGGAATCAATCTTCTTGTATGCCAGCCATGTTACAAGCAGCGTGGCTGCCGAGCAGGCAATCACCATCCAGAAGAACCATTCATAGCCTATCGCCATCTCAATCTTGCCGGCTACAAAGCCCGGAAGCATCATGCTCAGCGCCATAAATGCCGTGCAGATGGCATAATGTGAGGTCTTGAACTCGCCTTCCGAGAAGTACATCATATACATCATATAGGCGGTGAAACCGAAACCGTAACCGAACTGCTCAATCACGATAGCCGTGCCTATTGCCCACGGGTCGGTCGGTAGGCAGGTACTCAGGTATACAAAACTCAAGCAGGGAAGTGTCATAGCTGCCGCCATGATCCACAGAGAGCGTTTCAAGCCGCGTTTGGAGATATACATACCGCCTACTATGCCGCCCAATAGCAGGAAAATCACACCTATCGTGCCATATAGCAAACCTACCATCCTCGTATCCAACCCCAGACCGCCGCCGATGATCTGTCCCGCAGCGTTGTAGGTTACTTCGCGTGCGTCCACCAGGAATGGTTGGCAAAGCTTGATCAGGAAGCCTTCCGGCAGACGGTACAGTAGCATGAATAGTATTGCCAGCCAAACACCTTTCTTTGTAAAGAAGGTTGAGAAAGAGTGGCCGAGTTCAGTCCAGGTGTTCTGTTCGCCTGATTCGCCCACGCGCGGTTTGTCGTCATCCGAGTGCGGCATCACAAAGATGTGATAGATCGTAATCAGGAACATCACCACAGCCGTCACGCCCAGCGTCACTTGCCATGACCAGGGTATATCACCCGTACGGCTTTCCACCTCGCCGGCGATATATACCAGCACGCCCTGACCGAACACGCTGGCTATGCGGTAGAAGGTCGAACGAATACCGATAAACCGTGCCTGACTGCTCGGGCTGTGGGCCAGCATATAGAAGCCGTCGGCGGCTATATCGTGCGTAGCGGATGCAAAAGCCGCAATGATAAACAATATGAGCGTCACGCTGAACAGACTCACGCTCGTGCCTTTCGCCGCGATAGTGGCGGCATCCGGATGAGGAAGACTGAGCGTCAAACCGATACAAAGTGCCGACAGCAGTACCTGCATCGTTACTATCCACCAGCGTTTGGTCTTCACCACATCCACTATCGGACTCCATATTCCCTTCAAAAACCACGGAAAATACAGTAGTGTCGTAAAGAATGACAGGGAGTCGTTCGGGACACCCATCTTTGCAAACATCATCACGCTGATGTTATTGACCAGGAAATAGGGTATACCTTCCGCAAAATACAGCGTTGGTACCCAGAACCACGGATTAACGGATTTCGTTGCCATGTATGTCGTATATTTTATTGTTTTTCAATATGTACATTTGCCCGCCTACAATCATCTTGACGGGCATATTTGTTTCGTCGTTGCCTACCTTTGGCAGCGCTTCCACTTCCTGCCAGCTGGCATATTCGCAGATGATGTCCACCAGCCGGAACAGATAGTCGGTATTCTTTTCTATCCCGGTGAACATACATTTGAACTTCTCTATGTACAGCGGGTAGGCGCCGGCATCGGGATTGTCGGAGAAGATCTCAGGCGTAAGGTGCAGGCTGTGCGAGAAATCTTGCGGCTCCAACATGGTGGAAGTCATCAGCTCTGCCTCCACGGTGGTTGTGTGGCGAGATGTGTTTGCGCACGAAGTAGTTACGGTCGCCGATTTGATGTCCGGCTGTGACAAGATGGTTATTTCTACTGCCGACGGTCTGCCGTAAAGCGTCAGGTTGAGCGGCATCTCCACGGCTGCACCACGGGTAGAGGAGTAGTTCAGAATAGTATCTTTGCTGTCCACATCCTGTCTCATCCATCTGCTGTCGGCTATCTGCACATTCACGCCCAGGCTGTCGGTCTTCACGCCCAGCGTGCCGTACACAACCGTTCGTCCGTTCCTCACGCCGCGCAAGTGGCCTTCCTCATCCACCGTGGCAATTGTCGTATCCCGGCTTTCCCATGTTGCCATTCCCGGGTCTACGGGCAGTTCGCCTGCAGCAGAGGACGAGTACAGTTCAATCGCGTACGGCTGCAGATCGCAGATCACACTATCCAGTGCGATGCGTACATCGCCTGCCTCAATATGTACGGCTTTCTCCACGCGCGCATTACCCGCCGTGGCTACCAGTACTCCGTCACCGCCTATAGGCGAAGCGGTGAAGATCTTGCCGTCTGCACTGATCGTGCCCAACGATGCGGGGTCGCAACTCAGCGTAAAACCGTCATAATCGTTCTCAATAAGCACGCCATACTGGTTGTATGCTCTCAGGTGCGGTGCGTACGATGCGTACGAAGGTAGTTCCAGCGTACCGGTTGCGCCGTCGTGGAAGAGAAGCGAAGCCGGCTGCTCATCGTCAGGCGAAGTGCTGAATAGGAAGATAGCATTGCTCACCGCACGCGGATTGGCTTCCGTCGTCGGATTGAGTATATGTCCGCCCAGGTTGAACTGTGCGCTACCGCCGCCGTCAGCACCCATCGCTGAGGATGCTCCGAAATAGCGTAGAATGCTGCACATCTCATGCGTGAACATACCGGGCTTCTCCATCACCATCATCCATAGCCTCTGATGATCCTGACTGATGCCAAAGCCCGTTCTTGGGTAGTTCTGGTTGTTGTATTGCTCTGCCCAGTTGCGGAAACGCAAGCGGTAATCTTTCATCACCAGACAGTTACCTGCACTAAGTTGCTCTATCTGCGGGTACTCTTCCGTCAGCGCGGCGTAGATGCCTATCGTGAAATGAATCGTGTCGCCTATGCCTGCCTGTTGTAGGAACGCCTTGCGTGTGCCGCGTGCCTGCAGTACCGCCTGATGTTCGCCTACTATCGTGCCGCCTGTCGTATTGGTGCTGCGTACGATGCCGTGCATCTCCTCGTTGATCACCCAATTGCCCGTCAGGTCCAGCACTACCTCATACAGGTCATCCACCGTGCGTGTCGCGGTCGTGCCCAGGTCGGAATTGAACAGTACTATCTCGTTCTCGTTAGGGTTGTTCCTGTTTCGGTTGGTCTCACGCAGTTTCTTGCTTGTACTGTCTATCCGCACCCAACTGTCCCAACTGTATTGGTCGATAAAGGCTTTGCCCTCTCTATCTATCATCAGGAAACCCAACTCTTGCTTCTGCTCTTCTTCGGGCAAACCCATCGAGGCGGCTACACCTAATCCCCAGTTGGTGATGTTGGCGCCTATCTTGCCGTTCCTCACTTGTCCTGTACAGGCTACACCTATCAGGTTCTCGTCGTTGTTCACTATCCAGAAGTTGCAGTTCACCGATCCGATGCTGCGATGCCCTTCCGCATCCAGCCTGTGATGGGTCGTTACCATTCCTTCGGTCTTGCCTATCGTCGTGGCGTGCGTCTCCTCCACGCGGATGTAAGGGGTGGTCAGATCCACATCGTACAAATAGCAGTTACGCGTCTTGCCGCTGTTCGTTATCGTAAAGCGCGTATAAACGACACCCGGACCTACAGGATAGCTCTCCAAGGTATCAATGGCGTATTGCACAATAGTTGAACTGTCCTGAGTCGTTTGTACAGGAATGGTTCCGTGCCCGTTTTGCGCCTGCGTACCAAGCGCAAAAATACTGATGATTACCAAAAATGCGAAGCGTTGCATCTTCTGGTAAAAAGGAATTATTTTCGATTGCATTATCTGTGTGTTTTTCGGCGGAACGTACGTACCGCATATCGGCACATAATTCCACGTACAAAGTTACTAAAAAAATACCGAAAATGCAAATTTTTTTGCAGTTTAATTCTCTTTTTGTGCAAAATTGTGCCAAATGTAAACTTTTTTGCGCATCTTCCTTGCAAATCTCAAAAAAATGTTGTACCTTTGTGCTGAAATGTCTTACCTACGGGAACACGACATTTGATTTATGGGACTACTATTACTTTTTCTTGGCATCACTCTGTTGGTTTCGTTTTTGTGTTCGACGCTCGAGTCGGTGCTGATGACAACTACACTTTCGTACATCTCTCTTCGTGAGGAGGAGGGAGATAAGGCAGCCGTTCTTTTCAAGCAGTACAAGCTCGATACGGAGCGTCCGTTGGCGGCTATCCTTTCGCTGAACACCATCGCCAATACCGTCGGCTCAGCAGGTATAGGTATGCAGGCTACTATCGTCTTCGGTAGTGCATGGTTCGGCTTGGTCAGTGCCGTCGTTACTTTGCTTATCCTTATTTTTGCCGAGATAGTGCCTAAGACTATCGGCACAACCTACTGGAAATCCCTCATGAGCTTCACCGCCTATACAATCCGCGGTTTGATTGTCATCATGTATCCCTTCGTCATGCTCGTTCATCTGCTCACCAGGTCATTCCGCAAGGACGATATGGGCGATAATGCCGTTTCCCGTGAGGAAGTGAGTGCCATGGCCAATGTGGGCGAAGAGGAGGGAGTGATTGAGCAGGATGAGAACAAGATCATCCAGAATGTCATCCGTCTGGATGAGATCAAGGCTTTCGAGGTTATGACGCCTCGCGTTGTGGCAGCCATCGCGCCCGAGAAAATGACGCTTCGCGAGTACTACGATTCCGACGATTACGATCATTTCTCCCGTATCCCCGTCTATGCCGAGTCCCCCGAGTTTATCACGGGCTATGTGCTGCGTGATGATGCGCTCGAAGATCTGGCAGAAGACCATTTTGATACCCGTCTTGGCGAGATCAAACGCTCTCTGCCGTACTTCAACGAGGATACATCTATCTCCGACATCTTCGATGCCATGCTCAAGCAGAAGAGCCAGATTGCGCTCGTCATCGACGAGTACGGTTGTTTCCAGGGTATCATCACCCTCGAGGATATCATCGAAACGATCTTCGGTTTCGAGATCATCGACGAGAACGATGTTATCACCGATATGCAGCAATATGCCCGCGAGCGTTGGCAGAAGCGCCAGAAGCGTATTGCCAAGCATGCCATCACCTCATCACCTTCTGAAGCGTGATGAAGCCTTCCGATATTCTCATAGTATTGTTGCGTGAGGCCGTCACCGGTGAGGCGGCTGTCATCACTTCTGTACCCGATTGGCAGCAGGTGTTGCGTCTGGCGCATATCCATGGCGTAGAGCCGCTCCTGGCGGATGTTATTCTCCGTCTGCCCGCTGAGAAGCAACCAGACCGTTCTACCGTACTTATGCTCAAGCAGCTCTGCCTGCATAACATGCAGCAGCAGACCTATTGGCGCCGTTGTATAGCTGCGGCTGTCAGCGCGTTGCGTCAGGCAAACATCGAACCAGTATTACTCAAGGGCTTCGGACTTGCCGAACATTATGACAAACCCTATCTGCGCAGTTGGGGCGATGCCGACATCTGGGTGGGCATCAGCAATTACCATCCCGCGTGTGGCGTGCTTCGTAACACCTTTCCCGAAGCTATTCATCACGACGAAGAGTACGAAGAACTAAAGCATTACGGCATCGTCTTTCCCGATGGCAAGGCTATCGAACTTCACCGTATTGCCATGGATTTCCCTACGCGCCACGAAGACCGTCTTTGGCAGACGCTCGAGCGGCAGTACCTCGTTCAGGCGGGGCAAGCAGGCGCTACGATGTTCGACAGTAACGGCGTCAGCGTAGTCGTACCCCCCGAACCGTTCAACTTGCTCTTTGTCTTTCTTCATGCTTGGGAACATTTCTGCGGAAGCGGCATGCCGCTCAAGCAACTTGCCGATATAGCCTTGCTCGTCCGTGATGATTACACATCCTTGAATGATGCCGACAAGCAGACTTTCAATCGTTTCTTGCTCACTTGGCTCCGACGTTTTCATGTCCGCGAAGCCTGGCAACTCATCGCTTATGCGGCTTGGCAGGTCTTTGGCGTCACCATGCCGCTCTATATGCCCGCAGCACCTACAGCGCGGCAGACGTTATTCTTGCAGACCGTCCTATCGGAAGGCCAGTGCCGCATTCATGAGAATGTTCTGGGAGGAAAAGACCGCAACGAAGAGCGTGAACGCGTCAAACAATTACCTGTTCTGCGGCGCAAAATGATCACATTAAGAGGGCGCTTTTCACACGCCCTCTTTCTCCGCACCTACGCGCCGGCTTATGCCCGCCATGTGCTCTTTGCTTCTATCCGCAAGGGTATCCGCCGCACCCTCCGCCGTGAACGGATGATTGACTACTAAAATCTTAAATCTCAAATCTCAAATCTCAAATCTAAAATCTAAAATCTAAAATCTAAAATCTCAAATCTAAAATCTAAAATCTCAAATCTAAAATCTAAAATCTTAAATCCGCTCCAGCGTATTGACAGGAATCCATCCGTTGTAGTTACCTACTTCGATATTGGCGTAGCCGTCAAGTACTTCGTGTATCAGCACTTTCGTTCCCTCATGCAATGTGAACAGCTCTGTGCCGCTCCTGTCGGGCGAGGCTTTGGCATTCACGATGCCGCGTGTGATGATGGCTTCCGCCCGTATGCTGTCGCGATGATGCAGCGAGGCAGCATTGGCGAACGCTATAGCTGATACAATCAATGCCACGATACCCGTATAGAAGCCCGACTTGCGTATTGCCAGTGAGTGGGAGAATGCGAAGAGTAGCAGGCTGATAAGTGCTATAGCAAACAAGGCGATGGACAGCCACATCCATACATGCTCCGCCAAACTGTTGCGCAGCATCAGCGTCCATTGGCGCAAGAAGAATACCTGCGTGTCGGCTATATTGTCCACAATACGCGTACGCGCAAACTCCAGATTGAAGCGAGCGTTCTTGTTCGTCGGGTCCAGCCTCAGGCAACGCTCGTAGGCAAGAATGGCTTGCGACAGCTCGCCCTGCTTGAAGCGCGCGTTACCCAGATTATAGTACACCGGCGCATAGGCGCGCGTAAGTTCGGGAGCCTCGTCGATGATGGCTTGGTATTGCTCAGCCGCTTCGTCGTAACGGCTCTCGCTATATGCCTGATTGGCTGCTGCCCATAGCTCTTTGGGCGTTTGTGCCTGCAGCAAGATGCTGGCTGTCAGCAGCAGCAGGCTGGTCAGTAGGATATGAATAGTTCTCATAATTTGCATTCTTCCAGTTCGTTGATCATCTGTTCGGTAAGCTTGTACAGTTCCTCGGGCTTCACGCCCATCGAGGGCGCGTAGCGTGCAAAGGCGGCATCTTGCAGCACATTGTTGGTCTGCTCAATCAGCGTTTCGCTGATACCTTTGGCGCGCAGCGTGGAGGTGATAGTCTCTTTGTTGAGATCGGCTGTAGGTATAGTCAGTCGGTCGCTCAGGTATTGCATGGCGGCACGCTCTATCTCCTCAAAGAACTGCTCTTTGTGCTCCGTCTGGCTCATCAGCGATTTGGCTTTCTTCAGCCGCTTGCGTGCTACGCTGTTAGCCTGGCGGTAGCGTACGCGGGTCAGGTCGGCGTTCTCGCGGATACGTTTGCGGAATAATACGAACAGCAGCAATGCTACCAGCAGCGGGCAAACATATAGCAGCCACATTTGCCATGAGCCGAAGTCCACTTTCTTTGCTACGCTTCGCTCCGACGGCTTGAAGTCTGCCGCACTTATGTAGCGGATATCCGAACCCAGTTCCTTAATATCCTCTTTCGTTACATAGTTGTTCACTACCGTGCCACCGCCATCCTGTTCGCCTGCGCCACGCGCTATATGCAGCGTATATTCCGGCGAACGGAGCGTCTGGTATGTGCCTTTCTCCGTATCAAAATAGCTGAACTCCACCGCCGGTATGGTATACTCGCCGGCTGCACGGGGGATAGCCAGGTACTCGATGGTACGTGTGCCGGACATGCCTCCCGTAGAGGTCTTAACATTGTTGGTTACCTTCGGGTCGTATTGCTCAAAGCCTTCCGGCCAATCTACTGCAGGGTTCTTCAGCAGTTTCATGTTGCCGGCGCCGCGAACGGTGATCGTAAGCGTTACCGCCTCGTTGGCTTTCAGGTCGGTAGCGGATATCTTCGAATCCATCGTGAACTTGCCTACGCCGCCTGCAAACGAAGCAGGTTTGCCTGTGGGCAACGGCTGTACATGGATGGTCACGCCCGGCGCACGAAGCGTACGGGTAGCGGAGGTATAGGAGTTGAAGAAGTCGTCGAATATCGAGCGCGAGCGTGCCTGATTAGGTACCAGCAGCACTGCTTCGAACATGGCGGGGTCAATCTGTATGTCGCCCGACTTCTGCGGGTAGAGTAGGATAGAGTAGAAGGTCACTGCCTGGTAGTTGCGGCCGTTGTAGTTCTCCAATTCCCATTGGGCATCCTGTGTATTGAGTTTCTGCTGAAGGAAGGATGTGAAGTCGGGGAAGGTCATGTTGTTGGTGAACTGCTTGAACTCCGCTCCGGCTACGTACAGCCTGTACGAAAGCGAGATAGCTTCCTGTTCGTATACCTTGGTGCGGCTGACCAGTGTGCGGACGAAGATGTTGCCTTCCTCTCGTCCGCTGCCTGTGGTCTGCGGCGCCTGCTGCTTGCTCACGGCGGCCTGCTGATTGCTGCCCGCTGATTGCTGACTGCTTTGCTGCGGCTGGTCTTCGGGTAGTACGGTTATCTTCACGCCATTCGAGGTGTACTGCGCATTGCCTACTGTAATCACTGCCGGTGGTATGCTGAAAGTACCCGCCTTCTGCGCCATGAGCGTGTAGGTATATGTCAGTTGGAACGACGAGGTGCGCTTGCCGTTGACGAACGATGTGGAGGACGATTGCGAGGTGTATGGACCGGCAATGTAGTCGAATCCGTCAAACTCGGGCGCACGCAGGTCTTTGGCACGCTGGTTGACAGTATAGCTCATCTGGAACGGTCTGCCCACAATCACCTGTGCCGGCGCTTGCGCACGGAACACCACATCCTCCCCGAATGTGCTCAGTGCAATCGCTGCAAACAATACGATAGTTAGTATCCTTCTCATATTAAACCTTTCACTTTTCACCTTTCACTTTTCACCTTTCACTTTTCACCTTTCACCTTTCACTTTTCACCTTTCAATTTACCAATCCTTTTCTACTCTTTTCTTTGTTCCTCTCGGCCTTTGTGCTTTCTCCTGTGTATCTTGTTCGTCTTGCTCCAGGGCTTGCAGAATCTGCTCGGCAGTCTGCTTGTCCATCTCTTGCTGATCTTGCTCCTGTTGCTCTTGTTGCTGCTGTTGTTGTTCCTGTTGTTCTTGCTCTTGCTCTTGTTGTTCCTGTTGCTGCTGCTCTTCCTGTTGTTGCTCCTGTTTGTCTTGATTTTCTTGTTGTTGCTGCTGTTGTTGTTGCTGTTGTTGCTCATGCTGCTGCATAGCCTTGATCAGGTTGTAGCGCGTATCATCGGCTTTCGGATTGAGCCGCAGGGCTTTCTTGTATGCTTCGATGGCTTTGGCGTATTGCCCTTGTGCATAGTACGAGTTACCTAAGTTGTGATAGGTGTCGGCTTTCAGTTGCTTGTTATCGCTGTTCTCGATGAGTTGCGATGTTTTCTCAAACGACTGTTGTGCTTCGTCGTACACGCCGTCCTTGAACTGTGCACAACCTACATTATAGTTCGCTTCTACCGACTCGTCGTTCTTTTCCAGCGCTCTCTTGTAATGCAGTTCGGCATCCACATAGTTCGAGTCGAGGTATTGGCGGTTGCCGCGACGGATGTCGGGCACCTCATCTTGTGCCTGCATAGTCGTACCCATACATAGTAGCAGTGCTACCATTGCGGGAGCACGGAAGATGTTCCAGCGGGCCATAATCTTGTTCTTTCTCGGGAATATGAAACTCTCCACAAACAGCAGTACAAGCACCAATATGGCGAACGACTGGTACTGTTCGTTGTAGTCGGTATATACTTGTGTCTCTATCTCTTGCTTCGCCAGTTTGTCCAGTTCTTGCGATAGGGCTTTGTAGGCGGTGTTGGAGTTGTCGCAGCGCACATAGATGCCTCGTCCGGCTTGAGCAATCTCGCGGCACATATCTTCGTTCAGGTGGGTGATCACTACATTGCCGCTTCTGTCCTTGCGGTACTGTCCCGTTCCCGGCAACGGAATAGGGCTTCCTTCGGGTTTGCCTATACCCATCACATGCACATGTATGCCCATCTCTGCGGCTTTCTCGGCTGCCTCTTTCGCTCCTTTCTCGTGGTTCTCGCCGTCGGTGATGATCACGATGGCGCGTGAGGCTTTGCCTTGCTCACTGCCGAAACCGCGGATAGAGGTCAGGATAGCATCGCCGATAGCCGTGCCTTGCAGTTGGATAAGTTCGGGCGTGATATGTTGCAGGAACATCTTTGCCGATACATAGTCTGCCGTGATAGGCAATTGTGTGTACGCCTCGCCCGCAAAAACGACCAGACCTACCTTGTCGTCGCTCATGTTGTCGATCATTTTCGACAGCATCTGTTTGGCTCTATCCAATCGCGAGGGTGCTACATCCTCGGCAAGCATCGAGTTGGATATATCCAGGGCTATCATCACTTCTATGCCCTGCCTTTTCTCCGTGCGCTCCGATTGTCCGTATTGCGGACGTGCGGCAGCTATGATCAGGCAGGTCAGGGCGAGCATCAGCAGCCCGAACTTCACATGTACGCGAACGGGTGCAGCGTTGGGCATGAGCGTACGCACCAGCTCCGGCTCACCGAACGTCTTTATCGAACGACGCTTGCGGAGCGTCAGGATAATATGGGCGACTGTCATCGCGGGGACGAGCAGCAGGAGCCATAACAATTCTATATTTGCAAATCTGAACATAATAGATCTTTTAGTCAAAAATTACCAACAATTATTCAAAATTCGATGGGGCAATATTAAACAAAAACCTAAATAAACCCTTCTGTCGTTTGTTGCCCTGTCGGGCTTTGTGCTGTTGTCGCTTGCTTGCCTATGTAAGTAAACTTACCTATTCAATCAATCGCCTACATCACACCTCTTATGAGGTACAACCGAAAGAAGACATAAACCTAAAAAACATTTTCGATGGTCAACATTGTTTTTTGTGTTTATTTCCTCAATAGTTTGGTACTCCGTAGGAGTGTGGGATGGTACAAGGGCTGGTGCTGTAAACTTGTTTACAAGTAGCAGCGCGTGGACAATCACACACCAGCACACCGTGCTACCAAACTGTTGAGGGGTTTTGTATGTTTTTGTTATCTGTTTCTACTATTAGTTGCTTATTGTTCTTAATCCGAAGTAGCGGACGAGTATCTCGGCAATGAGCAGCATGAGGGCCGCCAGCAGGTAGGGGGCGAAGTTCTCCGTGCGCTTGGAATATTCGCGTACGCGCATCTTGGTCTTCTCCAGTTGGTCAATCTGCTCGTAGATGCGCTTGAGGCTGCTGTTGTCCGTGGCGCGGAAATAGGCGCCGCCTGTGGTGTTGGCAATCTTCTTCAGGGTGTTCTCGTCAAACTGCGAATCCATGGTCATGTAGCGTGTACCTTGGGGCGTTTGAACGGGTACGCGTGCTTCGCCGTACGAACCTACGCCTACAGCATATACGCGTATACCGAAGGTCTTGGCTATCTCTGCCGCTGTACCGGGGTCGATATCGCCCGCGTTGTTCGATCCGTCAGTCAGCAATATGATTACCTTCGATTTCGTTGGCGAGTCTTTCATTCGGTTCACGCAGTTGGCCAGTCCCAGACCGATAGCCGTACCGTCGTCAATCATACCGAACTGCACGGCTTGCATCAGGTTGACCAACGCGCCATGGTCGGTCGTAAGCGGACATTGGGTAAAACTCTCGCCGGCAAACACTACCAGACCTATCTGGTCGTTGGGGCGGTCCAGGATGAACTCTGCGCCAAGGGTCTTGGCTGCCTCCAGACGGTTGGGCTTGAAATCTTCCGCGAGCATCGTGCCCGACACGTCCAATGCCATCATGATGTCAATACCTTCGGTCGTCTCCGACTGCCAGCGGTTCGTCAACTGCGGACGAGCCAGAGCGATGCTCAGCACGATCACGGCTATCACGCGCAAGGCAAAAGGTATATGCCTCATCCATGACGGCAACGCATAGCGCCGCAACGATCGTACGCTCGACACGCGCAGCGAGGCGTCGGCATTGTGCATCCGCCAGGCGTACCAGATGATCATCGGCGCCAGCAGCGTTAGGAAAAACAAATATGCAGGTTGCGAAAATGCCATATTATCAACTATAAAATTTCAAATTTCACCTTTCACTTTTCACCTTTCACTTTTCACCTTTCACCTTTCACCTTTCACCTTTCAACTACTTCTTCCACTTCCACAGTCTCAACAGGTATCTCTTTCTCTTTCTTCGGCAGTTTGCGCGTAGCCTCTACCTCTACATCGGTAGCAGGTTTGGGCTTCGTGTCGTTGACGAAGGTGTACGCGCTTTGCAGTGCCGATTCGTTCTCGTCGGGAGTGGTCTGCCATTTGGCGAACTTGACGAGGTCGGCTTGTTTCAGTACCTGCGACAGCGAGGTGTACAGCTCTTTCTGCTCGTGCAGAATAGGCTTCATGGCGCGGAGTGTCTCGTCCGAGGTCTTCTCGTTCGATGCCACGCTGAAGCGTTTGGCTATATAGGTGCGCAATACGTCTGTCAGTTCGGTATGGTACTGTTTGGTCTGTCCTTGCGTCCAAATCTTCTGCTCGCGGATGCGGTCCAGCGCCTCCAGCGCCACTTCCTCTGCCGGACGCTCCGGCTCTTTCTTGCTCTCAGGCAGGTAACCGCCGTGGAAATGACCGATCTTGCCGAGCAACCACCATACAAACAAGCCTAATCCAGCCAGCAGCAGCATACCCAGTATCCAGCGTATTAGTCCCTTCCAGTAGAAAGGCGGCTGCTGGATGTCGTGGATGTCGGTGATGTTGTTCGTCGAGTCCATCTCGAAGGGCTGGATGAAGTTCAGCGTCAGCGCTTCTGTATAGAAGCTGTCTGTACCGCAGGCAAAAGCTATAGGCGACACAAAGAACAGGCTATCCTCAAACGACGTCAGCATCAGCGTCTGCGTGTAGCGTTTGCCCAGCCTGTTCACCGACGAGTCGATAGCGCTCTGCTCTACAATCTCGATGCACGGAATCAGTTCGTCCTCATATTTGGGAAACACGACCACCTCATCCGGAGCGCATTTGGCTTCCAGATGCAGGCCTGTCTGATCGCCCAACGTCATCGTGGTCGAGTCCAGAGTAGCACTGACTATTACCGATAATAAAATATTCAGAATCATGTATCTCTTCTTTTTTCTATCGTTTGAACAGTCGCATCAGCGTTTGTACATAGTCGCCTTCGGTAGGCATGCTTACGGCATTCACGCCTGTGCGTACATACATGTCATTCAATGCTTTCTGCTGCGCTTGCCAGTCGGCGGCATAGGCCCTGCGCACATCGCTGCGTGAGGTGTTTACCCACATCCTCTCGCCCGTCTCAGGGTCGCTCAGCTTCAGCAGTCCTACGTTAGGCAACTCGGCATCCCTGCGGTCATATACCTGAATCACATTCATGTCGTGCTTCGACGAGGCAATGAGCATCGGCTGCTCCAGCGTCAGACGGCCTTTCTTCTTGCCTTCGGTCACCTGCTGTGCGCCTACGCCTATCATGTCGGATATGACGAACGCCGTAGCGTGACGCTTCTGCGCATTGGCGAAGAACTGCACGGCGGTAGCTACATCCGTTCCGCGCGACTCCGGCTCGAAGCTCAGCAGTTCGCGGATGATATGCAGCACGTGGCTCTTGCCTTTCTTCACGGGGATAACTTTCTCTATCTTGTCGGAGAAGAAGATGCAGCCTACCTTATCGTTGTTCTCGATGGTGGAGAAGGCGAGGGTAGCGGCAATCTCGGCGATAGTGTCACGCTTGTATTGGCTCATGCTGCCGAAATTACGGCTGCCCGATACGTCCACCAGCAGCATTACCGTCAGTTCCCTCTCTTCCTCAAATACCTTGATGTACGGCTTGCCCATTCGTGCGGTAACGTTCCAGTCGATGCTGCGCACGTCATCGCCCGGCTGGTACTCACGCACCTCGCTGAACGCCATACCCCGACCTTTGAACTGGCTGTGGTACTCACCCGCGAAGATATTGTGCGACAAGGCGTGCGTCTTGATCTCTATCTTCCTTACCCGTTGTAGTAATTCTTCACTTGTCATAATATTCCCGTTTCCTAGGATATCTGGTGTTTCTAGGGCATCTATGTTTCTAGTTTCCTAACGAAGTTCCCCGAGTTTTGGAATTTTCTTGAGCAGATTTGTTTTTTCTCGTGAGGGAGTTATGTGGTGCATAATGACCGAACGAAAAAAGCAAAGATGCCAAGAAAAAACAAAACCTCATTTAGGGTACTTGTACTGCGTTCAAAACTTCCGTAATCACATCCTCCGCCGTCATATTATTGGCCTCAGCCTCGTAAGTCAAGCCAATACGGTGACGTAGCACATTATAGCATACCGCCCTCACATCCTCGGGGATGACGTAGCCTCTACGATGAATGAACGCGTACGCACGTGCAGCGAGCGCGAGACTGATGCTGGCACGCGGACTACCGCCGAAACTGATCATCTGCTTCAGGTTGCTCAATCCGTAGTTCTCAGGATTACGCGTTGCAAAAACTATATCTACAATGTAGCGCTCGATCTTCTCGTCCAGGTATACCTGACGCACCACTTCACGGGCTTTGCGTATATCTTCGGTCGAGAGGATAGGCGTTACGGTCTTCTGCTCGCCGCTGATGTTCTGACGGATGATCTGACGCTCCTCTTCCGGCTGCGGATAGTTGATCACCACCTTGAGCATGAATCGGTCGGTCTGTGCCTCGGGCAGAGGATATGTTCCTTCTTGTTCGATAGGGTTCTGCGTGGCGAGTACCAGGAACGGATCATCCAGTTTGAAGGTCTTGTCGCCGATGGTTACCTGACGCTCCTGCATAGCCTCGAGCAGTGCACTCTGCACCTTGGCAGGTGCACGGTTGATCTCGTCTGCCAGCACAAAGTTGGCGAAGATAGGTCCGCGCTTCACGCTGAAGGTCTCCGACTTCTGCGAATAGATCTGCGTGCCGATCACGTCTGCCGGCAGCAGGTCGGGCGTAAACTGTATACGGCTGAAATCAGCCTTCACCAGCGATGCCAGCGTGCGGATAGCCAAGGTCTTGGCCAGTCCCGGCACACCTTCCAACAGGATATGACCATCCGAGAGCAAACCTATCAACAGGCTCTCTACCAACTGTTTTTGTCCTACAATTACTTGGTTCATGCCCAGAACGAGGGCGTCTACGAACGAGCTTTCACGCTCTATGCGCTCCTGAAGCTCGCGAATGTCTACTGTGTTTGCCATATATTGTGTTTGTTTTTAGTCGGATTGTGTTTGTATATAATCGGATAAGTGAGGATAGATTGCTCCCCGCATGACTATAAACAAAAGGCGTGCCAAACTGCAAAACTCAAAAAAAAAATGTATTTTTTCGTTTTTTCTCTTCTATGTAGTCCGTGTTTTTCCGCGTTCGTTTATTCCCTTCGTCCCCGGTTTCGTCCATCGTTTTATTGTTCCGCGCTCGCGGCTACCCCCGCGACTTTTCTCCATTTCTGCTTAAATTCTTACTTTTCTCTTCCTTTTTTGCAAAAAAATACACTTCCTTCTTGCAATTTTGAATAATTTTTCGTAACTTTGTAGGAAATTTTAATTATGTTACGGGCGAGAACAACGATAAGAAAGACATAAAAGGCGTTTATTGATGATACTAAGATATGTCACGGGAACTGAAGATACAAGAATTTGATGACAAACAAGTGCGCATTGTTTGGGATGACGAAGAGCAGAAATACTACTTCTCCGTCACCGATGTTGTACAAGTACTAACCGAACAGCCTAATGCGCGCGGTGCAACTGTATATTGGGCAGTACTAAAAAGACGTCTCAAGCAAGAGGGCGCAAGTGAACTGATTACAAATTGTAAACAGTTGAAACTCCCCGCTTCCGACGGCAAGAACCGAGCAACAGATGTGGCTGATATTGAACAACTTCTGCGCATTATTCAGTCCATTCCATCCAAGAAAGCCGAGCCATTGAAACAATGGTTAGCGCAAGTGGGAAGTGCGCGTATTGACCAATTGCAAGATCCGGAACTATCCATTGAGCAGGCTATCAACGACTATCGGCGCTTGGGGTATTCTGAAAATTGGATTAACCAACGTGTTAAATCTATTGAAACACGTAAAGAATTAACGGATGAATGGAAGCGTGGCGGCATGCAAGAAGGCCGCGATTTCGCGCTTTTGACAGATATTATCACTAAAGCGTGGAGCGGTAAAACCACACGTGAGTACAAAAACTTCAAAGGACTGAGAAAGGAGAATCTGCGTGACAATATGACTAATCTTGAGTTGGCACTTAATACTCTTGCAGAAGCTGCCACTACAGAATTTTCCAAGCAATATAATCCACAAGGCATAGAAGAAAACAAGCGTGTTGCCGGTAAAGGTGGTGAAGCCGCACGCGTCGCACGTGAAAACATAGAAAAAGGTCTTGGACGTAGCATTATATCACCTAATAAAGCATCCGATTACATTAAACCAATCGAAGATGCGAAAAGTCAAGAATTACCTTTTGACGAAGAGAAAGAATAGCAACTCACAAGAAATTCTTGTAAGTTCGTTTGGATAATAGAAAAGTGCTACAGCACGTAGCACAAATAGAATAACATTCTCGCCAAGTTATCGGCGCGTCGCTCCCGACGACGTTAATATCGGGAAAGACATAATATAAAAGGCGTTTATTGACGCTTGTTTTGACACTCTTGAAACTTAGGAACTTTCAAAACTCAGTTCAAAACAAAGCAACAATAGATGTCTGCGTTGGGTATATAATACCTTCCATTTAGTGTGGGAGAACTATATACTTTTTAAGCGTAGGCTCTGTGTTGCTTGATCTGACTGAGATGGGCAATCCTAAGGCCTCAAGAGTGCAGAACAAGTAACATACAGGTTCTGCGCTTTTTGTGTGTATGTATATTAACGAACAAAACTATGGCTAATTGGCAAGACATTAGAGCTTTAGAAGAACGCATCTACGATGCAGTGGATGAGTATCTCGCTAACTCCGAGGCGTACAAGAATGCTGGGTTACACGTCTGGTTGGATAACGATCGGATGGAATACCGCGCAGAGGTGGATGACAATCTTGCGGGCTCGGAGGATGACGGAGTATATGCTATTGCCGGTGTGTTGCGTAAGGGCGACGAAGGTTTGGAACCGGACATCGACCGTATAAGCGACATCGCCAATAGTTGGATCTTTTTGGATTAACCCTTAAAAACTAACAATTGACAACGGATATCTGATTTCTGATATCTGACAACTGAAAACTAAAAATAACATATTTATCGCATAGTCAAATAGACATATACCTTGCAAGACAAGTCGGCAAAACTTTAGTGAGAGCAAGAAGATATATGTCCCTGCTATCCGTGTTAGCATGGGTGAGCGGGGTATTGCTCTCAAGTTTGCCGACTTTGTCTTGTACCCGCGCTCGCCTATGCTTTTTTCTCCTCAAGAAATTAACCGGATAGTTAACGCTATTCGGTTTTTTGATTTAGAAGATGGCAAAGGCTACGAACATATTCGATTTCAATTCTAAGTGGAATGCCCGATTCCTATTTGGCGCGTACCGTTCAGAAAAACATCAGTTAGAATGGGTGCTTAAGCATAAGTTCTACAATGTTCGTGCAGAAGGCAATTTGTTTGAGCGACGTAATGGTGCTCAAACCGCATACTTTTCTCCAGACTACATTCTTTTGTACGATTGCCGCGATTATTCAACAGGAATAAGATTGTTCGAATATAATGGTGAACATAAGCATAAGACAGAGAAAGAGATGCTTAGAATGAAGTATCCCAAACCAGAAGGTGATTATTTTTTGTACGGAATAGGTAAGGAAATAAAGGATGTCCCACCACTATATTTAACAGGTGTACAGAATTACCTCAGGATAACAAATCCTAATGAAGATGAGTTCTCCCCTCATGTTTTTACCGGGTTGGATTTATGGATAGCCGATAGATTGAGAGAATTTAATGTCCGCAACAACCCACGAATACGATTTATTGATTTATTTGCAGGACTTGGCGGTTTTCATTTAGCTCTGAAAAAGATAGGAGAGCAGTGGGGAATAGAAACTGAATGTGTCTTTGCTTCTGAACTCAAGGCAGACCTGCGTCGGCAATATAGCCAGAATTACGGAATACCTGTAGAACAGATCAATAGTGATATCACTTTGCTTGATTCAGATGAGAAAATAATGAATCAAGTCCCTGAGCATGATATTTTATGTGGAGGGTTCCCATGCCAACCATTCAGCAAAGCCGGAAAGCAACAAGGATTCAAAGATGAAGCAGGACGAGGAGTGCTGTTTGATTACATAGAAGATATTATACGCGTAAGACGTCCCAAGTATATATTTCTTGAGAATGTATCCAATCTTAAAACGCACGATAATGGCGATACATGGAAAATCATAAAAAGACGATTAGATGAGGGATTGGACTATGAAGTTATGGATGATATTCTATCGCCACATCAATTTGGCATACCGCAACATCGCAAACGTATATACATAGTTGGTATAGATCGCAGGAGAGGTAATTTATATAATTTCAAATTCCCAGAACCCAATAAAGAAGCTCGATGTGACATTAATAGCATAATTGACGAGAGGGATAAGGGCGAAGCAATAAAGCCTATATATAAAAATCGTATGGATGTTTGGCAAGAGTTCTTGGATGAATGTAATATCCATCATTCAAAACTTCCACACGCGCCAATATGGGCAATGGAATTTGGGGCCACATATCCATACGAAGGCGTTGCTCCTTATCTGAGAAAACGAGAAGAACTGAGTAAATATCGCGGCACACTGGGTGAGCCAATTGCGGGGACATCCAAAGAAGCATGTCTCGCGAAGTTACCCAATTACGCTCGTTCTAAAAAGGCTGAAGTCTTTCCCGATTGGAAACAGAAGTTCATAAGAGAAAATAGAGAATTTTATGAGCGCAATAAGGAGTGGATTGATGAGTGGAAGAAAAAGATTATAGGTTGGGAGGATAGTTTTATTAAGTTTGAGTGGAATTGTTCCGAAGATGAAAATATGAATTTGGAACATAAGATAATTCAGTTCCGACCCTCTGGAATACGTGTCAAGGAGCCGACCTATTCTCCCGCTCTCACATTTATGGGCACACAAGTGCCTGTGTTCCCCTGGATAGAGACAACCCTCCCAGATGGGACACCTCAAAAAGGTCGCTATATGACTACGAAAGAAGCTGCAAAGATTCAAGGCATGCAAGATCTGTCGTTTGACAAACTGCCGACAAATCGCATATACGAGGCTCTCGGTAATGCAGTGGATGTAGATATTATTAAGTTAATCGCATTAAAAATCATACAAAATGGCTAAGGTATCAATTGCAACCAAACCGTTAGTTTATTCAACGTTCCGGTATATTGCCAATACCGCATGGAATGCACTCGCAGAGTACGTAGATAACTCTTTACAAAGTTTTATCGCGCACAAAGAGAAACTTTCTCAAATCAACGAGGGAGGCAAGTTGCGTGTGGATATACATATTGATGATAACGAAATCACCATTACTGACAACGCATGGGGTATAGAAGCAGATAACTACCAACGCGCATTTGAACTTGCCAATATACCACTTGATGCCAGTGGATTAAGCGAGTTTGGTATGGGTATGAAAGTCTCATCCATTTGGTTCTCTGATGTATGGAAAGTAGAGACCTGTGCTCTTGGTGATGGTGTCAAAAAGACTGTAGTATTTGATATTAACGAGGTTATAGACCATCAAGAAACTTCTCTGAATGTTGATGAGCAAAAAGCATCTCCTACAGAGCACTATACTCGTATCACCTTGAAGCAACTATCTCAAAATCGACCGAAACAACTTGCAGCTGTTAAACGTCACCTCGCAAGTACATACACGAAGTTCATCCGAGATGGTGTTTTAGAGTTGGTGATCAATGGGGAAGTGCAACAAGTTTCAGAGCCGAAAGTTTTAGTCGCACCTTATCATAAACGAGTGGGAGCAGACGTACGTATTGAGGGCGAAGAAAAGGAGTGGAAGGTAGATATATCTTTTTGCCCCAAGAATAGCAAATATAAGGTAACTGGCTTTATTGGTGTTTTGGAAACGATGAGTACTGATAAAGAAAACGGTTTCCTCATCTTCAGACGTGGTCGCGCTATTGGACATAGCGGTGATGACAAATATCGTCCTTATGCTTTATGTGGACAGGTGGGTTCACCGCAATACAAACGTATATTTGGAGAATTAAGCGTTGAAGGCTTCGATGTGAGTTTCCAAAAGAATGCTTTCCAAGAAGACGAAGCATTTACACTTTTTATTGAAGACTTAGCCGAAGACTTGCACGATAAGATAAAAAAGCACCAATGTATTGACGTGTTTGGACAGGCAAGCAATTTTAAGAAGGACAGGACTGCGGCTGAAATTAAAAAGACATCAAGACGAGTTGCGGATGGTTTAGCAAGAGTATTGTCAAAGCCTATTATTTTAAATACCTCAGACAAGAACATTGATAAACCCGTACAAGAAAATCCCAATGTCGTAGTGCAACAGCCTCCGAAAGAGGTACGAGAATCGGCTAAATACCAAAAGGAAATAGATATGGTGATCGATAATCAACCGATTAAACTCACCATTAAAACTAAAGCAGAAGGTCAAAAACAAGGACTGTATGAGTTAGATAAGAATCCGGATGGCACATATACTACGACCATCAATTTAAGTAATGCTTTCTTTGATAGTTATGGCAATGACGACGAGGATTTGGACAAAGTAGTTTATTTCATAAAAGTTCTTATCCAGACAGAGTTGTCGATGCAAATGGCAAGCAGAGGAACGTTCCGTAATAGATTTAATAATTTCTTCGGAGAACTATGAGCCAACAAGTTTCAATACATACCACAGAGGTCGAAGATAGTCGCAGAATAGTAATTGGAGAGCATACACTAAATTACCAAAAACGATTAAGTCTTCTTCCGGAAGAAAAGGAAACCGTATGCCGAGAAGCATGCGAAATCTTGTCTCGTTGTATTCCTCCCGGACAGCTCGGCTGCGTCACTAACTTAGCCGTTGGATATGTTCAGAGTGGAAAGACCATGTCTTTTACCACACTAACCACACTCGCTGCTGATAACGGATATAGAATCATCATATATCTTACAGGAACAAAAACCAATCTTCAAAATCAAACAGCAACTCGTCTAAAGACTGATTTAGGTTTAGATGAAGATGGCGCACTGGATTATAATATCATTGAAAATATCGAAGATGCGCGCATCTTACGCATGTTGCTTTTGTATACAGATGGTATAATCTTGATACCTATTTTAAAGCATTACAAGCACATCAACAATCTGGCGCAATTATTCCAGTCTCCCGATATAAAATCTTGTATCGGCGATAGTAGCGTGTTGATTATTGACGATGAGGCAGATCAAGCCAGTTTGAATACGTACGCACATAAGAATTGCAAGAAAGAAGATTGGGAAGAGGATGAACAAAGTCGTACATATGAAAGCATAATCTTCCTAAAGCGCACACTCCCTAACCATTCATATATTCAATATACGGCTACTCCGCAATCCTTATTAATGATTGACGCCGACGATATACTTTCACCCAAGTACCATACTGTTCTTACACCTGGAAAAGAATATACCGGCGGCAATTATTTCTTCAAACAAGCTCATAAACTACATATTCGTCGTATACCGGATATTGAGGTTGAATCAAGTAAGAATCCACTCTCTGCATGCCCTGACACTCTGATATTTGCATTGCAGCAATTTATTATCAGTGTGATATGTAAGGTTTTCATACGAAAGGAAGTACCTTACCTTTCAATGATGGTGCATATTGACGGAACTAAGAATGCTAATGAAAAGTATAAACGTTGGATAGATGCTTTGCTAATGGACTGGGCTGATTTGACAGTTGATTCTGTCAATAGAGACTTGTTTAAACAAGAATTACAACCAGCCTATGATGATTTAGCGACTACTATTGAGAATTGCCCTCCTTTAGATGAAATATTTTCGTATTTCTTAAAGGCTCTACTGAATATCAAAACTCCACTTGTGCATAGTGGTGCTGATACGGAAATTGATTGGAAAACGGCCAAAGGTTTTATCCTCGTTGGAGCCAATATGCTCAATCGTGGATTTACGGTAGAAAAACTATCCATGACTTTTATGCCAAGAACCAATTCGACTACTGCAACAGCGGATACTATTGAACAACGTTGTCGGTTCTTCGGTTATAAAAAGAAATATCTTGATGTATGCCGCATTTACGTATCAGAAAAAGCAAAGCAAGAGTTTACTGATTATGTAGATCACGAAGAAATTTTGCGTGACGCGCTAAAACGCTGTCCTAATCATACTATTGCCGAATATAAAGAACAGGCAAAAGCTCTTATCATTTCACATGTGCTAAAACCGACACGAAAGAATGTCCTGTCTAAAAATTACGTAAAACATCAAATGTCAAGTTGGAAACAATATAATACATCTGATTTCTTACGTGAGAATCTGGATGTGATGAATGTTTTTGTTCAAAGCCATATTGATGATTTTATCAATGCAAAAGATTACGGGCATGCAAAACGAAATCATAGATATGTGGACGTTTCTATTGAGGATGCTATAAAATTGCTAAGTGCATTCCAATTTTATAATGCAGAACTGCGTGATAGACGTTCCGCAACCATTCAATATTTGCGTTATGTTTTAGAGAACAACGCAGGACAAGGAAAAGTGCGAGTTTATCAAATGGCTTTCGACGCGGTTAGATCGCGTACTCTAAAAGACGATTTAAAACCGGGAAATCTGCAAGCCGGTGAATCAATTGATGGCGGCGTCGCTTATCCTGGCGATAGGTCTTTTAAATCTGATGACTTTTTATTGACAATTCAGTTGCATCATATCAAAATAGACGATCCTCAATATCGCGTGGCATACCATTGCAAAGAAACATGTAATCTTGCAATATATTACCCGGATGGATTAAGTTTTGATTATTACGAGTATTAAAAACTATGTGGAAGAGCGAATTAAATACACTTTTTCAGAAACTGAAAAGTAATAGAAGAGACGACAATCGCTATGAGGTTGAATCGTTTTCTCAGCAGTTACCGCACAAATTGGGTTGTACAAAAGATGGAAGACCTATCTTTTTTGTAGAATGTTGTGACTCAACGAAGCAAGTAGATATTAAGTTGTCGTTATTTACAGTAATGTACAATCGTTCTTGCGACATCTATGATAATGCAACGAAAGAGAATTTTGTAAGGCAATACTCGGTCTTGCAATTAAATTCCGACGATGAAGAGTTTCAAAAGTACTTCTTGGATGTGGTAAATATGGTGTTATTACGCCTTCCGCAAACTCCGGAAACCACGGTGTTAGATACTGAAATAAAGAAAATTATCACATTGTTTACCAATGCCAAAAGACCATCCGTTAGTGCCATCCGAGGCTTGTTTGCTGAGTTAATGGTAATTGATATGGCCAAGGACCCGAAATACCTTCTTCGTTCATGGCATGTTACACCACAAGATCCATTTGATTTTAACGATGGAGTTGATAAAATTGAGGTGAAATCTTGTACGAAAGAACAAAGAAAACACACCTTCTCTTTAGAGCAATTATATCCGGGCGAAAATACTCGTTTAGTGATTGCGTCTTTAGCTGTTCTGCAAACAGGATTTGGTATGAGTGTCTACGATTTAATGGACAGAATATCGTATAAAGTTCAAGATGACATCAATCTTCTAATTCATCTGAGAGAGTGTGTAACGGCAACTGTAGGAAAGTACTTTGATGAGGTCGCAGAATACCAATTTGACTATGGGATTTCCGAAGAGACATTCGCTACATACGATAGTAAAGATATCCCAAGAATTGACAAAGGAACAATACCAACTGGCATATCCAATATTCGCTTTACTGTGGACTTTGCTGATATAAAGTCTATTGATTTGCAAACGGATACGTGTAATAGTAAATTATTTCGTGCACTTGTATGAACGAAAAGAATTATTCGGGTAAACAATTAGCGGAACTTCTTGCATCGGAACTACCGCAAGCAGGTTTCGATATTCGCTCAATATGGGAGTTGCTTCACTTTACATATGGTGGAGAAGATTTCTATTGCTTATTAAGAGCAGTCTCCTATGCAGGAAATCCACATCCGCTGCATAAATATAGAGCACAAATGCCAAGACGACCATATCTGGAAAACTACAAAGATAATGGTGGTGTCTTTCTATTCATAGGTTACGATAGCATTCATAATGTTTATGTAATTTGGAATCCATATACGCTTAGACCACGAATAAACCAAAAAGAAATAGTTTCTTTATTCTGCGACTTAGATATTTTAGAGAACGCCCAAGAAAGTGGTTTGTGCTGGGGACAACTTTCTAATGGTGGTTTATATGTTGCATTCACTATTGAACGAATAAGGGAAGTCCTTGATAATTTATCGTACTTCAAAACGGATGTTGTTTCGTCTCCAGAAGATGATGTTGCAAATAATGTAACACGCTTTATCATTCAAAAAATTAGAGAGGGATATTCGACGCTGGATATAGTAGAGAATTGCATGAATCTCTTTTCCAAACTATACCCGGATTTTGACTATCTAACATGGAGAAATATCATAAAAAGTCAGAAGGCTGCTTTAGAACAAGAGGCTGATGACGAAACCTCAGAATCGGTAGAGGAGGGGGCGCAGGAAAATGTTCCAGAGGAACATGATATTGCTTATTACGAGAAGCGTATTTACGAGATGGCAACTCGCACCACGGATAATAAAGCAAAAGTATGCAAATTATTGCTGTTACTATCAACCCTTGAATATATTCCGAAGTGTCCATCTACCAGAGATATAAAGAACAGAATACCATTGTTGGCGGCTTGGGAAGGTCTATTCTTGAATAATGTAAGTAAGTATGTAGGGAAATTAGGTAGAGAAAGTACTTTATTCTCATCGCCATTCTTCTTGCTTGAAGAAGAGCCATTTTGGCGTTTGATTCCAATAGAAGATGATTACCAGAAAACAGGATATAATATAAAGACATTTGCTAATTTATGGGGCACAGAACGAAAAGTACATTGTTAATTTATTAAAAGCCTTGTAAATAAAGGAGTTACGAGAATTACGACGAAAAACGAATTGTGCATTTACTTGGCATTGCTTGGCATTTGCTTTGCATTTTGAGGGGGTCGGTGCCCCTTTTATTGTGCACGGACTTGGCATTTGCTTTACATTTGGTTGGCAATGGTTCGCACGGTGTCAATGAAGCTGCCTAAAAACGCCCCGTAGAACGCCGCTGTTTACTCCTATAATATAACGCGCCACACCTACACGCATTATGCGTACACGCGCGTAATATGAGCCTCACAGGAACGTCTTGCTGACGCCAACGAAACGATGCTGTATAGTTATAACTAAACCGCCCTTTCAAGACCATTGAAACACCCCTTAAACGCCCCCAGACGGAGGCGTTTTTTTGTGTGATCCGGACAGATCGAAAAACCACCAAAACACCCTCAAAAAATCGAGTTAGACCCGACTTAGACCCAAAATTAGACCCAAAACCGCGTGATTGCGCACCCCATACGACCAAAAACGCACCTCAAAAGTGCCATTTTTGCAGGATTGCCCCCCCCATATTCCCAAAAATGACCCCGTTTGAGAGGGGGATTTTACCACATGCAGACACGCGCAAAGCCTTATAAATAAAGGAATTACGCGCATATACAAACAAAAAACGCGCGAAAAACGCGCATTTTTTGTTTTTTCTATGTAATAGAATGACTATTCCAGACGGATAGCACCGACCACAATAGAGAGTGATCTGATTTCCTCTTTCGGCAGTTCAAATGGCGGGTAGTTCGGATTATCAGACTTGCACAGAACCATGTCAGCGTTGCTTTCCATCGGGAACAGGCGTTTAACCATGGCACCCTGTCTGGAATCAATGACATAGACCTTTCCCCATTGCAAGAAAGTAATCTCATCTATCTTCCGGCAAGCAAGTATGTCGCCGCTGGAATACTTTGGGTACATAGAGGATCCACTGACGCGGATGAGGAAGTCCGCGTGAGCTGTCTCAAAGTCCGGCACATCATAGTGTGTGCAGTCCATTTCCGAAACGCCACATTCATCCCATCCGTTGAACCCAGCCACGGCATCTATGGGAATGAGCGGAAGTCCTCCTTTCGTGACTTCTTTGAGCACAGGTCGTTCTTTCGCATTTGACTGCGATGGATCTGCATCTGATGAACGCAGCATATTACCCTCTCCATAAAGCACCCAATCACGGTTGAGTTCAGGGTATGTAGAGAATATCTTCTCCAAAATTTCAAAACTTGGTGCTTTTCTCAGATTTCGGAGGTAGCCGTTAGTGAGACCGCACGCTTTTTCAACCTTGTAGTTAGAGAGATGATTTTCTCTAAAAAATTCGAATAAACGATCAATAATCTGCATAATTTTGTCACTTTTATGCGTCATTTTACTAAAAAATGCACTTTTTAGAGATTTTTTTCTCGAAAAATTTTGTTATATCGAGAAAATTATCTATCTTTGCAGTCGGAATTGAACAAATAACCAATTTCGCTGCAAAATTACAAAAAAAAATTGACATATACAAGAAAATAACCCAACAAAATAAATTTTGTAAGATGAATGCACTTTTTCACGGCTCAATTGCGAAGATTCAGAAGATGACCGGTTACAGTAGAACCACCATCAGCGAAGCACTGAATCATGACACCACCGGAAGGAAGGCGGAGCGTGTGCGCAAACTCTATAACATGAATTTTGCCCCGATATTCAAGATCGGAGAAAACAAGTAATACAGAAACCAACAAAACAAAAGACCTATGGAAACGAAAACTATTCACCTTGAAATGGATTGCATCCATGACCATCTGAACAAAACAATGACCTGTAGCTGGCTCAATGGCGAAGTTCGCATTGTAGTCTATTGGGAAGCCGGAACACTCGGTGTAATCCGCAATGATCAGGTAGTAGAAACCCGCGACCTCGAAGGGTTGACCCTTGACGAGTTCGTGCGCTTGGAGGAACAATGCCAAGCAGCTGCTGAAAGTTTGTCACAGTTTGACGACATGGCAGCGTAAACAAGTAGTAGCAGAAACCAATAAAAGACCAGTATTATGTATCAGTATATTGATGGCAACTGCGCTCTAAGCGTCAATGATTGGATGGCAGCGGGATTAACCTACAGCCAATTCAAGCATGACAGTGAACGCGGATTCCTACAGATAGCACGCAGAGGCATCAACGGCGAAACCCTTATTTGGGTTGACAGCATTCGCCGTGCCGACCGTCTGCGCGTCATTGAACTCGCCTACGGCAAAGCCAAGACCACCAACACGGATATCTATGCAGTGGTCATGGATGTAGCAGCACGCCAGTTCTACACCGGCTACCATCAGCCTGACGGTATGCCGTTGGACGCAACGCACGTGAATGAGTACGTTGCCAAGGCCAGTCTGTTCACCGTCATGGCTAACGGATTGCAGACGCAACGCATGGCACGCGCCAAGAGCGGCAAACGTCTGGTGATGAAAGACTGGTACCAAGCAATGCTGGTTTGGTACACACAACAATGCACCGACCAAAGCAGCATCGCGTTCGGACTTAATCCCTATACGAACGTGCGCAGCTTTGAAAGGGCGTTTAACGACTATTTAAGCAACGGTTACGCAGCATTGATACACTGCGGAATCGGCAATAACAATGCAAGAAAAGTATGCAAGAAGTTGGAAAACCTTCTGCTGGCACTCTACCGCACGGAAGATCATCCGTTTGTAACCCGCGTTCTGGAACTGTACAACGAGTTCATCAGCGGCAAGAAAGAGCTATACGATCAGAACACCGGCGAAGTATTCCGTCCGCGCGATTTCATCAAGCCGGGCTGCGAGACACTGAGCGAAAGCACCGTCTGGAACTACCTCAAAGATGTCTATGGCAACACCGCTATTTTCATGGATCGTAACGGCAACTTCGAGTATAACAACAGCCTCCGACCCAAGAACCACCGTCACCACGGCGCATATTCGCTGAGTAAGATATCTATGGATGACGTGGCACTGAGCCGTCACGCGCTCGGTAACAAGTGGGTATATAAGTACATGGCCACCGACGTTGTGAGCCAATACATCTTCCGTCCGGCTTACGTGCTGGGCAAACCGTCAGAAGATACGGTTTATCAATCCTTCCGCAATATGTTCTGTGAGCTCAGTCAGATGGGTTTGCCTATGCCGGGTGAACTGGAGGTAGAGCACCACATCATGAGCAACTTCAAGTGGCTGCCGGAAATGTTCCAGTTCGTGCGCTTCTGTCAGTCGCCTACTGAGAAACGTGCCGAGCACGCCATCCGTCGCCTCAAATACGGAGCCGCTAAAGACCTTGGTCAGACACGCGGACGTTGGTACGCAAAGCATGAGGCTTACCGTTCCATCCGTTACAAGATCAACGGCGACTATCCGGAACCGGAGTTTGATCCGCGCCGACTGATTGCAGATGATATCGCTGCCATCGACGCACACAACAATGAGCTGCACCCTGACCAGAAGCGTTTCCCTGGAAAGACCCGCAAGCAGGTGCTCATGGAGAATTACAACCCGAACCTGCAAGCCATTGACGAAAGCTATCTCTACAAGTTCATCGGTAACAAGACCGAGACCAGCATCCGCAACAATGACTATTGCCAAGTGGACGGCCAGCGCTTTGAGTTGAAAGACTACAGCAGCTTGCAACGGCTCAAACCAAACAACCGCACCGTGACCGCGTACTGGCTGCCGGATGAGGAAGGCAAGACGCAAACCGTTTACCTCTATCAGGGTGACACCTATATTGGCGAAGCGCAGAACATGGAGCAATTCACCTACAACGAATGTGCTTTTGAGCGTACCGCCGAGGATGAAGCCAAGATGCTGCACCAAGCCAAACGCGCTGCACACTTTGACCGCCTCATCAAAGACCGCCGTCAGGACATCCCGAAGATTGGCAAGATGGACCGCGACACAGTGCGTTTCATTGAGCAAACACCGCTGGATATCGTCATTGAGGAACACGAACAGCCGGTCAACTATGACGGTGACGAGTTCGCAGACTTCACCAGCCAAGCAATAAACAGTTTATAAACCCTATAAAAACAAAAGACCATGTTAGTAAGTAATGAAATGAAGACGCGCATCATCCAAGCGATGACTACAGCGCGTGAGAACTTCGGAGGAAGTGATGCCAAGTTCGCCAACTCTCTTAGTATTAACGCAAGCCAGTTGAGCCGTATCATGCGCGGCGACTGGGAGAAAGTCCTGAGCGATGAGAAATGGATCACCATTGCCCGCGTGCTGGGTGTCGGTATGGATCCGGAAAAGAAGTGGAACACCGCCAACACGCCCGTATTCCAGTTCATCAATGCACAACTGGAGAAATGCCAGGAAGAAAGCATGAGCGCGCTCCTGTGCGACATGTCTGACATAGGCAAGACCTACGCAGCGCAATACTACCAGCGCACACACAAGAACGTTGTTTACATTGATTGCAGTCAGGTCAAGAGCAAACAGCGTCTTATCCGCAAAATAGCCAAATCATTCGGTGTGGGCAGCACAAGCAAGTACGATGACGTGTACGAGGATTTGGTCTTTTACCTCAAGCAGCTGCCCACACCTTTGATTATCCTTGACGAGGCTGGTGATCTTCACTATGAAGCGTTCCTTGAAATCAAAGCACTCTGGAATGCCACCGAACGCGCATGTGGTTACTACATGATGGGTGCCGATGGTCTGCGTCAGAAGATCCACCGCGCCATTGATAACAAGAAAGTCGGTTACACCGAGATTTTCAGCCGCTTTGGTCGCCGGTATGTGCAATGCGTACCGACCAATGCCGATGACCGCGAAAAGTTCTTGAACGCGACCGCGATGAGCATCATCAAAGCTAACTGCAAAGAGGGTACCGACACCATGCAGATCCTCCGTGGCAGTCGTGACGAACAGGGCGTACCGAGCTTGCGCCGTATCAACAAAGAATTGAGCAAACTGGGATAAGTCATGGCTAAGTCAAAGCAAGCACAGAGCACAAGCAATGTCCGCACGGCAAAGTTTACCTGCCTGCCATTTGAAGGTGAGTATTTCCGCGCCGTCGGACAGCCTGAGCGTACAGGCACACATGTCATCATCGGACCGTCCAAGAACGGTAAGACCACCTTTGCCATGATGTATGCCAAGTATCTGAGTAGCTTTGAACGTGTAGCCTATGACAGCGTGGAGGAAGGTCTGTGCAAGACTATCCAGATGGCGATGGACCGCGTGAACATGTGGGAAGTCGGCGGCAAGGTCATCCTCTATGACAAAATGGAGATTGAAGATCTCCGCGCCAAACTCAAACAACACAAGAGCCCGAACATCATCTTTATCGACTCTATCCAGTTCGCCGATATGACGTTCAAGGATTACAAGACACTCAAACGTGAGTTCCCGAACAAACTCTTTGTCTATATCAGCCATATCAACGGCGGGCAGCCGGAAGGCAAGACCGCACAACGCATCTTCCGTGACGCTTCCGTCGTTTGGCACATTGAAGGCTTCCGGGCAATCCCTCAAAGCCGGTTCGTGGAGGACGGAGTAACACAGGATCCTATTGACATCTGGCCGGAAGGAGCCGCTAAGTATTGGGCAAAATTACAAAGCAAGTGACATGAAAACGCATAGCCAATATATCAAGGAACTGCATATCCTGTTCAATCAGTGCAATATCTCTGATGCCAACAAAGCCGCCATCTACAGCTCTTATGGTGTGACATCGAGCAAAGAACTGAACGGTGCGCAACTCGGCGAGATCTGCAACAAACTGCATGACCTATTGCAGAAGGACGGACGCGAAGCCAAACCCAGCCGCCGCAAGACACCGTTACAACAGGCGCAGACATGCTGCAAGGTAGCTATTGGCAAGCTGCTGGCAGCGCAGGGTAAGATACCCGCCTCCGGATGGTCTTTTGCTGAGTGGAACCTGATTACCGGGACGGCCTGCCGAGCCGCAGGAGTAGATGCCTTCCATCAGATACCACTCAGCAAACTCCGGGGCATTGCTTACGAGTTCAACAGCCAGGCGCAGGCAATAGCGCAATCCAAACAAATAATCAACCAATAAAATTCAACCGTTATGGCAAAGTACGATTTATCCGAAGAGGAAGTTGCGTTGCTGGAGAATGCACGCGCAGAAAAGGCAAAGCGTGAAGCCGAAGAAAAACACGCACAAGAAGTAAAGACTTACAAGGAACTGGTGGATGAAGCCGTCAATCTGACCGTGCCCGAAGCACAGGACATCAGCCGCATCCTGGAGCAAAAGAAAGCAGCTATCTTTGAACGCTTCCACAGCATTATTTCAATGAAGGATGAACTATTCTCTGGATCCAGCAAGGCGAAAGACGGACGCTTTACCGACACCTTCACCAACAAAAACAGTACCGCACGTGTCACCCTCGGCTTCAATACCAATGATGCCTATGATGACACCTATACCGCAGGTGTGGAGAAAGTCAAGGAGTACATCCAGAGCCTCGCATCTGATGATAAGAGCCGCCAACTCGCAGAAATGGTCAATACGCTCCTAATGGAACGCAGCAAGGCCGGACAGCTCAAAGCGCAGAATGTCCTCCGTCTGGAGAGCATGGCGAATGAGATCGGTGATCCTACGTTCATTGAGGGCATGAAGATTATCCGCGACGCTTACCGTCCTGACCGCACCAAGCAGTTTGTCAAGGTAGAGGTCAAAGACGAATCCGGCAAGTTCCAAACCGTCAGTCTGAACATGACAAACTGCTAAAGGTATGAGACAGGCATTTAACAATGAAAAGGTGGAACTCTGCGGCGCATGTCAGGGAACCGGAGTAGATGAGACTGGCAGAAAGTGCCACGTGTGCGACGGTACCGGCAGAGTGTACAAGAAGCGCGAAGGCACCCTAACAGTGGAACCGTACAAGGGTCAGAAAGTGACCAAACGGACATAAAAAACAAGGGCCCCACACCGAAGCGCGAAGCCATTGCAGAAACCGAGCGCAAAATTACAAAAAAAAATTGATATACGCAAATAAAAATGGCTTTTTCGCGAAAAAATATGCTTTTTAGGGTCAAAGAAGTCAATGAATTGTATGTAGAGAAAGCAAAAATAGGTCTAACCACCGAATTTATCTACCGTACATTCATTAAGCCCCGGTTCCACATCAGCCGTAGCACGCTGTATGAATACCTGGCTATTCCCTATGACCGCCAACTGAAAGAGATATACCAACGCGAGAAAGCAGAACAGGAGCAAAATCCAACTTTATTCTAACTATTAAAAACTAAGGATTATGAACTTCTTTTTAATTAACATCACCTATCAGCGCCAAACCGGAGAGGACAATCCGGGTAAGGTGAAAGAGACTTATGTAGTCGAGAGTATCAACCCATCCAACGCAGAGGCGCGTCTGCTGGAGGAAATAAAACCGTTCATCTTCGGAGATCATGAGGTGCAGCGCATAAACAAGCGCAACTTCCGTGATATCTTCCCAAAGGCAGATGGCGAATACTGGTACACCGGGCGCGTGGAAATGATCACTGTAGAGGACAACGGCAGAGAGTGCCGCAAAGCAGTGACCGTTCTGGTTGAAGCCTGTGATATCACTGATGCGCTCAACATTCTCAAAAAGGAAATGGCAAGCTATGATTGCGAGATCATCGGTGTCGCCAAGTCACCTATTGTAGATGTGTACAGGGCATGAGGATCACCGGGGCAGGTTCTCGCATGAGCCTGCCCCATTTTGTATTCAGATATGGAAAGACCCACTTACATAGCATCTTGTTCATTCGGTAAAGACAGCATTGCGACAATACTTCTGGCTATGCTGCACAACGAGCCGCTGGACCGCATTGTGTCTGTTGAAGTCATGTTTGACAACGCACGTGGCATAAGCGGCGAGGATCCAGAGCACATTCAATGGGTGAAAGAGTTTGCCATCCCACGGCTAAAAGAGTTGACCGGCATAGACACCGACCTAATACGCAACGAGAAAGATGACTACCTGACAGAATTTTTCAAGAAGCGTGGTACAAAAACAAAATACCCTGAGCGTATAGGCAAATATCAAGGCTTTCTGCTTGGTGGCTTCTGCCGGATGAACTCTATAGGTAAAATGACACCTATGCGCCGGTATTGGCGGCAGTTCAGAAGGAACTATGTATCTTATGTAGGTATTGCATTGGATGAGCCGGAACGCCTGGCACGTCTAAAAAGCAACTCTGTTAGCCTCCTTGCGAAGTATGGATATACGGAACGCATGGCATTTGACCTATGTGCCAAGTATGATCTACTTTCACCAAACTACATCAATTCCAGTCGTGGTGGTTGCTGGTTCTGTCCGAATAACAAAGTGCATGGGTTCTGCGAATTAAGGCGTAAACATCCCGAATTATGGGAGGAACTGCGCAAGTTATCTGGGGTAAAAAATACCATTAGTCAGAATTTCTGTTATGACAAAACATTTGCACAGATGGAAAAACTGATGAATTGGAATGAAAAACAATTATCAATTATTTTTGATTAAAATTATGGCAAAAATTAAGTCAATGCGGATCCACAGACGAGATCCGAAAACAAATACAACGCTGGTTGACTTTATGCTGGATATTAAGGCAACCGCACAAGGTATGTTTACCGCAACGTTTCCTGATGATATCACGTCCAAGCTAAAGGATTTGAATGTATTTGACCGGTATCATAAAGGGACGTTGGAAGCTGAGACGCTGAATAAACTGGAAGCTGAGATTGGGCGTGTCGTTAACTACCTAATCCAGTACGAGGTGTTAGAAGATGTACACGTAATAAAATATGCTATTGAAACCGCGTGCCAATACACCAAAACTATTGATGGTAAGTATTTCCCTCATTCAGCTTATAAGGATGAAACATTCCTATGTAATGAAAATGGTCACCCGATATTTTTTGAAGGTACAAACCGCCGTGATCCGTCTCATCCAGGGAACTATAATGTGAGTATAATATGCGGTATTCGTCGGAAGATAACCAACAAGTATCTTGATGGAACTGTAAAGACATACTACACGTATGCAGACAGATCAAAACTTGAACAAAACGGGAAATGGATCCATGAACTTGTAGGCATGGGGACAGATAGCTTTTACCGTAAGATTGATGACCTAAAAGAAATTGAGTACACCGAAGAAAATGCTTTATTCTTCAGACGGTTTTTGACCGGTATATTTACCATCAACGACTACGTAGCCAAAATAAAAGACACAGACCAACTGCGTCTAATGATTAAAAACAATATAGCTATAGAAGGAATATGAGTGTAGTATTTTCAAATTTGAAACTCAATGAGGCGTGCAAAGAACAGCACCACCTTGCATTGGAAAGGGGCTTCGAGCCACAACCTGTAGCAGTGAACTTGATGCTGATCGTCTCTGAACTATCTGAGGCACTGGAGGCAGACCGCAAAAACAGACACGCTGATTTCAAAGTATTCGGCGACACCTACGAATTAGAAATGAGCGATTTTGCAGGTACGTTCCCGAACAGGCCACCGGCTTACAAAACAGCATTTGAAGCGGGTATCAAAGACACGTTTGAAGATGAATTAGCAGATGCTTTCATGCGGCTTATGGATTTATGTGGAGAGTATAACATTGACATAGAAAAACACATCCACATGAAAGCGCAGTACAATGAATTGCGACCGCCAAAACACGGAAAGGAGTATTGAGTTATGAAACAACTTACTATATTAAAGAGGTTGTATTATCGGTGCTTAAATACAGACCAAAATCTGATTTGTAAGTTAGATAATCACGACGAGATCTTTACCGTCAATGAGAATTATCGGCAGCTTTTAATAAAGCGCATAAAGGAACTGCAATGCAATGAAAATTGACAATCAAGAAACGGTAAGTATTGAGGTTCGCCTACCATCAGGATCTTCATTCCTTTGGAAAAGCCTGTTTGATGACTTGAAAAATACGAAGCTCACTTTTTCAGATGAAGCAGGGCGCAGTATTACATATAAAGTCAATAAACCAGAAGATTTGAGAAACGCAGAATATGGTACCGAATTATTTGGCCTTTTACGTAACGGAGACGTTTTTCAAGGAATGTTCATGCTATTTATCGAGGATGAGAATAAGATTATTTATCAAAACGCAAATCCGAAATATCCGTTAGTATTTAGCATTCCGCTGACAGACATTTTTGGCTGGGTAGATCTGAATAGACCTATTTAAGAATGATGTTCCCTACTTACAACAGGAAAGCACCCGCGAAGGTGCTTTCTTGTTTTATGAGGTTGCCGGGTGTTGGACTTCCGCACCGACTTCAAAGATGATGTTCCGGCTGCTCTTGGTGGTGTATGGGTATGCAGTGGCATCCGTCACATGGCACGTGTACGTTTCCCTGTTATCTTCCAACTCGCCATGATCATTGTCTGTGACGGACTGCAAATGACACAACGAATCCATAGTGCGTTTGTCCTGAGTGGTATGCAATCCGAACAATGCCTTGTGAATGGTGTCTAAGAACTCAAACACGGTATTGGTATCAGACCAACGTCCGACGCGACTGTCTGTCACCACATGCAGCGTAATCTGCACGTCCGCTTCACGTACCCCATGCGGCAAAGTGCGCCACGTAATAGGTGCAAACTCAATGAACACCGCCGGACAATTGAACGGCTGTTCCTCCTCAGCATATTCCAATTGATTGTTCCAGCGTTCTACGTACTTGATGACGCTATGTCTTTCGACAGCCTGAGTGGCATTTTCTTCCGCCTCCTGTGTAGCATTTTCTTCGCCCCCCTGAGTAGTAAGTTCCTCACTCTCCAGAGTGGCAAGTTCCTCGCCATCCTGAATGGTAAACAGTGCGGCCTTGATGGTGTTGAATAGTAGTTTTCTCATGATTCTCCTTTCTTTAATGCTGAATATAATTCCGTTTCAATGTCCTTGCAACGGTTTTGACATACTCTTTCAATACAGGCGTGGACTTCCGGAGCATCACCAAGGAACTGACGTTGTGGGATGCGGATCTTGCTGCCGACTTTCATCAGTGCCAGGTTACGGTAGAACTCCGCTTGTTTGCTAAGGCGCATACTGCTACGGCTGGTGCTACCGTCTTTCTTATGCCGGACTTTGCCCGCCAACTCATAGAACTTTGCCCAAAAGTACCGCTTCATCTTCGCTGTGACGGTAATGGTGCCACCCTCATTATGGATGGCTGCGTATGGCTCAGAACTGGACCATGACACGCTGTTATTCGTCACCTGGGCGCGAATGGATCTGCGCAGCTTGCCACTCTGGAGTAAGAGCGAACCGCGCCCCTCTAAAAGGCGTTGCGGCCATGGCTTCGAGAAGAATGCTTTGCGCTCAAAATTGCGGTCAAATTCTTCGGTCAATTCCACTTTCAAATCCGTTAAAATCTTCTTATTTAAGTCCTCCATCTTGCAAAATCGTTAAAAAATGCACTTTTTTTTCATTTTTTTGCTTTTATATTTTGATATATCAAAATAATTTTGTACTTTTGTCGCCAAATTTATGAAGATACCGGCAATCATAAGGAAAGAGGCTCATGAGTTGATAGCTCAATTCGGAGACCGTTTAAGTTATCTTGGAAAGATAGCTGATGGTCGTGATGCCTATAGCTTTACGTTCCCAGATGATCAAGAAGTTGGCTTCCCATCTGTATTTCTTTACGATGGCCACGTTGTTATGGAGATTACCGGTTTTGACGCTTTGGATATCATCAATAGCTTAAATGTCGAATAACGGCAAGAAGCTGGTGTCAAAAATCTTATCATCTATTCTCAGAATACCCCTTTTACTAAACGGATACGCAGCTCCATTGTTGCAGAGTTCATCTATTGTTCTACGTGCGCCCTGCTGACTGTCGTAGGATTGTGGCTCTATATAATATAGTTCACCGTCCTTATCGCGCAATAGAATGGTGGCATGTCCACCTCCTTTTCTCCAACCTATGGTAAGAACGTAAACGCCCTGCTCCGCACATGCTTCATTAAAATACTCACGATACCGTTCTGGTGTCATTGAAGCATATCCCTTGCTTTGCATCCATACAGTTGTTAATGTAGGTTGCGAGGCTGTACCATCCGCATTTTTCCACATCTCGAAACTACGGTTATAGGCGACACTATCGTTAAGTGAGCCTGACCCTGCTACCCTGCCTTTAGCCTTAACATCAAACCCTCTGAGACGTAGCATGTATGCAGGGGCACAAGTGGCGCAATTTATAGTATAACGCTTTTTGTATTTGGGGTTCTTTGAATATAGTATCCCCTTGGCATCCTTGTAAACACCATTTGGATCCACTATGTACTGTGGCGCATAATGAGGATTAGCACTTTGTTCATCTGCTTTCTCTACACTCATTGCTTTCCCTTTAACCACACCAAGCCCGGCTTCAATGTCTTTGAAGTTCTGAATGATGGCTTTCTTCTGTTCCGGTGTCAGCGTGTCCGGCAGTTCATCCTTCCATTGCTGTTCTCTATCTTCTGCAACCTGCGCTTCAATAGCCTGTTTCACAACCGGTTTATCCTGTTGTGTCAGTTTGAAATACGGGTGCTTCGGTGGGAACAGGTTGCCAGTCTTACCCGGATTGAAACGGAAGATCTTCTTTTTGGGTGTGTCCGTAGCACGTTCCCCTGCTGCAATGGCTTCTGCTGAATTGCTTTCAGGATATTTATCACGCAACACCTGCACGGTAGTACACCGGCAACCCCAGTCTAACGGTGGCAGGTACTCATCCCAGAACGGGTCATTGATGGGAAGCGTCGTATTGTGCAAGGCTGCATGTTCCGCACGCACTTTGTCATCACCAGCCGTTCTGTACTGTAGCAAGTAGTCATCACCATCTTTCTCAAAGTCTTTCCACTTAGCCGCCATCTGAGCCGACTGCACGGCAAAGTTATATTCGGCTTGTAGGTAGTTCCGGTTATAACGGTCATCAATGGCCGTCACCTCACGGCAGAACTCATCCCACGGCTTGAAGCCGCCATCTTTGGCTTGCATCATGGCAGACACCTCACGCAGTTCATGGTAGGTCTTGAATCCGGAGAAAACGAAGGTGCTTTCTTCTAAGAGCCTGCGCAACTCATCCGGCACTTCTTGTTTAAGACCAATGGTCGATGACAGAACGCGGTGTGTCTCACGGGTGAGCGCACGCACGTCCTCATCACTCATCATGTGAGCGTTGAATCCGCCATGTGTATAGACATGCTTAGCCGCATTGTCAAACGCGTTATGGTCGAAGTCATCTTTGCCGGCCTTGGCAAGCTGAATGGTATGACCGTCACCATAGAGGTCGTTCAATGCCAAATGAAATTGATGGTATAGGTTTTGGGGACCATCACCCCCTACTCGAAAAAATCTTTTTTGCCAGTAATCTCAATGCCGTATTTGTCGGCAAAGTATTTTGGATCTATCTCATAGCCGCCGGTGATAAGCATACGTTCTACCTCGCGGATGTGCTCCGGAGTATAGACCACCGTATCATCCCAGTCGAAGGTGTAACCCGCCACAGGGAAACCGTGCTTGACCATGAACGGAATGAGTTTGTTGTTTACCACATTGCGCACGAGTTTTTCATCATCCGCAATGACATTCTCAAACACTTCCAGGTGTACTGTACTCTGTGACAATGATGAGCCATTATCAATGGTCATTGTCTGATTAAGAATACCCTTTGACAGCTCAGAGTTGGCGCGGTCAATACGTTTGTCATATACGTTGTAGGCGTCACCTCTGGATGATTCCTTAATCTCAATTTCAGTGTCATTCGGAAATACCCCATAAAACGCAGCACCCATCTTTGAAAGCATTTTTTCAATCTTGCCGCGTGTTTCTGTGTCCTGGCTCATGGTCTTGGCTATACGGATAGGCATTCCGAATATCTCACCGAAACCATCCCAGAACGCAAGCATGTTCTTTTTGCTCAATGCAGACGGGCAGCATTTAAGGTACAAGCCCAGATCATGAGGACGGCCAACCTCAATACACCAGTCCGCGAACTCACCTTCTCGGTAGCTGATACCACTCTGAGGAACGTCATTCTGGTTGCGGACAACTACGCCATATTCAGGGCGCACATGTTTACGCGGTACCAGTTCCGGAATGGGGAACTGCATTTGACCGTCACGGTCAATGGCCACATCAAACTGAATGAGCGAATGACCGTAGTACCGGCTATCGAGCACAAGCGAAATGAACTCATCAAACCACTCTGTTTCAAACAGGGCAGTCACCTCGTCATTTTTCTTGCCGCTTTTATCAACTAACTTAAAGCCGCGTTTGCTGACGAAGCCTTTGCGCTGGCCGACACAGCCCGTCAAGTGCATATCTACAGCGACATCAGTATAGATGTCTAATAACGCACACCGGTTTGGGTTCTGCACGTCTATGGCTCGCTGCCAGGCCGTGCGCCAGGCTCCGATATCTTTCTTTGTGAGCATTTCGGTTTGCAGTTGCAGTTTCACAAGCATTTTCTTTGCTTCTTTCTGGTCTGCCTTTTTCAACCGGCTCAACAGCTCATTGGAATATCCCTGACGGGACAACCGTATGTATTCAAAAATGTTCATACTCTCTACGTTTAATAGTCATACACATTTTTCGGCCAACCGCCGTAGGCAATGGGCGTGCCAACGTCCTCACCGGATTCATCCGTATTCACGGGTATGTCCGGCGTGGCTTTGCCTGCCTGAACGTCTTTGAGCCATGCGATGGCACTCTTGTAGCGTGTTTCGCGTATCTCAAAGCCTATGCGTTTAGGCAGCCATGCCACAAGGTGGTACAGTGCCACATCGCAAGTGATCATCACCAAATGCTGGTTGCGTTCTGCACCACGTTTGGCGAAGGCGCTGCTTATATTATAGCGCGAACGTAGGTATGAGGATATCTCTTCCATCGCATACTGTTCCGCACGCGCAAGGTTGTCATCGTCTGATTGACCGATGACCTCCAAGGTCTGATTGTCACAAACAGCCTTGAAATCTTCTTTAACCAGGAACTCCATCACTCCAGTATTTTACGGGTTACTTGGTTCGCTTTCACGTCCGACCATTTGACATTGCGCAATGCCGGATGCCATAGCTGCCGTGTGCGCCATGTCTGACGATTGACCACATACGGACGGCTATTGATGTTAGCGACTATATACAGGTTGTTCGTGCGCCTGCGGTTGAGACGGTCGCACTTACGAAAGGCTAATTTGAATTGCCAATACAGAATCAGATTGCGAATAAATTTTACCATGTGTATTTGCTGTTTTTGATTGTTCCTATTACCGGTTCCCATTGCTCCAGACGTGTGCGTTTCTGGAGCAGGTATATAGCGCCCTCATCGGCATCCGGACCATCATCATGCCCGGACATGCCTTTCTCAAATGCTAACGTCTGTTCCAGACCGGCCATCATGTCAGGGTCAGTCTTTAGTTGCTCATTATAATAGACGAAGCCACGTTCCCACAATGGACTGACAGCCTCCACACGTTGGAACTTATCCGGCTTCTTTCGTTTGTCCGGAATGATGGGTAGCTGATACCCGCGCAGGTTGCCCTCAGTGACGAACTCATCAAGGATGATATCCTGCATGAAGTTCGCCTCCATGTAGAAGTTCGCCACAGCATCATGCGACTGGATCCACTCATATAGGTCATACAGCCAACGCACCATTTCAACCACCGTAGTCTGACGGCAGAAGGCTTTGATGTGGTGCAGTTCACCATTCTTGGTTTTGCCCCACAGTTTGGCAGCCTTGTAGTCGTTTTTGGTAGTCGGTTTGAAAGACGGATCCACGTACAACACAAGCTCGGCATACTCACGCAGTGGCAGCATGTGTTTCCAGCGGATCCAGTCATTGCGGAATACAGCACCCTCGGTGATGGGGTTGTTCATGTACTCCTTTTGGAATGCCCTGTAACCTTGGAACTCTGCCTTGGCCTGAATACGTTCTGGCGTCCAGAACTCCGGCCATGAGGGTTTTCCGTCTTTGTCATAGACATTCACCTGTGACACATGCACACCGGCAGATTTGGATATCTCTGCCAGAACCGAGCATTTATTGATGAGGTTGCCGACCATGATAAAGCGGCCACCTTGTGCGCCAAGAGTACCAAACAAGGCTTCTTTCACCCAGTCGGTCATCTTACGCACGCGGCTGTCATTCTGGCACAGCTCATCATCATCCAAGTCATCAATAACGATGTAGTCAGGACGATTCTCACGGTACCGCAAGCCACGCGGTGACTGACCACGGCCAAGTGCAAAGAACGCTGTTTCGTCACGTGTTACGAACTGACCATCCTGCCAGTTGCCGGCATTGTACTGTTCGCCAAAGTCAGCTATGTAGCGCTGATTGTATTGCAGTTCTGCCTGAATGTCACCCAGTAGCGTTTGTGCATTGTCCTCACTTTTGCCGACAACGACCATAACATTTATTTCACGCTCCTTCTGACAATGCAGCCACATAGGAACCATGACATCCATGTGCGTGGATTTTGCATGACCACGCGCCCACTTGAACACGGCACGCAGATCATGATGGCTCTTGATGTACTTAGCTGCATCAATATGGAACTTGGCAGAAGGAATGACCTTGCCGGTTGTCTTATCGGTGCAGTAGTGCGGAAAGTAGTATGAAACAAAGAACGCGTAATCCTTACGGGCACGCTCAATACGACGAAGCCGGTCAGCTTCATTCTCAACCGGCACGATGGTCATGCGTTGGATATTGTCGCAATGTTCACGCCACCGGCGCAGTGCTTCCTGTCTTTCCGCTTTAGATGCCATTATTCAAGTGGGATGGTTACGTTACTCAGTTTCTCACTGATGAATTTGTCTTGGTAGGTATTGATGATCTTCACGACCTCCGGAGTAAGTTCCGAATCTACCTGCATGCGACTAACCAGCCATTGATTGAACGAGGTGAACACCTCAATGATGGTGACAATGTTAGTCTGCTTATCCAGCTTTTCAATAGCAGCTGCCACTTTGACGATATCATCTGCCGTCCAATTGCCGGACGTAAGTTTGTCATCAAGATCTTGTAACATCTTTTTGACGAGCTCCGAACGGGTAACTGTCTTGGCTGCACGCACTGTGTCCCACTTTCCATCACGTATCCATGCACAGATGGTATTTCGGGAAACACCCACTTTGTCGGCAATCTCCTTTTGCTTCATGCCCTGCATAAAGTACATGCGTGCCAATTCTTGCCGCTGGGTTTGTTCTAATGTTTTCTGTTTGCTCATTTTGAGGTTGAATTTAGACTTTGCGACTGCAAAATTACTACTTTTATAGCGAATTAAAAAATAACCGTCCAAGGGTTGGACGGAAGTGTCCAACGGTTGGACACTTTCTTTGAAGTGTTATTTTATTTATGTAATTTTGCAGTCGAAATTGAAGTTAAACACCAATTAAACAGCGTTTCATTATGGATAAACCAGACGAACAGAAGAAAAAAGAAGTGGTCATTAGCAATTCAAGATTGAATTCTTATGGCTTCCGTGTATTGACCGAAGGCATTGACACTACGCAATACGCGCGTAATCCTATACTATTATGGATGCACAACCGCCCATTCCGTGGTACCACCGATGAGGTGCTGCCTATTGGACGTGTAGAGAACCTGCGTGTGGACGGTGACAACCTTATCGGCACACCTGTATTCGATGAGAAAGATGAGTTTGCTCAGAAGATTGCAGCCAAATGGGAAGGCGGTATCCTGAAAATGGTGTCTGCCGGTTTGACGGTGATTGAAATGAGCGATGACCCTGCCCTAATGGTACAAGGGCAACGCCGTATGACTGTAACAAAATGCAAACTAACCGAAGTGAGCATTGTAGATATCGGGGCGAATGATGATGCCTTGGTACTGTTCAAAGATGGTCAGACCATCAGCCTCAGTGCCGGCTCAGATCAGGAGCTCGCGTTTATGAACATCAATAATAACCCTAAAACAGATGCACAAATGGATTTGAAACAAATTGCATTGCAACTCGGTTTGCCTGAAAACGCAACCGAAAAGGAGGTAGAAACCGCTATCGCCAATCTAAAAAAGGATGCCGGTGATGCCGTGCAGCTTCGCAAGGACGCTGAACAGGCGGCAGAAAAGGCAATCGAACACGCCGTAGATGAGGCTATCAGGCTTCGCAAGATTACGGCAGACAAAAAAGACCATTTTGTTGCCCTCGGCAAAAAGGCTGGTCTGGAATCGCTCAATGAGACTTTCCAACTGATGCGCCCGGAAGGACGCCCGACGGAAGCCATTAAGCCGGAGAATCCCGGTGCCGGTCAGTACGCCAAGTTGAGTGATGTGCCGGTTGACAAACTGGAAGCACTCCGCAAGGACAACTTTGGTGAGTATGCCAAACTGTATAAAGCAGAATATGGCATTGAGCCGGCCAAAGAGTAAGCAAACAAGTTTCACAAACAACTAAATCAATTCAAACAATGAAGAAGTTCTTTTTTATGTTCGCAATTCTCCTGAATTGCCTCGTAGGTGGTTCGCTTGCCGCCTTTGCGGGCGTTAGCCCTGTTATTGGCGCCGTCGGCATGAACGCCGTGGCTGCCGTTAGTCCGTTGTTTGCGCCCCAGGGTGGTGCTCTGCGTGCCGGTCTTTATGCGGAAATCTGGACCGGTGAGACTATCAAAGCATTCCGCAATAGTTTAGAGAGCATTGGCTGGCTCAGCAAGATCCGCAGTTTTGACAGCCAAGTCGCAAGTAACAACACCATCCATTTCGTTGACCTCGGTGGTGATCCGACTGTATTGGTTAACAACACCAGCTATCCGCTCGCTATTGAGAACCTGAATGACGCGGACAAAGCAATCAGCCTGGATAAGTATCAAACAAAGCCGACCCGCATCACTGATGACGAGGCACGCGGTCTGAGTTATGACAAAATGGGCTCCGTGATCGAGCGTCACCGTGATGTGGTAGATGAGGAAAAGATTGCACGTGCATTGCACGCACTCGCACCGTCGAGCAACGGAACCAAGACCCCGGTTCTGCTTACTACCGGTTCTGACTACAATGGTCGTAAGCGTATGGTTGTAGCTGATATCATCAACCTCAAAGAGAAATTTGACGCCATGAAGGTGCCTGTACAAGGCCGCGTTTTGGTTCTTTCTCCTGAGCATGTGAATGACCTCTTGCTGCAAGACACCACTTTTGCACAGCGTTACAATAACACGTCATCCGGCAAGATTGCTGACATGTACGGCTTCGAGATCTATGAGTATGTAGATGTTCCGGCATACAACATCGGCGCAAAGACCAAGAAGGCATTCGGTTCTGCCGCTGCTGAATACGGAAATGCTTCCGTTGCATTCTACGCGCCGCGCATGATGAAGGCAACCGGTGAGACCAAGGCTTATATTGATGAGCCGGATACCCAGAACCAGGAATGGCGTTACAACCTGCGTCACTACTTTATTGCATTGCCGCTTAAGAATGAGGCTATGGGTGCAATCGTCAGCGACGCTGCCGGATCTTCGGCTCCGACCATCACCGGTGACAATTCTGTTGAGTTGGCTGCAACTGCAACTGCTAAACAGCGCACCTATGCAACCTCGAATGGTGCTAATGTAACCGCTTCGACGGATGCAGCTTGGTTGAACGTAGTGGCCAGTGGTAAGAAAGTAACCTTTACACCGCAGGCATACGCTCACGATGCAGAGGGTGACGACCCGCGTACTGCTACCGTAGTGGTAGGTATTGCAGGTTCGGATGTTTCCATGAATGTAACTGTTAGCCAGCCGAAGGCATTATCCTAACGCACAATGGCACGGGTAAAACAGAAATATCCTGTCAATTCGATATTCAGCGAGAAGGCGCAAAGCCTTTTCGTTGAATACCCGAAACTTCGCAAGGTATATTTCACATCCGACAATATGGCGTTCCTTGATGAGCGCGAAGCGCAGACACATGCCTGCGTTCTGAAAGATAAGTCAATAACCACCATTCAAAAGTAAGAATATGTTACCAAGAGTTAAAATCAACTTTGCAAATGGCGCATTGGGCAGCGTTGTCCCAAGTGCTGACTGCGTAGCCGGTTTGCTTGCTACAGCCGTGGCTGTTTCTGATACGTTCGTATTAGGCAACGCCTACATGCTGCACAAGTTGGATGACCTCGCAAGTCTTGGCGTCAATGCAACGAACAACCCTTGCCTGTATAAACATGTGCAAGAGTTCTATGATGAAGCTGGAGAGGGTGCAGAACTTTGGATTATGGGTGCGCCGAACACCGCCAAACCGTCTGACATTGCAGACAAAGACAATGCCCTGATTCCTTATGCCAAGAATCTCATCCAGATTGCAAACGGCAGACTGCGTTTCCTCGGCATTGCCTATCAGCCGGCAAACGGATATGAGGCGACCATCACGGATGGTTTGGATGCTGACGTATGGACGGCAGCCCTCAAAGCGCAAGCATTAGCAGAGTGGGCAACCACGCAACTGTATGCGCCGCTGTTCGTCATCCTTGCCGGACGTGGCTTTGCTCATGCCAATATCACCAACCTAAAAGACCTCACCACGCTCAACTATAACCGAGTTGGCATCCTGATAGGTGACACCGCCAGCGAAAGCGAAGGAGCTGCCGTAGGTCAGGTAATGGGACGTATTGCCGCCTGTCCTGTTCAACGCCATATAGGTCGCGTGAAAGACGGGGCTTTGAAGATCCTGCACGCATATATAGGCGACAAAGATCCAAGCGTAGCCAATGTAGAAGCCATTCACGACAAAGGCTATATTTCATTCCGTACGTTCACCGGCAAATCCGGTTACTTCTTTACGGATGACTGTCTGGCCACCGCAGTAGCGGATGACTACCGTAGTATTGCCCGCCGTCGTACCATTGATAAGGCATACCGCATTATATACCTCACCATGCTGGAGAACGTCAATGACGAAATCCCCATCACCGATGACGGCTATTTAGTGCCCAGTATGGTCAAGTCATGGGAGAGTGAAATCATCTCTGCCATCGTTAACCAGATGACATCAGAGGGCGAACTGGGAAGCGACCCTAATGACGCTGACGATTCCGGCGTTAAGGTGTACATCAACCCGGAACAGCGCGTGGCATCCACCAGCAAGATTAACGTAGTGGCTCAGGTTAAGCCCTACGGCTATGCGAAATTCATTGATGTTGAACTTGGTTTTGTAACCATCAATTCGGAGGACTAACGTATGATTATTAACGGTCAAGAATACAGCTGGGGAGACCTTTCCCTGCTTATGGGCGGTCGCGACGTATGCCGCATGACTGCTATCGACTACAAGACGGAGCAAAGCAAAGAACCGTTGTATGGTAAGGGCAACAAACCTATTGCCATCCAAAGCGGCAATGTGAAGCATTCCGGAACGGTGACGCTCCTGCAATCCGAGTTGAATACGTTGCAAGAACTGGCACGTATGAACTTCGGCAGACCGGACATCTTGAAGTTGAACCTCAATGCCGTCGTTTGCTATGGCAACCCACTGGAGGGTGACGTGATGACTGTGGACCGGTTATTCGGTATTCAGTTCACCGAAATCCCCAAGGGCATGAAGCAAGGCGATTCCAATATGGAGGTGGCACTGCCGTTCGTTTGTACCGACATTAAGTATAACAGTTAAACACCGTTTCAACTATGTTTCAAGCAACGAAAGAACAGGTCCAGGAATGGAAGCGTAAACATGGCGACGTTTACCGCATTGTAGTAGAGGATAAGGCATGCTATCTGCGTAAGCCAGACCGCAAGGTGCTGAGCTACGCAGCGGCAGCCGGTAAGACTGACCCGATGAAGGTCAACGAAACCATCCTCAAAAACTGTTGGCTGGATGGAGATATGGAGATCCAGAACAATGATGCCTATTTCCTTGGCGCCAGCAGTAAACTTGACCAGATGGTCGAAGTCAAAGAGGCCGAACTGGAAAAGTTGTAGAGGCTGCCAGGATCGTTGACGAGAAAGTCGAAAGCATCCGTCTCGTCAATGCTCAATTAAGGTATTACATGGGTATATCTGACCCTGACAGCCTATCAGATCAAGAATGGGCGATGAGATTCCAAGAATTGGTATGGATTCGCTCAAAAGAGGCAGAAGCAAACGCAAAACAACAGTAGAATGTCAAAAGTCATAGAGTACATAGTTAAACTTGGAGGCAACGCACAAGCGGCGACTTCAAAGTTAAAAACAGAAATGAATGGTCTTGCCGCATCCGTGGATAAGACCCAAAGCCTGTTTGGAAAACTTAGCTCTGTGTCCTTTGGCTTCAATAACATTGTCGGAGCGGTTAACACTGCCATTTCATCCGTGAGCAGCTTTACCTCTGCCAACCAAGCACAACAGGAGGCAGAGAGTAAGCTGGCTCAGGTGATGAGAAACACGATGGATGCTACGGACGCACAAATACAGTCCATCAAGGACCTCACCGCTGCACAACAGCAATTAGGTATTGTCGGCGATGAAATCCAATTGGCAGGTGCGCAGGAACTTGGCACCTACCTTGAACAAACATCCTCACTGGAGAAACTTATCCCGGTGATGAATGATATGGTTGCGCAGCAATATGGCTACAATGCCACACAGGAAAGCGCAGTCAATATCGCTACCATGATGGGAAAAGTCATGGAAGGTCAGGTCGGCGCACTTTCACGCTATGGCTATAAGTTTGACGAAGCACAGGAAAAGATCCTGAAATATGGAACGGAAGCCGAAAAGGTTGCTACGTTGGCAGAGGTCATCGGTGAAAGCGTCGGCGGCATGAATGAAGCCTTGGCGCAAACCCCGGAAGGGCGGACTAAGCAAATGGCCAACACGCTCGGCGACGTACAAGAGCGGATAGGCGCATTGATTAACCGTATCATCGGGGCTTTGTCGCCGGCAATAGAAAAAGTGTTTGCCATTGCAGACAACTTGCTGACTTGGTTGGAAGGCAAACTTGGATGGGTAGAAGGCCTAATCAGCATAGCCTATGATTTTCGCTACGTGATTTTGGCGGTAGGTGGTGCTATTGGTACGCTCATTGCCATCACCAAGGCTTGGCAGGTTGCTCAAACAATTATGAACGTCATCCTGACGGCCAACCCCATTGGAATCATCATTGTAGCTGTAGCTGCTTTGGTTGGATTGATAGCCACCGTCATTGCCAAATGGGATGAATGGGGCGCAGCCATAGCGGTGTTCATGGGACCGCTCGGCCTCGTCATCAGCATGGTGAAGTCTTTCAGAGCCAATTGGGATAGCGTGGTGAAAGCATTCAAGACAGACGGCATCCTTGGCGGTCTGAAACGTATTGGCCAAGTCCTATTGGATGCCATGTTAAAGCCTGTTCAAACTTTGTTAGAGATATTAGCAAAGATTCCCGGCTTGGGTTATCTTGCGGAAGGTGGTGCAAAGAAGATTGCAGAGATCCGCAAGAACCTGGACACTATTCCTGACAGCGAGAAAGCGAAGTCAGAAGGCTCAACCGCCACGGCTTCAACCGGTATCAATGCCAAACTGGCAGCCGCTATAGCCGTCAAAGGCAAAGGTATTAACGGTGTTAGTGGAACAAAGGGAAGTGCAACGACCGCTGTAGCTACCGGTGGAACTCGCAACACGGAGATCCATATCAATATAGGTGATATGATTAAACAGGTGGTATTTAACGGAACCACCTCTGAAAACAAACAAGAGATTGAACGTAACTTTGCCGAATGCCTGTACCGCGTATTGGGTATGGCTCAGGCAAGCGTAGGATAATATATGCTGTACCTCAATTTTGCCACAGGATTTGTGTTTCCGCCGTACTGGTTAAATCATCCGGTCACGGTCATTGATAAGCATTGGCCAATGCCTACACAGGCAGAGGCTATGGGGAACCTGTACCAATGCCCGCTTCGGTTGAAACTAAAGAGTGAGCCGGATTCGGCATTCTGGACGCTGCCGTTTGACCCGGTTATGTCTATAAGCGGAGGTAATAACATTGTCCGCTCCAGTGTGCTCAAACAGGATGACAGCAACAATGAGCGTCGTGGTACCATCAAAGAGGTATGGAGCCAAGACGACTACACAATACAGATTGCCGGTTTGTTCATGGGGCAAGATGAGGATGACATTCCCATGGCCGACTTGGAGAAACTGCGCAATCTTTGTGAGGCCCGCGAAATCATCGAAGTGGAGTGTGATCTGTTTGAAGTGTTCAACATTCAGTACATTGCCATAGAGAAATTTGATTTTGCTCATACGTCCGGCAGACAGAACCAACAATTTAGTATTTCGGCATATAGTGACGATGACTTTAGCCTGTTAGTGAAATGACCTACTTCATGAAGTACAATATCACCATTGGCGAATACCGAGTGAATACACTCAAATCCGTCAGCGTAAAGAAGTCGGTGGAGCAACTGAGCGACACCGCCATCATTACGTTGCCCGGAACACTACTTAATCACCCGCTGGAGGTGAATGACAAAATCAAGACAGGCGACCCGGTGCGCATTGAACTCGGCTATGATGGTGACATGAATGAGGAATTTACAGGCTATGTGAAGCGCATTAAAACGGATGATACAGAAATCACTATTGAATGCGAAGATGAGTTGTATTTGTGGGACATTGGCGTGAAGGATAAGCAATATGGATCCAAAACTGCCCCTGTCTCATTAAAGACGATATTGCAAGAATTGGTTAAGCAGGTAAATCCTAAATACAAGGTAGAATGTGACTACTCTTTCAACTATCAAGCGTTCACGTTCTCCAAAGCTACCGCCTTAGATGTACTGCGCAAGATCCAAGACGAGACGAAGGCTGACATCTATTTCAAAGGCACTACATTGCACGTGCACCCACTGTATGGCAATGGCTCATGGAGTGGCAACACTGTCAAATACGACTTAGCCAAAAATGTGGTGTCAGCAAGCCTGCAATATAAGAAGGCAAGCGACCAGAAGCTAAAAGTTGAAATTGAATATAAGACACCGAAAGGAGAGACGAAGAAAGAAAGCATTGGGGTGGATGGTGGCAAAGTTATCAAGAAAGTCATCAACACAAGTGATGTCAGTTCCCTCCAGAAGGTTGCAGAATCAGAATATAACCTATGGTGCTATGATGGATATGAAGGTGACTTGACCGGTTGGCTCATACCATTCTGCCAACCTACCGACAAAGTAGAGATTATTGATAAGTCAAAGCAATACAAAAACGGCACCTATTACGTAATAGCTACCGATGTTAGTTTCTCCGAAAGCGGAGGACGGCGAAAAGTAACGATTGGAAGAAAGGTTTAATAAGGCAGCACGCCGGCAGGGTATTCCTTAGCAGCGTCACCATAGCGAATGGTGAAACTGGCAAAGCGTTCCTCATCGGTGAAATACACAGAGAAATCCTCATTTTTATCAACCTTGTGCCATTGGCCACAGCCATGAGGATTATCAACCCAAGAAACAACCAGATCTGCACCGCCACCACCTTTGACAACATAAACCCAGACATCGGCATCATAGGGGTTTGTAGTGACACGAACGTTGCCCCACACCTCAAAGGTACGAGTAACCATCCCTTCGTTTATGGTGTACTGACAACCCGAAACAGGATTCGGACATGGACCGGTAGCGCACATGCGTTCATCCGCCCTGACAAAGACGAATGACAAACTGAATAACAATATAACAAATGCTTTCCTCATGGACATCTATGGTCTGCTAAAAAATAGAATACAAAAAATGTGCCAAACGCCAGGTGATTCGGCACTTATTCTTGCAAAAGTCAAAAATGTGGACGGTCAGACATGCACCGTGACCATTGATGACTTAGAACTGGCAGATGTCCGACTGCGTGCCGTAGTCAATGATGAGGAATCCGGCATACTGGTTACGCCGACTGTCGGCAGCTTCGTAATGATTACGGATCTGAGCAATGGCGACAAACGAGATTGGGCTGTCGTGATGTACAGCGAAATAGATAAGGTGGAGTTCAATGGAGGAAAGAAAGATGGCCTTATCAATATCAATGACCTCACTGATAAGCTCAACAATCTCGTGGATGAAGTGAATGACCTCAAAGATAAGTTCAACGGCCATGTGCATACAGGAACCGGATATGCTGGCGCAGCACTTACTATTCAGGCTACAACCAGCACGGCATCCGCAGCAAGCAAATTTGATAAATCCGACTATGAGGATGACAAAATAACACACTGATGACAGGAATAGCATTGACAATAAACGAAGCCGGAACCGGTTATGACCTCAAACTGGATATCCGTAGAGACACCACCGGCAAGATCGTCCAGGGGATGGTTCTGGAGGAAACAACCCCGCAGAACCAGACAATGATTCTGGTGGCTAATCCCGGTGAGTTCAAGGAACACCCTGCATGGGGTGTAGGTCTTGGCAATATCATCAACGACCATGACTTGGCTGCATGGCGTCGCAAGATCCGTGAACAGATAGAAGCGGACGGCCAGCGCATAACCACATTGGAACTGACAGAAAAAGGTTTGAAACTTGAAGCACAATACAAATGAGACAGATCAATGACATTATCATCCACTGTTCCGACACACCGGAAGGACGAAATGACACTGCGGAGGATATCCGCCGTTGGCATACCAAAGAGAGAGGTTGGAAGGATATCGGCTATCACTATGTGATTGACCTTGATGGAACAATAGAGCTTGGTAGACCAGTAGAGACTGCCGGTGCACATTGCACCAACCATAATGCTCATTCTATAGGCATCTGCTATATTGGTGGTGCAATATGGCGTGATGGTGTGGATGTAAACGGAAAGCCTATAAAGGGGGCGGACGGTAAGACACACCTTGTACCTAAGGACACACGTACACCAGAACAGAAAAAGGCATTAGTGGAACTATGCCGGCAGCTTAAAGTTAAATACCCAAATGCCGGTATCCATGGCCATCGTGAATATGCAAACAAGTCCTGTCCGTCATTTGATGTACAGGCATGGAGAAAGGAGGTTAATTTATGACAACTGAAATTTGGATGCTCATTCTCAATTTCGTATTGAGTGGCGGATTGATAGCCGCTATTGTTGCCATCGCTACGCTCCGCAGTCATGTCAAAGAGGCAGAGGCAAAAGCAGAACAGGCATTGGCAGAAGCCAAAAAGATGCAAGCCGAAGCCAAATCTACGGAGTTGGATAACGATAAGACCCTTGTGGATACTTTTAATGAATATATTGTTGCACCCTTAAAAAACGAAGTCAATGGATTACGTAAAGATGTGCGCAAGTTCACGCGCGCTGTTGAGAAAATCAACGATTGTCCTCATGCTGCTGACTGCCCTGTGCGGCGTGAGCTGCAAAACGACCAAAACTGCAACGCAGACTGCGCTATCAGTGCAGACAGACCAGAAAAATGATTTGGAGCAACACACCGAGTTACAGACCGATGTGCAGACCTCGCAACAATCATCTGACATGAGTACCGCCAACACCGATGTGGATGAGGTTATTGAGGAAACGACATGGAGCGCCCCGGACGGCACCGGAACGCAGCACCCGGTCAAGACCACGAAGACTACCCGGCAGACGCGCAGCGGCAAACAGAATAACATACAGACGACTACTGCCAGTGAAGCGCATACAGCGGAAAAGTCTGACATAAACGACAACTCAAAAATCAAGACCAGTACCGACGAAAAGACCAATAGCGAAACGACTACCAAGACCAGCACACCGGCATGGGTGATTTGGATCATCATCGGCATCTTCGCTGTCATCGCCATCGTGGTTCTGGTTGTACTTAGACATTACCGCATAATATGATTACTGTTACCTCACGCCAATCTGTTCTGGATATTGCCCTGCAACACTGCGGCAGCCTTGAAGCCGCTTATGACATTGCAGCCGGCAATGATATCAGCCTGACCGATGACCTTGCCACCGGTCAAACGCTGTCTGTTCCGGAAGCCACGGACGCGACAATGGCGCAGCACTACAGCGTGAAGGGCTTCCAACCGGCAACCGCCATAACCCAAGCCGAGATAAATGACACGCTCAATATCGGTGAGGGTGTGGAGTTCTGGGGTATTGAATTTGATTTTATTGTTTCGTAAATACTGACAAACATGGCACGAACTATCGACACCATCAAAACAGAGCTAAAGCAGGCGTTCATGCAGGACACCACGCTTCAAGAGAAATACGGCTTTGCCGCTAACGCTGACTTTGACAATGTTTTCAGCAAGGTTAGTCTGGAGAGTATCATCCTCTATATTGTTGCAGCCTCCATTTGGACGCTGGAGCGGCTTTTTGACACACATACAGCCGAAGTTACCGACTATATTGCCACCATGAAGCCACATTCGCTTCGGTGGTATGTAGAGAAGGCCAAGGCGTTCATGTATGGTGAGCCGGTACTGCCGGAACTCATTAGTGGTTCGGATGTCTATGACACCACCGATATGACGGATGAGCAGATTGCACAGGCCAAGATTGTCACCTTTGCTGCCTGTACTGAGAACAACGCGACGCTGTACCTTAAAGTAGCGAAAGCAGGGCCGGCACCACTCACAGCTGATGAGAAAGCAGCTTTTATTGCTTACCTTCATGAGATTAAGGATGCCGGTGTTCGTATTGATGTTATATCTGAGCAAGGCGACTACCTCAAACTGGATATGGTCATCTACTATGATCCATTGCTCATCAATGCAAATGGAGAGAGTAAAGCCGATGGTACAAAGGTAGTTGAGCAAGCCATCAAGGACTATATCGAAAACATCCCATTCAATGGCGAGTTTCGCAAGAATGAACTGGAGGATGCCATCCAAGCCGTCAATGGTGTGGTCATGGTAGAGTTTAATGCTGCATACCATTCTGAGACTGGTGCCGAAGATACCTATGATGAAGTGGTGCCATACTGCAAACCTGCTTCCGGTTATTTCAAGTTTAACAATGCCGATCTTTCGGACGTAACCTATCAGCCCTATGCAAATTGATTACCGCAAACTGGTCATACTCTTATTGCCGACGTTCCTGCGCCAACCGGTTCTGATGGCATGGCTTCGCGCAATGGCTTATCCATTGCAGCAACTCCATGACCGTCACCAAGCGGCACGCACGCAACGCCTTTATGAGCTGCGACACACCAGCCAAGTGTGTTATATCAAAAATGCCCTCAATAATGAGTTCGGAATCACAAACTATGCCAACGGCTTTGAGATAGAGGACATCAACGCGCCCGGTGAATGGGTGTGGATCTATGATGAGAATGTGGACCGCTTTGATGATGAACAGCACATGCTCTTTGATGATCCTACGTTCATCCATAACATTTCTGCTATTCTGCCGCCTACGTCTGCATTCTTTGTCTTGGTTCCGCAATCCATAACCATTGACGAGACGAACGAGGCACGCATCCGTTCCATAGTGAACAAGTACCGACTGGCATCACGAACCTTTGAAATAAAAACAAGAATATGAACACGCAACATTTCACAAACAACGACAATCAGAAGTTCCCGCTTTCTACGGAGGCGTTAGCTTTCATGCAGGAACAAATCAAACTGGCATACGGTCTAACAGATCTTGCCGGTCAGAACATTATTGTCAAGCAGTCATCCGCGACTGAAACAGGCTTGGTTATCTATGATGGTGAACTATTACCATTGACCGGCACACCGGCACGCTTCATAACTATAGCACAGAGCACGGAACAGGTAAACGTTGAAGGACGTTTCACTGGCACGGTTCGCACTACCAGGACAGCCGCGTATGCATCTGTAATTAGGCAGCGCGTTGGCAGCACTGGCACTGGTTCCAAAGCCGCCAGCGCATTCACCATCCTCAAAAGCATTTCCACGCTCATGAGCGAACTGGATGAGGCGCAGCGGCACCACGTTCCGACCGGTGCCATAATGATGTGGAGTGGGACAATAGCGAACATTCCTACCGGATGGGCATTGTGTAACGGTCAGAATGGAACGCCAGACCTCCAAGGCCGTTTTATTGTTGGTGCAAGTACCGGTGTTGTTATGTTTGATTCTAAAGGGTACAACTACCCTGTAGGATCTACTGGAGGAAAAAATGAAGTGGCACTAACAGAATCCCAAATGCCACAACACGGTGCACACTTATATCATGATGAAAACGAGTGGAAAGCTTATGCTGATGACTATAATTCCACTACAGAAGGTGGCCCGTCAACTGAAAAAAGGTACTTAGAGATAAGTGCCCTTAAACGTTACGATGATTCTCCATGGCAAAATAGAGGATGGTTGCAAGAACATGGCAACGAGGCTTTCCCATCAAGATGGAAGCGAGGAGGCAACCAACCACACGAGAACCGTCCTGTGTTCTACGCATTGGCGTACATTATGAAGATTATTTAATCACCGTTTAATCAGTGTTTCAATATGGATATAGCAACAATTTTAACATGGTTCAAAAGGGGCTGCAAACCCACGGAGGCGCAATTCGCAGCCACGTTCCAATCATTCCGCCATAAGGATGATGCCATCCCGATGGGCGATGTCTCAGGTTTGACGATGGCACTCGCTAATAAGTCGGAAAACGGACACACGCACACACTTTCGGAGATAACCGACTATGATGGTGGCGACAAAGAAGTCATCAATGCCATGGTGGCGCAAGACAGTACCGAACTGGAGACGTTCACTAAGACTGCCGGCATGTATTATATTCTGCTGAGCGATGATCTGCTTTACCAATGCGTGCATGATGAGGACACGGACACCGATTCCCTCACCGAAGTAGAGCCGGATGGCAAAGTCGTCTATTCTGCTTATGATGCAAATGAGAACCTGCATATCTACCTCTACAACATGCCCAATCTCATGTTCCAGGACGTGACCAATGAACAAGTAGATAAAACCATCTATACAAACAATCTGGAGAGCCTCATCACACGCCAATTGGCTAATGGTGTGTATTCTGTAGTGTACATCAATAGCGGCATTGATGATAATACGTATGGTGATGCCTACACGCTTACAGTAGGTGATGGCTCCATCGCCAGCCGTGTTCTGGAGTGCCGCACAGGATGGGCACAGACTATTCTGGTAGATGAGACGTATCAATGGCAGTGGCACAACTATTCGTACAACGGCCATGGCCACCAGCAATCAGACGTTGAAGGTTTGACGGAAGCCCTCGCAGGGAAGGCTGCCTCCAATCATGATCATGATGGTGTGTACCAGCCAGCCGGTAGTTATGCAGCCGCAGATCACAACCATGATTCCGCGTATGCTGCCAAGAACCACACGCATAGTGAGTACCTGACGCAACACCAGGACATCAGTGGTAAACAGGATAAAACTGACAATTCTTTGCTGACTACAGCTAAGAACATTGTCAGTGCCATCAATGAGCTGTGGAATAAGTTTGCGGACTACGCGCTGGCTAATCATAACCACAATGGGGTGTATCAGCCTGCCGGTGACTATGCTTCACGTTCCCATGGTCACGCAATAGGAGCTATTGAAGGTTTGTCTGATGCCCTTGCCGGAAAAGCAGCCTCTAACCACAATCACGATGGCGTGTACCAGCCTGCCGGAAACTATGCCGCTTCTGATCACACTCACAGCCAGTACCTGACGCAGCATCAGGACATCAGCGGCAAACAGGATAAAACCGACAACTCTCTGCTGACAACGGTCAAAACGATTGTCGGTGCTATCAATGAGCTATGGAATAAGTTTGCAGACTACCTCAAAGGCATTCAGCATGTCACCTATGCGCAACTGGTTACGCTCCGGAACAATAACGGACTGGTTGCCGGTCAGTGGTACCGCATCACCGACTATATGACAACCGTTGCAAATGACACCGAAGCACGCAGCGCAGGGCATCCGTTTGATTTGTTGGTTATGGCCACAAGCGCAAACACTCTTTCCGAGGAAGCCAAGGCCGTCAAGAGTTCCAGAGACAGCAACGACTATTTCACAGACGCTAACCTGAACGCATGGAAGGTGTGGTATAGTCTGGACAATGACACAACGCGCTTCCAATGGGCGGACACGGAGAATGGTAAAGGTGTCATCTGGCGCATGATCGACGAGTGGCAGAATGATTGCCCCTATGACTTCAAAAATGTGCAGTTCAAACGCTACAAAGTAACACCTACCACGCCTGTTCCGGAGGACGTAGAAGAACAACAGTTGCTTGCTGATCTGGACGGCACCTATATAGGCACAAATGCAGAAATGCAAGGTCTCACGGTTGAAGACTATGACGATTTTGTCTGGGTTTATACATTTTCATTTGGGGATAGACTATCTACACCTGTAGATGCTTCTCTTATGGGTTATGTGAATGATGAACAGGGCGAAGGCTATGGGTACAAAGGATATTATGGTGACAATGTTATTTTGCCATGTACCTGTCATCAGACCATTGATGATGAGCAGCAATCTGTTTTTTGCTTGAACAATGTCGTTTGGATCACAAACAATGTCAAATACCGTTCTCTTATTTGTGGCAACCGTGTTGAAAGCGAATGTATCAATATGACCTTATCCGGACACGGTACCCATATCAAGCATGATTGTCAGAATATCATCATGGGTGATGGCTGTTTAGGAAACACAATCGGAGTTGGCTGTTTCTTGTGTACATTCGGGAACGGTTGTAGTAGCAATACATTCGGGAACGATTGTTGGTATAATACATTCGGGAACGGTTGTGGCAGTAACACATTCGGGAACTACTGTTATCACAACACATTCGGGAACTACTTCCAACGTAACACGTTCGGGAACGGTTGTGGTTATAACACGTTCGGGAACGGTTGTTATTGGAACACATTCGGGAACTACTTCCAATGGAACACGTTCGGGAACGATTGCCGTTATAACACATTCGGGAACGATTGCTGCAATAATACATTCGGGAACGACTGCTATGAGAATACATTCGGGAACGGTTGCAACTGGAACACGTTCGGGAACAACTGCTGGAATAACACATTCGGGAACAGTTGCGGTGGCAATACATTCGGGAACAACTGCCGCTATATCACTGTTCACAACGGCGTTCAATACGTGGAAGTTCCTGGCGGCAGCACCGTTTCTGCCTATGTTCAAAACGCCCAAATACTCAACGGAACGCACGGTACTGACTCGTCAAATCTGCTACAAATATCGTTCCAAGAGGATGCAGACTACTGCCAATTTGCAGGACTGAATAGCAGTGGTATTTTGAAGATCTGGGTGCCTGCTGACGCTGCATAATTGACGTGCACATTTGCATATTCATGCGCTACCATCGCATCTATACGCAAAGAAAAATTGACCGGATAAAATCAACTTGTTTCGTAAATGTAGATAAATGAGCATATTACAAAGGCACGGAATTTGGTTATGTATTAGTTGTTCCCGAACTAATCCTCATATAAATGAGGGAATAACCAAATATCAACCTAATTAAAAACAAAGTTCTATGCTCAAAAAAATTAGTTACAAGTTGGTTTTTAACCGGTCGCGAAGGCTCAATCAAAGAGGCGAAGGCCTCATCCAGATTGAGTGCTCACAACAAAAGCGACGAATTTATTTTAGTACACACACGTATGTCAAACCGGAAAATTTCAGTCATGGGGCAGTTATTGAGACCCCGAATGCCGACAGTCTGAACTATGTCCTTTATCAGATGATGCAGGATGTGGAGTTGGTAGAACTGGAGTACATCAAGCGTGGTGTTGAAGTCCATCTGCCAATGCTAAAGGAAGCGGTGCGGTCGCACATTTCACCGGCGGCTAAACTGTCAGACTTCGGAACACAGGTTGTCAATCAGAGTGAGCGCAAGAACCTCACGAAGTTAAACTATCAAACCCTGCTGAATAACATTGACAAGTTCCGACATGGTACGCTGATCACAGACATTGACTATCAGTTTTTGGTTAGTTATGACAAATGGCTGCGTGAAAGTGGTATTGCACATAATACGCGAATCAGTCGCCTCCGGTTGCTCCGGGCATTGTTGAATGAAGCACGGAAACGTGATATCATCCACACCAATCCATTTGACCGCTTCCGGATCCAGCAGATGGTCAGCAAGAAGGGTTTTCTGACAACAGAGCAAGTTCACAAACTGGAGAGGATGGCACTCAAAGGGTACGAAGACAAAGTGCGTGATGCGTTCCTGATAGGCTGCTATACCGGACTGAGGTTTTCCGATATTGTGTCACTCAGGAATGAGCACATAAAAGGCGGTTGGCTAACAAAGAAGATGGCAAAAACAGGCTTCATTGTAGAAATACCGATTGCGGAGCTGTTTGGTGGCAAAATGCTGCTCCTTCTGGAGAAATACAATGGCAACATCGAGCGCCTCACGAAAAGCCTGTCAACAAACTCATCTGTCAATAAGACGCTGCGCAACATACTGGACCGCATCAAGGCAGATCCAAAAATAACATTCCACTCATCAAGGCACACCTTTGCCACCCATTTAGGACAAAGCGGTGTGCAACTGACAACCATTCAAAAGCTACTTGGGCACCAGAAGCTACAGACGACACAGATCTATAGTGAGGTTGACCGAAAGGCGATAACCAATGACCTCAAAAAAGGTCGCAAACGAATAAATCAATGACAAAAATTTTAGTAGGTAGCCGTGCCTTTTTCAACGGCATGAAAGGGTTCCAGAGTAAAGACCGGGACTATCTGGTTTTGGTAGAACAGCCACAAGGCTTCAACTGGCGACGCGAACAAAGCGTGCGTGGTATTTGCACGTTTGAGTATAAGAAAGACACACCGACAGCGATGATTGCAAAGACGCTGGAGATGGGTGATGCTTTGCTTATTGGCAAGTTCCTCGTGCCAGAAGTCGCACAAGCCATCGGCGCAACCGTTGAGGATATTTTGCCGCTTGAATCCCTGCTACCTAAGTTGGATGACAAACATCAATATGAGGCTGTCATCTTCAATGCCATTAAAGCCAACGGAGCATTCACACTGACCGATGAGCAACGCCAAGAAGCATTTAAGGTGTACCTTTCTGCCCGAAAGTCTGACAAAGATCCGGGCAACCAAAAGAGAAAAACCGAATAGAGGAAACTCTATCACTGACATATACGAGCAATGCCGATGGGTATAGAAAAAGCCCTCGGCTGTGGCTGACAGACGCTCTTACCTTTCTATCAGACCACATTTGCAAGCGATACAGCCGCTACCGAGGACATAATGATCCTAAGTCAGCGGCTGTATCGCTTCGTATATGTTCCGGCAAAAGTGCCGTGTATGTCTCTACAAGTAACCCCGTAGAATGGTAAGAGCGTGCAAAAGTACAAAAAATTTTTGACATATCCAAATTTTTTCACAAGAAAGGAGAAAAAACATGAACATTTACTACAAAATGCTGGACAAAGTTATGTCCGAGGGTAGGATGCAGACCAATAAGAAGGGAAGCATCAGGTATCTAACCAATGAAGTGCTGCACATGGAGCCGGCAGATCTGCTGGATATCTTTGAGACACACGGCATCGCACGCAAGAAGCTCAAAACTGAATTGAAGATGTTTGAAGCCGGAATCACCTCCACGGAACAATACCGGGCAGAAGGCATCACGTGGTGGGACTATTGCGGTGAACAACTCAAAAACAGCTATCCGACCTATTTCAAGCGTCTGCCGGCACTGGTGAAGAAAATCAATGCTGAGAAGAAGAACAGCAAGAACTATGTCCTGTTCCTGGGCGAAACCGGAGTGGAAACCAACCAGCAGCCGTGTTTGTCTCTGGTGCAGTTCCAGATTGAGGATGGCAAAGTCATCATTTCAGCCTATCAGCGTTCATCTGACGCTAACCTTGGGCTGCCGTGTGACATCTACCACCTCTATCTGATGGCGCGTGAGATTGATCTGCCGTTGAAGTCAATCACGCTGTTCCTTGGCAATGTGCATATCTATGAAAGCAACCTCCTGAACACTTACAACCTCCTTAACGGTGCGCAGGATGTCAAGTTTGCCTTGAACGTATGAAAGACTGGACCGGCAATCACTCATCACAGTTTGCCGCATTAGGTTCCAGCAATCACACCGAATTAGAGCGTGAAAGCAATGATTTCTACGCTACAGATCCACGCGCATTAACAGCCTTGGCAGAACACATGAAACTGCCACACCTTATATATGAGTGCGCGTGTGGAACAGGTCATCTTGTGAAAGAACTCACGAGACTTGGCCATGAAGTCATTGCAACGGATCTGATTGACCGTGGCTTTGGCAAAGGAGGTGTGAACTTCTTGGAAGTGGAATCAATGCCGGAAAATTGTGATTGCATACTGACAAATCCACCGTACAAGTTCACAACAGAGTTCATTGAACACGCATTGAAGATCCTGCCGAAAGGAGGCAAAGCAATCTTCTTGCTGAACGTGAACATTTTGGCAGGAAAATCACGCTTTCAACGCATTTATTCGCGCGGAGTATTGAAAGAACTGTATTTGTTTTCGTCTCGCATTGTGTGCGCAAAGAACGGCGATTTTGAGACTTACAAATCATCAGCAGTCAATTATGCTTGGTTTGTATTTGAGAAAGGATTTTGCGGCTCAACGCTTTTGCATTGGATTTGAAACGACATTGAAAGAGCGTTGAAACAAGCCTGAAAAACAGGCAAAAAACGCGATTATAGAAAATGAGCAACTGAGAAATTCAGCTGCTCATTTTTGTGTCAAAAAGTGTGAAAAAGATGTACTTTTCGTTTTTAGAAAATGTACAATTCGTTTTGGCGATTATAAATTTACAAGATATTTATAGTGGTGTTGAAAAAGATGAGGAATTGGTTGAATTGATCCGCCAAGCATCCTATAGGGAAGAACTAATGAATTATGTTCTCTCACTAATCCCAAGTAAGATGCTTCATAAGTAGAATCTCTCCTTTCACACTTTCACAAATTCACACATAATTGTAAGAAAATAGCGCCGACTATGCCCTGTCCACATAATGACATAGATTGCCCTTGTCCTAAAGACTGTCCTCGTCACGGAAATTGTTGTGAGTGCGTCGCACACCATAAGGCTGCATGCACCAAACTACCGGCTTGCCTCCGTGGCATAGATTGGCAAAAATGAAACACTAAATCATATGCACATCTACGTAGCATCCTCGTGGAGGAATACATATTATCCCGAAGTGGTACAGGCTTTGCGAGACGCAGGGCATGAGGTGTACGACTTCCGCTATCCACCGACCGGTGATCCCGGTTTCCAGTAAGCATCCATTGGAGTACATATTGTAGGAGTCAAAGTTTTATAATCCCCAACTGTCTTCACTCCAAGCCTGTTCCTTTTGATATGTAAAAGGGAACATGCCGAAAATGTATTTAATTGATTTAATGTCTTGTAACGATTGCTGGCTTGTTCCCTTTCGTTCGCCGAAGGGAACAAGCTTACACATGACTTGTGCGAGTAATCCGTTGACCCTTTTGACCCTTTGACCTTTTCATTCGGGCATTCATCTTCGTCCGTTACGTCCAAATCGTATTTGGACAATTGGTGTCCTGTGCTCGCGTGGGGTAGTTTTCACGATTTCCATGAGCGAGAATGAAAAATCTGCACTGGCAAAGTTGGCAAAATTGGCAAACTACGAGATCGTTCATTTTTTTGTTAAGTGCGCGAGTCGTCAGCCTCGCGTTTACCTTTCCCTTTCCGCGGAATCATATTCCGTCTAACTTCACTCCAAGCCTGTTTTGGGGATTGCCTGTTCCTTTTTACATATCAAAAGGAAATAATCGTGCCCTTTAGGGCTAAGAACAGGGTGGAAATGTAATTGATTGATTTAATGTCTTGTGATGATTGTAAACTTGTTCCCTTTCGTTCACCGAAGGGAACAAGCTTACACATGACTTGTGCGAGAAATCCGTTGACCCTTTTGACCCTTTGACCTTTTCATTCGGGCATTCATCTTCGTCCGTTACGTTCAAATCGTATTTGGACAATTGGTGTCCTGTGCTCGCAAGCATGCAATGGAATGGATGATGCAACTCGCGACAGACGGCGCGAGCATAGAACATTTTTTGAAACTCTATGTGAGAAAAACAACGACTTTGAGAATTTTTTCACCGCAGATTGAGAATTTTTCTTGCATATGTTGAGAATTTTTTGTTTCTTTACTGCTGAATTAATGTATGGTCAAGCCTGTTCCTTTTGGCATATAAAAAGGAAATAATCGTGCCCTTTAGGGCTAAGAACAGGCTGAAAAATGTAATGGCAATATTGGCAATATTGGCAATATCGCCATTATTGCCACTTTCGCCAGTGCAATTTTTTATGTGCCTACATTGTTTTCTTACGCGTTTGCGGTTTGTCTTTTGTGTTTATTTGCTTTTGAGTGTTTTGCTCGTAGAGTGGTGATAATTGATGACAAAAACTATCCGAAAGTTCACTTTCGAGGAGTTTTTGACGGCAATTAGCACAAGTAGCGAAGCTACAAAACACTCAAAAGGGTTTTGTTTGTTTTTTTTCTAACTTTATCGCAACAGTACTAATATTGAATAATATTTTTGGGTTAATTTTTGGGTAATTTTGGACAAACAACAACCCAATAGTATTATATACTACGTATATAATACAGAAATAAAAAACGTTAGTTATTGGTTAGATATTGGTTGTATATTTGTTGATTATTACCAGAGGCAATACCTATCTTGATCGGACTCTCAACTACTCTTCATCCGCGGCCCATTTCCCTTCCATTTCCACTCCATTATCGGCCCGTTTCCACTCCATTATCTACGGAATCCTAGACTTTACCCACACCCTAAAGACCCCCGCAAGACCCCATCTACATCGTTTGATAGGTCAAATGTCATCTGACGAAGTTTTGTGCATGTCGCTGTGTCGCTCTTGTCGCTCTTTGCTATCTTTCTGATACTTTGTATTATATGCAGCAAAATATCCTATAAAAACAGCGACACAGCGACAACAGCGTCACCAATATTTTCAAAATAAGTCTGAAAAATTCGTTATCCTTGGCTAAAGACATCCATGCCAAAGGCGCGGGAGAGGGCATCGCCGCGGAGGATAGCGGCAGGGGTGTCGAGGAGGATGCCTTGCTGCGGAGGGAACATGAGCAGCACCTGATCGGCGGTGCGGAGAGCCAGATCGAGTTCGTGGGTGGAGATGAGGATAGTCTTCTGCTGCTCGTGGGCGATGCGCTGCAAGAGGTTGAGCGTCTTGATACGCGAGGGAAGGTCGAGGTGGGCGGTAGGTTCGTCGAGCAGGATGACCGGCGTCTGTTGAGCCAATGCTTTGGCAATGAGGATGCGTTGCTTCTCGCCGTCGGAATGGTCGTTGTAGAACGTGTCCGCCAGTTCGGCTACGCCCACCTGCTGCATAGCATCGTTGACGATGCGATGGTCGGCGGCGCTGAGCGTACCGAGGAAAGAGGTGTATGGATAGCGCCCCATGGCCACCACATCGCGCACGGTAGCACTCTCGACGCTGAGGCGCTCGGTAAGGACGAGGGCGAGGAGCTGCGCTGTTTGTGAGCTATCGCTGTTAGTGAGCTGGCGCTGTTGATGAGCTGCGCTGTTGGTGAGCTGCGTTGTTAGACTATAGGAGCCACTGAGAGGCGGCTGGAGGTTGGCAAGGGTGCGGAGGAGAGTGGATTTACCGCAGCCGTTGGCGCCCAACAGGGCAGTAAGCGTGCCATCGGCAAGCGTGAAAGAGAGGTCGTGCTGGATGACACGACTGCCGTAACCGATGGATATGTTCTCGCACTTGATCATGGGTAGCTCAGCCAATCATGGCAGACAGCCTTTATTCGTAGTAATACACACGTTGCACACGGCGGGAAACGGAGGTAAGCACCTCGTAGGGGATAGTACCGAGCCGGTCGGAGAGTTCCTGCAGGGGCAAACGCTCGCCGAATACCTCGACGATATCGCCAATCTGGGCATCCGTGCCCGTAACATCAACCATAGCCTGGTCCATGCACACATTACCTACGACGGGACAGCGCTGCCCGCGCACGATGACCTCACCGCCATAATTGGAGAAGCGCCGGTCGAAACCGTCGGCATAGCCGATAGGGATGACCGCAATCAGCCGGTCTTCGCTGAGCGTGGTATGGCGTCCGTAGCCGATAGTCTCACCCGCCTTGACGGTCTTGACGGAGAGGATGGTTGTTTGCAGCGAGCAGACGTTGCGCAGGCTGTTTCCGGCAAACGAGATGCCGTACATGCCGATACCCAGGCGGCACATGTCGAACTGGTAATCGGCAAAGCGCTCGATACCGGCAGAATTGCATATATGGCGCATAATCGGATAATCCAGCTGGCTTTGCAGCGCCTCGGCGCAACCGGTGAAATAGCTTATCTGCTGCAAGGTGAACGCATCGAACTGCGCTTCGTCGCTACCCGCCAGATGGCTGAACACGGAGCGCACTTTGACGGCACGGGTGCTATGCAGCCTTTGGGTGAGACGGATCATCTCCTCGCGGTAGAAGCCCAGCCGGTGCATGCCCGAATCGATCTTGATATGGATAGGTACGTCCTCCAGACCTTTCTCGGTAGCGGCAGTGATGACCTGCTCCAATGAGGCAAACGAATAGACGTTCGGCTCAAGGTTGTTCTCCAGAATAAGATTCATGGCCGCCACCTCGGGATCCATGATGATGATGGGCAGCGTGACGCCTGCTTTGCGCAGCTCGACACCTTCGTCCGCCACGGCGACAGCCAGATAGTCGGCTACCTTCGCCTGCTGCAGCGCTTTGCTTACCTCCACGCTGCCTGCTCCGTAGGCAAACGCCTTGACCATGCACGTCAGGCGCGTGGACGGACGCAGCATCCGGCGAAAGGTGCGCACGTTATCCGTCAGGGCCGACAGGTTGACGCGCATGACGGTCTCGTGGGTCTGCCGCAGGATGCGCCGGCTGATTGTATCTTCATCGTACCCAAGCGCGCGCATGACGGCTGCGCAGGTGCGCACATTCTGATGCATAGGATCCTCTATCACCTTCGGGCAACGGGCGAACAGCTGCATCTTCTCGGCTCGCTTGGCTTCCAGGTTGGGGAAGTTCTCGCCATGCTCCTCGCCGATGAAAGTTACGACGCCGATGGTAGGACGGATGATAGGTTCGAGCCGTGCCATCTCGCCGGGCATGGAGATGCCTGCCTCGAAGATGGCAAGATTGGTCTGATCGTTCATCTGCCATACGGAGAGCGGTACGCCTATCTGCGAATTGTAGGACTTAGGCGAGCGGACGATGCAGTAATCATCCTTGAGCAGCTCGTAGAGCCACTCTTTGACGACGGTCTTGCCGTTGGAGCCTGTGATGCCGATGACGGGCACATCGTAGAGCGAGCGCTTGTATGCCGCCAGACGCTGCAATGCAGCCAGCGTATCATCCACCACAAGAAAAGTGGCATCGGGCATAGAAGCCTGCTCACCGGCAGCCGACAGACTGCTGACAGCGAACATGCGCACATCCCGGGCGTAAAGATCAGGGATATAGCGTGCGCCGTCGTTCTTGCAGGTACGCAGGGCAAAGAACAGCGTACCGGCAGCTTCGGGAGCCAGGGACGAACCTAACAACCGGCTATCGGTAAGCAGATAACGGACATCAAGAGAGGAGAGTAGGGCAGCCGAACCTCGGAGGTCGGCATGCATGGCTTGGATAACTTCGGACAGTTGCATGGCGATAAAATAGACCTTTAGCAATACTAAAGGCGGTGCGTCAGAACTGACACACCGCCTTGTTTTGTGATCCATGCAGGATTCAAACCTGCAACCCCCACATCCGTAGTGTGGTACTCTATTCAGTTGAGCTAATGGACCCTCGCTTTCGCAAAAGCGGGTGCAAAGGTACAACATTTTTTTGAAATATGCAAATTTTCGGGTGAAAATTGCAAGAGAAATGAACAAAATCGAATATCTATATGACAAAATAAAGGGGTTTGAACGGAATATTTGGAAATATGAGAAAATATTTGTATCTTTGTAGCCGATTTAGAAAACCGACACGATGACGACGCAAGAGTTACAAAATATCAAGTCCCGTTTTGGCATCATAGGCGGTTCGCCGCTGCTGGATAGGGCCATCGAGGTGGCAGCCCAGGTGGCAGTGACCGACCTGAGTGTGCTGGTGACGGGTGAGTCGGGCGTAGGCAAGGAGCATTTTCCGCAGATCATCCACGCCTGCTCGCCGCGCAAGCATGCCAAGTATTTTGCCGTGAACTGCGGTGCCATACCCGAAGGAACGATTGACAGCGAGCTGTTCGGCCATGTGAAGGGCGCCTATACGGACGCGCGTGCCGAGCGGAAAGGCTATTTTGAGGAAGCCAACGGCGGAACGCTGTTTCTGGACGAGGTAGGCGAGCTACCCCTGCCCACGCAGGCACGACTGCTGCGCGTGCTGGAGACAGGCGAGTTCATCCGCATGGGTTCGTCGGAAGTGCAGAAGACATCCGTACGCGTGGTGGCAGCCACCAATCTGGACATGAAGCGCGCCATAGCTGAAGGGCGCTTCCGCGAGGACCTGTATTACCGCCTGAATGCCGTAGAAATACGCGTACCCGCGCTGCGCGAACGGAAAGATGATATACCCCTGCTGTTCCGCAAGTTCGTAGCCGACTTCACCGACCGCTACCGCATGCCGCGCATCCAGCTGACCGAGGAAGCGACACAGATGCTGAAGAGCTACTACTGGTACGGCAACGTGCGCCAGCTCAAGAACGTAGCGGAGCAGATATGTATACTGGAACAGCGACGCGAGATCACGGCGGAAGCCTTGGAGCACTACCTGCCGCAGAACGAACAGGTACAGCAGCTTACTCTGTTCGGTCAGACCACGAGCCGCAACACCGGTGACCACTACATGAACGAGAGAGAACTGCTGTACAAAGTGCTGTTCGACATGAAAAAAGACATAGCCGAACTCAAGCAGCAGATGGCTGTAGCTACGAAAGGTGCGGCAGTAAGCATGCCGCCTGCAAACATCCGCCACGATGCGGAAGTGGTACAGGCACAAGAGGTGCTGGATGCCGAAGAAGTACGTGAGCCGGAGGTAGTGGTGAACGAACCGGTACACCATGAGCCGCAGACCGTAGGCAGCATGGAGGAAGAGATGATACGCAAAGCGCTGGAGCGCCATGACGGCAACCGCAAGGAAGCTGCCGCCGAACTGGGTATCAGCGAGCGGACGCTATACAGACGACTAAAAGAAGCCTCTTTATAAAACAAACCCGACAGCATGATGAGAGGTATACGGACAAGCATAAGCAGGGTAGTGGGGATAGCAGTAATCCTTGCGACGATGGCAATACTGCCGTCGTGCCTGATAACGTACCGCTTCAACGGTGCGAGCATCGATTATACGAAGACGCAATCCATCTCGATAGCCGACTTCCCCAACAATGCCGCGCTGGTCAATCCGAACCTGTCGACCAACCTGAGTGAAGGTATACGCGACATCTATTCTCGCCAGACCAGGTTGCAAGTGCTGCGCAAAGGCGGCGATCTGGAGCTGGAAGGTGAGATAACCGACTACGCCCTGACGCCTATGGCCATATCGGCAGACAACCTGTCGGCAGAAACCAAACTGACGGTAACCGTGAAAGTACGGTTCACCAACAACAAGAGTCCCGAAGAGAGTTTTGAGAAGACCTACTCAGCCTATCAGACCTTCGATTCGTCACAACTGCTGAGCGATGTGCAGGACGAACTATGCTCGCAGATGATCACCGAGATTGCCGAGAGCATTTATAACGATACCGTGGCAAAGTGGTAAGCAAAGGCATAAAAAAGAGGCACAAACGAAACAATTTTGCAGAAAAATGCAAAATAATTTGGAAATATCAGAAAAAAGTTGTATCTTTGTAGGCTTTTTATGCGGCAACGGGTAAAACCGGTGTTCGGTATGCCTCAAAAAGCGCGCAGAAAGCGAGATAACGAAAATAAAATTATAAGAATATGTATACATTATTTATCACACTGATTATTATTGCATCCATCCTGCTGGTATTGCTGGTATTGATCCAGAACAGCAAAGGTGGAGGTTTGGCAGCTGATTTTGCAGGAGGCAACCAGGTGATGGGTGCTCCGAAGACCGCCGATTTTCTTGAGAAAACCACTTGGACGCTGGTGGGCATCATCGCCTTCCTGAGCATCCTGGCCGTAGGCGTACATAAGAGCCAGCAGCGCAACGCCCTGCACGAGGGTGAGAGCGCCATTGCCAATCAGGTACAGGACGCTGCTTCCGAGCAGCAGGCTGCTACCGCTACTCCTGATTTTGGCGAATAAGCCGTAACGCGCCAACCTATCGTCTGCACAACGCAGACAGGCATAAGAGAAGAGGTCACCCAATCGGTGACCTCCTCTTTTGGATACAGACTATCCGATGCAAACGGACAGGATTAGTTGCCCAGGTCGCTATGGAACTGGATGCGGACGAGACGCACTTCGACTTCGGTATAGTAATCCTCGCCCAGCTCCTCCATGGCTTTCTTGATATTGTCGGACTCGGCATGTTTGAAATAGTCGTAGATCTCCTCGACAGCATCGGGGTCGATCACCTCCTCAAGGAAGTAACGGATATTGAGCTTGGTACCGGAATAGACGATCGCCTCGACCTCTTTGATCAGTTCCTCGATAGACATGCCGAAGCGGATGGCAAGATCGTCAAGCGCCACTCGGCGGTCGATAGCCTCGATGATAGCCACTTTGTGGGCAGACTTATGCGCCACGGTCTTGACGCGCAGGTCTTCGGGACGGATGATCTCGTTCTCCTCGACATACTCCTTGATGACCTTGAGGAACTCTGCGCCATATCGTTTGGCTTTACCTGCACCTACGCCCGGGATGTTCTGCAACTCTTCCACGGTGATGGGGTAGAAGGTAGCCATGGCCTCGAGGCTGGGGTCCTGGAAGATGACGTAGGGCGGTACCTCGTGGATCTTGGCCATCTTCTTGCGCAGATCTTTGAGGATGCTGAACAGCTCGTCGTCGGCGGCCGAAGAGCCGATCATGTGCTGCTGCATATTCTCTTCGGCATCTTCGCTCGTTACCTCGATAGGAATCTCGAACTTGGAGGGCTTGCGCAGGAACTTCTTGCCTTGCGGGGTGATATGTACGCTGCCGTAGGTGTTGGCATCCTTCTGGAGGAAGCCGTGCAGCAGCGCTTCTTTCATGATGGCTTGCAGCAGTGACTCTTCCTCATCGGAGGCGATGCCGAAGTTCTCGAGCTTGTTATGCTCGAAGCTGAGCACGTCGGGCGTATCGTTGCCGTGAAGGATATCGATGATATGTTCGGGTTTGAAGCGCTCGTTGCAGTCCTGGACGGTTTCGATCATCAATCCGAGCAGCTCGGTAGCATCGTACTGGCGGAAGACTTTGTTGCAATTGTCGCAGCATCCGCAGTTCTCCTCGGTATATCGCTCGCCGAAATAGTGCAGGAGCAAGCGTCGGCGGCAGGTGGAAGCCTCCATGTACTGTTGTGTTTCCGCCAGCAGCTGGTTGGAAATCTCCGCTTCCTGCATATTGTTCTCCTGCCTGCTCTTGTCCTGCTGGAAAGAGCGCAGGCGCTCGATATCCTTGGGCGAGTAGAAGCAGAGACATCGTCCTTCGCCGCCGTCACGTCCGGCACGGCCGGTCTCCTGATAGTAGCCTTCGAGCGACTTGGGCACATCATAATGGATGACAAAACGTACGTCGGGCTTGTCGATACCCATACCGAAAGCGATGGTGGCTACGATGACCTGACATTTCTCCATGAGGAAAGCATCCTGATTCTTGGAGCGCTCCTCGGTATCCATGCCGGCATGATAGGGCAGGGCAGAGATATTATTCACCTGCAGGATCTGCGCCATCGATTCCACTTCCTTACGCGCCATACAATATACTATACCGGACTTGCCGTCCATCTGCTTGATGAAGCGGACCAGATCCTTGTTGACATCCTCGGTCTTGGGTCGTACCTCGTAATAGAGGTTGGGCCGATTGAAGGATGACTTGAAGATCGTGGCATCGGTGATGACAAGGTTCTTCTGGATATCCTGCTGCACTTTGGGCGTAGCGGTAGCGGTGAGGGCGATGATAGGCGCCGCGCCGATCTTCTCGATAAGCGGACGGATATTGCGGTACTCAGGCCGGAAATCATGTCCCCACTCGGAGATACAATGCGCCTCGTCGATGGCATAGAAGCTGACTTTGACGCCTTGTAGGAGCTCGACATTCTCGGACTTCTGCAATCCTTCGGGCGCCATATAGAGCAGCTTGGTCTTGCCGGCGATGATATCGTCGTGCACGGCATGGATCTCCGGACGGGAGAGTGAGGAGTTGATGAAATGGGCAATGCTATCCTCGTCGTAATAGCTGCGCATGGCATCCACCTGATTCTTCATCAGGGCTATCAGCGGCGAGATAACAATGGCAACGCCGTCCATCAGCAACGCCGGCAACTGGTAGCAAAGACTCTTGCCGCCACCGGTAGGCATCAGGACGAACGTGTTCTTTCCATCCATCACATTATTGATGATGGCTTCCTGGTTTCCTTTGAAGTTGTCAAACCCAAAATTGTGCTGCAATGCAGCGATCAATTGCTCGTGTCTAGTCATGCGATTTCGAAAATTTAGGCAAATATACAAAAAAGTTTCTATATCTGCAAATTTTTTCGGCAAAATATTTGCAAATTCCAAAAAAAAATTGTAACTTTGCAGCCGGTTTGTAAAGTCAGGGTATATTTTGCCCTAATAAACTTGAAGATGTAACAATAAAATAGTGCTATACTATGGCCAACACGAATCGCTCAATCGGGCAACTATTTAATTTGAGTTTCGGATTCTTCGGCGTACAGATTGCTTACGCGCTGCAGTCCGCCAACATCTCGCGTATTTTTGCCACATTAGGTGCTGACCCTCATCAGTTGAGTTTCTTCTGGGTGCTACCTCCGTTGATGGGTATGATCGTCCAGCCGCTGATAGGCAAGTATTCGGACAAGACGTGGACCCGTCTGGGCCGGCGCAAACCTTACTTGCTGGTAGGTGCGCTGATAGCCGTGGCGGTGATGATATTGCTGCCAAATGCGGGTGACTTCACGTTCTCGCAAGGCTTGTTTCTGGGTTTGAATGCCGCGATGTGGTTCGGATTGTTCAGCCTCATGTTCCTGGATACGAGTATCAATATAGCCATGCAGCCGTTCAAGATGATGGTAGGCGACATGGTGAACGAGGAGCAGAAGGGTACGGCCTACGCCATCCAGTCGGCGTTGTGCAACGCCGGATCGGTAGTGGGGTACGTATTCCCGTACTTCTTTGCCTGGATAGGCATCAGCAACCTGGCTCCGGAGGGCGTGATACCTGATAGCGTGAAATGGTCGTTCTATATCGGCGCCGCCATCCTTATCGCGTGCGTACTATATACATTCTTTGCAGTGAAGGAGATGCCTCCGAAGGAGTATGCAGAGTTCCATGGTATCGACCCGAAGGCAGAGAAGGAAGAAAGCGATCCGGGCTTCATCCATCTGCTGGCTGAGGCTCCGTCGACCTTCTGGACGGTAGGTCTGGTACAGTTCTTCTGCTGGAGTGCGTTCCTATTCATGTGGACCTATTCTAACGGCGCGATAGCAGCGCAATGCTTCGGTTGGGACGGCTTGTCGACGGCTGTGGCTGAATTCCAGGACGCAGGTGACTGGGTAGGTATCGTATTCATGGTACAGGCAGTAGGTTCGCTGGTGTGGGCGCTGGTGCTCTCGCCGCTGGAGAAATGGGTAGGCAACAAGGGTGCGTACGCCATCTCGCTGGCAGTAGGTGCAGCAGGCTTCATATCGACGATGTTCGTGACGAACCAGTACGTGCTGTTCATGTCGTACGGTCTGATCGGTGCGGCTTGGGCTGCCATGCTGGCGCTGCCGTTCACGATCTTCACCAACTCGCTGAAGGGTGAGAACATGGGCTACTATCTGGGCCTGTTCAACTGCACGATCTGCCTGCCGCAGATATGCGCTGCGCTGATAGGCGGACTGATACTGAAGACCTTCTGCGGCGGTGAGCAGGTAGGTATGCTGGTAGTGGCAGGCGTGCTGCTGCTATGCGGAGCATTTGCGGTATTCCTGATCCGCGAGAAAGATGAGTAAATAAATAAAAAAAATACTAATCAAACATTATGAAAAACAAATCTACAATTCTAATCATGGCTTTGGCCATTGTGACAGCCTTTGTCGGCTGTAAAAAGAATGAGATTGACGTAGAAGATGCACTGGGGAAAATCTCGGAAGAGACCTTCCAGACTCTGGAGTATTGCAGCCAAATGAATGTGAACGGCTACAATATGGACGTCATTCAATTCCATTTTAATCATGCAGACAATACGGTAGAGAAAAAAGACTTCTCGTTTGGAGACGGCATTGCAGCTGTGTCTGAGTCGAAGACCTATTCGTTTGAGTGGGAAGATTTCTCGAATACTATGTTAGGAAGAAAAGCCAAACTCGTTGCAGGTGATGAAGTACTGCATTTGGTTTATCTTAATAATGTATTTACGTTAGATGAAGTGAAATTGTCAGAGAAGGAAGCTCTGGTTGATATAGCTTCTTCGATTGCTACGAATGTAGCTAACTCCGATTGGGCAGCGTATGACCCGATTTATGTGATGCAGGATCACTGGACAATGGATACCACCTGGTATGTTACTCACCGTCAGGGCAAGACCATCGTTGTAGATACGATTACCGGCCGTTTCAAACATGCGGAAAAGATCGCAGTAGGCGTTGCTTCGCAGAAGATTTCGTATATCCGCTTCTATGATGATGCTGCTTCTCATAGAAAGACATTGGCTTGGTCAAAAGGTGAGCAGGTTAACATCGTTACGCCGGATACAGTTATTTTACCTCAAGTGCAGGATCCGAGCAAGAATGATACGATTATCACATTCACTATTGATGAACAACCTGCTACCCGTGTATTTGCAGACTCAGCCAATCATTGGAGTTTTGCAAAGGTTCAGGACGGCTCATTTGATGTGCTGTTCAAACATACCGACAGCAGCGCAGATGAGACGCTGCAAATGTCCGCTTATTCGGAAAGTGCATTTACGCTGGATAACGTGATTTATCATAACCTGAAAAAATAATCGAATATGAAAAACAATATATTCAATCTTCGCGCTCTGCTGATTTCATGTGTTCTATTTGTGGGACTGTCAGCATTCGCTCAGCTCTCGGTGCATGGTACTGTGATAGATGCTGCTAATGATGAACCCATTATTGGTGCTTCTATCCTCGAGATAGGTACTACTAATGGTACGATTACCGATTTTGACGGTAATTTCGATTTAACCGTTCAACAGGGAGCCAAACTCTCCATCTCCTATATGGGTTATAAGACTCAGGTATTGGATGCAGCCCCTCAGATGAACGTTCGTATGGGTGAAGACTCCGAGCTGCTGGAAGAGGTAGTGGTAGTAGGTTATGGTGTAGTGAAGAAAGGTGATGCTACCGGCTCCGTTACGGCTATCAAGCCCGATGAAATGAACAAAGGTTTGACCACCAACGCTCAGGACATGCTCCAGGGTAAGATTGCCGGTGTGAACGTAGTGGCAGCCGACGGTACCCCGGGTGGTGCAGGCTCAATCACTATTCGTGGTGGTGCTTCGCTGAACGCCTCCAACAGCCCGCTTATCGTTATCGATGGTTTGGCAATGGATGATAATGGTATTCAGGGTGTAGCTAACCCGCTATCGATGGTCAACCCTAATGATATCGAGAGCTTTACGGTCCTCAAGGACGCATCGGCAACTGCCATCTATGGTAGTCGCGCTTCGAACGGCGTCATCCTGATCACTACGAAGAAAGGTGCCAAAGGCAGCAAACCTAAAGTAAGTTACGCCGGTAACATGTCGATCGGTACGCTGACCAATCGGACGCAAGTGTTTACTGCAGACGAGCTTCGCGGATATGCAACCGCTTTAGGTCATGGTGAAGAGAAGACGAACTCGTTGGGTACCGCCAGTACGGATTGGCAGGATCAGATCTATCGTACCACCATATCTACCGACCATAACGTATCAATCATGGGTGGTGTAAAGAACGATGTAGTGGATATGCCGTATCGTGCATCGGTGGGCTATACGCTGCAAAACGGTGCGATTAAGACATCGCAAATGCAGCGTGTTACGGCTTCGATCAATCTCAACCCGTCGTTCTTGAACAATCACCTGGTATTCAATATCAATACCAAGGGAATGTATATCTACAACCATTATCCTGCCGGCGTTGTCGGTGCCGCTCTTTCGATGGATCCTACCATGCCCGTAAGAGGTGAGGCGGTAAATGCCAACGGAGATGTGCTGGTTGCACAAAACGTTCTTGACGGCTGGTTTGACGGCTACTACCAGCGCGTTGTTTCTCCTTCCGGATATAACGACGATGCATGGCCTTATACAACGAATGCACAGACAACAGGCAACCCTGCCGCTGCATTGGCGCACAAGAACGACCGTGCGAATGCCGGTTCGTTTGTGGGAAATATCGAGGTTGACTACAAGATCCACGGTTTCGAAGATTTGCATATTCATGCTAATTTCGGTGCTGACTATTCCTATGGTAAGCAGAAAACGACAACGTCAATCTATGGATATGACAATCACTACTTCGGATGGGACGGCTGGAGCGACATGAGCAAGTACAACCTGCAGTTCTCAGCATATGCCCAATATGGACATGATTGGGAAGAGAGTAATCAGCATTTTGATGTGATGGTGGGTTACGAAAACCAATATTTCTACCGTCACACCCAAAGCGATGGTTGGGGCACTTACCAGACTACGAATAAGGACCCTGAATTGGCAGGCAAGCCGTATAACAGATATACCTCTGTATATATCACGGATAATGCGCTTCAGTCAGTATATGGCCGTATCAACTGGAACGGCTGGGATCAGCTGCTCGTTACGGCTACGTTCCGTGCGGATGCATCATCCCGCTTCGCTAAACTGAATTCAAAAGGACAGAATGCACGTTGGGGTCTGTTCCCGTCTTTGGCTATAGGCTGGAAGATTAAGGAGACCTTCATGAAAGATGTACACTGGGTGAACGACTTCAAGCTCCGTCTGGGCTACGGTATCACCGGTCAGCAGAACTTGGGTGTAGACTATTACTACCTGCCGACTTACACCACGGCTCAGGATCATGCATTCTACCCTGTTTTGGATGGCGGAACAGCCAATCCGCTGTATGCAGGCACAGATGCTAACGGTAACGCAGTGTATTATACCAGCCGTCCGGGTGTATATAATACCGACCTTACTTGGGAGAAAACATATACCAGCAATATCGGTATTGACTTTGCATTCCTGAACAACCGTATCAACGGTAATATTGACTACTATCATCGTCGTACGAAAGACTTGCTCAGTACAGTGAATGTATCGGCAGGCTCTAACTTCAAGAACCAGATGCTGGGTAACATCGGTAGCCTCTACAACCAAGGCATAGAGTTCGCCATCAATGCCGTGCTGGTTGATAATAAGAACTTCAAGTGGGATTTGGGATACAATGTAGCATGGAATCAGAACAAGATCACCCAGTTGCTGTCAGATGATCCCGATTACTTTGTGCCGACAGGCGGTATCAGTTCGGGTACGGGTAATACCATCCAAGCTCATAAAGTAGGCGAAGCCGCAAGCTCCTTCCTCGTATATGAGACGAAGGCAATGACCGATGAGAACGGTGTAGTACGTCATTATTTCGTAGACCGCAATAAGGATGGTCAGATCAACGATAATGATAAGTATATCTACCACAGCCCTGCTGCACCTGTTACCATGGGTCTGCAAACAAAGTTCCAGTTCTACGGCTTTGACCTGGGCATCACGCTGCGTGCCAATATCGGCAACTATGTATACAACGATGTTTTGGCGGGCAACTTACAATGGGTAGAGGCTGATAAGGTATACCAGAACCAGAATGGCGGTTATCACTCCATCTTGAAATCTGCTTTCACTTGCTATTACGGCGACAACATGCGTAGCGATGATATCCGTACGTATGTATGGAACTCTGAGACACAGGCCTACGAGATTGGTGTAGATCCCAAGGACGGAAAAGTCATCAACAACTCCAACTGGTATGCTTCTGACTTCTTTGTAGAGCGTGCTTCATTCTTGCGTATTGATAACATCACACTCGGCTATAGTTTCAACAAGAAGGTACAGGGACGTGCTTACGTTACCGTATCTAACCCCTGCGTGTTCTCTTCATACAAGGGACTTGACCCTGAAGTAGGTGGCGGTATTGATAATAACATCTACCCCCGTAGTATGACCACGGTGATGGGTATCACCCTCCAATTCTAATAAGTAAGAGGATAAGTAGAATAAAGAAAACTTAAAATTAAACAGCGTTATGAAATACACAAAAATATTCTTTGCTACCTTATTAGGTATGTGTCTGACAGCGTGCTCGCTTGATAGAACGCCATTGGATCCTAATACGGACACTAAATTTAACAAGGATGCGGTGTTCGCTAAATGCTACGCTACGTTCGGTACGACCGGCCAGAAAGGTCCGGATGGTAACGGAGACGTGGATGGCATTGACGAGGGTACATCGTCCTTCTATCGTATGTTCTGGGAACTGAATGAGTTCTGTACAGACGAAGGTTGGTGGATATGGAACGATGTAGGCTTGGCTGATATCCGTACGTTGACCTGGAGCTCGAGCAACGACTTGGTATATGGCTTGTATTCCCGTCTGAACTTTGATATTACGCTATGCAATTCATTCCTGGACAAGACTGTCGATTATACGGATGCCGAGACGTTAGCTCAGCGTGCAGAAGTACGGATGCTGCGTGCGATAAACTTCTACTATCTGTTGGATATGTTCTATCGCGTGCCGTTCTCACTGACTGTATCTCCCAACAAACCGATGCCGACTACTCGTCCGGAGTTGTTCAAATGGTTGGAGACAGAATGTCTGGAGTTGGCATCCGATCCGTATATTATCCAGGCAGGACAGCGAAGCAATAAATACCGTGTGGATCAGGCATGTGCATGGTTCCTGCTGATGCGTCTTTACCTCAATGCTGAAGTATATAATGAATCCGCACTGGGTGCTCGCGATGGCGCACCGCGCTATGCTGATGCCAAGCAGTATGCCAAGAAATTGATGGACAGCTCATACTCCCTGCATGGCTATGACAAATCCGCGAAGAAGGCCGTTGACTTGGCTGCTGAGCGTACGGATGACCATGTTTACTTCTCTGCTTACCAGCAGCTGTTTATGGGAGATAATGATAATAACGGTGCTCAAAATGAGGCGATCTTCCTCATCTATCAGGATGCTATCCATTGCCTGAACTGGGGTGGTTCACGCTTCCTTGTCAGCGCCATGCGCGATGCGAACTATGTACCTTTCGGCTCGACGGATACATGGTCGTGCTTCCGCTCGTCGCCGGAGTTTGTATTTTACTGGGTTGACAAGAACAAGGCGTCTACTATAGCGCTCAATGAGTATCAGATGCCGGTAGCTTTAGGCGACGACCGTGCTATCATGGCCTCAATAACACAGGCCGGAAAGAAGATGTCGTTGACCGGTAATGAAGCCGCTGACCTTTACGCATCGTGGTCAGTTCTTAAGTTCAATGGTATATACTCTACCGCAAAGACGACAACGCTAAAGGACATCAATGGTAATGATTCTATCGTAGAAGCTCCGTGGATATGGGCTTCGCCTGTTGGCGAGCCGAAATGGCCGGATACGGATATTCCTTTGTTCCGTCTTGCCGAGGCTTATTTGACGTATGCCGAGGCTTGCTACCGTACAGGCGAACTGACTCCGGCTGTAGAGGCTGTCAACTGCCTGCGTCGTCGTGCCAACGCTCCGGAGATTACAACGCTGGACGACGAATCGTTAATGGTTGAGTGGGCAAAAGAGTTCTGGTGCGAAGGTCGTCGCCGTACCGACTTGATTCGATTTGGACAATTTGCAGGTCCGAACGCTACTATGGTTTGGGAAGGACATAAGGCCGGTAAGGATGCGAAATATAATGTATATCCTATTCCGGAAAAGGATGTCACTGCCAATGAAAACTTAAAAGGTATAAATGAAGAAATAGGCTACTAATATTAATATAGTGTAACTTATTAATTAATTTTTATTAACCAAATTTTATTAACAAAAAATCATTATGAAAAAGTTCTATGCTTTTTTTGCAGCTGCGCTGATGAGTATTAGCGCATTTGCATCGGCTGACGTTGTTCCGTCAGACGCAGTTCTCGCAGATTACTACGATCAGGGTAATGTTTGCGTATGTTTCTTTGTACCTGATGACATCGCATGTAACGACATCGTGCTGACCGGTTCGTTCAATGGTTGGAAGAGTACGGCTTCTGAGTGCGTTCCGGCAGTGGCTATTGTTGGTTTTGACGGCTGGTATGTGGCTTCTTTCGCTCCTGAAGCAGAGCCCGATGCAGAGAAGGGTATTCAGGCAAAACCGATCATGCTGGATGGTAGTGGTAACTTCAGCTGGGATTATCAGGTAGGTGCTGCTACCGTTATCCGCGGTGGTGTACAGGTAGTTCAAGGTGGTGTTGCAGGTGAGATTGACCTCATCAACTACGGTGCCGACGCTCCGAACGTATTCACCGTTGACGCTTGGAAGAAAAATCCTTGTACCGCTATATATCATACGTACAGCGTTACACTGATTTCGCCGGATTGCAACGCTGAGGATTATATCACTCCTGCTATCTCCGGTGGTTTCAACAACTGGGCACAACAGGCTATGGAGATGAATGAACTGAAGACCGCAGAGCGTCAGAACAACAACCTCTACGGCGCTGTATTCGAAGTTAGCTTCAGAGCTGCTGAAGGTTCAGAGTTCAAATTCCGTTCTTCTGAAGAGTGGGGTGCTGACTGGACCAACGAGCTTAAGGAATATGATGCTGAAACCCAAGAGTGGAAGGCATTTAACGATGGTGCAAACATCACACTCGGAGAAGAAACCACTCTTACGTATGACCTTGGCGATCCTACGCTGTATTCATGGACCAACTGCGAGAAACCCTCTGCTCCTGAGTACGTAGTTGTTGCTGTAAATGTTCCGGCAAATGCTCCTGCAGCAGGTGTTGAAATCATCGGCAGCTTCGATGGCTGGGAAGGTACCGCTATGGAACTCCTTAATACCGGCTGGTATTTCGCAGAGATTCAGGCTGCAGCTACCGATCAGTTCAAGTTCCGTGAGGCTGGTTCTTGGGATAACGAGATCGTTTATGTTCAGAAAAAAACCGAAGACGATACAGCTGTAGGTCTGGATAACATTACGTTCAAGGACGTATGGACAGAGGATAGCTACAAGGGCACTCCCTGCAAGTGGGTTGAGCTCGACTTTAGCGACGCTGCTGTTTATGTTTGGAAAGCTAACTGGGTAGTTCCCGAGGGTCTTGAGGACGTTGTTCTGACCGTTGAGGCTAAGAAGGTTATGGTTGACGGCGTTCTGTACATCAGCCGCGACAACAAGCTCTTCAACGTACAGGGAACTCAAGTACGTTAATCGCAACCAAGAGCATGACGGCAATCGAATCGAAGGATTCCGATTGATCAGTCAAAACCGACAGCCCGAGCAATTGCCCGGGCTGTTTTCTTTATGTCCACACAACAGCCTACTTTAGCCATGTTTGATTAAAAACGGAACTTTTTCGGTATAGAATGAAGAAAAATGCATCAAACATTTGCAAATATCAGATTTTTTTTGTACCTTTGCGTATCGAAATATAGTAATTATGCGTAAATTTGTCTTTTTTCTTGTATTGGCCTGTTCGCTGCCTTCGTTTGCGGCGTACTATGTAGCAGGTAACGGTTCGGCGGGTAATCCGTGGTGCGACGGTAAGAGCTGGGTGGTAAATGGCAGTCCGATGACCAATATGGGCGACGGCTTGTGGTCGATAACCTTTCAGAACGTGCCGGCAGGCAGTTATGAGTTCAAGGTGACCAACGGCCAGAGCACGTGGATAGGCGTGAATAAGTTCTCGTCAGACTGCTCGAACCTGTATGCCGGAGGCGCAGACAATATCACGTTCAGCATCCTCGAGGCGCAGGACATCACGATCACGTACAACGGTACGCGTATATGCCTGACAGGCTCGATAGGCAATGAGGCGCCTGATCCGTCGAAATTTGCCGAGGTGGGTGTGCCATCCGAGTATGAGGGAGTGATGCTCCAGGCATTCTACTGGAACTCGCATAACCTGACCACCTATTCCAATACCAAATATGCCACGCTCCTGAATATGGCGGACGAGATCGGTACGAACTTCGACCTCGTATGGTTCCCTCCTTCGGGCAACGGCGACGGAGTGGGGTATTACTGCCGCTGCTATTCGAATCTCAGCAGTTCGTGGGGCAATAAGTCGCAACTCCAGCAAATCCTTTCCGCACTGCACAGCCACGGATGCAAGGCTCTGGCGGATATCGTAATCAACCATTTCAACAGCAACAACGGTTGGGCAAAAGGATTCCAGGCAAACGATTTCGGTTCGTATGGCACCTACCAGATTGCGTCCAAGTATATATGCTCCGGCGACGAAGCGTTTAACGACAGCAAATCCGACAGCAAAAACCTTGAGCACGGTAATGGCGATACCGGAACGAACGATGCCGGTTGTCGCGATCTGGATCATACGAGCAGTTATGTGCAGAACATGTGCAAAGCCTATACCCGTTGGATGAAGAACACAATCGGTTTCGACGGTTTCCGCTACGATATGACCTTGGGTTATCACGGTCAGTACCTGTCGATGTACAACTTGGCTTCGCAGCCGGAATTCTCGGTATCGGAGTGCTGGAGCGACCTCAATACGATCAAGTTTCATCTCGAGGCAGCCAGCTACAATACGCTCGCGTTTGATTTCCCGCTCAAGTACCAGTTCAACAACTGGAAAGGCGGTTCAAGTTACAGCGCGTTGAAGAACAAAGGTTTGCGCTCGAAAGGTTTGTCGCGTTATGCCGTGACGTTCATCGACAACCATGACACCTTCCACCGCTCCGATAACCAATCGGGTGAGTTCATCGCGTATAACACCGACCTCACCCAGAAGAAAGATATAATCGTGCTGGCAAACGCTTATCTGCTGATGATGCCGGGCGTGCCGTGCGTATTTTGGCCGCACTGGTATACCTGCAAGCAGGAGATCAATCAGCTGATAGCCATCCGCAAGCAGGTGGGTATACACTCGGAGTCGGAGGTTCAGGACGAGACTGCCGCTACCAATTCGTATTCGGCTACCATCATCGGCCATCGCGGCAGAGCCATCCTGCGTATGGGCTCGGCGCGTGATACAAGTCTGCCGGCAGGCTTCACGCTGACCTATCATGGAGAGAACTTCGACATCTACACCTCCACCTCTACGGCGGTGGACGAGATTGTAGCGCCGAAAGCAGCTCCGAGCAAGATCATGGAGAACGGTCGGGTAATAATCATCCGCGACGGCGAACGCTATGATGTAACGGGAGCGCGTCTGCGTTAAGCTGAAAGAAGACTGTTGATAAGGCAGTATCGGATACATGAAGAGGGTGTGCCAAACAAATGACACACCCTCTTGTTTTTGAATAGCAAGCTGTTTACTTTACGCGGCGCTCGGGGATACGAGCTTTCTTTCCGGTGAGGTTGCGCAGGTAGTAGAGTTTAGCACGGCGAACCTTGCCATACTTGTTAACGGTAATCGACTCAATGAACGGAGAGTCCATCGGGAAGATACGCTCAACGCCTACGTTGCCCGACATCTTGCGAACGGTGAAGCGCTTCTTGTCCTCGCTGCCGTGGATAGCGATTACATCGCCACGGAACTCCTGGATACGCTCCTTGTTACCTTCCTTAATACGATAAGCTACCGTTACCTGGTCGCCTGCCTTGAATGCGGGAAACTCTTTCTTCTCGCCTGCGAATGCTTGCTCAGCAATCTTAATCAAATCCATTGTTTTACTTTTTTATTGTCTGACAGAGGTATACACTACTATTTGGTTGACCTACTCAAATTTTGGCTCTTCCCTATTTATCGCCAGAGACCTCTGCGGATTGGAGTGCAAAGGTACTACATTTTTTTCAAAAATGCAAACTATTCCTATTGCGATGTGCAGATAACGGGCAATAATTTGCAGAATGCCAACCGGATATGCTAAATCCTACAGTTCTACCTCATCCTTTTTCTTCGGGATGACCAGGTTGCGGAAGCCTGCATCGTGCAGATGATCCTTGAAGGCAGCCTGAGCGAGCGGTTCGCCGTGGACGATAAAGGTCTGCTTCACCTGCTTGGGATCAAGGCTGCGGGTGAGGTAGTCGGTCATCTCTTTGTAGTCGCCATGACCTGAGAAAGCCTCAATCTTGATGATGTCGGCATTGATCTTGCGGTCCATGCCGAAGATACTTATCCACCGCTTGGACGGATCCTGTATACGAGCGCCGAGTGAGGTAGGCGTACAGTAACCGACGATAAGGATGGTGGTGCTTGGGTCGGCTATGTGGTTGGCTACGTGGTGCTTGATGCGTCCTGCCTCAAGCATGCCCGAGGCGGCAATGACGATGCACGGTTCGTCGCTGTGGTTGAGCTTTTTCGATTCGTTGATATCCTTGATATAGGTGAGCGTGTTGAAGCCGAACGGATCATCGTCGTAGCGCAGGGTGTCTTGTACTTTCTCGTTGAGGTCGGACATGTACATGCGGAAGATCTCAGTGGCGTTGACGGCAAGCGGCGAGTCGACATATACCGGTATGTGCGGCAGACGGCCGTCGTTGTAGAGGTTGTTGAGCACATAGACGATCTCCTGGGTACGACCTACGGAGAACGACGGGATGAGCAGTTTGCCCTTCTTGCGGATACATGTGTTCTCTACTACGGTGAGCAGCTCTTCCTCGGTAACTTCTTCACCCTCGTGCAGGCGGTCACCGTAGGTGGACTCGGTGATCAGATAGTCGCATTGCGGGAAGGGGTGGGGTGAACAGAGGATATGACTCTCAGGCCGACCTATATCACCGGTGAAAGCGATGCGCTTTTTCACGACATTCTTCGGTGCAGGTGCAAAGGCAGACATGTTCTCCATGTACCACTGGTCTTTCTTCGATGGCTTGGCTACGTAACCTTCCTGCTCGGTTATCTCCAGATTACATATAGCTGAGCCGAGCATGTGGCCGGAGTTGGTGAAAGTGAGCATCGTATCGTCAAACAGGCGGATAGGCCTGTCGTAGGCGACGGTAACGAAATGCTTCATCACGGCATCTACCTGCTTGAGATCGTACAGCGGCTCAATCTTGGGCTGGTGCAGGCGGTCCATCTTCTTGTTGTACCAGCGCACATCCTGCGCTTGGATGTAAGCGGTATCTGCCAGCACGATGGAGCAGAGGTCGCGTGTGGCGGGCGTGCAGTAGACAGTACCCCGGAAACCGAGCTTGTAGATGTAGGGCAACAGACCCGAATGGTCAATGTGCGCATGGCTGAGCACAACACATTCAAGCGTCTTGGGGTCGAAACCCAGATCACGGTTGGCGGCATCGGTCTCCATGCCTTTGCCTTGGTACATGCCACAATCCAGTAGAATGGTGTGACCATTGTTGGTGGTGATTAGGTGCTTGCTGCCGGTTACCTCTTCCGCAGCACCGAGGAATGCGAGTTTCATGGCCGTAGGGATTTAGATTGCAAGTACAAAGTTACGAAAAAAAAAGCATTTTTCCAAATTTTTCGTTCAAAAAAATCGAAGAATACGTGTTTTTTAACGGGAGTAGTATTTTTTTTCCATTAAATTGGAAAAATATAAGAGGAAAATTTGCAAATGTCAAAAATTTTTTGTAACTTTGTGGCACTTTTTGTATACACGCAGAATTTTAAACACAAGCTATATGAGACGAACATCATTGAAGAATCTATTGTTCCTTGCTGTGGCAGGGATGTTTTTCTCGGGTTGTCGCACTGATGTGGATTTTAATAACATCTCAGTGGACGGCAATGCACGGGTGAACCTGAGTATGCCTGTCGGCGAGATCAGTACGTCGTTTGCCGATATGATAGGTCTGATTACGGATGATGCGGATGTGACAATCAACGAAGACAGCATCATCGAGCTCGGCATGAAGGTGCATTACGAGAACGAGTTCCACGACATTGACGTGGCAAACTACATCGGTAAAGTGGAGAAAGACATCATGTTGCAATCGGTGAACCCTGCTTTGTCGGTGTTGCCCGCCAATACGGAGGTGGATGTGCCGTTTGACATGGAAATCACGTTTGACGGAGTGAACAACGATACCTCCAACGAGCGTCTGGACAGTCTGGTCATCGATCTTGCACGATTCTCGACGAAGATCACCAAGAGCGCCGATCTGGCTATCTCTGACAACGATATCAAGAAGGTGGAGATGCAACTCGGTCCGATGTTCCGTCGCGCCAAGGGCACGAACATCGAAATACCTAATTTCCGCTTGAATTCGGAGATTCCTATTGAGGTCGACAACTTCACGCTGAACATGATGAAGGACGAGACCCAGGAACCCTCAAACCATAACGTGCTGAACACCGCCTCGATTCGCTTCGTAATTACGCTGAAGACGGGCGAGAATGTTGTGGTTACAGCTGCATCGGGATTCCACTTCTCGTTCAAGGTGGAGATGATGTCCTATGTAGCTTTGTACGGCTACTTTGAGCCGGGCAGCGAGACACGCGATTCGGACGAGGTGAAAGTGCCTGTAACCGTAGGTCAGGGATACAAAGCCATTCTTCCGGTAACTGAGCCGGAGATCAAGCTGAAGTTTACCTATGCATTGTCCATGCCGCTGGATGTGAACTTCAATTTTCTGAAGGCTATCCACCCCGACGGCACAGAGTCCTTCGCCGAGTGGAACGGATCGACCAGCACGAAGAAGCATCTGTATACGCTTGTTCCAAACGATGCGCCTATCGGTACGATGGTGACGGATAGCAGTATCATCTTCAACCATCTGCCGGAGAACGGACATATTGACAAGTTCTTTGAGAAAGAAGTGTTACGGATGGGCTATGACTACAAACTCGATATCGACAAGACCCGCAAGGACAGCCGCGGGAAAGGAATGAACCAATTCCGACTGACGAACCAGCACAAGTTCAAACTGGACTTCGAGTTCAAGATGCCGTTCACGTTCAACAAAGGTCTGGATGTTTCGTTCGGCGATACCATCCGCAACGTCTCGCTGGAGAAAGCATCGCTGGAAGAGCTGGCTAAGCAGTCGAACGGCGTGATTAAGTCTATTGAGGAAGCAGATGTTATATTGTATCTGAACATCCAAAACGATATACCGGTGGCTGTGAAGTTGGACGCTATCTTCCTTGACGAATATGATAACGAGATAACCGAACTGTCGGATAAAATCAAAGACGTCACGATTCCTGCTGCCAAGATTGTTGACGGCAAGCCTGTGGATGGTGAACGAACCCTTATCCCGGAAAATGGTGTCGGAATGAAGAAGGACGAATTCGAGCGACTTGCCGCCACGCGCAGCATCTACTTCCGCATGAAGGTTGGCGACGAACTGAATCCGTCGGTATTCTATGCGAACAAACAATTGTCAATCAAGATGGGTATAGCTGCCAACGTCAAGGCTGCCATCGACCTTGGGGCATTGTTCTAAACCTATAGGAGGACACAACGATGAAACAACTATTTCGTACATTAGCTATTTCCGCCCTCCTGATGGGCAGTATGTTTGCCTCGGCACAGGAGGTGAACACCTTGTACTTCCTTGAGAACTCGCCGCAAAGGAGCTTGTTCAATCCCGCGTTGATGCCCGTAAGCAGCGGATATATCTCTTTCTCGCCGCTCGGTTACACCTCATTGTGGGCAGGCAACAACTCGTTTACCTTAGGTGACATTATTTACAAGAGCGGCACCCAGACCGTCACGCCGCTTAATGTAGGCGAGACGGGTAAGTTCCTGAAGAAGCTTCGCCAATCGACGCTGGTGAATTTTGATATGACCACCACCATCCTGGCGTTCGGCGCACGGACAAAGAAGGAAGGCTTCTTCCATGCCGGTATCTTCCTGCGTGCTGACGGAGGTGCCAGTCTGCCCAAGAACCTGTTTGGTGCGTTTCTTAGTGATGAAGGCTTGGTGCTGGATCTTACGCAGAATCAGTTGAAAATATCAGGCCTGGGAGTTTCGGCGCAAGCATACGTAGAGTTTATGGGCGGCTATACACGCGCCCTGAACGAGCAATGGACCTTAGGCGGTAAGCTGAAGTTCCTCATTGGTCTGGCAAACGTATCAGCCAACGTCAACAATCTGACGATCACCCCGGGCAAGAACGGTGGCGAAGCCAACATCACGATGAACGGTGTGCTGGAAGCCTCCTTGCCGAAAGCCTTCAACACTTCGGCTATCATTCCTCAGAACGGCGAACCGATGTTCAAGGATATAGATAAGCGCTGGAATGATGTGATAGCTCCTGTTAACGAATACGTCTCAGCCAAGCAGTACGGCAAGCTGATTGCTCCTGCAGGCTATGGCGCAGCCATCGACTTCGGTTTTACCTACAAGCCGATCAAATACTTGATGATCAACGCGGCTATCAACGACCTCGGTTTCATCTATTGGGGCAATGCCGTGAAAGGTTCAATCAACGCTGATATGCCGTTTGACGGTATCGGAAAAGTCACACCGCACACCAAAGACGGCAAGATTGATAGCGATGATCTGCAGAAGCAGATTACCGATCACATGCAGCAATATGTTGACGGCATTCAAGCCAGCATGGCTCCCGGAGGTTATGCCAAGATGACCCGTGCGCACCTCAATGTAGGTATCGACGGATTGTTCTGGGAAGATCGAGTAGGTGTAAGCTTGCTCTCGCAAACGAAGCTCTACAACAAGCATGTGTACGAGGAACTGACTATCGGTGCGTTCCTTCGTCCTGCGCACTGGTTCAATATTGCCGCCAGCTATTCTATCTTGAACGGCAAAGGCGGCAACATAGGTGCTGCCCTTGGTTTTGCTCCGTACGACGGCGTGATGATGACGCTGGCTATGGACTATGTACCGACCTACTACGCTAACATGGAGCAACTCGTCAAATCGTCGAAACCGATGTACTACCTGCCATATAAAACGCCGGGCTTGAACCTTGCGCTTGGCTTCAGTATCGTTTGGGGTACGAACAAGAAGCGTGATGCCGATAAGGATGGCGTACTGGATAAAGTGGATATGTGTCCGCATACGCCGCGTAACGTGCGCGTGGATGCACTCGGCTGTCCGGTGGATACGGATGGCGACGGTGTGCCTGACTACCTCGATGAGTGTATGGATACGCCGCAGGAAGCATGGGGTATGGTTGATCCGTCAGGCTGTATGATTGATACCGACCTGGATGGTGTACCTGATTATCTTGACCTCTGCCCCGATACGCCGGAAGAAGCCCGTGCATCGGTGGACGAGAACGGCTGTACGCGTGATACCGACCACGATGGTGTGCCCGATTATCGTGACGATTGTCCGAATACTCTGCCCGAGGCAGCAGCCTTTGTGGATGAGCACGGATGTGATAAGGATAGCGACGGCGACGGTGTGCCTGACTACATGGATAAGTGTCCGAACACGCCGGAAGAGGCATTCAACTATCTGGACGAGCACGGTTGTCCGCTCGATCTGGATGAGGATGGCGTACCTGACTACAAGGATAAATGTCCGCGTACAGTACTTGCCGCCCGTGCACATGTTGATACCTGCGGTTGCGACAAGGATACCGACCTTGACGGCGTACCCGATTACTTGGACGAGTGTCCGCTCGTACCGGGCGTGAAGGAGAACAAGGGTTGTCCGCAAGTGAAACGCGCCGTGACCACACTGCTCAAGAAAGCTATGAGCGGTATTGAGTTCGAGACCGGTAAGGCTGTCATCCTGAAGAAGTCGTATCCGATACTGGACGAAGTGGCACAAGTATTCATCGACAACAAGGACTATATCGTTGAGGTACAGGGACATACCGATAACGTCGGCAATGCTGAAGTTAACCTCAACCTGTCCGACAAGCGTGCTCAGTCTGTTCGTGACTACCTGATCAAGAAGGGCGTAGATGCTTCGCGTCTGACAGCACACGGCTACGGAAGCTCGCAGCCTATTGCTGACAACACCACGAAAGCCGGCCGTGCAAAGAACCGTCGTGTTGAGTTCAAGATCACCTTCGAGGAAGTTCACTTCGAAGTAATCAACGACCACAATCTGGAGGCAGACAGCACGGCTGTCGCTCCGGATACTCAGGCGGCAAATGAATAATTCGTAAATAATAAATGACCAAATAGTAAATGTTTTATGGGAAGAGCATTTGAATATCGCAAAGCGACTAAACTGAAACGTTGGGGACACATGGCCCGTACGTTCACCAAACTTGGAAAAGAAATCACCATTGCAGCCCGTGAAGGCGGACCCGATCCCGACTCCAACCCCCGTCTGCGTACGCTGATTCAACAGTGTAAAAAAGAGAACATGCCGAAGGACAACATCGATCGCGCTATCAAGAAAGCTACCGACAAGTCCTATGAAGGCTACAAGGAAATCAACTATGAGGGCTACGGACCGCACGGCATAGCCATCTTTGTGGAAACGGCTACCGACAACAACATGCGTACCGTTGCCAACATCCGCTCGTACTTCACCAAGCACGGCGGCACGCTGGGCACGCAAGGTTCGCTGCAGTTCCTCTTCGACCGTAAGGCTTGCTTCACCGTAACCATGAAGGAAGGTATTGACTTGGACGAACTGGAGCTCGAACTTATTGACTTCGGCGTAGAAGAACTGGGTGTGGATGAGGAAGAGAACACGCTGGTGCTCTATTCCGATTTCGATCAGGCATCATCGTTGCAGAAGTATCTGGAGGACAACGGCTTCGAGATTCAGTCCTGCGAGTTCGTACGTATTCCGAACGACACGAAGACCCTCACCGACGAGCAGCGTGAGTCTGTACAGAAACTGATCGACAGGATCGAAGAGGACGAAGACGTACAGAACGTATTCACCAACATGGCAGACTAATTTGCTTGGGCAAATATATGCTGATTAACGATTATTTCACATTGAGTGATTGTCAGGCGCAGCAGTTTGCTGCGCTTGACGCGCTTTACCGCGAATGGAACGGAAAGATCAATGTCATCTCGCGCAAGGATATCGATAATCTGTACGAGCATCATGTGATGCATTCGCTAGCTATTGCCAAGGTGCTGCGCTTTCAGCCCGGATCGACCATCCTGGATGTAGGTACCGGCGGAGGTTTTCCCGGAATACCTTTGGCTATCCTGTTCCCCGAATGCCGGTTTGTGCTAGCGGATTCGATAGGCAAAAAGATCAAGGTGGCTGCCGCGGTAGCAGAAGCGATTGGCTTGACCAATGTGGAGTGTGTACAGGAGAGGGTGGAGGATGAGAAACGGCAGTTTGATTTTGTCGTGTCACGTGCCGTCATGCCTATGCCCGATTTGGTCAAACTGGTGAAAAAGAATATCTCGCCCAAGCAGCATAATGCCATGCCAAACGGGCTGATTGTGCTAAAAGGCGGGGCAATCAACGCGGAGCTTGCTCCGTTCCGCAACGCTGCCGAAGTAACACCGATCAGCACCTTCTTCCCGCAAGAGTGGTTTGAGGAGAAGTATGTTATTTATTTGCCAATCCATTAATTATCTGTTTTAACCTTATTTCAATGCTATTTATGGCCGCCATGATTATCCAAACTTTCGTTTGTAACCCCTATCAGCAATGCACGTATGTGGTATATGCCGAGGGACAGTCGTCCTGCATCGTAGTGGATGCTGGTATGTACGACCAGGATGAGCAAGCGCAGTTCGATGCGTATCTGAGGGATAGGCATTTGTCTGTGGTAGCCGTACTTGTCACGCATGCACATCCTGACCATATATGTGGCTTGGAATGGCTGAAGAATACCTATAGCGTCACAACTGTTATTGACGCCTCAATGGTGCAGAAGAATTACGAATTGGCAGGACTCTCCATCGAAACTACCCTCACGCCCGGACACAAAGAGGATTGCGTATGCTACGCAGTCAAGCCTGTGGAAACGAAAGAGGGAGAAAAAGAGGCATTACCTGTATTGTTTTCCGGCGATACGCTGTTTCGTCAGTCGGTAGGCAGGACTGATCTGCCGGGAGGTGATTACCGTACGCTGATGCAGTCGCTGCATCTGTTGATGACCTTACCCGATGCTATGATTGTCTATCCCGGTCACGGGGAGCCGACCACCATCGGCTATGAGCGGAAGTTCAATCCGTTCGTATAGAATACATATAAGCATACAGGCGCAGAAGAGTGCCAAGCCGTCGAAGCGACCGAACATGTTGTCAGTGAACATGTTCAGCATGTAGATGGCTGTAAGATAGGCTGCTGTCTGGCGCGCCTTGCCTTTCTTTGGGAAATAGAGCATACTAAACCATGCTGCGCAGAACAGCAGCAGACCGAATATTCCCAGCTCCAACAATTCCGTTAGATACTGGTTGTGCGAGTTATACGACCGTTGTATATACGTAGTATAGCCGTGTGCTGCATAGCGCTCTTGCAGGTAAACCGTACTATTGCCTGCTCCCACGCCGTGCCACAGGTAGTCCTGCGGATGCTCCAATGCCATCGACCATATGTTGAGCCGTGCATTGCGGTCAGCATTCAGCTTCTCCAGCTTGAGATGCTCCCATTCAAACGTCTGCATCCGCGGATGAAATTCTACGATGCATATACTCATGGCTATCACGGTAACCAATGCCGCTGATGCAGCCAGCATGCGTCTGCGTGCTGGTGTATGTTCAATCAGCGTGATGGCTATCAAGGCGATGCCGGTGAATAGCGATGCCCGCGATCCGGTAGCCACTACGAGTGTAGACATAGTTGCCACTGCCGCTATCGTCAGCATCCATCCTTCCACCGTACCATAGCGTTCTTGCAACTCCTTACGGCGATGGCATACGGCAATGATGCCTATCATTTCTACGCTGCTCAGGAAAAGCCGGTGCTTGATGGCAGATACATTTTCCGCAAAGAACTTCATCGGCATCCATTGTGCCGCCAGATGTTCAGGTGCCTGTTCTATACAAGTGTGATTAAATACCCAGAACATTGTAAAGAAGTATACCGGTACCGCAGCCAGACATCCGTACATCAGTACGCGGCGAGTCATTCTGAGGTCGTAATGGTCATTTACTCCCCATAGCGCCACAGGGAGCAGCATAGGTATAGCCAAGTGCCGCTCTATTTCCGCGCCGGTCAGAGCAGGATGGCCTGCCCATAGTGCCGAAACACCTTCCCATACAAACCAGATGGCAAACAGCAGACAGGGAACGAAAAAAGAGGATGGCTGAGGTTTGCGCAGCCATCTGCCTTCCAGCAGCCATGAGATGCCCCACGCTACAACGGTGTACCGCAAGAAGATCTGCGGGAAAGGTAAAAGAAAAACTACGAGGATAAACAGCACGTAGTTAATCTTCTGTATGACCGTTACATACCGATGCATAGTTCCGGTGTTACAGGTCGCTGCACAGGTTGAGCATACATGTGGTCAGCGCGTCAGCCCAATGCTCGATAGCAATGCCGAATGTATTTTTAATCTTTGCTTTATCCAGTACCGAATAGTGCGGTCGCGGTGTGCGATATGCATATTCTTCGCTGCGTATGGGACGAACATTGCATGTGATGGCATCGTCATACGAATCGGCAGCCATCGTGTTGTACATCTGATGGATAGCGATGGTGAAATCATACCACGAACATACGCCCTCATTCGTGAAATGATAGATGCCGGCATGCCATTCAGGGGCTTCGATAGCGGCAAAGATGACTTCTGCAAGGTCGAGTGCGTAGGTGGGTGAGCCAATCTGGTCGTACACTACGCCCAGCTCCGTCTTGCTCTTGCCCAGTTGGATCATCGTCTTTACGAAGTTCTTTCCGAACTCCGAATACAGCCATGCCGTACGAATGATGATGGCATCGGGACAAACAGCCAACAGCGCTTTCTCTCCGGCATACTTCGTGCGTCCGTAGGCAGTATTTGGGGCTACAGGATCGTCTTCGCGATAGGGTACACAGGCCTCACCGGAGAATACATAATCCGTACTTACATGGATGATTTTTGCTCCCGTCCTGCCCAAGTTGCTTACGGCATCTGCATTGATCTTCAATGCTGTAGCCTCATCATCCTCTGCTTTGTCAACATTGGTGTAAGCAGCGCAATTGACAATCAGGTCGATGTTCTGCTCGCGAACAAAGCTGCTGACAGCTTCCCCGTCCGTGATGTCCAGCGGGTGAATCGTAACAGGACTGTCCTCAGGCACAATCACATCGCTGAAGATGTACGTGTGCTGCGGATGTTCCGCCGATAGGATGCGCATCTCGTTGCCTAACTGACCGTTTGCGCCGGTAATGAGTATGTTCATAGCGTGTAACCTAAATCGTTGAGTAAAGGATGCTTGGTGTCTTTTTCCGAGAGGATGCGTTTCTGCTCGGGTATGCGCCAGTCGATGTGCAGTGCCGGATCGCTGAGCTGGATGCCTCCGTCGGCTTCAGGATGATATACTTCATCGCATTTGTAGCTGAACAGGGCATGCTCGCTCAGTACGCTGAAGCCGTGTGCAAAACCTTTGGGGATAAAGAACTGCCTGTGGTTCTCGGCGCTCAACTCTACCGCTACATGTTGCCCGAAGGTAGGACTGTCCTTACGCAGGTCAACGGCTATATCCAGTACGCATCCCTCAATACATGTCACCAGTTTGGCTTGGGTGAATGGCGGGCGCTGAAAATGCAGTCCGCGCACTACGCCGTACGATGATGCCGACAGGTTGTCTTGCACGAAGCGCGCGTTGATGCCTGCTGCCAGATAGCGCTCTTCATTATAGGTCTCTACAAAGAACCCTCGGGCGTCCTTAAACACCCGAGGTTCAATGATGAGCAATCCTTCTATTGGAGTTGTCAGTACTTCCATCCGAATTACTTTTGGTTGATAGCTACATCAAAAGCAACGTCCATCATCTTGGTGAAGGTTGTCTGGCGCTCTTCGGCGCTAGTGGCTTCTCCGGTGAGGATGTGGTCGCTAACGGTGCAGATACACAGCGATTTCTTGCCGGCACGTAGTGCGTTCATGTACAGCGCAGGAGCTTCCATCTCGTCGGCCAGTACTCCCATCTTCGTCCAGTTAGTCTTGCGGTCGTCCTCGCAGTAGAAGGCATCTGTGGAGAATACATTGCCTACATGGTAGGTATATCCGCGTTTCTCAGCCGACTCTACCGCCAGTCTGCACAGCTCGAAGTCAGCGATAGGCGAGAACTGTCCCGGTAGGTGGAACTGCAGAGCGTAGTTGCTATCCGTGCAGCATGCCTGTGCGATAACGATGTCGCCCAGATGAACGTACATCTGCCGTGCGCCGCACGAACCGACGCGGATGATGGTATCTACGTCGTAGAAGTTAAACAGCTCGTAGGTGTAGATGCCTATCGATGCTATACCCATGCCGTGGCCCATCACGCTGATGCGCTGACCTTTGTAGGTGCCGGTATAGCCAAGCATACCACGTACATTATTGAACAATACTGGGTTTTCCAAAAAGCGTTCTGCCATCAGTTTGGCACGCAGCGGATCGCCGGCCATGATAACCGTCTTTGCAATCTCGCCGTACTTTGCCCCTATGTGAGGGGTCGGTGTGTTTTCCTTAGCCATGATTATAATATTTACAATGATTATGATTTCAAGTTTGATGCCTGTGTATTATCTTGCTATTACCAGATAGTAGGCTTTCTTTCCTTTCTGGAACAGCAGATACTTGCCGTTGAGTAGCGCAGCATCCGTGAGCGGCGTCTGCGGGTCGTTCAGTTTCTCTTTGTTCATCGAGAATCCGTTGGCTTGTATCATCTTTCTAGCCTCGCCTTTGCTGGGGAAGATGTTCGTTTTCTCTGCCAGCAAATCCAGCGGTGGGATACCTGCTTTCAGTTCGTCCATCGGTATATCGTAGCGCTCTACGCCATCGAATACCTGCAGGAATGTCTCTTCATCCAGCTTACGCAGAGCGTCTGCCGTTGCATTGCCGAATAGGATGTTGCTTGCCTCCACGGCAGCATTGTAGTCTGCTTCGCTGTGCACCATGATGGTTACCTCTTTTGCCAGACGCTTTTGCAGCAGCCTCAGGTGCGGAGCTGCATCGTGCTCGGCTATCAGCGCCTCTATCTCCTCGCGCTCCAGACTGGTGAAGATCTTGATGTAGCGCTTGGCATCTTCATCGCTTACATTCATCCAGAACTGATAGAACTTGTACGGGGATGTATATTTCCTTGACAGCCATACATTGCCTGATTCGGTCTTGCCGAATTTCGTTCCGTCGGCTTTGGTTACGAGCGGACAGGTCAGTGCAAACGCATCGTTGCCGCTGATCTTCTTGATGAGGTCGGTACCCGTCGTGATGTTACCCCATTGATCGCTGCCGCCCATCTGCAACTTGCAGTTCTTATGCTCGTTTAGGTAGACGAAGTCATAGCCTTGCAATAACTGATATGTAAACTCCGTGAACGACATGCCTTGGCTGTATTCGCCGTTGAAGCGTTTTTTCACGCTATCTTTCGCCATCATGTAGTTGACGGTAATCAGTTTGCCTATGTTACGCGTGAAATCAAGGAAGGTATAATCTTTCATCCAGTCGTAGTTGTTCACCAGCTCGGCAGCATTGGGCGCGTCTGAATTGAAGTCAAGAAAATGCTCCAGTTGCTCGCGGATAGCTGCTACGTTGTGGCGGAGTGTCTCTTCCGTCAGCAGGTTGCGTTCCGCACTCTTTCCGCTCGGGTCGCCTATCATACCCGTGGCTCCGCCCAGCAAAGCAATAGGCTTATGGCCGCAACGCTGCAAGTGGCGCAGCATCATGATGCCGCACAAGTGACCTATATGCAGACTGTCAGCCGTCGGGTCAATACCTACATAGGCGGTTGTTACTTCTTTCATCAACTGCTCTTCCGTTCCGGGCATGATGTCATGTAGCATACCGCGCCAACGGAGTTCTTCAACAAAATTCTTCATATTTCTTTTTTCTGTTATTGTTCTTTTTCTAAAAAGCCTACAAAGTTACAACTTTTTTTTGACTTTTGCAAGTTTTTTCGTAGAAAAATGCCTTTTTACTGCATTTTCTTGTACCACTGCTCACATAACTGTCTCAGGCGGGGCTCATCATGGATGATTGTGCGCAGCTCAGCCAGTCCTTGCATGTTGCGCTTGCTGTTGAGCCAGAGCTTCATATAGCCTCCTTCGGCATATTTGTCCATCAGGTGCTCTTTGCTGCGCGTGTACAGCGATTCAAAATCGCCGTCAGGCAGCAGCTTTTTGCTGTAAGCCATCGTCCGATGGATCACGGTCAGCGGGTCCATCTGGCGGTCTGCCTCGGCTACTATTGCCCCGTAGATGGTGCGGGGCGGATGATTGTTGCTGGCGCGATGGTCTTCTACGGCATCACGCATCACGAGTATCTGCTCATCGGTGAACCATTGCCTCAGTGTCTTGTCTGCCAGCATCATCTCGCCCGAATGGATATGATGCTTTTCGCGGTCGATGCTGAGCCCCACATCATGATAGGCGGCAATGGCATACGCCATCTGTTCGTCAGCCTGATGTTCGCGTGCCAACTGCATGCTTTCGCTAATGACCGTCTCGGCATGGTCGCGCTGATGACCGCCGTCAAATGCATCGTACTTCGGCAGGATAGTCTGCTCGATATAGGCTTGTAGATCAGGGGCTATCATCGTCGCGGTTTATTTCAGGATGGACTCTTCCAGCATGGCGCGGAACTGCGGCATGGGGCAATGGGTGTCGCGCTCCACCATCAGGGTCTTCAATCCGGCGTAGATCCGTACGATGCGTTCCACCTCATGGATATCGGCATTGGGGCTGACCAGGTTGCGCTGACTGTCTGGCGCAAAGAAATATTCCTCGGCAAAAGCGTCCCAGAATCGGCGTGCCGTGGCGTTGGACATGTGGTAGACCTCCTTGGTCCATGCCTCATCGTTCAGGCAGCAGCACAGATACACCATGCCTATGTCGAACATCGGATAGCCGTAGCAGAAGTCACCCAAGTCGATGAAATACAGCTGTCGTACGCCGTCCTGCTCGGTAAAGATGCCGTTGCTGAACTGCAAGTCTCCGTGCAGTGCTGTATCGGTATCCGGTGCGGCAGCGATGAAGGCACGAATCTTCTCTTTCTGCTCGGGCGTGAAGTCGGGATTGGCATCCAGCATGTGGTACATCCTCTCTTTGCCGTTCTCAAATTGTGTGGTATCTACCTTTATGCTGTGCAGCTGCTTGCACATCTTGGCAAACTCCCGTGCATATTCTTCCGTGCGCTCGGGATGATCGCCGCATGCACGTGAGAAAGATGTCTTGCCTTTGATCCGCCGGAAGCGTATACCCGTCTGCTTGCCGTCGGTAACAAGATCGCCCGGCTCGGGGGTGGGGATGCCTGCTGCATAGACCTTTTTGGCAAGCTCCAGCTCTTTCTCTGCCGCCTCGAAGTTGCGCAGGTACAATTTGAGCATGATGCTCGGGTCGGTCTTGTGGTCGTAACTGGCGCCGTTGGCTCCCTCGCCGGTGCGCACATAATCGTTCATGTCAATTAGTACAGGATTCATATCGTTCCGTTTTTTCCTTTGGTGGTAAATGTTTCTTGTGCCTTACTGTACACCCGCCGTTACTTCATGAACGGCAGGTTCAAGGCTTGCTTGTACGTCATCTCGGCGAGAAGCTCGTTTTGCGCATTGTTGCCGTTGATGGCGTTGAACAGACGTGTCAGGCCTATCTTGCCGCCACCCTGACGGAGTATGTGCACGATGCAGATGTTCTGTACGCCCACGGCTGACGAGATGATGTCGATATCCGTGTTGCCGAGTTGGTAGCGTGCCAAGGCATAGGCATCTTCTTCGCATTGCTCAAACACACGGCTCACATCGCCCAGCGTGTGGCAATCAAACTCCTTGAACACACCGAGATATGCATCCATCGGCACTTCTTGTATCTCGGCCTGATTGATTGCAGCTATACGTTTGTTCAGTGCGTCGAATGGTTCAGTGAGCAGGTAGTTGCTGAACGTATCGCCGTCCAGTTGCAGGTCGTCCAGACGTCCGCTGCTCACCAGCTTCTGTACGCGACGGCGGTAGTCGGTGATAGCCATACGTATCCTGCTGAACTCTGCATCCGCCAGCTCGAGCATACCTGCAAGACGGTTCATCTGCCGTAGGTACTCACGCGGTATCTCCACGCCTGTCTTGTAGCCTATGTCGTGGTTGATAGCCGCCCAGGCGTGCTGCACGGTTGAGCGAAGCTGCAGCTCAAAGCGGATGGTGTTGAGTTGTGGGCAGTCGGCATCTTTTATAAGCGATTCAGGTAAACGGCAGATGTAGTGCAGCGAGTTGTAGCCGAAGCTGTCCAGATCGTGCAGCCGGCGTTTGTCCACGCTGTTGTCCCAGTCGATGTCGAACAGCTGTTCGGCTATAGCGGCTATGCGGTCGACATCATCGGTATAATAGGTGATGATGCGTGCGCCGAGCAGGTCGGTAATGTCTGTCACAGCGGTATACTTGCTGCCTTTCAGCGCCAGCTTGCCGGCAAGGCTCTGGCGGGTCTTAATGCGCGCACGCACACTCGTTACCTCTATCCCGTTGTTGTCCAATGTGTGCTCCAACAGCTCGGTCACGAATGTGTACATCCGCTCCAGTACCGGCAGCAGACCGTCGTATTCCTCCAGAAGAATTTCAGAGTGCAGATCCATAAGCCATTTACCTTTTGGTGGTCGTGTGCTGATCAGATAATCTCAAATAGGCTGATAAAGCCGGTCATGACAAACACTTGGCGTATATCGTCATTGATGTTCTTGACGATCACTTTCGAGTTGTGTGCTGCAGCTCCTTTACGGATACTCAGGAAGATGCGCAAGCCTGACGAAGAGATGTAGTCCAGCGCAGTGCAGTCCAGGATAATCTCCTTGTCCGTTGCGTCGAGCAGAGGTTTTACATCTTCAGCGGTCTGTACGGCAGCTGCGGTGTCCAGTCTGCCGGCAAAAGCGGCAATCATCTGGTTGCCGTTGGTGGTAATTTGGGTTGTCATATATGTTTGATTAGTGTTAATACGTTTTGTTCATCCTCACGGCGATAGTACACTTCGTCCATCAGTTGGCGTACCAGGTGTATACCCAGCCCGCCTATCGCTCTATCTTCAGCCGATAGGGTGATGTCGGCTTCGGCATGTTGCGTCGGGTCGAACGCAATGCCGCTGTCGGATACGGTGAAGATCAGGTCGGATGTGTTCGTCCTTACAAATTCCACGAATACTTGTCCGCTCTTGTCATGCGGGTAGGCGTAGAGCATTACGTTGCTCACTATCTCTTCCAGCGCGAGGTTGACGGGCATGTTCAGCTCTTCGGGTATACCCAGGCCGTCAATCCATTCGGATAGGGTAGGTATCTGCTGAATGTCGTTGCGCATGATGATGGCGGGTATCTGGTAGCGTATAGCCAGCATCGTCAGATCATCGCTCTGCTCGGCATCTCCTACGAAGGCGGCTATCTCGTCCTGCATGTTGTCGGCTATGTGCCGCGGACGCGTGTCGGTCATTGCTGCCAGCGTATCTTTCATCCTCTGTTCGCCGAACTGCTCATGTTCGCCGTTCTCTGCCTCGGTCAAGCCGTCGGTGTAGAGGAACAGCACATCGCCTTTGTTCATCTGCGTGCTCTGTGCCTGATACGGGAAGTCGGCTATGATGCCCAGCGGCAGGTTGGCTTTGACGTCGGCCATCTGCCATTGTCCGTCAGCCATCAGCATCGGCGCGTTATGTCCGGCGTTGCAGTAGTCCAGTCTGCCGGTCTTGGTATCCAGCACCCCGAGGAAGAGGGTGAGGAACATGTTCTGCGTGTTCTGTGCGGTCAGCGTCTGGTTCATCTCGCTCACGATTGTAGCCGGCTCTTCCTCGTGCGATGCTATGCTGCGGAACAGCGAGCTTGTCATGGCCATCACCAGCGCTGCCGGCACACCTTTGCCGCTCACGTCGCCTATGCAGAAGAACAGCTTGTCATGGCGGATAAAGAAGTCGTACAGGTCACCGCCTACCTCTTTGGCGGGATTGACCATGCCGTAGATGTTCAGGTCGGGATAGTCGTGATAGGGAGGGAACACCTTGGGCAGCATCGCCATCTGGATAGTGCGGGCGATGTACAGCTCGTTCTCCATCCGCTGGTTCAGAGCGGTGGATTCCAGCAGGCGTTTGTTGTTCTTGCTCGCCAGAACCACTATCAGTACCAGCATGCCCAGACCGATAAGCATCAGTACGCCTACATATTTGCCTATGCGGTTCAGGTCGGCAAAGATCACATCTTCCGGGATGATGATCGTGATCATCCAGCCCGTGGCGTCAATCTCCTCGTCGTAGATCTGATATTTGCGTCCCGGAACGGTGTCTGCTCCGGAAACGATGTCCTGATTGTCGTGCGAACGGATGGAATAGTAGCTGTCCGGGTATATCTGCAGGTAGTCCGACAGGTCTTTCAGGTAGTCCAGCGACAGGTCTACGCAAACTACAGCCACCACCTTGCCGCTCCGGTCCTGTACAGGACATGAGCAGCTTACTACCCACGTCTGTGAACCGGAGTCGTCAAGGTAAGGCTCGCACCACCAGCAGCTGTCTATCTTCATCCCGTTCTGATACCACTCCATCTGCGTATAGTCGTGCTCGGCACTGCCTATCTGGCGGGTGTAGATGCTGTCCTCGGATATGCGGCTGCTGCATGCCTCGAAGTATTGTCCCTGTTTCGGGAAATACCCGGGTACGAATGCCACAGCCACGCTGCTGGTGTTGTTGATAGTGGCTACTACTGCGCGAGTAGCCTCGTAGATGGAGTCGGGGCTATCTACATGTTTCTCTGCCAGCATCGCCAGCGTCTTGGCGGCTGCCTCCATCTCTATCGTGCGTTTTTCTATCTCCAGTTCCACGCGGCGCAGCTCAGTCTTCGCCCGGCGTTCCGCTTCGGCGCGGATAGCGGCGCGGCTGGTGAAGTACTGCGTACAGGAGATGGCCTCCAGCGCCGCAGCCGCTACAAGGATAATCCATAACCCTGAGCGGTTGCGCGACGCTGTCTTTTTGATGCGGTCGATGTTCATGTCAGATAACTAACGACTATTAAACAATCCTCTGCTTCGGCATTAAATGATGCCCTGCTCAAGCATTGCGGTAGCAACTTTCATAAAGCCGGCGATGTTGGCACCTTTGACGTAGTCAATCGTGCCGTCTTTCTGGGTGCCGAACTTCACGCACTGCTCATGGATCGACTCCATGATGTGGTGCAGGCGCTCGTCTACCTCCTCGGCTTTCCAGCTCAGGTGCTCGGCGTTCTGCGTCATCTCCAATCCCGAAGTGGCTACGCCGCCTGCATTCACGGCCTTGCCCGGGGCAAACAGTACGCCGTTATGCTGGAAGTAATGGATAGCGCCGGGTTGGCAGCCCATGTTACTTACCTCGCAGCAGCACCAGCAGCCGTTGGCTTTCAGCTCCTTGGCGTCATCTTCGCTCAGCTCGTTCTGGAAGGCGCAGGGCAATGCTATGTCGCATGGGATTGACCAGGCTTTCTTGCCGGCGGTGAAATGTACCTTGCCGGGGAACTTCGTTGCCATATCTTCCACTTTGTTCCTATTCGATGCACGCATCACGAGCATGTAGTCGATCATCTCATCGGTGATGCCCTCAGGAATCTCCACTACGCCATCCGGCCCGGAGATGGCTACCACTTTTGCGCCGAGTTGTTTGGCTTTCGTGGCAGCACCCCAAGCTACGTTGCCGAAGCCGGAGATGGCAATCTTCTTGCCCTCGATCGACTTGCCTGCGGTGTGGAGCAGGTGTTGGGTGAAGTACAGTGCGCCGAAGCCTGTTGCTTCCGGACGGAGGATCGAACCGCCCCACGTCATGCCTTTGCCGGTCAGCACGCCGGTATGGTACTCGCGTGCCAGCTTCTGATACATGCCGTTCAGGAATCCGATCTCGCGGCCGCCTACGCCTACATCACCGGCAGGGATATCCTGATCCGGACCGATGCAACGCCAGAGCTCCAGCATGAAGGCCTGGCAGAAACGCATGATCTCGTCATCCGACTTGCCTACGGGGTCAAAATCCGAACCACCCTTTGCGCCGCCCATAGGCAGTGTGGTCAGGGCGTTCTTGAAGGTTTGCTCAAAGCCCAGGAACTTGAGCATCGAAGGCGTCACAGCCTTGTGGAAACGCAATCCGCCTTTGTACGGGCCAATGGCGGCATTGAACTGAACGCGGTAACCCAGGTTGGTCTGTACCTTGCCCTCGTCGTCTACCCATGTCACGCGGAACGTGAAGATACGGTCAGGCTCTACCATCCGCTCGATGATCTGAGCGCGTTCAAACTCAGGATGCTGGTTGTAGGTCTCTTCAATCGATTCGAGAACCTCTTGTACAGCTTGCAGATACTCGGACTCACCCGGGTGCTTGGCAGCCAAACGCTGCATGATTTCAGTTGTTTTCATGTTGATTTATAGTTTTTTAAAGTAGATATAAAAAGTTGTTCCTTTATGGGAAGTTTCAAATCGTATATAGCCTTCCGACCCATCCACGATATTCTTCGTGATAGCCAGTCCCAGTCCCATTCCCGTGGATTTGGTGGTGAAGTTGGGCATAAAGATCTTGCTTTGGATGCTTTCCTCTATGCCCGGACCGTTGTCGGATATGGATATCTCTATCCATCGGTAAGTAGCGGGCAACTGCCATCTCAGCATCGCCTGCTGGTCGGCATCTTTGAGCATCACAATCACGTCCGACTTCTCTCGTCCGTACAATGCTTGTAGGGCGTTTTTGATGATGTTGGTGAAAGCGTGCGTCACCTGTTCGGCATCGGCGTACGCCATCACGCCTTTCTCCTGGCCTACATAGCGTATAGGTATCGTCGCGTCGTGCATGCGCATCAGCGTGATGGCGGAGAACAGTTTCTCGGCTATATCCGTCTCCGAGGGATGGATGTCCGGCATCTTCGCAAAATCGGAGAAGGTCGTGGCTATCCTTCCCAGATCGTCAAACTGCTCCAGCAGCAGGCGTGATGCGCGGTCGAAACGCTCGTTGAAATACTCCGTATCTTTGATGCGTTGCAGCTGCTGTACGGACAGTTTCATCGGCGTGAGCGAGTTGTTGATCTCGTGGGCTATCTGCCGTGCCATGGTGCGCCATGCCGATTCGCGCTCCGATTGTGCCAGTTTCGTTGTCGATTCTTCCAGCTGCTTGACCATCTCGTTGTACTGGCTGATCAGGTCGCCCAGCTCGTCGCGACTGTCGTAGCGGATATAGTTGTCCTGCCCGAGGCGGAAATGCCGCATCGTATCCGCCATGTGCCTCAGGTTGCGCGTGAAATAGCGGGTCACCAGCATCGTGGCTACGAATGCCAATGCCAGCAGTATGGCATATAGCGGCAGGAAGAGCTCGATATAGTCGGTCATCTCTTTCTCCACCTCCGCCGAGGATATATAGCTCGGCACCGCTATGTACCCCAATGGCAGCATACTGCCGTTGTAGAATAGGGTATAGGCTGTCAGGTAGCGTATAGTACCTATCTGCTCGTAGCGAAGGCAGGTGGCGTTATCCGAGAAGAACGGCTCTGCAGCTATCATCCGCGCTATCAGTCCCGACTCCGTTAGCTGCGGTACGGATGAGCCTATCAGCCTGCCGTTCAGATCGTATACGAGGATGTCCGTCTTGTAGGTGTAACTCATGTCGCGCAGGTCGGCATTCAGACGGCGGCTGTTCAGTTCCGAGAGGTTCATATCCCAGTAGTACAGGTTCTGCAGGAAAGCCTGAATGTATTGCGCTTTCTCCTGCTGCAAGGCGCGTTGCCGTTCCTCGTAATGGGTGCGCACATACTTGGCAGTCATGTAGAACAGACATACGAACGTGCCCAGCACCAGCGCCACCACCAGATACATCACGCGCTTGTATATCTTTATGTTCTTCAGTCCGCGGCTGCGGATCAGGGTGTACATAAATGCCGCCAGGAAGATCAGGCATGCCATTAGTATGCTGCCCACCAGCACGTTGTAACGCGACAGTCCTTTCTGCGGCGAAGCAAACAGCGATCCGAATGAGAAACTCTCGGCAGGTTGTTGCTGCAACGGTTCATCCTGCTCCAGCTCAGGCGGCACGAGCGAGAACACATATTTGCCGTCGATGTCGGTCACGGCATAACAGCCCTCGTTGGCGCGCTGGCGTCGGATAAGCCAACGGTTGTCGGCAGCAAAGGGCGGGATAAAATTGTTCGGCAACTGCTCGCTGTAGCGGCTGTAGACGAACTTCACGGGAATGATCGTGCAAACCGAGTAGCGTCCTATCTTCGTCCAACGGCCTATGCCTATCGCGTTGTCGAAACGCCCGAACCACCAGTCGTCGTAATGGATGCGGTAGATGTTGTTGGCCACCAGCCGGTTGTCCGACCAGAATACCAGGCTCTGCTCGTCATATACAAACAGCACCACATCCTTATGCGTCTGGCTGATCTGTAGCAGCGAATCGCTCTTGCCGGACTCAAGCAACGGACGGAGAGTCTCGATGTACGAGAGCACTTCGGTCTGTTGGCGGTGAAGGGTCTGCTCAACATGCCGGCCGTCGGATGAAAGGCGGTGACATGACGCAAAAAGTACACTTGACACGCCAATCCACAAAAGAAGAGGTACTATTTTTAGCACTTTTTTCATTTCCGCTTGCAAAGATACAAAAAATTTCGTAACTTTGCAAACAAAATCGAATAAATTTGTACAAAATCGAATAAAATTATAGTTTTTTGTTATATGACCGCAATTTTGACTGCTTTGCTCTTGGGTTTGCTCACTATTCTGGACCCGTGCACCCTTTTTACGAGCATCACAGCGATCAGTTATATCGACCGTGAATTGGCTAACAAACGAAAGGTACTTCTCAATGGCGTTATGTTCGTCTTGGGTAAGCTGGTAACCTATGTGCTGCTGTCCGTGCCGTTCATCATGGGTGCGCAGACCGATGGCATGCAGCATGTTCTCGAGCACTACGGCGAACCTATCCTCGGCGTGTTCATGCTCATCTGCGGTGTTGTGCTGCTTTTCAGCGGACATCACCATCACAACCATGACCACGGCATGAGCCGATGGCTGCAGAATGTGGATAGCGAGAGCAGTTGGCTATGGTCGTTCATGCTGGGTATCTTTTTCGCCATCGCTTTCTGCCCGCATCGCCTGGTATATTTTATCACGATGATCGACATCACTGTTTCCCTTCCCACTTCGTGGAGCTGGGTACTGCCTGTCGTCTTCGGTTTGGGTACGGGTCTGCCCATCATGCTTATTGCGTGGCTGGTAAGCTATAGCGCCGTGAGCATCGCTAACCTCACCGACAAGCTGCACATCTTTGAGAAATGGTTCCGTACCATCTGTGCGGTGCTGTTCCTGGCATTAGGCGTGTACATGTGCATCCACACCCTGCATCATCACGATCATGACCACGATCATCACCACGACCATGTTTCAATCGTCAATTGTAAATTGTAAATTGTAAATCAATCGTCAATTGTCAATCGTAAATCGTCAATGAATTTGGGTTTTCGTTTCAAGCATTTCTTTGTCCGCCACGACCGTTGCGCGATGAAGGTCGGCACCGATGGTGTCCTTCTTGGTGCATGGACTCCGTGCGAGCAGAGCGAGATAAGAAATGGCAAATATAAAATTTCAAATCAAAAATCTCAAATCTCAAATCTAAAATCTAAAATCTTAGACATCGGTACCGGCTCCGGCCTTATAGCTCTGATGCTGGCGCAGCGTTGCCCCAATGCGCAGATTGATGCTATCGACATCGATCCCGATGCCGTCAGCCAGGCTCGCGACAATTTCGCTGCATCCCCGTGGTCTGACCGTCTGCATGTCACCCAATGCGCATTGCAGGAATGGCAGGAAAAGGATTATGACTTGATTGTAAGCAATCCACCATATTTTGTCAACAGTTTGAAAAATCCGGATGACAAGCGATGCCTTGCCAGACATACAGATTCACTGCCGTTCAGTGATCTGATTGCGGAAAGTGCCAAGCGTCTTGTGCCAAACGGAGTGCTTTCCGTTATAGCTCCGATGGAAGCAGAGCATTTGCTGATAGGCTTGGCATCGGAAAACCGGCTGACATGTATCAAGAAATGCGAAGTACATTCCAAACCTGGATATCCCGCCAAACGCGTCATGATAGCGTGGCAGCGCAATAATGATAGCAATCACATCCCTGAGATCCCTACCGAACACCTCACCCTTGAGGACGATCACGGCTCTCGCAGCCTCGATTACCAACTCCTTACACGTGATTTCTATTTGTAAATCTAAAATCTAAAATCTAAAATCTAAAATATGCTACTGCATCCCAACTGCAAACTCAACATCGGCCTGCGTGTTATCAGCAAGCGCCCTGACGGCTACCACAATCTGGAAACCATTTTCTATCCCGTTTTCGGACTGTGTGACCGCTTGGAGATAACGCCTTCCGAGTCTTTCTTGTTCGTTCAGGGCGGCATCACGGTGGATTGTCCGGCTGAGGACAACCTCATCATCCGTTGCTACCGCCGCATGCGTGAGCGCTATCCGCAGATAGGCGAGGTGAGTATTGTCTTCGACAAGCATATACCTTTCGGTGCCGGTCTGGGGGGCGGCTCCAGCGATGCCGCACACACCGCTATCGCGCTGAATGAGATCTTCGGTTTGGGTCTCTCCCGCGAGCAGCTCGCTGCCGAGGTAGCGCCGCTGGGTGCCGATTGCGCGTTCTTTATATATAATACGCCCTGCCTGGCTGAAGGGGTAGGCGAGCTTCTCACGCCTGTGTCTTTTGCTCTTGATGACTATAGGCTGGTTATGCTCAAGCCCGATATACATGTCAGCACGCGTGAGGCGTATAGCGGCATCCATCTGTCGGGCGACCAACCCTCGCTGGCTGCGCTGGTGCGCGCTACGGTGGCGGATGATGCTACGCTCGATGCGTGCCGCTTCCTGTGCGAGCATGCCGATGTCGTCTACAACGATTTCGAACTCACGGTCTTCCCCTTGCATCCCGAACTCGCGGCACTCAAAAAGCGCCTGACCGATGCAGGCGCTTTCTATGCAGCTATGAGCGGCAGCGGATCAACGGTGTACGGCCTTTTCCCGGCTGATGTACCCGTCTCGCTTTATGCCGACAACAATACCGCGGACGATCTGTCCGCTATCACTATCTATGATGGAGAAGTCCGATCTTTCCGATCGTGAGGCGTTTTTATTCCTTGCCCATCAGGCGGTCAAGAAAACCGCGCTTCTTCTCTTCCGGTACAGCTTGCTCATCCTGGGCAGGCTGTTCGTTTTCCGATACCCACTCTTTGCGGTCGGGTATCTCACCTACCTGGCCTTTCACGTAGCCGATTACGTCCTGCAATCCTTCGTTGAAGTGGGCAAAATCCTCTTTGTAGAGGAATAGTTTGTGTTTTTCAAACTGCGGCGTCTCCTCACCTGTCTGGCGTTTTTTGCTCTCTGTGATGCACAGATAATAGTCGCCTGTACGGTCTTTTTTTACGTCGAGGTAATAGATGCGTTTACCTGCTTTTACGGAGCGGGAGTAAACGATTTCCGACTCACGTTTCTCATCAAATTTCCGATTTTCCATTTGTCCCAAGGGCTCAGCCCAAAATAGTTGTTTAACAAATCGGGTACAAAGTTACAATTTTTTTCCCATATTTGCAAATAATTATGCCGAAAAATGACAATTTTGCGAAAAAAAGGTCATTTTTTGCATTTTTCGTATTTATTTGCTGTCTTTGCCGAACTTTAAGTAAGAACAAAAAAACAAAGTGTGCCGCTTTGTTTGACACACTCTGTTTTCCTTGAAAGGATTGTCCCGACGCGATTAAATCTCGTCGTTGAGATGCAATTGTTGCACGTACTTGGCGTGCGCCATTTTCACGCGTTTGATTTGGCTCGGAGCCTCAAACTGCTGGCGGCGACGAAGCTCTTTCACTACGCCGGTCTTGTCGAACTTACGTTTGAACTTCTTGATAGCTCGCTCGATGTTCTCGCCTTCCTTAACGGGTACGATGATCATTGCATTACACCTCCTTTCACGATCGTTTTTTGTTTAACTTATAACCTTATTACCAACTATTATGACTGCTTTCATGCCGTGGCAAAAAAGCATGCAAAGGTACAACAATTATCTGAAAAAAACAAATATCTGCCGTTCAAATCAGCAGATATTTGCATTATTACGTTCGTTTTGCTCAGCCTACCTGTCAACGGAGCAGATTAGCCGCCTATAGGTCAGCGCGTTGCTTCTTCGATAATATTACCGTTGGCAAACTGCAGGTTACGCCCCGGATACAGTTCGGGCCAGCTCAGGTTATGCGTCGACATGACGATCGTGATGCCCGCCTTGGAGATGGAGTAGAGCAGTTCCATAATCTCCTTGCCCGTCTCATAATCCAGGTTACCCGTAGGCTCGTCGGCCAGTATGAGTGAGGGCATGTTTAGTAGTGCGCGTGCTATCACTACACGCTGCTGCTCGCCTCCCGACAGCTGGTAAGGCATCTTGTAGGCTTTGTTGCCCATACCTACCTGCTCCAGCACATCCTTCACGTGAGCATCCATCGCCTTGCGGTCTTTCCAGCCCGTAGCACGCAGCACGAACAACAGGTTCTCCTCCACGTTTCTATCGGTCAGCAGCTGAAAGTCCTGGAATACTACACCCAGTTTCCTGCGCAGGTAAGGCACTTGCTTGCGCTTGAGGTGAGCCAGATCATAATCGAGGATCTGGGCTTCGCCGGATACGATCGGCAGCTCGCCGTACATCGTCTTCATGAACGATGATTTGCCCGAACCGACTCGCCCGAGCAGATATACAAACTCGCCTTCACCAACCGTCAGGTTGATATCACGAAGCACGATCTGCTCCGACTGGTGGATGGCTACGTTCTTATATTCAATGATAGTACGCATAGTGGTATGCTGTTCGTTTTATTTGCTCTCTTCCTCTGCGTCGGCAGCGTCGATAGCGTTGATCTTGTTCTCGATATCAATCAGTTGCTGCTTGAGCTCCTCAATCTTCTTCTGCAATCCTGCCACCAGCGCATTGCCGTGCTTGGAGGTGAAGAACAGGATATTGTTCTCCGCAGTACGAATCTCAGCCTGTAGGCTCTCGTACATCTTCATCAGGCGATTGCGGTCGCTCATCGTGTCGAGGTTCTTGTGCCATTTGGCATTGGCTTTCTCTTTACGTTGCTTGAAGGCTTCGCGCTCCTGTTTGCCTGCTTCGCGTTTGGCCTCAAAGAAGGCGTCACACGCGGCTGTGAACTGCTTCCATATCTCGTCGGAGTATTTCCTTGCCACCGGACCGATCTTCTTCCACTCGGCTTGCAGCTCAATGAATGCATCCGTCGTAGCCTGCCACTCCTGGCTGCTCTTCAACTCCTCAGCCTTGGCAAGCAGCTCGCGTTTGCGCTTCAGGTTCTCGGAAAACATGTCGCGCGTCGTCTTGAAGAATGTTGTCTTGGCTTTGTAGAACTGTTCGCACAAAGCACGGTACTCGTCGTAGATCGACTGGTTGAATTTCTTCGGAGCAAAACCTATTTTACGCCACTCCTGCTGAATGTTCTGCACGGCAGCCGTAGCTTCTTCCCAGGCTTTGTTAGATTTGATCTTCTCCCAGTTCAGCGCTTTCAGTTGCTCAATCAGTGCCTGTTTTTTCTTCAGGTTCTCCTCCTCACGCTGATGCAGCTCGTCGAAATATGCCTGATGACGCTTGTTGATGATCGTGGATGCCTCTTTGAAGCGCGTCCAGAGTGCCTCACGCTGGTCGCGAGCCACCGGACCTATCTCCGACCACTCGTTGTGTAGCTGTTGCAGTTGGCGGTTGGCTTCCACTATATTGTTGTTGGCTGCCAGCGCTTCGGCTTTTTCACATAGTGCAGTCTTCATCTCCATATTGCGCTTAAAATCCAGGTCACGCAGCTCTATGTTGATCTTCACCAGATCGTAGAACTGCTCCTGATAGAGGTTGTATTGCCTCCACAGCTCCTGTACCTTGGGCGCCGGTACGGCTCCGATGGTTTTCCACTCGGCTTGCAAGTCGCGCATCTTCTTCAGGTCAGCCATCACGTCAGCCGTCTCGGGGTTGGCGAGTAGCTTCATCTGGGCGATGATGTTCTCCTTGCGCAGCAAGTTCTGCTCCATCTCGGCTGCCTGTTGCTTTACCAGCGATTCGCGGCGCTGCTTGTAGTCGTTCAGCAGCGTACGGAAGGTCTGCTCCAGCTCGTCAGCCTTTGCCTCGAAGGTCTCACCGGCCTCTTCGGCTGCAGCTTGCAGCTGTGCCTGCTCCTGATGCACCAAGCGGTAGAAATGGTTCTTCAACTCGCTTACTTGCTCTTTGATACTCTCTACGTCATCACCTGCCAACAGGGTGCGCAGTTGTTCTACGATTGATTGTTTCTCGTTTTCCATATTATTGACTTTCAACTTTCAGTTTTACCTTTCTCCTGTAGCGAAGCGTCCTTTCACCTTTCACCTTTCACCTTTCACCTCTCAACTTACTTGGCGTAAGAGATAGCTCTCGTCTCGCGGATGACGGTGATCTTCACCTGACCGGGGTAGGTCATCTCGTCCTGGATCTTCTTGGCTATATCGTACGAGAGCAGCTCGGTATCCTTGTCGCTGATCTTGTCAGATCCTACTATCACGCGCAACTCACGACCGGCTTGCAGAGCGTAGGTCTTGATCACGCCTGGATATGCCATGGCTATGTTCTCCAGGTCGTTCAATCGCTTGATGTAGGTCTCCACAATCTCGCGCCGTGCGCCCGGACGAGCGCCGCTGATGGCATCGCACGCTTGTACGATAGGTGCTATCAGAGTCTCCATCTCTATCTCGTCGTGGTGAGCACCTACGGCGTTGCATATCTCGGGCTTCTCGCCGTACTTCTCGCACAGTTTCATGCCTACCTCGGCATGCGGTTGCTCGTAATCTTCGTCAGCTACCTTGCCTATATCGTGCAACAGACCTGCACGGCGCGCCATCTTCGGGTTCAATCCCAGCTCCGATGCCATCGTGGCACACAGGTTGGCTGTCTCGCGCGAGTGCTGCAGCAGGTTTTGTCCGTACGACGAGCGGTACTTCATCTTACCCACCAGACGGATCAGCTCCGGATGCAATCCGTGTACGCCCAGGTCGATAGTCGTACGCTTGCCTATCTCGATGATCTCTTCCTCTATCTGTTGGGTCACCTTGGCTACTACCTCTTCTATACGCGCGGGGTGTATGCGTCCGTCCTGTACCAGCTGATGCAGACTGAGACGTGCTATCTCACGGCGGATAGGATCGAAGGCGGATAGGGTGATGCACTCCGGTGTGTCATCCACTACAATCTCCACACCTGTGGCTGCCTCCAACGCGCGGATGTTACGTCCCTCACGTCCGATGATGCGGCCTTTCACCTCGTCGTTCTCAATACGGAAAACGCTCACGGCATTCTCCACGGTCGATTCGGATGCTACGCGCTGGATGGTCTTGATGATAATCTTCTTGGCTTCCATCGCGGCGTTTAGTCGTGCGGCATCCATCGTCTCGTTGATGTACGATAGCGCGTTGGTGCGTGCCTCGTCTTTCAGGCTCTCTACAAGCTGGTTCTTTGCCTCGGCGGCTGACATGCCCGACAACTCTTCCAGCTGCTGCTGGGCCTGCTGATGGTATTTCTCCGCCTCGGTGGTCTTATAATCGATGACCTGTTGTTGCTTGTCCAGTTGTTGCGAGCGGTTCTTCAGTTCGTTCTGCTGGCGTTGCAGGTCTCCCTGACGCTGGTTGAGCTGCTGCTCGCGTTGTTGCAAGCGCTGTTCGGCTTGCTGCATCTTCTGCTCCTGTTGGCGAACCATCGTCTCGTGCTCCGTCTTCAGGGCAATGAATTTCTCTTTTGCCTCTACAATCTTGTTCTTTTTGATGATTTCCGCTTCTGCCAGTGCTTTGCGGAACAGTCCGTTTTGTGCGTGGCGGCATAAGAGATAGCATAATATCACTCCAAGGAGGAAACAGCCGACTGCAATCAGGGTAATGGTCAGATTACTCATAGTTGTTTGTTATCTGTTTGTGAGGCATCACCGTTCAGTGCCTCTATGATTGATTGGTTGATTTTTTCTATACGTTCCATCACCGGTTCGAGGTCATAGCGAGCAGCCTGTCTCTCCAGGTTCATGGCTGCCTCCAGTGCCACATATACCCATATCTGCTCCGCTGATTTGCCTTTGTTCTTGTTGCTGTAGTTCTGAAATCGCTTGTTCAGATAGTCAGCGGCTTTGCGGTAGTACACCTCTTCGTTCCATGGTACGATAAACCGCATCGGGTGGTCCCCGAGTTGCAGCTTGATGTTGATTGTATCAGGTGTCTGCTCCGACATGTTGTGGCGTTTTATCGTTTCAGTATATCAATTGTCTTGTCGATATCTGCGATGATGGATTGTAGTTGTCTTTTCGCTTTCAGGCGGTTCGGCGAATCCACGGTGAGTGCGTGAGCCGTCTGTAGCGTGCGATGTTCGCTTTGGAGCTGCTTGAGCTCCGTGCGCAGGTTGAAGATCTCTTCGTCTTTCTCGCTTACCTGCTGCTGTAGAGCCTCGTTGTCACGTCTGCTCTGCTCGTAGGCAGTCAGCAGACGCGACACGTTTTGCTCTATCTGTTGCAGCTCGTTCACGATACTTCAGATTGTCCGGTTAGAAACTGTAACCTACACCCAGACCTATCACGCCCTTGAACTGTACGCGCTCGCTCACGTTGTTGTCTGCATCGGCGATCAGCGTACCCGGGTAGTACTTCAGGCTTGTCTGAAGGGTTACTTGCAGACACTTGAGGAACTGATAGCTGAGAGCTACATCCCAGTCAATATCAAAGTTGCCGAAATAGCGGTTGTTGTTCGACCACTCGAAGTAGCGTGCTTCTGCCGGACGAGCTTCCCACTGTGCTAAAGTACGGTCTGTACCATCCTCATTCTTTGCAGCCAGCCAGGTCTCCTTTACATTGAAGCCCTTGCTCTGATACGGAGTGAACAGACCCAAGGTCGTGCTCAACTTGAAATCTTTGTAGGTGTACGCAATGCTACCCTTGAAACTCAAACCAAGCTCAACACGGGCGTTACGATAAATAGGATTACCGGTCTTTCTGTCGTATCCGATAGTACCGTTTTTCTCTTGCAACAAGCTGCGCATGTCGTAGCCTTCTTTACAGTAGTAATCGTAACCATCATACAGCAAGGGGTCGTTTTTGTCATATTGGGCTGCTGCTGCATCATAAGCTGCCTGAGCAGCATCTTTTTCGGCTTGTGTCTTTGCTTTCTCCAAAGCATAGATTTCATCTCCAAGGGCCTGTTCGCGTGTGTAGTATTTATTCCACTTATCACTTGTATAAGCTGTCGTAACACGACCTGCCACAGGCGACAGATATACCGAGAAGTCAGCTCCGTTCACGCTGTGCTTGTAGTCGATACCTACAGAGATGTCGGTGTAAGAAGGAGCCAACCACTTGGAAGTAATGTAGTTGTATCCGTCTGCGTATTTGCGGCCCAGAGCATATTGGCTTTGGAAACCGGCATTAACGGTCAGATACCAGTCCTCCTTGAATTCCCAACCGAACTTCGTAGCCAACTTGATGTTATCGCTCGATTTCTGGAACGGATCTTCCTTCTGGTCAATCCACGACAATCCGAAATCGGTATCCAGGTTCGTCTCCCATGCCAAGGCATCTTTGTGGTAGAGCAGGTGCAGTTTTACGAACGCAAAACCGTTCACGTTGTTCTTACCGCCGCCTTGCCAGTTTACCAGACCTGTGGCTGCTGCGTTCAGGCCCAGTGAGCCGTCGAACTTCCAAGCTTTAGGAGCTTCTTCCTCTTGGGCAATCATACCTGCGCTAAACACCACGCAGGCTATAAAAGTAAAGATTTTTTTCATTGTTTGTCTATTAATTTATCTTGTTATTGTTTTTTCCATTATAACCCGACAAAGCGTTGAACGAAGTGACGGTTTGTCGGAAAGCGGAGGCAATGGTGCGCTTTATGTCGCTAAGCGACATCTGTTAGCGCCATTTTGCCGAACGCGTCAATATTGTGCCGCATCGTACACCGCGTCTGCAATCTCGCTACCCGCCAGCTTCTCTATCAGGCAGAAAGCAAAATCGCTGCTCAGTCCGGGACCTTTGGCGGTAATCACGTTCTTCGATTCCACCACCAATCCGCCTACATAGCTCTCGCCCAGGTACTGTTCAAAGCCCGGGTAGCATGTAGCCTGTTTGCCTGCCAATATGCCCAGACGCCCGAGAACCGATGGCGCATAGCAGATAGCCGCGATTAGTTTGTTTTCGGCATTATGTTTCTTCAGCAGGTCGCATAACGCTTGATGGTTCTCCAAGTGAGCTGCTCCGCCCGGCAGAATAAGCATCTCTGCGTCGGCAAAATCACAGTCCTCAAACAGCTTGTCGGCATGTACGGTAATCCCGTGCGCACCGTTCACCTGTATATTGCCGCGGATGGCTACCGTGGTCAGGCTGATACCTGCGCGACGCAACAAATCGACTGTGGTCAATGCCTCGATCTCCTCGAAGCCGTTGTCAAGAAAGAGATAGTTCATACAAATGTCAGTTTTAATATGTTGGTTTGCTATCTTCGTTAGTTGAGTTTGAACGTGTAGGTGATGGTACCTACCTGTATCTTGTTGTCCGATGGCGAGAACTCTGCTTTTTTTGCAGCTTCCAGCGCTACCTGACGCGTCTGGTTGTCGCTCACGGTCGTTCCTTCGCCCACAGTGGCTGAGATTACCTTACCTGATGCATCTACTTGGATGAACACCACCACCTTGCCTTCCTGGTTGAAGCGAGTAGATGGCTTGGGCAAGGTCTTGATGTTTCTGCCACGCAAATCCCACTCGTTGCCGCCAACCGTTCCGTGACCCACAGGGTTCTGCGATCCTTGCTGCGATGCGCCTTGCGTCGTGCCGCTGCCTTGCGCGCCTTGCTGGTTGTTGCCGAACAATCCGCTCATCGCTGCGTTGGCTCTATCGCGTTTCTCCTGCTCCTCGGCTGCCTTGCGTGCGCGCTCTTCCGCCAGCTGCTGCTCGCGTGCCACGCGTTCGGCCTCGATGCGTGCCTCTTCTTCGCGCTGCTTGCGGATGAGCTCTTCCTGCTCGGCACGTTTGCGCGCTTCTTCCTCACGCTGCTTGGCGAGCGCCAGCGACTCCTCATCTTCCTGCACCATCATATCGTTCTGTGTCGGAGCCTGTGGGGTAGGAGGCGGAGCTTGCGTGACGGGGATTGCCGGCTGAGGAATGGCCTCAGGCACCGAACCGCCGCCGTTGTCACTCGTGCCGAACATCACCTCCACACCTTCTTCTTCCTGCTCACGCGGCGCCTCAAACGTCACGAGAAAAAGCAGCAACAAAATCAGCGCACCGATGATGGCAGTGATGATTCCGGATTCTATTTTTGCTTTATGTTCCTTAGTCATTGTTGTTTTGTTCAATTTCTGAATTTCTTTTAGGCAGATTTGTGTTTTCGGTTGAGGGAGTTCGGGGTCCCCAAAGAACTTGTTCGAGTGGGGTGTCAGTTATGCGGGACATAATGACCGAAACCAAAACGCAAAGATGCCAAAAGAAAACAGAAACTACTTCTTATTTCTGGTTGCTACTACCAGCTTCATCTTGTGGCTATTGGCAATATCCAACACTCTTACCACTTCCTTGTAGGCGATATCCTCATCGGCATGCAACGCGATATACATCGTCGAATCCTGCTGCTGAACAGATGTCAGGTAAGGCTCCAAATCCTCCGCATCGATGGCTACGGGTTTCTCCTTGCCAAGGGCTACAAAGTAGTTGCCCAGGTTGTCGATGCTCACTTTCGCTACCACCTGCTTCGTGTTCGTTTTGGCTTTGGCCTGCGGAAGGTTGATCTTGATATCGTTGGGCGACGACATCGTGCTTGCCATCACAAAGAACAGCAGCAGCAGGAAGATGAGGTCGGTCATCGACGACATCGCGAAAGTCGCTTCAACTTTATTTCGTCTCTTTAACATAATCGTTGTATTGTCTTGTTGAGTAATTTTGGTTATATTTAGATGTTATCTTGAGCAGATTTTGTGTTTTCTTGTAAGGAAGTTATGTGGTGCATAATGACCGAGCAAAAAACGCAAAAGATGCCAAGAGAACACTAAATAAAGCAAAATTTAAGCGGGTTCATTCAGTAAGTCCATGAATTCAAGAGTCCGGCCCTCTAATTGACGCACAACTCGGTCAATTCTCGAAACCAGGAAGTTATACATGAACATCGCGATGATACCTACAATCAGACCGCCGATGGTTGTTACCATCGCCTGATACATTCCTTCGCTCAACGCCGACATCTCAATCACGCCACTGGCGTTCTGAGCCATGTTGTAGAACGTCTGTACCATACCCAGTACCGTACCAAGGAAACCGAGCATCGGAGCACCGGCTGCTATTGTAGCCATGATTACCAATCCCTTCTCCAGGATCGACACCTCCAGGTTACCTACGTTCTCGATAGCTACCTGCACATCTTGCATCGGACGGCCAATACGGCTGATACCTTTCTCTATCATTCGCGCCGAAGGCGTACCGGCTTGGTGGCACAGGTTAAGCGCCGAGTCGATCTTGCCGTCGTGAATATAGTCCTTGATGCGGTCCATGAACGAACTGTCCTCTTTCAAGGCATTGTGAAGAACGAGCAGTCGTTCTACAAACAGGTAGATTGCCCAAAGCAGCAACACGCCCAGGATGATCATGATCCATCCGCCGTATTGCGCCATTGTAAAGAGGTTAATTGATTCCTGTACAGGCTCTTCCATCATCTGCTCTGCCAGAGCGGTTGTGTCAATTTGTAATAGCATATTCTTTGTTGTTTTTTTATTCTTGTTATATTTTTGTCACGCTTTTATCGAGTCATTATCGGGTCATTAACGGTCCATTATCGGTCCATTATCGGGAGTGATACCTGTCCCTCCTAGACCATTGCCACACTTTTAACGAGGTTTTTACAAGGTTTTAACAGACTTTTAACGAGGTTTTGTCTTGAGCGTTCTATGCTTTGCTGCATTCCAAATACCGTTTGATGGTCTCCTCTATTCCCCAATACAGCGCATCCGCTATCAGCTGATGCCCGATGCTCACTTCGTCAATCCACGGAAAAGCGCCAATCAATGCCGGCAGGTTCTCTGTACTCAGGTCATGACCTGCATTCAGTCCCAGACCCACCTCGCGCGCTTTCTCGGCTGCGGCTCTGTACATCGCAATGGCTGCTTCAGGCTCGTGCTCAAACAGTTCGGCATACGGACCCGTATACAGCTCCACGCGGTCAGCACCCACGGCTTTCGCTCCTTCCACCATTGCGGCATCGGCGTTCACGAAGATCGATACGCGTATACCTGCTTCGTGAAAACGCTTGGTTACCTCGGTCAGAAACGTTTTGTTGCGGATAGTATCCCATCCGTGGTTGGACGTCAGCTGCTCATGGCCGTCAGGCACAAGCGTCACCTGCGTAGGACGAACTTCACAAACCATCTGAACAAACTCCGGTTCGGGATTGCCTTCGATATTCAGCTCGGTGTGCACTACCTCTTTCAGCGCATATACATCCGTGCGGCGTATATGCCGCTCATCCGGACGAGGATGTACGGTAATGCCCTCCGCTCCGAAACGCTCACAGTCTTTCGCAAACTGCACCACATCCGGCACGTTTCCTCCGCGCGCGTTACGTAACGTGGCTACTTTATTTATATTGACGCTCAAACGGGCCATTTCTCCATGTTTTATGCGGCGTTTTTACAAGACACCACAAAATCCGCTACAAAGTTACAAAAAAAAATGGACATTTGCAAATTTTTTCAAAGAAAAATTGCTGTTTGATGCATATTTTTCTTTTATCGTTAGCAAATGCCTGTTATTTTGATGGTTTTTTGCAGCCTATGTGTCGCGATTTCCAACCGCCCGAGTAGCGTTTATGTTTCTTTCTGCTGCAAGGCGTTGACCAGCATTCCACACGCAGCAAGTATATCCTCTCCGCGCGAACGGCGGATGGTACATGTCACGCCGTGTGCACTCAGGTAGTCGCGGAAAACTACCATCCTCGCTTCATCGCTGGCAGGGAAGAGCGGCTTTTCGCCTGATTTGTTATTGCCCTCTTTGCAGCTATCCTCTTTGTTGCTGTGATAGCGAATTAGGTTCACTCTGCAGGGCAGACCTTGCAGCAACCTGATCAGCTGCTTGGCATGTTGCTGATCGTCGTTGATGCCGCTCCAACAGATATACTCAAAACTGAGCCGTCGCTGGTGTGTCCAGTCATATTGGCGCAACAGGGCGAGCACATCTTCTACGGGCGTCAGTTTCTCAGCCGGCATGATAGCGGCGCGTTCAGCAGGGTAGGGATTGTGCAGCGAGAGTGCCAGATGGCAGTCGGTCTCGTTCAAGAATCGCTCCAAGGCAGCTTTCTCTTCGCCATTCGCGTTTCTGCCGTCTGATTGCTGACTTCTCAACTGTTTCGGCAGTATTCCCACGGTACTTACCGTTATCCTCTTTCCGCTCCAACCTAAACCCCATTCGGCTGTCAGTACTTTCAATGCGCGAAGTACGTTGTCGATATTATCCATCGGCTCCCCTTCGCCCATCAATACCAGGTTAGTCAAATCCGGGAAATGAAGTACCTGCGCCAGGATGTCCGCGGTACTCAGGTTGCCGTGAAAACCTAATGTTCCCGTCATGCAGAACTTACAGCCCATCTTGCAGCCCGCTTGTGTGCTTACGCACAGCGTAGTCCGGTCATCCTCAGGCAGATAGACGCACTCAATATATTGCTGATTGCTAATCGCTGCTTGCTGGCCGCTGACAACTGACTGCTGATTGCTGATAACTATTGGAAAAAGGTACTTCCTTGTACCGTCCACTGAGACCGCTTCAGCTGTCGGTTCCAGTCTGCCGATCGTGTACAGTTCTTTCAATCGCTCACGCGCCTTGAGCGAGATGTTGGTCATCTGGTCGAACGACGTTACCCTGTGCTTGTACAGCCACTCGCACAACTGTTTGCCCGCAAAGCGGGGCAATCCCGCTTCGCAGGCAACAGCTTGCAGCTCCTCCAATGTCAGACCTAATAACGCTTTCATCTTTCCCCTTTCACCTTTCAATTTTCACCTTTCAATTTCCTTTCCCCTTTCACCT
>CAMKDV010000006.1 GCA_946411385.1 uncultured Bacteroidales bacterium
GTATAATTAACAAAAAAAATTAATTTTTGTGTCTACTTTTTGCATTTAGTACACAGATAACCATAATTGGAAGATAGTACTGTTGCGATAAAATTAGACAAAAACACAAAAAACCACTTTTTAATGATTTAGATGTTGCACATCTTACGTATTTTGCTGCTAAAAACTCCTCATAAATAAATTTATGGACAGTTTTTACCACCAAACTACGTACTCCTGAGAGTCAAATCATTAAAAAGAAACAACATAAAAAACATTGTCTAATCAAATCAAAAAATATGAATACACTTATAGTTTCTTATATATCAGTGAGATATGAGCGTGCGAGACAAAATTAACGCAACACCAATAATTGGAAGAGATAAATGATCAGGTAGCAATAGAGTTTTTACCAGTTAATCAAAAACTGTCAAAAACAATACATCCGTTGATAGGTTGCAGCTTTCTTGTCGAAGGATAAGGGATAGGTGCGGGAGGTGGATGGCATACGCCAGAAACGGATGCATCTAGCGGCGAAGGTGGTGGCAGCGGATGACGCTCTATATCGGGTGTTACTGGCATTTTATTTCTCCAGTTCCAATAATTGTTTCTTGCGATCGAGGCCATAGGCATAGCCAACTAAAGAGCCATTTGCCCCGACTACTCTGTGGCACGGGATAATCAATGCAATAGGATTGCGACCGATAGCTTGCCCTACTGCACGCGAGGATTTGCAACCAACCATTTTGGCTATCTGACCGTAGGTTTTCGTCTGCCCATAGAAAATCGTAAACAAACATTGCCAAACACGACGTTGAAAATCCGTTCCAGGAGGATTGAGCCGTGGCACGTTACATGGCCGCTTACCGGCAAAATAATCATCCAACCATTGTCGCACTTTTGCAAAGATAGGCAACGTGTCCGGATTGTCGGCCGATGGGACATCATGGGCTTTGAGCGAAGACTCTAAACTATCCACGAAGCGCAATCCGGTCAGCACTTCTCCGTCGGACTCAATGATTATCAATCCCAACGGCGATGAATATGTAGTTGTGTGCAACATGATGTGTATTCTTATTCATCCATTTGCTCGATAATTTGTTGCCGAATCTCTTCTTTGACATGAGCACGAACGATGCCGCTAACCATACGATGACCACCCTGCTGACGCTTATGTCCGCCATAAGATGTAGCATCTTTCATCCATGCGGCATACGAACCGCCATGGGTTGAAACGTATCTCGACACATGATTCTTCGGCATCTCGTCTCGTTTATGCGGATTCTTGCCTAATGGACGCACAAAACTTATGCGCTTCATGATCTCCTTATCGTGCAAATAACTGCGGCTCATAGTTATACTTCTATCATTCTTCCTAACTTAAATCCATTACGCATAAACTCGCCATGCGATATGTAGCCAAGCTGGTTGGAGATAATCTTTGTCTTGCCGATTTGCGCATCGATATTGCGATGCGAGTGACCGTAGATCCAATAGTCAATATCCGAAGAAGCAATATAATCACCCAACTCGACCGTAAACGCGCCATTGATTGTACTGCCTTGGAACTCTTTTGCGGTACATAGTTGCGTCGGCACATGATGCGTGAGTACAATCTTCGTTTTCGCCTTGCTCTCCGTTACAGCTGTGCTGACAAAATCAAAGCAACGTGTATGTTCGGCATTGAAGTTGTCTGCGTTAAGACGATGTCCGTTGTACATAATCCGGTAGAAATCACTCACGCCTTTTTCCGTCTGATATGCGTTGAACGGCTCAATGAATGACCAAAGCGTTGAGACAATGATATCCACGTCGCCAAACGAAATAACTTTATTGTAATACGCATGCACGTTGTGGCGAATCTGCTTGCAGAAGCCATCCGGCACTGTCGCTAAATCGTAATAGCCGTAGAAATCATGGTTGCCGAGGCATACAATCACTTGCTTGTAATGCTCGCTTGCCCAATCCCAGAACGCATATTGCGAATAGGTGTCGCGTCCACTCTCCGGCACATCCAGATAAGCCGTATCTCCGGCAATCAGCAGTATATCACCCGTTACCTCCAGCGGATTGTCCTTGAGCCATTGACGATTCTGCTCAAACTCGAGATGCAGGTCACTCACGAATTGTATCCGCAAGCCCGATTCCGGTTTATATAATGCAATATCGCATATTATCTGAATCAACATGTCCGTGCGTTCTATCTCGTCTGAAGAGATAGCGCTCTCTATCTCTTCGTTGAAATTCGGTCGCTGCAACATGGTCGTAAACTGCTCCGACAGGTACTGCTGCACATCCGTATCCGCCGCACGAAAACGCGTCATAAAGTCCGTGCAATAATTGAGCACGTAGATGATATCTTCGAAATCCTTTGCCCCTCGCCAATCGGTTCCTCCACGCGATAGTAATGCCTCTATCTTTGTCGCCAAATAATACGCTACCGGCAAACGATAAATCTGTTTTCCAGATGGCAATGTATAGATCTCGCGATGTTCATAACCAGGCCGATACCAACGATTGCCAAAACTCAGGCTGTTTGTTTCGTAAGACATGATATCCACTATCTCACCATTGTACACCCACCGGCAAATAACCGGAGGCTCAGAGTCTGTATCATTCTGGAAATGCAACTTACGTAACTGCTCCTCCACAGCCGCATGCTCAGCATAGTTCTTCGAGTCTACTACACAATCCACATCAGTCGTCGGGCGTGGTTCTGTAGCAGCCGGATCATTGGCGTACGAACCGGCTATCGCACCTCCGACATACACCAACCGCTCATTCAGACTCTGCATGCCTTCGGCAATCTCCTGTAATCGTTCGTTATTGGTTTTCAACATAACGCTGGATGTGTCTGTTCAGTTCTGCAATCGCTATATCTTTTTCACGTGAGCGCCCCATACGAAGCGTGTCAGCGATGACCAGCAGTTGGTACAACTCCTCGTCACGCAAAGCAGCTTCCGGCACAGAAGGATAGAGCGGGTCTATCATCTGCCCACGCGCCTCTCCTTTGGCGTAATGCCACACATACTGATCTGTAGTATTGGTTACCTGTTCCTTGATTGGCGAGGCACTCACGTACGTAGGCACACCGCGAATGACTCTTCCTGTCTCGGCTGGGAACACGTAAGCCAGACCATGCACCATGAATTCCTGCAAGGCCAAGGTGTTCACGCGTTTCTTGTTTCGGTCAACCAACTGCGCCTTCTTGTTGCGCTCCAGACTTTCACTCACGCTGGAAGCACTCATACCGAGTTCTTCTGCAAGTTTTCGCAAGGAAAGATTGCGCCCTTTTGACGTTAGTTTCTTTAATAATATAACCAAATCCTGCTCCTTCATAACTGCTTAAAATCAATTATTTTCAGCAAAACGTTCGCCGTTCGCGAACAGCGAACACTAAATTTTCTGCAAAGGTACTGCTTTTTTTTGAAATATGCAAATATTTTGGATAGAATTCGTGAATAGGAGAAAAATTTGCACACGAAAGCATAAAAATGCAAACGAAAGATGGCAAAATTTAGAGCAGATGCACGAATTTGAGGTTGTCAGGCAAGGACAACTTTTATTCATTCGTACGGGTGAGGATGGTGTGGAACATCCGTTGATAGGCTGCAGCTTTCTTGTCAAGAGACAAGGGATAGGCGCGGGAGGTGGAGGGCATACGCCAGAAACGGACGGTTCTGTCGGCGAAAGTGGTTTCGATATACTCGCCTACTTTGGGTGTCGGGGTATGGAGTATTTCTGACAAGGTCTCGGCGGCTTTGCCACCGGTACAGCAGATGTCATGGCATTGTGGGATCTGCTGGAGAATAGCAGCAATATCCGTCTGTTCGACAATCTCCAGATGCTCGTCTGCCGCGTTGCCTTGCAAGCGTATTACGGCTTGGGCTGTGTCAAAGATAGCGATGCCTTGTTTTAGGCAGAAAGAGACGATTGCTTCGTAATTAAATACTGCTTTTCGTCTCTTGGTATTCTGTACCTTGTCACCTTGTACTACAAAATGCTGTTTATCCCCGAAAAAGATTTGCCCAATGATACGCCACATGTCGTTTTGCGGGTTCGGGTAAAAGAAGTCCATACACCATCGCTCTTTGGGTGGTGGAAAACTGCCGAGCATTAGCATCCGTGCATTCTCAGGTAGGAACGGTTGCAGCGGATGACGTTCTGTTTTGGGTGTTACTGGCATGGCGATTATGCAAGTATATCTTTGTATTCGTCTGAGCGCGTGAGGACGTTGCGGGCATAGGAACAAACAGGGATGATGGTGCGATTGTTTTGGCGCGCGAAATCGACAGACGCCATGACCAGTTGGCGAGCTATACCCTGCCCTTCATAGCCTTCGAAGACGCGTGTGTGGTCGATGATCATCCGCTCGGGGGTGGTACGCCGGTAGGTCAGTTCGCCGACATGAACGTCTTCAAGCCACGCCTCGAAAAGGCCGTTTGGTGTTGTTTCTGTATGTTTGATGGTTAGCATATTATACATTCTTGAGTTACTTCTAATCTGCCATGAAAACACTAAATCTTTTTAACCATTGCAGATGGGGCAAAACTAATTGCCCCATCTTTCGTTATGGCTATATACCGACAACTTACATAACTAAAAAGTCATCAATAGTTCTAAGCCAAATAGGCACTATTTACTTTTAGTAATTCTCAGCGAGGAGCTGGAAATAGGCTTGGGCATGGTGGCATACGGGGCACTCTTCCGGAGCGGATTTGCCAACCATGATATGACCGCAATTGGAACACTGCCAGATACAATCGCCATCGCGGGAGAAGACAATCTTGTCCTCAATGTTCTTGAGGAGTTTGCGGTAACGCTCCTCGTGGTGTTTCTCAATAGCACCAACCTGCTCGAACTTCTCGGCAATCTCGTCAAAGCCTTCAGCACGCGCTTCGGCAGCCATGCGTGCGTACATGTCGGTCCACTCGGCATTCTCACCGGCAGCAGCGTCGGCGAGGTTGGCAGTAGTGTCGCTGATCTTGCCTCCGTTGAGGTACTTGTACCAGAGTTCGGCGTGCTCCTTTTCGTTAGCAGCCGTTTCCTCGAAGATCTTGCTGATCTGTACATAACCATCTTTCTTGGCTTTGGAAGCGAAGAAAGTGTACTTGTTGCGAGCCATAGACTCACCGGCAAACGCCTCGAGGAGGTTTTGCTCGGTCTTTGTTCCTTTAAGGTCTTTCATAATTGAATTGAATTGAATTATTGATTATTATTCGGTGTATCTGCGGTTGATCTCTTCCCAGTTGATGATTTGCCAGAGGGCCTGGAGATGCGCTGCACGACGATTACGATAGTCGATATAATAAGCGTGCTCCCAGACATCCATCGTCAGCAGGGGTTTGAGCCCTTTGGTGACGGGATTACCGGCATTGGATTCCTGAGTGATGACGAGTTTGCCATCTTTGTCGGCAGCAAGCCACACCCATCCCGAGCCAAAGAGCGTAGTGCCTTTCAGCTCAAACTCCGCTTTGAAAGCTTCGAACGAGCCGAAGTCGCGGATGATGGCCTGTATTATGGGCAATTTGTCATTGGGCATTGGTGATTGGTCATTGGTGTATGGCTTGAACTGAAGGAAATAAAGATTGTGGTTGAGGATCTGCCCGGCATTGTTGAAGATGCCACCTTGCGATTTGGCAACGATCAGCTCCAGCGGCATGGACTCGAACTCCGTTCCGGCAACGAGTCTATTGAGATTATCCACATAGGTCTGCAAGTGCTTGCCGTGGTGATACTCAATCGTTTCACGACTGATGACGGGTTCGAGAGCCTCAGGAGAATAAGGCAAGGTGATGAGCGAGAAAAGAAGTGTCAACATACTCGTTTGGATTTAAAAGTTAGTATTATAGGGACATGATTGCATTGCCCCCTGAAAATTTGCACAAAATTACAAAAAAAAAGTGACATTTGCAAATGCGAACATCACTTTTTTTGATAAATGTTGACTTTTTTTGATTTTTTAAGTCAGAACGGGCTTACTTCACTTCTTCGAAGTCGACATCTTCGGCGGTGTTGTTGCTGCCTGAACCGCTGTTCGGCTGGCCTTGGTTGAAGTCCTGACCGGCATTGTAGGTGCCGCCTTGTGCTCCACCCTGTGCGCCTTGCTGAGCCTGTTGCTGAGCAGCGTACATCTCGGCGCTGGCAGCCTGGAAGGCAGAGGTGAGCGCATTGCAAGCAGCGTCGCACGCATCGGGATCTTTCTTTTCGTAAGCAGCCTTGAGGTCGGCGAGAGCCTTGTCGATAGGCGCTTTCTTGTCAGCCGGGATCTTGTCGCCAAACTCGGAGAGCTGTTTCTCGGTCTGGAAGATCATAGCGTCAGCCTTGTTGAGCTTGTCAGCCTGTTCTTTGGCTTTCTTATCTGCTTCGGCATTGGCTTCGGCTTCGGCTTTCATTCGCTTGATCTCGTCCTCGCTCAAGCCGCTGGAAGCCTCGATGCGGATCTTCTGCTCCTTGCCGGTAGCTTTGTCCTTGGCGCTGACATTGAGGATGCCGTTAGCATCGATATCGAAAGTAACCTCGATCTGCGGTTCGCCACGACGTGCCGGCATGATGCCGTCGAGATGGAAGATACCGATCTGCTTGTTCTGAGCCGCCATCGGACGTTCGCCTTGGAGCACCTTGATCTCGACAGACGGCTGGTTATCGACTGCGGTGGTGAAGGTCTCGGTCTTCTTGGTAGGGATGGTGGTGTTGGCCTCGATCATCTTGGTCATGACGCCGCCCATGGTCTCGATACCGAGAGAAAGCGGAGTAACATCCAACAGAAGCACATCTTTCACATCGCCCGTGAGCACACCGCCCTGGATAGCAGCGCCTACGGCTACGACCTCATCGGGGTTAACGCCCTTCGACGGAGCCTTACCGAAGAACTTCTGCACTGCATCCTGGATAGCCGGGATACGGGTAGAACCGCCAACGAGGATGATCTCGTCGATATCGCTTGTGGTAAGACCGGCATTCTGCAGGGCCGTACGGCACGGAGCGATAGTACGCTGGATCAGGTCGTCGATAAGCTGCTCAAACTTAGCACGCGTGAGGGTCTTCACGAGGTGTGCAGGTACACCGTTGACCGGCATGATGTACGGCAGGTTGATCTCGGTAGAGGTGGTGTTGGAAAGCTCAATCTTGGCTTTCTCGGCAGCCTCTTTCAATCGCTGCATAGCCATCGGGTCCTTCGAGAGGTCGGCACCGCCGTTCTCATTCTTGAACTCCTGAACGAGCCACTCGATGATACGATGGTCGAAATCGTCACCGCCGAGGTGGGTATCACCGTCGGTAGCTTTTACCTCAAATACACCGTCACCCAGCTCGAGTACCGATACATCGTGCGTACCGCCACCGCAGTCGAACACTACGATCTTCATATCCTTGTTGCTCTTGTCCAGGCCGTAAGCCAAGGCGGCTGCCGTAGGCTCGTTCACGATACGGCGTACGTTCAGTCCGGCAATCTCACCGGCCTCTTTCGTGGCCTGACGCTGGCTGTCGTTGAAGTAGGCAGGTACGGTGATAACGGCGTCGGTCACCTCTTGGCCGAGGTAGTCCTCAGCGGTCTTCTTCATCTTCTGCAGGATGATGGCGCTGATCTCTTGCGGCGTATACAGACGGCCGTCAATGTCAACGCGTGCTGTGTTATTATCACCGCGTACTACTTTGTACGGTACGCGTGCGATCTCGCTCTGCAAACGATCGTAGGTCTCGCCCATGAAACGTTTGATAGAATAAACAGTCTTGGTCGGGTTTGTGATAGCTTGACGTTTAGCAGGATCACCTACTTTACGCTCGCCACCGTCTACAAAACCGATGACAGACGGAGTGGTGCGTTTGCCCTCGCTGTTGGCGATAACAATAGGCTCATTGCCTTCAATAACTGCGACGCAGGAATTAGTTGTTCCCAGGTCAATACCAATAATCTTGCTCATATTCGTTGTGTTTTAAGTTTCGTTAATTTTATCAGCCAAGCATGGCTGATGCTTTTTGATCAGCCTACGCATGGCCGATGCTTTCGCCGGAATATGTGCAAAAGTTATGCCAAAGCCGTTTTGGCTCGGAAATCTGCCATAGAGCGGTCAGAATTCTGCCAAAACGGCTTCAAATGTCAGCATTTCACCCGAGAAGGTCTGCCAAATTGTCAGTTAGCAAAGAGGTTGTATTACTCTTGGGCGAACTGTTTTGCAGCCTCCAATCTACGGAAATGCAAGAGGTAGGTATGGGTATTGTCGTAATGAATGACGGGCGTAAAGAACTGCGGATAGGCCTGCACAGCGGGGAACAGGTAGTAGCCGGTAGAGGAGTAGCCCAGTGCATCGAGGATGACGTAGTCCACATTCTTCTTCACAAGATCGGCAATGAGCTCCTGTTTGTCCTGGGTGAACTTGTACACGACGCCGGGACGATCGGAATACAGGTAGAACATCTGCGGTTTGCGCGAGCAAATGACAGTTCCTTCCGGCGTCTTTTTCTTCACTTGCTCACCGATGGCAAAGAACTGCTTGTAGGGCATCGGAAAGCGCTGTTCGGCCAGTTTATGCTCCTCCAGCATACCCGGCTTGCAAGTGAAGAGGAGCAGCAACAGGGCAAAAGCCATCGCGGTATCCAGCCATGCAGGACGATGCTTTATAAGCGTGACCAAAGACCACAATCCCACCATCTCGGCAGCAGCCAGGAGAGGAAGAACAGTAGTAATATATCGGCTACCCGAAGGCGTGGAGAAGAGCGAGATCAATCCGAGCGTAGCGGCAATGTAGAGTATCATCACCCAACGCCATTTGCCCATATTCCAGCACCCATAGATCATCACGCAGATCAGCACAGCGCCCATCAGATATATGCCGAATGAATACGCGGGCGCATCGGGATTGGCATTCGCAAAGGGAAAGACGGTATTAGGTATAGCCTGGAAGAGGAGCATTTGCAGGGTATCGAAGAAGCGGTGGATCATCTCGGGCACAGAGATTGTACCCTGTTCGGGTCGCCAGGGATTGGCCTGCATCATGGCATCCAGATAGCGGTTGCCGTTCAGCCCGAGCGCCGCGTTGCGCAGCTTCCATGGCAGGTAACCCAGCACGAAACCTACGAAGGTCACGCCCGAGGCAGCCCAGCGGCGACGCACCAGCAGCGCCAAGAGTACACCGGCAATCATAGCCAGGCCTTGCGTACGGATATGATAGTTGAGCACGACTGCCATAATCATCAGATAGAGCCATGGCGATTTGAGTTCGCTCCACCATGTGTCTTCTTTTTCAGCCATCCGCACCATCGCGTAGAGCACAACCATCGAGGTGAAGAGGAAGGATGCCTCGCTCATCATCATCGTAGAGAAATGGAAGAGCCTGGGCAGGAAGGCACCGGAGACCGCCGCCGTGAACGCTATGGGCATCGGCAAGCCGGTACGCATCAGGCCGAAATAGAGCAGCAGCAACGAGAGGAGCACAAAGATTTCGTTCAGCCACTTCTGCGCCACGATACTATCCGTGATCATCCTGAGCGGCGTCATGAGCAGCGGATACCCCGGAGGAAAGCCGTTGGTAGCAGGAGCACCGGGAGCCGACAGATCGCAATACCCTTCCCCACTCGCCAGTGATGAAGCGTAGATGTAATAACTGAAATTGTCGCCGTTCAAGTCAGGCTTTTCGTTGAACGTATACTTGGCTATACCGAACCAAGCCACCGCAATGAGCAGCGGGAAAACGATGTATTTGATAGCAGTTGTCTTATTCATAGGCATATAGGATGAGATCAGCCAAAACTGGCTGATTAGTTGAAGATAATGAATTTACGCGCAAAGAAATTCCAGCAGAAGACGATACCGGTGGAGATGAGCTTGCTGAGCATATAATGGATAGCAATCAGATCAGTGGCGACATACATGATCAGTTCGTTCAGCCCCAGACCGATCACGCCTATCAAGGCAAACACAAGAAACTCCACCCAGGGTTTGGCACTCCTATTCTTGTTAAACACCCACGAGATGCTGAGCAGGTAGTTCACCGTAAGACCTATGATGAACGCTATGGCTGCCGACCACAGGTAGTGCAGCCCCACATAATGCGTGAGCACAAACAGCGAGCCGTAGTCCGCCACAAACGCCACTCCGCCCACAAAACCGTAGCGCAGCAGTTGCAGCCAGATATTGGTTGTGGGCTCTACAAACAATCTTCTAAATAACTCTTTCACGCTTGACCTATTTATCCTCTATATGATCATTCTTCCTCTTCCGTCTTCTTGCTCTCGTGGTACTCGGTCTCGGTATTGACGTTCCAGACGGCAGACTTATCCTCAATCTGACCGCTCTTGAGCAGCGTGACGCACTCCATAGCCGTAGCCATCGAGTGATCCATATTGTTGTAGCGGTGCTGACCGTTACGGCCGAGGCAGAAGATGTTGGGTATACCATCCAGAAACGCTTTGACGGTATCCAACTGATAGTACGAGCCGTAGTACGCCGGATAGGCTTTCTTGACGCGCACATGGCACGCATCTTTGACGGCATCGGGGGCTATCACGTCGATCTTTACCAGTTCGTCAGTAGCCATCCGGATGAAGTCCTCGCTCGGCATCTGCCACAGGTCATCACCCTCGCTGGCGAAATACTCCAGGCCGATCCACATCGTGTGCTCGTAATCCTTGACCAGATAGGGCGACCAGTTGTTGAAGATCTGCAAGCGACCTATCTTCACGTCGCGCTCCTGAATGTATATCCACGTATCCGGCACGCGCTGCGCGTAGGTCTTGAGTTTCGTCTCGTTGGTAATCTTCATACGGTCGACAAGCAGGCCAACGGTGATAAAATCCCTGTAGGGCAGCGTAGATGCCACCTGCTGCACCTCTGCCGGCACATCGATGCCGCGGATGGCTGCTATCAGATCCTTGATAGGCATCGTGGAGAGGAAATAGTCGCACGCGATGATCTCTTCCGTGCCGTCGGAATGACGCACCGTCACCTCTTTGACTGCCGATTGCTCACAACGCACGGCAACCACCTCGCTATCCAGCCTTACCTCGCCGCCATTATCCTTGATCTCGGCGGCTACGGTCTGCCATAGTTGTCCGGGACCGTATTTGGGATAGATATATTGCTCGATGAGCGAGGTCTCCACTTTTTTCTCGTCCTTGGTACCGAACGCCTTCTCGAGCATATCACGCAGCACGGCACGTACGCTGAGCCCTTTGACGCGCTGGCTGCCCCAGTCGGCACCCAGTTTGGACGGATGAACGCCCCATACTTTCTCGGTATAGCCCTCGAAGAACATCTCGTAGAGCGGACGGCCGAAGCGGTTGATGTAGAAATTCTCCAGGCTATCCTCCGGCAGCTTGTGGATGCACGACCACAGGTAGCCGAAACCCGCCTTCATCGTGCGTAGCAAACCCATGTTGAGGAAGGTCTCCTTCTTCATGGAGATGGGATAATCGAAGAACTTTCGGAGGAAGAAGATGCGGCTCACGCGGTGGCGGAAGAGCATCACCCTATCCTCTTTCTCGGGATCGGGACCGTTCTTCACCAGCGGTTTGTCGTCCAAATTGAGGAGTATATCATCTTTGGATCGGCTGCCCTGCAGCGGCATCATCGTGCGCCACCAGCGCATAATACGTTCGTCTTTGGAGAAGAAGCGGTGACCGCCCAGATCCATCCGGTTGCCCTTGTACTCCACCGTCTGCGATATGCCGCCAATGTTCATCGAAGCCTCGCACACAATGGGATGTATACTGGTCTGCTTGAGAAGCTCGTAGGCTGCCGTCAGTCCTGCCGGACCGGCACCGGCAATCACTGCTACGCGTCGGCTTACGACGGAGCTGTCCTGTGCCGACACTTGTGATTTGTCTTGTATGGTTGATTTAGCCATAATGAGTTATACTGTTGTGATTGTTACTTTGTATTGTCGGCAATATATGCGCTGAGCATCTCGTACAGCGCTGCGGGAACGGGTGTGCTTAATGCCTTGTTCGGTCCGGACTGCAAGGCGCGCAGGATATCCAGATGATGCGCCATCACCTCGGCATCATGGCGTACGGCAGGACCTGTCTGCGCATCGCGCGGGGCAAGGCTGTGCACCTTGGCGGCAGTGCGGTCGATGAGGGGCAGCAGAGCTGAGAACGGGATGGATGTACCTGCCAGCACATCAGCAGCAATGCGGTACATGCAGTTGGTGAAATTGTTGGCAAACACCCCAGCCACATGCAGCCTTTCGCGTTCGGCTTGCGAGGCTTCGAATACGCGTGGCGAGAGCGCCAGCGATAGCGTATACATCGCACTGATATCGTCAATGCCACGCGCCTCGATGAAGATGGGCACATCCGTAAAGTCGGCTATCGGAGCGGCTTTGCTGAATGACTGGAACGGATACATCACACCGCAATGCGGTTTGTCCTGACCATAGACGGAGAGCGGCACGGTGCCGGAAGTATGTACATGCAACACACGCAGAGGTACACGCACGGCGCGGATAACCTCAGGCAACACCGTATCACATACCGCATAGATGAGCACATCCGTACTCTCACTGATCGGCTCATCTTCAGGTGACGTCAAGAGGGTGTGTGCGCTGAGCATCGGCACTTGTATACCTTTGGCAGCAAATGCCTCGTGCAGACTGGTTGCCACGTTGCCGTGACCTATGATAGCTATTCTCATAACGCTTTGTAAAACTCCGTGACGGCTATTATACCTTTCTCCCACACCTCCAGATCCATGCTTTCGTTGGGCGAGTGGATGGCATTCTGCTCCAGGCCAAAGCCCATCAGGATGGTCTTGACGCCCAGCACGCGTTCGAACTCGGCGATGATAGGAATGCTCCCACCCCGTCGCGCCGCTATGGGGCGCTTGCCGAACGCAAGCTCAAATCCTTTCTCCGCCGCTTTGTAGGCAGGCAGGTCCAGCGGGCAGAGATACGCCTCGCCGCCATGCATGGGGGTGACGGTCACGCGCACACCTTTGGGTGCGATGGCGGCAACATAGTCGATGAACTGACGGGAGATCTTCTCATGGTTCTGGTCAGCTACCAGCCGGCATGACACTTTGGCGTAGGCTTTGGCGGGCAGCACCGTCTTTGACCCTTCACCCGTATAGCCGCCCCATATACCGCATATATCGAACGACGGGCGACACGCATTGCGCTCCAGGGTAACGTAGCCTTCCTCGCCAAACAGTTCGTCCACATCGATGGCACGCTTGTAGAGCTGCTCGTCGAACGGTATCTCACGAATCATAGCTCGCTCCGCTTCGGGGATGGGCAACACGTCGTCGTAGAAATGCGGGATGGTTATTCGTCCGCGGTCGTCAATAATCTTAGAAAGTATCTCCGTAAGCGCATTGATGGGGTTCTTGACAGCACCGCCGAAATGACCGGAATGCAAATCACGGTTAGGACCGGTCACTTCTATCTGCCAATAAGCCAACCCGCGTAGGCCGATAGTCAGCGAGGGAATATCTTTGGCTATCATCGATGTATCGCTCACAAGAATCACATCGCACGATAGCAGATCCTTGTGCTGCTCGATGAAGGCAGCCAGCGAAGGGGAGCCTATCTCTTCTTCACCTTCGAAGATGAATTTGACGTGACAAGGAGGATACTGCTTCGACAGTTCGGGATCAGCCCATATATGACGGACCATATACTCGAACGCCTTGACCTGTATCATCGCCTGGCCTTTGTCGTCGTCAGCACCACGGGCATACAACCTGCCGTTGCGGACGGTCGGTTTCCAAGGATCGGACTGCCACAGCTCCAAAGGCGCTACCGGCATCACGTCGTAATGGCCGTAGACAAGGATGGTCTGGATGTGCTGATTGTCAGCAATATGCTGCGGAGCATACTGCCCGAACACAAACGGATTGCCTTCCTTGGTAGGCGCCGACATCACCTCAGCACGCTGACAACCGGCAGCAAGCAGCAACTCCTGCCATCGCTCGGCACAACGACGCATGTCGGCTTTGTGCTCCTGTTCGCAACTCACCGATGGAATACGCAGCAGCGACGCCCACTCATCCATCATCCGCGCCTTGTTGGCGCTTATATAGTCAGAGACGTTCATAGCGAGATTTGATGTTTTGCATGCAAAGTTACAAAAAAATTCTGACATTTGCAAATAATTTCCCACTTTTTACGAATATTCATCAAAAAGCACGATTTTCGGGGGTAAAATATCAGGAAAATGCACAAAAAATTTGCAAATGTCATTTTTTTTTAGTAATTTTGTACGGGTTTGTGCGGAGAAGCGTCTGCATCAGTCCCACCAGATCAACGAAACGAGACAGATCATAGATATGAAAACAATTATCCGAAGAGCAATCCCTATGCTGATAGCAGCGTTGCCGTGGCTGCATTGCGGCGCACTGACGCTGCCGGAGAATGCGCCGGTACTGGTGTACAACATGCCGCTGACGCATATAGATTTTGTAATTGAATATGACGAGATAGTCACTGAGGTAGGACCGTTCTACCAGTACTCAGAGCGCTATCTGGGCACGAAAGACGTGATTACCAAAGCCGAGAAGCAATATGTGCTGACCGGTGTACATGCCAAGATGGAAGCGAGCGCCGATGCGTCGCGATCTTATGTACTGGAGGACAAATCGGGCAAGCTGTCGCTGCTGACCTTCACGCCCTACGGCACATTGGCAGGATACAACGTATCGGAGCCGAAAGCAGGGATGCAGCCCATGCCTAAAGCCGACTGCCCGAAGCCGAAAGCCGACAATGGCAGCGCGCCGCACCTGATGCCGCTGCTGGAAGAGCAACTGATGGCATCATCGCGCGCCAAGATGGCGGAAGGTGCTGCCAAACAGATCTACCGCGTTAGGGAGATGCGGCTGAACCTGATTGGCGGAGAGGTGGATCACGCTCCGGCTGACGGCGAAGCGCTACGCCTTATGCTGCAAGCACTGGATGAGCGCGAGAAAGAGCTGATAGCGCTGTTTGTAGGCACGAAGAGCATCAAGCATCACTTCTATGTAGTTCGCTATACGCCTCAGGCTGAGGGCAAGAACACGGATAAGGTGCTGATACGCTTCAGCAAACATTTCGGCATCGTGGCAGCTGACGACCTGAGCGGCGAGCCTCTGACGCTGCACCTGGCAGCCACCAAGCACAAACTGGAGACGCCGGAGAAAGAAGCCAAGCTGTCGCCTACCCTCTACTATAACATCGCGGGTGAAGCAGCCATGACGGTTACCTACCAGGACGCAACGCTGCTCAGCAGACAAGCGGCTATCGCGCAATGGGGCGTATCCGTTCCGCTGAACAGCTCGATGCTGGATGGCCACATACAAATCGTTTTTGACCCCTTGACGGGAAATATTGTATCGATAGAAAAGTGAAAAGAATACTGATTTGCATCATCGCAGCTGCATGTACGCTCCTATGCTCGGCACAGGAGCTCAACTGCCGCGTGACGGTGAACAGCGACAAGATTGAAGGCTCGAACAAACAGGCGTTCCAGACCTTGCAGAAGTCCGTGGAGGACTATATCAACACCTCCAAATGGACGAACATGACCTTTGCCGAGAGCGAACGCATCGAATGCAGTATGCTGATCGTAGTGGCAAGCGTGACGGACAACGAGTATGTATGCGAGATGACGCTCCAGAGCCGTCGGCCCGTGTACGGCACATCCTATACCACGCCTGTGCTGAACCTCAAAGACAAATATTTCAATTTCACCTATCAGGAGTTCGACCGCTTGGAGTACCAACAGCAGACGTTCACCACGAACCTCACCGCGATGCTGGCATACTACTGCTACCTGGTTATCGGCTACGATCTGGCTACGTTCTCACGAATGGGCGGACAAGGATGCTTTGATGCTTGCGAAGCTATCGTGCAGACATGTCAGGGAGCCAGCATGAGCGAAGCGGAACAGAAAGGCTGGCTGGCTTACGACCGCGACAGCGGTAACCGCAACCGGTATGCTCTCGTATCCAACTTGAACGATGCAGCCTTCAAGCCATTCCGCGAATATATCTATGAGTACCACCGTCTGGGCTTGGACCAGATGGCAGCCAACGTGGCCAACGGCCGTGCACGCATTGCAGAAGGCATCCCCATCCTGCACAAGGCACACACGGCACGGCCTGCGACATATATCGTTACGGTATTTCTGGACGCCAAAGCCGATGAGTTGGCAGACATCTTCAAAGGCGGAACGGAGAAAGAGAAACAAGAGGTATACGAGACGCTGATGCGCATCGACCCGACGCGGCAGCAGACGTATGAGAGGATGATTGATTAGTTTAGTGTTTAGTGTTTAGAGTTTAGAGGTTAGAGGTGTTACGGCATTTGAGTATACATAACTACGCGCTGATAGCTCATATGGAGCTGGAGCTGGGCGAGGGTTTCACCGTACTGACGGGTGAGACCGGTGCCGGCAAGAGTATCCTGCTGGGTGCGTTGGCGCTGGTGATGGGAGCCAAAGCCGACACGAAGACCATCACCGAGGGCGAGGAGCGATGCGTGATAGAGGCTACGTTTGTCGACCATGGCGAGGAACTGCTCATCCGTCGCGAACTGAGCCGTAACGGCCGTTCACGATCGTTTGTGAACGACGAGGTGGTGAGCATGGCAGAACTCAAATCGCTCAGTACGCGCCTCATAGATATCCACTCGCAACACCAGAATCTGCTGCTTGGCGACAGCGGTTTTCAGACGGACGTGGTGGATGCCATCGCCCACAATCAAACAGAGCGAGACGCCTATGCTACCCGCTACGAGGTATTCAACACCGCCGACGAGGCTCTTCGCAGCCTAAAAACAGAGGCAGCCAAAGCGCAGAAAGAAGCCGATTATATCCTATTCCAACTTGGTCAGCTGCAAGAAGCGCACTTGCAAGCAGGGGAACAGGAGGAGCTGGACAAAGAGGAATATACCCTATCCCACGCCGAGGATATACGCATGCATATCAGCGAGGCTATTGCCCTGTTGGACGGCGACAACGGTTCGCTGCTGCAAGCCTTGCACAGCATCCATTTGAGCGACGTATCAGCCGAACTGCAAGAGCGCATCGAGAGCAGCTATATCGAGCTGAAAGATATAACGGACGAGCTATCGCACACGCTGAGTAACACCGTAGCGGATCCGCAACGGCTGGCAGAAGTACAAGAGCGCCAGATGCTGCTGCAGTCGCTGATGCACAAGTTCAACTGCCGGACGGTGGACGAACTGATAGCCGAGCAAGAGCGATTGGCACAACAAGCAGAGAAACTGGACAGCTATGATGAGCAGATAGCACAACTGACCGCTGAGCGCGACAAAGCGTTTGCCAAAATGGAGAAAGCAGCCGAGGCGCTCACAAAAAGCCGGCTATCGGTTTGCAAACCGATAGCCGAACATCTGATGAGCGACCTGAGCGAACTGGGTATAGCCCATGCCAACATGGCGGTACAGATCACGCCGGCTGATGATTATACGCCTTCAGGACACGACACAGTGGACTTCCTGTTCGCAGCCAACCTGGGGCAGACGATGCAACGCGTAGCCGACGTGGCATCCGGAGGCGAGACGGCTCGTATCATGCTCGCCATCAAAGCTCTGACAGCCGATACGACAGCCTTGCCTACCATCATCTTTGATGAGATAGATACGGGCGTCAGCGGCAGTACCGCCACACGGATGGGACAGATACTGATGCGCATGGGAATGAGCCGCCAGGTGATAGCCATCACCCATCTGCCGCAGATAGCCGCCCTAGGCAAGCAGCACCTGAAAGTATACAAGCAGGATACAGCCACTCGCACCGAGACGCATATCTCCCCACTCCGGCATGAGGAGCGCATCCGCGAGATAGCCGCGCTGATGAGTTCGGGCGCACCCACCGAAGCAGCCCTACATACAGCTGCCGAACTGCTCGGACAAGGATAGATAACAAGACAAAACACGATTAACCATAAAACATACTACCATGTATACCACATTTCAAAAACATCTTCAGGAAGAATTGCAGCAGATTGAAGCTGCAGGTTTGTACAAACGCGAGCGCGTGATCGTCACGCCTCAGTCATCGGGTATCGCCGTGGCTACTACAGACAATCCTCATGCCGAAGTGATTAACTTCTGCGCGAACAACTATCTGGGTCTAGCCGACAATCAGGAACTGATTGACGCCGCCAAGGCCTGCATGGACCGTCGCGGCTACGGCATGGCGAGCGTACGCTTCATCTGCGGTACGCAGGACACCCACAAGCAACTGGAACAGGCTATCTCCGACTTCTTCGGCACGGAGGACACCATCCTCTATGCATCGTGCTTCGACGCCAACGGCGGATTGTTCGAACCGCTGCTTGGACAGGAAGATGCCATCATCAGCGATGCGCTGAACCATGCATCCATCATCGATGGCGTACGCCTATGCAAAGCCGTGCGTTACCGCTATGCCAACGGCGATATGGCTGACCTTGAGAAACAGCTGCAAGCCGCTCAGGCTCAACGCTATCGCATCATCGCTACGGACGGTGTGTTCTCGATGGACGGCAATGTTTGTCCGCTGGACAAGATCTACGAACTGGCGCAGAAATACGACGCCATGGTCATGGTGGACGAGAGCCACTCGGCCGGTGTTGTAGGCGAGACAGGTCACGGCGTGACGGAGCGCTATAACCTGCGCGGAAAGATTGAGATTCTTACCGGCACGCTGGGCAAAGCCTTTGGCGGTTCGGTAGGCGGCTTTACGACGGGCAAGAAAGAGATCATCGACCTGCTGCGTCAGCGCAGCCGTCCGTATCTGTTCAGCAACTCTCTTCCGCCGATGATAGCGGCAGCCGGACTGAAGACGCTCGAACTGCTGACGCGCAACAACGAACTGCAAGACCGTCTGCACAGCAATACGGCTTACTTTGTAGAGAAGATGAAAGGAGCCGGTTTTGATATCAAGCCCACGGAGAGCGCTATCTGCGCCGTTATGCTGTACGATGCCAAACTGAGCCAGGATATGGCTGCTGCCTTGCAGCAAGAGGGTATCTACGTTACAGGCTTCTACTACCCCGTTGTACCGAAAGACCAGGCGCGTATACGCGTGCAGGTAAGTGCTGCTCACACGCGCGAGCAACTGGATAGAGGCATCGCAGCCTTCATCAAGGTGGGTAAAGCGTTTGGAGTAATCAAGTGATCAGTATTCAGTGATCAAGAAAATCAGAGCATAAATATAGCGCCTCGGTCGGGGCGCTATATTTGTTACAATTGGCGGATACGCTGCATCGCTTCTTCGATCGTCTCGGTCATGCCGAAAGCAGAGAATCGAACAAAGCCTTCGCCTTCCCTGCCGAAACCTACGCCGGGCGTACAAACGACTTGCGCAGTGCCAAGCAAGTAATCGAAATATTCCCACGAACTCATGTTCCTTGGCGTACGCATCCATATATACGGGCTGTTCACACCGCCATACACCTCCATGCCAATGCCTTGCAGTCCGCTGAGGATAAGCTGTGCATTGTGGTGGTAGACGGCAATCTGTTCCCGGGTCTGGCGATAGCCTTCCGGGGTAAGCACCGCTTCCGCTGCGCGCTCGGAGATATAGCTGGTACCGTTATATTTGGTGCACACACGCCTGAGCCATAGCGGATTGAGCTGCACATCGCGGCCATCAGCTGCTCGGCCGTACAAGGCTTTCGGCACAACTGTATAACCGCATCGTACGCCGGTAAAACCAGCCGTCTTGGAGAAACTGCGTATCTCTATCGCGCATTCCTTAGCGCCCTCGATCTCGTAGATAGAATGCGGCACATCCTTGTCCTGAACAAACGCCTCGTACGCGCAATCGAAGATGATGAGCGCCCGAACACGCCGTGCATAATCCACCCACATACGCAACTGGTCGTAGGTCAGCGCCGTACCTGTGGGGTTATTGGGCGAGCAGAGGTAGATAAGGTCGGGCGTCTCATCGGGCAGCGCCGGACAGAAATCATTCTGCGGATTGCACGGCAGCATGATGATATCCGACCAATGATCTTCCATCCAATCACCTGCTCTACCCGCCATCACACTCGTATCGACATATGCCGGATAAACCGGATCGGCTATTGCCACGCGGTTGTTAAGAGCCAGGATATCCGTTATGTTGCCCAGATCGCTACCGGCGCCGTCGGAGATGAAGATCTCATCCGTATCCAGATGGATGCCCAGCGGCGTATAATCGAAATCCGCGATGCGTTGACGCAGCCATAGCGGACCTTCTTCCAAACCGTAACCGTGGAAACGCTCCACCGTAGCCATATCTTCCACAGCCTTGTGCAAGGCGTCAATCACAACGGGCACAAGCGGGCCTTGTACATCGCCAACACCCAGACGCAGCACCTTGGCTGACGGATGCTCCTGCTCATAGGCGCGTGTACGGTGGACAATCTCGGTGAAGAGATAGGATTTGCGTAGTTTGAGAAACTCTGAGTTGATTTGTATCATTGCATCAGTGTGTTAGATCAGCCATATGGCTGATGGATTAGTTATTTCAACCAGCCTTCGAATACCTCTGTGGCTGAGCCAATCATCCGTGCGGTATGATTATCCTGCTCGATGGTAAGTATGCCGCCAAGCAAAGCGACCTCCACAGGACTGTCGCACATACCTGCCTCAATACATGCCACTGCCGTAGCCGTAGCGCCGGTGCCGCATGCCATCGTCTCACCGCTACCGCGTTCCCAGACGCGCATGGCTACATGATGGCGGTCAATCACGACGCAGAACTCCACATTGGTTCTGTTGGGGAACAGCTGGTAGTGCTCCACCTGCGGCCCTATGGTATGCACCAGGTCGCGCGTGAGAGGCTCATTGTCAGCCAGTATCGTCACGGCATGCGGATTGCCTACATCCACGAGGTGATAGGTGCGAGCGCCAATGGTCTGCGTACCTTTATATACAGGCTTGCCCATATCCACCGCTATATGCTCCATATCGCGGATATCTATATGGCGTACGCCGCTGCCCGTAGCCAGACGCAGACTGTCGGTTTCGGGCAAGTACCTGTGCTTCTTCAGATACAGCGCCACGCATCGTGAGGCATTCCCGCACATCTCCGCCTCGCTGCCGTCGGCATTGAAGATACGCATCCTGTAGTCCGCCTCGTTGTCGGACAGGATAAACACCAATCCGTCAGCACCGATACCTTTGTGGCGGTCGCACAACCGCGGTGCATATTCAGCCACCACCGGCAGCAGCACCTGAGGCAAGACGCTCTTGATGCAGTCGAAATAGATATAGTCGTTGCCCAGGCCGTGCATCTTGGTGAAGGGAATGACCGACTGCTCTATGATCTTCGCTATCAGTGCTTTCAAGGGCTGTTGCACAAAATCGCGCTTGTCCATCTGCGGATGAGGCAGGGTAAGTAGAGGCGTGTTGATTGTCAATTCCACGCCGTCGGCATAGGCCTTGAGCAGGTCAATATCGATAGTGCGGTCGGTATATTCGCGTACGCCGTGCAGCATTCTGACCTCATGTTTTTCACGCCCTAACTGCTGCTCTATATCTTGCGCAATGGCCAGCACATCCATCGGCTGCAGAGCCGATTCGTACAACGCAACGGTGTTGCAGAACTCATGTTCCGACACGAATCCTACTGCCGGGCTGTACACGAACGGCGCTTCACCTATCAACTTGCCTACCCGCTTCTCCAGCATGCTTATGGCACGGCGGATGGTTTGCTCGCGAGCACCCAAGTTGCTGCCTAAACCGATGAAATACAAGATACTTGCCATTGACGGTGACTGTTTAGTTGCTGGTCAAATTTACGAATTTGTAGCTGATAGGCTCGTTGCCTACTTCTGCCACGAGGTAACCGGGATGCGGTTCGCGGTCGAAGAGTGCATCCACGACGATAGCCGTCATGTTGTGCAACTGGCTGATCTCGCGCGAGTGGTCATGTCCGCACCAGTACATCTCCACCTTGTGTTCCTGCAACATGTGCAGCAGCGCATAGGTCTCCTCTATCGGCATGTTAGATGTATGGCCCTGCGACGAATCGCGCTTGAACAGATGGGTATGGGTGTTCACCACGATATGCCTGAACGACTGAGTATCCGCCCATTTGAGCGTCTGTTCCAGCCAGGCCCATTGCTTGGTGCCCAGCACACCTTCGGCGGTATCGATGAAGATATACAGGTCTTGTTTGCCTGAAGGCGTGCGCACAATGGCATAATAGGTAGAGGTCTTCCAGCGCGAGATATATTCGCCCCATTGATTGAAATAGATATCATGATTACCTGCTACGACAAGCAGCGTATCTTTCTTGAGCGGATTGGCGGGAATACTGTCGACAGGAAGCTTCATGTAGTCCCAGTGGTTCTGCGCGTTGATCAGGTCACCCAGATGGATGGCAAGCGGACAACTGAGGTCGTTACGATAGTCGCTGATGAAGGTTTCCCAGTTCGTACGGGTCCGGTCGACATGCGTATCGGTAGCCACATACACGCGGTAGTTCTCGGCTGAAGCTGCAATCACCGGCATGCCGTGTTGCGCGTTATATGCAAACGAGTCGTCAATACGCTTGTCAATCTGCGGTGAACTGCCGCTCACCATTCCTACTATATCCAGATTCCATGTATCCGGATTACATGCCGTCAGCACTGCGGCACACGCAATCAATATAATCGATTTTTTCATGATTGTCAACTGTTAGAAGTTATACGCAAATCCTCCTCGCACCTCGGCGGCATAATACTTGGCATTCAGGTGGAACATTCCCGTCGGTTTGCACAAGGCAGACAGGTTGACCTGCCAATGCTCGTCAATGTTGTAGCGTCCGTTCGCCATGAAGATAGGCTGCCATACGCGCTCAATCTGATAGTCAGTCATGTTGGATATGCACATGCTGATGTTCCACGGTGACACTTTCGGACGCACGAACACCTCCAGACGATACGTCAGGTTGAACGGCTCGACGATGATGTTCGACGTGCTATGCCAGTCGTAGGGCGTCTCCATAATCAATCGCGTGGACATACCCAGTTGGAATGATACGTACTCCATCCTGTAGCCCACGGCTATGGCTTGTGTCAGGTCGTTGAATCCGTCACGCGCATAGAGTCCTGCCAGCATCCTGCCCTCCAGATAGATCTCGCCTACCGGTACGGCAAACTTCGGACGCACCTGTACACCCAGAGCATGGGTATTCTGAAACGAGAAGAACATGTCTGCCTGCATCTCAAAATGCGGATTGATAGGCATGAATGCCCCGATGGCTACAGAGCCATAATGGCCGTACGTGGTGTTGTGGTTGTAGCCCAGACTCATCCGCACGGAATACTGATCGGTGCCATACTGCACCTGCGCCATAGCGGGCATCATCAGCCAGACTGCCATCAGTACAATTAGTGTAAATCGTTTGTTCATAGATATTTGATGTTAATTATAATTCTACAATCGTCTGCCCCGCCCCGCCTCTGTCAGGATCGCCGTCGCGGAAAGTGAGTGTGCCCGTTCCGCGTTTAGCCATCGCACGGCTTTTCTGCTGCAAGTAGTCACGCACCACTTGCTTCACCGCACCTGTGCCGGTGCCATGAAGGATGGTTACTTCCTCAGCGCCTACCATGATGGCATCGTCAATATAGGCGATGATCGTCTCCAGCGCCTCATCCACGCGCATCCCGCGCATATCCAGCGTACGGTTGAATGCCAGTTTGCGACGGCGCATCTGGTCCGCTACGGTGGTGGCAGCTCGCGGCGCAGAAGGTTTGGCAATGATATCCGGCCGTTTGGTCAGTACGCGCAGCTCACTCAAGTCGTGCAGTACCGACTTGCCACCTCGCTTCTCTACTTTGGTCTGCGCAACGGCAGTGGTCTTTTGTTTTTCACCTTTTCCTGCTTTGCCTTTTGGAGCATCGGTGGTCTTTTGTCCTACTTTCTCTTTCAGCTCCTCAACCTTGGCTCTCGCTTTCTTCGTTGCCTCTTTCTCCGCCTGTTTCTCCTTGATCTCGCGTATCGTGCGTTCGATAGTGGCATTGGATTGCTCCAGCAGTTGTGCCGCTTGCTCTTTCGCCTCGCTGAGCATCTCTTTTTGCTTCTTTTTCAGCTCGCCTATCTCTTTCTCGTAGTACGCTATCCGGTCTTCCAGATGCTTCTCGCGCAAACGGATGTTCTGCCGCTTGTTGGCCCAATAGCGCTTGTCTCGGGCTATGTCCTGCAGTTGCCGGTCATAATCGATATGCTCCGAACCGATCAGTTCGGTTGCCTGGCTAATGATATCCTCCGGCAGACCTATCTGCCTGGCTATCTCGATGGCAAACGATGATCCGGCTTGCCCTACGGACAACTGGAACAGCGGCCTGAGCGCACCTCTATCGTACAGCATAGCGCCGTTGATGATACCTTCTGTCTGCTCCGCCAGATGCTTGAGGTTGGTATAATGGGTTGTTATCACGCCGTACGCCTGAGCCTCGTTCAGATGCAGCAGCACACTCTCGGCTATCGCTCCGCCGATGAGCGGCTCGGTGCCTGTACCGAACTCGTCTATCAGGAACAGCGTCTTCCCATCGGCCATCCGCACAAATGTCTTCATATTCCGCAGATGCGACGAATAGGTTGACAAATCATTGTTGATGGATTGTTCGTCGCCTATATCTATCATCAGATTCTCAAACAAGCCGACCTCTGAAGTATCGTCAGCAGGTACAGTCATGCCACATTGGAGCATGTATTGCAGCAGTGCTACGGTCTTCAGGCATACCGATTTGCCACCGGCATTCGGACCGCTGATGACGAGTATCCGGTTCGGTTCGTTAAGTCGTATATCCAACGGCACCACCTCTTTGCCCGTCTCCGGCAGACGCTTGCACAGCACCGGATGCCGCGCGGAACGCCAGCCTATATGCGGCCTATCGAGCAATATGGGTGATACGCTGTGCAGCTGCACACCTACTCTGGCTTTGGCGCGAAGAAAATCAATCTCCGCCAGGAAAGTCTGCACGCCAATGAGTTCGCTCATCTTTGCGCGCAGCTCACCGCTGACCATGATCAGTATACGCGTGCGTTCCCTGCGCTCGGCGCTCTCCAGTTCGCGTATGCGGTTGTTGGCCTCTATCACTTCCTGCGGCTCAATGTAAACTGTCTTGCCCGAAGCACTCTCGTCATGCACGATGCCGCCAATCTTGCGTTTGTATGCCGGCGCTACAGGTAGTACCAGTCGTCCTTCGCGCAAGGTAGGAGCCGTATCCTTGTCAATCAGCCCGTCGGCTTGCGCTCTGCGTAGTATCTGTTCTATCACGCGGCTCACCGTTCCTTCTGCCCGGCGCAACTCTTGGCGCAGCCTATACAGTTCGTCCGAAGCGTTGTCGCGAAGCTCGCCGTAGCGGTCCAGCAATCGCTCCAGACGCGTAGTTACCTCATCCGTCACGAGCAGCGAACCGGATGCTATACGCACCAGACGGTCGTAGCGCAACGGATCCAGCGAACTGAGAAAACGATGCATGTCACGCGCAAAAAGCAGACACTTGTACAGCTGGAACAGCTCTGCTTCGTCCAGATACAATCCTTCCACGCGTATACGCTGCAAGGGCTCACGCAGGTCGTGTATCTCGCCGTGCGGAAACGACAAAGCCGCATCCGTCAGCGCTTGCTGCATCTGCCATGTCTCTGTTACCGAAGCCGTTATGGCATCTTTGTCCGTCATGAAGCTCATCGCATCACAACGCTCTCTGCCCAACGACGAATCGCATGCACGGCTCAGCCATTCGCGAACGATCGTGAAATCAATCTTTTGCTCTATGTCTTCCGGATAAATCACTTCAGTCGTATATCTTTGATTGCCTCTCCTCCGGCAGCTTCGTTCAGTTTCTGCACCAGCGCGAACCGCTGCTCGAACAGTTCCTGCCTCAGAGCGGCATTCACTACGCGCACATGCAATGTGCCGTCTTTCACCTCCATCTCACGCGTATAGCGTGCCACGAGCGGTCCGAGCACCTGTTTCCACGCTTCCGGCATCTTATGTGCCAGCAGCGGCTGCTCCAGTCCTTGCTCGCGAATCCACTCGCCTATAAGGATGTCCAACGATTGTGCGTCTGTGCGTTTCATATCTATCTAACTATCTCAAATCCAGCCACTGCTGCGTGGTGAGCGGTGTGCCTTCGGGTATACCGTTCAGTTTGTACAGCGTGCTCATCCTCATGCCGTAGCGCTGGGCTATATCCCATGCCGACTCGCCTTTGTGTACAAAGTGACGCGGATGTTTTCTGTCGGCCTTGCTGCGTTTTGGGAACAGATATATCCTGTCACCGCCGCGCAACAGCTGCTTGTCCGTTGCCTCGTTGATGCGCCGTAACGTTTTCTCTTCCATGCCCAGCAGATAGGCTATGCTTCCCCATGTATCGCCTTCCACCGCCACGATGAACTTCCGTCCGTTGGTCCTTCCCACTGCACGATCCACATACAGGTTCTTCGTGCGCATTTGTGCCGGAGTCCATTTCACCGTATCTGCTTGTATATCAGGCATCGGCTGCGGTGCTACAGGTTCTGTTGCCGGCTTCTGTTCTACCGGTTTCTGCTCTACAGGCTTCGTCTGGGTGGCAGGTTTGCTCGGTTTGCTCGGCTTGGTTGTTGTAGGCTTCGCCGGTTTAGTCTGTGTAGCCGGTTTGGCAGGTGTAGAGGGCTTAACCGGCTCCTCTACGCTCGGCTCGGGCTTCTGCTTTTCCAGATTCATCAGATCGTAGGTCTCGATGATGCGAATGAGCTTCTGCGGATAGCTCGGGTCGGTAGCGTAACCACAGGCTTTCAGCCCGTTAGCCCAGGCTTTGTAGTCCGTCATGGGATAGGTGAACAGCACCTCATAGCGCTTGCGCTTGAGAAAGAGCGAGTGATCGCGGAAGGAGTCTTCCGCCTTCTCGTACGAGCGGAAACACTCATCTTTCTTGTCATCATCCTTGTGGAAAGTACCGCCTTGCCAGTCCTGATGGCATTTGATGCCGAAATGGTTGTTGGCTTCCGTGGCAAGCGTACTCTGCCCTGCTCCGGACTCCAGCAAGCCTTGTGCCAGCGTGATAGCCGCCGGTATGCCGTACTGCTTCTGCTGCGCCAAGGCCGTCTTGCGCCAACGTGCTATGTAGGCTTCGTACGCAGGGTTCTTGCTCACCGCATCAGTGGCGTACAAACTTATTCCTGCGAACAAAAATGCAGCAATTAACAGACAATTCTTGTATCTAAACATATATATTTACACTTTCACAAACAAAATCGCTTACAAAATTACAAAATAATTTGCATTTTTGCAAATATTTTCGTATTTTTGCAGTCGAAAGAAATTAATAATGTAAACAAGATATGAAAAAAGTATTGTTTTTTGCAATTTCTGCACTCCTTTTGTGTGCGTGTAGAGGTCCTCAAGGTCCTGTTGGTCCGCAAGGCCCGCAAGGTGAGGGTACCAATTGGAAGATTGTGGACATCACCGTGGCTGCCAACCAGTGGAGCTACTCCAATTTCTCTGACAACAACTATTTCTACTCCAAATGGGATGTGGCTGATCTGACCAGTTTCGTCTTCACCGACGGCAATGTGCAGGGTTACATCTACATGACCGAGAACGGCGAGACTATCCAGCACGCACTGCCTTATGTGCTCCACGTAGCTACTACCGACACCGACGGCAATCCCTACTATTTCTCCCGCACGATTGATTTCGTGTACGGTGTAGGATGGGTGCAGTTTGAGTACCGCGAGTCGGATTTCGATTACGAGCACAATGTACAGTTCTCGCCGGAGGCAATGGATTTCCGCATCGTCATGACGTACTAATGCCGTCAGCCGTCAGGGGCTGATACCGTTGTGCTACAGCAGTTTATCCGCAGCAACAGGGATGCCGACGTCAGTACGTTGGCGCTACAAAGGAAACGCTATCCGAACCTCTCGGATAGCGATTTCCGTTTTGCACTGCAGCAGATCGACGGCCGGCAGCGTTCCCGCGACAAACATCCCACGTTCGTGGCTACCGATGGTTGGCTCTTTCCGCCCAAACTCAACCTGGAGCAATCCAGCAGCGAGCAGACGGCTCAATTCAAGGCCTCGCTCATCGAACCGCTGGGCATCCACACGCTTATCGATGCTACGGGCGGCTATGGTGTGGATACCTTCTTTATGAGTGCGCACGCACACGAGACGCACTATTTCGAGCAGAATGCCCAGCTGGCTGCTCTGGCTGAGCATAATTTCCGCCTCACCGCCCGCAACTCCATCCATGTCCATCCCGTCCCCTTCACTCCCTCGCACCTTTCAATTTTCAATTTTCACCTTTCACCTTTCCCCTATAGCGCAGCGTCCTCTCTCCTTTCACCTTTCAACTTTCACCTTTCAACTTTCCCCTATAGCGCAGCGTCCTCTCTCCTTTCACCTTTCAACTTTCACCTTTCAACTTTCCCCTATAGCGCAGCGTCCTCTCTCCTTTCACCTTTCAACTTTCACCTTTCAACTTTACTATACATTGATCCTGCCCGGCGTGACACGCACGGCGGCAAAGTGTTCCGCCTGGAGGACTGCACGCCTAACATTCTCGACATCCTTTCTTCGTCCGAAGTAAGCGCCCTGCATCCGCATATCATGCTCAAGCTCTCGCCGATGCTCGATATCAGTCAGGCACTGGCACAGCTCTCTGCTATCCCCACCCTCGCCGCGTGGGGCACGCAATGGCAGGTATACATCGTCAGCATCCATAACGAAGTGAAGGAACTCCTGCTTTTATCAGGTCCTCAACAGACCATTAACGGGGTCATCCTAGACCATAGCCACACTTTTACCATGGTTTTTACGCCCGAGGAAGAGCAGTCAGCCGTGGTCACCTACATGCCGGTCATACCGACGCAAAAGCTGTGCGGATGGTATATCTACGAACCCGACGCAGCCATCCGAAAAGCCGGTGCATTTCGCTTGCTGTCAGCGCGTTACCATCTGTACAAGGCAGATACCAATACGCATCTCTATCTTGCTCCTACGCCCGAACCGTTTGCAGCCATCCCCGTTCCGGGACGCCTGTGGCGCATCGATGCCGTTGCGTCACACGCCAAGCAGCTGATGGCCGACACCCACCTTACCAAAGCACACATCCTCACGCGCAACTACCCGCTCACAGCGGATGATTTGCGCAAGAAACTTCGTCTGCAGGACGGTCAGGACATCTCCGTCATCGGCTGCCGCATTGCCGGCAATCCCCTCCTTCTTCGCTGCACACCCGTTAATACTGGCGTTTTGGCATAATTTCTCACTTTTTTGCTCTTTAGTGTCCGTTTTCACGTTTCCGCTATTTATCATACCGCTTTTTCGCAAAATAACACTACTGTCCACTAAAACTTTAGAAACGCCCGCATAATCTATTGTATATTAGTTTATTATATGTAATTTTTGAGTGAACGGATTTGATTTGATATTGTTTTTTTATGTTTTCTCTTTTGAGTGCTTTTACTCGTTAGAGTGTGGATTTTGATGATAAAAAGGGCTTAAAGTATACTTTGAAGACGTTTTTATCGGCAAAATACACAAAGAGCGGAGCTCAAAAGCACTCAAAAGGGTTTTGTCGGTTTTTGTTAATATTTTAAGTGGACACTAATGGCAAAATAAGATGAAAATATCACTTTTTCGCAAAAATCTTTACTCAGCATTTGCATATTTCAATTTTTTTTCGTAACTTTGCAGCCAAAAGCAGCAAAGGCGAATAAATTATGAACGACTATCGTTTCACAAATATTGACCAAGAGCCGACAGACGAGCAACTGTCTCAACTGATGCGCGAAGTAGCCGAAGAAGCGAAAGAACGCTGGGAAAAAGCGCGTATTGCCTATTTTGCGCATATCGATCAGATGATACAAGCAATATGAGGAAGCCTGTGCTCATAGTAATTGCCGGTCCTAACGGCAGAAACGATATTCGATAGCATCAATAAATACCCACTCGTCCCGCTCAGACGCTAAACAGAGCAAAACAATTAGCACACACACCGCCTATGGCAAACCAAACGGCAAAAATACAAACATCTACACCTGCTGAAATGGTGCAAGATTTTCAGCAAGTGCATGATATTGTCGTCTTCCATCGTGCGGAAGTTGCCCGAAAAGTCAATGCCGAAATGCTGCAAATGGCATGGGAGATCGGGCAGTACATATCTGCGCGTATCAAATCTGCCGGATGGGGTGCCAAGGTGGTGGATGAACTCTCTGAGTATCTTCAACTACAAGAACCGGACTCTCGCGGATTCGGTAGGCGCAATCTGTATAACATGGTTGAGTTCTACGAGAAATATAGTACACCGGAGTTCCAAGAGATTATTAAATCGCTGAGTCAGAGTGTTTTCATACAGAAAAAGACGCAACTCGAAATTGTGCAGATGCCGTCTGCACAAATAGCAAGACCGGAATTTGCCCATCCAAAGACAAGACGATGGCGGAATACACTTTGAGTCGTTCGCTTAGTCCGACGATGGTGTCGGAGTATCAACGCAAACTGATTCCTCGTGACATACTTGTTAAATCGCTGCATGACTACTGCCGTTACTTAGACCAAGCAACAGAAGAAAACATAATTGAAAATCAATAGCATCGTCCCGCTCAGACGTTAAATGGAGCCGCTGATCTCAGCAGCGTAAAAAAGTGAGTACATATTGACATATTAACAGCGTTTATTGCGCTTTGTTCTTGGCGGCTTGAACTTGGAAACTTCAAAAACCTTTAACCAAGACATTGCAACAATGAATGTCTGCTTGTGTATGTATATACATAAGTCCATGTGGGCTTACTATATCTATACACGGCGGGCTTCGAGTTGCTGTCCTGTTAAAGAGGTATTTCCAAGACCCAAGCCGCGGGATAGATAACGAGTTGTCCCGCTTTTCTTATGCCATAGACAAGCGTACACACAAACAACGACTATGGCATACATTGACCTCGCAAATGCTAGAAAAGCCAAGAAGGACGAGTTTTACACGTCACTTGGAGATATTGAAGCAGAAATGCATTTTTACGAACCACATTTTCGTGGTAAGGTAGTCTTGTGTAACTGCGATGACCCTTACGAAAGCAATTTCTTCAAGTACTTTGCAATGAACTTCAATTATCTCGGGTTGAAGAAACTGATTGCGACCTGTTATAATGGTTCACCGGTAGCAGATAGTGAATTGCTACTTTTCCCCGAAGAACACACAACGGACAAGAAAGCACGCAAGATAGTTATTACAGAAGTGCAAGACAACAATGGCGACGGAGCTATTGACTTGGCAGATGTGGAGTGGCTTATTCGTAATGAGAAGAATGTACTCACAGAACTAAAGGGCAATGGCGATTTCCGTTCGGATGAGTGCATCGAACTACTGAAAGAAGCTGATATTGTTGTTACGAATCCGCCTTTTTCGCTCTTCCGTGAGTATTTGGCGCAATTAGTTAATTTTAATAAACAATTTATCATTATTGGTAATATAAATGCTGTTTCCTATAAAGAGACTTTCCAACTTATTAAAGGAAATCGTTTATGGCTTGGTGCAAGTATTCATAGTGGTGATCGAGAATTCCGTGTACCTGATGATTACCCATTGAACGCAGCAGGGCAACGTATAGACGAACATGGCATAAAATATATTCGTGTAAAGGGAGTTCGTTGGTTTACCAACATTGACTATCCTCAACGTCACGAAAAACTTGAGTTATACAAGAAATACGACCCCGAAGAATATCCGAAATATGACAATTACGATGCCATAAATGTTAATGTGACCAATGAAATCCCTAAAAACTATCCCGATATAATGGGAGTGCCTATTACATTTTTGGACAAATATAGTCCTGACCAATTTGAGATATTTGGTATGAGTGCATCTGCTGGCTACAACGCAGAAATTGTTGGGATTCCATTTCTAGGTAAAAAAGATGCACGACCATTGATAGATGGTAAAAACACGTATGCTAGAATATTTATCCGCCAAATCAAATAGTTATGGAAATCAAACCTAAAGAATTGACCGTCCGCCAGTTATGTGAGAACTACATGGACAATAACGAAGGTGGTGTTGTTGCTTATGGTGGCAAACTGGATGTTCGCCCTCCATATCAGCGTGAGTTTGTATATGACCAAAAAGATCGCGATGCCGTTATTGATACCGTGCTGAAGAACTTTCCGCTCAACGTCATGTACTGGGCAGATAGAGAAGATGGTACGTATGAGATTATTGACGGGCAGCAACGCACTATAAGCATTTGCCAATACGTAACGAATGTATTTAGTGTTGTCATAGATGGGATGCCGCGTAAGTTCTTTAATCTGGCGAAAGACATCCAAGACAAGATATTGGACTACAAACTATTTATCTATGTTTGTCGTGGCACAGAGAGCGAGAAATTAGATTGGTTCAAGACGATTAACATTGCGGGTAAAGTACTTAATCAGCAAGAATTGCGTAATGCTGTATATCATGGAGCATGGTTGACGGATGCCAAGCGCTATTTCAGCAAAACGAATGGGCCTGCAGCGCAAATAAGCAAGAACTATGTGGGCAAAGTAGCAAACCGGCAAGAAATATTAGAAACTGCTTTGTCATGGATTTCTGGTGGAAAGGTTCAGGAATATATGGACGACCATGCCAAAGACGCTGACGCACAACCATTGAAAGAATATTTTGAGAAAGTAATTGAATGGGTATCAGAGACTTTCCCGAAAGTACGAGCAACACAGATGAAAGGTGTTAATTGGGGCGAGTTGTATAACCGTTATAAAGATGTGCAATTTGATGTGAACGAGTTGGAAGTAGAAGTAACTCGTTTGATGAAGGATAGTGATGTAACAAACAAATCAGGTATTTATGTGTACGTGCTTGACCCGGATAAACAGGAAAAAGTGCTAAGCATTCGCACATTTGACGATAACACACGTCGCTCTGTATATGAGAAACAAGATGGAAAATGCTACTATTGTGGCAAACCTTTCCCAATAGAGAAAATGCACGCAGACCACATTAAACCTTGGTCACTTGGTGGTAGAACAATTGAGGACAACTGTTGTATGTCGTGCATAGAGTGTAACCTAAAAAAATCAAACAAATAATATGGCAAGAGGAAAAGTAATAACCACGCATTTGCTGAATGGAGATCCCAATAGTATTCGTACCGTGTTTATCAGCAACAAGATTTGTGAAATGATTGTGTTCCCCAAATCTGAGTTTGGTGAGGTAAGCAAGATGGATGAAAGCGCACGTCCTGCACTATATATCTTATTGGGTGAGGACGAAAATGGTATTGCACAAGCATACATCGGTGAAAGTGCCAACGGAATCAAGCGAATATACAATCACAAAAGCCACAAACTCTTTTGGAACAAGTGCCTAATGTTTATTGCTAAAGACGATAGCATCAACAAAGCAGATGTACAATACTTGGAGCGTCAAGCAATCAAACTAGCAACAGATTGCGCCCAATTTGGAGTAATCAATGAGCAGTCCGGCATAGAAAACTCTTTATCTAAGTACCAAATAGATATTATGGAAGAGTTTTTCGATGATGTCAAACTGCTTGCGTCCTTCATCGGTTGTCCTATCTTTGAGAAACAGGAGAAAACCAAACTGAAGAAAGGCGAAAACTTATTCCATATCAAAGTGCGGGATTGTGACGCTCATGCTATTTACAACGAAACAGATCATTCTCTCCGTATCTTAAAAGGTAGTCTGTTGCCTCAAAGCACCGTGCCATCATATAGAGACGGAGATAAGCGCAATGCGATTATTGCGTCCATGTCCAAACCCACCAAAGAAGGTTTTTGGGAGTTGCAACGTGATTATGTAGTCAATAGTCCAAGCACGGCTGCAAGTTATTGTTCCGGACGTAGTTGTAACGGCTGGACTCATTGGGTCAACGATGCCGGTCAGTCACTCGATGACCTCTACCGTAGCGAATAATTTTCGTCAATTATCCGTTTACAAATTCTCCTTAAAACAATACGTGTATGAAACCGAAAAATAAAAGCCAAGAAATGGACATTAACGATGTAGCTATGACCTTAGAGGTTGATAGTTCCGTGATAGAGGGTGTTCGTAGTGGTAACGTCAAAGGCATTGCCGTTAGCATTCGCGACGACAATCAAAATATGCTTCTTGAAAACATCAATGGAATGTTGATTTTGGACGTAGAAGAAACGCCGGATACATTCCACGGCTGCTATTTCCACAATGATGGTGTATTCCCGTATATTATCAGAAAATCGCTCAACTTTCTCGTCTTGAGTGACGGAAAGGATAGCTGTCTTACGCGTATTATAGACGTGGATACACAGCCTACCACACGCTTCCGTTTCCAAGAAGAAGGCAAACCCGGCGTAGAAGACCCCAACGGTGATAGTTGTATATGGCAAGTGATATTTGAGGTAATACCTATGCCTGACAAACCGAAATGCTATCTGATGCGTTGGAACCCCACTATTAGTTCGTTTACGGCAGAAGACTATGAGGAATGCGTCTCGCACATGCAAAACGGAATGTTCCGCCTGAACTGGAGTATTCGCGAGTGGGAAGAAGCACGAAAAGGCGACATGTTTTTTATGCTCCGAACAGGTGATGACAAAGCCGGTATTGTCTTTAACGGACAATTCATTTCCGATCCATACCCTGCGGACGATTGGAATGGATCTGTCAAACGGAGAATGTATGTCGATATGATATGCACGAATCCAATAGACCCGAAAAAAAAGCCGGGTATATCGCCGGCACAACTGCAAAAGGCTATCCCCTCAATTGATTGGCAGCAAGGTCATTCAGGCATACTGTTATCGGAAGACGAAGCAGCCCAATTGGATGAATTACTATCGTAATCCTCCAAGCGCGCCACCCATCTATTGTGTGCGCGCTTTTCTTTGTTCATTGCGTCCACTGCTGTCCCATTAAAGCTGAGCCACATACTCATAAATAATTGTAGATAATATCGTTGCAATCGGATTTCTGGCGAACGGATTTCATCGGACAATGTTTTTTATGTTTTTTTCTTTTGAGTGCTTTTCCCTTTAAGGGACGTGTTTGGGCGGTAAAAACTATCAAAAAGTTCACTTTTTAGGAGTTTTTAGCGGTCAAGCAAGTAAAGAGTGTAGCTCAAAAGCACTCAAAAGGGTTTTATGGGTTTTTGTTTAATTTTTATAGGACACTAGTGTTTCAAAAGAACAAAATCGAAGCCACACACATAAAAAATGTCAAAAGTCATGCATAAATTTGCATATCTCGGATTTTTTTTGTATCTTTGTAGCGGATTATGAGCAACAGGGCCTGATGGCAGACAAATCAGCGGGGAATACTCGACCATACCTCGACCATATCTCGACTATATCTGGACCATACGAGGCACATCGCAGGTCTGTCGGGGCACTTTTTTAGCTCACGTAAAGTATATATACTACGTATATATAGTATTTGTTAACAAAAACACCAAAAACAAACGATGTCCAAAGTCAAATACAATATTGCCATCGACTCATGGCGCGGCACACTTGACTCCCGCAAGACAGGGCAGGCCAAACGCGAACGGCTCGTCTCACGGTACCGCAAAGGCAGCGGAGAAAACCACCAGGTCTATCCCATGAAGATGCACGAAGGACCGTGGGCGGAGGGAGCTACCCGTAACCGCGAACTAATGAAAACAGCGCAACGCGAGGCTCATGCCATCGAACGTGCCGCCATGCATCCCGAACTCGCCACACCGGAATACATCAACCTCGCTGCGGAATGGAAACAGCGCTTTGCGGAATACAAAGCTACCAAGAAACCGACGGACAAACAGTTTGCCACGCTCTATACCTATACTTATTCCCATCTCTATCGCTCACTCAAAGCCGGCGAAGTCATCGATATTGTACTACAAGCGCGTCAAGCCAAAGAAAGCACTTACCAAACTATTCTTCCGCAGATTCAAGCTTTGATAGCCGACGAGACAGACCTCACCGCCAACATGGCGAACATCGTCGCCGTACTCCATAACACCTTCCATTTTCTCTGGACGGGCTTCTATATAGTAAAAGACAAAAATAACTCATCAACAGCTAAAGAATTGGTTCTCGGTCCCTTCCAAGGTCCTATCGCCTGCACGCGCATTCCCTACAACAAAGGTGTCTGCGGCACAGCCTGGGCGCAGAACAAGACAATCGTTGTCCCCGACGTACATCAGTTCCCCGGACACATTGCATGCTCTTCCGCGTCCAAAAGCGAAATCGTCGTCCCAATCCGCCGGAATAACGACCCCGACGGCGAAGTCATAGCAGTCCTTGACATCGACAGCGCTGACAACAACACCTTTGACACCATCGACCAACGCTACCTTGAGCAAATCCGACTCTGACTTTTTTAGTAAAAATAAATTTGGCACGGGTATGTGCCCCAACAAAAATGATACTTTATTTCTCCGGAACAGGAAACAGTCTCGCTATCGCGCGACAACTGGCAGAACGGTTGAATGAACCATTGTTGCCACTCATTGAGGCGGTAGGGCAGGACTTGACGAACGAAAAGCGCATCGGTTTGGTCTTCCCGACCTATGACTTCAATCTGCCGCCCGCTATGCCCGAGATGCTGTCGCGATTGAACATCAGTCCCAGATCTTACGTTTTTACGGTCATCACGTGCGGCAGCATGGCGGGCAACTGCGTCTGGGTGTTGCGCCGCATCCTGCGCGAGAAAGGCATAGAACTGGCGTACAGCCATAAGGTGAGTGTACCTGACAACAGCGCGCTGGCTTTCGGACGCAATCCTAACAAGCAGTTGGGTAAGTTCGAACATGTGCCGGCACGCATGGAGCAGATCATCAGCGAACTGCAGGCCGAAAGCCATACGCTGCACTACAGCTGGTTCAGCCTTCTGTCGTGGCTCCTCGGCCGTCCGGCAGTGGAGAGAGGTATGATTCATTACCTGGGTCCGAAAGTCAACCCTGACAAGTGCATTGGCTGCAACACCTGCGTACGCGTCTGCCCGATGAACAACATACGTTTGATTGAACGCGAAGAGCCAATGGCTAATAGCCAAAAGCCAACAGCCCTCATCGCCGACCGCTGCACCGTGTGTCTCGCTTGCGTGCATGTCTGCCCGCAGCAGGCCATCAGCACGAACGGCCGTGAGGCACTCAAGGAGCGCCAGTACCGCCATCCGCAAATCAAACTGAAAGACTTGTTGAAGCGCTAAGCGTCTAACGCGTGAGCAGACGGACGTGAACTATTCGCCGAGGGAACAACTATTCCTCAACTCACGCAAGAGTTCAACTGAACGCAAGGAGCCATTCGCTCAAGACTAAAGAAACTACGGCTAACGGAATAACCAAGGTATGCGAAATTCAATTCGGGCATGTGAATTATCATAAAAATTCAATTTTTCTGCAAAAACATTTGCAAATGTGTTTTTTTTTTTGTAACTTTGTAGTCGATTTGTGTTATTACGGCTCAGCACAATACCGGCTAGCCGCTATATACCATGGATACCGGCTGCTTGCCAACCGGCATGCAGGACGGCACAATCCCGTAAATGACATAATAATAATCAATTAAAATACATTTTATAAAATGAAACCATCACACATTGAGCATTTAGGCATTGCGGTGCCGAGTATTGAGGAAGCTGCTCCCTTCTTCGAGTTTTTGTCAGGTGCTCCCTGCTACAGCATCGAGGTAGTAGAGGATCAGAAAGTTCGCACGGCTTTCTTTAAGGTTGGCGAAGTGAAGATCGAACTTTTGGAGCCCACCAGCCCCGAGTCGACCATCGCTAAGTTCATCGAGAAGAATGGCGGTCGCGGCGGTGTTCACCACGTTGCTTTCAATGTAGAAAACGTGGCTGACGCCCTGGCAGAGTGCGAAGCAGCCGGCATCCAACTCATCGACAAGGCTCCGCGCAAAGGTGCTGAGAACCTCATGATCGCTTTCCTGCACCCGAAGTCCACCAAAGGTGTACTCACCGAATTGTGCCAGCAGCCCAAATAATTCGTAATTCTTAATTTTTAATTCTTAATTAACCGTTTAGGATTATGGATCAAGCTAAATTACAGAAATTGATCGACTCACGCGCAAAAGCTTGTGCCGGAGGCGGTGAGGTAGCAGTAGAAAAACATCATGCCAAAGGCAGTTACACGGCTCGTGAGCGCATCAATATGCTGCTCGACCCGGGCTCGTTCGAGGAAGTAGATATGTTCCTCACCCATCGCTGCACGGATTTCGGCATGGAGAAAAAAGTGTTCCTTGGCGACGGCGTAGCATGCGGTTCGGGAACGATTGACGGCCGTCTGGTATTCGTGTTTGCACAGGATGCAACGGTTATCGGCGGTTCGCTTAGTGAGACTATGGCTCAGAAGATCTGCCACGTTATGGATATGGCTATGAAGCTGGGTGCTCCTATCATCGGATTGAACGATTCGGGTGGTGCCCGTATTCAGGAAGGTGCTTGCGCATTGGCCGGCTATGCCGAGATCTTTGAGCGTAACATCCTTGCTTCGGGTGTTGTGCCGCAGATCAGCGTCATCTTTGGCCCGTGCGCCGGTGGTGCAGTGTACTCACCTGCCCTCACCGACTTCATCATGATGACCGAGCAGAACTCCTATATGTTCATCACCGGTCCGAAAGTAGTGAAGAGCGTTACGGGTGAGGACGTTACCGTTGAGCAACTCGGTGGCGCCAAGGTGCATGCCACCAAGTCGGGCGTTACGCATTTCGTAGCAGCTACCGAAGATGAGGCTATGGCTCAGATTCGTCGTCTTGTGTCGTTCATCCCGCAGAACAATATGGAGGAAGCTCCGCTCGTAGAGTGCACCGACGATCCCGCTCGTATCGACGACGAACTCAACGATATTGTTCCCGACGATCCCAACAAACCCTACGACATGAAGAACATCATCTACAAGATTGTAGATAATGGCGACTTCATGGAGGTGCACAAGGATTATGCCAAGAACGTTATCTGCGGTTTTGCCCGCTTCAACGGCCGCTCTACAGGTATCATCGCCAATCAGCCTTCCTGGCTGGCAGGTGTGCTTGACTGCGACGCCTCGCGCAAGGCTGCACGTTTCGTTCGCTTCTGCGATGCCTTCAACATCCAGATCCTCACCCTCGTTGATGTTCCGGGCTTCCTGTGCGGTACAGGCCAGGAGTATGCCGGCATCATCGATCATGGTGCAAAACTGATGTTTGCTTATGGCGAAGCTACCGTTCCTAAAGTTACCATCACCGTTCGCAAGTCGTACGGCGGCTCGCATATCGTAATGAGCTGCAAGCAGCTGCGTGGCGATATGTGCTATGCTTGGCCTAATGCCGAGATTGCCGTGATGGGTGCCAGCGGTGCAGTAGGAGTGCTCCAGGCCAAGGCTATCAAGGCTATCGAAGATCCCGCTGAGAAGAAAGCGTTCATCGCTGAGAAGGAAGCTGAGTACAAGGATAAGTTCGCTTCGCCTTACCAGGCTGCCAACCGCGGATATATCGACGATGTGATCGAGCCGCGCAACACGCGTGCACGCATCGTTCGTGCCTTCGAGATGCTGCAGACCAAGCGTCTGACCAACCCGCTCAAGAAGCATAGCAATATTCCATTGTAAAATAGTAAATTGTAAATAACTAAATTGTAAATGACAATGGTACTATTAGCAATTAACTGGCCTCATGTATTGTTTGTAACGATACTTGGTTTTGCGCTGGTGCTCGTCCTGCTGGTTGTGCTGATTTACGTGCTCAAGCTGTTCGGCCTGATCATGCATCCGCATGTTACGGTCGACAAGCCTCAGGAGGTGCACCCCGTAGTGGGTACGCCTCATGAGGAGGAGCACGACAATCGCATCACGCTCACAGGTGACGCTACTGCCGCTATCGCCATGGCACTGCATCTGTACTACAACGGTATTCATGATGAAGAGCCTACGCACGTAACCATCAAAAAGGTTGAACGCAAATACTCGCCGTGGAACTCCAAAATCTATGGCATGAATAACTTACACAGAAATTGATATGAAAGAATTTAAGTTTGTTATTGATGGTCATAAATTTACCACGACTGTCAATGAATTGGAAGGCAACATGGCTGAAGTAACGGTCAACGGTACAGCCTTCAAAGTACAGATAGAGAAAGACCAACCGGGTGCTGCTCCGCGTCCGACGGCTCATCAGGTAGTCAGCGCTGCACAACAGGCTGCTCCTGCTGCAGGTGGTGCTCCCCAGGTAGTCAAATCACCGCTGCCGGGATCAATCGTGAAGGTGAACGTCAAGGTAGGCGACACCGTGAAGGTAGGCGACGAACTGCTCACCATGGAGTCGATGAAGATGGAGAACTCTGTCAAGTCAGAGTTTGCCGGTGTGGTTAAAGCCGTTTATGCCGAGCCGGGTATGAACGTCATGCAGGAAGACAAGCTCGTGGAAATTGCCTCCGCTGCCGCTCCTGCTGCTGCACCCCAACCTGCTCCCGCTCCCAAGCCGGAAGCTCCCAAACCCGCTCCTGCTCCTGCGCCTCAACCTGCTGCTGCACCTGCTGCCGCTCCTGTAGCCGGACAGAAAGTTACTTCTCCCCTGCCGGGCTCGGTAGTGAAAGTGCTGGTTAGCGAAGGTCAGGCCGTAAAGAAAGGCGATACGCTCCTCATCCTCGAATCGATGAAGATGGAGAATCCTGTGCTTGCAGAGCAAGACGGTACGGTAAAGCAAATAGCCGTAACTGCCGGACAGAATGTGATGCAGGATGACTTGCTGATTGTTCTTGGTTAATGTATTCATCGTTCATTTGCCGGAGTACAAAATGGCAAATGACCAAATTGCAAATCATTTATGTGGAGTGACATTTTAGAGTTCTTCCGTGGCATGGGATTCATGCAGATGGGCGCTGATTTTATAGGTGCCGGTTGGCAACAGCTGGCTATGTTGTTCATCTCGTTCTTCCTGCTCTACCTCGCCATCAAGAAACAATACGAACCGCTGCTCTTGCTGCCGATAGCTTTCGGCATGCTGCTCACTAACCTCCCGGGAGCCAATATGTTCCACTCGGAACTTTGGTCTGCTTTCCTCGATCCGAGCAGCCCGGCGTATCACAGTTATGGTGCCATCCTCAAGGAAGGCGGCTTGCTGGATGTGCTGTATATCGGTGTGAAAGCCGGCGTCTATCCCTGCCTGATCTTCATCGGCGTGGGAGCCATGACGGATTTCGGACCGCTCATCGCCAATCCTAAGTCCCTGCTCCTGGGTGCTGCTGCGCAGATTGGTATCTTCATCACTTTCCTCTGCGCCAATGCCATGGGCTTTACGGAGGCACAAGCCGGTGCAATAGGTATCATCGGTGGTGCCGATGGTCCTACCAGCATCTTCCTTACCTCCAAGCTGGCTCCTGAGCTGTTAGGTCCTATCGCTATCGCAGCCTACAGTTATATGGCTCTTGTGCCGGTTATCCAACCGCCTATCATGCGACTGCTGACCACCAAAGAGGAGCGCGCCATCAAGATGAAGCAACTGCGTGCCGTGAGCAAGACCGAGAAGATCATCTTCCCCATCATGGTCACGACAATCGTAGCCCTCATCCTGCCGGACGCTGCTCCGCTGATCGGATGCTTGATGTTGGGTAACCTGATGAAGGAGTGCGGCGTGGTGGATCGTCTGAGCAAGACGGCTCAGAACGAACTGATGAACATCGTCGTTATCTTCCTCGGTTTGTCAGTGGGTGCTACGGCTACCGGAGCATCGTTCCTCAACCTGAAGACGCTCATGATCCTCGGTATGGGTATCGTGGCCTTCGGTATGGGTAGCGGCGGCGGTGTGCTGCTCGCCAAACTGATGAACGTCTTCAGCAAGGAGAAGATCAATCCGCTTATCGGTTCTGCTGGCGTCAGCGCCGTACCGATGGCTGCACGCGTCAGCCAGCAGGTTGGTCAAGAGGAGAACCCGAGCAACTTCCTTCTCATGCACGCCATGGGTCCGAACGTTGCCGGCGTCATCGGCTCTGCCGTGGCAGCAGGTATCTTGCTCACCATGCTTGGCTAATACGCTTCATGTAGCATAATGAAAGTGTCAAAAATTATTGGGTAATTTTGGAAATTTTGGACTAAAAGTATCCCTACAGATTTTTGACCTTAAACAAGGCGGTGCGTCAGATGACACACCGCCTTATTTCAATAGATATGTTTGGTCGCTCGGTTTGCTTCCCGCCAGCGGGGAAAATACCTGTCCATCAAAGCGTGAAACCGTGCGTTGTGCGAGGGCTCTATCAGGTGGCAAAGCTCATGTACCACCACGTGTTCTACGCACCATTCGGGCAAGAGCAGCAGGTAGATGGAGAAGCATACGGAGCGTGTCCGCACGTTGCATATACCCCACCTGGAGATCATCTTCTTGTACGTCACGGCCGGCACCGGTACGCCCATCTCTGCGGCGTGCCTTGCTATCATCGGCTGCACCAATTCATCCAGCCGCCTTACTGCTTCCTGCTTGTCCGCACGGCTCTGCAACGGCAGCTGCGCAAAGAACGCCGCACGCTTGTCTTTGCGCTCTACGGCTCGCACCTGAGCCCTCTCTATCCATGCGCGATGTGCATTGATGAATGCTTCTATATGTGCACGCGACATCCCTATCGGTGCCGACACATGTACGTCACCGTTCTTTACCACCCGCATCGACAATCGCGATGTCCGCCTGTACGTAATCTCAATCATTGTCTATCTCCGGCATAGCATTGGATGCAAGCAAAACTTTCTATACTTGGTTGCTATGCGGCTGCAAAGGTACAAAAAATATTTGACATCTGCAAATTTTCACACATTTTTTGCAGAAAAATTTGGAAATTCCAAAAAAAATAGTAATTTTGCGGTTTAATTTCGTACACGCGTACAACATTGTGTATAGAAATAACAGGCGTTAAGGCCTGATAATATGCAAAAACAATACATATAATAACAAAATTTATTAACTAAAAATCAAAACATTAGAAGAAACATTTTTACATTTCTCTGTGCTGCGCTGATGAGCGTTAGCATGTTTGCTACAACGAACCAAGTTGCTGTAATTGAGACCTATGGGTCAAAATTGAAGATTTTTTTGAACATTTTTGGACATTTTGGACTAAAAGAAAATTTGTTTAATTCAATTGTGTGGACAAAAACAAAAAATCTTCGCAAAAAACTTGCAAATGTCAAATATTTTTTGTAATTTTGCAGCGCAAAGCTTAAGGTAAGAAAAATTTCGTAACTTTGCAAAATAAATCCGGCATCGTTTACCATCCAAACATGTATCGACAAATGATCATAGTCATCGCCCTGTTGCTCACAGGCGTCACAGTACGCGCTAACGACAGTCTGCCTATCATTGAGGTGAAGGCGGACAGGACGATGATATACCCGCAGCAGATGGAGCTGACAGGAGAGGAGACGCTGGCGGATATGCTGATGATGATGCCCGACATGATGATAGGCGGGTATGAGAACGTGATAGAGAACTACAACCTGCGCGTGGACAACGTGCCGCTGAACGGGGACAACCGATTGATAATCGGTCAGATGAAAGCCAAAGATATAGCCAAGATACAGGTATGCACGAACACGGGTGTGGCGAAAGGTACGATAGGCAAGGCGGGTGTGATAGACATCACGATGAAGATGCCCGGTGCGGTGAAAGGCATGGTGGAGGCTCAAGGCGGCTTTGGCAAAACGATAGAAGGCAACGGAACGGCGAACATCCTCTATGGCAGCGAGCGCACGGACATCTATGCCAATGCCGCGTACCGCTATCAGAACGGACACAAGGAGTACGTGACGCTACACATGACCAACCGCTTTGATGCGCGCAACAAGCTGCTGACCTACCTCACCCAGCAATACCTAGCGATGCCTAACGGGCACTCGCACAAGACGATGGGCAGGGCACGCTACTTCCACACCTTCAACGACACCGGCACGGAGCTGCTCGTACTGGGAGGGTACCAGTATGCCGCGGATCCAATGTACACCAACCAGCTGCCGATGTTCGTGCTGGAACTGAACACGCCGATCGTGAAAGGCCTGACGCTGATGGCGGGCGTGGAAGGTAATTACCTGCTGACGGCACAAAAAGGTACTGACAGGAACTGGTATGTATTCAACCACGATATCTACCTGCAGATAACCTACTCCCTACCCCAATGGCGATTCACGGCGGGGCATCGCGTGATGCTATATAACTACCGGCTAGCGGACAGCTCTGCCGCGCAAAAACATTTCGACGTGCGCAACAACACCAACGCCTGCGTGATATACATACCCAACGCGCGGCATCAAATCCAGCTGGGTTACTACCGCAAATATTTCAACCCCGCTTACCAGACTCTGTTCACGGACGCCAATGCCCTACAGGACGCGCAGTGGGCGCTGACGAGAGGACTGCTGGAGGAGCAAGTGATCAACCAGATAAAACTGGCGTACGCCTATAGCCGTCAGAAACTGACCATCCAGCCGGAAGCAAGCTACTTCATCATAGAAGGCGTGGAGCACTACGGCGAGATAGGTGCATCCGCATACTGGAAGACCAAATGGGTGACACTGACGGGCGGAGCAAACCTGTATGCATCCAAGAGCAAAGTGTTTGCATCGGTGAGGGTGGCACCCACCGCCTACCTGCCGCACCAATGGCAGATAGGGCTGCAGATGGTATACTATACACAGGACTCACCCGTGCGCGACCTGTACGGCACACCGGTATACGGATGCCTGAGCGTAAACAAGCAGATAGGCAGCTTTTTGAACATAGGCGTGGAGTGGCATGATATGTTTGACACGTTCTGCAGCAACCAGGCGAAAGTTAACAGGCATGCGGGGAACGTCAAGGTGCAATATCGGTTTTAAATAAGAATTAAGAGGATATGACAAGCATTGAATTGAATATGATTCAGACGGCGGGTGTGGGAGCACTAGCTCTGCTGGTAGGTATGGTGCTGACGCGTAAAGTAAGCTTCTTGCAGCGGTTCTGCATACCGTCGCCGGTGAGCGGCGGCATCATCTTCTCGCTGCTGACATTGGCGCTGTACGGAATATTTGATATCGAGGTGTCGTTCGACAACACGCTACGGGATATATGTATGCTCGCATTCTTTACCACCGTGGGCTACCAGTGCAACATGAAAGTGCTCAAACAGGGCGGCAAGACGCTGGCAATCATGATAGGCTTGCTCGTGCTAATTATCTCGCTGCAGAACCTGATGCCGTGGGGCATCACGCGCCTGATGAAGGTAAATCCGCTGCTGGGCATCGCAGCAGGCAGCGTATCAATGACGGGCGGTCACGGTACGGCAGGCGGCTTTGCCGGAGTGCTGGAACAGATGGGATTGCAGGGTGCTGGAACAATAGGCATGGCAGCGGCTACTTTCGGGCTGATAGCAGGTTCGATGGTAGGCGGACCAATGGCTGAATTTATGATCGGAAAGCGCCTGAAAGACGAAAAGGAGCAGCCGAAAGATGACGAGATAGACCCCGCCATGGCAGGTATAGAGAGCGACGAAGCTTCGCCAGAAGGACGAGCCAAACGAATGAGTTCGAACGAACAGGAGTTCCGGCAGTATGCCAAAGCCAGTTATTGGATCCTCCTTGCGATGGGCGGCGGCACCCTGCTGAGTTGGGCAATAGATTTGACGGGCGTAACCTTTCCATCGTATTTCGGAGCCCTATTGTTAGCTGCCATCATGCGCAATATCATGGGCGTCATTCCGTACAAGGAAAACGGCACATGGGTAAAGGCGGACAAGCTGCTGGATACGGAGCGCATCACAAGCGTGGGTAACATTTGCCTGTCGCTATTCCTGGGCATGGCGATGATATCATTGAGGCTATGGGAACTGCAAAACCTGGCACTGCCGCTGGTGGTGATCCTGGCATCGCAGGTAGTGATGATGGTGCTGTTCGTACTCTTTGTAGCTTTCCCACTGTTAGGCCGCAACTACGATGCCGCTGTGCTGTGTGCAGGCATTTGCGGTTTTGGCTTGGGCGCCACGCCCAACGCGATGGCGAACATGAGTGCCGTATGCTACAAATACCGCTACACGGTCAAGCCCTTCTTGATTATACCGATCATCGGTGCCATCTTTACCGACATCATCAACACCGCCATCATCACCCTATTCCTGAACATTATGTAGAGAACAAAAAAACGACCCACGGAAGTGAGCCGTTTTTTAATTGACAATTGACAATTTTCAATTGACAATTAATCGATTACAACAGGTTGGTGCTTGGGCACGAGGGTTTTCATAACAGTCCAGCCGATGAGGTAAGCGACAGCGCAGATACAGAAGATGATCATGTAGCCTGCAGGTTTGCCGGTAAAGCCTACGAAGCGAAAGGCTTCGCCCAGACCGGCAGCGTGATCGAAGAGCATACCCGAACCTTTGTTGATGAGGAACGAGCCTACACCGCCCGCCATGGCACCTATACCGGTGATGGTTGCTACAGCCGACTTGGGGAACATATCACCCGTGGTGGAGAAGATGTTAGCCGACCAGCTTTGATGCGCAGCACCAACGATACCGATGATGATAGCTACAGCCCACGGACCATACACACCACCCAGAGGCTGTGCAAAAAGAGCAAACAGGGGGAAGAAGGCGAAGATGAGCATTGCACGCATACGACCTGCGTAGGGTTCCATTCCACGCTTCTCGACGAAGATCTTAGGCAGGTAACCGCCGAACAGGGAAATAACCGTGACGATGGCATAAAGGGTGAAGATAAGGGCTATACCTTGCGGGTCGGAAGCCTTGATGCCATACTGGTCCTGGAAATAAGCCGGAGCCCAGAAGAGGAAGAACCACCAAACGCCATCGGTCATGAACTTACCAAACGCAAACGACCAGGTCTGTTTGTGCTTGAAGGCCTCGGCGAAGGACATCTGTTTTTCATTTGTGATTTGTGATTTGTCATTTGTGGTTTCGGCATCGTCTTGCTGGATGTATTCCAACTCAGCAGCGTTGACATGCTTGGACTCGGTAGGTTTGTCATAGACGAAGATCCAGATACCGGCCCAGATGAAGCCCAATGCACCGATGATGATGAATGCCCATTCCCATCCGAGGCTCTTTGCCAACAGAGGAATAGTAGCCGGAGCAGCCAGTGCACCTACGGACGCGCCTGCGTTGAACAGGGCGGTAGCAAAAGCACGATCCTTCTTGGGGAAATACTCTGCGGTAACCTTGATGGCAGCGGGGAAGTTGCCGGCTTCACCAAGTCCGAGAATCAGACGACAAGCGAGGAACAGCCACACACTCACCATCGAGATAGTGCTCACTATCGCACCGGATGCTTCCAGCAATGCCTGCTTGCTCTCCAAGCCCACGATATGCTCGGTAACGAAGCCGCAGCCAGCGTGCATCACAGCACCGAGCGACCATACGATGATTGCCCATAGATAGCCTCGTTTGGTGCCCATCCAATCGATGAACTTACCGGCAAAAAGGCAGAAGATAGCGTACGCGATAGAGAACACGCCGGTGATGGTTCCGTAATCGGAATCCGTCCAGTGGAACTCGGGTTGAATGAACTCTTTGAAGGTCAAGGACAGGACTTGGCGGTCCATATAATTGACCGTAGTGGCGAAAAAGAGCATCGCACACATGATCCAACGCCAGTTGGTCATAATTTTTTGTTGTGTACTCATAGAATTATATTTTAGTCAAACATTATCAATATTAATCGCCCAAGATTGGTCGATGGCTATTTGAGGTCGGTGATGAGGCTGAAGTCCTGGTCGCCGTAGTCGAGGTTCTCACCGCCCATGCCCCAGATGAAGGTATAGTTGTGGGTAGCAGCAGCGGAGTGGATGGACCACTCGGGTGAGAGCACAGCCTGATTGCCACGCATCCAGATGTGGCGGGTTTCATCCACCTCGCCCATGAAGTGGCAGACTGCCTGATCGTCGGGCACCTCGAAGTAGAAGTAGGCCTCCATCCGACGGCTGTGGACATGTGCGGGCATGGTATTCCAGACGCTACCCGGAGCCAGTTCAGTCATACCCATCTGCAGCTGGCAGGTAGGCAGCACCTGGTTGACGAGCATCTTGTTAATGTTGCGTTCGTTGGACATTTCGAGGCTTCCCATGTGAGCCACGACGGCGTCGGCTTTGGTTACCAACTTGTCGGGATAAGTGCAGTGGGCGGTAGCGGAGTTGAAATAGAACAGTGCGGGATTGGCAGCATCGAGGCTCTCAAAACGCACCTCACGGTCACCGCGACCGATGTAAAGAGCCTGTTTGTAGTCAAGAAGATATATCTGGTCACCTGCAATGACGCGACCTTTGCCGCCTACGTTGAAGATCCCCATCTCACGGCGTGTGAGGAAGAAGGGAGCTTTCAGCGGGTCGATGGCTTCGAGCAGCAGGCTCTCGCCGACAGGCATAGCACCACCGACAATCATTCGGTCGTACATGGAATAGACCATATTCACCTCGTTGGGTGCAAACACGCGCTCGATGAGAAAATCATGACGCAGACGCGTGGTATCGTACGATTTGGCATCCACTGGGTTGGAGGCATAACGCACTTCGTAGTTTGTTTTCATATTTTTTGAGTTTTCAGTTATCAGTAATCAGTTATGCCACTCGCTCCAGGTAGCACCGAAATAATAGGTGAGTGTGTCGCCGAGCTGGTAGGGGCGGACGGCGACCAAGTTACCGTCCACAATATCAGTCAGCGTAGCGCCGGGCGTTTTTACAGAGATCTGTATGCGGCCTTGTGAGGTCGAGCCGTTGTATTCGTAGTTCATCTGAGCCGCCTGTTTGTCGCTGAGCGCATCTTCCTCATAAAAGACATACCCCACCTCCGGTATGGTCATATAGTAGTCCACCGTATCGTGCAGATAGATGCCACCACCCACTAAAAGGTGAAAGGTGATAGGTGATAGGTGATAGGATTGCGTTAGTTCAAGTACCACTTCGGCTTTGTTCTGCAACTGTCCCGCCTCAGCGGTGATGGTAAGCGATTCGCGGAGTATTTGTCCGGCAACAAGCAGACTATCGTACTCCAGGCGGAAGACAAAACGGTCGGGGGTCTGCTCAAGGATCTCGTAGCGGTCGTAAGGTCCACCTATCCATGTCCGGTAGTTTTCGCCATCAGCCGTTAATACGACGAGGCCACCCGCACCGCAGGTATGGGCTACCTTGTAGCAATCGAGGTTGCCGTCGTAGTTGATGTGGTATGGACGGTGATCTTTCAATTCTCGTCCGTACATCGTGTCAACGACCAGTGCGGGGCTATTCTTGAGCCAGAGATCAACACCGTTGGAGGGGTTCTCGGGTTTGAGGGCAGCGCCGTACATGCGGAAAGCGGCATACTCGTTCTCCCAAGCGAAATCATCCTTGCGCTCGGGCACATAGCGGCCATACACCTTTGCCGACTGCTGCTCTTTTAGAGCACAGCCGACCAAGGACAAAGCCATAAGAAAAAATAATATTTTCTTCATTGTTTTTCTATTTTGAGATTTTTAGCGAGCATATTTAGATTTTCTCGTAAGGGAGCAATGTGGTGCATTGTGACCGAACAAAAAAGCCAAAGATGCCGCTAAAAAATCAAAATCACTCAGGTTGTTTGCCGATGTAGGCTAAAATTCCACCATCGACATACAAGATATGACCATTCACTGCATCACTTGCATGTGAGGCGAGGAAGACAGCGGGTCCGCCGAGTTCGTCGGGATCGAGCCAACGACCGGCAGGGGTCTTGGCGCAGATGAACGAGTCGAACGGATGACGGCTGCCGTCCGGTTGGCGTTCACGCAGCGGAGCCGTCTGCGGGGTAGCGATATAGCCCGGACCAATGCCGTTGCACTGGATATTATATCCGCCGTACTCGGAGCAGATATTACGCGTAAGCATCTTCAGTCCGCCCTTGGCAGCAGCGTAAGCGCTGACGGTCTCACGGCCAAGTTCGGACATCATAGAGCAGATATTGATGATCTTACCTTCGCGGCGCTCCATCATCTCGGGCAGCACAGCAGCGCTGACGATATAGGGGGCTACGAGATCAATATCGATGACCGCCTGGAAATCGGCTCGCTTCATCTCGTGCATAGGTATGCGCTTGATGATACCGGCATTGTTGACGAGGATATCGATCTGTCCGACCTCGGCATGGATGCGCTCAACAAGCGCTTTGATGGCAACCTCATCGGTGACATCACATACATAGCCGTGCACATTCATTATACCCTCGGCGTGGTAGTCGCTGATGGCTTTGGCAATAGCCTCTTCACTGCGGGCATTGAAGATAATATTCTTTGCCCTGGCTTGGGCATACGCCTTGGCGATAGCAAAGCCTATCCCGTAACAAGCGCCTGTGATCCAAGCATTCTTACCATCTAATGAAAAAGGAGAGTTCATATATTTTAGATTTTAGATTGCAAATTTTAGATTTTAAATTTTAGATTTTAGATTTGGGTATTATATCAGCTTGGCAGCCCAAGAGCGGAGGTAAGTCAGCCATTCCTCCAAGTTAGTAGCCACAGGGTGAGATTCCTTGGTGGCACCGACGCAGGTGAGATAGAAGTGTGCGGACGTACACATTTTACATTTGTCATTTACCATTTGTGATTGGTCATTTTTTGCTTGTGATTGATGCAACAAGCACAATTGATTGGATGGGTCGTTAACGATCTCACCGGCATAGGGTTTGGGGATAAAGACGGCTAAGCCAACTGTTTCTTTGGCATATTTGATAGTATCGTTCACAGGAAAGTCTGTGCCCCAGGAAACGAGGAGAACTCCGTTCTCCAATTTCAAATTTATGATTTCTGATTTATGATTTTCATCTTTAGCCGGGATGGTTTGTACGCCGGTACAAAGTCCGTCAACGGGGCTGCTGAGACTGACATCACATCGCATATCGCGATGACCGGCACAGAGCGTGTATTGGACGGACAAATCCACGGTTTTGCCCTCGACCTGCCATTGCTTGACAGCCACCTCGATGGTTGCTTTGTTACGCGAGCTATGCACAATGCGTTGCGAGCGTTCGGCAACCGGCTCGATGTGCACATGTTTTTTGCCATTCCAGTACTTGACCGAACCGACACCTACCGTACCCGACACGCGGAGTATATCATCGCCGTAGCCGGCAGCCAGGAGGCTGTCATCGGGATACCAGTAGCTTTGCGCCAGTTCGAGTTGCGGCGTGCGTTTGCAATAGGGATCGATGGTCTGCTTCTTGTCGAAATAGATTCGGTACGCCATCAGTTCGCTCTCCACTGCCACGCCATGGTGATGCAGGCTATGGTAGGTATCCTTGTCGGGCGTGTCCGTCCAAGAGGTGATAGGATAGCAATGCCGCACCTTCTTGCCCTCATGGAGAATGGCATAACCCACCCTGGCCGAATCGGCAGGCGTGCCGATCCGCCAGAAGGAGGTAGCTACTCTCGGGGCACAGCCCGTGAGAGTGATTACCAAAAATGCTATGACCAATCTAACGGGTTTGCACATTCTGAACAGTAGGAGCAAACACGAGCGGTTCGCCTTTGGTGACGGATATGTGTACATTATCGAGCATCAAGCCGTCGGTCTGGCGGAACAGAGCGCCGGTCTCGGCACTGATAGTGACATCACGCAGGGTAACATTCTGAATCTTCATCTCGGGCAGACCGTTGAACAGGACAGCCTTCTTGATATTGGCACCTTTGACATTCTCGATAACGATGTTGCGGAACGCGGGAGTCTCTTCGCTGACAGCCGGGGCATCCGCATTCATTCGCGCGGCAATCTCCTCTTCCGATTCTTCACCGGAGCCTTTGCCACCGTAGAACAGGTCGAAGATCAGTCCTTCGTTGGGGATATTGACCATGTTGACATCCTTGATGAAGATATTCTCAACCACCCCACCTCGTCCGCGTGTGGACTTGAAGCGCAGACCGACATCCGTGCCGATATACATATTGCGGCGCACCTCAACATTCTTGATACCTCCCGACATCTCCGAGCCGCACACGAAGCCTCCGTGACCATGATATACGACGCAGTTGTCGACCACGACATTCTCGGTAGGAATGCCTCGGTCGCGTCCGGGCTTGTCCTTGCCGGACTTCATACAGATGGCATCGTCGCCCACATCGAAGGTGGAAGAAGCTATCACCACATTGCGGCACGACTCAACATCAATGCCATCACCGTTCTGGCTGTACCAGGGGTTGCGGATGGTGACGCCGTTGACAACGACGTTGGTACAGCACATAGGGTGCACATTCCAGCCGGGTGAGTTCTCGAAGGTGACGCCTTCCAATAGGATATTGTTGCACCCTACGAAATGCAGCAGCACGGGGCGAAGAAACGATTTGACTTGCTGCCAAAGAGCATCGTCAGTTATGACGGGCACATTCTGATCCAAGCAGTAGGACTGCGCCACGATAGAGCCTGAGTCGGGATACCATATATTGTTCTCAGCCACAATGCCGCCTTTCTCCCGGAGATGGTTTTTCCACTGGATGGATGACATCTTGACCTGCTTGACCGGCCGCCACCAGTCGCCATTGCCGTTGAACGTACCGTGACCGGTGATGGCAATGTTCTCAGCATTCAGGGCGTTGAGCGGGCTGGTGCAACGCTTGGTAGGTATACCCTCGAACCACTCATCGTGGATATCGTACAGACTGAGGTCGTGCGAGAAGAGGACGAAGCAGTTGTAGTCGGTATAGAGCCGCACGTTGGACTTGAGCGTGATAGGCGCTGTAAGATAGATACCTTCGGGAATAAGCACCGTACCGCCACCGGCAGCGGAGCAATCGTCGATAGCGTGCTGGATGGCATCGGTGGAGAGCGCTACACCGGAAGGGTCAGCACCGTAGTCCAGGACGGAGAACGTGCGATCGGCAAACTGCGGCAAAGTGATGCCGGGCATAGCGAACGAGGCTGAGCGGGTCAGAGCGTCGATATCAGCCTGACGGGTAGTCTGGTACTCCTGTTTGCCGGCGCAGGCGGCAAGGATCAGCACAGGAAAGATGAGAGAAACAATCTTTTTCATAACCGTAATTATTCCATTATGTTGCCGTTGTAGATGACGTTTTTGATTTTCTTATACTCCTCGATAGGCATGGGCTTGGGATTGATATTGCAGTTGACGAACTTGACATCCTCCGCCCACTCGATTTTGATGCCACCTTTGTTACCGATGACGGTAATATTTTCAAAGAGAATGTCGTGTACGGGTTTTCCCTTGAGCCCCTGGATATCCACGGCTTGTTTGGAGCCGATGCAGGTGATATTGCGGAAGATGATGTTGGACCAATCGGGGAAGAAAGCTTCCTTGTTATCCTTGTCGGTAGCGCTGACACCTGCTCCGCGATCGGCATAGCCGGACTGGATAAGGAAAGCGGACTCGACGATATCCTTCATGATAATATCGTAGCAATAGATATCCTCGCACCAACCGCCACGTCCGGGAGCCGATTTGAAGCGGCAGCCTATGTCCGTACCCTCGAAGCGGCAATCCTTGACAACGAGCCGCTGCATACCTCCGCTGAACTCTGAACCGATGACAAATCCGCCGTGTGCGCGATAGACGGTATCGTTGCAAATGAGGAAGTCGCGTTGCGGACCAGCATCGATGCCCTTCTGCCCTACGCCGCCTTTCATACAGATGCCATCGTCACCGCAAGAGATATTACAATTGACGATGAGCGCCACCTGCACATTGCCGGGATCCATGGCATCGCCGTTCTGCGCCCAATGCGGGCAGCGGATATTGACGCCATCGATGATGAGGTTCTGAATACGGGTAGGAACGAGATGGAACTTAGGCGAATTGAGCAGATGAACATGCTCGATGAGGACGTTCTTAGAGTCAGTGATGTTAACCAGGTGCGGACGCATCTTCTCCTGGGTGATGGCATCCGATGCTATGTTGGGCACGTTGTACTCCTTCTTCAACCCAAAGGGGTACCACACTTTCCAGTTCTTGCTATTGCCGTCCGCCATGACTTTACCGCCCATCTCGAGCAGGCTTTCCCATATCTCTTCGTTGACTTTCTTTTGCTTCACAGGGCGCCAGTAGATACCTTGACCGTCGAGTGTGCCGTGACCGGTGATGGAGACATTCTCGAGTTTGGAGCCGTGGATGAGTGCGTAGCATTTCTTGCTTCCGTCGCGCAGCGTATCGGAGGGTTGCACATACAGTTCCTTGTTCGGCGAGAAGATGACGGTAGCATGGTCAGCAAGATGGAGATCAAAATTGCTGATGAGCTTGATAGGACCAGTGAGCCACTTGCCGTCGGGCACGATGAGGTGTCCTCCACCCTGTTTCTTGAGGTGCTTGATGGCGGCAGCAAAAGCCTCGGAACAATCCGTCTGACCATCACCAACGGCTCCGAAATCGGTGAGCGTGACGGTAAGATCAGGGATAACTACCGGTTGAACATGCTCAACGGCGCAAGGTAGGTTGGTGTAGTACTTGTCATAAGGGTTTTGCGCGTAAGCGCAGACCGCTACAAGCGCCACTATGGCAAAAAGAAATTTCTTCATAATCTATTTCGTTTGCGAATTAATAATCAGTCATACAAATTGCGCACCAGATGGCGCATATAGACTTCGATATTGGTAAATCCGGTGACGAGCGTTATTTCGCGCGCGTCGAGCGGATCATTGGCGTTAAGCCCGAATTGCGTTTCCCACTCGTCGGGGATGCCGTCGTAGTCGGTATCGACGGGAATGGCAGCCGACTGCAGTTCGGGCCAGCCGCCTACTTCGGATTGCGTGTTGATGAGAGTGCCGGTACCGCTGCGCACATCATTGATGATGCGCGTATCCACGGCATCGCGGTGGAGCGAGCAGCCGGCTTTGGCGAGAACGGTTTCGTAGGCATCCTCAGCTGTCTGCTCAGCGGTGAGAGCCGTCAGGCCTTCTGTCCAGCGCTTGGATGCTTTGCACTGCTCCAGTTTGGAGGATTCGTCGGGGTGGACGCCTTTCCAGTTGTCAGCAGTGACCGTAGCAGAAGAGGACATACAGTTGCCTGAAAGATAGAACTTGCCCGGCTCGACAGAACCGCCGCATTTGTCCGTACAGTTGGAGCATCTGGTGGTAGGATTGAGCAGCCGCTCTTTGACATGCGACGAGGTGGACAGTCCGGGCTTGTAATAGTTAGCCACAAAGTTGACATGTCTGCCACCGGCCGTAGCAGTAGAGCCTTCCCCGCCATAGGCGGAGTTACCCCCCCAGTTGTACACCACATTGTTGACATAATCGATAGGACCTGCGACGGAGCTATTGACATAATCATGGTCGAAACGCGGATTACGGCTGTCGTGATGCGCGAGCAGGTTATGGTGGAAAGAGGCGTTGGTACCACCCCATATACCTCCGTAGCCGTGGCTGCCTTTGCCGTGGACAGACTCCTTGAGCGATTCGGATACGATGCAATACTGCATCGTGAAATCGGTGTTGCCGTAACAGCTGACACATTCGTCGACTGACCATGAGCAGCTGAGATGGTCGAGCACCACACCTTTGGCATTATTGACCGAGACGGCATCGTACTCGGTATTGCTCACATCGCCAAGACGCACACGGATGAAACGGACGATAACGTTGTCGGCTCCGCTGATGACGAGCGGGTAGTCAGCGATGCAGATGCCGTCACCCGGGGCAGACTGGCCATCGATGGTAAGATTGCCGTTCTTGATCCGCAGTTCGCTATTGAGGTGGATGGTACCGGAAACGTTGAATACGACGCGTCTGGCGCCGGACTGGTTGACGGCATAGCGGAGCGTGCCGGCAGCCGGCAGCCCGGTATTGGGATCGAGGGCATCATCGAGGCGGTTGATACGATAGACCGTACCGCCATCACCGCCCATTACGGCAGCTCCTCCGCCCTGAATATGCCGGCAGGCCGCCACCAACTCCGAGTTGGAGTCGATGGCCGGACTGACAGGCGTATCGCCCTGACGGCAGGCAGCCAGCAAAGGCAGGCAAGCCAATAACACTATATACGCGCGCGTGTTCATTGATTATTCGCTTACGTAGTCGTAGTCGTTCCACAGTGTGCCGTTGGACTGGCCTACATTCACTGCGAAGATCGGCCAGTACTGGCGACCGTTGATACGCTCGGGGTAATCGCGGTCGAAGAGCATGAAGTTGTCCAGAGCGAGCACACGGCCATTGGATTCGCTGGCATACAACGAGCCTTTCATTCTGCCGATCACGGGCAGTTTGGGAGTACCGAGTTCGCCCTTGTTCAAGCCGAAGACAGAATCAACGACGAATCCCTTGATGCCGGTAGCGAAGCTATAGTCATCGCCTACATAACGGTAGTTGTAGTAGACGGTATCCTGGAGCTGCTCGAACTCATCGGCATGCTGATTCATGTTAGCCAGACGTTCGTGGGCACGGATGAGGGTCTCCTTGAGGATGCCCCAACGCATCAGATCGTACTTGCGGAGGTACTCACCTGTGAACTCAAGCTTGCGCTCCTCCTGGAGAGCAGCCATGGTGAGCGTCTTGGATGACGCATGTGCACGGCTACGCACCTGGTCGAAGCATGCCTGACCGTCGATACCGTAGGTGTCAGACGGCTTGTCGCCACCTATACCGCCGAGCGAAGCCTCAGCAGCCATGAGGAGAACATCCGCGTAGCGGATGATGGGGAAATTGATGCCATCGTCGTTACCGGTACGATTGCGAGTCATCCACTCGACGCGGTACTTGTTGCCATACCAGCTGTCGATCATCGTACGCTTCTGATAGAGGAACTTCTCGTGGTTATCCACATCCACATTGGGGAAAGCGTGTTTCACTTTCTCGCGGTCGGAACTGAATTCCGAACCATCGTCATACACCCATATATACCGCGCCATGGTGACATCACGACGGACATCGGTAGCCTCGAAATCATAATAGAGCGTAGGCACGATGCCGAGCGAAGAGTTGCTGGAACCGCCTTCGTTATTACGCAGACCGCCAAGCGATTTGTCCATCTTGGTGCAGTTGTACTGCAATACCTGGCCACGCGAGCCGTCGGCAAACGGAATCTCCCAGAACACCTCGGACTGATAATAGTCGGTCACGTCGGCACAGATCTTGCGGAAGATATCCTCGTAGTTGGACTGGAACTTGGTCTGCTCTGTTCCTTCGTTGAGGATCTGCGCGCATGCCCACAACACCTCCTTGTTGAGTTCGGCACGCAATGAAGCGTCGGCGGTGAGGAACTCGGTCGTCTCTCTCCAGGTAGCAGGGCGCACACCCTTGCCGGCATAGATCAGATCGGTGCGGGCGAGCATAGCCAATGCAGCAGCCTTGCTCGGACGGCACGTGGAGTTCTTGGCCGAGCCCGGACAATCCTTTGACCACGGCAGCAGTTCAGCGGCTTTCTTGAAATCGTCACGCAGATGGGCAAGCACCAAGACGCGGTCGTCCTTCTTCATCTCCAATCCTTTCGGATCTTTGGAGATGGATACAAAACGAGGCGGTACATCTCCCCAGAGCAGCACCATCTGGAGGTAGCAGAACGAACGGAGGAAATAGGCTTCGCCGAGCATATAATTCATCTTTTCGGTATGCGTACCGTACTGCTCGATACCCTCGATAATGTTGTTGCATTTCTCAACAGCGGCGTTGAGATAGCCCCACGGATCCTTACCGTTGGCGGTAGAGAGGTCACCGCTGGTAGGCGTCATGGAGTAGATGTTCCATTCAGCTTTACCGGAATTCTTCGTTCCGTGCTCCACATCGGTGTTCATTCCTTGATAGCCGCAGGCGAGACGATTACGGAAGGACTTGTCCTGACCAAACTGCTCGTAAACAGCGGCAATCACTTGCTCCGTGCTGTTCTCGTTGGAGAAAACGGTAGCGGCGTCCATAGCAGAGGGAGATTCCGAATTGAAGAAATCGCAACCTGTGAGCAGTACAGCCGCAAACGCAAATGCTATATAATGATAGGTTTTCATAATCCTAATTATTTATGTAGGTTGATGATTAGAAAGAAAGGTTGATACCGAAGTTGAATGCACGGCTCTTGGGGAAGGCAGAGAAATCAACATTGGTAGCCAGCGGATTGATTTTCGAGCGGGTATCCACCTCGGGGTCAGCGCCGGTATATTTGGTAGCGCAGAAGAGGTTGGAGCCGGTGAAGAAGATACGAGCCGTCTTGATATAAGCCTTCTTGAGCCACACATCGGGCAGTGAGTAGCCGATGGTGAGCGACGAGAGACGCAGGTAGGAGCCATCCTCAACATAACGGTCGGTCAGGGCAATATTGTCGCTGATCGGGTTGGCGATAACGGCGCCGGCATTGGCAGCAGCCAAGGCGTTGGTCAGGTTGGTATACAGATCGCCAGAAACAGTACCGTCGCTTCCGATATAGTCCGACGGGATAAACGTACCGTCAGCACGGAAGAGCGAATAGCGCGAACCGTAGGTAACATTGGCGGTGTTGTTACGCAGTTTGGATTTGTCGAAGATCGTTCCGTAGTCCAAAGCCGAGAGGTTGAGCACCTTGTTGCCAACACTATAGGTGAACTGTGCGCTCATGTCGATCTTACCCCATTTCTCGCCACCGATATTGAAGTTCAGGCCAAAACCGCCTTGAACAACAGCTTGTGTGTTACCCAGCACTACGCGGTCGGCGTCGTCAATCACGCCATCGCCGTTCTGGTCAACGATCTTGGTCATACCCGGACGGGCCTCACCAAGGATAGTGGTGATGGCTTTGCCATCCGCGCCGTACCAACGGTTGTTAGCGGGGTTGTACGAAACGAAGTCGGAAGCTGTATACCATCCGGAAGACTGGTAGCCATAGATGTCGCCTACCTTGTCACCCGGACGGAGCTTGAACTCATAGTCGGTATTGTCATAGTTGGACGAGAAGCAAGCGGAAGATACGAGATACTGCTCCATACCGCCGAGGTCAACCACCCTATTCACATTATGCGAGATATTGGCATTGAGGCTCAGATTGTAACTCAAACTCTTGGCTTTCTTGTCGAGAATAACGCCGTTAACGGAGAACTCGACACCTTTGTTGTCGGTAGAACCGATGTTGCGGTACTGGTAGTTATATCCACCCAAGCCACCCAAGGCATACTTGAGGATAAGATCTCTGGTATTATTCCAATACAGGTCAACCGTAGCGCTCAAACGCTCGTTGAAGAAGCCGAAGTCGACGCCCAAGTCGCGAGTAGTTGTGGTCTCCCATTTGAGGTTGCTGTTGGCTGCGATGACATCCGCACCGCCGTCCGTCAACTTGGTATCGAACATACCGCTGTAGGCAGAAGAGGAAGCAAGGTATTCCGAACGGAGATAACCGAGATCGACATTGTTGTTACCTACCATTCCATAGTCGAGACGCAACTTGAGGTTAGACATCACATCCTGTGCGGGTTCCATCCACGGCTCCTCGATAATACGCCATGCTACAGCTACGGACGGGAAATAGCCCCATTGGTTACCTTTGGCAAAACGCGTGGAAGCGTCAGCACGGAAGGTTGCGCGGAAGTAGTAGCGATTATACAAGATGTAGTCGGCACTGGCAAAGAACGAGAGCATATTGTCAGTAGGATCTACATAGGATTTGGCGGTGTAGGCCTTAGCAGAACCGATATAATTGAATACTTCCTGTCCCTTGAGGCTGGCATCATAGCCGTAACCGTTGGTGGTGCGCAATTCGCCTTTCATCATCTGGAGCTCCTGACCGAGGAGAATAGTCAGGTCGTGGTTCTCTCCCCATCTATTCTTGAACTCGAGGGTGTTGGTATTCTTAAAACGGCTGTTCTTCTGCTCGGTAGCAATAATATGGCCATATCCGGCACCTTCGGCATAGGTGAAGCCGTCACCGGCACGCGAATAGTACGTAGTAGGACCATAGTAGCGATCCTGGCTCTGCGAACGGCCTTCGTAACCCAATTCCGCCTTGATCTTGAACATCTTGGCGAACTTATAGCTGACAAAACCCTGGAAGTTGTACTTGTTATCGACTTTCTTGCGGTAGTTATGGTCGATGGTGGTAATCGGGTCGTAGAGCGAACCGAAAGACTCGTAATCGTCCAATCCGGCTACATTATCCTTGGCAAACAGCTCGATGGGCGAATACGCGATGGCGTTACGCACACGGCTCTCGGTCTTGGAGCCTGCATCTTGCGCCGTGTTGGTACCTGCGCCTAACACCACGGTATTGGTATAACGGGCGGTGAAGCTGATGGTAAGATCCTTGATCGGCTTGAAATTAGTCTTGAAGTTCAAGTAGTTGCGATCATAATCCGAACCATACATGATGCCTTCGTCATCCACGCGGTTGTACGAAAGCAAGAAATTAGCCATCTTGTTACCACCGCTGACGGTGAAGCTATGGTTGCTGTTCAGACCATGATGACCGAAAGTCTCTTCTTGCCAATCCGTTACTTTCTGGCCGCGCCAATAGCTCTGGATATCCGGAATAGTCATTACCTGGCCTTTGTCTTGCGTCTCAGCATAGCGCTGGTCGAAATACTGGTTGAAGTTCGACGGGATATTGGCGGTATTGCCTTTGGCTTTATAGTGAGCATACTCATACTGCATCAGCACGAAGTTGTCAACATCCAACATGTCATATTTCTTTGCCATCTGCTTCCAACCTACATATCCGGTATAGTCGAAATGGATTTGCATCTTGTCATCAACATTGTTACCGACATCTTTGGTCGTGATGATAATAACGCCGTTAGCGCCCTGCGCACCGTAGATGGCAGTAGCAGCAGCGTCTTTCAATACATCCATCGACTGGATATTGCTGGGAGGGATATCGGCGATTGAACTAACCTGGAATCCGTCAACGATATACAGCGGGTCGCTGGATTGCGTAAGCGATGTACCGCCACGCACACGGATCTTAACATCCGCATCGGGGCTACCTTCGGAGGTAACGACAGACACACCTGCCATCTTACCTTGCATGGCTTCCGCCGCAGATGATACCGGTACATCCTTCAGCTGATCGGCATTAACAGAGCTGACAGAGGTAACCAGGTCACGTTTCTTGGTCGTACCATAACCGGTAACAACCACTTCTTCGAGCACTTGGTTGTCCTCCTTGAGAACAACATTAACGGTGTTACCCGTAACCTGAATCTCCTGGCTTGCCATGCCTAAATAGGAGAATACCAGAATAGCATCCTCAGGCACATCAAGCGAGTAGTTTCCGTCAATATCGGTGATTGTGCCGGCAGTAGAACCTTTAACCACCACGTTTGCACCGATGATTGGTTCGCCGTTCTGGTCAGAAACTTGACCTGTCACCACCTTGGCTTGCGCCATCACCGGCAGTAACGCTACGGCTAAAATGTAAAAAAATCGTTTCATCATGATACTATATAATTTTTTATTGTTTGCTTAATTCGATACACGCAAGTATGAGCGGTGCAACACCTTTGGGGTCATCCGTGCGTATACGCTCGTGAATATAATAGTCGTACGTGCCGTCGCGGAAAGGATTGCCGCCGAGACCGGCTACTGCGCAGCAGTCGATGAGTGACAGAGTACCGTCAGCATTGGTGCGTAACTTGTAGGTTTTGAGTCCCTCAATCACTCGTTTTGCCTCATCGCGAAAGGTCTGCGGCAGTACGCCTATGTTCACACCTTTGGCCATGGCATAGGCGTACATAGCGGAGCATGTACTCTCCAGATAGTTGCCTTCCCTATCGCCATTGTCCGGCACCTGATACCAGAGATGCGTCTCAGGGTCCTGTACAGCCATCAGCGCTGACATCACGCGGCGCAAAATTCTCACCAGTTCTCCCCTCTCAGGCTGCTCGGCGGGCATCAACTCCAGTACATCGCACAGCGCCATCACATACCAGCCTTCGGCTCTACCCCACGTCTCGGCACTGCAGCCTGTCACAGAGTCCGCCCAAGCCATCTGACAGCTCGAATCCCAACCGTGGTGGTTCAGTCCGTTGGCTTTGCGGGTATGCTTATCCACGACAAGGAACTGGTTGGCTATATCGCTCCACGCCTCGGGTTCGGGCTTGTACGATGCATAGCGGGCATAGAAGGTGGTGCCGGTAAACAGGCCGTCGAGCCACATTTGGTGTTCATACACCTGCTTATGCCAAAAGCCGCCTTCCTCCGTACGGGGTTGCTCGTGCAACTGGTCGCGCAGCGTCTCGATGGCGATGGCATATTGCGGCTGCGGATTCAAGGCATTGAGCATGATAAGGAAATTACCTCCCTGGATACGATCCATGTTGTACAGGCTCTGCTTGTAGGTCAGGATTGTTCCGTCCTCAGCGATGAACATGTCAGCAAACCGCTGCGCATGCGACAGATAGGTCGTGTCGCCGGTGGCGGTGTACAGTTCGACGAAGGCGCGCGCCATGAGCGTAGGCGTATATTCCCATTTGGGTTTCTCTGCTCCATCGCAGGTCCACAGTTCGGGATTATGTTGCATCTCGCTCATGGCTATATCCTCAGCCAATTGAAGATATGCGTTCTGCGTACAAGCCGACAATACGATAGCTGCTATCAGTACGAACTTTTTCATTTTCACATTCTTACAGCGTGACGCCGTTCTTGAAGATGGCTATCTCGTGGTAGCCGTTTTTCTCGTTGTTGGTCTTCTCACCGTTAGCCACGGCAATGACATAATCAGCAAAGCGGCGTGCTACCTGCTCCATCGGTTCGCCTTCGGCGATGACACCTGCGTTGAAGTCAATCCAGTTCGGCTTGTTGGCATACAGAGCAGAATTGGTGGAGATCTTCATAGTCGGCACATACGTACCGAACGGCGTACCGCGACCGGTAGTGAACAGCACCATATGGCAGCCTGAGGAAGCGAGCGCCGTAGAGGCTACGAGGTCGTTACCCGGTGCAGAGAGCAGATTGAGTCCTTTCACTTGCAGCCGTTCGCCATAGGGCATCACGCCACGCACGAGCGATGCGCCACACTTCTGCGTACAACCGAGCGCTTTGTCCTCGAGGGTAGAAATACCTCCGGCTTTGTTGCCCGGACTCGGGTTCTCACCCACAGGTTCGCCGTGGCTGAGGAAGTACTGCTTGAAGTCGTTTATGAGGCTAACCGTCTGTTCGAACAGTTCGCGATTGACGCAACGATCCATGAGAATAGTCTCCGCGCCGAACATTTCCGGCACTTCGGTGAGCACAGTGGTGCCTCCTTGTGCTACCAGCCAATCGCTCAGGCAGCCGAGCAAGGGGTTGGCGGTGATGCCGCTGAAGCCGTCACTGCCGCCACATTTCAGTCCTACGCGTAGTTCGCTCAAGGGCACCGCCACGCGTTTGTCGTGCATCGTCTTGGTATACAGTTCGCGTAAGATGGGCATGCAATACTCCACCTCGTCGCCTTGGATCTTCTGCGTGGTGACGAACTTGACACGCTCTTCATCTATCTCGCCGCAGAACTCACGGAACACATCGGGCTGGTTGTTTTCGCAGCCCAGGCTGACAACGAGAACGGCACCTGCGTTAGGATGATGGATCATGTCGCGCAGAATCTTCTTGGTATTCTCGTGGTCGTCACCAAGCTGGGAGCAGCCGTAGTTATGCGGGAAAGCGAAGATGGTGTCTGCACCCGTCTCCTGACGCAGACGCTCGGCACATTTCTGGATGATACCGTTGACGCACCCTACGGTAGGTATGATCCACACTTCGTTACGGATACCTACCTGCCCGTCTTTGCGGCGATAGCCCATGAAGGTGCGTTTTTCATCGGGGATGTTGAGAACTACCTCTTTAGGATGGTACTCATACGAGAGCAGTCCGGCAAGGTTGGTCTTGATATTATTCTCGTTCATCCAACTGCCGGCTTTCTTTGCCTCGCGTGCGTGACCGATAGGAAAACCGTACTTGATGACATTTTCGCCCTCAGCAAGGTCGTGAATGGCTATCTTATGGCCGGCAGGCACATCATCCAGTACGGTGATCTGCTTGCCGTCCACTTCGATAACCGCCCCGGCCGACTGCGGTTGTATGGCTACAACCACATTATCGGCGGGATTGATTTTCAGAATGTTCGTCATAACAATTTACTATTTGACGATTTACGATTTAACGATTGTTAGAACAAACTTTTGATTTTAGCAACCATGCTATCTACTTTATCAGCAGCCAACATCAGCTGAACAGTCTCAAGCATACCGATCTTCTCAATGCAGTTGAGATAGAGTTCAATCATGTCGGTCAAGCCGGGAATCTCATTGAGGTTCTGCTTGCTCTCTTTCCAGATGATGTCGGTAGCGCCGAGTACACCTTCAGCCACCTTGCGGGTGTCGCCGGTAGCCCAGAGCTGCTTCAAGAGATCCATGATCTCCTGTGCATCGTTCGGCTCAATAGGTGCGCCATCGGCACGAGTGCCACCCTTGTAGTATTCGATGATAGCAGCCAGACCAAGTACAAGGCCTTTCGGCAGTTCGCCTTTGCGCTCCAGATAAACCTTCAAGCCCGGCAGATCGCGCGTCTCGAATTTCGGGAACGAGTTGAGCATGATGCTGGTAACGGCGTGATCAACATACGGGTTGTTGAAGCGCTCCAATACGCTCTCGCCATAGGCTTTGAGCTCGTCCTTAGGGAGGTTGAGGGTCTCAAGCAGTTCGTCGAACATCACTTTGTGGATATACTTGCCCAGTACCTCGTGGTTGCAAGCATCGCGAACGATGTTCACGCCGCTCAAATACGTTACCGGACTCAGCACGGTGTGCGGACCATTCAGCAGGGTCACCTTGCGCTCGTGGTAGGGTTTCTCGCTCTCGGCTATCAGCACGTTCAGGCCTGCCTTGTTGGCGGGGAACTCTGCCTCCAGTTCGGCTATCGACATGTTTTCGGGTTTCTCAATCACCCAGAGGTGGAAGATTTCGGCTTGTACAACCAGATTGTCGTTGTAGCCCACTTTCTCCTGAATAGCGGCAATGTCCTTACGCGGGAAGCCCGGAACGATACGATCCACGAGGGTAGCGCAAACATAGTTGTACTTCTCAAACCACTCCTTGAAGCCGGCATAGTCTGCTCCGAAATCGTCTTTCCATAGTTCGATGTACTTGCGGATGCAGTCCTTCAGATGATGACCGTTCAGGAAGATCAACTCACACGGCATGAAAATCCAGCCTTTGGTCGGGTCGCCGTTGAACGTCTTGTAGCGACGGAACAACAGCTGTACCAGTTTGCCCGGATAAGCCGATGCCGGAGCGTCGGTAAACTTGCAGTTCGGGTCAAAGGTGATACCGGCCTCAGTGGTGTTGGAGATTACAAAACGGATCTCCGGCTGCTCGGCGAGTGCCATGTATGCCCAGTTCTGGCTGTACGGATTGAGTGCACGACTGATAACATCGATACGCTCCAGGCTGTTGACAGCCTTGCCGTCCAGACGTCCCTGCAGATTGACGTGATACAAGCAGTCCTGACCGTTGAGCCAATCCACCATACCTTTGTCAATCGGCTGAACGACTGCCACCGAACCGTTGAAGTTCGTTTTGGCATTCATGTTCCATACAATCCAATCCACGAATGCGCGGAGGAAGTTACCTTCACCAAATTGGATGATTCGCTCGGGGGCAACGCTCTTCGGAGCCGTCCACTTGTTCAATGCTTTTTTTGCCATATTTTTAGATTTATAAAGGTTTTACTATTTATTTGCGGCAAGCTGCAATGATGTCAAAACACTCTTTGCACTTGTCGGTTACATACTGCCAGTCGCCGGCTTTCACTTTGTCGGAGGGGAAGAGTTTCGATCCCATACCTACGCAGAACACACCGGCTGCAAACCATTTCTCCAGATTCTCTTTCTCCGGAGCCACGCCGCCGGTAACCATGATCTTCGACCACGGCATCGGAGCCATCAGCCCCTTCACCATGTTCGGACCATATACATCACCGGGGAACAGTTTCGTAAGGTCACTGCCTAACTCCTGGGCTTTGCCTATCTCGCTTACCGAACCGCAACCGGGGCAGTAAGGTACGAGACGACGATTACAAACCGGAGAGATCTCGGGATTGAACAACGGACCTACCACGAAGCAAGCGCCTAACTGGATATACAGCGCAGCCGTAGGAGCATCCACTACCGAGCCAACGCCCAGCGCCAGTTCGGGGCACTCCACAGCAGCCCATTTTACCAGCGGGCCGAACACCTCGTGGGCAAAGTCGCCACGGTTAGTGAACTCGAAAGCACGCACTCCACCTTCGTAGCAAGCCTTCACCACATTCTTGCAAACTTCCAGATCTTTGTGGTAGAACACGGGAACCATCGGTGCAGCCTTCATCTTGGCCATCACCTGAATCTTATCGAACTTAGCCATAAAATCCTTTCAATTTTCAATTTTCACCTTTCAATTTAACGTTGAACACGTCCGTTGGCGTTACCGCCTGCAAGTGAGAGGACTTCATCTTCGCTGACAAGGTTGTAGTCGCCGTTGATGGTATGCTTGAGAGCCGAAGCTGCTACTGCGAACTCAAGGGCTGCACCTTGATTGTCAGGATACTTGAGCATGCCGTGGATCAGTCCGCCGGAGAACGAGTCGCCACCGCCTACGCGGTCGATGATAGGATTGATCTCGTAGCGCTTACTCTGGTAGAACTCCTTGCCGTTGTAGATCATTGCTTTCCAGCCGTTGAACGTAGCGCTGAAGCTCTCGCGCAGCGTAGAAACAACATACTTGAAGCCGAACTCCTTCATCATCTGCTCGAAGATGCCTTTGTAACCTTCAGCATTGGTCTCACCGCCCTCAACATCTGCGTCGGGCTTGAAGCCGAGGCAAAGCTCAGCATCTTCCTCGTTGCCGATACATACATCCACATACTTCATCAGCGGACGCATGATAGAGATAGCTTTCTCACTTGTCCAGAGTTTCTTGCGGAAGTTGAGGTCCACACTAACAGTTACGCCGTGACGCTTGGCAGCTTCGCAAGCGAGCTTGGTAATCTCGGCAGCCTTATCGGAGATAGCCGGAGTAATACCGCTCCAATGAAACCATGCTGCACCTTCCATGATCTTGTCGAAATCAAAATCCTTTGGGTCAGCCTCAGCGATAGCCGAGTGAGCACGGTCATAAATGACTTTGGACGGACGCATCGAAGCGCCTGTCTCGCAGTAATAGAGACCGATACGGTCACCGCCACGAACGATAAAATCGTCCTTTACGCCATAGCGACGAAGCGAGTTGACAGCAATCTGACCTATCTCATGTTTCGGCAGTTTGGTTACCAGATACGCCTCGTGACCATAGTTGGCGCACGAGATAGCTACGTTAGCCTCACCACCACCGGGAATAATACGGAAATGGTCGGATTGTACGAAACGGTCTTGTCCTTCCGGACTGAGGCGGAGCATGATCTCGCCCAAGGTAATAATCTTAGCCATTATAGTAAATTTGAAATTTGAAATCTAAAATTTGAAATAGTTTTTCGCATTGTTGTAGCAAATATCCTCCACCATCTGCTCTACGCGAGCCTTCTCGTAGCCGGTGTACGGAATCATGCCGTTCTCAATATCGTTGCCGAGGATGTTACACAACGTACGGCGGAAGTACTCGTGACGCGGGTACGAGAGGAACGAACGGCTGTCGGTAAGCATACCTACGAGGCGGCTGAGCAAACCGAGGTTACTCAGCGCCATCATCTGCTTCTCCATGCCGTCTTTCTGATCAAGGAACCACCAGCCCGAGCCGAACTGGATCTTGCCCGGTACACTGCCGTCCTGGAAGTTACCAAGCATGGTAGCTATCACTTCGTTGGCGCAGGGATTGAGGTTATACAATATGGTCTTAGCCAGATGGCCTTCGCTGTTCATCTCGTCGAGGAAATGGCTCATTGCCTTGGCTGTCGTGAACTCACCGATGGAGTCAAAGCCGGTATCTGCACCGAGCTTAGCAAACATCTTGCTGTTGTTGTTACGGATAGCGCCGTAGTGGTACTGCTGCGTCCAACCGGAAGCATAGTCCATCTCAGCCTGTGCATGCAGGTAAGCATGCTTGTACTGACGAATCTCGTACGCGGTGAGGGCCTTGCCTGCCAATGCCTTCTCGAAGATAGCATTGATCTCGGCGTCGGTGTACGGCTCGTCGTAGAACTCCTCGATGCCGTGGTCACTCAGGCGGCAACCCATCGACTCAAAGAAGTCATGGCGTTTCTGCAGCGCTTCCACCAAATTGCTGAACTTGGCGATTGCCATGCCGCTGACAGCGGAAAGTTTCCCGATATACGCTTTCCAAGTCTCTGCCTCAATGTTCATACCTGCATCCGGACGCCAAGTGGGCAACATACGCACTTCGGCTTTCGGATCGTTCTTGAGCATCTTGTGCCATTCAAGGCTATCGGCCGGATCGTCGGTCGTGCAGACGAGCTCCACATGATAATGTTTCATCAAGCCCTGCGGACAGAACTTCGGGTCATTGGCGATGAGATCGTTGCACTTGTCATAGATCTTACGGGCTGTCTCGGGGTTCAGGCGCTCCTCTATACCAAAAGCGGTCTTAAGCTCCAAGTGTGTCCAGTGGTAGAGCGGGTTACGGAAGGTGTAAGGAACGGTCTCTGCCCATTTCTCGAACTTCTCCCAGTCGGTTGTGTCCTTACCCGTGCAGTAACGCTCATCCACTCCGTTCGAGCGCATAGCGCGCCACTTGTAGTGGTCGCCCATGAGCCAGATCTGTGCGATTGATTCAAAACGCTTGTTCTCCGCAACCATCTGCGGGATAAGATGACAATGGTAATCGATGATTGGCATCTTAGCCGCATGGTGGTGGTACAACTCCTGTGCAGTAGTTGTCTGCAACAGAAAATCTTTATCCATGAATGGTTTCATATAATATGATAATTAAAAATTATAATCCGTTTTAAGTCATCAGCGCTCTGTAATCTGTCTGCCTAACAAATCGTAGGTCTTGTCGCCGCGTACAACAAGCATCTGTCCGTTGCGCACCACCTTTGTACTTTGTACTTTGTCCCCTTGTACTTCCTCTACCGCGTCTCCCCTACGCGCACAGGTCAGGGTGATCACCATACTGGTCTGCCTGCCGGTGATACGAAACGCCAATTGGTCGGTTACGGGTTGAGCAGAGTGGTCAATGTTATATGTTCTCCACAGCGAGTTACCATCGGATCGCGGAAAGAAATAATCGTCTGCCGTATACGTCACATTGTTCCACATCTGCATATAGGCATCTTCATCTTCCCAGTTGCAATACCCGCGCAGTTGCGCCTCGGTGACTTGCAAGTCTTGCGGAATATGAATCGTATAGGTCACATCCGCCGAATAGCGAATACTGTTCTGCTTGGCAGGCGAATAGCCCACCCCGCCATCGTTGGTAATGCTGAAGGCATTGTTGAACGTATAGGTCTGCTCGCCATTCTTTGACACGCAACTCTCTTTTGACAGGATATACGTGCCGTCATCGTGTATTCCGTACTTGGCTTTCCATGCCGGGTATTCCGTCTCAATCACGCGCTGGCACCACGAACCGATATATTGGTAACCGACGCGGTTCCCACGCAGCAGCGAGGTGTAATACGGACAGCCCTTTGCGTCAAACGCAATAGGTGTATCCTCGTAGTTGTACAGGAATCGGTAGTACATGTGCGGTATCGAATCCTTGTAGATAGCATAGATAGGTTCGTATGCTTTGGAAGGATCGTAGTTGGCGCGGGCAAGTTCCTCCTCGGTATAGGTATAGGTAACACCGTTGTAGGTATAGCTGCGCTTTTTGTTGCGATTCTTAAGTTTGTTGAACAGTTTGTCGTACACCTGCGTACCCGTATTGCCGCCTATCTGAATAAACCGTCCCCACAGGTGTGTGCCCGGTTTGGATACAATATGCCGGTCAGGTAGTTGGTCGGCATTGGTATAGTCCTCCACGGCGTGGTCGGCTAACTTATGTGCATCCAGCCATGTGACAGCGGCAGTGATTCGTGCTTTGAGTTCGTCCGAGGGGTTGTCGATGGACATGAGGAACGACAGCAGGTTAGCCGATTCATACCCGCTGACGGAGGGTAACTCTTGCGGACGACCTTCGGTAGGCAAGTACGGTGCTACCGTATCGTGTTGTGCGCACCATGCAGCATACGTGCCGTCAATGTTGATCTGGCAATCCAAGATACATTGCAAACCGCGGTTGAAAGCCGTCTGACAGGCATTGCGTGTAGTCGCATCCGTGATGTTAGCAAAGTCGCCCGTGTTCCCATATATGTCCCGCAGCAACTTCAATACGTTGACTATCAAATCGTCGTTAAAAGTGATATAGTCTTGATAGCCGTTATCATTGCTCAGTGGCAGATACTGACTCCATCCGCCGCGACCTTTCTGTGCTATGCGAATCATCTGCAAACCTTGCAAGAACGCTTGACGGTAACTGTCCTGACCTGTGGCTTTCCATACACGTGCCAGATAGCGCATCTCTTGCGTGGTGGCCATGTTGTCCAGACACGAACGACCGTTTTTCTCGTTCAACAAGCGCTGGTACTCCGACGAGGAGAGCTTATGCAACTGGTCGTTTTTCATCCAGCCGCCGTTGGTTTTCTGTACGGCAATTACAATATCGGCTATATCTTGCGCTTCCTGTGAGCCGTACCACTCCTGAGTCATGCCGCCCAAGCATACCTGCTGCCAGGTAAGGTCATTCACACCTGCCGTCAGCCACTCACAGCCGCCAATAATGAGCAGTATAACAAACAATAACTTTTTCATATCTCAATCTTTATCGCATTCGTACCCCAAGTATGTTATATTCCACACCATCACGGATTAGTATCATCTGTCCGCTCCGTACCACCTTTGTACTTTGTACTTTGTCCCCTTGTACTTCTTCCACCTCCGTTCCCGGATCATCGTCATCCGCCAGCGTTACCACGGCGATGAAACATACCTGCTTGCTGCCAAAGGTGAATGTAAACGAATTGGCGGGTGTTGCCAAGGTCTTGCTGATGTGCGTAGGATGACTGTAATCTTTCACCGACGACACCTCATCCGTACAACTTGTCCCGTTAAACTCAGTCAGTTTGCCCGGATCGGTATCATGATTCGTCGTTGCATAGAAGTCCACTTTCGCGGCTTTCTGTCCCGCCGCTAACGTAAGGGTGTTTTGTGCTCCGTTGGAGTTCTTGAGCGTCATGTAGTTCGTGCCCTCATACTTGATAGAACCGTTGCCGGCAGTCCAGTTCTTGCCGGCATTGCCGTTGATGGTGAGGTTCCATCCGTCGGCTACCGTGATTGTGTTTGCAGCCGTCGTGCCGTCCATCCAATATACTACCTGCTTTGCCACCGGCGCTGCATCGTTCCATGTAAAGCTGCCTTTGTATTGCTGCTCAATCAGCGATCCGGGCAGTTCATCGTCGGTCGAAACCACATTGCCTACCCTAATGGAGCAGTCATGGAACGCTATACCGCTACAGAAATTGAGTTTCAATCCCTTGGCATGGTCAATCATTACGCTGTCGAAGGTCACGTTCCGCACATAACTCTCCGGCCGACCGTAGATGAAGATGCCATAGCCGTTCTTGCCGCTACCTGTATACTGTGTACATCCGCTGATCGTAACATTCTTGATGGTGATGTCATGAAAATTGGGTGTTTTCTGAGTCAGTGCCGGCGCGTTGGCATCTATCCACGCAGGACTTGGCAGGCTGTCGTACCAGCATGTTATACTAATCGGGCTGAGCACATTGGTCAGCGTGCAGTTGCGGAAAACCAGATTATACACATCACCGCTGCGGTCGTTATTCGACTTGAGGCGGAAACCGGCATCCGTACCGCTCATCGTGAGGTTCTCGTAGATGATATCGTGCATATTCGTCGTATAGCTGCCGAATGATGCTCCGTGACCTGCCAGCATAGTACAATCCCATACATGCACGAATTGTGCATTCTCGTCACACACGACATTGTCATCACCGGTATCTATCTCGCAGTCGTAGATATTGACGTACTGCGTCCAGATGGGAAAACCATCTGTGTTGTGCGATGGGTCAGCTACGTCGTGCGACGCAGGGTTTTTGACGGTGATGGCGTGTGCCGTAGCATGTGCGCCTTTCCCGCTACGGCCTATGGTAATATTGGTGTTCGGAGCGTTCTGAATGCGGAAGTTACGGAACAAGTACCGCTGTCCTTGCCAGAAGCGTATCAACGCACTGCGTGTGGTGCTTTTCTTGGCAGCTTTGGCTGCCTCCACCTGGTCCCACCAGGGCGCACCCTGACCGTCGATGATCGATGTTATCCTACTCTCACCCTCAATCACGATATCCGATGCATTGCTCTTGCCTGTGATGAACGGCGACTCCATCTTGTGGTAGTTATTGCCGTCGGTGGGGAACGATGAAATGGGCTGCATCTTCAGCATGGCATTCTCGCTAAGGTGCAAGATGGTCTTTGAGCCCATCTGCAAGGCGCCGCTCACGAATGTGCCTGCGGGTATAACCACCATACCTCCTCCGGCATTGGCAGCGGCATCCAGAGCAGCCTGGATAGCTGCGGTATTATCCGTCGAAGCCGTCGATGCGCCAAACTGTGCATCGGTGATCACAAACGTGTTCGCCTCCGTGATAGCCGGCAGGTTAGCGGGCAGTTGCACGTCCGTCCAACCATTCGGGGTGTTCTTCTCTGCCGCCTCTGCAGCCATCGAGAACGGGATAACCGTTGCCGACAGTTTCAAGCTCAACATGGCTACTGCCAAAAGAAGTATTGTTTTTTTCATATCAGTATGTTACTCAAATCATATTTAATACACGACAGCCTTTCCAAAACCTCCACGGCTGTTAGCCTGACGAATAGTCTTGCCCTTATGCTTCGCTGTCAGTCGGGAACCTTTGAGGATGGCTACAAATGCGCCATTGTCCTCAACCAGGTAAATGGCATCGGCATCGATCTTGGAGGGGTTAACCGTTACTTGGGCGGCAATGGCAGCGGCATCCCAGTGGTCAGCACCTACAACCACATTTTCATAGGTGTACACGCCTGCGTTATCCAGATAGATAGCATCCGACTCTGCACTGTAGTTCAGGCCGTCAATATTGTGTCCGGTGATCACCGTGCCGTTCTCCATGCGGGTGTTGTATTCATGGAAACGCACTTTCAATCCCGCGTTCATATGGGTATAACCTTGAGCAGAGGGAGCAATCTTGCAGGTGGTATTGATCCAAGTGCCTGCCGGTGAGTGCTTCCATCCGCGCCCGAGATGCCAGCGGCCCGCTTGTCCGGCTACGCCGTCAATCATACAATGGTTGAACACATAGCCGTACCGCGTAGCCGGTTCGGTAGCCGGAGCGATGATGATATCGTCGTTCTTGCGGTCGTTATTGTACAGCTGTACGTTCTCAAACCATATGTCTCCGCCGCCACATATATAATCCACCGTACCTTCAATCCGTCCATCGCCGAACCATCCGCGTTGGGTGGCTGAGCCGTTGGAGTAATAGGTATCTTGATTTCCCTGCAGACTGACGTGCTTGAATATACTCTTGTCGCCCTGCACCTGTACGGCTATACCCACTCCGTGCGCAATGCTTGTCGGGTATGACACATCGCAGCGGATACTTAGGTCTTGCATGTAGATGTTATCTGCTTTTAGCACCAATGTCTCGGCGTTGTTCATGCCCGGTGCCAGCGGATGGTTCTGAATCAGCACGCCGTCCATCGATTGCCCGATCAGGCTAATCTGCGCATTGATTGGCGTGAGCGTCACGTAGCCTAAGTCGTACGTGCCGTTAGGCAGAAAGATCTTGTCGCCGTCCTGTGCTGTCGCGAACAGCAGCTGCAGCGCAGCCCCGTCGTTGGCACTGATCACGTAGTAACCTGCCTCGTTCCGCACAGGGATAGCAGCTACATTATATACTTTCACGCCACACACATGTTCGCCCGTGTTCGGAGTAAACGTGAGCGTGGTGGCTTCACCTTCATACCGATAGGTCTTCGGTTCGCCATCGGTCAGGATGTTCACTACGGCATTACCCGCCACACTGACGGCTATCGCGCCGTCGGTATGGAAACTCCAGCCGCGGTTGTAGTGGTATTCTCCGCCGATGACGGTCAGCAGTTCATGCTCCTCTGGATAGAAAAAGTTCTTTGCCAGGTCATAGTAGTAATAACTGCCTACTTTTGCCACCTCGATGTCCGTAGCCTTGGCAAACAGACTGATGTCAGCCGTTATAGGTGTACCCTCCACTACCTTCAGTTCATCTCCGTTTCTCCATCCGCGGAACGCTTTGCCTGATGGTACAGTCACGTTGGCTACATTGTACTTGTACAGTAGTCCGGTGCCTTCCTCTACGGTGTCCCTGCCAAGCAAGATGCCATTGGTATCGTAGTACCGCACCACGGGCTTCTCGGGCATAGAGCCGTCATCGGGCAGCACAATACTGAACCCTGCTATAAAGAAGTCGCCTCCATACCCCGAGAGATAGTACGTGCCTGCCTCATCCAGATGAATAGTCCACACAGGTGTGTTCACCGGCTGCAAAGCGTAGTACGGATCGGACTTGTCGGTGCGGTCCTTTTTGCTAACGATCAGGCCGCGCTCCTCACGGATCTCGGTGTAGAACGTCACGGTACATGTATCTATCACCCTGAACGCCAGCTTGTTCTGCACGTTCTTTAGCCGCAGACAGTTCAGGTGCGACTGACCATGGATAATTGATTTGCCTTTCTCTTGCGATACCGTGTTACCGGTAGGCGTAAATATACGGTCTTCGGCACGCAGCGTGTTGGCTGTCCAGACGCTTGTGCCGTTGTTGGTATATTCATCCGCGGTAAACGTACAACTCTTTTTGATCGTTATCAGGTCATCCACAGTCACACTCCACGCGCTGATGCTTACCAGCGCGCAGAGTATAACGGTAAATGTGGATCTCCTGAGCATATTGTTGATGGGATAGTGTTACTTGACTGCTTGTCCTATCGTGTTGTACTCTACACCACCACGGATGATGATCACCTGTCCGTTGCGAATCACCTTCTCAACGCTTGTGGACTGCTGATTGCCGATCGTTTCGATAGCGGTAATATCCGGGTCGTACAGTACTGCTGCACCGAAGCCGCCGCGAGCGTTGGCCATACGGATGGTCTTGCCCTTGTACGTATTATTCAGTTCAGAGCCTTTCACTACAGCTACAAATGCGCCGTTGTCCTCAACCAAATAAGCTGCATTGGCATCAATAGCCTCAGGATCAGCCTCCACTTGTGCAGCGATAGTAGCGGGATCCCAGTTGTCGCTGCCCTTGACCACGTTGTCGTAGGTATATACGCCTGCGTTATCCAGATAGATAGCATCGGAGGTAGCAGCATATCCCAGCCCGTCCAGGTTATGGCCTGTGATCACCGTACCGTCCTCCAGATGGGTGTTATACTCATGGAAGCGGCAAACGAGATCGGCGTTCATGTTCGTATAGCCTTGTGCCGACGGAGCAATCAGACAGGTGGTGTTCAGGAATGTTACAGCCGGCGAGTTCTGCCATCCGCGTGCCAAGTTCCAACGGCCGGCTTGAGTAGCTGCGCCGTCAATCGTACAGTTGTTGAGCACGTAACCGTAAACCGTTTCCGCTTTGGTGTTCGGAGCAAAAATCACATCCGCATTGCTTCGCGCGTTGTTGTAGAACAAGGTGTTCTCAAACCAGATGTTACCGCCACCGCATATATAATCCACCGTTCCCTCAATTCTGCAGTCCTCAAACCATCCGCGTTGCGTAGCAGCTCCGCTGGACAGATACGTATCCTGATTGCCTTGCAGATCCACACGCTTGTAGATGTTCTTGTCACCGCGATCTTGCACGGCAATACCTACTCCATTGGCTACGCTGCCTTCGTACGATACATCGCAACGGATAGCCAGATCCTGGATATAAATACCTGCGGCACGCAGATGCATCGTCTCCGCGCAGTTCATACCGGCTGTGAGCGGGTGGTTCTGAATCAATACACCTTCCATCGACTGACCGATCAGGCTGATCGATTTATTCACTTCGGTCAATGTGGTCGTACCGAAATCATACGTGCCGTTGGGCAAGAAGATCTTGTCACCGTCGTTAGCCGTCTCAATCAGGAGCAGCAATCCGGCACCGTCGTTGGCAGTCAGCACATAATAACCTGCTTCGTTCTGCGAAGGAATCTGAGCTACGTTGTATACCTTCACGCCATGCACATATCCGCCGCTCAAGGTAAAGGTCAGCGTAGTGGCTGCGCCCTCGTAACGGATAACACCTGTACCGCCGTCCGTTGCTACCGGAGTGGTGATGGTCTCACCCACCGTAGTGCCTGAAGCATCCGTGCAGACGATAGTGCCTGCATTGCCGTACTGGCACAGGCTGAGCTGAACCAGCGCGTTACCTGCTACCTGAACGGCTATCGTGCCGTTGGAGCCAATCTGCCAGCCGTGCTGTGCGCCGTTATATGAGCCGTTGGTGATACTGATCAGTTCATGATCTTCCTGATAGAAATATGCCTGACACAGGTCATAATGGAAGATAGAGCCTACAGTAGCTACCTCTATATCCGTAGCGTGTGCGCACATGCTCAAGTCATCGGTGAGTAACGTGCCTTCAGCCACCTTCATAGCTGTACGGTCTGCCGAAGTGAACCAGCCGCGGAAGGCTTTGCCTTCGCCAACCGTCACATCGCTTGCGCCGTAGGCATATACCAATGCCGATCCGCCTTCTACTATCTCGCTGCCGATGAGCGTCGTACCGTCTACATCGTAATAGCGCACCTCTACCTGAGGTATATACTCGGTAGCCTCAGCAAAGAAATACGGCACATATACATTACTCGGAATCTCGAAAGTCAGCGTAGCAGCTTCCTCTACATTATAGGTCCAGGTCACAAACTGGTTGTAGTTGGGTTTCACCTCGCCGCAAGGAGCGCTGTTGCTGACAGTTACATAATCAGCGTTGTCTTTCTTTACAGCTATCACGCCGCCGCTGTATTGGCATGCACCGATGGTGAATTTCACCGGTCCGTCTACAGCTACGGTGATCGTACCGCCCTGGATGCCGTGCTGACCGCCGTTGTAGGTCGTGCCTGCGATGCTTACGCCTGCCGGTAGTTCACCGCTCTCGGGCAGTATGACGGTATACGGGTTGTCGCGGAACTCAACCTTGAAGTCCTTGAACGAACGTACCTCAGGCTCGCCGCTGATGATACCATTGATGACAATGTTGCTCAGTGCAAAAGTCTTGGTGTTGCCAAAGCCTGATACATAGAATCGTACGGTTACGCTCTGGCCTGCATCAGCGCTTATCGTCTCTTCATGACGCAATGCCGGTGTGCCGGTCGTATTGTTGTCGCGCAGCAGATCGTCCTTTGATACGGTGGTTATATCCGACTCTACGCCGTTCACCGTATAGCTCCACGAGTACGAAGCATTGTCCGTTCCGGCTTTGATGGCGTCATAGGCGATGCCCGTCAGACGGAACGTTACACCTTTCTGCATCTGTACGCTGTACTCAATCATCACGCTCGGATCGTTGCCTGCATTGCTGGTAGCCGGCACGTAGGTCACCATCGTATTGCCGTTATTGGCGGCATAGTTATTCCTTGTACCTACCGTCAATCCGGTAGCTACGGTCACTTTGGTCTGCTTAACGAATGCATCTTTATCCGATGTCACGGTAGCGGCAGTCTCATTACCTACCAGCCAGGCAAACGTAGCGGCTACGTCGCCCTCTGCATGTGCCGGAGCGGTTGCGCTCACCTCTGTATCCTGGTAACCGGTCTTGCTGGCTTTGGCGTGAACGACAGCCTTGGCTGCTACATAGAACGGAGCGCTGTAGGCTTGGTACGCACCCTCACCTATCGCATAGCTCAGCGTCACACCGGCTTCGTTAGTCGTGATCGTTACAGGGAAACCGCTCTCCGTATCGCTCCAATCGCCAAAAGTGATTTGCGGCTCGGCGCAGAACGGGGTAGCACTGCTCGAATAGGTAACAACCATGATAAAGCATACCTGCTTGGTGCCGAACGTAAACGTAAACTCATTCACAGGAGTAGCCAATGTCTTCTCGATATGCGTCGGATTCGTATAATCCTTGAGCGAAGTCACCTCGTCGCTGCATGTCGCACCGTTGAACTCGGTGAGCACTCCTTTTGTATCGTCATGGTTCGTCACTGCAAAGAATTCCACTTTCGATGCAAAACTGCCTTCCGGCAGCGTCAACGTGTTCTGTGCGCCGTTGGAGTTCTTAAGGGTTACATAATTTTCCCCGCTGTAGGCAATACTGCCGTTACCGTTACTCCAGCTCTTGCTGCTGTTGCCGGTAATGGCAATCGAAAATCCTTCGGCAGCACTACCTGCTGCTCCGGTAATCGAGTTGGCTGCTGTAGCGGCAGCACCGTTCTCGCCTAAGTTCCAACTGACAATAGCGGTATCCGCCATTGCTCCCATACTCATTGCTGCCAGCATCAGCAGCGAAAAAAGTCTTGTGAATCTGTGTTTCATATTGTGTATTTTTTGATTTGTCGGTTAATGTCACATGTCATTTTCTAAATGACTATGCAAAGGTACTAAATTTCGCGCACATACGTGTGCAATAATTCGCCAAATTGGTGGATTTTTCCACCACTGACAGATATTTTACCCCAATGCGGACAAAAAAGACGGCTCACCTAAATGAGCCGTCTCAATAGTTAACCGTTTAACGATTTAACAGTTTAACCGCTTAACGGTTTAACGGTTTAACAGTTTAACAATTTAACAATTTAACGAATCTCGGTACCAAGGGCATTGTACTTAACGCCGTTTTTCAGGATAACGAGCTGACCGTTCTCAATCGTCTTAACAGTCTTAACGTCAGCGTTTACGTTCTCTACACCCTGCTCCGGATCAGCGATAGCGGTGATAGCTACGCCGAAGATGTTCGACGTGTTGGTGACCAGTTTGATCACTACGTCACCTGCGTCGTACGTACCTGCGGGCAGATCAATGTAACCAGCGTAACCCGGGCGAACACCGTCAATCTTCACACCGCTACCGGTCAGGTTCGTACCGGTTACCGATTCACCGTATACATAAACCTCTACACCACGCTCGCTATCGCCGTTAGGCTGATAGTAAACAACCACTTGACCGGCAGCATTCGTATAGAAAGCGCCCAGCTCAATCGTAGTACCCGAAGCAGCACGGAACATCGTACCTACCTTCAGCGAGTCAACACCTTCCCACGTCGGAGTCGGCAGCATAGTGTTGTAGCCTTCCTTTACATTCCATTTGTTCTCAGCTTCCGAACCATCTTCTTTCTGGTGACCTTTCAGAATCGAACCATTCGGCAGTTCGTAGGTGTCCGTGCTGGTAATGACGGCGCTTGTCATGGAAGGAATAGCCTCGCTCAGCGCCTGGAAATCGATGTAGTTAGCTACCTCGTTAAGCACCTTAACTGTTTGTGCGTTAACGGTCAGAGCTGTCAAAACAGCTGCTGCAAAGATGAATAATTTTTTCATGATTTTAATTTGTTTTATGAGCCTTGCGGCTCGGTTAATGGATATTGTTAATTGGTTTTGTTTGTCATTAGTGCAACGTTAGCGAGTGCAAAGGTACTAAAAATATTTGACATTTGCAAATAATAATCGTACTTTTTTATAAATAATTGATTTTTTTGCTACTTACCATCAAAAGCCGCCCGTACCGGCAACTTTTGATGATAAGTTGTCAAACCTTACTTCAGTTCGGTGCCCAGCGTGTTGTAGCGCTTGCCGTTCTTTTCGATGATTACCTGGCCGTTCACTACGCGCTTTGCAGCCTTCGGGTCAGCCTCGATGTTCTCTACTCCTACCTGTTCCGGCAGCACAACCTCTGCGATATCCTCGTTGAGCATGATCTGCTTGATAACGATGGTCTTATCCGATTTGGTAATAATCTCAAGGTACTGGTCTTGCACGGCTGTTCCATCCAAATAGGAAGACTGATCCATTGCAGGCAGTTCCGTATATTCGCCGTTCACACCAATCGTCACAGCATCTTTCAGTGCTCCGAATTTTACGGCAATCCTGTCGCCTTGCCTGAGCCAGCAAGCAACACGTGCACCTTCTTTCTTGAGTTTCAAGCCCAAGTACGGTTCGTTGCGGGCAGTTTTCTCGTCATTGAGCGAGTCCAACTCATTGATGTTCTCATATTCGATATTGGCAGCGTCCAGTACGGCCTTGAAAGCCTCAGTCTGCTTGCCGTTATCCAATACCCACTGCTCGATATTTACCGATTGGCTGAGGTAGTTTTTCTCGAAAGAAGCGGAATAGCTTACTTGTACCGTAGCTTCCAGATTGTCTATCGAAAGCGAGATCTGCGTGCTTCCCGCAGCTACATCCACGTCGCTGGTGTATGTGATAGCCACCTGCTCATTCAGCTTGCCGTCTGCGCCTACGGTTACGGACGTGGGAGCAACACTCAGACCTGCCAGGTTCGGTATGGTGAGGCTATATGTGCCCGGCGTAAGGTTCTTGCCCTTGAAAGTTACATTAGCCACATCCGTCGTTTTGGCAGCAGTAAGCTCAAATGTTACGTCAGTAGGATTTACACTCAGTTCAGGCTCCGTGCTCGGAGTGGCATCGTCATAGTCAATCTCATAGCATATAAGAGCTTGACCGCCGTTACCGTCAGAAACGAAGATGACTGACTCTGTTGCCGCAATATTGGTAATCTCTACCGTACCGGAAGCCGTTCCGTCTTTGCCGGGAAGTGTACCGCTGATGCTGACGCTGACGCCATCAACAATAGCTGAACTGAAGGCAGTAGATACACCGTCTTTGTTGGCAACGCCCACAATCTTGATTCGATTGATCTGTTTGCCTTCCTGTACGATAAACGGGAGCGCGTTGCTGATGTTTTCGTGTTTCTTGTTCGTACGAACTTTAACACCCTTGTCCCACATGTCACCGATTTTTTTGCTACCGCCGCCTGCTATTTGCGCTGCAGGGATGGTGTAGCTGGCACCCGAAAGATCCGTATCCGCGGTTACACTTGCGGGATCAGACGGGTTCTTTTCTGTTGTCTGGGCAAACATGCCTGTGGCAAGCAATGCTGCTGCGAAAAATGTAAATAGTTTTTTCATGAATGTTGTATTTTAGTTAATTATTTTTTGTCAGCGTAGCCTGTTATGCGGATATTGCTCAGGCTTATGTACTTGTCGTTGCGCGGTTTCGTCTCTTCGTTCAGCCATGGCAGAATGCGGATATGAAGCGTCTGCCCGGCCGGGACAGTGAGATGTGCCGGTGCAATCGCCACGGGTGTCAGCTCATTCCGCGGCATAGCCACCTTCTCGTAATAGGTGTGCACATCGGTGAAACTCTCGCCAAAACCCGTATTGATGTGGCAACTCATCGTGGATGTGCCTTCTGGCGACAGATCCATCGCTATGCCTGTGATACGCAGCGCCGAATCAGCGGGTGCGGTAATAGCCAGGTCGATGTAGCGAACGGCGTTCTCGTCAATCTCGTCAGCCGGCCAAGGCGTCTTCGTCGTGCCGTTATCGGAGTTGTGGAACCGCTGCTCGGTGCCGCACATGTTGCGCGTTGAAAGGTGAAAACTGAACGTTGTAAGCTCCTTTCCCTCAGCTATCGGCTCTCGGCTCTCAGCTCTCGGCTCCTGGCTCTCGGCAATTAACTCATCGCTGATAGTAATATACTCCGCCAGTATCCCCGCCTCTTTGAGCAACTTGGCTGCCAGGCGCGCAATCATCTTTGCGCCCAGCTCCGATGTATGGGTCTTATCGCCCTGGCAAAACAGCATGGCAGTGCAATATGCATCGCCGTATTGCAGATACAGATCATGTGTAGCACTTGTCAGGTCGATGTACGGCACCTCAGTCTCTCTTGCCACCTCTTGCATTTGATACACATAGTCCATCGAATGGTCATCGGCAGCTACGTGCTGATTTTCGAGCATCAGCCCCTTCTCTATCAGGCTGAACTTGTCGCCTAAGTCGTGCAACGCATTGCGACGCAGTGTCACGGAATCCACGAAATATTTGCGGCATATAGGTCCCACCAGCACAGGCGTACACCCGAGCGCGCGCACCTCATATATATAGCGGCGCAGGTTGGCTTTGTATGTTGTACCGGGGCATGTGCCACGCAGGTCGGTGGCTTCCGGCAGGTCGTTCGCCTTCAGGTAGTCGTTGTACTCAATGGCATCCAATCCGTTGCATTTCTCATCGTTATGGGCAAACTGTATCAGCACATAATCGCCGGCTGTCATCTGCTGCTTCACCGATGACCATAGGGCTGCCTGGTCGTAGAACGAACGCGTCGATGCACCCGACTTGCCACGGTTGTTCACGGTCACGTACGCCGGATCAAAGAACAATCCGAGGTACGTCCCCCACCCGCGTTTGTCTGTCGCCGACGGGTTGTAATCAGCCATCGTGCTGTCGCCTATCGTGTGCACCTTTACGGCACTCATCGGCAAGCATAGCATCGCAGCCAGTACAACATAAACAACCTTTTTCATTTTCAGTCAAAAATTACCAAATAGTATCCCAAAAACCAATTATTTTTGATTATTTTTGGGCATTTTGGACTAATAATCTCATTTTATCGGCTTACCACTTGCCCCAACACATTGCAGGTCATGCCGTCGCGCGTGATGAGCAGTTGGCCGTTGCGGATCATCTTTTCAGCCGCATTTGTCTGATGCATGGCAGTTGCCACATCGGTGGTCTCGGAAGCAAACGCCTGACCGGTGATCACCACGTCACGCAGAAGGATATACTTGCCGCTACCGCTGGTATGCTCATGCCATGGCAATACGCGTACATGCAGCGTTTGTCCGGCAGGGATAGTCAGCGTAGGCGTCATCTCAATGGCGCGCATCTCTTTGTTAGGCAGCGCCGTCTGTGCCGCTTCGTATATCGTATGCACGTCAGTAAAGCCATCGCCGAAACCCGTGTTGATATGACATTTCATGTATCCCGTGGAGTACGCTCCGATATACATGCTTATCTTAGTGATGCGTACATCCATCGTTGCCGGAGCGGTGATGGCAAAATCTACATACCGGCTCGCATTCTCGTCAATCTCCTCCGTAGGCCAGTTGGTCTTCGTTCCGCTCTCGTTGGCATTATGGATACGCACGACAGTAGCACCTGTCTCGCCGTTGATCGTCACATCGTTCTTTGTGTCCGTAGCTACCATCAGGCTCAAACTCATCGCACCTGCTATCGGTCCCGTGCATACTGCTGCCAGCGGTAGAGAAGAGGGTTTGGCATCCAGCGTCCACGTGGCGCTCACTGCTGCACCGCCGTCGAGCGAGATAGCCGTAGCGTGAACGGGAATGGCTATCCGATGTTCGCCCGAAGTGGCATACACGGTGTCCAGCTGTTCACCGCCGGTGCTGTAATTGGCTCGCACATATACCTTCTGAAACATCGAACCGCCGTTGTACTGCACACTGGCCGTGGCAGCATAGGTCTCTTTATCCAGCGATAGTTGAAGATTAGCCGTAGCCGTCAGAGCTACCGTACCGCTCGTTGGGTCAAGACCATAGCCGGTCAGCAGAAACTCTTTGTTCTGCGCCACGCTGCAATAGGTCTCGCCTATCTCTATGGCTGTGGGGTTGGCGGTGATGTCCGTCGGGATGGTGATATACTGTGCCAGCACACCTGCATTCTTGAGCAGCTGAGCCGCAGCACGCGCCACCAGGTTGCCGCCCATGGCGTTGGTATGCGTCTTGTCGCCTTGGCAGAACAGCAGACTCAAGCACTGCGTCTCGCCGTACGACAGATAGAGCTGGCGTGTGGCTTCTGTCAGGTCGATAAAGGGCACCTGCTTCTCGGCGGCTACCACCTTCATCGCTTTCACATAGCTCATCGTCGAGTCGCCGGCCGGCAGACTCTGGTTCTCGTACAGCACACCGTTCTCAATCTTCGAGAACTTGTCGCCCAGATCATGCTGACCGTTCCTACGGATATTGTCGCCCTGAAAATAGGCGCGGCAAATAGGTCCTACCAGTACCGGATTCACGCCTAACGCACGCGCCTCATCAATGAATGCGCGCAGCATGTCGCGGTACGTGGTCTGCGGATTCGTGCCACGCGCATCGCCGGGAGCCGGCAGACTGTGTTCGGCACAATAGGCAGCGTACTCCAGGTTATCCATGCCATAGGTCACCGTACCTTCATCGTTATGCGCAAACTGGATGAGCAGGTAATCACCTGCCTGCATCTGGGTCTTGACGGTAGCCCAATAGGCGGCTCCGGTGTAGAAGCCACGCGTGTCTGCGCCCGACTTGCCGCGGTTGTTCACACTTACGAATGCCGGATCAAAGAACGAACCGAGATACATACCCCATCCGCGTTTATCCGTTGTACTCTCGTCGTACTCAGCCATAGTGCTGTCGCCTATGGTGTGAACCGTGATGGCGCTCATCGGCAAACACAGCAGCGCTGCCAGAGTTATGGAAAGAAACTTTCTCATATTGATCTATTATCAATCAGCGTTAGCGGTCTATTATCTCTCAAAACGAATAGTACCGTCCTTGCTTACAGCGATATATACGCCGGCAGGCAAATGATCCACTGCAATCGTCTCGCGAGTGGTCGTACCTACGCAAGCGCCGCTGATGGCATAGATGCGGATCATTTTTCCTGTGGGATTGTACAGCGTGTTGCCTCTGAATGACAGTGTGTTGTCGGTAACTGTTGACGATACGGAAGTCGCATCCGGCAAGTTATTCCAGCTGGTACCGAATATTCCCTGCAAACCGCTGGTATAGCCTACTATCAGGTTCGACAGCGCACTGCTGATGTCATAGTCCGTCGGGTCGAAATTGGCAAGGCTGAAATTGATATCGCTGTGCATCATTCGTCCGGCGCCCTTGTCACCCGTCACGATGGCGGGAACCTGATTCGGGTCATCGGGCGTGATGGCGGGCATCACCGAGCTGTTGGTATCGAAGTTGTTATAGCTTGCCCCACCCTGTTTGGCTGTTACGGTCGACGGTACCTGCTCGTTACGCGCGGTAGCCTGGTAGGCATCGAAATGTACAGTCCTTGTCGAGGAATAATACTGCGGCGTGGTGCTGGTTCCGGCAAACACGTTGTTGTAAGCCTTAATGATGCCGCCGTTCTCTTTGGAGAAGGTTGGCGAGTTCGTTTCATCCGCACCGTTCTTGGTATCCGTTCCCTGCATCGAGATGAGCATCGGGTTGTGCGCGTTATTGAAATAGTTGTTCTCTACAAACACCGACGAAGCGGTAGTCGAACCTACGCAATACTTGGCTACGCCGTCGAAATAGTTGTTGTATACATGCACGCTCATCGTCCGTACTCGCGGATGACGCGAATCGGAGTGGTCAAACCAGTTGTGGTGATAGCATATATAGTTCGGTCCCGACTCGCTCTTCATGCCGCACATGCATGATTTGCCGGTATCCCAAAGGTGGTTATACGATACGGTCACATATTTCGAATCCGACTTCACGTCAATCGAGCCGTCACCTTTCTTTTGGTCACCGCCCTTGTTGCGGCCATAGAACACGTCCAGATGATGAATCCATATATTGCTGTTGTCGGTATCGAGCGAAACGCCGTCGTCCATGCATGACATGATGGCCAGGTTGCGGATCTCTACGCTCTTGCTGTTACGAATCAGGAATCCGAATCCACGGATCACCGCATCGTTGCCTACACCCTCTATCGTAATGTTCAGCACGGCATCCGCATTCTTGCCTTTGATCTGCAATCCTTCCGATGAGCTGCCGAACTCATCCATATCGTTGGCTTCCAACAATCCGATGATGCGTACATCCAACGGACGCGTCTCATTGCCTTTCTGATAGCCGTTGATGATAGCCTGAATGCCGGTACAGGTAGTCATCGGTTTGTTTGATTTTTCCACTTGCACGTCCATCGTTATCGTCTGCGCATTGTATTTGTGGACGTACAGCACTACAGCACTGGCTTTCAGCGCACCGTTGTCTGTATATGCGCCTACTCCCTGATTCCAGTTGAAATGCGCAAAGCCGTTCCTGTCATGTGCGCTTACCGTCAGTACAGCGGTCTCACTGGCCTGGGCATCCACATCCGCATCATTGGCCACCGGAACAACCTTCAGCTGATAGGTGCCGGCCGGCAGACCCAATGCGTCAGCGCGAAAATGGTCGCTGTAGCTGCGCAGCAGTTGTTTGTCAAGCACGGTATAGGTTCCGTTCGTCGGACGAACATATACGTTGTAGTCCGAGTAGCCTGCCAGAGGAGCCCATTCTACATAAGCACTTTCCAGCCAGCCTGCCGCACTGTTGATCCGTACAGCCGCACCGGCACTCATACAAGAGAACAAAACGATGGTAATTACCAGGAATTTTTTCATGCTATTAAAATTTTTAATTTTAGTTTTTCAAAATTTTGGTGCAAATTTACGCATTTTATTCCATAAAAATGTGCAAAAACTCGTCAAATTAGTGCAAAAATAAAAAAAATGACAAATTATTTGCATAAATGGAATTTTTTTTGTACCTTTGTATCAGATTTCATGCTTTGCCTATGATACGCGCCGATATAGGATACAGGTTACGATGTATGGTGAACCGGATACTGCTTATCCTTTCACTTTTCATCTTTCACCTTTCCCTTTCTGCCCGGGAATATTCGCTCCGCTTCTACGACGATTCCGATGGCCTGAGCCATTGGCATACCACGCGCACCGTTCAGGACAGCTCGGGCATGATATGGATTGCTACCTACAACGGCCTGAACCGCTTCGACGGCTATCGTTTTGTTGCGTTTAATCCGGTTAACGAAGATGGCGTGTCCATGCCATCCGACCGTATTCGCAAGATGGAACTCACCGCCGATAACAAGCTCCTTTGCCTCATCGACGATGACAATGTTGTGCTCTTCAATCCCAGTACATGCCGCTTTGAGGCACCCGGCCCCGAGGAAGCACAGGCAGCCATGGTCAGGTTGCGCATACATCATAATCTCAATCTGTGGAAGGAGAAAGAGGTATATACCGACCTGGGTAACCTGCATCTGAAAAATATCCGCCGCGATGATATCGACCGCCAGGGCAACCACTGGCTCATCGACGATCATGGCGTCTTTGTCGCTACGCCCGTACATGCCCGCGGTACGCGCATCAATGATGAAGAGGTGCGTGCCATGATCCACTTGCGGAATGGCGCTATCATCGCTTCCGGACGCAGCAGCAAGCAGGTCATGGTATATGACTCCGCTTTCCATCTGCTCGGCTATGTGCATCCCAACGGACATCTGAGCAAGTCGCCCGTCTCTTTCGGCGCACAGCCCTACTGCTTCTACGAGAGCCGCGACGGCAAGCAGTCATGGATAGGCTGCAAACCCGGCTGTCTGCTACGGGGAGACAACGATCCGCTCCACCCCGACATCCGCCGCTACGAGCATGTGCGCAACGTCTATGAGATTACCGAGGATGCCGATGGCACCATCTGGGCTGCCACCTACGGCTTTGGCCTGTGGAAGCAGCAGGGCGAGACTTTCGTGCAGATTCCCGGTACGGAAACGATGACCATACGCCGGCTGCTTATCTTGGACGACAATACCATCATCGGTGCCACCAGCAAAGGTCTGCTCATTGTCGACAAACACGGTGTCCGCCTCCACCAGCGTGAGGGCAACCGCCCTACTTCGCTCAGCAACAATATCGTCATGTGTATATGCATGCATAACGGGCAACTCTATGTCGGAACCGAGGGCGGAGGCATCAACCTGCTCACCAACGACCTGCATGCCGATGTGCTCGATTTCAAGCAGATAACCGAAGCCGACGGTCTGCACACCGACATCATCTACGATATCATGCCGTGGTCCGACCATGAATTGTTGGTTCAAGGCAATAGCGCACTTTCGATTGTAAGGGTTACGGGTGACGGGTTACAGGTTACCAATTTCGGCAAATCGTTTTTCCAGACTCCCGACCGCCGGCCGTTCATCTTGGGCGAGACCTGGCCTGTCGACCTCGGTGACGGACGCATCCTTCTGGCGCCGCTCGATGGATTGCTCGTTCTCAACAAATCGGAGTTGGTGCCCGAATCGGAACCTATACGTATTGCGCTCAGTACCATCTATCTGGAGGGCAAGCCTAACTACGCTGCCGACGGTCTCACCCGCATCACCCTGTCCCCCAACGAGCGCAGTTTGGGCATTGAGTTTGCAGCGCTCGACTACCGCGGAAACGATGACATCCTCTATCAGACGCATTTCTACAAACAGGGCAATGCTGCTCATCCTTGGGATGCACCTACCCGCCTCAACCGCTTCCTCGTGCAAGATCTCACGCCCGGCAAATATATCTTCGAGGTGCGTTCTACCAATGCTCTCGGGCAATGGCAAGATAACACGCGCACGCTACAGGTCACCGTCACCCCCGCTTTCTGGGAGAGCACGACGGGATTGGTGCTGCAGATAGGATTTTTGCTGTTGATCACTATTGCCATCACCGTGCAGACCGTGCGCGTGCGCATGCACCGCCAGCAGCGCGCACAGACGCTTAATGCCTATCTTGATTTGCAAGAGAGAATGGCTAAATATTCCAATGACCAAATAAATGAACAAATGGTAAATGGTCAAATGGTAAATAGGGAACCGTTGCCCGTTCCCGAGATCCTTGTCCCCGGTTACTCCAGCGCCAACGAGAAGTTCATCAATACCCTGCACCTTTTCATGGAGCAGCATATCAGCGACAATAATCTGTCTATCGACGAGATTGCCGAAGCCACTAACATGAGCCGCTCATCGCTCAACCGTAAGATGCACGAACTGTTCAACCTCTCCGCCAAGGATTTCGTTCAGGCGGCACGCATCAAGCACGCTTGCAACCTGCTCCGCACCACCGATATGGCAGCCAAAGAGGTCGCCTATGCCTGCGGCTTCAGCGACCCTCGTTACTTCTCCAAAAGCTTCAAAGCCAACACCGGCAAGACTCCCACCGAGTTCCGCGATTCCGCCAGCGTCCTGTAGCGTAGCGTCCTGTAGCGCAGCGTCCTGTAGCGCAGCGTCCTGTAGCGTAGCGTCCTGTAGCGTAGCGTCCTGTAGCGTAGCGTCCTTTCCTCTTTCAATCAGTTGAACCATTCCGAAGCTGCAAAGATACCACTTTTTATTCAATTATGCAAGTATATTGAACAAAAAATATACTTTTTTATTCAGTATGGCATGTTTATTGTACAAAGAATGCATTATTTTGCACAATCACCAATCGCAGAATGCATTATTTTGCATCCCACCCGTCTACTTGCCTGTCATGATCGCCAAACTGAGGAAGATCAAAGATTACCTAACCGACGTCCATGCCTACAAGATCATCGAGGCACAAGCCGAAGCCCGCGCCGAAGCTGCACGCGAACGCGACCTCGAAGCCCTGAAAGGCATCAGCATCGAGTAACATCCTCAAGTAGATGGTTCTTTCCCATCAGTAATTCACTCGTCAGCTTGTTCCTTTTGGTGTTTCAAAAGGAACAACAAGCCATAGCAGTCAAGGTCTTCGTTGGGTGCTCGTGGCGTCAGCCGCGAGATAAGGCATCGACCAAGCTTGGGCGATCAATGATCTCCCTAATGCATCGACCAAGCTTGGGCGATCAAAAATCGCAAACAAAGAACTTCCGCAGCAACGAGATTGATTTCGGGAAAAAAGGAGGGTAAGGGTCACCTGCTTTTTGACCTCTGAAATCAACGAGGCTGCCAGGAACTTCGGGGGAATTCCGGAGGCAACTCCGGAAGGCAGTGTCCGAAAAGAAAAAAACAAACGAAAGAAAGTAACAAAGAAAGAAAATCATTGCTGTCCCATTAAATTTGCAAAATGTTCTTTGAAATAACTGAATTTTAGGAATTTGTGGCGATAATTTGCGCGCGACGATTTCATTTTGTATCTTTGCAGTCGCTTTAACATTGCTGCATATGAACAAAGAGAATAATGATCACCTGAATATGTTATATCATCATATACAACAATCGTGCCACCACCGCTCCTTAGATTCTTGGCAGTTGTGCCGATTACTAATCGGCGCCTTTTTCTTCCATTACGTCCAAATCGCATTTGGATATCGGGTGCCCGGCTACAACTTAACAGCTATATAATCTTCTTCTACCGTCATCGTTTGAACGAGTTCACCGTCCATCTCCTGCTTCGAGACAGAATGACAAACGATATGCAGCGAGCTGCCACCCAGCAGGATAGGCTCAACGGTCACATCTGACGTTTGTTTCATTCCCGCCATCGTTTGCTCCGCGTGCGTTGGTTCAATCACGATAGCGTTGTCCTTGATCGTGCCTTGTCCGGTAATGTTTCCCGCGAACACGACGGAGTTACTGCCGCTCATTGAGATGGTAAACGAGCCATTGACCGTTTGGTTCATTTGTTGCGGCGTTTCACCTACATAGGTCACGACGGTCGTTGTCGTTCCGGAGAATTTGTAATTACCTACAAAATCAGCATTGTTGTTGCACGCTGCGAATGTCAACCCAATGAGAGTGACAAACAATAGTTTAGTAATCTTTTTCATTTTTAATTGATTTTAGCGTTTTTATTATAATGGTTAAAGGTTGTTTTCTATCTTTGTTTGCTTTTTCTTGCGGCTGCAAAGGGATATTTCCCAAAATCGTGCCATTGTTGACGCTGCCGGCAGAACAAACACCTATCATCTTATATGCACGATTGCCATCCGCCGCATAACCGTAATAGCCGCATGTACTAGGTCCTATTGAAGCTATCAACTGATTGTCATCGTTCCAAAGATGATAACGGGGAGTTCCTTGCGAAGGTTGGATTTGCTCTAAGTTTCCGTTCTTGTCCCAATACAATTGCATATAAGAATTATCCTCATGATTGTAAATAACTCGCGGCTAGTTCGTAAGTCCGCTATTGTCGTAACCGTAAATCAAATCAGCGTGACCAAGAGCGGAATGGTCACTTGACTTATTGCCTATGCGGGTTGTGGGCGAGTAAGCCATGTTGTAATGAGTTATTCCTGTATATATGTCATCATGCAAATTTTGTGCCAAACGATACCTTGTCCATAATAGTTTCTTATCGGAAGTTGGTTAAGGGGCGTGCTCGCTCTCTTTTTTCTCTTTATCGTTCGTCTCATTTAGTTCGTTTATTTTTATATATCAGTTTTATCTTGTGGTAGTTGAGTACTATCGGAACCATTTGACTTCAACGCAATTGCTTTACAACAAATTCGGCCATTGTTTGTCTTTAGGATATGGCAGAGTGTCTAATTTATCCGGGGCAAACCATTCTGGTTCATATTCAAGCTTATTTCCATTTCCACAGAAATCTGCTGATTGCAATTGTCCCTTGTGATATATCAGACGAGTAATATAATAGTAGCATCCGTCTAAGATAATATCTTTGGAAGGCTCGGAGATATGAGCCTTATCCCACGTGCACAAATCCTCCCAATAGGTTTTGCCATACATATTTAGAAAAGGCGTCCTAAAAGCTTCAAACGTTCCTCGCCCCTTTAATTCTGCATGGAATAAAGTATCTCCCGGGATTATATTAATCATATTACTCCGAGTAAACCATAGGTTTCTCACGAGGATAAAGAATATGGTATCGGTGGTTGTTGAATCAGCATACGTATTTAAGAAACTTGCAGCCATCTGACGGGTATCGGAATCTGCAAACATTAAGTGTGAATCACGATGCATTTCGGGCCAATCACCAAAACAAGACAAATAATCTTGTATCACTCTTTCGCCAAAACAGTTTTCTGTGCCTATTCTTTCCTGTGAATACATGTTTATCGCAAACAAAGTCAACAAAGACAATATTATCTGTTTCCTTTTCATGTCAGTCGTTTATATGTTCGAATTGCTATTTATTCTATTCTTTCACTATTCAGACTCGGATGAACCCATCTTAAGGGTTAATAGCGGTCTTAAAAATTCTCACCTCACTAAAATTCCCAAATAGTCTTTCACCCAATCCCAATGGGGTATTTCTCCCGTTCCTATTTTTCCGCCATCATCCGGCATGGAATAATATTTACGCAATTCTAAATTGTTTTCAATTCTGATAAGGTTTTCAACATTTACAGCCCACTTTTCATCATTTGCAACACTAACATCATTACCCTTATTATCCTTCACCCTAAACCATAGGCTATAATCAGCAAATCCGAACCATGAAGATAGAACATGCGCGAACTCATGAGATAAAGATATATAACTCGGTACATCTAGGGCTCCATGTGTAAAATCACTCGCCATCCATAATAATCCATTATCCTTATTTTTGAATTCATTAGAATTATTAGTTTGCTGCATTGTAACAGTCCTGTCATCTTTCACTAAAGCATCTACAAGCATTTTCCCATACTTGCCGCCATCATGGATTTTTCCTATTGCAGCAGTAGCTTTATTGGCATAATCAGAATCCAATCGCTGACCATTATGATAAAAGCCACGGACTCCATTAACTTCACCATAGTAAAACGTAGCAATAGTTGTTGAGCCATCTTCATTACTAATCACTCCTTTAATTGCTATCTGCTGCCCATCCGGATCCACATACGTTATCGGATTCCCCTCGCAATATGCATACGGCGAAACCTATGGATAGGCATGCGCATCTATCGCCATGAGCAATACTACAAGCAATATTGCAAAATGTCTTTCCTTTTTCATGATCTTCCTAATGTTAGGCGATAATCATTTTATCGGCATCGGAGCACCCACTAAAGAATGCTTTATCCAACGGCCATATGCTGAATCTACTTTATCATTTGTTTCTCTAAACAATACCACAGTATCTTCCAAAACACACGTGTCGGCTGTAAGATGCCATTTTTCAAGTAAATCAGTTCTGCCGGAACGCTTTAATGCTTCTATTCCTTTCCTTTTGTCTAAATGCGGATTTTTAACTTTTTGCATGTAGACATATCCAAACAGGTAGTAACGTGCCAACCAATAATTACTGTTTCTCCTCGCCTTTTCATCATCACATCTTTCTGCACATTCTTTTAGCCCGGTAACCACAAGTTCCTTGAAGGGTTCTAAATCTACATGAACTTTTAACACATGACTAAGATCACTAACTCCTCCCAACAATTCCCATGGTATATGCAAATACAAGATAGTGGGATCTCCTGACACAAATTCTGACTCTATCAGTTGGAATATAGAATACAAAATTGTAGCCTCTCTTGCTAAAACAGAATCAGGAACGAGTGCAAAATTGAGTAAAGTTTCAAAAGAATTAGTGTCTACTCCGGAAACAATATCCTTTCGCAGATCGAACATCTCTTGGTAGCTAATATGTTCCCATTTATGCCATCTCTTAATATCCTCCGAATCCGGGCAACATACTTCAACCGACATCGGCACATCTTTGGTTTGCGATATGCCGAAAGAGGAATAACGTGTTATCAAAAAGATAACCATACAAATAATTTGGGAATAGCGCCTTTTCATATTCCTGAACTATTTTCAGAGTTATTATACCTTTCAAGCTGTTCTTGGGGATTACTAAAATTTGGGCTACTGCTTCCAGAGAAACTATTAACGACTTCTCCGTTCAAAAATATCTTCCATGCTCCATATAGAATATTTCCATTTTCATCAAACAACGGAAAATTACTATCTCCGTTGGGTTGAGTTTTCATAGCACCTAGTTCTTGATTTGAATTACCATCTACTGCAATATTTTCAGTAGGCGCAACGATAAGGACGTTAGCAAAATTTTCATCCGCTGATATTTGTTGAGCAATGGAATTCTCACCTTTCCCTGTTTCGCATGAATGCAACACAATCATAGCAGGGTGGCCTTCTGTCTCGGCGTATAGTTCACTATTACTTGATAAATATGCAGCAAGATTGTGAGTCGTTCCGGCACTCACTTCCATCATGGAAGAGGATCCTTTAATGTAAAACTCAATCTTCTCTGATGTGCCGTGAGCCCAAATATGAATAACATGTGCATCATCTTTAAAACTATTCGCTCCTTTTAACAATGTCTGGTTTCTTGCAATATCAGGGGCAAGAGCAATTAATTTCTCTAAGCCATCCGGATCAATATATTTTATCGGATTCCCCTCACAATAGACATACGGAGAGTTATAGATGTACTTATTCGCTAACGGATCAACAGAGCCAAAGATGGATATTATAGGAAGGTAGTACCGTGCTCCAAAATAGTCATACCCCGTCTCCTCATCCCGTTCCTTACCCGTAAACTTGAAGCGCTCGTCATAGCCCCATGGATGCTGGTTAAGCAACTCTTCTCCATATGGTGCATACATGATATATTGCACAGGCAAACCGTCACCATCAGTTACCCACGCCGCACTGCCCAAGTGGTCAGAGTGGTAATAAAAAGGCTCATCCACTTCGTCTTTGAGATAATACCCTTCCAAGTGCTCGGACAGCATCGATTTGAAGCAAATGGAGAGCTCACCTAAAAAAGTCTCGGCTTCTTTGTACTGGTAATGATGATACGTATTGTCCCCAGAGGTAACCGTTCCTGTATAGTCGGTGTTCTCCGTCTGGCTGCTATGGTGCGGATAGTCGTAATATTCGTAATAATTCTTTTGATAGATTGTACCATCGCTTAGGTCGTTCAAGCATACTTGTTCCGCTTGCGTGAGGTTATCTAATGGATTGACCAGCCAATTGCCGTGGTTTCCTCCGCCTTGCGTTGTTCCAATCCGCTCCGCACCGGCAAAATAATGTTTGGTATAACCTTCCGGAGTGAGCGTCATGTACGGATTAGGATAGAGTGTTGTATTGTCAAATACAGCATCTCCAGATACAACACCTCCGTTGATATTAGAAAGACTGAATGTCCCCGTAATCTTGTATGCCCTCTTCCCATCGGAGGCGTTACCGCAGTACCGAACAGATATAGGTATCTGATTGCTTTTCATCTTATAACCGAATGATTTACAAATTTATATCACCTATCTGGCATGGCTCATACGAAATAGTCTCAGTAGTGTTTGTGTTTAAATATTTATAGACTATTAGTTTTTTCGCATGATTAAACTCAGAATATACAAAACGAAAAGGTTCATTGTTCAAATTAAATTCAGGAGTTTTATATAACTCTACTCCATCATAGATAAAACACAAATCATAACCAACGAGGTACTCTGTTATATAGATAAGATAATAGTTATCTACTTGGCTAATGCTATATAGACTGTATGCTATTGCGTTGCAATCGTCAACAATGTGGATAGAATAAATGTTATCTTGTGTATTAAGTACTAAATTGCAATTCTCGTTTGTTAGATAAAACGGGAACGATTTTGTGTTTAAAATGCTATTTATCGAATCAATTTTTTTTGCATCATCCATGTCGATGTTCTCATACGAGTTAATACGTATAGTCGGATATGGCGTAGTGCCAATAAAACCCGTTGCATGCAAAACTATCAAGAAAAATATGTACGTGAAAATCATTCTCATCCTTCTGGAGCTTCTTTTACTAATGATGAATTATTCGGGTCTTGTTCAAACTTAGTATCCACTATTTCATTAGGATCTTTTCGATTATTGAGGCCAGTGCCAACATAACCGGCTTTTGTTCTATATTCGAAATGAAGATGCTGATCTTCACCAGTCATCTTTTTCGCATTTCCCGTAATTCCTGTTTTCCCTATTATTGTTCCTTCGGTTACTTCTTCCCCTACATTTACAATAATCGCTGACAAATGCGCATAGAACGCCCATGCGACCTCTCCTTCTTCGTTAGTAAATTGTAACGTAATAGATTTCCCGTAATCTCCTTTTCCTTCAAAATCACAAGCCACTATTACTCCGTCTTTAATTGCTAACACATCGGTTCCTACAGGAGCATAATAATCAATCCCTTGATGTGGCTTAGGGCTACCGTCTTCATATTGGCGGACATATCCGAAGGTATGCTTAAACAGCATTCGTCTCACCTTCATAACATCAAGCGGATTCCCCCACCCATTGGGATCAGTTAGCACAATAACTTTTCCTTCACAATAGACATAAGGCGAGTTATAGATATATTTATCCAACAGCGGATCTGGGCTAAGCCAAAATCCTAAGACATCACTAAACTTCCTAGCATCAAAGTGAAGATACCCCGTCTCCTCATCACGCTCCTTGCCAGTGAATGTGAACCGCTCGTCATAGCCCCATGGATGCTGGTTAAGCAACTCTTCTCCATATGGTGCATACATGATATATTGCACAGGCAAACCGTCACCATCAGTTACCCACGCCGCACTGCCCAAGTGGTCAGAGTGGTAATAAAAAGGCTCATCATCATCTTCTTTTTGGTAATACACATACAGGTCTTCTGCCAAGGGACATTTGAAAAGCAACCAGATATTCCCGTAATATTGTTCATTTGCCCAATACTGATAGTCCTGATAATCAGCATCTCCGTACTCGACAGTTCCTTTATGGTTCGTGTTTTCCGTATTGGAATTAGAGTGTGGATAATCATAGCAATCATAGTAGTAATGCTGATAGAGATAACTATCTTCCAAAACCATCATGCGATTATATTCGTCTTGCGTCAGATTATCCAAAGGGTTAACTAGCCAGTTACCGTTATTGCCCCCACCGATAGTTGTACCTATTCGTTCCGAACCCATAAAGTAATGTTTGGTATAACCGTCATGTGTTAGTGTCATGTAGGGATTTGGATATAGAACGGTGTTATCAAAAAATGCTTCGCCGGAGACTCCGCCGCCATTGATATTTGACAGGCTGAATGTCCCTGTCAGTTTATATGCCCGTTGACCATTGGATGCGTTACCGTAATAGCCGCAGGTTGTCGGCCCCACAGAAAGCAACAGCTGATTGTCGTCATCCCATAGGTGGAAACGAGTATATCCTTCAACGGGTTGTATTTGCCGGAGATTACCATTCGCATCCCAATAAAGTTGCAAATGCTGATTTGAAGAAAACTCATGTATTATGCGTGGCTGATGAGTCAATCTGTGGTTATCATAGCCATATACAAGATCAGGATGCCCCAAATCAGGATTGTCGCTAAACTTGCTTCCTATGAGTGATGTTGATGAGTATGTCATTCTGTAATCTGTATTACCTGTATATCCATCCCCATGCAAATTTTGTGCCAAACGATAACGATTATCGTAAATATATTCATCAGAATATGCACCCCCCATACCATACCACGTCGATTCTTGTTGATTTGTCTGTGTTATATTACCTACCGGATCATACTTGTATTGCAAGTCTTGGAAAAATGTGTTTCCATCATTGTATGATGCGCTGAGTATTCTTGTCAGCCATTGACGGTCGCTATCATATTTATATTCTGTATAACAGCCGTTGTCATATCTTTTATCCGTAACATGTCCCAATTCGTCGTGGAAGATATTCCCTACTCCTATTTCTGATCCAAATACGCTTGACAAGTTTCCCGTTGTATTATAATAGTTATAATAAACATACTCACCGTCCGGGTATCTCATTTGGCGTATACGTCCGAAAGAATCAAAAACATAATCTGTCTGGAATTGGAATGCCACATTGTCTGACGGCGTGATAATGCGCTTGAGCGAACGCCTAACATTTCCAAGTTCGTCATACCATAACCGTTCACTTCCTGTGCGATCTTTACGCAAGGCGAGACGTCCGGCTGCGTCATAATATAACATCACGTTTTCCCAAGGATGTTGAGTGTGACTAATCTCTAAAAGACGGTCATAATAGTAACGGTATGTAGTGGAATCATTTATATCTTCTTGCTTTTGTGTTTGTGAGCAGACGAGATTTCCCGCTGCATCATATCGCCAAATCGTACTTCCTGCATCAGGATGTTTGCGAGTTTGCATTTGTCCGAAACCGTTATAAGAATACAAAGTAATATAGTGATCCGCATCAACTACTTGCTCCATTTCTCCAATTGAATTATATGTGTAACATGTAGTGCTGTTATCTGCTGCTTTTGTCTGAACTGTCCAACCTTGTGAAGTAGATAGCTTGGCGGTTGTGTTTCCTAATGGGTCGATAATTTGTTCTGCAAAACGTAATACGTTGTCGCAATCCCTTTCGAATAGATACCTTTTTCGCAACTCCTCGCCATCGGGGAATAATGTAAGTGTATCGCGGTCAAGAACGTCGTACCGTTTCATAGCAACAGTCCCACCTGTGGAGTTGCTATTTCCGTCATATATCCATAATGCCGTATTGGAAACACTTGGGTATTCCGCTTTGTACACTCTTCCAAGTGAATCAAGCAAATGTAAACCATCCGTGAGATATATTATATTTCCGAGCACTTCTGCTCGTTTCTTTTTCTGTAACATTTCTCCTCGCGCGCTATAAATAGCCGCTTCATCAATTGTTGTATGCTCATAACATGTTGCCATTTGCTTGAGTACGTACGTATGTGTTAATGTGTCATGTGTGAGATCTGCTAGGTTATGCCGGATATTATTGTAAGTATACCGCACCGTATACGGGACATTACTCCCCTCCGGATACCAACCATCTTGTATAGCAATCTCGCGTTCTTTTGGAGCAAGCACATGTGTCAGTCTGCCCATATAGTCATACGTATAAGTTATCTCCGCTCCACCCGGATCAATTGTCCGCACAGGCATGCCCCATCTCGGATTGTAGAATATACTTTTTTGCTCACCGAAATGATTGTCAATCTTCTTAGGCAAAGCATGCAAATCGTTTTCGTACTGAATGGTATAATGGGCTCGTTCGCCATTATCATTTACAGGCAAAAAGTACTGAGCGATATTGCCGTAATTATCATAGAAAAGTGACGTCATTGCTTCTACTCCTGTATGCGGATCAACTATTTTCATTTGATTCAGTCTGCCTGTATTTAGCCAAGTAGCATAACGCAGCCGCAATAAATGGTCGCTTGGTGTCAACACACTATCTGCAATAGGCAGAGAAACAAGATTCATATAAGTAGTAGGCATATATGTTACACGACGTTTCCAATCATCACCGTTGAATATGATGTCGCCATCATCATAATATTCTTTTACATTATGAGCATCATCATACCGCATCCGCACTCTGGTTGTGATTTGCGGAGAAGGTTCTCCTTCATAGTAATCGGTACAAATAGTATCTTCATTTGCAAAAAGGAAATCATTACATATATTGTTTTCATCAAAACCTTTGAAATCGCGAAAGCCATACATATAACGATGTCGAATGTATCTTGCTCTATCATGATTCATGACCACGTCCTGCGATTTCCTGTTGCGTAAGATAAAGGCACAAGTGTTATATCTTTCTTCTGTTAAGCGGATATTCGACTCATTTGTCATGATGCGTGCATAACCATAGTCTGTGCGTTCGTGATTGTCATAATAGGTCGAGTCATATTCTTTTGTTGTTATTACATTTTGTCTGGCAAGCCATGGGTTAGTTCCATCTCCGTCACTTATTTGCGTCAAATTCCATTGCCGTTGTCTATGTTCTTGTGAAGGATGGGACAATGAATAGTTCAACTCTATATGTTGTCCGGTCGGGTTAATGATATCGCTCAACAAGTTGGTTCCTGATGTTTGGTTGTAATGAACATATAATGTATTATTTTGCATAAATACATGATCCGGACATCCATCACCATTCATATCTATAAATGAGACATCTGTACAACTTTCACCGCCTCCACCTCCACCTTGTAGGCCAAAACAAGCTTTTGCCATCCCCATAAACGTAACTCCCATTGTTCCGGACGCACAGCCTTCAAGATTCCACGAATGGCTGAACCTGAGATCTGAGGCTATATTCAAAGATGCAAATGTGCTTGCAAACCGCGTGCCGAGATTATATGCAACCTCCAACTGGTTCAATACTCTCCTAACCATATCAGGTAGGCCGTCACCATTGATATCAATGAACTGTACATCATCAAGATTATTTGACAAAGAACCGTCAAGACCGCCGCCGAGGCTATATTGTTCAATAGAAAAAGCCACTGAAGTACTTGCCCCTGCACTTTGGCTACTACTGTGCTGGATGATAAAATCGTTACAACTAATTTTTATCGGTCGTAAAAATCTGTAACCGAGATTATATCGTACCGTTGTATCTGTTTTGCTGACAATATCCGGCAATCCGTCTCCATTAATGTCAATAAATGTCCGGTCGGTTTCTGCAATTCCTTCGTTATCGCTCAATCCGCCACTTCCTTCAATAGTATATGATGTTTTTGTTACGCTGTTACTCGCTTCCTTTTTCATAATGGTTGCTGAACGGGAAAAATTCATGCCTACAGCAAAGTTGTGGTTTTCATGCCCATCTAATTTTGCATCTACCAATGCTCCCAATCCTCCCCATGGCAGAGAGTATTGAACTCCTGATGATCCAACTGCATCAGGAAAACCGTCTCCATTCAAATCAATGAAATCTGTTAGTACGTTATATGTTCCCCATGAAACAGAAAGACTCATCGGCACGCCTACCAAGCCCCCCGAGATGGCATGGTTTATTGATTTTATGCTTTTAAGTGGTGCTTTTCGAGTAGATGCAATACTTCCTGAAGGAATGGCACTATCATACAATGGCACGTCCTCAATCGTATCATTCATTTGCGCAGTCACTTGCTGACATCCTCTGTCTTTTTCAGGAGTAGACTCTATATTCCGGCTATTCGACTGCCCTGTCGCACTGATATATCCGATGTTCCCGTAGGGTATCCAACGTTCGGTACGACTATCGGCATTTAGAGGTATCCATGTGCTGGAATCAGCTAACGGATTGAAAAAATGATAAACCGAAAAAATACTATCAACTCCGTTTGTCCCCAATGCCAATATAGAATTTGTATCTATAGGCAATGATAGGTTTTCCCATGTAGACTGATTCTGCTGCGCCATTTGTGCACCTGTGCGTTCTGTGTTGTAGAGCGAGCATAAATCAAGAGTGTCAGAATTACTTTGGGGATGATACGCAAAACGTCCCCAACCACGGTATAATTTTCCGAACAAAAAGGTATATATACTATCTGCGCTGATAACGGAGCATGGATAATCAACATCAGGATAAAAGAATGTTGTATCATGTACAATATTCGTATTATTGTTATCCCAGTGTGACCAATGGTATTCAATTTCAGGATGGATGTGTACCTTATTCCATTGTACATTTGGATTACTCGCACTATTAACGATCGGTTTAATTGTATCTCCCTGCAACAAAATTATTGTGTCAAAAGGGACATACATGCCGTTAGTAGAACTCTGGTATGGAATGGTTACGGCCGATTTGTCAGAGCCATAAAATGATAGATATATAGGTGGATAATAATTGTTTTCTGCTTTATATCGAATTATTGCTTCGCCATTTAAAGGGGCAACAAATGTTCGAGATCCATTGCATATGTAGTTTTCGGCCGCATTTGACCGTTTAAATCCATGTGAGTCATAGTATAAGATTGATATATCCCAATCTACATCATCGAACGAACTGTTTTCATTGGAGCACAATCGGAAAGTTATAATATCTCCGGCAGTAACTGTAAATCCACCAGATGTATACGATTTTGGTGTATAATCGTCAGCCACAATAGTATCTACGTGCAAAATTGTTGGTTGAGTACTAGTAAAGTGATTGCCGTCTTTTTGATTATTATGATTCCATTGTATAATACACCGCACACCATCTGCTTTGCGTGAATACTGGCGCGAAATAGAACTATCGCGGCGCAATTTCGCAATACTGTTAATTTGCTGAACATAACCATCCTCTTCTACTACCCACACACGAACAGTTTCAATCATTGGATCGGGATTCATATCTTCACACATTGTTTCTATGCCATACTTTATGACATATCCGCGTGCTATGCGATAGGTATAGCCTTCCTCGTAGAATGATTCTGGAATAGTGGGGTTGGAGCGAGGAGTTGCTTTAGAACGAGACGAAGTATTTGAACTGTTCTCTTTCGTATATGCGTCTGCATAATCGGAAGAAATATTTTCAATACTCTCGGTATTTGAATCTTGTAGTTCTGTATGTTCTCCATTTCCGGTAGGTAAAGGATTCCAACTTATGGCTTGACGTTGACTAGGTTCTGCCCAATAATCTCCATGAAAGTCATTGGGTTCTGTCCAGCCGCCATCATTAAAGTCACCCAGAAAGAATGAATCAACGGCTGTTTCGGTTACATGACATTCCAACCTATCATCCACAATGCCGGTATAATGAATGCCTTTATTTTGGCAAGCCGAATTGTGCTGATTTACTGATGAGTTACCGGTATATGGAGAAAACGATGGATGTCCGTTGATAAGATGATTGAAAAGAATCCCGTCAGGTGTTACCATATCCGGCAAACCATCTGCATTGATATCAGAAAAGAAATAGTCTGTATAAGAGAACGAAATAGGATTACTATAATTCAAATGGATGCCGAATGACAATTGTAGTCCCCAATTATGTGTATGATTGACATCTCGTGACAATCGAGGTAGCCCTTGCACCAGAACTTCATTATCAAATCCTGTCGCATTTCTTTTTTGAGGACGATACTTCACATCATTTCCATCTTGATAAACATAATCCGGTAAACCATCTCCGTTCAAATCCAGCAACATTCCAGTTAACTTAGCGTAATTCATGCTAAAATTATAATGTCCACCGCCGGAAAGGCTGGAAAGAGCAACATTCGCCCCTAATCCTACAGAAACTGTCCCTCCAATATTCCAATTTCCCGATGCACTCGTATTGATTTTAACATTGCTTCCTAAATTATCCGGATCTGTTTTGAACATAGTTTGCGGTGCATTTTTGTAAGCAAAAGTCGTCCGGCTACCAGCGTATTTCGTATAATTAGAAAGATTGTATTCCAAAAAATTACAATCACGCAGAGTATTCGGTTCATCAGATTTGTCTACAGAAATAAGTCTACTCTTCCACAGACTTGCTGTATTGCACTCATAATTCATATAGTAGGCACTAATTGTCGTATCTTTGTACATAATACCTATATGACAGAGTAACTTGTCAGTCTGCCGTAATAGCCCTAAACGTCCGTCTGAAAATGCATCATCTCGATTTTGCCATGTCAAGTCGATTTTGTATGTAGGTGCTGTTCCGGTCTGATAGTTTCCGGTATAGTACACATATTGAGGATATACATTCTTTCCTTCTGTGCCTGACTTAACATTTTCATACAGTACATAGTTGCCAAACAAATCCACGACAGCCGTCAATGCCCAATAACCAATATACCCATCTGCAGTTCTAAGCACGCTGTTTTCGTCTATAGCATCATGTTGTATATCAGTCGGATCGAATGCTCGACCATAATAGAATGTTACACCTGTTGTGGTTGTGACTTCCCACCAATATGATTGTGGATATTGTCCATGACGTATTACTCGCGTAGCATTACGAGTATCCCTAAACCAGAAACGTTCGGTTTGATAACGCCGTTTGTGAAACACCGAATCTTGATGTGGTAGTGGCATTGCTACATTATCGTTATCATGTCGTACAATCTGTTCTCCGTTGACAAGATATGCCTCAGTCTCATATGCGCCGTCATACCTCGGCACGCCCCAACGGGTGTCTATCGTCACCGCAGGCATGGGAAGACTCCATCCTACACCCAACGGACCGTTGCCGTTGGCACTGTTATAGTGCAAACTCACATCCGGCTGCAAGCCGTGACGCCCTGCCGGTATGACTATCGGATATGTCAAGCTGGCACTTCCGCTGTTGTCGCCTGTAGGGCTGCCGAAACTGTTCATGCCGTTAATCTGCACCATCGGTATGCCCTGTAGCGGATCTGGATCAGGCATGTCCGTCAGCGTAGTGGGCACATAAGCGCTGCTCTCTGGCAACTCCGGTAAAGAGATGATGGCATTCGCAAAATCCGTGAAATGGGTTGTAATCGAGGTCACGGTATGTGCTATGGTGTCTATAGCCACACGTTCCAGTTTGTGCCATTGTCCGCCTCTCTCTTCGCAACAAAAAGTGTATATTTCATCCGCCGAATGCCCTATCGGCAGACGTTGCGGGTCGTACGCAAGAATAATGTGAGCCGGATGCTCTTCTGCAAAATGTACGCCGTTAGGCAACAACCTCACGCCATCGCCGTTCGCAGATACATTCTTCATGCTGCTCGGCATCGGATGACCGCATTGCATAGGTAATGCCTCTGCCTGTAACGTCATATCATGTATCAGACTGCCGACATCTGCCGACAGCCGTAGCCCCATAAATGATATATCAATCGGCTCACCTTCTTTACACGCATATTCTGTATTGGCGGGCGACATGGAGGAAGCAACACCCTCGTATCCATCACCCGACGCATCTGCTGGTTCGGTAGCACCTGACGACAATGGTAAAAAAGTGACCGACAGGAACAATAGAGGTAAGATATGATTACGTTTCATGACAAAAACATTATATATTAAACGGTAAGGTTATACTGCCGACTATCGTTCCGTCGGTCACTATCTCTATATGGTAGGCATTGCCTGGAAGTGCGCGGACAGACAACGGCATTTGTGTGCGTACGCTGCCTATCAGTTTGCCGGTGCTGTCGTACAACATGGCGGTGCACACCTTTCCTTGCAGGCTCTGCGCGACTTCAATGACACCTTCTTGGGCATTGTACCATACGTTATTATTCTGCTGAGTTTTCTGTTGAGTGCGTTGATGTTCAGATTTTGCGGCAGTTCCGTGTAACGACAACAGCAGAGGCGTATGATCCACAGCAGGTAATACAAAGTGGCAGAGGCTGTCTGGCACGATGTCTTCCGCCGGTATGGTATATCGGGGCAGTCCGTCCGCATCCGTCACGATCAGCCATAGGCTGTCATACAAGATATCCGGCAAGGCATTCACCGCAAGTTCCAATTTTACGGACACAGGTTCCTTAACGTGCGCTCGAAGCATCCACTCTCTATTCAACCTGTAGCTACCGTCTGCCTGAACCGACGGATAGAGTGTGCCGTCATTATCACCCATAAGCACATACTCGCCGGGACACAGCGTATCAGTAATAAGCGACCATATTGCCGTATCCAAGGCGAACGATTTCTGCGCATACCACATGCGCGAGGTGTCATTGCCTATACCTGTTATACGATGATAATATGATGCGTCATGATCCGGATGCCACAAAGTATCACCGCCACATGATATATACGGGGCATAATCCAGCGTAATGCCGTACTTGACGGCAAGATAGGTTAGAAACATGTCACTTGCTGTCCGTGTTATACTGCCCGAGAAGTAAGCGGCCTCTTTCATTTCCATCCGTGAGTGAACGGTATCCGTGACCGCACTGTCTGCCACAAACGCGCCAAGGGAGCATAGCGACAGACGGCGCACTTTGCTGCTGTCGCTATGACATCCGCTATAATACCGATAGATGCTCCATCGGGAAAAGTCGTAGGGTGCATCACTGAATTGCACCCTCGTCTTGCGCGTATATATACCTTGTGTATGAACCGCTTCTACTAACGTATCATCCTCTGCAAAACACCACAGCCATTGCAGACTGTCAGGTTCGGGATTACGCACTACTGCAAAAGCCGTATAGTGATCTGCCGGCTCTATCGCGTACGTATGCGAGCGGACAGATAATGTGTCATTATGACACCACACATCAGGCTGAGGAATGACAGAACTGGCACACATCCCGAATCTCATCCAATCAGTACTAGATGACATGGCATTAGCGGCGTTTGCTATACCGGAGGACAAACACATCCCCGATAGCAGAATGATGATATTCAACACGAAACGGTTCATACAAGGTGTATTTTAATGTTTGTAATAACTTACCACGCCACGAACGCGCCTACGAGCGTCAGACTGCCGCTGTTCAGTTCGATGGAATAGCTGCCGGCTGGAAGCTGCTCCATAGCACCGCCTACAAACTGACGGTTTACAACCGTGTTACCACTTGAGTTACGCACGGTCATCTGTACCGTGTTCGTGTTGGCTACCGTCACAGCAAGATTGCCGCCCGCAATCGTCGCGCGGAATTGGGTTGGATCAGTAGGATTGGGAACACCTTGACCGGGACCATCCAAAGGATTATCTCCCGGCAAAAACCCTGATACTTCCAACAACTCAATCTCCACCTCATCATCAAATGCCATGGTTTGCGATAATGGAATAGCAAAACAGAATAAACTTGCTAAAATCCAAAGAAAAAAGCGATTCTTCATAATGTAAATAATTAAATGATAAAACAATTTTCGCGCCTTCGTGAAAAATACACGAAACCCGAAACTTTCGATTTCGGGCGCAAAGATACAACAAAAAATGGAAATATGCAAATTTTCAGCTTGACAATTTCAAACTACAAATGGCAGAAAATCAGCGTCATACATTCTCTTCACTTTGACAATTTTATTTATTCTGCGCGCTTTTTCCTCCATGTAAAATAATGGAGATGAGCCACTTACGGAGGTCTTCTCCTTCCGGGCAGTGTAGCTTTTCGATGATTCTTTTCTTAATGGTTCCTATACTCTTGGGGCTGTAGTACATCAGGTCGGCTATCTGCGGACCTGATAAGCCAAGAAGCACCATAACGCAGAATATAATATCTCTTTCTTCTAACTTGTCATATTGTTCCAATATGTTGACAAGCATATAAAAATCCTTATTAATCAGCGTCTTGAATTGCTTGTAATTTTTCAGGTGCAATGTGCGTCTTAGATTTGTGCTTTGGGAGAGACGTTCACTATTCTTTTCTATGGAAATGAGCATCTCATGTTGATGCCGCTCTTGAACAGTATAAAGGGTCTGCATTCGTTTCTCAACACTTTGCAATTCGTGCGTATGGTGTTCAAGTGTTGCCCTAACCTTTTTAGATTTTGTATGGAATGCTATCCATAGCATACAGCAAATAACTGCTAGTACAAATACAATGCCAATACTCCATTTGACGGATCTGCGCAAATGTCTGTGTGCTATTTTGCTATCTTCAACATCCTGACGCAGCAATTGCACGGCTTGATTGTATTGTATCTTTTGTACTTCAATCTCATACGTGTGGACATCATCGCGTTCGGATGTAAGTTGAAGTATACTTTGGTTGTCAAGAGTAGAGTCATCATGTGACAAGATATATAATGCATTATATTTGTCACCACTATATGTTGTCATGGCAAATACTTTCTCCGCATAATACAATGCAGAGTCTTTCTCGCCCAAATAGGAAAATGCCTGCGCCTTTGACAACAGTCCTGTAGGTTCATAATAACCTCGTAACAAACAGTTGTTAACGCAAACAATAGCGGAATCATATTTCCCTACGTAATTATACAAGATGGCTTTCGTTTCCCAAAGCTTAGTCTGAAGACCGAAATCAGTACAAGACGCTGCTATCGAATCCAACATCAACAAGGTTTCTTTTTCTTGTTTTTGCATCGCATATTCTAATGCGATATTGTTCAGCGCATAAAAATACATAAGTGAATCGTGCGCATGGAGAAACATACTTGCTGAATGCTCATATATATCTTTGGCAAGTGGATGATTTTGACTTAAATGGCACATATTTGCCATATTGCTGTACACTCTCCCGAGCATGGAGTATTCATCGGACGAAACTGTACGGAACGGCAAGCCTGCACGGATAGCTCGGGCTGGGTAGTCGGGATCCGTGTGGACGGCACGCAAAAAAGCGAGCATAGCAGCCGGCTGGTCGCCACGGTTGCGAAGAAGTCGACCATAATAGTAGTTAGCCTTGGCATAGTCGGCAGGGTGAAACGTACGATGCCACCATGTGTCAACCATTGCAACCGCCTCCGCCAATGCCAGACTGTCGTCGTACGCTACGCCATGATTCACGCGCATACTGTCTGCCACAGCCAGCGTCCGCCGCACATCACCCAACCCGCACGATGCCTGCCGCGTGCCTCCGCATGTTCCCATGCCGCCACACGCTCCCTTGCACCCCGTCAACATGCAGCCTACCGGCAAGCTTCCCGCCAGCATCCACATCACCGCCGATATGTGCAACCATCGTCTCATTTGTGCCATGTACCACCTTTTATTGGTGCGTTAACTTTTGTTTCACTTCCTTATCATCCTTATCTTATGCAACTTATAAACGCGTATTGTTTTTTCGATATGAGTCCGCAATGTTTGTTTTCAAACCATTGCTGTCTATTTAACTTTTTGCATATACCTATGAATCAGTTATACTATGAGCCTTTGCATAGGCAATGCTTTGAAACGAACTTGTTTTTTTATGTTTTTTCTTTTGAGTGTTTTGCTCTCAGAGTGGTGATAATTGGTAATAAAAACTATCCGAAAGTTCACTTTCGAGGGTTTTTAGCGGCAATTAGCACAAGAAACGTAAGTTTCAAAACACTCAAAAGGGTTTTGTCTGTTTTTGTTTTATTTTAGTGAACACTAATATTTCAAACAATAACACCATCAAATTTTTTGAATTATTTTTGGTAATTTTGGTAATTTTTGACCAACCTGATTCTTTGTTATATGTTCATTTCGGTTTTGTTAATATTTCCCGCTCCACCGCTAAACCAACCAAAAACAACTGCAAAGTTACGAAAAATATCTGACATTTGCAAGCCCCGAACGCTTTTTATTCAAAAAAAGACTTATAATCTTTCCATTTCCCTCCAATTCGCTAATCTCTTTCTTCACCTATTCCACCTCATAGCTTGTTCCCTTCCATATCCAAAAGGGAACAAGTCGCCATTATCTTTTCTTAATCTTTTCTTAATCTTTTCTTAATCTTTTCCTTCACCTTTTCCTCCTCATGGCTTGTTCCCTTCCATGTCCAAAAGGGAACAAGTCATCACTATCTTTTCTTAATCTCTTTCTTCACCTTGTCCACCTCATAACTTGTTCCCTCCAATATCCCAAAGGGAACAAGTCATTACTCACTCATCTCGTAATCTCACTTACTAACCCTGTAATTTCTTGTATAGGTCCAGACCTTGGGCTGTAAGCTTATATGTCTGTCCGGGTTTGTTGGGAGAATCAGGATGGGACATTGTAACATAACCTTGCGCAACAGACGGCTTGAGATAATTGTAGATGAAAATCCTTCTGCTTTGTTGCTTCAATCCCAGGTCTGCCACAATCTGGCGCCGAGGTAATGACGATGTTCCGATAACCTGAATCATCTTGCGTACGCGCAGATCGACATCTGTCCGGTCGAAAGGACGAGACATACTTTCCTTGTCGTTGGCCTTTCCTGCTCCCGTAAGATCCAAGCACACATGACTCGATTGCCACGCTTCCTGCTCGTCAGGACAATCGCTGCTCAAAACAACCAGATGCCCTGCTTTCTGCAAAGCTTCCATAATTTCCGGAACATATTTCTTGTTCCATTTGTCTTTTCGAATAAAAATCTTCATGGCTCATAAAAATATCGTTGTCGTTTTCCACACGACTTGTTCTTAGCCCTACATTCTGATATGGCTTGTTCCCTTTCACACACCAAAGGGAACAAGTTAAATCCGCTGCAAAGGTACGAAAAAAAACTGACTTGTGCAAATTATTCTTGAAAAAAACTCTGTTTTTGCGTAATTTTGCAGAATTATCAATTAAATCCTGTAAAATTATGCAAAACAAATCATTCTACGAGTTTCTTCTCGCTAAAAAAGAATCAGGAGAACTGCGTATTCTCTTCGCACTCGGGTTACCGACGCAAATCACACAATGGATGGAAATCTGCGACTATCATCTCCGTCATCCCGAACTGAGCCAGCTCAAGCTTTCGCTCGAAATGGGCGTAAGCAAAGGCGCTGTCTGCCGAGCCGTTAAGCTCCTAAAGCCCTGCTAATCAACCGCCCCAATTTTTCGGGTTGCATATATCCGAAATATTTTGTAATTTCGCAGTCGTTTTCGGGAACCGGTAAAAGAAAAAACAAAGAAAGGTCCCCGAACCCCTAAAGAAACAAAAAAGAAAAGGTCTGTCCGTCCAGTACCTGAACGCACAGACCAACAATACACCCCCTATCATCCCCACACCGCATACCGGTACCGGACGGACAGACTTTTTCTTTTTGAATGTTATTTTTTTGATAATTTTTGGTAATTGTTGACTAACTCTAACTCGTATGCTAACCAACGAAGCCTACACACAGTTCTGCGATTTCTGGACGGCCTACCGTCCCGCAGACAAGTACGCCAACCGCCGCAGCTGCACCTTCTCCCAATGGCTGCAACGCTCTCCGCCCGCACGGCGCGCCATGCTACGCACCGTCCAACACGGCAGCGTCAACCCCGACCGTAACCCTTACTTCTGGGTGCAGGACTATCCCGAACCCGTCCCGAAGAACTACAACGGCACACGTGAGGGCGGACGCATGCTCGAAAGCGGGGAGGCCGCCATCGCGATCTACAAAGGCAAAGCCGGCATCTACACCCGTCAGGAAGCAGAAGACTTCGGCATGGAGATCAAAGGAGAATTTCTTCTCTAGCCCGTACGCCCCATTGCCGGCCGCAGTGTCCCGTCCACGGCGGTATTCCGCCGCACGTTGTTCATTGTCCTGCATATTATGCAGGTTCTCTTCTCCCCAGAAAAAGCGTCGAACGTAGTGACGGTTTTTCTGAGAGCGGAGGCAGCGGGGTCCCCGCAAGTTTGTGCAGTGGGGTGCCAGGCAGGGGTCGCTTTTATTGCGCAGGGCGCAATCTGTGCGAGCCCCTTGCCGAACGCGGCGTCCTGTGCTCGCGAGTTTTGCGAGCGAGTTACAAATTTCGTTAACTGCTCGGCGCAAGAGCGCCGAGTTATACATCAACCCTTTAACCAACAATCATTATGGCACAAATCGAATTTGACAAAGCATTCAACATCTGTTCCATGCACGGCACCATCCAACGCCGCAGTGACGGCACCAAGCTCGTCGTACGAACCAACAGCCGCACCGGCAAGATGACCATGCTCTACATGAAACCCCAGCAGCGTTCCACACCTCTCTCCCAACGCGAACTGCAGGCGCGCCAACGTTTCACCCTCATGTCCCGGGAAGTAAACCGCCGCATCGCTGCCGGTGACAGACGACCAAAAGCGCGCATCTGGGCGGATGTCAAAGCCGCCTTCTCCGACAGCGCAAATGTATAATCTCCTTTCATTTTTCACCTTTCATTTTATGTTACGCATTTCCAAAACCCAATTGGCTGCCACACTCAGCACTGCCATCCATGCCGATGTCGGTCTGCAAGGTCTCAACACGCTCATCTATGGCTGGCTGACGTTCCGTCACTACTCCCACACCTATCGCAATGCGCTCTACAACCGCGGATGGCTCTACCTCACCGAAGTTCTGGAACTCTCCGATTATGCCGGCTACAATCTCATGACGGGCGAACGCTTGCCCGACACCTCACCCATCGCATCTGGTTAAGCTGTTTAATCTGTGAATATAATCGCCCCCTCCTACATCCGTTCAATCCGTGCCATCCGTTGGAGCTTTTCCCCATCCGCTATCCGTTGCATTGAAAATCTCACCGCAATGAGATTTGCGAACCCGAAAATTTGCTTTTCTCGGAAAATTGTTGTACCTTTGCACCGTCTTTCGAAAAGTAAGCCTTGTCGACCGCAAAAACTCCGAATAGCCGCACCTTATCACCACGGGGGCAAAACAGAGGCAATACAGGGGCAATACAGACTTTTCTCGGATGATAAGCCGCAAAGTCGCTCACGGCAACAAAGAAAGAGCGACGCCATTAACCTAAACCTTTTTTATTAACCAACCTTAACCCCTCCCACGGCAAGGAGGACCTCCTTCCTCGGGACGCAAACCAAGACGAAGGCTGTTTGTGGACCGAAGAGTGGAGGCATGGGAAGCCCTGATGAGCGCGGAACGCTCAGCCCGTGCGACCCATTGCCGAACACGATATGGGTAAAGCAAAAGTTGGCGCCGGTGGTATTGAGTACATCCAGGGCGCAATCAAACGACCAATCAAGAAGAACGGTCACACGCACGGCAACTACGTCATCATGACGCACCGTACCGCACCGACCGAAAATCCCAAATGCCAAGGCTTCTACGTAAAGAACGAGGACGCCTACAAGCGTTCGACTCCTGTCACCGCTGACGAGTTGGCTATCCGCGCACGTTTCACGGCTGTTAGTCGTGCCGTAGCTGTTCGTGCCAAGAACATGAGCACCTACCAGACCGACTACGCCGCCTTCAAGGCGCAGAAAGATCTCCCCGGTGGCCGCAAGACTTTCAAGTCCTACTTGTGGCAGGTGTGCGGTGAGGCCTACGACGAGAGCCAGGGCTAATCGTCAATCGAAAGGTGAAGATGAGAGGGCATAGCGTAGTCCCTTTCACTTTTCACCTTTCACTTTTCACTTTTCACCTTTCACTTTTCACCTTTCACTTTTCACTTTTCACCTTTCACTTTTCACCTTTCACTTTTTCATCTATGAAAGCCTTAATCTTGAAAATCATCGGGGCAGCCATTGCCCTGATGATTATCGGAGCAGCCACCGTGCTGACTTCGTGTAACGTCACCCGAACGATCACTACGACCTCCAGTAGCGTCAAAAAGGGTGACACAACCATCATCATTCAGTCCAAGACCATCGAGTCCTACGACGCCAGCAAGAAGCTCTGAATGCCCCTAAGAGCCACCAAGCGATTATAAAAGAGCCGGAGTGCATTTAGCGCGCTCCGGCTCTTTCAGATGGTTAGTTAGAGTTTAATACCTGTCACATCGTAGCGTTCGCCGTTGCGGATGATGATGACATGATCGTCTTCGATGATCTTGTACGGACGGTTGTCATCCTTGCGGAGGACAATCGGCGCATGGAGCGAACCGTGGTGGCTGTCAGCAGAGTAGTTGATCGAACCGCTCTCAGGTACATACGTTTCGCCGCCAATCTCAAACCGCAACTCACCTACCCTGTCACTCTGAATGGTGAGGAAATATAAGACTTCGTCATTTGTCATTTGTGATTTGTGATTTGTCATTTGTATCGGCTCGGCTACGGCTGCGAGTTCATCGCCTACATAGACGCGGAGGGGTTGATCCGCCAAACATGGCGGATAGCCTTCAGCACCTTCGATACGGGCTATCATGGTCATGTTGGTTGCGGCGGCGGGATTGCTCCATTCGCCATTAGCCGTTGGCTGTTGGCCATTGGCTTGCACCCGCTTCGGCGCACTCGCCGCAGTGTTCTTCACGTACTTCATCGTAACGGAGCCTGTGCCGTTGCGACGGAGCAGGTAGCCCTGTCCGGGACGGAGGGTCTGCAGCGAGCCTTCCCACTTGCCGTTCTCGGTGAAGACAGCGAACTGTGTACGCGACTTGATCAGGTCGCCCACGGTGGCCTTGTCATAGTAGTCGGCCAGAGCATCACGCGTGTTCATCGGCGCGCTGAGCAGGTAGGCGATGCCGTTCCAGCCCTTGCGGATGGTCAGGGTGCGCTGCTCATCGGTGAGCGCCTTGCCCTCGATGGTAGTGTTGAACGCATCAGCCACGCGCACCATGTACATGTTCTTGTAGTTGGTGGCGCTCAGGCTGCCTTTCCATGCCGCGCTGTCGGGCGTGACGGTCAGCTCGGCGAACGACTGCGTGGTCGGCGACTTGACGAGGTCACCCTCGCTGAAGCCGGACTCAATCGGGAAGATGTAGTCCAGCTTGGCGTTGGTCGGTCGCACGTACCACGATACCCAGTTCCAGCCTTCAAGCAGCGAGAGTTGCTGTACTTCACCGGCAGAGGTGCTCAGGCGGATCGGCTCAGCAGGCGATATGCCGCGCATGGCGTTGGCCTGGAACTTCTGGCGAGCCGACGGCGTGAGGTTGTAAATCCTGCCTGTGGATTTCTGCCATAGCTTGAAGGTGAGCAACTTGCCGTTCATGTCGTTGTTGCCGTAGATGGTGAGATAGACATAGCTGGTGTTCGTCTGAGCGGCAAAGGTGTTGTTAGCCAGACCCACCAGTTCACCCTCGCAGAACACAGCCACCTGATCCAGCTCGTCGCTGTCGTAGTAGCTTGCGCCGTACTCGTTCTCGATATATACCTGTCCGCGCAGCGACATCGTGTTCGGGTTGCCCTGCCGGTCAATCTCCGTACCGTCCCACGGGCAGCGTGCCTCCACCGTATATTCGATATACAGCGGTTCGCTCAGTCCGTTCTCGTCGGTCAGATAGACGATGTCAGTATAGAATCCTACCGGCATCTCGTAGTCCGGGCAGAAGTGTATCGGTTTGGATTCGAGGGGATCGATGGAGCCGTACTCGGGTTCGGCTGTCAGCCATTCGGGCAGGGACTCGATCTTGAACTGATGGCGCTTGCCGGTGGTGTTGATCATGATGTCCTGGTAGCAGTACTTCGTGCCGGGTTCATTGTTCATGTCACCGTACCAAGCGAAGTACTCCTGCGTATTCAGATCCCAGCGCAGCGGGCAGCGGTCAACGAATGTCACCCACGATGCAGGCGACGGCATCGGGTTGCCGTGCAGGTCTTCCACATCGCGAACGGTGATATAGATCGTCTGTTTGTTGATCTCGCCATCTTGCATCTTGAGGTCGATGAGCAGTTCGTCGTCGTTATACGCCCAACCGAAGTTCAGTTTGCCGAGCAATCCCTTGTCGCTGGTGGGAGCGTAGTCGGCGGCATCCGCCCAATTTGTGATTTGTGATTTGTCATTTGTGATTACGAGGGGAACGACCTTGTCGAGCACCTCACCGGTGGTACGGTCGCGGAACTGGCGTTGGTCGTTGATGCTGAATACCTGCTCAAGTACGCCGTTGGGGTTTTGTTTCTGCTGTTCGAAGGGCAGATATGCCATCAGTCCCATCTCGTCGCCTACAGGCGATGCGTTGTAGAACTCCTGTACCATGGCTTCAGGCAGCGCCTGCTCGAAGATGGCGAACTCGTCGATATTTCCCTTGAACCCTTCGCCACCGAGGTACATTGCTCCGCTGATGGCGCAGAACTTTGTGGCAGCGGCATTGTTCGTCAGTTTGCCGTCCACGAACAACGCAGCCGAGTTATACGAGCGGTTGAGTGTGAGGGCGAAGTGGTGCCACTCGCCGTCGGCGTATTTGCCGGCTGTCCATTGGTTAGCACCGGAGTGCAGCACGAGTTTGCCGTTCTCCAGAGCTATCAGCGTGCCATTGGTGACACTATCGTTCTTTATCCACGCAGCGCGGAACAGAGGTGCATTGTCGGAGGTGGTCTTGAACCAGAACATCAGCGTCTCGTCGTAGTTCTCGGAGCGGCTGAGCAGATCGCCGGCGAGCTGTACCTGCTCATTGTCGAGTTGGATCGATATGCCCTTCTGCAGCTTCCATGTGGTGTTGCTCAGGTAAAGGGCTGCGCCGTTTGCCTTGTCGTTCATCACATCGCCCTTGCCTTCGTTCATACGGTAATAAGCGAGCAATTCGAGTTCGTAGCCGGTGAGGTAGTGGGCATTGGTAGCGGCAATCTCGTCAAGCGTGAGCGCTTTCGTCCACAGGCGTGCCTCGAGCATGTCGCCCGTATACCCCAAGCCAAACACGAGCGGTGACGATACGTTGAACTCCGTCTCATCGGGCAGTGCGCCTGCAGACGGGTCGGTCACCTCGCTCGTACCGGCAAAGAACCGTATGGTCTTCTTTTGGTAGTCGAAGCTCATGATCACGCGCGTGAACTCCAACATCGGCGATTCGAGTTGCTTTGAGGTGATACGCTCCTGCCCTACCTGTGCATACAGGCGGTTATCGGCAGTCTTGCCGAACAGGAAGTTGATGCCCTCCACGATGGGGTACGTAAAGAACGTCTCGTCCTTGTACGGATCCGTCGGCCGTACGAGCATGTCAAGCGAGAATGACCTGCCGCTGAGCGAACGTGTGATCTCGGTCTTGGCGTAGGAGTCCACTGTGCCGTTGAAATGGATAGCCGTACCGGCGGTGATGCCCGTCTCGTTGGTCACACCCTTGAGTTGGAAGTTATTGTCCTCGTCGAGGTAGTTACCGGCTATAGGCTCGCTGAATCGCAGCTTGAGGTTATCGCCTATGCCGAGGATGGCATTGGCAGGCTCGGGTTCGCCGAACAGTACCGGCGGACGCGTATCCTTCACACCGCTAATCACGGGCGAAGCTTTGCTTACGAAGCCCGAACCGTAGCGGCAGAAGCTGACTGCACGCAGGTCATACTCCTGCTCCATCGGGTCGCGCTCGCCGTAGAAGCGGAACGGAGTGATCTTGCCGTTCTCGATCATCGCCTTGTTGCCCGTAGCCAGGTTGTACAGGCTGTCGTCGGCGTAGAACGAGCAGGAGTTCACCCACATCTCGTCGGACTCTTTGGTGAGCTTGTACTGGAACTCGATATGGTCGAAGTTCTTGTGGTGGATATTGAATCCCGAGATTTCAACAGGCAGATAGTAGCCCTCCAAGTCGCGCTGCGACAGGGTGTTCATCACCCAGTTCTGCCGCGGCGAGGTTATCTCCACAGGGCTGGACTCCGGCTGGAAATGTACGCTGAAGTTCAGGAACGAATAGGTCTTGACGCAGTCGCCCACACTGAAATACAGCGTCAGGTTTTCATAGTCATCCACCTCACCGCGCTCAACCTCGAGCACCTGCGTGGCTACCTGTCCGGGCAAGAGGAAGTAACTCAGTCCCTGTACGAGCGGTGCGCCGTTGACATACACCTTCGCGCCGTGCGGGTTGCTGTCGTTGGTGAGTGAGAGCGAGAAGGATGTACCCGTTGCGGCAAAGCCGTACTGTACCTGACCGGCGTTCTTGAGCTCTATATGGAATACGGCACGCTGGTTGGCAGGTACGTTGCTTACCTCGTAGCGGTCGATGCTGATCTCCGGCACAGCAATAGCCATCGTACCGTTGTTGATCACCGTTCCCTTGTTGTAGAACTTGGTCTTCTCCTCCTTCTCATGGATACAGTAGGTAGCGCCTGCCTCGGTAAAGAACACGTACGAGCCGAAGAGTATATCATCGTTATTTCCCTGCCCCACATTGTCGCGGATGTCTTTAGTATCGCTCTTCCACAGGCTGTCCATCTCAGCACGATAGACGCTCACGGTGATGTCACCCTGGTCATCGGGCACGAGGGTGAAACCGCAGGACTTCTTGTTGGTCTTGTCGGTGTTCATGCGGTCGTTCGCTTCGTAATCCAGTACGGGGGAGTAGTTCATCTTGAACTGGTACGTATTCGTCACCGTACCAATCTCCGTCAAGCTCTTTTGATCGGTCTTTGCTTCGTCGTTGAAGAAGCCCTTCAGCGCTTCGGCTGCAGACTTGCCGAACGTCTCGGCATTGTCGCCAAAGAACTCGGCGAGATCATCCAGGCTGTTGGCAAGTTCTTCAGCCACCTGCGCGCCGGCATTTTGCATATCGTACATAACGAGGTCGCCACCTTGCGGCATCTCATTGTAGTTGGCTGTAGCGCTATAACTGTCGGTGTGGGACAGGGTGTTACCGAACGACACGCTGTACGTGCCGACATACTGACCTGACTGACGGGCTATGATCTTCTCCCGCTCGTTCTGAATGACGATGGTCATCCATTTGAGGATGATATTGTTCAGCGCAGCCACCTTGTCGGCATACGCCGCGTTGCTACCCTCAGGCAGGAACATACGGTACGAACTGCGTGCCACCGTGTCTTGCAGATGAGCGGCAGCCGTGGAGTCGATGTACCAATAGACCGGTTCACCCGTAGCATTAGCCTGCGCCTGAGCCGCTTTGGAATCCGCAAACGTCATCAACAAGTTTTGACGCTGCAATGCCAGTTGCGGGATAACGGTCTCCAGAATGTAGTACTGCGAGTAAGCGAAGGTGTTCGATACGGTACTACCCATCACCACTTTCTCACCCGTCACGAGGTAGTACGGCTTGCCGTCAGCACCTATGCCGCTCGCATGCACATGCATCGTTCCCGCCTCGATAGCCGGACGGCGGGCTTGATACAACGTGTCGTCGATCACTGTCAGTGACTTGGCTTTACCGGTCAGCTGACTGATGGTAGCACCCAGGAAGACATCGGCGTTCGAACCGATACCTGTCTTGTTCTTTTTCGTGGAAGTGCTGATCTTCTCGTTCGTAGTGAACGAGTACGAATATTTGTATCCCCACGACCACTCATGCGTGATAGGTATAGTGAACGACAGTTGCTTGCTCGAATTGAACGTTGAACCGGTATAACTGCCGGCTCCGGAAGGGGCAGTCACAATACCCACATCGTTCGATACGCTCAATCCCCACTTCGGTGTGAGTTTCAAGCCGGCTTCCCAGTTGTAGCTCTCGTTGTAGGAGTAGCTGTAGGTTGTTCCGCTCTCCACCCACGCCGAGCTGCCGTTTCCACCCGGATCACGGATGATATCCAGCAGGGTGATGTCGGCTTCGGTGGCGGTCAGTTCGTTGCCTTGCACGATGTCACCTGCCACGTAGCCGCGGAAGGCATCGGTCTCTACGGTGTTGCCTTCCTGCTCCAGCGCCAGACTGACGGTTGCCAGGGCATCCTCGCCATAGGTCTGCGTCTGGATATAATCCACAGTCAGCCATATATTGCGGTTCTTACCTTGGCGGTTCAGCTCGTAGGTGGTGTGGTTGGTGGAGTTATGCATACCGTTGCGTACGGTCACCTTGCCGCTGCGCAGCGGTACTCGGTCGAGTCGCTGTGTCGGGTCGTTATTGTAATAGTAGTCCTCGTACGCCTGCGCCTCAAACTGATAACGGCGGTTGTAGTAGAACACCGGATAGCCCATCGTGTAACGGATCGTGCCGTCCTCCTGCTTGGTGTAGAGGTTGACTTTCTCCTTGATGGTCGGATTCAGGCTGCCGGCGTTCATCGTCGGTTCGCCGTAGCCGTCTTGCTCCAGTCCGTACAGCAGTTGCTTGAGGTGTACCTGCACCGGCGTGCGGTAGATGCGGTCATATACGGCGTTGTAATGCACGCTGTCGTTCCCGCGCACCGAATCGATGGCTACCAGCGAAGCATCGGTCAGGGTGAAGGTCTCACTGCCTGCGCCAGAGGCAAACAGCGTGGAGTAACCTTGCGCCGAGGCCTGTACAACCTTGTACTTAACAGGGAACAGATCCACCTCAAACTCACCCGTCGCCGGATCGGGATGGATAGTGATGCGTTTCTTCTCCAGCAAGGTGTTCGTTGTGCCCACTACGCGGTAGGGCTCAAACTCGTTGCCAAGTTGATATACGCGATGCTCCACCTGCTGCATCATCGTGTCGCGGCTCAGGTCATCCGGGTCGTGCACGAAGTGCGCTATGTTGTCGCCCTCGAGCTGCAGCACGAGTTGCAGGTCATCGCCGAGGTTGTTCGTACCGAGGCCGAAGGCTTCGGGCAGGTCGCGTTGGTCGATACCGCCGGCTACACGTCCGACCAGGCGCACCTTTGTCTGGTCGTAGAACCGTACACCGTCCAGCGGCTTGGTCAGGGCAAACGTGTCTGTCCCTTCCTCTACGTGCAAGATTCCTTCGCCCTCAAACACGTGTCCCGGCTTGAAGATATGCAGTGTGTAGGGCTGACCCTTGCTCAGCGTCAGCTCGAAGTTTCCGTCCGTACCCGTCATCAATGGTACACCGTTGCGGAGCACCGTGTCGCCGTTGAGCGTGAACATCGCACCCGTTACAGGGATCGTCGAGTACTTGTACAGCGCACGACCCGTCAGACGGGCGGTAGAGGTATTGATGAAGTCCACGCCCGAGGCTACAGCATGATCCGCCGACAGCGTTACGCTGGCGCTCTGGGCACTCGTATAATTATAACTGAATTGCGCGTACGTGTGCGCGGGCACGATAGCGAACTGCGTACTGCTGCCGATGTCGTAGCTCAGGCTGTCGAACAGGAACGTACCGTCTGCGCCGGTGACGATTGTCTTCACAGTCTCGCCATCCGGGCCTTGCAGCACAACATTCACGCCTGCCATGCCGCTGTTGTCCGGCATGAGGATTGTACCGGCTATCTCGCCGTAAGGCGAACGCCAGCCTTCGGCCGTCGCGCTGTTGGCGGAAGACTTGCCGTTGCAGTTGTACAGCGCGGTGATGACGTACTCATAGTGCTGATTCGGAATAGCTGACTCGTCGAAGAACGAGTTTTCAGTACCTGTATAAATCGTATCCGCGGCAGCGTCACTGTTCACCGCCACACGCGAGAGCACATACTCATCCACCGCCACCGACGACGGCACCCAACTTAGCGTCACGCCGCGTTTCTGCTGACCGACGGCTGCTCCCTGACTCGCTGTGAACGAGGTGATGGTTGCCGCCTCGTCGTAGTACAGACTCGGACCGTGGATGGCTACCGGTTGCAGATAGACGGAATCAAATACACGCAGGTCGCTGCCCGACTGATCGATGCGCACCGAATAGTTGATATGCGCGCAAGCGGTGTTCGCTACGTCCGTATAGTGCGCTATCCACGAGCCGTCCGCCTGACGGACTATACTGTCCTGCGGAATAATCACCTCGCTCACAAAGCCCGTTTCCTCAATCGTACGCCTCAGCACCAACCGCGCAGTCCGATCCCACATACAACGACCTCCAACCAAACCGGCATATTCTGCCCGCAGTTGCGAATAGAGACTGTCGATAATCGCGGGTTTTTGCTGATCGATATACGGATCGGTTTCCGGGCCGACAAATATAATCTGAGGAGTGAATAAACTATAAATCTGATTTACATTCAGCGAGCAGTCACCTAACAACTTAAATGAACGCGAACTCACTACCTTAGTGGTAGAGAAATCATACCATTCGCTGTAGGTATAAGTCGTCTTATTTATTCTCACCTCACAGGTACTACCTTTCAGGAACTTTTGCTCACCATCACGCAAATACCTCCAAGGCTGCAACTCAATTCCGGTCGATGATACGACTCTATACTCAACTGAATAGTTATAACCATAAATATTAACCGAATCAACATTGAGTGTTATGGAATCTTGGGTATCCCACCAATTGACGTTATACGTTAACTGGCACTTGTCTATACTCGGAGTAATAACTTCCGATACTTTTGCATTGTCGATATGAATATTGAAATGCACCTTGCGGTTAGTCTCGTATTCGGGGTCGAGCGTATAGTCAGGCTGCACGCTATCCAGCGGAGCAAGGTAGTTGTTCTTATTCGTCTTTGCTTCCTTCGAGAAGTCCGACACCCAGCCCCAGATAGCCGACGAGGCACGTCGTACACGATAGTAAACAGGAACAGAAGGTTGGTTTCCGTCGAGGCCGTACAATCTTGCATTCAGACTGGCGTACACATCACCATTGTCATCGTACAGGATATAATTCTTTATTTCTGTTGATTTTGCGGCTATCTCCTGAGCAGTATTACCCGTCCACATCTCGCGGCTGTTATCCACGTAACGATAGGTATGCGCCGTATCGTGTTTGATCATCGGTATAACCGCCAGTTGCTTGGCATCGGAGAAGTCCGGCTTCATCGCGCGCTGCACCTCAAAGTAGTCGCCACTTACCAAGTCCACAAGGTTCGGGTTCTTGATATGCCACTCCAGCACGTTGTTGCCCGTATAGGTACCGGTTTTGTCCGTCTCTTCAGTCACCGTGAAGTCATACAGGCGGTGGTAGGGCAGAATATCCACTTTGTTCGTTACCTGCGTACTGAGTTGAACCGGGCTCTTGGAGCGATAGATATTAAAGTAGGCAAACACACCTTTTTGCACTGTATCGTTGGTGGGCACGATGATGTTTCCCGAGCGCTCGGTGGTCTTGGTAAACTCATACGGCGCCAATGAGGTGCTGTATGAGATAGGGTCGTAGAATACGGAATACTGTATAGCCGCGCTGCCGTAGCCGGTAAAGCCTTGCTCGTTTACGGCGTAGATGTACGGCTCAAACAGCTGCGGCTCAACCACATTGCTCTTACCTTGCAAGCCCGTAGCCAGCGTCCAGTTCTTTTCGTAATTGACGTTACCTGTATACCGCATGCTGATAAATACCTTCGTACCGATATCGAAGGTCTTTTTGTCCAACGATTCGGGTATATACCAATCCACCTCCAGCCAGGTCACATAGTCACCGTCGTTACCTGACTCCTGTTTTTTTGTCACATTGTAGGGGTGCTCGGCATTGTCCGAGGGTACTCCCTTACGCTGTCCGTCGCTGCAGTTCGTTATCTCCAGCACGCCGCGACCGGCATAGCCTTTCACCCACGCACGGCCGTAAGCGACATCATCATCGGCACTCGGTCCACTGGCGTTATGCTCGCTGCCGTAGCCGAAGATAGTGTACCACTCGCCGTTCAATACGTAATACACACGCGACTCGCCCTGGCTGTTCATCGACACGTAGTAGTCGTTCGTACCGCGCGAATAGACCGGCAGCTTGAAGTGCACCTTATCCTCACCCGTGATCATCGCTGAGTAGTGGTCGGAGTTCTCCAGGTAGTCGTTTCCATACGCCTGCACCCGCTCCGGCACAAGTAGCATCGCGCAGCATAGCGCAATTGCAAACAGATAAAATTTGTGTTTCATACAGGGTGTTATTTTAAATTTTATATTGTAGATTTTAGATTGTAGATTTTAGATTGTAGATTTTACCACCCCATCAAATCGACAGACATGACATAGAGTAGGAAGTACTGCCCGGATTGTGTATGCCGCCCAGCGGCATCCGGTGTCGTATCCCATGCCTTTGCGCCCATCGCCATCAGCAGCACACAAAATATGATGGTCAAAAATTTAGAGTTCATTTTCGTCAAAAATTACCAAAAATTATCCAACAATTATTGCGATGGATAAGTTCGTCAACAATATTACCTGCGTCATTGCTGCCCCGACTTCCACTGCTTGATACCTTCCGTGATGGGCGGTACGACCTCTACCTTGCGGATGGACAGGTACTTGGTTACGATGCAGTCGTCCGGCGTGGCGGTGGTGTGAAAACCGTACTCCGCCACTTGCTTGGCACCCTCGCCGCAGAACGGCAGGTGGGTGACATCGGCATCGCGGTCGCCGATCATCAGGAACAGCATATCCAGTCCTCGCTGCTCACGTGCGGCAGGCATGAGAGCCCGCATACGGGCGCACATATCCTCCACTCCGGCTACCTTGCCGGCAAACACGCTGCCTATACCTACCTTCACACCCTCTATCTCATATTCCTTGAAGTCGGAGTAGAGGATCTCGATGTCGGTCATCCCCTCATACGAGACGCGTGCATCACGCGCGGCGGCGTAGTAGGCTCCGATATCCGTTATGTCGGATAGCTCTAACAGCTTGCCGAACAGGCGGCGGTCGATGTCGGTGGTGGTGACTGCGCTCAGGCTGTCGGTGTCGGACAGCAGCCCCGTGAGCAGCAGCCGTGCGTCCGTCGCGGTGGGTTGCATACCAAGCTGCTCGTACATCGTAGCGATCACCGAGCAGGTCGAACCGATAGGCATAGCGTAGTAGAACACCGGACGCGATGTGGTAACCGATCCTGTGCCGTGGTGGTCGATGACCTGCAGGATGTTCGCTGATGGCATACCGTTCACCGATTGTGCAAACTCGCTATGATCCACCATGATCATGTTCAGCCCTGTGGCGTCATCGAGTACTGCCGGCGCAGCTATGCCGGCCTGCTTCAGTGCATACAGCGGCTCGCAAACCACCTTGCCCGCCACACGCGCCTTGGCGTTGATACCCAGCCGTTGCAGCAGCGACGCATAAGCGATAGCGGACATCACGGCGTCGCAGTCGGGACTCTTGTGCCCCACTACCAGCACGCTGTCGCCGTAGTTCATGCTCGTCAGCACCTCGCGCAGCGCTGTCGGCTGTTCCGGTTCGTTGGTCTGCTTGCAGCCGGCTGCGAACAGCAGCATGGCGCACGAGACGATGGCCAAAAATTTAGTTCTCATTTCAGTCAAATATTACCAATATATACCAATATTACGATGATCAAGATTCAGTCAAAAAAGTCCAAAAAAGATTCAAAAAAGAAATAATTTGGGGAACATTTTGGGTCTTTTTTGACTTAACTATTCTTTCACCGTGATCACCAGCGAGAGGTCGCAGTTGCGGAGGATCTCGATCATCTTGTCCTCATCAAAGGCGATGCACCCGCCGGTGTAGCCCTTGGTGCCCTTCACGTGCACGAAGATCGCACTGCCCTTCGGATAGACGCACTCCTTGTTGAAATCCGTCTCTATGCCGTAGTTGTACTGCGGCTGGTAGGAGTACATCTCCTCGCCCTTGCACGGATGGTGCACCACGGCGGTGTCGATGATCGTGTTGTAGTACTCGCAGTCCTCGTCGCAAGCAAACGTTGAGGGCGTGATATCTTTATACGGCATCTTCGTGCCCGGGTTCGGCTTGATACCGAACGCCGACAACGGCCGCAGCGTGCCCGTAGGCGTCTTGGCGTCACCTTCACCGGTCTTGCCTATACCGTTCTTGCCGACAAACACATCGGTCACAAACAGCACCTTGCCGTCAACAGTCAGACGGGCCTTGGCTGCACTACCTTGTACATCATATACCTCCAGCAGCTGACCTTTTGCAGCGTTCTTGTCCTTACAGGAGTTTAGTACACATACTACACTTGCGCCGCACGCAATCATCATCGCGGCAATAATTATCTTCTTCATAACAATTTAACGATTTAACAATTTAACAGTTTAACAGTTCAACACCTACTAATCAATCGGATTAGGGTCGGGAATATTCGTAAAGTGGCTGTAGTACTCTCTCGACAGCCGCTTGTACTTGGCTATCGTCGCCTCGCTCGACGTATCCGCACGGATGATCTCGTAGTACGTATGCGACATACCCGGTTCAACACCCGTATAGTCATGGATATATTGGTAGTACTCGTCACCTATCGTCTCACGCACCACCGACTCCTCGTCGGCCGCATACACCATGCCGTAGGTCTTCACCTGGATCTCCGTCATCAGCGTGTCGCCGTTATTAGCGAACTTCAGGTTCACTATGTTGCCCCAATAGCCGTAATCGGATGTCTGATACTTGTGACGTCCGAAGATTGAGTCTTCCTTGGCGATGCTGACCAGGAAGTCCACCACCATACCCGTACGCGCGCTATCCCACTCGGCCACAACCGTCGTACGCGCCAGGTCCTTGAGTTCCATAGGCATGCACTGCTCGGTCTTGCACTTGCGCTCGGCCGACTCGCGCGTCTTGTAGTTCAGAGGCGTTACCGTACCGTCAAACTCATTGGCGGTCTCTTCTGCCAGTTCTTGCGTTGTCGGACCGAACAGCTGCGCCAGCGCCATCACGCGGTCCATTTGTTTGTCAAACTCACTCTTCTCCGGCTGGTTGCCCTTGCAGGCCACCAACCCAAACGCTACCGCTACCGCGAGCAGCATACTCCAACTGTACAATTTCTTTTTCATATTAATAATTTAACAGCTTAACCTCTTACCAAATCCGTATCCTGTCCTCGGGTTTCAAGTACAGCTTGTCACCTTCCTTCACGTCGAACAGCTCGTACCAGTCGTCGATCTGCGGCACTACGCCGTTGATACGGGCGGGGTTCGGCGAGTGGGTATCGTTCTTCAGGCGGTCAGCCATGAGCTCGTCCGTATATTTGCTGTGGAACAGATGTACATAGGCCATAACCTTTGCGCCTCCAAAGGTACAAAAAATTTTTGACTTTTGCAAGTCTTTGCATAAAAAAAGTGCCCCGAAGAGCACTTTTTTTGTGAAATGATATGTAAAAGTGATTAGAGTTTCTTGCCTGTCACATCGTAGCGTTCGCCGTTGCGGATGATGATGACATGATCGTCTTCGATGATCTTGTAGGGAGCCTCACCCCAACCCTCTCCTGAAGGCGAGGGAGTAAGGAGGACAGGAGCGCTGAGGGTGCCGTGGTGAGAATCGGGAACGTAATTGTAAGCTTCACCAGAACCAGCCTCACCAGAAGCAGCCTCACCCCGACCCTCTCCTGAAGGCGAGGGAGTAAGGATAGTGCCGTCCTCTGTCATGAAGCGGAGTGTGCCGAGTTTGTCGGATTGGATGGTGAGGAAGTAGAGCGATTCTATCGGCTCGGCTACGGCTGCCAACTCGTCATCGACATAGACGCGGAGGGGTTGATCCACCAAACATGGCGGATAGCCTTCAGCACCTTCGATACGGGCTATCATGGTCATGTTGGTGGCGGCCTGCGGGTTGCTGAAGGCATGATCAGCCAAACTTGGCTGATTGCCTTTTTCGCGTTTAGGAGCGTTGCTGCCAGAGCGGTTGTAGAAGCGGATGCTGACATCCCCTGCAGCCATGCGGCGGAAGAAGTAGCCCTCGCCGGGCGTGAGCGCCGTGAGGTCACCCACCCATCGCTTGTCGGCAGAGAAGACCGCAAAGCGGTTGTGCGCCTTGATAAGGTCGCCGGGTGAAGCATGGTTGTAGTAGTCGGCCAGCGCCTCGGTGACGGGTGTCGGCCTGTCAAGCAGGCAGGGCAGGGCGCTCCACTGACCGTTGCCGCGCAGCGTGACGTGCATCGAATCGGCAGGCAGCATATTGCCGCTGATGCGCATCGTATTGCCCTGACGGCAATAGACCATATAGGTATAGATGTAGCGTAGATAGCCGAAATGTCCGACAAAGGCATCTTGCTCCTCAGAATAGGTCACGAAATGCTGTGTGGCGGGGTTCTTTATCAGGTCGCCTTCCGCCCACGGCTCGGCGGCTGTGAGCACCTGGTTGAGCTGCGCGGTAGCAGGACTCAGATCGAGGTTGAACGATACCCAGTTCCATCCGGCAGCCAGGTTGACGCTCTGCATCTCGGAGCCGGCAGCCGTGAAGATGACGGGACTATCCTCGCCGCAACCATACACGCTACCGCTACCGAACAACACTTGGGTGTCGGTGGTGAGGTTGTAGGTCTTGCCGTTGGAGGCTTTCCATAGCTGGAAGCGTATAGGCTTGCGCGTCATAGATTCGCTGCCATGGATGGTGAGGTACAGTTCGCCTTGTTCCGTCGTGTGCGCCACGCCTACGCACTCGTTGTTGTAGAGGGCATAGACGTAATCGTCCGGATTGGTATTGATGACGGTGGTACCACCCTCCTCTACCATCACGCGTCCGCACAGCGACATGTTGAACGGATACCTGTTCAGGTCAACATCGGTATAGGGCGGTTCGGTCTGCTTGTCGAGCTCGATGAGCAGCGGTTCGGCCAGTCCTTGGTCGTCGGTGAGGTAGACGATATGCGTATGCATGCCAATCTTGAGCCGTGCGGCATCCACGGTGAAGGTGACGGCTTTCTCCGCCTGAGCTTCCAGCGTGCCCTGTGGCGGTGTTACGCTGAGCCAGTCGGGCAGATGCTCGATGGTATACCGGCGGGTCATGCCGGTGGTGTTGTTGATGCGCATGGTGAAGCGGTAGGTCTGCTCGTTGTCGGTGAGCGTCTCCCGGTGCGAGCGTTCGTTCCAGCGGACGCTGTTGAGGTCGGCATAGACGGTCCACATGACGGGTGATGGCAGACGGTTGCCGTTGAGGTCTTCCACGTCGCGTACGGTGAGGTACATGGTGCGTTTGTTGATCTCGCGCGGCTGTGCCTTGATATTGATCATGAGGTCGGACAGCTGGTAGTTCCACGTGAACGGCAGAGCAGTCAGTTGTCCGCGGTCGCGTACGGGAGCGCTGTTGCTCCGGTCGGCACGCTCGGCAAGGCCCGCCTGACCGTCCAGGACGAGCGATTGCGCTTTGTTGACTATATTGCCATTGGCATCGCGGAAGACGCGTTGGTTATCGGTTGAGAACACCTGTTCCATCACGCCCGAAGCATTGCGCTTGGTCTGAGAGAAAGTGAGCAGGTTGATCAGTCCCATCTCTTCGCCGTTAGGCGTCTGCTGCCCGAACTCGCGTACCAGTTCAGCCGGCAGCGCCTGCTCGAACAGGCAGATGTCGTCCACATGCCCTTGCAGCCCTTTGCCTATCCATACGCGTGTGCCGCTCAATGCTCCCGTGGGTATGGCGGGGAAGAGGAGGACGGTCTCGCCATCGATGATGACAGAACCGCTGTTGAAGGTCTTGGATAGGACGAGTGCACAGTGGTGCCAACGGCTGTCGGTAAGTGTGGCCATGGCAGATTCGTCCACCGTGCCGGCGGTATAGCGCAACTCACCATTGTGCAACATGATCTGCATCGTAATGGAGTCGCCTATGGCGGTGCCGAAGAGCGAGATGCTGTCTTGCTCCTCGTTGTTGCTGCGGAACCAGAAGAGCAGCGTATAATCTTCCGCCTCGGTACGGCTGAACAGCGTAGGTTGCAACATGAGCGGCGTGCCGTCCATGGCGAGTGAGATGCCTTGCGGCGTGGTCCAGCTCAGCCCTTGCGTATAGAGGGTGGCGCCGGAAGCCAGGTCGGTCAGTTCGTTGCCCTTGCTCTCGTTCATAGGATAATAGTCCATCAGTCCGTACTCATAACCCGTCAGGCGCTTGAGATGGGTGTTGCTTATCTCTGCCGGAGTGAGCGCTTTGGTCCATACTCGCACCTCCATCATGTTGCCGTGGTACGGCCGGCTGTTATCCAATCCGGCACCGATAATGAACGGCGAAGCATCGTTCTGCAGCAGCCAGTAGGTGTACGCATCATCGGTGATATCCTGCGTGCCGGCATAGAAACGCACGCTCTGGTCGGCAAAGCTGTGCACCATAATCACCCGCGTAAAATCGGCAGTTGACAGTTCAGCCATCGGTTTGGACAGTTTGGTCTCACGCAAGCGGCCATCATCGGTAGCCGTCAGTTTCAAACGGTTGTCGGCAGTAAGGCTGAAGGTGAAGTTGTACAACTCATCGCCATGGCTGAGCAGCACCATCTCGCGTCCTTTCTCAGCAGGCTTGATGAGCATGTCGATGGTCAGGTCGGTGATGGATAGTTCGCGTTGGGCTTTGGTGGATGCGTAGTGCCCGGCTTGTCCGTCGAAATAGAGCGAGGTGGATTGCGTGATACCGGTGGCGTTGGTCACGCCCAGTATCTGGAAGTTGTTGTCCTCGTCCAGCCAGTTGCCGGCTATGGGTTCGGAAAAGCGCAGGGATATATTGTCCTCCAGGGTGAGGATGCCGTTGGCAGGTTGGGGCTTGCCGAACAGTACGGGCGAACGCGTATCTTTCGTGCCGCTGATGACGGGTGAAGCTTTCGTCACGAAGCCCGAACCGTAGCGGCAGAACGAAACGGCACGCAGGTCGTAGCTGAGCTCTTTCGGATCGCGCTCGCCGTAGAAGCGGAACGGCGTGATGCGTCCGTTCTCAATCATCGCTTTGTTACCCGAAGCCAGGTTGTACAGGCTATCGTCGGCATAGAACGAACATTGGTTGACCCATGCATCATCGTTCTCGGTGGAGAGCTTGTACTGGAACTCGATGTGGTCGAAGTTCTTATGGTGGATATCAAAGCCATCGATGGTAATGGGCAGGTAGTAGCCTATCGAATCCTTTGCCGAGAGGGTGTTCATTACCCATTTATCCCTCGGGAAAGCTATCTGCACAGGCGATGATTCCGGCATGAAGTGTACCGAGAAATCGAGCATGGTATTGGTCTTTGGGCAGTCAGCCGTACCAAGTATGAGCGTTAGGTTCTCGTAGTCATCGGCTTGCCCTTTCTCCACCTCCAGTACTTGCGATATGCTTTGCCCGGGCTTGATGAAATAGTTGACGGGTCGTGCCAGCGGTGCACCGTTGATATATAGCTTGGCTCCGTCCGGGTTGGACGCACCTACCAGCGACAAGCTGAACTGCATTCCGGTGGCGCCATAACCGGTCTCCACTTGTCCGCCGTTTTTCAGTTCGATGCGGAAGATAGCGCGTCGGTCGGACGGCACATTGGTCTGCTCGTAGGTGTCGATAGTCAATTCGGGTTTGGCTACATATTCCGTAGCGCGGTTGAGCACCGTGCCGGCGCTGTAGAGCATAGTGCGCTCTTCGGGTTCGTAGGGGCAGAAGGTGCTGCCTGCTTCGGTAAAGAAGACATACGAGCCGTACAGCATATCGGCTGCTCCGGCATGGGTGCGGACATACTCTGTACCTTTGCGCCATACCGAATCCATGTTGGCACGGTAGACGCTCACGGTGATGGCCCCCTGGTCATCAGCCGCCAGGGTGAAGCCGGCGGTCTTCTTTTGTGTGAGTTCCTGACTGAGGTTGTCATCGCAGTCGTACGACACGACGGGCGAGAAATCGTAGTCAAACTCGGAGTTGTTGGTTTTGGTGCCTAAAGCGCTCTTTGGTTTCTCGTCTTTATTCGAATCGTTGTCTTCGTAATACTGCTTGATAGCCTTTTCCACCGACGTGCCTATCGGATTGTTTTTCGTTATGCCCTTCAGGAAGTTCGAGCTGGTATTGGTGATGCTTTGCAGCAGATCGGTGAGGATATCCGTGCCTGCTATCTGTGCCTCGGCAAGAGCCAGTTCCCAGCCGTTAGGCATGGCGTTGTAGTTGTACATGGCGCTGTAGCTGTCCGAATGGGTGTAGGTGTTGCCGAAGTTGACCGACCATGTGCCGAGTTTCTGTCCCGACGAGCGGGCTATAATCTTCTCCCGTTCGTTGTTGTAGAGGATGGTAGTCCACTTCATGATCATGTTGTCCAGCGCTTTGACTTCATCCACGAAGGCTTTGTTGCCGTCTGGCAGAACCATTATGTAGTCTTTAGCCGCCAAGGTGCTCTGCATGTCTACGGGAACCGTACGCATATTCCAGTATACGGGTTCGCCCGTAGCATTGGCCATGGCTTTGGCTTCGGCTAGAGAATTGAAGTTCATGAGCATGTTTTGCCGCTGCAGGATATAGTTCGGTATGATGGTTTGCATGATATATGCCTGCGAGTATGCGAAGGTGTGGCTGATGCGGCTGCCCATCACCACTTTCTCTCCCGTGACCAGATAGTAGGTGTTGCCCGCTGTGTCCGTGCCTTGGCTAAGCACTTTCATCGTGCCGGCTTGTATGGCCGGTTGGCGTGCCTCAAACAGACTGTCGTTAATCAGGGCGATGGTCTTAGCCTTACCTGCCAACTGGCTTGTCGTCACGCCGAGGAACACATCCGCTTTGGCGCCTACGCCTACCGAACCTTTCGCCGAACTGGTGGAGATACGGTCGTTGGTGGTGATGGTATAGTCATATTTGTAACCCCATTTCCACTCATGCACGATGGGCAGGGTGAGCGCCAGTTCGCGCTTCGTTGAGTACGTGGCTCCTATATACGATCCACCGCCGTTAGGAGCGGTCACGATACCTATATCCTGCGTGATGCCGGCTGACCAGCTCAGGTCGATGTTCAGACCTACCTTCCAGTGGTAGTTCTCCACATAGGCAAACTTGTAAGTGGTGCCGGATTCTACATACGCGCTGCTGCCGTTGCCTCCCGGGTCGCGGATGATGTCGAGCAGCGAGATGTCGGCATCCACCGTCTGCAGCTGGTCGGGCTGGATGTCCGAACCTTCCACAAAGGCTTGGAAAGCTGTAGCCTCCACCGTGTTACCCTCGCTCTGCAATGCTACGCTTACCGTACGAAGTGCGTGGGTACCGCTGCTCTGCATGTCCAGTTTATCCACGGTCAGCCATACGCCTTTGTTGCGTCCAAGGCTGTCCAGTATGTAGCTCTGCCGGTCGGTGCTGACGGACATGCCGTTCTGCACCACGATAGTTCCGCCGCGCTGTGGTACGCGGTCGATAGTGCCGGACGGCTCGTTGTTGTAGCGGTATTCCTCAAAGGCAGCAGCCATGAACTGATAGCGGCGGTTGTAGGTGAAGATGGGATAGCCCAGCAGGTAGTCGATGGTTCCGTCCGCCTGCTTGGTGTAGAGCGCTATTGGGTTATCCATCAGCGGATTGAGGCAGGATGCCTGCATCTTCGCTTCGCCCAAGCCGTCGGCTTCCATGCCGTAGTTGAGCTGCGTAAGACTGACTTGTACGGGGTTATGGTAGATGCGGTCATATACTGCGTTGTAGCTTACGCTGCTGCCATTCAGCGAGTCGCTCATGAGCGATAGCGGTGCGTTGGTCAGATCGAAGGTCTCGCTGCCCGTACCTGCCGCAAACAACGTAGCATACCCCTTGGCGGTAGCCTGTACTACCTTGTACTTCACGGGGAAGAGGTCTGCCGCATATTCGCCCGTGTTCGGGTCAGGATGGATGGTTATGCGCTTCTGCTCCAGCAAGATATCAGTCGTGCCTACAGCACGATGAAGCGTGTCGCGACTCAGGTCATCGGGGTCATGCACGATGTGAGCCGTGTTGTCACCCTCCAGCATCAACACCAGTTGAACATCGTCGCCCAGGTTGTTCTTGCCCAAGCCGAATCCATGCGGCAGGTCGCGCTGGTCATTACCGCCGGCAACGCGACCTACCAGACGCACTTTGGTAGCATCATACAGCCGCACACCGTCCAGCGCTTTTACCAGCGAGAAAGCTGTGTCCGTACCCGTGACAAACAGCCAGCCGTCGTTGTCGAACGTGTGACCTTGTTTGGCTACCTGCAACCTGTGCATCTGGCTCTTCGATACCGTCAGTTCAAAGCTGCCGTCGATGCCCGACAGGAGTAGCCCGCCGTTACGGCGCAACGTATCGCCGTTCAGGATAAACGACACACCGGCTACCGGAATAGTCGAACCGGAATACAATACCCGTCCCGACAGACGCACCGAAGAGGTGTTGACAAACTGTATGCCGCTCACCGTAGCCTGATTGGCTGCCAGACTGATCGAAGCTGCGCCGGAAGAGGTGTTGTTGTAGCTGAATACGCCATATTGCGAGGTGGGTGTCACGGTGTAGATAGTGCCTGATGTCAGATCATAACTCAGGCTATCGAACAGATAGGTGCCCGTAGCATCGGTGGTGATGGTCTTGATGGTTTGGCCGTCTGCCGACAGGCTCACCTGTACCCCTGCCATGCCGCTGTTGTCGGGCATCAGCACGGCTCCGCTGATCTGGCCGTACGGCGTGCGCCAGCCTTCAGTCGTGGCGGCATTGGAGGAGTGCTTGCCATTGCAGTCATACAGCGCCGTGATGGTATATTCATAGTGCACGTTGGGCTGCACGCTCTCATCGAAATAGTTGGTATCGATGGTGCGCAGCAGTGTGTCGGGCACCTGATCGCTATTCTTGGCTATACGCGTCAGCACGTACTCATCCACCGCCATCGACGATGCTGTCCACGACAGGCTGATGCCGGTTTTCCGGTAGCCTTCCGTAGCTCCCTGCGATGCGGTGAACGAGGTGATGGTGGCCGACTCGTCAAAATAGAGGTCATCGCCGTAGATGGCTACCGGCTGTAGATACACATCATCGCTCACATGGATAGAGGCATCGCTCTGGTCGATGCGCGCCGAGTAGGTATAGTGCGTACACGGCTCGCCGGCTACGTCCGTCATGTGTGCCAGCCACGATCCGTCAGCCTGACGGCGTATGCTGTCCTGCGGCACGACAATCTCTACCGTCTGCCCCGTCTCCTGATTGGTGCGGCAGAGCAGCAGTCGTGCCGTACGGTCCCATATACACTTGCCGTACGATTCGTTTTTCTCCTGCAATGCAGGCAGCACGGCTTGCTTAATGGCCGTTTGTATCTCTTGGATGCGCACCAGTTCCTCCGGCATCACGCTGCTGTTGGCAGAGGAGGCGTATGTGAGCGCGTTGTTCCATTGAAGATACATATTGCCCATCGTGCGGAACCGGCACGAAGTGGTCGTATGATCGTTGATGGTGAAGGTGCTGATAGTATCGCGATAGGAGTATGGTCCGGTAGGACGAACGGTGGTGGTGATGATGCTTCCTCGCGGCACACGCACGGTAGCTTCGTATCCCGGTAGCCGCATGCCCGGCATAGCGCCGAACAGCTCCTCGCCCTCGTGGGTGGCGTACACAAAGATAATAGCCGGCTCATCGCCATCGTAATAGCCCGTGTAAGATAGCGAGCGCTCGTCGTACTTCACCGTATAGGCCACCGTATCGCTCAACGTACGTCCGCGGCGGAAAGTAAACCCGCATCTATCCAGCGATATTGGACGATATCCTATCTCCATGTTGTCCAGACGGATATCGAAGTGTACCGTGTGGTTGGTGGCAAAGGCGGCATCCTTGATGTAGTTGGTCTGCGTGGCTGCCAAGGGTGCCAAGTAGTTGTGCTTGAATACGGTATCGGTCATCGCAAACTCATGCTCCCAGCCCCATAGCGACGAGGCGGCACGACGGATGCGGTAGTATACCGGCGCCGAAGGTAGGATAAAATCGCTTGCCCACAGTTCCAGATCCAACTCGCACATCGGCTGACCGCCGGCATCACGCAGCACGTAGCCGTCAAGATTGGCGGACAAGTATCGGCGCAGCGTGTCGGTCTGCGTGTTGGTGGCGGTATTGACTTGCGTCTTGTAGGTATCGTCCTCGTAGGTATATTCCCCGTTTTCGTCACGGCGCATGTTGATCACGTTGATGGTCTGTGCGTCCGAGAAATCGCCCTTGGTAGCGCGTTGTATCTCAAAATAGTCGTTCTCCACCAGGTCTTTGAGTGCAGGGTTCTTGATCGACCAGCGTAGCACGTTGTTGCCCGTGAGCGACCCCAGGGAGTCAGCCTGCTCCATAGCCTGGAAGTCGTAGATGCGGTGAAACGGAGGTATATCCACGGGCGGAGCGGTGAGGAAAGAGGTGGTCTGCAACGCCTCGTCGCGATAGACCTTGAATGTGGCTGTGAACTGCTCTTGCACCGTATCGGTGGTATTGACATAGATAGTACCTGCGCGGTCGGTAATCGTCACCATGTCGTTGGGCGCATTGCTCGTAGCGTAGAAGATGGGGTTCTGGAAGGTGGTGTACTGCACGGCTGCCTGACCGTAACCCGTCACACCCGTAGCGTTCACCGTATACAGATAGGGTTCGCTCAGCTGGGGCGACATCAGGTTGTTGCTGCCCGAGAAGGGACCGCTGAAACGGAACTCTTTCTCATCGTACAGGTTGCCCGTATAGCTCTTGTAGATGTTCAGGTTGAGCACTATGGCAAACTCCTGTTCATCGAGCGACTCGGGAGGATACCAGTCAAACTCCAATATCGACACATACGGACAATCGTCATCCTCCACCTGCTTGACCATGGCAAACTCCTTGGTGCCCGTATCGTGGATGGGCAGGGTGGTGCCGTTGTACATGGATGTGACCACGGCTGTACCTTTGCCCTGCCAGATGCTCATCCACGCCGTACCTTTCTGCGTGTTCTTGTTGGCATTCTCGCCATAGGCTTCCGATTCGAAGCTGCAGATGATGGTGGGCGCTGACTCCACAGTCTTGCCCTCCCCATCTTTCGTCAGCAATATATACGACGCGGAACTATTGTACAGGTAATAGTTGAAAGCCCTGCCGTACGCCCATACAGGTATCTTGAAGTGGATCTTGTTCGCACCCGAGGTATATACCATATAGTGCTTCTGCAACTCCAGATAGTCGTTGGCATGTGTATACACAGCCGAGATCAACAAGCAGCAAAGTGCAAATCCCAGATGTAGGGCACGATTAGTCATTTTTAGCATGGTGTGGAGGTGTGTGTTTGGTTTTATGCTGATGGCAAATGAAAAAATTCGCTATCAAGTGTGTGTGTTATTAACTAGTAAGTGTGCGAGGGAATCATCCTCGCACACCTGATGAAGCTTAAGTGCTTACTTGTGGCAGTTCTCCTGGCTGAGGAAAGTCTGCTCGCGGCGAATCGACTTGGCGCCGGCACGATGGTGCACCTCGAGTTGGGCGTCTGCCTCTACACCTGAACCGTAGAAGAAAGCCTCGATGGTCACGTCTTCATACACCGCCGTCAGTTTCCAGCACTGGGGTTTGTTGGCGTCGCACGATACGAGCGATGCGCCCACGGCCAGCATGCAGCATGCCGCTGCAGCAAAAATGATCTTTTTCATCGTTGTGGTTGATTTTAATAGGGTTTATTGTTAATTTGTCTAATATGTCCTGTCGCGTTATTTGGCTTGGATGTCCTGTCGCGTTATTTGGCTTGGATGTTCGTTTTTATTAATTTGGGTACAAAGTTACGAAAAAAAAAGCAAATATGCAACATAACTGTGCATTTTTTTACGAATTGTGTAAAAAAACTGTCATTTTTTACGCAATATTATCTTTTCGGGACGAAATGTATCTATTAGATAGGAGTGTTTCTTTATTTACAGAATGGTATTATGATAAACAAAGAGCCCCGAAGATTATGAAACACACCACACAAACAAAGAGCCCCGAAGATTGCTCTTCGAGGCTCTACATCGCTTACATCGTGGCGGTGAGGAAGGTGGCATTGCCGAAGATGTAGAGGACATTTTCGGAGGCGGGGACGAGGAGCGTCTCGCCTTGCTTGACGCGGATGCCGTTGATGTTCGCTTCGCCCCAGAGGCAGACCACCACCACGAACGAGTCGGAATGCAGATCGACCTCGGCGGCAACCTGCACCACTACCCTATTCACGGTGAAATACGGGCAATGGATGAGTTCGGAGTTGGGCTTGGTGGAGTCGTAACTGGTGCGGTACTCGGGCCACACGCGGTAGTCGATGGCATCTTTGGCTTGCTCTATGTGGAGCTCGCGGGGTTTGCCCTGGGCATCTTTGCGCCCGAAATCGTATACGCGGTAGGTGATATCGGAGGTCTCCTGTATCTCCACGAGGAAATTACCCGCACCGATAGCGTGCAGTCGTCCGGCAGGGAGGAAATACAGATCGCCCTGATGCGCTTCGTGGGTAGCGATGACATCCAAGAAGGGGTTAGGGGTTACGGGTGAGGGGGTACCGGTTACAGGGGCAACGAGTTGTTCGTATTCCTCGGGGGTTATAGGCTTCTTGAGTCCGGAGTAGATTTTTGCGCCTACGTCGGCTTTGAGCACGTACCACATCTCGGTCTTGCCCAAACAACCGTGGCGCTCCATCGCCAGTTTGTCGTCGGGGTGCACCTGAACGGAGAGGTCTTGGCGCGAATCGATGAACTTGACAAGCAGCGGAAACTGATTGCCGAACTTCTTGTAGACGCGTTCGCCGACGAGCAGACCTTTGTACTTGTCGATGAGCTGAGTGAGGTTCAATCCGGTATCCACATCGCCGATGATGCCGCGCTCGATGGCGACGGACTCATGACCGGGCACGGAACTTATCTCCCACGACTCGCCGATGTTCGGCTGAGCGGTGTAGATACCTTTGAACGGTGCTATCTGGTATCCGCCCCAGATCATGGTGCGGAGGTAGGGGGCAAACTTGTAGGGCTTCATCTATTCATTTACCATTTTGTCATTTACCATTTTATCATTTATTTTGCCATTTAGCCAAGGCGCTCGATGAGCTCCATGCACATGCGGGAGTTGTGGTAGGGACATTTCCAGAAGCCGGCTTTGTCCTCTTTGCGGTTGGGCGTGCCGTCGGGGAGAATCTCCCAGAACCACTCGCCGTGCTCGCGATCGATGAGTTTATCCATAATATAGGAATATGTCCGAATGGCCATATTCCAATTTACCATTTGGTCATTTACCATTTTGTCATTTATTTGCTCATTGAGGCATTTGGTCATTTGCCATAGATTGACGAATCCGACGACGGCTTCTGCTTCCTCCCACCATGTGCGTTCGCCTATCGAGCCATCAGCGTGGAGGTCTTCCTGTGCGGCATGAGCCAATCGGAGCACCGTATCATCACAATCGATACCGAGGACATCCGTGGCTTCTTTCAATAGCCACGAGCACTCGATATCATGCCCTGCGCTGAACTGCGCGCTTGTAGGTTGCCACTGCTCGTCAAAGAACAGACCAAGGTGACCGCCGGGGAGGATGACATGACGCTGCATCGTATTGATAAGCGAGAGCAATGCCTCATGCACCTCGGCAGTTGGTGCAATGCGGTAATAGTTCGTATAGGCCTCGAGCACATGCAGGTTGGTGTTCTGCGATTTGACGGTGTTCTCGTCCTTGTCGCTCAACCGCATATCGGTCAGCGGTTGCCAGTCGCGCGACGCCGCTTCCACATAACCGCCAAATTGCCGGTCGCGTCCATAGTCCTCCAAGATACGGAAAAACGACTCGGCTATCGGTCGGGCAGACTCATCGCCCGTAGCACGGATATACTCGCTGAACGCATAGAGCATAAACGCCTGGGCATAGAACTGCTTGTGGGTGTCCAGCGGCTCGCCGTCAGCCGTCACCGACCAATAGCAGCCGCCATGATCCTTGTCAATCAGGTGCGCCTCAATGTAGCGCTTAGCCTGCTCGGCTGCTTGCAGGTATTCGGGCTTATACAGAATACGATAGGCGGAAGCAAACGACCACAGGATGCGCGCATTGAGGATAGCCCCACGCTGTGCGTCGGGAACGAGGATTTCGTTGCCGGTCACCTGCCCGTAGAAGCCGCCACGCTCGTTGTCGCGCAGCCGCAGCCAGTAGGCTAATATGTTCGTTTCAAGCACCTGCTGCGCAGAGGCTTTCAGTTGGTCATTGGTCATTTGCAATTTGTCATTTGTCATTTGCCATTTGCAATTTGTTTTTGGCGACAAGGGCTTTGATGGTCTCGACGCTGGCGGTGGTGGTCAAGCCGTCCTCGGGCGTGTGGAGGCAGTAGTCGATGAGTTGGTCGATGGTCGTTGTAGCTACATGCAGACGCGTGTCCGCCGAGGCATAGTAGATAAAGACACGGCGGGTATCTTTATCGGCTGTTGGCTGTTGGCCATTAGCCGTTGGCTCATCCACTATCCAGCCGTTGGCGAAAGCTACGTTCATCACATCGCCGACATACTCGCTGCCCTCGGGAACGAGGAACCATCCGCCGGGTTTGGCGATGATGCGTGTGGGGTCATCCAGAGCGGTCATGTACATATAGAGCACGTAGCGCAATCCGCTGGCGGTGTTGCGTACTCCGTGGGCAAGATGCAGCCAGCCTTGTGCGGTCTTGATGGGTGCGGGACCTTCGCCGTTCTTGACCTCATAGATCGTGTGGTAGTTACGGGAGAAGATGATGCGCTCGTTACGCACCTCGGCGTGCGTGATATCTTCGGTGAGCGTCCAACCTATACCTCCACCCTTACCTGTATCAATAAAGCCGTCCTGAGGTCTTGTATAAAGCGCGTACTTGCCGTCGACAAACTCCGGATGGAGCACCACATTGCGCTGCTGGCAGAGGGATTTGAGGTCGGGCAGACGCTCCCAGTTCTTGAGGTCTTTCGTACGGGCAATACCTGCCGCAGCGGTGGCGGCAGAGGTGTCGAACGGCTTGGTCTCGTCGTGACGCTCCACGCAGAAGATGCCGTATATCCAGCCATCCTCGTGACGGGTGAGACGCATATCATAGACGTTGGTAGCAGGCGCGTTGCAGCCGTCGGGGAGCGTGACAGGCTCATCCCAGAACCGCCATCCGTCAATACCGTTGTCGGATTGAGCGACAGCAAAGAACGATTTGCGGTCAGCGCCCTCGACGCGAGCTACGACGGTATATTTGCCCTCGAACTTGATCGCTCCGGCATTGAGCACCGCATTCATCATGATGCGCTGCATCAAATAGGGGTTGGTCTGCTCGCAGAAGTCGTAGCGCCATTCCAGCGGCGTGTGCTCGGCGGTGAGGATGGGGTATTGGTACTTGGTATATATACCGTTGAAGCCTAACCCCGTCCCTTCCCTAAAAGGAAGGGTGACAGGTACATTTTGGCGATTGAGTAATGCATCATGCGCTTCACGAAGCATCTGGATTTGATCTGCGTATTTCATAATTGTTGTCCTAAGGCGTTATACATCTTTTTATTGCGAACAATAATCACTTGTCCGTCGCGAAAAAACTTCTCGCTGACAGCTGATGACTGATTACTGACCGGATTGATGCCGGTGGTGGTATTGTCGATGTGAGCAGCAAAGAACGCCATCATATCGCTGTACCATGTTGCGCCGGCTTGGTGCATCAGTTCGGGATTGTAGATCAGTTCTTTGTCCGTGCTCAGCAGGTTGTTATACGGCGCGATGTTGGTGTGCGGAGGACAAACATTGTCTTGCAAACCGATGCAGGCGATGGTAGCAGCGGAGATAGAGGTAGCGAGGTTCTTGGTATCGAAATACGAGAGGAACGCAAACATCTCAGCGTCAGTCATCGTGCCTTGGTTGGCGCGAGCCACCTCAGCCGGCCAGTTGGTGATCTGGAAGTAGTCGGGGAAGTCGCCAAGGAACGCTATACCCGGAGCAATAGCGCGCATCGGGTAGTCGCTCAGCGACGCCGCAGCATAGGTAAACGCACCGCCTTGGCTCTGCCCTTCGGCAAACAGGTTGCGCATATCGCTGGTGGAACGGGTAGCCATGAAGCGGATAGCCTGCACGCAGTCCATGAACGCTCCGCGGTAATAGTAGCTGTCCTTGTCGCCGAAGTTGAAAGCAAACCAGTCGCCGTAGGTGTTCACGAAATCGCCTTTGCCGTCCGGTTCGCGCTCACCGGCAGCACGGTTGTTGATGTACTGGCCGCGCGTGGAGAGGTAGAACTCGGCATAATTAGGTTCGGCATCGCCCGAAGGGCAATAGGGCTTGACATCCTGACCACCGGGACGGTACCCCGAGTCGTAACCCATATAGTGCATGATCACCGGATGCTGCTGCCCGTCTTGCGGTTCGCAATAGTAGCCGCGCACAACCACCGGCTCGCCCGTCAAGCCATCGGGAACAGAGTTCATCTCCACCAGATAGACCTTGCGTGCAGCGGTGGATTTGGCAGTGATCTCGGTGAGCGTGGCGTTCATGTCGATGGCTGCCAGTTGCGCCTTGGCGGTTGCCCAGAAACTGTCGAAGTCCGATTGTTTGTCCGGCGCAGAAACGATGGCGGTAGGATTGATGCCGAAGACGAAGGCGCGCGCCAGATCGTCGTTGACGATGCAGGTGGCTTTGTAGAAGCCGGCAGCAAGGTCGCTTTCGGTAGTCAGGACGATGTTCTCCGATGCACCGGCAGCTATCGTGCGCGTCAGGAACAAGGTATCCAAAGCAGCGGCTTTGTCGGTAGCGATCTCCACTTCCACATCCGCCGTCACGGCTTCCTCATAAGGATTCTCCACATGGATCGTGATGGATGGTTTAGCCGTGAACACCCAGTCATTGGTCACAGGCACGGACAGCGTAAGCGGCTTCAGATCAGCGGGATTGATAAGCAGCACCTCGGTGAGCGTATAGTTGCAACCGCTGACAATCACGCCACGTGCCTGCAGTTCGGCAAGCATATCGGCAGTGATGGTATAGTCGTAGTAGCGGCCGCTGATGAACGCCAACGGAGCATCCACCAGTTCCGTCCAAGCAGTGGTCTCTTTCAGCTGCAGTTGGGCGTTCGAACCGAGCGCGGCAAAACGGCAGCGCAGCAGCTGTCCCACCTGGGCATTGGCGAACTTGTTTGCCTCGATGGTTTGCCATGCACCCCAGTTGCTCGGCATAACTACCGAACCGCTCCAGATGGATTGCGTGGTGCCGGTCTGGGAGGGCGTATGCGTGAGAGTGATCTTGTTAGCCGTGTAGCCGGCACCTTTCACTACGAGGTAGTTACCTGCCGCCACATTGTCAATCATCGCTTGCGTCAGTGCGATGGTGGCCTTATGCGGTGCTGTCTGGCCCGACAGAGCATAGTTGTGCGTGTCGGTAAAATCCACCCAGTTCCACGCCGCATCTACATATTGCAGATAGACCTGCGGCCACTCGGTGCCGTTACTGATGGCGGTGACATACACGTTGATCTCGTCACCGGCCACGGCTGCCGACAGGTCTGACGATGCAACCAGCGCATAACCCGACGACCAGTCGTCGGCACAAGTATACTCTTCCAAGTACAGAATGGTTTCCGTAGCCCATGTCAGCGAACACATCGCAACCATGGCGAATAGTAATGATATCTTTTTCATCAGGATTATTTATTTGTAATGTCTTTCAGGAACAAGGTACGCGGTGCGTCGTGGAAAGCGCGGAAATGGGTGACGCTCTCGGGAGAAGTGGGCACAGGCCCAAAGAACTCATGTTCGGCATTGCGCCATACGAGGGCGTACGACAAGGGGTAGTCGCACAAGATGGGCAGCAGTACCCTATCCCACCAACCGGCGTCCGGCACATTGGCAAAACCGCACTCGGTGAGAGCGATGAGCTTATGGTGCTGTTCGGCGAAATGACAAAGCACATCCAGGTCGGCACGCGTCTGGCGAACGAAATCTTCCTCCGTGCCCCACTCGTAGGCATCCAGACCGATAAGGTCGATGCGCTCGTCACCCGGGTACCACTCAAGGAACTTCTCCTCCGGCATGTTGCCGTCCAAATTCGGCGAGTAGCTCCACACTACCGACGGCATAAGGTTGCTATTGATAGTATCTTGCGTCAGGCGGTACAGGGCTTGGTACTCCTCGGCGGTGCAATGCGTAGCACCCCACCAGAACCAGGCACCGTTATTCTCGTGCCACGGACGGAAGATGAACGGCACAGGCTGCCCGTCACCATCACCCCACTGCGCGTTGTTTGTGGGGACCCCGTCCTCGGTGCGCAAAGATAACAGGAACATGCGCACGCGCTCGAGCCAGGTGAGGAACATCTGATGCTTCTCGCCGCCCGGAAGGATAGCCGCTACGGTGCCGTCGGTCGCTTCCCACGCACTGCCTTGAGGCCACTCTTGCGGCTCGGGCGTATCGGTAAGCGGATTGCGCGGATGCCAACTGATGGTGACGATACCGCCACGCTGATGGTGGGCAATGATCTCACGGCGCATCAGGTCAAACGGCACGCTGTCGAGGTTCTTGCTGTCACCCATCTCAATGCCGCCCAGCTCAAAGCCCATGACAGCCGGGTAATCGCCGCAGGTCTCCAGCACATCGCTGCGACCATTCTCGTATTCCCACCCGATACCATAAAACGGGTCATCCTGATGCCCGAACATGCAGCCTTGCTCTTGCAATACGCGCAAGCGATGCAACAGCTGCTCACGCGGCATGGGCTGAGGTTTATGACAAGCGGTTAGCATAAGTCCGAAAAGGACGGCAACAAGCGTGATATATTGTGCGTGTTTCATAACGTATTATTTCAAATAAAAGATCCGTGACGGGAAATCCTGAGTATATTCGGTGGAAAGAGGCAGCAATAGTCCGACGGACATCAGGTATGCACCGGTGAACTGCTTGCCGTGAAGGGCACATGGCTCGCCTTTGTCCCACGCACCGATAGCATGATTGTACTGCACGCGGATATTTTTCTCCTCCAGCGTATACACCTTCTCGGGGTCAAGACCGGCAAAACGGATACGTCGCGGAGCCTGCTTCATGAAGTTGGTGAGCGAATATGCAAACACTACGGCTTCCCGTTTGTCGTCGGTCACGTACATCAGTGCGGCAACGCTTTGCGTTTCCGGCAATTTGACATTTGTCATTTGTGATTGGTCATTATACGGGGAGACAAGGCGGTAGAGGTTGCCCAGCTGGATGATTGGACACAGAGCTTTGTAGTCGGCAAGAGCAATAGTGCATTGCAAGCGCTCTTCGTCGGTCATATGCTTGGGTTGAAGTTCGATACCCAAACGACCGCTCATCGCCACATCGCAGCGGAACTTGATCGGCACGACACGACCCGTCATCTGATAGGGCGAACCGCCTATATGTTGCGCCATGGCGTTAGATGGGAAGAAATACGAAGTGCCCCACTGGATATACACGCGCTGCAAGGCATCGTTGTTGTCACTGACCCAGAACTCATCGAAATAGGGCATCAAGCCGTAATTGGCTCTGCCGCCACCCGAAGCGCAGTTCTGAATGACGATATCGGGATACTTGGCGCGGATGCGTTGGAGGACATTGAGCAAACCGAGGTGGTAATCAATGTACAGATTGTTGACCGCTGCGCTGTTAGAAGTTAGACCGCCCTTCGGGCTGTTAGAACGCTGCGCTGTTAGAGCATGTCCGTAGTTCTGTATCGACGCATTGGCATCCCACTTGATGTAGGAGATATACGGATTATTGCTCAGCAGCTCATCCACCATATTCACCACAAAGTCTTGCACCTTCGGGTTGGTCATATCCAGCACCAGTTGCGTGCCGCCACGACCGAGTTTGAGTTCGCGTCCGGGGACTTGCAGTGCCCAGTCGGGGTGCTGCTCGTAGAGTTCGCTGACCGTATTGACGGCTTCGGGTTCGATCCATATACCGAACTTGATGTGCCGCGCTTTGGCAGCTTCGGTCAAGGCTTGCAAACCGTTAGGGAGCTTGCGGGTATCGACCACCCAGTCGCCCAGCGACGAAGAGTCATCATTGCGCGGATACTTGTCGCCAAACCAGCCGTCGTCCATGACGAACAGTTCGCCGCCGAAAGCTGCTATATCGTCCATCATATCGATGATACGCTGCTCGGTGATATCGAAATAGATGCCTTCCCACGAGTTGAGCAGCACATCGCGTGTGGCGTTGCCGTCATGCAGGTAGCCGCAGCTGCGTGCCCAGCGGTGGAAAGTACGGCTCACGCCGCCCATGCCTTCGGTGCTGTAGGTTAATGCCAGATGAGGCGTTGTAAACACCCGCTTCGGCGCAAGTACATATTCCGACGACTGCGGGTCGATACCTGCGTACAGATGTACACCGCCATTATTCGGAGCATTGAGCCGCAACTCAAAATTGCCGTTCCAGCAGAGCGCAGCGCCAATCACGCGACCGCTGTTCTCAGATGGTGCACCGTCCAACGACAGCATCAGCTCGGGTGCATCCAGATGGGCATTACGCGAGCCGTCGGTATTGCGGATAACTTTCAGACCTCGCGTGAGAGGCTCGTGGGTAACAACTGCCTCCGCAGCCCAATCGCCGTGAAGATGCGTGAGCCAGACATTATCTCCCTCGCCGATATGCAGGTATCCGCTATCAAAACGCTTGAGCGTGACGGGCTGTTTCTCTTGGTGCTCGATCTCCGTCCAGGTCTCGATGATATCTACATTACGCCACGCCTTGTAACAGACGCGAACGGTGAGGGGCTGACGGGTGTCAGCTAAAGTGAAAGTTGAAAGTTGAAAATTGAAAGTTGATAGCTGCTCGACGCTTTTCACTCTCAGGTTCAACGACAGATCACCGTCAGCGTGTTGCACCTGAATGGCAGGCAGATGGATCATATCGATATCGCCGAAAGCGGGATAGGCAGCCGACGGCTGATTGCTGATTGCTGATTGCTGATTGCTTATATCATCCGGCGTGGCAGACTTGTCGCCATAATAGAGCATAGCCAGCTGCTGTCCTTCCGTAGCATCAAGGATGAGACGGGTGTTGGGCGTCTCAAGGGTAACAAACGTAGCATGCACAGGGCATATAAGCCCCATGCATGCCATCACCAAAAATAATAGATTACACTTTCTCATACCTAAGAATTTAGGCTCTCAATCCTTTACTAACCAAAATCAATACCATGAGTATTTGTTTACAGTCCTTCGCCGCTTTCAGCTGCTGTGCTGCCGAACTGTGGTTTGTTGGATGCAGTACCGGATGCACATAGCGTAACGCTGACGGATATATTGATTGCCTCTGTTTGAGGGCTTTGATAATTGCGCTTCATAACATTTATGATTTTGAAATTTACAATTTACGGTTGAGTTATTTTACCAATTGTCCCACGGCGTTATACGTCTTGCCGTCATGGATGATAAGTAACTGACCATCCTTAATCAATTTACGACTGAACGATTGACAATTGACGATTTCCTCATTGCCGGTGGCAGTATTTTCAACAAAACGGATTCGAACAGGTGCACCCTCGGCTGCCAAAGAGTTGTAGCTGCAGCTTAAGTATGCGTGGTACGGAGCGATGGAATTACTCGTGCCTGTCACCTGGTAGAACGCCACACCGTCACCGCCGTTTTGGAGAACATAGTTATATGTCGAACCGGATGATGCCGGTACAGGGTTGATGCCTACATAGGTGCCGACCAGTGCGCCTTCTTGATATGTGCCGGTCTTTTCGCTTACATCATCCGATGCGCCGTTTTGGCTAAGGAACTCGTACTCGCCTTCATCGGCTACAATCAGTACGGGCTTGTCTTCTGTCAGTTCGCTCACTTCGGTAGCAACGATCTCGTTCGAGCCGTCGTTGGTCAGACGATACGCTTTAACACCATCGGGCAATGTAGGAACATTGAACGGTAATACGTAAGTTGCCATGCCGGCAGAAGTTACATCCAGATAGGCTGCAACATTGGTGGCAGGGGTGCCCTCTTTGTAGAAGACTTCTGTTACAGTATAGTTTACACCACGAACGACGAGTTTGTTGCCACGAAGTTGTTGTTCCATCTTATACGTTACCGGAAATTCTACTACCATCGGTGCTTCGTCACTCCCTTGGAAGTAATACTCTACTACCGGGGAGAAATTCTCCCAACTATTGCCATACGCCAGTGCAACACGCGGAGCTGCTTCTGTACCAATGGCCGATACACGCACACAAAGGATATTTCCCACTTGCAGGTCTGTCAATTTAGATGCAGGTATATCATCCAACTCGTTCGACCATTCGCCTATTGCTTGCGAACCCGACCAGAGCGATGTAATACCTTTTTGTGCTACGTAGGTATGGATTGCCGTCGCATGCAAATAACTACCTACGAGGATAATAGGATCACTCTTCAGGCTCGTGACAACAGCCTCGGAAAGCACATCAACACCCGTAGCGGCTTCGCTCATGCTATGCTCTATGATGTTGGTTGCATAGTTGGCACGCAATGCGTATAAGTGCCAATCACCTTCATGTATTTCTGTAACGGTAACACCCAATATGTCACCTTCTTGCAAATCTGCAAACAATGCATTACTCAAAGCATCTGATTGCTCCCAACTGGTTGTAGCATCGACATTTCCTTCCCACAAAGTCTTCTGATAGAGCAGTTCTACTTTGTTGAATGAATAATTCTGTCCGGTTACAATGAGTCCGTTGTTTTTTACTTCCGTTGCGGCAGCCTCTGTCAACACAAACGGATAAACACCAGTTTCGACATTATATTCATCGTATCCGAGTCCAGCCCATGATGTATTCTGCAAGCAGATACGTGCGTCATCCACAACGGCAGTTACCGTGATTACAATAACATCACCTGCACTTGCATTCGCAAGCACAGGGAACTCAGCCACAGGCATTTGTTTAGCGTTCCAACCGGCAACATTATGTGCGTCACCACTAAATACAACATCTGCCCGCGAGCCAATAACGGCACATGCCAGCAAGGCTACTAAAGTAATGAATTTTTTCATGATATTTATCATTTTATTTTGTTGTTATTTCATGCTGAGGGAGATTGCTTCCAAAATCCGATGCAAAGGTAGCACTTTTCTAGCATAATCACCGACACAATTTTAGCATATCCCGACACAACGCACAAATATACTATCATTGATACCGAAAAAGAGCCACATTGCTGCGGCTCTTTCGATGGTTCGGTATGCTTTAGCGGACAACTGCGCCAAGTATATTGTAGCGGACGCCATCCTTGAGGATGAAGACTTGACCGGCTTCAATAATCTTGCGTGCGGGCGCAGCGGTAACTGTATTGGAGACGGCAGAACCTGTATTTTCGGGTTTGCCTACCACGATGCGTACGGCGTGATAGCCTTGTCCGCGAATAACCAGACCACGGTCGGCAATATCTTGCGCAATCGCCTCGGAAGCAACCTTGTAGCCAAAGAAGCCTTCACCTTGGGCAATAGGAGCGAGTTCCGTCCATGCCCAGTCGTTACCCGCCTTATAGGTCAGGTTGAACTGTGCCGCCTCGATAGCATTCGTATAGTATACCTTGATGCTGTCGCCTTCAGCCAAGCCTGCGAACATGTCTTGCTGTACGTTATAGGTGTCCAGCTCCGTGCCGGCATATACCTCCTGGTTCCACGAGATAGCTACATCCCCACTCCATACCTGTGTGTCCACGTACGGCTCACCGGGCTGCTCGGGATCAATAGGATCGTCGGGTTCTTTGTACTTCTTGAGCACCAGTTTGGTTACGGTTACGCCGTCGCCGCACACCTTGAATCCACCTGCCAAAGCTGCGGCATGAGCTGTTGTGAGGGTGAACACTGCATCATAAGGGAACTCGCTAATATCGTTGAGGAGGATATCGTCGCCCACGGCGTTCGATGCTGCATCGCGCAGCAGCACTTTCGGCCAGTCGGCAGTACCTTTCTGGCTGACGGTAACGATGAGTTGGTCGTTCTCAGCCAACAGCGCACCAACTTCTGCCGATTGCTCTGCCACTTCGTTCCATGCCAAGGTCTCGCTGCCTTCCCAGAGTACTCGCTGTTCGCCGGGCTGGAGAGGTTGCGGCTCATCCGGATCAGCTTCCACTACACTGATCTGCGTGATATTATATCCCTGTCCACGGAAGATTAGTCCACGGTCGGCAATCTCAGTAGCAATCTGGTCAGTCTCCACGGTGTAGCTCATCACGCCGTCTGCTACGGTGGTCGTGAGGTCTGTCCACTCCCAGCTCTCGCCGGCCTTGTAGGTCATGACATACTGCGGTTCGTCAATGCCGGCAACCACCGACACTTTGATAACATGGTCCTTTTCCAGACCCGTGAACGTACCGGCAGGCGTTTCAAACTGCGAACCTGCATACACCTCAGGGTTCCAGGAAATAGGCTCATTGCCTGTCCATACCACGCGCTCAGCGGCAAACAATGCCACGCTCATCAGCGCGACAAAACATAGGGTAAATAGTTTTTTCATTGTATATACATTTAGTTAGATTGGTTATCGTATCAAAAATCTGATGCAAAATTACTACAAATATCACAAAATTACTGACACAATCTTACCAATCCTTTGCACTTTACTGCCAACCCGGATTATTTTCGTTGATGGCGCTATTGGTATTGATCTCTTGTGCAGGTATCGGGAAGAGCAGATTGCGCTCGGTGCGGGTCTTGAGCACACCGCTGTCATCCATGCCGCCGATAGCGTTCATCGCGTCGAGGTAGATGCCCCAACGTATCAGATCCCAACGGCGATCGGCTTCGCAGGCAAACTCCTTGGCACGCTCTTCGATGATGGCAGAGCGGCGTAGTTCTTTGGTAGTCAACGGATGGCTACCGCCCATCGAAGCGCGGTCGGCATTGCTACGGGCACGAACGATGTTGAGTTGTTGAATAGCATCACCCGGGCGATCCAATTCGTTGAGCGCTTCGGCATAGACGAGGATAACATCGGCGTAGCGGAGGAAAGGCCAGTTGGCATCGGCGTTGTCGATGGCATCGTCGGTAACATCCTCGTATTTGGTAGTGAACGCGAGGCACTGGGCATCGGCGGAATAGTAATAGTTGACGCCGTCGGCAAAGATACCTTCGGGTTTTTTCACCCAGTCACCGTTGAGGTTACGACCGGTAGCCATGATAGTATATTCGTCGTCCTTTGGGTAGTAGAAGCCACTATTCGACTCACGCTGCGTATAGACGCGCCAACGGTGACGCACACCTTTGGTGATGCGGTAATCGTCGTGGTCGAACAGGTCGTACCAATGGCGCGTGCAGCCCGTCCAACCTCCCGACTGGATGAAATCGGATCCGGAGGCAGTCATGTAGCCCTCGTATTGGGTATGCACGGCGATCTTGTAGGTAGCATTGCCACTGACCGTACCTACACTAAACAAGAACTCCGAGGCGGTAGCGTTGACTTTTTTCCACAGACCGTCGTAAGGCAGCAGCTCGTAGGTACCAAATGTGCCGTCGATGACGCTCTCTGCCCAATCGGCAGCCTGTTGCCAGAGCTGCGTGGCGTTCAGGGCTTCGTAGCCTTTGACTGCCCGTTTGCTCAAATGGAAAGTCTTGAGGGCAGCGTATTGTTTGTTGCCGCTGCCGTCGGTGTAGTACGGCGCGCCGCTACGGATAATGACCTCCGTTCCTTCGGGCATGGCGGCAGCAGCCATGGTGGCATAGACCTTCGCGAGCAGACCTGCTGCCGAGCCGGCGTTGACATGACCGGCGCGGTAGTCGCTGTCGGTATTCTTGTACATGAGGCGCGTGGAGGACTCAAGCAGGTTGATGATAGTATCATATACCTCGGCTACAGGGCGACGCGGCTGGCTGAAGTCCGTGGCGTTCTGGATGGGTATGTCGCCATAAGCGCGCACGAGGAGGAAGTACGCAAACGCGCGCTGGAAACGCATCTCACCGATGGCATTGTTGCGCTGAGCGCTGGTGAGCGACTTCATTGTAGCGATATGCTGCTCGGCGTTCAGCGAACGGTTGATGAGTCCGTAGCATCCTTTCCACAAGGCATCGGGCAGGTCGGGTTCGCCTTGGAAGTTACCGGCGCCAAAGGTACCGAACAGCCAGTCGGGACCGCTGATGTAGTCGGCATCGAACTCGAGCATTCGCGGGAAATAGCCCCAGCAGAACATGTCATAGATCCACTTGCTGTATGTACCGGTGACCCACTCGTCGCACGCTTCGGGGCTGTCGCCCACGGCGGTGTCGGTAACGAGATTCTGCGGATTCTCTTCAATCCAACTGCAGCTTGCGCAGACCGCCATCAAGATGGCTGTTAGACCGGCTATAAATAGCCTGTTAAATATCTTTATCATAATCATGTGCATTTAGAAGGTGAAATTGATGCCAAGTGCGTAGGTGCGGGCGGAGGGATAGGAGTAGCTATCCACACCCGGGGTGGCAGCGTTCGTACCACCGGCATTGACCTCGGGTTCGAACCACGAATACTTTGTGAGCGTGAAGAGGTTGTTGACCGTGAAGTTGAAGTTGATCTTCTGTATCCACTTGGCGGGATTATACCAGTCGTAAGCGAGGGTCAAGTACTTCATCTTCAGGAACGAACCATCCTCCACATAACGGTCGCTGATGAGCCATGTGCGGGTATAACCGGCTGTGGCTTTCGGCCATGTGGCGCCGTTGGGATTCTCCTTCGTCCAGCGACCTTCGTAGGCAGTCTTGGTGATATTGCCGATGTTCGACATGGTGATGTCCGTGAGGTTGTAATTGAAGATGTCGTTGCCGTACGAACCTTGCAACATGAAGCTCAGCGATAAACCTTTCCATTCCAAACGCGTGGAAAACGCACCGGTGAACTTCGGATTGGTGTTACCGATGATGGTGCGGTCGGCTTCGGTGATGGTGCCATCGCCGTTGAGGTCGGAATAGATGATCTCGCCTGTAGCGGGGTCAATGCCTTCTTCCTTGTAGCCGTAGAGCGTGCCGATAGGACAGCCGTTGCGTTGGAGGAAAACCTGATCGGCTTTCGACCAAAGCGAGGTAGCATATTGGTCACCATTGAGTCCGCCAATCTTATTGCGGTTGAGCGAGAAGTTTGCGCCGATGTTCCAACGCCAGTCGCCTGAAGCGAAAACATCGTAACTAAGCGTTACTTCCAGACCTTGGTTCGTCACATTGCCGCTGTTCACCATCATCTGGCTGAAGCCCGACGAACTCGGAATCGTGACATTTTGCAGCAGGTCGCGCGTGTACTTATAATAATAATCGATGGTGAGGTTCAGTCGGTTGTTCAGGAAACCTATATCGATACCTGCGTCAGCCTGTGAGGTTGTTTCCCAGCGGAGATCAGGGTTGGTTGGTCCGCGCCAGTCGATCATGGCTACACCGCTTTCAAGCGTGCCGTTGTACGGGTAGTTGGCAGCATCCAGGACGGTGAGCGTACGGTAGGCACCGATACCTTGGTTACCCGTCTCGCCGTAGGAGACGCGCCACTTCCAGTTGGTGAGTACCTGCTGCTCTTGCATCCAGGGCTCGTCAATCATTCGCCATGCAAACGCACCCGAAAAGAACGGTGCCCATTTGTGGTTCTTGGCAAACGATGAGCTGCCGTCCACACGGGCAGAGGCTGTGAACAGATAACGGTTCATCAGCGTATAGTTGACGCGGGCGAGGAACGATGCCAGCGAGAGGAGTTGACTGGAGGACGAGATGACCGCGCGGTCGAGAGCGAGTTGCATGTTCTCGTCCTTCGTGAGGTCGTTAGGGAAGTTAGTGGCGGTCATCGATTCCGTCTGCCCTACTCCACGCTCAAAGGTAGCACCCGCTACGGCATTGATTGAGTGATTGGGGTTGAAGGTGTGATCGAAAGTGAGCAGGGTCTCACTGGTCAGACTCTTCCATATATTGCTCGCCTTGCCGGCTTTGCCGTTGTAGGGCGATTTGCCTTCCTGGGTGTGGCGGTCGTAATAGGTGCCACGGTGACCGTCGTTGTAACCCAGACCGAGGTTCTGACGCAGCTTGAGCCACGGCTGAATCTTGAACTCCAAGTACGATGACGAGAACCACGATATCTGTTTCAGTTCGTCTTTGGCGCCGTTGACATAGTTCAGCGGGTTGGCTGCCAGCCAGTTCAGTTCGTCGAGTTGCTCGGTCGAACTGTGCGGACCATAAGTAGCAGGGAAGATTAGCGAGGAGCGGATGATACCTGTGTTCTCGCTGTTCGTGCGCTGGAAGTTCGTCTTGGCGTGGGTGAAGTGCTGCGAGGTACCAATCTCAAACCAGTCGGTGATGTGCCGGCCGAGGTTGACCGACAGACCGTAACGCTCGTAGCCGGTGTTCTTGATGATACCTTGCTGCTGGGTGTAACTGCCCGAGAAAGCGTACCAGCCTTTGTCCGAACCACCGCTCACGCTGGCGTTGTACTCCTGACTATAGCCGAGTTGGTAGATGAGCTGCTGCCAGTCGGCACCGCTGACCTCATCCTCATTACCATATTTATCCGTGCGCACACCGGGACTGAGGAAGTCATCCGGTGCGGGGTTGTACGAGCCTTGCGTATAGACGTAGCCCGAGCCGATGTACGGGTAATCCCACTCACCGCGGTATGGGTCGCGCACGGAGCTGCCTTCATACAGACGGCTGTTGGCGGCCGCCTCGTTCTGGTAGAGCGCATAATGGTACGCATCAAGCATCTCCACCCTGCCCGCTATCTGCGAGAGCGAACCTTTGATGTTCAACTCCACCGTAGGCTTACTGCCGCTCTGACCTTTGCGCGTGGTGATGATTACTACACCGTTAGCGCCACGCGAACCGTAGATAGCCGTAGCCGAAGCGTCCTTGAGCACCTCAATCTTCTCGATATCGTTGGGGTTGATCATCGACAGCGGCGAGGTCTGCTGGTTATTGCCCTCGTTGGCTCCGGAACTCGGCATTCCATTGGGGTCGGTGCCGAACGGCACGCCATCCACTATATACAGCGGTTGTGAACTGGTAGTAAACGAGTTAGCACCACGCACGGTGATGCTGGTGCCACCACCCGGAGCACCGTCCGACGACTTGACATCCACGCCGGCGATCTTGCCCTCCAGACCTTTGGCGATGTCCGGCTGACCGCCCTGACGGATATCGTCGCCCTTGATCTGGCTGACCGAACCCGACAGGTCGCGTTTTTTCATCACGCCGTAACCTACTACCACCACCTCTTCCATGAGCTGGCTGTCTTCCTGTAGGGTGACGCTGACCGAGGTCTTGCCTTTGATGTTCACCACCTGCGTCTTGTAGCCTACCATCGACACCTGTAGGATAAACTTCCCGTCAGGCACATCCAGACTGAACCGACCGTCCATGTCTGTCACCGTACCCGTGGTCGTGCCTACCACAATCACGCTCGCCCCGATAGCCGGCTCGTTCAGACTGCCGTCCATCACCGTACCGGTAATCGTCTCAGCCGACAAGGCAACAGGGAAAAGTAAAAGGCCAAAAAGTAAAAGTTTTTTCATTATTGTGCGCTAATTAATTCGATTTTAGTCAGAGTGAAGCCGACGCCTGCAAGCACAAGTCCTCGCGTCTTCACCTCATCCAATGCCACGGCATCGAACATATACACCACATCCGTGCCGTCGAGCATGTAGGCTATCGGCTCCGCTGCGCCTGTCAGTTCGCCCCAGGTCTTCGGGCTGCGGAACGACATCTGAGGCGTGATACCTGCCGCCTTGGCTGCCGGGTCTATCGTGTAACTGATGACGAGCACATCGTTCTCGGTCGATTCCTGGAAAGGTGCTGCAGTTAGCTTGAGATAGCCGCTCCAGTCGAGCGGATAGACCTTCTCCCCATGGAACAGTTCGCCGGGTTGCAGCACATATTCCTTCGGCGCACGCTGCGCCTCACTGTAATCCTCACTCACCTCGCCTACCTGCCTGACGATACCGATGCCATCGAGCTTGTAGCCCGTGCCGCCGATACGCATCGCCACATTGCCGCCCGTGCCTGCCAGCGAAAGTTTCAAGAGCGGCGCATCGTCGTAGATATACCATGTGTAGCCGTTCTCGCCTACCGGCACGCCATCCACCGACGGGTCAATCACATTCCATGTGAAATCCATGATCTTTGCGGCGGCGCCCTGTTTCACTTTGCTTACATGCAATCTGAGGCCATCGCCTACGCGAAGCGATGCCAGACTCGAAGCCGGTATCTCGGCATTGGCGCTCCAGTCGTCTTTCATCACCACGCTCGGACCGTTCCACACCATCGTCTCCGGGTAGTCCGCCGCATCGCTAATCGTCACTTGCAAGATGCGGTAATCATGTCCGCCGATGGCTACGCCGTGCTCGCGGGCTATAGCCAATATGTCTTCCGTCAGCACCATCCGGAAAGGTCCGTTGATGCCGAAATACCCATACTCCGGCGCTACACCTTGCCAGTTCTGCGGGTTCTGGAATGCCCCCTGAGCCGTGCGCTTGGCGTTGTCGTTATATACCGTCAGTATATCCCCAGCATGCGCAGCCGCGAAGTGCCGCGGCTCCAACACAATATTATCCTTCCACGCCTTGCCAATCGTCTTCGGACCCAACAATATCGTCCGCTCAATAGCATAAAGAGTACAGACCGCTGCGCTGACAGAGCACAGAACACAGATTGCTATAACTCGTATTCCCAACCGCATAGCATCACTTGTTTAAGAGTTTTTTCATCTCTTCGCGGTCCATCACCAAACCCGTACCGAAAGCATCCATCCACCAGTCTTTGCCGGCAAACTGGTGCTCGTCACTTGTGCCGTTGTTATAGTTATAGTCGTACCACGGCATAAACCAGCTCCAGCGGCTGCCTTCTGCCCATATCTTCGACCAAAGCGACATATCCACTTCATCGCCATTGCCGCATTCGGCGAGGGTGATGAGCTTATTCGGGTATTTCTCTTTCAGCGCTTTGTATTCTTTCATCAGCGGGTATTGCAGGGCATAATAGTTGTCTCTGCCTACCACATCCACCACATCATCGCCCGGATACCATGTGTCGTCACCCACCTGCGACGTCCACACCCAGATGAGGTTGTTGAGCTTGTGGTAGTTGACAAGCCTGTCGTACATGAATCGCCAGAGTTGCTTATACACCTCTGCGCCTTGTGCGCCCCACCAGAACCATGCCTTACCGCCCGTGAAGTCGTAGGTGTTACCGGCCGCCTCGTGCAGCGGTCGCCAGATGACGGGAATACCTATTTTCTGCATCTTCTTTAGATAACCTGCCACCTGGTCGATATCATGAATCATCCGCTTGTATTCGGCAGAACTTGGGTCATTCACTTTGGATGCATCGAAACTTGTCAGCCCGGGTTCGGTGCCCGGCGAACAAGTCCAGTTCGTGCCGTTGTTGGCAGGCACTTGCCAGTGCCACATACAACCTACGATGCCACCCTTGTTGTACCAATCAGTGACGGGCGTAAGGTCGCTATAATCCAGCCAGCCTTGTTTGTTCACGTCGCGCGATGCGTGTATATTAATGAAGTCAAACACGTTCAGCGCGGGGTAACGCCCCGTCCATTGATAGACGTTCTCTGCCTCGCGGGTGTTCCAGTCGATGTTCGCCACTACGCCGCTCATCGCTTTCTGCTCGAACTGCGAAGTCAGCACCGCCCATAACTGCTGTACCTCGGCGGTAGCGTTGGCGTTGCAAAGGGTAAAGGTAACAGGCTGCGGTTGAGGCTGTGGCTCAACGGCTTTGCACGACGAAGCGCTCGCTATGAGCGCTGCAAAGATCAGGGATTTGAATAAGAATTGTTGCTTCATGGCCACTTCTAATCGGATTTACTGTGCAAAGGTACAAAAAAATGTCGGCTTTCACCGACACAATTTTAGCAAATGTTACACAATGACCTTCGTTTTTGCGTATTTCTCGCGAAACTCAGTCGGCGAACACCCTTTCCTATTGCGGAAAAGCCGGTTGAAATTGCTTAGGGTATTAAACCCGCAATCGAAACAGATACTTGATACCGGCTCATCGGTATCCACCAGTTTGCGGGCAGCCACGCCAAGGCGGACATCCACGATATAGTCCGACAGGCTCTTGCCCGTGCGTAACTTAAAGAACCGCGAGAAAGCCGTAGGCGACATGCACGCCATCTCGCTCAGTTTCTCCAGACGGATCTCGTCCATATAATGCGCTGATATATACTCCTTCACACGCGTAACTCGACGGCTTTCGCTTGTGGCTTTTACTTGTGCGTACGAACTGCTCGACAACTCGCGTGCATCATCACATTTCGACAGTTCGTGCAAGATGAACATCCACTCCATCGCTGCCTCAAAGCCGCTTTGTATGCTTGCCAGCTTCGACAAACGCGGATACACATTCATAATCGCCTTCATCGGAAAAGCCAAGCCGCGTTGTGCACGCACGAACATCTGCTGTATAGAACGGAAAGGATTGGTGGTCAGAAATCCGTTTTGGTAATCGAGGTAGAACTGCACGGTTATCTCGTGTATATCCCTGCTCGTGCATTGCCCTTGCGTCCAGGCGTGCTCCAGGTTAGGCGCAGTGATCAGTACAAGGTCATATTCGCCCAGCGCCTCTACTGAGTCCCCCACAAACCGCTCACAACCGGCGCCGTGCTCTACAAAGTTCAGTTCGAACAGGTTATGCCTGTGCAACGGAAAATCGCAGCACACCTTGTGCCGGTCAGCTACGTATAGCAGGTCATGCTCACCCAGCGGCGTTACTTCCTGAATAATCTCAGTGCATTCCATAGTAATGTCATTTACGAGTTAGTGAATGCCGTCAACAAAGTGTCAATAAAAACACCCACTTCCTCAATTCACGACACAAAGATACAAAAAAAATCGCAAATATGCAAGAGTAATGCGCATATTTTTGCAAATAGGCAAGGAAAAATGAAAAATTTAACAGAAAGACCCAATTGTAGCCCCAAACAGCCTATGGCATGGTTTGCGTCGGGGGCCCCGGTATGGAGAGTAGGCAGCACGCCACAAAACAAAGAGCCCCGAAGATTGCTCTTCGAGGCTCTGAAAGTGGCGGCTACCTACTCTCCCACAACATGCAGTACCATCGGCGTTGCTGAGCTTGGTGTAGTGGTGTGCTGTGGTGCTGTGCAGTGTGGCGCGGCGCGCGCCCAGCGCAGCCGCTGCCACAAGGCGTCTGGGGTGCTCGGATGACAATAAGCGGGCGCACTATGAGACAGGCTTGGAACGTGGTCGGACACGGCAGGCAGTCGTATCGCGGCACGTACACATGGATGGCGGACACGGATCCATACATGGGGGCGGGACGGACAATATATGTCTCGCAGGCTCGACAGCAGTAGTAAATGATGGCGAGACTAAAGATGGGACAGACGGCATGGCAGAGACAGGACGGATGGCACAGATTGATTAGCGGGCGCGTAATACATTATAGTATATACATGCGGATGAGCGGGCGTGAGCGCGCATAGGCGCAGGCATGCACGCGCGAGGCGCGTGACGCGGACGGTAAGAGCGAGACATGGATTGGTATGGCGAAACGTGCTGTGCACGGGGCGGCATACGGATACGAAGGACTGCCGTGGGCGGGCGTGGAAAGCCTGGCTCATAGTGCGCCCGCTTATTGTCATCCGAGCACCCCAGACGCCTTGTGGCAGCGGCTGCGCTGGGCGCGCGCCGCGCCACACTGCACAGCACCACAGCACACCACTACACCAAGCTCAGCAACGCCGATGGTACTGCATGTTGTGGGAGAGTAACACAAGTAGGTAGCCGCCATTTTCAGAGCCCTTGAGATTCGTCTTGGGAGCTCGTTGTATTTAGTGTGCGATGCTACCAACTCTCCCGCTTGCCTACCCCATCGCAACCTGTCTTCCGATCCTTCGTAAGTGGTTCTTCGTTCCTGTCTTCCAAACCGTTTGCAAGATGTTTCTTCGTGTTTGGGTCTTCGCAGCCTGTCTTCCTGACCTTCGAAAATGGTTCATCGCAGCCTGTCTTCCTGACCTTCGAAAATGGTTCATCGCAGCCTGTCTTCCTGAACGTTTGCAAAATGAAACAGAACCCATAGCGAGATGCTACGGGTTCTGAAGGAAGATTGAAGAGGAAGCGGCTTAGCCCTGGTTCTCGTCGTAGACCTCACCCAAAACTTTCCACAGATAAGCCTTGAAGGTCTTTTTGCCGCCCGGCTGGTCTTTCTGCGCCTGGAAGGCGGCATAATCCGACGGGTAGGTGGACATGTTGTGCGCACGGGTGTTGACCTGACGCGCAACTTCTGCGAAGCGGTTGCGTACAGCCAGCTCGTCAGCCGTGACGGGTGTGGTGCGCTTGATCTTCTTGCGAAGGAAGAGACGGTTGCAGTCGCTGCTGGTGGTCGGGGCAGTGCGGTGCGTGCCAAGCAGCATCTTCGTGCAGCTGTGTTGACCGGACTTACTGGGTTTGCTGAGTGCGCCGGATACGGAGTCGATGCCGGTGCTCCATTCTACTTTTGCCATGTTCTTTGGGGTGTTAAATTGTTAAACTGTTAGGTTGTTAAATTGTTAGGTAGTGACCAGATCGCCCATATATGGTCGATTCATTCTGTGTTAGTCGAAGGTCGGGGCTACGTACTTCTGTGCGACGGTGAAGGCGAAGAGGGAGGTGTACTTCGATTGGGTACGGAAAGCCTCTTCGAGGGTGGCGCGCTGGGTGGGGTCAGCCAAGGCGGTCTTGGCGGCCTGGGCGGCGGTTTTGAGGGCGTTCTGGCAGGCGACGTTCTTGGAGTGTTTCGCCTTGCTTGGGTTGAGCAGGTCAACGCCGAGCTGCTCGCGCTTGCATGGACAACGCTTGAAATAAAGCGTCTCGGAGCGGTTGAATTTGCCCATCACGCGGGCAAACATGCCGTGGAGAGTGATTTTTGCCATAGGCGTTAAATTGTTAAGTTGTTAAAGTGTTAAATTGTTATTTAGTCAAATATAACCAATATAAATCAATATTACGATGGTCATGAGTGGTCAAAAATTACCAAAAATTACGATGGTCAAGGGTGGTCAACAATTACCAACAATTAACCAAAATTATTACAATGATCATATTGGGTCAACAATTACCGACAATTATTCGACAATTTCTTGTTCGAAGGGGAGTTCGGGTTGGTTGTGCCATTTGCGGGCGAGGAAGTCGAGGTGTCGCTGGTGGGCGAAACGGTCGGCGAAGGTGATGCGGGTGCGGAGTTCGGCGGGTGAAGGAGTGTGACCCGAGCGATTGGGACGCGCCTGCACGATATGCATCACACCACCGCCACGTTCGGGATAGCGGCGGATATAGAAAGGGTCTGTTCCCATCAGAATGCCGCGCACGGAATCTATACCCGGGTCAAACTCGACTTTAGCCATCTACTTATTGACGATTTAACGATTGACGATTTACGATTTATTGACGATTGTGCTTATTGACGATTGAAGCAATGGTCAATTGTCAATCTTTTTACTGTGCTTCTCGATGTGATAGAAGCCGAGAGTGAGGATCTTGAGGATGATGTCGATGAGGACTGTCTTCCAGTCGGGGTTCTGTTGTTCTTTTTCCATAAGAGTACGGATTTAACGGATTATACGGATTGCAATGGATTGGTTTTTAGTCAACAATTACCAAAAATTATCCCAAAAATCAATGGATTAAAAGGTCAAATATTAACAATATAAACCAATATTACGATGATTAAGGGTGGTCATCAATTACCGACAATTATCGACAATTTCAAGGCGGGTCTCCTCGTTGGCAGATTGCTCGGCGTGGAAACGGGCGGTAAGAGAGGCCTCGTCGGCGGAGGAGACCAATATGCAGCCGCGGGAGTGTTCGGGCTTGGTGCCGCGATGAATACGAATGCCTGTGCGGCCGGGGACTTGCTCGAGGACGGGAAGGAGGCGGTTGAACTTGGGGCTTTTGGTGACCGCCACCTTATAGATCAGCGGGGGGATGAGGTGGTCAGCGTTCTCGAGGGTGTCGCAGATGAAGTGCAGGCGCTCGGTGGTCTGGCCGGTACGGAGGTTGTAGTAGTGCGAGGTGCGGAAAAGCTTGCCGTACACGGCGCTGCCGACCTGGTTATGACGGATGAGTTTGTAAAACATAAAGATATTTACCATTTTATCATTTACCATTTGGTCATTTATTTAGCCATTTGGTTATTGGGTTATTTTTTGGTGCGATAGACGTAATCTACTCCCATCAGCGCGCCGGAGAAAGTGGCAACTTCCCCGAACGCGACGAGGAGAGACTCGTGGATCTGTCCCTGCGGCGAGATGAAGGTGCCACAGAAGAGAAGTATGAGACCTCCGAGGGAGAGGATGGCGGCTGTCAAAAGTTGCAAGTTGAGTTTCATAGGATTATTCAGTCAAAAATTACCAAAAATTATCCAAAAATTACGATGGTCATGGGCGGTCAACAATTACCGACAATTAACCAAAATTATTACAATGATCATATTGGGTCAACAATTACCGACAATTATCGACAATTTCATTTTTGAACACTGTCTGAACGAAATCGGATGCAAATATGTACACGTTTTTGGCGATTTTGCAAATTTTGGGGCGGATTTTGTTTAGATTTCTAAAAAATCAGGAATCCAACCCGTCCTCAGATAGTTGCAGAGGTCTTGCGCGTCAGCGCGTGTGAGCCAGCCGTCACTCCACTTGACGGAGAAGAAAGCCGGATTATGTTTGCCGTGGCGGAGGCAGTAGGAACGCCAGCCCTCCCAGCCGATGCGGAAGGCTCTTTCGGGGTTCGGGTAGTGCTCGATGGCTTGCAGAGCCGAACAGATGTCGGAGATGAGGATTTTGTTTTCTGTGTTCATAATAAATTGATTTTAGCGGCGAATGACATTCGCCAGTTCTTAACAATGTTTGTTGCCTTAGTTGTGATTGGGTTGTGATTAGGAGATGGTCCCGTGATGGTCTTGTCGCGTTCAGCAAATAGTGCTCACAGATGTCGCTAGGCGACATAGAACGCACTATTGCTTCCGCTTAATCTAGGTCGGAGCGACGCTCCCCGCTGCTCCTTCCGTTCGAATTGCCAAGTCAAGGCAATTCTCCATCCACCACAACTTTTTCAAGTTGCGTTGGGGACCCCGATACTCAGCGCTTTTGCGCAGAGAAGGGGACGAAAGAAGCGAGAGAGCAGAGGTCATAGGTGCTGCGTTTTGGAGTAGAAGATTTTGCCGGAGGCGTCTTTCTGCATCTGCCAGCCGTCAACGGGGTTGGTGGTGCGGAATGTGCTATAGTACTCGCTATAGGAGAGCGTGTGCGTCCTCACTTTGGCGCGGCGGGGAAGGTTGTCGTGGAAAGCCTCAAGAGGATTATAGCTGACAAAACGGCCGTCGGCAATCTTCTGCCGGATGCGGTCGAAGAGCTGCTGTTGATGGTCAGGCGTGAGGCGCGACCAGCGGGCGTAGATTTCGTTTTGGTAGTAGTTGCTTGACCCGTGGTCGTAGAGCAACTGCCAGAATTGTTCGAAAGTTACCATAGTTACGTTACTTATTGAATGATTTTTAAGAAAGTTACGTTACGTTTCGTTACTTGGCGTAGTCCTCGCGTGTGTGCGTCAGAGAAACGTAACGTAACGTAACTATTTATATTTTTTCTTTTTTTGGTTCTTTTTTTCTTTTTCGGACACTGCCTTCCGGAGTTGCCTCCGGAATTCCCCCGAAGTTCCTGGCAGCCTCGTTGATTTCAGAGGTCAAAAAGCAGGTGACCCTTACCCTCCTTTTTCCCCGAAATCAATCTCGTTGCTTCGGAAGTTCTTTTTTTGCGATTTTGATCGCCCATGTATGGTCGATACATTAGGGAGATTATTGATCGCCCATACATGGTCGATGCATTAGGGAGATCATTGATCGCCCAAGATTGGTCGATGCCTTGGCAGAGACCAGCACATTCTGATTGCGATGACTTGTTCCTTTTGAGATCAAAAAAGGAACAAGTTAAAATTGTAATCAGTTGATATAATGCGTAGTAGACAATGTCAACTTGTTAGCCATAAAGGGCACGATTATTTCCTTTTTTGTGTAGGCTTGTTCCTTTTGGCACATCAAAAGGAACAAGCCATGCATCGAGATAGTGGTTAGTTCATGCACTTGACGGTGGCTAATCGAGGCACTTGAGGGTGCGGGTGATGGCGTCGGGGATGATGTTGGGATGGTCTTTGGGATAGGCATCCAGAATCGTCTTCATCTCCCTCGTGAGTTTGGCGGATTGCTTCTTGTGTTCATCCTTTTCGCGGGCTTTGCGGCGGTAGGTCGCAGCCTCGGGGGTGTTGTACTTCTTGGTATCACCGATGAGGTCGAACACCGGCACGACATCCAGCGTGTAGTGGTGGCCTTGGTGCGTGAACTTGCCGGAGTTCTCGCCAATTTCGGAGAGGGCTTTTTCAGCGAGGATCTTGGCTTCGGGGTCGAGGTGCTCGATGCGGGCTTTGCATGACTCGATGAGTTGCTTGAGGACGGAGGTTTCTACCAGTGCATCTACTTTAGTGATGGTTACATCGTTGGCGTTTATCAACGCTTGGGTTAATTCTATTGCTTGCATAATTATTGCTGTTAAGATGGTCGCTTGCGCGACGTTAAATAGTTAAAATGGTTTTGCTGCGCAAAACGTTAATTAGTTACTCGCCTTCATAGACATCCCCAGCCACATTGTTGGCGGTGAAGAGGGCGAGGAGGGTGTCGGATGAGCAGCAGGTGGGATCGATGCTGTCACGACGGAGGGAGCGGAGGATGAGGGCACAGCGGTAGTTCTCGGCGATGGTTACGATGCGCAGGTTGGTGATAGACCAGTTGCAGATGTCACCGTTGAGGTGGTCGATTTGCCAGCCTTCAGGTCGGGAACCTATCCACGAGAGTGCCATGACCTTGTGAGCATAGTAGTTCCTGCCACGATACTTGAAATGCGGATAACAATGCCCGATAGGACAGCCATTGCAGGTCTTGCGGCCATAATTCTTTTGAGGGGTCAGTCCTGAGACCACTCTGCTTTTGAAGGTTGAGCCTTCAAGTACGTACATTGCTCCAGCGAGCGAGCACCAGACGGGCGTGTCGAGGTAATGTGCGACACATGTTCCGTCGGGAAGTATCCGTGTCTCGGGCGTAAAAGCCGGGTTGGGAAACAGGATAAAAATTTTGTTAGCCATACTAGTTACATTTTATCGCCCATATATGGTCGATGCCTTATGGGCGAGGGTTAAAATTTTGGCTGGCGCCAGCCTTGTTTTGGAAATCCGATGCAAAGGTACGGAAAATATTCGAGAAAAGTGACCCAGAATTTTGGAACGAAACAGGTCGTTGTTAAACAACGACCTGTTCCATAGTTAGATACGCTCGGTGGATGGTGCTTTTGCTACAATCAAATTGTAGTGCCATCTGCCATTGGCTTAGGTTCGGATGTTCAAGGTGGTAGGAATAGATTCGCATTTGGAAGGTGAATTGTACGGGAAGTCCCAATTGGAAGAGAATGCTCAGTTCTCCGGAAGATTTTTTGTTGAGCAAATAATTGTATGTAGTCATGTAAGTATGCACGGGAAAACAGCCGGCAACGTGCCGGTCGGGTCTAAGCCACCGTGCATACTTACGGGAAAACCCCCGCTACTCTCACGAGCAGCGGGGGAACAAAATACAGTGAAAACGCAGAATAACTTATTCTGCTTGAGTAATACGGCAAGTCTGCCTGCGCCTAAAGTGCAGGAACAGGAAAGCCGCTAGAGTATTGCTAACGCGAGCAGCGGAAGTACAGCATCGCCTATGGGGGCAAACTGCGGGTTATTGGGATCATGCGTACCATCATCCTTTACGGGAGGTGCTTTGCGTATGGAGCGTCCGGTTGCTTCCTGAGTTGACGATTCGACCTCATAGATGGTCGAAGCATAGGTGCTTCCAGAGGACATAAAAGATGCATTGTTGACCGACTGCATTTTAGCCAAGGGAACATTCGCCGGTTCGACAAACGGTGTAAAGTTCACTGCAAACAGATTGATAGCTAAGGAGTAAATCAGTATAGTGATCATTCGTTTCATCTTACTTTCCTCCTACCATTAGTTTAACACTCTCGTTGTCAGTGCGCAGGATATACAATCCCTCGCCATAGGATTCGCTGAGCCGTTGTCCGGCTTCGTTGATCGAGCAGTCGTTATACTGCGTTACGCAGATGCCGCTAATCGAATAGACGACTATGTGCGTCTTCGTTTCGGAATTGACGACATCGTCCCAGCCTGTAGGCGTATCTGTCGCGGTCATGCCCGGACGAATAGCCATGTAACGTGCTCGTGTTGGATTATTGACGAGCAGGTAGCATTCAAACGGAGGAATAGGTCGTGCCTCCGAGGCATTATCCAGACGCAACCATGCACCATTGCCGTAATCGCTTTCGAGCATGTAAGCACCAGCCACTGAACCTGTTTGCATCGATTTGTTGACGCATACATTGACTACATTGTCCGAACTCGGGGCACTTCCTGCACTGAACGAAGGAATAGTCTGATCCGCTGCGCCAAAGAAGGAGATATACTTACCTGAGAAATAGCTGTCATGCCACTGGATGATGTACGGGGTATCCTTGGATGGCTTATAACCGGTCGGACTCTCGGGGTCATTCCATTTGCCGAACTCAGCAAGGGAAAGATCAGTTGTTTTTTCCGGTGTGCGGATGATATAGTGTCCGGTGTAGAACGTACCACTCGAACGGTAATACGGCACGATGTCGTAGTATGCAGGTCCATCGACCTCATCCCACACCTTGACTGCGCTTACCGTGAACGGCAGACAGAGACTGTACCACATATCCAGATCACGTACTTTCATACGAAATTCGATGGTTTCGGTGATTGTACCGCCGCCATAAGACTCTACGTCATCCAACGCTGCACGCGGGTCATCGTCCTTGTCACCGGAGCGATAGATGACGAAGTTGGTTGACTTGAATTTGGCGTAGGCATTGGACGTAGCTGCTACACTACTATTGGTCCATGGATTATAGGTCGTGAATGGATCGCCATAGGAATCATTACCGCACCATCCTACAAAGGTATAGCCGGTATTCGGCGTTGCCGTATAGGTGACAGAGCCTCCGCTGCGTACATATCCGCCATTAGGGACGGCATTACTGTCATCATCCACCACCGATACACTACCGCCTACGGACGCTCCATAGTTGACTTGGTAGGAAGCCGGGTAGGTAACGGTCATGGTCTTGTTGGTGACATTCCATGTAAAGCGATATGTGCCTTTACCTGCTGTTGTGATACCGCAGTTGTAATTCTTATCTGTAGCAAAAGCCCAATCAGAACTATTGCCGTTAGTCATATAATATACCTTGTCGGATCCATTCTTGTATATATCATTGGTCAGCAGGTCTTTCATCGTGAACTGATAGTTCGTATTGGCTGCCAACGATATATCTACATAACCGACTATATCACCAGAAACGGTAGCGATATTACCGATTATAAATTCAGAAGAGCCCCAGCCGTCAGATTGAGCCGATAATACCCAGCGATAGGTGAAGTTAGCAGTAACCGTTTGACCGGAAGTAGCGCCGGCTCCTTGTCCTCTAAGGGTAGTCGGATTAGTACCTGTATCTGAGATCGTAATATCATCACCGGAGGTTTTTGTCCAACTGCTGAACATATATCCGTCATTCGGAACGGCTGTCAATTCGCGAGTGGTCGTGACACCACAAGTGGTGCTCGTTTTGTCCGTACTGCTGATTTGTACTTTTCCGTTTCCGTCATTAGCAAGGGTGACAGAAGTAGATTTCTCTTCGAATTTCGCATATACATGGTCATCGCCGTTTATGTTGTAGTGAACCCAAGGGTTGTCCTGCGTAAAGCGCGACGAGTATGCGTCGGAAGTGTAGAAACCCTCGAAGGTATATCCTGTTGCTGCAGACGGTGTATAGGTCACATTTGTTCCATAAGTTACCCAGTCCTCATTAGATAGAGAACCTGCGCTTGTTGATACAGCCAGCGTACCACCTGTTGTTCCGCTTGTAACGGAGCTTAAATTATCTATTCCGGCATAACCGGTTCCAAAATATACTTGGTGCGGACGCTCAACAGATACCGTCGGGCGACCGGAACCATCAATAGCTGTGATCTTGAAGGTGTATTCAGTACCACCGTTGGAATAGAAAAGTACTTTATTATCCTGATCCACAAAAGTTATGGTCATATTATCTCCTAACGTTCCGCTGATCTTACCATAACTCAACCCATTTGCCTTGTCACGAACCATGATGTAGAAGTTCTTATTCGTGCCCAGGGTCAACTTGCAAGTATCCAATACCGGACTTGTTGTAACCACCTTGAAAGGTTTATTATAATTATCCCATCCGGGCATACCGCTGCTTGTTCCTGAACCTCCATCTGTAGGACCTGTTATCTCGCCTCCTACCAGATAGTATCTCGGCTCAAAGACTGCAGTAAGTGTTCCGTCATGTACTGCATTGATACGCACTGGGTTGTCAAAAGAATCATAATCATCGGCAGAATAAGCATCATAGGCCACACCTGTCTTCGAGAACTGCCACTCTTTGAATACCCAGCCGGCATTTGCCGTAGCTGTAATATTACCTGTAGGTGTCACGTATTTCGCCTTAATAGAACCGCTACTGACTGATCCTGCTCCGGTAGGGGAAACAGCAGTAGTTATCGTATATTCGTGCTCCGTCCACTTAGCATAAAGGGTCGTAGTAGCTCCGGCATGAATCCAATGCTTGTCGGCATCGGTATAATCAGCCACGGAAGCAATCCAATGACCGTCTTTGTCAATGACTTGCGTACCCGTACCACCATCTTCGGTATAATAGCCCTGGAAATCGTAGTGCGTCTTCGTAGGGCATGTAATATCCGATAGGACACCGGAGTTAAAGGCTATATCCTGGTACTCTGTACCGGCACTTGTTGCGTCCTCGTTCTCCAATTGGATGCGGACGGTGAAGGTACGCCACTGCCATCCGTCGCCACTTGCCCATGAACGATATTTACCATAACCTTCCGATGATGTCAAATCCCCTGATCTATCTGTACCATCTCCATTCTTACTTACAAGGAAATTGGCAAAGTTGCCCGGTGAGATATAGAAATAATTTTCACCGTCGTATTCAAATGTATTATAGAGTTCTGTTCCCGGAGATGTTGTTCCTTGAATAGTACTTTGATCGTTCCATTCTGCCACTAAAGTGCTGCTACCATTCCACAAATGGATATTATGATGTTCTCCCCAACTATCATATTTGATTACGTAGCAATAGTCAATAGAAGGATGGTCAACTTCCGGATAAGCCACAGAAAGTTTATGATTTGTTCCATCCCAAGTAAACGTATAGGTACCGGCTACAGACGTACATAAACGAACTTGGTATTCTCCGGACTTTAATGTATATTCAGAAACAGAACTTGTCCACACATGGTTATTAATGCCATACATCGTAGTGCCATCCAGGATTTTGAACTCATACGTTGTGTGTGCTGCTAATGTAGCCGTAAACTCGCCATCCCCGTTAAAAGCTTGAAGATGGGGATTCATCGGATTTAACAGGCCATCAATCGAAGCACTTTGTGCCCAACGAGTGCCTGCATCCGTATCAGCCCAAAGGTATTTGTCCTTATCCTTATCATACTCTCCTTTTGCATTCTTAATCTTAAAGCGATTATAGCTACCTATTGTTCCCCCAATCCTGCGTTTGATTCCACCAATCATTACTATTCGGATCTTGGCGAAAGAAACAAAGGCTGGTATGTCCCTCGTCAATATCCGCATATATAAGATTCAACTCACCTGTTACAGCGGACATGTCATAATCGGCACCATCCACATCGCCTCCCCAACAATGCACGCGCATTCGTGCACTTGCCGCAGGCCAATCTGTCGAAACCGCAGAATAATCAAAATATATACGCTTCGTTCCAGCCCACATCTGACCGATGGAGAGAGAACATAGCATGCTTATCAATAAGACGAGCTTGATTCTGTTGTAACAATTACTCATAAATCTATTGATTCTGTTTTTCATAGTGCTCGTAATAAGTTATATATCGCTTAATCGCCGACAACGCCTGTTTCGGAGATTTGTGAGCCGATGTTTATGCCCAAGGGTTCGGAAACCGTACATACGGCACTCATGGATGTGCAAAGCATATAATCCGTTTGCGGTTGAATGTAGTTTTTCATAATCGTATCCATTTAGAGTTAACCGTTTATTTATGTATCGGCAATGTAGTTGATTGCCCTTGAATGGTATAGATGCGTCCGTCACGCTCGATATACAGATGCCCATTGCGGAGCACCTTACGTGTAGCGACAGCATCTGCTGCGGCATTCTCCACTGCTGTCGGCATATTCGGGCGGTTGATGCCCATACGGCGTAGCGAGGCAGGTGCGGGAGCAGCGGGGTCAAACACGTCCATCTCCGACAAATCGAAGTAGGCGCGGTACGCACCCACCTTGGAGTGATTGACCTGATACAACTGGTTGTCATGCAGTATGTAGTGGTTAGCGTCATCCGCTATGTCCTGCTGGGTATAAGAGCCAATCAGTCCGTTGGATTGGCTGTTGTCAGGATCATCGGCATACGTGCCTTCGTTATGCAGCACCATGATATCTGCTGTAGCGCGGAAAACATACGGCGTGCCCGGCGCAAGCGCATTGACGGCTTCGAGAACGATGCTGACGGGCTGCGCTCCGTCCATCTCTTTACCGGCTACGCGGTAGAACTCCGCTCCGGCAAACTCAGGCGAACCCATAGGCAGACACACCGTGCCGTAGTTGCCCGGGGTTAAGCCGTCGCGGGTAAAGAATGGTACATTATGACACGCCCAATAGTTCACCCCTATTCCGTCCGTGCCTTGTGCAGCATTGCCGTCAGCGAGATAGAGCAACTTTTCCATGATCGAATAATTGCAGAAATACAAGCGATTCGTACCTGAGGGCATGTTATACACGCTGTAATCACCATTATTATCATTGTAATCGGTGATGGTCCAGACGAGGGCATTGCTCCAATCCTCAGAATCCACATACCACAAGTTTGTTCCTGCCAATTGCGTCATCGGCCATGTAGCGGCATAGTTACCTGCACCGGTAAGCGCATCGCGACCGATACGCACATATACATGCTCCCATTGGGCATCGGAGTTATCGAACCATATACGGTTGCCGGCTTCGCTGTGGATAAAGGGGAAGTCAGTCAGGTAATCTGTATTCCAACCGTAGAACACTTTGTTCTCAAAGTCGGCTTTTTCAATCCAATGCTCGGTTTCGCTTGTCTCAGGCGGCCAGAACGTATAGGTAAGTTCTTTGGTATCCCCATCATAGGCTTCAAACGCCATCTGGGCAAAACCGCCGTAGCAGATCCATACATCGCCAAAATATACGGCTTTGTTATCATACACAGCATCGGACTTATGGAACACATACGTATCCCAGTTGCCTTGGTCAGCATCATCCCCATTCCATCGCTTGAGCGCAACTTTGAGGGTGTAACTATCCGACCACTCTGCCCATAAGACTTCGGGAACGACAAACATGTGAACTGCTTCCCAGTTCTGATCGGCATTTATCTGCCCTACTCCTATGGTTAGCAAGAGGGCGAAGATGGCATAAATCTTAAAACTTAAGTCTTTCATTGTATTATATTTTTTATTTATCAGCAACCGGCTGTTGTTAGTAATCCTGCGGCAAACCAATGCCACAGGACTGATAGGATTAGAACTGTTGTCCTAATACGTTAAGTTGTACGCCATCACGGATGATAACGAGCTGGCCATTCACAATGCGCTTAACCGCCTTGGCATTAACATTGGTGTTCTCGATGCCCATAGGAATGCTATTATCACGATGGCAAGCCCAGTAGTTAATACCATTTTCGTCCGTACCCTGTGCAGCGTCGCCGTCGGCTATATAGTATATATTTTCCGCGATAGAATAGTTGAAAAAATACAGACGATTTGCACCATTCGGGAACTCATAGATGCTATGTTCGCCATTGTTGTCATTGGTATCGGTGATGGTCCAAACGAGAGCATTATCCCATGCCTCGGAATCAACGTACCAGAAGTTCGTTCCCTCAAGACGGGTCATCGGCCATGTAGCGGCATAGTTACCTGCACCGGTAAGCGCATCGCGACCGATACGAACATATACATTCTCCCATTGCGAATTGGTGTTGTCGAACCATATACGGTTGCCGGCAGTACTGCTGATGAAGGGGAAGTCTGCCAAGAACTCTGAATTCGAACCGTAGAACACTTTGTTCTCAAAGTCGGCTTTGGCAATCCAATGATTGTTTTCGCTTTCACCTTCCTGCGGTGGCCAGAACGTATATTCGAGTACTTTGCTCTCTCCGTTATACGCGTCAAACGCCATCTGGGCAAAACCGCCGTAGCAGATCCATACATCGCCGAAATATACGGCTTTGTTATCATACACGGCATCGGACTTATGGAACACATACGTATCCCAGTTGTTGTCATCAGCATCATCCCCATTCCAGCGCTTGAGCGCAACTTTGAGGGTGTAATTGTCCGACCACTCCTCCCACAATGCTTGGGGAACAACAAACATGTGAACTGCCTCCCAGTTCTGATCTGCCCACATAGTGAACGAGCAGAGAATAGCAATAGCTAAAACAGTAAACTTTTTCATAATAATTAATAATTTAATTTTATATGGTTAATACTAATTTTATTCCGTTATAAGGGTTTGATTGCAATAGCGCACCCACCTCCGGCAGCTGTGAAGATTTTGAGTTTGCTCTTGCTGGTCACCGTCTTGGTGGTGATGGTGTATGCCTGCGGATTGGTCTTGTAGTGTGCATCCTTGGCGTCGGCATAGATGGTAGCCTTGAACTTCTTGCCTGCGGGCAGGAAGTTGAGGTCGATGGTAGCCGTGCGGGGGTCGTAGCCATTGGTAGAGCCCACGAACCAAGCGTCCACGTCTTTCTGCTTGCGGGCGATGGTCACGTACTCGTAGGGTTCGGCTTCGAGGTAGTAAGGCTCATCCCACTCCACCGGCACATCTACGATGAACTGGAAGGCATCGCGGAAGCGCTCGTAGTTATCGGGCAGATCAGCTGCCATCTGCAGCGGACTGTAGAGGGTGACGTAGAGCGAGAGTTGGTTGCAGAGCGTCGTGTTGCACCAGGAGTTACTATTCGGGTTGAGCTTATGGATGTCGTTCTCGAATATACCCGGCGTGTAATCCATCGGACCTCCTATGAGACGGGTGAAAGGCAGCATGGTCGTATGATTAGGCGCCGATCCGCCGAACGCCTGGTACTCCGTTCCCTGTGCGGACTCGTTGCCGATCAGGTTCGGCCATGTGCGGCATATACCGGTAGGACGGACGGCCTCGTGAGCGTTGACCATGATATGGTACTTAGCCGCCTTCTCCAGGCAGTACTGATAGTGGTTATTCATGAACTGCGAGTAGTGGTGTTCGCCAATGGGCAGGATGTTACCCACATAACCGGATTTGACAGCCGGGTACTCGTACTTTTTCATGAACTGGTAGGCGGTATCGAGCCAACGTTCGTAGTTACGGATAGCACCCGATGTCTCATGGTGCATAATCATCTTCACACCTTTGCTCTTGGCGTAGTCATGGATACCCTCAACATCGAAATCGGGATACGGGGTGACGAAGTCATAGACAAAGTCTTTCTCGTTGCCGAACCAGTCTTCCCATCCTACGTTCCAGCCCTCAACGAGTACGCCATCAAAGCCGTAACGGGCTGCAAAATCGATGTACTTCTTAACGTTCTCGGTGGTAGCACCGTGACGTCCGTGGGGCTTGGCTTTGGAGTAATCGGTCTTACCGATATGGATGGACGGGAAATCCCAGGTGTACGACCAATCGCGCATACCGGCAATCATCTCCCACCATACGCCTACGTATTTCATCGGTTTGATCCATGAGGTGTCCTCAATCTTACAGGGGTCGTTGAGGTTGAGCACGATACGTGAGGCAAGGATGTCCTTTGCCGTCTCGCCCACCATGATCACGCGCCAGGGGCTGACAGCATCGGTCTGGATATGGCCTTTGGTGCCATCAATATCCGGCGTGAGCCATGAGGTGAAGGTCATGGTGCTCTCATCCAGATTGAGGTGCATACAGGAGTAATCGATGAGAGCCGCCTCGTGGATATTGAGCCACAGACCGCTGTTGGTCTTGAGCAGTACGGGAGTCTGCACTCCGGTCGTGGAGAAATTGGTAGTGGAGAGGTTCGCCTTGCTGGTATTCTCCTGAATGCCACGGATCTCACTGAGCTTGCAGCGTGTGTATTCGTACTCCTGCGTATCATAATCGCCTGGAATCCAATAGGCGGTGATGTCGCCCGGCATGGCGAACTCCGTCAGTTCCTCTTCAATAACAAAGTAATTGAGGTTAGGCTGCTGCGGGAAGATGTAGCGGAATCCCAGGCCGTCGTCATAAAGACGGAAGCAGATCTGTATGCTGCGATCCTTAGCGGGCTGCTTAAGGGTGATCAGCATCTCGTTGTAGCGGTTGCGGATGTTGCGTTCCTCGCCCCAAACGGGTTGCCATGTATCGTCGCGGCTGTAGCGCTCCGAGCCGGTGAGTACAAAGCCGTTCATTAGACCGCTTACGCTGTTAGAAGTAAGACCGGCTGCGCCTGTCAGACCGCTATCGCTGTTAGACTCATCATTGTAGTTATTGAAGTTGCCACGGGAGTGCTCGCCGCGCAATTGCAGACCGAGGAAGGACGGACGGATGACGGTGTCACCCTTGTGCAACAGCCAATAGACGGGACGACCGTCCTGCAGGTCAAAATACGCCGTGAGGTTCAACGACGGGGATTCGACTTTCTCGATAGCAGCTACAGGACTAAAGACCGCTGCGCTCAAAGACAAAAGACAAAAGACAAAAATGCTCTTTTTCATATAATCGCAAATTATTTTTCAACAACAATCATCGTCCAATATTGCAGTGCAGGTACGGTGAGTGTAAGCTTACCGGCTGTATACTCCCATTCTGGTTCGACAGCCGCGCCCTGCTGCCAGTCGGGTGAGGCCAGCCATACTCGTTCGGGCTTGCTGCTCAAGTCAACGGATACAGCTATGTCGCGTAGCATCGTCTGTGCGCCTTGGTCACCATCCGTATCGCACCAGTCAAGATGCGTGGCATTGCGGTAGGATAGCAAGTGAATGACATCGCGGCTCCCCACATGACGGCCGACCGTAGCGACCTGTTCGCTAACAGGTGCCCACTGGTTGAATACGCACTTGCCGTCCGTACAGGTCACATCCACGCCGTACCAGTCGCTGTTGATGCCTGCGGCAGGAACATCGGGACGTAGCAGGTTCTCGTAAGCGACAGTAAAGTCGTAATAGGCAATCATCGCCCGCTTGAGTTCACCGGTCATGGCAAGGTTGTCGTCGGGGAAATACTCGTTGCACAGCATGTGCTCACCCATCTGCAGGATTGTACCGCCCCACGCTGTAGCCGCAGCCGTAGCCATGATGATGCCAGGCGTATTGAACCATCCGCGCCCTTTCAGACCTTTGTCGTAGTTGAGGTACGCGGCAAGAACGGTCTGCTTGCCGTTAGACCACGAAGCATTATTCGTTATGATGTCCGAGAAGATGGCATATCCGTTGGTATTGCTATGCTCCCACACCTCGGTGTAGCAGAAGTCCACGGGTGCAGGTGCTATCTGACCTTGCTGACCATATTGACCTACAGCGTTCATTACGAGGCGTTTGGCGGGTTGTTGCTCTTTCATGAAGGTGATAAATGAGCCGAACGAGCTTGCCAGATCAACCGGTGTGCCGTTGTAGTCATATACAGCAGTCGGACGCACTCCGAGCTGGTCGATCTGCCAGCCATCGAAGGGGAAGACGGCATACACCTCGTCGTTGCGCTCAGAGAGGAACGTACGCCAAGCCGCATTGTGGGTGTTGACCAGATAGATTGAACTCTTAAACGGCGAACCCAGCGGATGGTAGTCGAGGTTACGGTGCAGCTTGTCGGTATAGAGCATCCACTCGCGGCTCACACCATCGGTCTCAAAGTCCTCCAACGCCCCGTAGCCGAGGTTATAGAACAGGGTGTACATCCCGCGACGATGCGCCGCATCAATATACCCCTGTACGGAGGAGCGATAGCAGTTGCGGGAGATGATGTCCGTCCACACATCCATCGGCTGCACAGCGCTGCCACCCAGCGGGTGATGATGCTTCCAGTGCCAGTCCTGGAACTGCACGTAGTTGATGTGATAGCGGTTGAGGTCACTTATGACAGACTCAATCTCACGAACGGACATACTGCCATAGGTTGACAGGAATCCGTTGCGGGGGAAACGTTTGGGGTCGGAGGATACATCAATACCGATAGCGGCATAGACGGTATCTTTGCCATTGACCGTAGCGTGGAGTTCCGCCATATATCCCTGGTAATCCTCGGCAGGTGCAGTCCATGACCAGCTTGTGGCTGTGACAGGTTTTTCCTCAAGTATCTTGCCCAAATGCTGATAGCGCACCTTGACATCACCTGCGGGCAGACTGTTGATGGTGAATTGCACCGCATCGCCCGGCTTATAACAAGCCTTGTCTATACTGAGCTGGTTAGCAATATACGTTTCACCATACGTGATCGGATCATGCTCCGTCGCAATAATATTACATGCTGATGCCGCAACAAGCAGCATGACGGGTAGTGTATGATACATTGTTTTCATCATAAGGCGCTGAATGAGATGGTGTTGTTCTTGATATCAATCGTTATGCTCCAGTTGCCGGCAGACGGGATGAGCCACTTGTTGTCGGGGTCACCCGTGTGGATGTCGTAACTGCCGTTCTCCGCAGGAGCGCAATCGGGCGTGGGGGCATAGATCATCTCGCCCGACCAGTCGTGTTTGATCTCCGTGGGGAACTTAATCTGCCCGGCATTGAGCGGTCCTTCGTAGGTAAAGACATCCACCTGCGGGTGTGAGAGTTCGGTAATGGCATCCCAACTCCAACCACCAGGAGTAGCATCACCAATCATATAGATATGGCTGTATGTTTCCTCTACCGGCGGCTCGCTATGCGAGATGATAACCATGGTCAGCGATCGGGTGTCCACCTCAATGGTGTAATTACCGGAGTATGGAATCTGCCATTTGAAGTCGGGGTAGTCCTCTTCGTTCTCGCGATAGTGCATCACTTTAGGATCCGTCTCGTCACTAACATAACACGGCAGCCAACTCTCGGTGGAGGTGAGTAGTTTGAACTCGCCTTGATACATTGGTCCGCTCCATGTGTAGTGACCAGGATCGTCATAATCAATGAGCATGCTTGTAGCCCGCTCAAGCGACCATCCATTCGGTGTGGCATCGCCGATGAGGTATAACTCCGGTACGGGTGTTTTGAGTTTGACGACGAGCTTGATAACCGGTGAAACCTGTTCGTCGCCCGTCTTGACCACCTTGGCGCGTACGCGCATCTCAAAGGTATAGAACTGCTCCTCCTGTATGTCGGCAAATGCCTGCTTGAGCGTATCTGCCAACATATCATGGCTGAACACTATGGTGCGGTCCATGGTGCGGCCTATAAGCAGTTGGAGTCCTGAGGCAAAGGCGTTACCAGCCTTGTCGATATCTATCGTATAAGCGATAGCCGAGCCTGTACCGTTGTTCGTGCCGGCAGTCCACGTGAGTTGCAGAGCAGCCTGACCGGCTAACTGCGGTTTGCAGATGACGGTATCGGCAGAAGAGGTAAGAATAAGTGCCTCATCACGCTTGGGATCATCTACCGGTTGCTCGCATGCTGTCAGTGCGCAAAGCGCAAACGACAGGAAACAGAGTATATATTTCGTCGTTTTCATTAGTAGCCGGGATTTTGGGTTAATAATTCGTTTGCCTCAATCTCCTGCATCGGTATCGGGAACAGCAGATGCTTGGATGTAGCATTGGTTTTGCCGATGGAGTGCAGGAAGTTAAGTGCATAGTTATTCGGATAACGGATCATGTCGAACCAACGGTGTCCCTCAAAGGCAAGTTCGATACGTCGTTCATGGATGATCTTGTCGCGCATCTGCGCTTGCGACAGGCCTTCCACTTGGCTGCGGTTGCTGAGGCCTGCACGTTTGCGCACCTGATAGAGCGGCGCTTCGGCTTCGGTGGTACGTCCGAGTTCGTTGAGCGCTTCCGCCTGCATGAGCAGTACATCCGCATAACGGGTAACTACCCAGTTCTGGTTACTGGTGTTGTAGTCCGGCGACTGCGTTTTGGTGAGCAGGAACTTGCGGACATTATAGCCTGTCGTGGAGTAACTGCTTGAATAGGTATAGCCGTCAAATGTCGGACATCCGGCATAGAAGAGGGTCTTGTCGCGTCGGAGATCACCGGGTTCGTACTGACCGGCGAACTCAGGTGTAGGCTGGTTCCAGCCGTAGCAACCGGCCGCCATACCTGAGTTACGCGGCCCTTGGAACGGACTGATCCACGAAGCCTGGTTCTCGTTGGACCAGAAGTCGTGATTCGTCTTGCCGTAATACTGAATCTCGAAGATTGACTCTACCCCATTCTGCTTGGCGGGATTGAAGTTGTCGGCATAGTCGGCAGCTAACTGGTAGCCCATGGATGTTATCTCTTCGCAGATCCTTACCACCTCGTTGTACTTGGCAACATCAGGCTGATAGGTCAGATAGACACGTGCCAGTTCTACCATGGCGGCTTCTTTGCTAGCACGCCCAACGTTCTTTGTGCCGTAGGCGCTACGTTGCGGCAGACGGGCTATAGCCTCCTGTAAATCAGAAATAATCAGCGCATACACTTCATCAACCGAGGCACGAGGCATCTTCAGGTTGCTGTCAGATGTGAGCGGCTCGGTAGGCATCGGTACACCACCGAACAAACGAACCAATATGAAATAGTAATGTGCGCGCAAGAAATGTGCCTCACCGAGCATGCGATTCTTAAGATCGTTCTCTATCTGCATTGAGGGCACCTCTTTCAACACGAAGTTACAACGCAATATTCCCGGTGAAGGTCCGCGCCAGAGATCAAGTGCGGCGAAGTTGTCGGCTGTGGCAATGAAGTTAGCCATTTCAACCGTCTCCAAGCCGTCCGAGCCACCGCCTGCACCCACCACGCTTTCGTTGGCAATAATATCCAGCGTCCAGATACGCATGTTGTACAACTTCGCCCATTGCAATGGCTGATAGCAGGCATTGACAGCCGCCTCGGCATCCGCTTCGGTCTGGAACCCGTTGGTGGTATCCACCGAATCCCATGGTTGACGCTCAAGGAAGTTGCAGGATGTGAGCACTAACGCTGTCAGACCGGCTATAAATAGCCTGTATGACCACTTTGTTGTTAGACCGCCCTTCGGGCTGTTAGATATATTCTTTCTCATAATCGTAGGCATTAGAAGGTGATATTAAGTCCGAAGGTGAAGTTACGCGTGAGAGGATAAACATTGCTGTCAATACCGCTGCCTCCGACTTCCGGATCAAGACCTGTGTAGCGTGTGAGCGTGTAGAGGTTCTGACCTGATATAGAGAAACGCACCTCGTCCATGAGGGCTTTCTTGGTATATTGCTTGGGCAGCGTATAACTTACAGTAATGCTCTTGAGTCGCAGGTAATCACCCGATTCAAGGAATCGGTCACTGACCCGATTGTTCTTGTTCGGATCACTGAACACTGCACGCGGCACGGTAGTGTTGGTGTTATCCGGACGCCAGCGGTCGAGCACCGTAGTCATCTGGTTCTGGGCTACGGACATCGCCTCAAGGGTGGAACGGTTGCCATTGTAAATCTTGTTACCGGCTGCGCCTTGCAGATACACTTCGATGCTAACTCCGTAGAAATCAAAACTATTGCTCATCGAGAACGTCCATGCCGGTGTGGGCGAACCGAGTATGGTACGGTCGTCTTCATTGATCACGCCATCACCGTTGAGGTCTTTGAAGCGGATGTCACCGGGTTGCGTACTGGTGTACTTATCGCTACCTATGGTCTGCACAGCGTGGGCATCGATCTCTGCCTGCGTCTGGAATATACCGTCCGTCACGTAGCCATAGAACGCTGCAACGGGATAGCCCACCTTGTGAATATTGCAGTCGAAGTACATCGGCACATCGTCGTTGAGTGACAGGATACGGTTGCGGTTGTAGGCAAAGTTCACCGTAGTAGTCCATGTGAAATTGCTATTCTTAATATTCATGCTGTTCAGGCTGACCTCCACACCGGAGTTACGCATCCTTCCCGCATTGATATTTGGCACTGCTTCATCGGAATAACCGCTGCTGATTGGTACAGACATCGGCACGAGCATATCATTTGTATTCTTGATGTAGTAATCGACATTCGCATGCAGGCGCTGGTCAAACAGCGACAAGTCTAAGCCAATATTGTATTGTTCCACAGTCTCCCAGCGCACATTCGGGTTAGGCAGCACCCATGGAGCAAGTCCGGGAACCTGCTTGTCACCGAACACGTACTGTACGGTCTGCAATTGGCTGGCATAAGCATAGTTGCCGACACTGGCTTGGTTACCCGTCTGACCGTAACCGGCACGTAACTTGAGATCGGTGAGCCAGAACGATTTTTCGAACCACTGCTCCTCACTTATTCTCCATGCTGCAGCTACGGAAGGGAACACGCCCCAACGGTTCTTTTTTGCAAAACGGCTTGAACCGTCGGCACGCACCGTAGCGGTAATCATATATCGGTTCGCGTACCCGTACGTGGCGCGCGCCATGAACGAGAGCAATGACCATTGGCTGCGGTTGCCGCCTATGGTCGGTTCCAACAGACCGTTACTAAGCTGGCTGGCGGTCTGAGAGATGAAGCCCTGTACAGCGCCATTCATAAACTCGTAGGTATTCGCCTGCATTGACGAACCGATCATAGCCGTAATGGAGTGTTGGTTAATCGTCTTGTTGAAAGTCAACGTATTATCCCACAGCCATGTAATGCTCTTGTTGAAACTACGGCTACGCTCCGACTCCGGCTGAGCAATGGGCTGCCAGTCATATTGCGGAGTCCATCCTTCGGAATCCCAGAACAACATTTGCATGCCAAACGTTGTTCGAAAGATGAGCCAGTCAATAGGAGTAATCTCGGCGTAGATGTTACCTAACAGATTATAACCCTTGGTCTGACTGCTGTTCTCCATCATCTTGCCGATAGGGTTAGCTATGTCACCTACGTACATTGCCAGGCCGACCGGTCCTGCCCATGAGCCGTCTTCGTTCTTGATGGGTTGTGTAGGCAGGGCACGCATGGTGTTCTGTATGTCATAGTTGCCCTGCGCTTTGATGTCGTGGTTCAGACTTAACTTGTGCCCGAAACGCAACCAGTCAAACAGTTTGGTGTCATGGTTGAACTGCAAGGTAATACGCTTGTAATCAGTGGTCTTAATGATACCTTTCTGATCAAAATATGCGCCGGATACGTAGAAGTTGCTCTTCTCTGTACCACCGCTATAGCTGATGGCGTAGTTCTGCGTGGGAGCAAACTGATAAAGTTCGCTCATCCAATCCGTACCATCGCCCAAAGCGGTCGGGTCGGCAAACGCAGGGTTCTGCGGCTGACCGGCAGCAGCCATCATCTCATTGTGCAGCGAGGCAAACTGATAGGCCTTGAGCAGTGGTAATGTTCGCTGAATCTGGTCAAAACCGAACGAGGCTTTCAAGCTGATGTGTCCCTTCTCGTTGCTACCTTTCTTGGTGGTGATGATTACTACACCATACGCACCGCGCGAACCATATATAGCCGTAGCCGAGGCATCTTTGAGTACATCCACACTGGCAACATCATCCATGTTGATCATGTTTAGCGGAACATCAGTTGGTACACCGTCAATCACAATCAGCGGTTCGGAGTTGTTGATACTGCCAATACCACGAATGTTCAGGCTCACATTGCTACCCGGTGCACCGGAACCGGTAACCTGCAGACCGGCAGCACGCCCTTCCAAAGCAGCACCAAGCGATGGTGACGGTTGCTTCTGCAGATCCTTGTCGCTAACCTGAGCGATACTACCAGTCAAGTCACTCTTTTTCTGTACGCCGTAACCGATTACAACCACCTCTTCCAAGAGTTCGGTACTTTCTGTAAGAGTGATGTTGACAGGTTCGCTGCCAACCACTTCCAACTCTTTCGTGTCATAGCCCATGTAACTGACTACAATCGTAGCCGGAGTGGCTACATCAATGGCAAAATTGCCGTCAAAATCTGTAATCGTTCCTATGGTCGTACCTTTAACCATAACGTTCACACCGATTAGCGGCTCACCTGTGTTATCCACAACAACGCCACTAACCTGCGCCCGGACCGACAAGACGATACATAGCAGAATGCTTAGAATGGAGAAAAATCGAATACTCTTCATACGTATCGGATTGTTAATTTTTCATGATATCTGTTTTCTAAAAACGATGCAAAGTTACTACTTTTTTTTCAAATACGCAATAGCGCGAACGCAAAAAGTAGTGGATTTTGCATGTACAAAACCCACATTTTGCTGATTTTCATGTACGAATGAGTTAGCCCGCCGCAAGAAAAAAGTAGTGAACCAAACATAGCAAAAAGGCCGCTTTAGAGCATTGCGACCTTCTTTTCGAAACTATCCCTATCCCCTTTAGCCAGATTTCGCATACGCGTGCGAGCATTAAATATAGTAGATAAAGAGTAGCGCAGGAACGATGCTATCTTAGCGCTGTCAGTAATTCCCAAACGGATACAACATAGTACACGCAGGTCCGTATTGAGTTGTTCGCCCGACTTGATGCGGAACTCTGTGCCATCCACCAGCAACTGCTTGACATCGTTAATGAAGTTGGGAAAGATATTGAGGAACGCCTCGTCGAAATTGCGATAGAAGGTCGCCAACTGTTCTTGAGTAAAATGGTGCGAAGCCAGTTCCTGTTGCACCTTGGCTATCTCGTTGTTCTTGAATTGCTGATTCAATGCTTTGCGCCACGAGTCGAAGCGGTCAATCAGCAGCGACGACATCTCCATATACCGACCGACATACATGGCTTTAATCTGGTCACTTTCCTTTAATTCGGAGTAAGTCACCTGCAATTGTTTGTTCAGCGATGCCAACCGCCTGCGCTGACGGGCATTGTACAGCAGGAACACCGCCAGCAATGCGACTACAAGCACTATACTACTCATAAATCCTATCAGCAGTCGGTGGTGAACCTGTTCATGCCGCTGGTAGGCGCTCTCAATAATAGGATAAAGCATGCCCAACTCAATAGTTCGGCCGCGAGCACAGCCGGCCTTGGCATCCTCAATGGCACAACGCATATAGCGGTAAGCATTTTCAATATCACCTGAGTGATATAATAGTAATGCCAACTCACGCAGAGATATATACTCCCGGATTGCAGCCTGCATATCGCTGCAAGCTGAGATGATCAGCTGCTCTTTCTCTTGATCTGTCATGCCCAGCTTATGGTATATCTGTGCCTTGGTGATAGCACAGATCGCCTGCTGGTCTGCACTGATAGAGTGTTGAGATTCATATCGGCTCAGCAATTCAAGAGCCTCGGTGTACTGCCCCTCCGCACATAGCCCGTCGGCATGCACTACCTCTTGATAGAACGAACCGGGCTCTTGCACCTGCATCAACGAGTCGGTATAAAGCCGCTTAAGAGAGAGATAGGAAGTCTGCTGGGCCTCAGATATAGCAAAATCAGCCATCAATCCGTATAGCGTGCGACGAAGATTGTAATAATACGGATACAACACATCTATCACTCCTTTTGCTGACGATGAATCAAGATATTGAATAGCATCATGATACATACCTAAACGCATCATCACTTCCGACATATTCATCTGCGCCGCTTCCCGATAAAACTCGTCATCAATGCTTCGAGATAGAGCCAGACGTTTGTCTGCATATACAAGTTGCGAATCAATATTGAACGCACGGTAGCGGTCAAATATCTGCCCGTAGCGCTCAAAACGGTCTCGGTCGTTCAACTGCTCCATCGGTATCCGACACAACGAATCCAAGTCGTTTTGGTGATGGGCATGAATGGCATAACGCCCTTCAATTAAGTAATCTAACTCACACAGAGCCGTATCTTGCTTTTGACACGCTACCATCATGACTAAAAAGGTCAGGAGGAAAATATAAGTACATCTCATTTTTTTCATGGTAAACAGCTATTGCGACAACGACAAAAAATAAAAGCCGACAAAGGTACAAAAAAAAATACAAATATGCAAGAGGGAGGTGAATATTTTTGCAAAAAGGAAGAGAAAAGCGGAAAAATTAACGGGAAAGGCGATTAGAGGTTACAAAATGTGACCGAGATGCAAAATACGGTTCGGTGGAAAGGACACCCCACTGCACGTTGATTGTGGGGACCCCGGGCGCACCGAGAGCAAGACAGCATAGCATATAATGCGCTCAATAGTGAGCGCAAAGTGCACGATGTGGGCGGCTCTGAGAAGCCGCTGTCCGAATACATGTCTGGGGCGGAGCGACGCTCCCCGCTGCTCCATCCGTTCGAAGTGCCAAGTCAAGGCACTTCTCCATGGACGCAATGAACGAAGAAAGGCGATGGATACCTGCATGACATGCAGGGGGAATGGACAAAATAACTTGCGACTGACGGCGCAAGCACTCAACAAAAACAGATAGACTCGCTCATGAAATCGCGAGCACATAACACCCTACTCTACAGCGCACGCCTACCTAAAAGACAAATAATAAACATTGCCACCGGAAGACGCGTTCGCCAACGCAATCGCACCGGATGCCGCTAGGCGGCATAAAAGCGATGCGTGCCTCCGCTTTCCCCAAAAAGTGCACTACGTTAGCGCTCTTTGGGGTCCCCTTTGAAGGGTGGGTCGGGTGGGAAAACTACTGCATGGAAGACAGGTGATCAACGCAATGATACAATGTATGGAAGACAGGTAGCCATTGTAACGGCATGCGATGCCGAGACCACTGTTAAGGGTGGGTGGGCGGGTGAACTACAACAGGAAGACAGGAATCCAATGCTTGAATCCATTGTAAAGGCAAGCGGGAGAGTTGGTAGCATCGCACACTAAATACAACGAGCCCCCAAGACGAATCTCAGGGGCTCTGAAAATGGCGGCTACCTACTCTCCCACAACATGCAGTACCATCGGCGTTGCTGAGCTTAA